>NZ_DAIUEE010000010.1:0-74400 GCF_036845285.1 Pseudoxanthomonas sp.
TTCGATCCAGCAACTACGGCCCACTCTGGTCCGGAAAGGCTAGGAATTACCTTTCTTTTTCGCGTGGAAGATGTCGGCTAACAAAAGACGACCAGCACTGGACGGCACCAGGCACGACGATTACTGTGCCGCCGCCCGCATGACGGGCGAACATCACAACAACACGGAAGGATTCCATGAAGCGATTCACTGTTGCCGGCGCGGTTGCGCTGGCGTGCCTCACCCTCTCGTCCACCGCTGCCGCCATCCAGGCCGGCCAGTGGTACGGACGCTTCGAAATCGGCCACAGCGACCTGAAGATCGAGGTCGACGGCCTGAGTGCCGACGACACCGACACCGCCTACGGTCTGCGCATCGGCCATTACTTCACTCCGAACGTTGCCGTCGAGGGCTTCTATTCGATCCTCGGCGACCGTTCCATCCAGGGCGTTTCCTACGACATGGACGCGGTGGGCCTGGGCGTGGTGGGCAAGAAGGCGTTCGGCGCCGACAACACCGGCTTCTTCATCGCCGGCCGCGCGGGTGCGCAGAGCGTCAACACCAAGCTGAGCGCCGACGGCGTGTCGCTGCGCGACCGCTCCACCAAGCCGTACGTGGGCGTGGGCGTGGGCTACGACTTCGACCACACCAACGGCCTCAGCCTGAACTACGACTACAACAAGGGCGACCTGTTCAACGCCGACGTCACCGCACAGACGCTGACGCTGGGATACGAATACCGCTTCTGAGCCAAAAAAACGGCCACCGCAAGGTGGCCGTTTCCGTTGCGGCGACGTACGTCGTCAACCGGCGACGGCCAGCTTCTCCTGGTGGTAACGCCGTACGGCGGCGAACCACAGCAGCGCCGCCACACCGAATGCGGCCGCGACGTAGATGCCCCATGTCTGCGGGCTGATGTACTCGTTGCGGATGACCTTCAGCAACAGCTGGTTCTGCGCCAGGAACGGCACGGCGAACTGCCAGAGCTGGCTCTTCAGCGGATTGGCCATCAGCGCGAACGTCGGGATCATCGGCAGCAGCATC
This sequence comes from Pseudoxanthomonas sp., assembly GCF_036845285.1. Lineage (GTDB taxonomy): Bacteria > Pseudomonadota > Gammaproteobacteria > Xanthomonadales > Xanthomonadaceae > Pseudoxanthomonas_A. Next base: position 1,024 of record NZ_DAIUEE010000010.1, read on the forward strand.
AGCCAGGTCATGTGGCTCTGCGCTTCCTTCATGCTCTTCGCCGACGCGGCGAGATAGGTCAGCAGCGAGGTGCCGATGAACAGCATCGGCAGCAGGATCAGCAGCATCTTGCCCATCGACAGGAACGACACGTTCAACTGCCGGCCCAGCGTGCCCGCGAACTGCGCGCTGAACTTGAAGGCGAGCAGCGTCAGCAGCAGGGTCGTCAGGCCGATCGCGCACGCCGCCGCGATCTTGCCGCTGACCACCGCGCTGCGCGGTGCCGGCGTGGCCAGCAACGGCTCCAGCGATTGCCGCTCGCGTTCGCCCGCGGTCGCATCGAGGATCAGGTAGGCGCCGCCGATGAAGGACGTGAGGATCAGCAGGTACGGCAGCAGCACCGACAGCAGCATGCCCTGCTTGGCTTCGGGCGTGGCCAGGTCCTGCATGCCGACGTTCACCGGCCGCGCGACCGACGCATCCACGCCACGCGCGAGCAGGCGCAGCGCGCCGACCTGCTGGCTGTATGCGGAGAGCGCGGCATTGACGCGTTGCGTGGGAATGTCGGCATCGCGACGCGTGCTGTCGCGGATGATCTCCACCAGCGCGGGGCGGCCGTTGCGCCAGTCGTCCGCATAGTCTGGGCTGATGCGCAGGGCGACGTCGATCTCCTGCGTGCGTATCGCCGCATCCAGGTTGTCGGGCGCCTTCGCGGACGTGATGCCGTTGGTGGCGAGGAACTTCACCAGGTTCGGCGCGTGTTCGGCGCCGACCATCGGGATCTCCAGCGTCTTGTCGACCTGGGTGCGGATGCGGTTCTCGGTCAGGTAGCCCATGCCCAGCATCAGCGCGGGATACAGCAGCGGGCCGAGGAACAGGGCCAGCGCCAGCGTGCGGCGGTCACGCGACAGGTCGCGCAGTTCCTTGCGCATCACGGTGAAGACAGTACGGAACATGTTCATGCCAGCAGGCCCTCCTCCGACCCGATCACCTTGACGAAGGCGTCCTCCAGGTTGTCCTCGCCCGCCTGCGCGCGCAGTTCGTCGGCGGTGCCGGCGGCGACTACCGTACCCTTGGCGATGATGACGATGCGGTCGCAGAGCGCAGCGACCTCCTGCATGATGTGGCTGGAGAAGATCACGCAGCGGCCTTCGTCGCGCAGCTGGTGCAGGAAGCCGCGCATCGCGCGGGTCGTCATCACGTCCAGGCCGTTGGTGGGTTCGTCGAGGATGACGTTGCGCGGGTCGTGCACCAGCGCGCGGGCGATCGCGGTCTTGGTGCGCTGGCCCTGGCTGAAGCCTTCGGTCTGGCGATCGAGGATGTCGCCCATGTCCAGCGCATCGGACAGCGCCTGCGTGCGCTCGGCGATCTGCTTCGACGACAGCCCGTGCAGCTCGCCGAAGTAGGCGATGTTCTCGCGTGCGGTCAGGCGCTTGTACACGCCGCGGGCATCGGGCAGCACACCCAGCGCGCGACGCACGGCGACCGGGTCGCGCGCGGTGTCGATGCCGTCCACGCGGACTTCGCCGCGGTCGGGTGTCATCAGCGTGTACAGCATGCGCATGGTGGTGGTCTTGCCGGCGCCGTTGGGGCCGAGCAGGCCGGTGATCTGGCCGTCGTGGGCGGTGAAGCTGACGCCGTCCACGGCGGTGACCGTTCCGGTCTTGGTCTTGAAGGACTTGTGCAGGTCGTTGGCGATGATCATTCGGTCATGTCCATTGAGAAGGGCGGGCGCGCGAAGCGCGGCTCACGGCTCCCAGCCGTTGAAGCTGGTGAAGGGCGGCACGTAGTCGAGGCTGTCGAGGCAGGTCGCGTCGAGGTCCTTCGCGTTGGCCGTTTCCAGGAAGCGGCCGAGCAGCTTCGGCATGCAGCCGACGGCGAACGTGCCGTGGCCCTGGCCCTTCAGCGTCAGGTGGCGGCCGTTCGACAACGTGCGCAGCACCTGCTCGCCGTAGCGCGGCGGGGTGACCGGATCCAGTTCACCGGAGGTGATCAGGGTGGGAACGTCCGACGTCCACGCCGTGTGGAAATCCGCCGGCCGCTGGCCCGTGGGCCACGCGCCACACTGCGCCTTGAGGGTGTCGCCCAGCACGCTGCCCAGTACCGTATCGGTGTCGGCGGGATCGGCCTTCAGCAGGTCGGCATCCTCGGCGCAGATCACCGACAGCTGCATGCCATGCATGAACTGGTCGCCGACCTGCGTCTCCAGCATTTTCGACAGCGACATCAGCGACCCGTAACGGCCCTGCTGCGCCTCATTGAGGACCAGCGGCAGCAGCGCCGCGCCCTGCGGGTAGTACGAGTACATGCGGGTGATGCCGGCAACGGTGCCCGCGGAGACCTGGCCGCTGACGAGTTCGCCGGTCGAAGGATCGCGATAGTCGGTGTCCACCGGCGTCGCGGCCAATCGCGTCATCAGCGTACGCAGCTGCCCGCGCAGGTCGTCGCCGAAGCGCTGCTTGCACGTCGGCGTCGCCTGGCAACGCTGGAACTGCAGCGCCAGCGCCGCATCCAGGTTGCGCGCGTGCTCGCTGCCCAGCACCAGCTCGTTCGGCACCACGCCGTCGATCACCACGCTGCGCGTGCTGTCGGGATGACGCATGGCGTACTGCTGCGCCACGCGCGTGCCGTAGGAGCCGCCGACGAGGTTGATCTTCGCCACGCCCAGTGCCTTGCGCACGCTGTCCAGATCGCGCACGGCATCGGTGGTGGTGTAGAAGCGCGGATCGGCCTGCAGCGAGGCGGCGCATTCGCGGGCGAACGCCACCGCCGCGGCCTCGCTCAGGTCTTCCGCGTCGCTGTAGGCATTGCGCCCTTCGTCGTCCTTGCAGGACAGCGGATTCGATTTGCCGGTGCCACGCTGGTCGACCAGCACGATATGCCGCGACTTGCGCACCTCGCGGAATGCGGCGTCGATGGCGGGCCAGACCTGCACCGCCGCCTGTCCCGGACCACCGGCGAGGAAGAACACCGGGTCCTCGGTCGCCGCGCCCTCGTTGGTGGCGGGCAGCCACGCGATGTTCAGCGCCACCTTGCGGCCCTCGGGCTTCGCCGGGTCCTCGGCCACGTCGTACGTCGCGCATTGCGCTTCCACCGTGGTGGTCAGGTAGGGCGCGGTCAGCGTGCAGGGCTTGAAGGCGATGTCGCCGTAGTGGCGCACGGCCTGCTGGTCGGGGCCGGTGGCGGTGCCGTTGCAGCCTGCCAGCAGCAAGCCGCCCAGCGCGAGCGCGAGTGATCGATGAAGAAGAGCCATGTATCAGTTCCGTTGGAGGCGGGTCCCAGCATGCCATGACGGTGCGGCGGGACGGATGTGACCAACGGCGCTTACCTGGACGTTCCATCGTCCTGACGGCCCCGCCGGCGCTACTTGCTCGACACGTATTTTTCCCGGCGGATCTGCGGGACGGGCAGGCCGTGTTCCTTCAGTGTCTCGAAACAGGCATCGACCATGTCGGGGTTGCCGCACAGGTAGGCGATGTCGCGCGCCGCATCGGGCGCGAACTCGGCAAGGTGTTGCTGCACGTAACCCTGTCGCACATCGGGATGCGGATCGGCCGGCAGTTCGCGCGACAGGCAGGGTACGTAACGGAAGGCCGGATGCATGTCGGCGAAGGCGCGGAACTCGTCGCCATACAGCAGCTCGGTGGGCGTGCGTGCGCCCTGCAGCAGCACGACGTCGATACCGCGCCCGGCCATCAGCGCCTCCAGTTGCGGCAGCATCGAGCGGTAGGGGGTGACGCCGGTGCCGGTGGCGATCAGCAGGTAGCGCGCGTTGCGGTCGCCCGGCATCAGGCAGAAGCGGCCGAACGGTCCGCTGGCCTCCACGTGGCCGCCTTCCGGCAGGCCTTCGAACAGGGCGGTCGCCGCACCGCCGGGCACGTAGCTGACCGCGATCTCCACCGCCTCGCCCGGACCCATCGCGTGGTCGTGGATCGTCGCCAGCGAATAGCTGCGCTTGGTCGCCGTGCCGTCCGCGTAGCTGAAATGCACCTGGATGAACTGACCGGGGATGAAATCCAGCGGCTGGCCGTCGTCGCGCACGAAGCTGTAGTGGCCCACGCTGGGCGCCAGCATGCGGCGTCCGACGAGCTTCAGGGGAAAGGGAGCGATGGCCAAAGCGGCTGGAACACTCTGTGGCCCGGGGCGGCCCCGGCGAGGCGCCTATAATAAGCGCTCGCCCTCCCACCGCGCCCCCGCGCGCATCGCAAGGCTCCCATGGCGTCTCCTTCCGCGGCTTCCGCCGCCACTCCCGCGCTGGCCATCACCGACCTGCGCAAGGTCTACGACACCGGCGTGCAGGCCCTCAAGGGCGTGTCGCTGCAGGTCGAACCCGGCGATTTCTTCGCCCTGCTCGGCCCCAATGGCGCGGGCAAGTCCACCCTCATCGGCATCGTCAGTTCGCTGGTCAACAAGAGCAGCGGGCAGGTCGGCGTGTTCGGTGTGGACATCGACCGCGACCGCGACGGGGCGATGCGCCTGCTGGGCCTGGTGCCGCAGGAAATCAACTTCAACATGTTCGAGAAGCCGCTCGACATCTGCGTGAACTACGCGGGTTTCTACGGCATCCCGCGCGCCCAAGCGCTGGTGCGCGCAGAAGAGGAACTCAAGCGCGCGCAGTTGTGGGAGAAGGCCCACGTCATGAGCCGTACGCTGTCCGGCGGCATGAAGCGCCGGCTGATGATCGCCCGCGCCATGATGACCCGGCCGAAGCTGCTGATCCTGGACGAACCCACGGCCGGCGTGGACATCGAGATCCGCCGCGGCATGTGGAAGACCCTGAAGGACATCAACGAAGCCGGCACCACCATCATCCTGACCACGCACTACCTGGAAGAGGCTGAGAGCCTCTGCCGCAATCTCGCCATCATCGACCGTGGCGTCATCGTCGAGCAGGGCCCGATGCGCGCGCTATTGGCCAAGCTCGATGTCGAGGGTTTCCTGTTCGACATCGACGGCGACCTGCCGGCGCAGCTGCCGGTGATCGAAGGCACCACGCTGTCCGCCACCGACAGCCACACACTGGACCTGGACATGCCGCGCGCGATGGACCTCAACCGTGTCTTCACCGCACTGGGCGATGCGGGCATCTGCGTGCGCTCCATGCGCACCAAGAGCAACCGGCTGGAAGAGCTGTTCGTGCGCCTGACCGGCGACGAAGCCGCCGCCAAGCGGGAGCAGGCCGCATGAGCGCCACCGAGATGCAGCAGGCCGCCGCCGACACGCCGTTCCGCAAGAACCTGGTCGCACTGGGTACGATCGTCCGTCGCGAAGTGAACCGCATCCTTCGCATCTGGGGCCAGACCCTGGTGCCGCCGGCCATCACCATGACGCTGTACTTCCTGATCTTCGGCGGCCTGATCGGCAGCCGCATCGGCGACATGGGCGGCTACACCTACATGGAGTTCATCGTGCCGGGCCTGGTGATGATGAGCATCATCCAGAACAGCTACGGCAACATCAGTTCCAGCTTCTTCGGCGCCAAGTTCGGTCGCCACGTCGAGGAACTGCTGGTCAGCCCGATGCCGAACTGGGTGATCCTTCTGGGTTACGTAGCCGGCGCTGTGCTGCGCGGCCTGATGGTCGGCGCGATCGTGCTGGTCATCGCGATGTTCTTCACCAAGGTGCGCATCCCGCATCCGCTGGTGACCATCACCACGGTGCTGCTGGGCGCGACGATCTTCTCGCTGGCCGGCTTCGTCAATGCGGCGTACGCGAAGAAGTTCGACGACATCGCCATCGTGCCGACCTTCATCCTGACCCCGCTGACCTACCTCGGCGGCGTGTTCTACTCGGTCAAGCTGCTGCCGCCGTGGGCCGAGGCGCTGACCCACGCCAACCCGATCTTCTACATGGTCAACGCCTTCCGCTACGGCCTGCTCGGCACCAGCGACGTGCCGCTGTGGGTCGCCTATGCGCTGATGCTCGCGTTCGTGTTCGGGCTGGCCGCGCTGGGACTGTGGCTGCTGAAGAAGGGCGTGGGGCTGCGCAGCTGATGCGGCTGCTCGTGCTCGGTGCCGGTGGCACCGGCGGCTACTTCGGCGGTCGCCTCGCGCAGGCCGGCATCGACGCCAGCTTCCTGGTGCGTCCAGTGCGTGCGGCGCGCCTGCGCGAACGCGGCCTGCGTATCCGCAGCCCGCTGGGCGATGCCGATGTTCGGGTGCACGTCACTACCGCAGACGAACTCGGCAACGCCGCCCCGTTCGACCTGGTGCTGTTGAGCTGCAAGGCCTACGACCTGGACAGCGCGATGGACGCCATCGCACCGGCGGTCGCTGCGGGTGCCGCCGTGTTGCCGCTGCTCAACGGCCTGCGCCAGTACGACGCGCTGGATGCGCGCTTCGGTTTCGAAAGAATCCTGGGCGGCCTGTGCTTCATCAGCGCCACGCTGGCCGCCGATGGCGAGATCCTGCACCTCGGCAAGCCGGCCTCGATGACGTTCGGTGAACGCGCCGGCCAGTCGCCGGATACACGCCTGCAGGCATTGGCTGCCGCCTGCACGCAGGCCGGCATCGACCATCTGTACACACCGGACATCGCGCAGGCTCAGTGGGTCAAGTACAGCTTCCTCACCGCACTGGCGGCCGGGACGTGCGCGATGCGTGCGCCGATCGGCACCATCGTGGCGGGCGAGGGCGGTGCGGAGTTCATGGCCGCTCTGCATGACGAATGCCTGGCGGTCGCCGCGGCATCCGGCCAGTCGGTGCCTGCCGCCGCGCAAGCGAACGCGCGGGAGATCCTCGTTGCGGCGGGTTCGCCGATGAAGGCGTCGATGCTGCGCGATCTGGAAGCCGGCCAGCGCGTCGAAGCCGCGCATATCGTCGGCGACATGGTCCATCGCGCCATGGTGCACGGTATCGCGGTTCCCCGCCTGCATGCCGCGTGGGTGCACCTGCAGGCCTACGACGCGCAACGCACCGGCTGATCTCCGCCGTGACGCGCGTCCACGAGCGCTGAACCTCCATCGGGTACGCTCGCGGCTCCCCACACTCAGGAGCGAGGACGAATGCGGAGCATGATGTTGGCCACGGCCTGCGCCACGGCGCTGGTGCTGTCGGCATGCGGTAGCAAGGACACGGACGCCCCGGCGGCGGCGGATGCCACGCCAACGGCGGAAACGCCCACGCCATCGGCGCCCGAAGCAACCCCGCGTGGCGACCGTGCGGCGGGCGACCAGTTGCTGGACAAGGAAGGCCGGCCGATCGCGATCGTTCCCTTCGATCCCGCCAGCGTGCCGGTCAGCGCGCAGGCACTGGGCAGCGACCTGCCGTTCTTCTCGATGCCGGCGGGGTACGGGCCGGTCAACCGCGCGGCGAAGCGGTCGTTCGCCCGCTTTCCGTTTCGTCTGGGCGAAGGTCTGCACTGGGTCGAAGGCCGCAGCTGGAGCACCCGCATCGGCATCGACCGCGATCAGGCGCGGGACAAGGAATACTCGGCGCTGGAACTGAAGCGCAACCTGCTGGCCGTGCTGGAGCAGGCGGGTGCGAAACAGGTGTTCGAGGGACCGCTGAAGCGTGATTTCTACTACGGCTCGCAGCTGGAAGACGAGATCGGCGGAGGCTTCATCGAAGGCGTGAACATGGCGGAGGACACGCCGACCACCGTGCACGTGATACGCCAGGCGGACCGTACCCTCTGGGTGCAGCTGTCGTCCGACTCGCATTCGGCCGGGCTGGTGGTCGTCGAGGAACGCCCGTTCGTTGCGACGGCCCACTGGCAGGATACGTTCCCGTATCTGTCGCTGCCGGCCGACTACGAGGACGGCAACCGCCCCACGCAGCGCGACTTCGACGCCTATCCCTTCTGGACCGGTGCCGCGTTCGAGAACGTCGAAGGCAGGACCTACACGGCCTCGGTGAAGGCGAAGGAAGGCCAGCACTCGATGTACGAGGTGCGCCGCAACCTCGAAGCGATGATGGCCGAAGCCGGCGGGACGAAGCTGTTCGATGGCCGCATTCCGAAGGACGCCGCCGAGCGCATTACCTTCGAACAGAAGAGTCCGTACAGCAATGGCACCGGCTTCGGCTGGGATGGCTACGACTCGCTGGTCTATCGCGTCGACCTGGCGGACGGACGCCAGGTCTGGGTGCATGCGCGGCTGGAATACCTGAGCGCGGGCTGGGTGGTCGTCGAACGCAAGGGCTTGGTGCAGACCGCCGCACTGCTGCCCGCCGACGTGCTGAAGCAGCAGCTCGACGCCAGCGGCCGCGTCGCCATCCAGGTCAACTTCGCTACCGACAAGGCCGACCTCCTGCCGGATTCGAAGCCGCAGCTCGACCAGGTGCTGGCGCTGCTGACGCAGGATCCGGCGCTGTCGCTGTCGGTCGAAGGCCACACCGACAACACGGGTACCGCCGAACGCAACCGCACGCTGTCGACCGCGCGGGCCACCTCGGTGGTCGCCGCGCTGACCGGGCAGGGCATCGACGCCAAGCGGCTCGCCGCCGCCGGTTTCGGCCAGGACAAGCCGGTCGCCGACAACGGCACCGAGGCAGGTCGCGCGAAGAACCGTCGCGTGGAGCTGGTCAGGAAGCGCTGACCGTCGGCATCAGCCCGGCGTCGGCAACCGGAAGAACGCGCGTGCCGTCGCCGTCGTGGCGGCGGCGGTGACCTCGATGTCCTCGCCGCGATCGCGTGCCAGCTCGGCGACGATGTGGGCGAGGTACATCGGCTCGTTGCGCCGGTGCGAAGGCTGCGGCTTCACCGTGCGCGGCAGCAGGTAGGGCGCGTCGGTCTCGATCATCAGCCGGTTCGCCGGGATGTTCTTCACCAGTTCGCGCAGGTGCAGGCCGCGGCGTTCGTCGCACAGCCAGCCGGTGATGCCGATATGCCAGTCCTGGTCCAGGCAGTCGAACAGTTCCTTCCTGGTGCCGGTGAAGCAGTGCACGACGGCCGGACCCAGCTTGCCGTCGAAGTTCCTCATCATCGCCACGAAATCGTCGTGCGCGTCGCGCTGATGCAGGAACAGCGGTTTTTCGGTGTCCACCGCAATCTGCAACTGGCGCTCGAACGCCTTGCGCTGCGCCGGGCGCGGCGAGAAGTCGCGGAAGTAGTCCAGCCCGCATTCGCCCACGGCCACGACCTCGGGGTACGCGTGCAGTGCGCGCATCTCGGCGTCGCACTCGTCGGTGTACTCGGTGGCGTGATGCGGATGCACGCCGGCCGTGGCGAACAGCTCGCCCGCATGCGCCTGCGCCAGCCGCAGCGCAGTCGGCGAGTGCTCGCGGCTGGCGCCGGTCACCACCTGCTGCACCACGCCGGCTTCGCGTGCGCGCTGAAGCACCGCGTTGCGGTCGTGGTCGAAGCTGTCGTGGGTAAGGTTGGCGCCGATGTCGATGAGATCCATGGCTGCATTTTAAACCTTGGCGTGCGTCGTTGTAGGAGCGACGTAAGTCGCGACCGCGAAAACGAAAAGCCCGTATCCAGCGGAAATCTCCCGGAACTACAGTCACGCAAACCGTGCGGTCGCGACTTACGTCGCTCCTACAGAGGCACGGCAGGCCTTATCCTTCCCACCGCATGCCATCACCCACGTTCCCGATCACCCCTCTGCTGCAGGACATCGTCCGCAGCCTGTCCGAGCATCCGCGCCTGGTGCTGGAGGCACCGCCCGGCGCCGGCAAGACCACGCAGGTGCCGCTTGCCCTGCTGGACCAGCCGTGGCTGCAGGGCCGCAAGATCGTGGTGCTGGAACCGCGCCGCGTGGCTGCGCGCGCTGCGGCCGGATTCATGGCGAAGCAGCGTGGCGAAGGCGTCGGCGGCACGGTCGGCTACCGCATCCGCTTCGAGAACAAGGTCGGTCCCGACACGCGGATCGAAGTCGTCACCGAAGGCATCCTGACGCGGATGATCCAGGACGACCCGATGCTCGAGGACGTCGGCGCGATCCTGTTCGACGAATTCCACGAACGCCACCTCGCCGGCGACCTCGGCCTGGCGCTGGCGCTGGACGTGCAGGCACAGCTGCGCGAGGACCTGCGCCTCGTCGTCATGTCCGCCACGCTCGATGGCGAGAAGCTGGCGCGTTTCCTCGATGCGCCGCGCCTGAGCAGCGAGGGCCGCAGCTTCCCGGTGCAGGCGGCGCACTTTCCGGCGCGTCGCGACGAGTCACTCGACGTCCAGGTACGCCGCGCCGTGGAGCATGCGGTCCAGTCGCATCCGGGCGACGTGCTGGTCTTCCTGCCGGGCCAGCGCGAGATCGCACGGGTGGCGGCGATGTTGAGTCCCTCTCCCGACGGGAGAGGGGTTGGGGTGAGGGGCGACGAAGGTCGCGATGGTGCCGGCAACAGGACTGCGCTCGCCCCTCATCCGCCCTCCGGGCACCTTCTCCCTGGGGGAGAAGGGAAAGAAAACTTCATCGTGCTGGCACTGCACGGCGAACTGCCGGTGGAAAAACAGTCCGAAGCGCTGCAGCCGGACCCGCAGGGTCGCCGCCGCGTGGTGCTGGCCACCAACGTGGCGGAATCGTCGGTGACCCTGCCCGGCGTGCGCGTGGTGGTCGACAGCGGCCTGGCGCGGGAGCCGTCCTACGATCCGAACAGCGGGTTCTCCCGGCTGGAAATCACCACGATTTCGCAGGCGTCCGCCGACCAGCGCGCCGGTCGCGCCGGTCGTGTCGCCGATGGGTGGGCCTATCGCTTGTGGCCGCAGTCGCAGCGGCTGGACCCGCAGCGCCGACCGGAGATCGCGCTGGTCGAACTCGGTGCACTGGCGCTGGAACTGGCCGCCTGGGGCAGCGATGCGTTGCGCTTCGTCGACGCGCCGCCGCCAGGCGCGTTGAATGCCGCACGCGATCTGCTGCGCCGCCTCGGTGCGCTGACCACGACGAATGCCATCACGCCGCTGGGCAAGCGCATGCTGACGCTGGGCACGCATCCGCGCCTGGCCGCGATGCTGCTGTCGGCGGGCGAGGGCGACGACCGCGCGCTGGCCTGCGATCTCGCCGCACTGGTCGAGGCACGCGATCCGCTGCGCATGGGCGGCGATGCGTTGGCCTCGCGCTGGCGTGCCTTGGCCGCATTCCGCAGCGGACGTGCGCAGGGTGATGCCAACCGCTCGGGGTTGGCTGCCATCGACGCAGCAGCGAAGCAATGGCGCCGCCGGGTGCGCGAATCGACGTCCCCGCCTTCCTCGGTCGAAGCGCACCGGCTCGGCGACGTGCTGATGCATGCGTTTCCGGACCGCATCGGCTTCCGGCACCCACAGGACGCGCGCCGCTACCTGCTGGCGAACGGGCGCAGTGCGAAGTTGTTCGACGACAGCGCACTGGTCGGCGAGCCGTGGATCGTCGTCAGCGAATTGCGGCACGAGAACCGCGACGCGCTGGTGCAGCGCGGTGCGCCGGTGGACGAGCAACGCCTGCGCCGCGACTTCGCCGACCGCTTCGTCACGGAGGACACCGTGCGCTGGGACGCAGCGCGTCGCGCGCTGTCCGCGCAGCGCGAATCGCGCTTCGACCAGATCGTGTTCGATGCGCGACCGGCGGGCCGCGTGGATCCGCAGCTCGCCGCCGCGGCGCTGACCGACGCGGTGCGCGATCTCGGCCTGGAGGCGTTGTCATGGCCCGAGTCGCTGCAGCAATGGCGCGAGCGCGTGCGCTGCCTGCGCGAGTGGATGCCGGACCTCGGCCTGCCCGACCTGTCGGATGACGCGCTGATGGCCACGCTGGACGATTGGCTGAAGCCGGCGTTCGCCGGCAAGACGCGCCTGGAGGCACTGGGCGAGGACGACTTGGCGAATGCGCTGAAGTCCGGCATGGACTGGTCGCTGCGTCAGCGCATCGACCAGCTGGCGCCGACCCGCATCACCGTGCCATCCGGCATGGAGCGTCGCATCGACTACGCGCATGGCCAGCCGCCGGTGCTGGCGGTGAAGCTGCAGGAGCTGTTCGGCCTGGCCGACACGCCGCGCATCGCCGACGGCCGCATGCCGCTGTTGCTGCACCTGCTGTCCCCGGGCGGCAAGTCGCTGCAGGTCACCGCCGATCTGCGCAACTTCTGGAACTCGACCTATGCCGAGGTAAGGAAGGAGATGAAGGGGCGGTACCCGAGGCATCCCTGGCCCGACGACCCCTGGAGCGCCCAGGCAACGCATCGGGCGAAACCCCGCGGAACGTAACGTGCGCCATGCGCACGACCGCATGAACCCCCATCGCAGCACCCGGATACCATCGCTCGATTCCACATCGCGGATCGTGCGCATGGCGCACGCTACGAGTCCGTTCAGCCGCGGCGGTGGCGCATGCTCCACGTCGCGGGAAGGCTTCACTCGGCGCGGCCCGACGACCCCTGGAGCGCCCAGGCAACGCATCGGGCAAAGCCCCGCGGAACGTAGCGTGCGCCATGCGCACGACTGCATGAACCCCCATCGCAGCACCCGGATACCATCGCTCGATTCCACATCGCGGATCGTGCGCATGGCGCACGCTACGAGTCCGTTCAGCCGCGGCGGTGGCGCATGCTCCACGTCGCGGGAAGGCTTCACTCGGCGCGGCCCGACGACCCCTGGAGCGCCCAGGCAACGCACCGGGCAAAGCCCCGCGGCACGTAGCGTGCGCCATGCGCACGACCGCATGAACCCCTATCGCAGCACCCGGATACCACCGCTCGATTCCACATCGCGGATCGTGCGCATGGCGCACGCTACGTGTCCGTTCAGCCGCTGCTGCGGCGCATGCTCCACTCGGCGTGGCCCGACGACCCCTGGAGCGCCCAGGCAACGCACCGGGCAAAGCCCCGCGGCACGTAGCGTGCGCCATGCGCACGACCGCATGAACCCCTATCGCAGCACCCGGATACCACCGCTCGATTCCACATCGCGGATCGTGCGCATGGCGCACGCTACGTGTCCGTTCAGGTGGGGGGCGCCGAACTAACGCCGCGTAAACACCGCCGCCAAGACACTGGCGGCCTACCCACATCCTTACAGGGAAGGTCCCATGAGCAAGCTGACCACCATCACCGACCGCGCGCTGGAACTCGCCAGCCAGGCCGGCACCAGTCTCAAGCATGCCGTGCCGAGCGCGGACAGGCTGCTGCAGACCGGCGCGGCGCTGGGTGTCGCCAAGACCGGCGGCAGGCTCGCGGTGAACTTCGTGCGGCGCAATCCCGCCGTTGCGGTGGCCACGGGCATCGGTGTCGGCCTGCTGGCGCTGGTGGCCTACCGCAAGCGCAAGCAGGACCAGGCGACGGGCGCGATCGAAGGCAAGTCGCGCCGCGTGGAAGCCCGCAAGGTCAACGGCAAGGCGTCCAGTGCGCGCAAGACCGGCACGCCGCGCAAGCCGCGCAGCACCGCCCGCTCTGCGGAAAGTTGATCCGATGCGATCCGCGCGCGCTCAGAGCGCGCGCCATGTCCCAGGGGCGAGATCGCCCAACAGCGTGCCGCCCATGGCGGCACGTACCAGTCGCAGGGTGGGCAAGCCCACCGCTGCGGTCATCCGCCTGACCTGACGATTGCGTCCCTCGGAGATCGTCACCGACAACCATGCATCGGGTACCGATTTGCGGAAGCGCACGGGCGGATCGCGCGGCCACAGGGCCGGTGCCTGATCCAGCCGCGCTACCGTCGCCGGCCGTGTCGGCCCGTCGTTCAACGTCACGCCGCGACGCAGCGTATCCAGTTGCGCGTCCGTCGGTGCACCTTCCACCTGCACCCAGTAGGTTTTCGGCTGCTTGTGGCGCGGGTCTGTCAGCCGGTTCGCCAACGTACCGTCGTCGGTCAACAGCAGAAGCCCTTCGCTGTCGTAGTCCAGGCGGCCCGCGGCATACACGCGCGGCGGCAGGCCGAACTCCGCCAGCGTGCGCCGCGGCGGATCGCTGCGGTCGGTAAACTGGCACAGCACGTTGAAGGGCTTGTTGAACGCGATAAGCATGGACGATCAGCAAACGGCAGCGCCACACCCCGGGACGGGATGTGGCGCGATCGGGCGGCCGTGATGGCTCAGTGGTGCGGTTTCACGAACCGCAGTGTCATGCGGTCGCTTTCGCCGATGGCCTGGTACTTCGCGCGCTCGGCTTCGGGATGCTTGTTCGACGGCGGCAGCGTCCACACGCCGTCCGCATAGTCCTTCGTGTCCTTCGGGTTGGCGTTGACCTCGCTCTTCGCGTCGAGGCGGAATCCCGCCGCTTCGGCCAGCGCGATGACCTGGGCTTCGCTGACATAGCCGGTGTCGTCGTCCGCAGCCACGTCCTGCGTCGCGCGGTGTTCCACCACGCCCAGCACGCCGCCCGGCTTCAGCACGGTGAAGAAGCCCTTGAACATCCCTTCGGCCTGGCTGGCCTTGCGCCAGTTGTGCACGTTGCGGAAGGTCAGCACGACGTCGGCGGAGTCGGCCGTGCCGAAGACCGGCGCGGCCGGGTCGTACTTCACCACGGTGGCCTTGTCGAACTGCGCGGGACCATCGGCGAACTTCTTCTGCAGGCCATCCAGTCCGCGCTGATAGTAGTTGCGGCTCTTCTCCGCCACGCTGGCCGGATCGACCACGGCGGCGACGTAGGTGCCGTCCGTCTTCAGGTACGGCGCGAGGATCTCGGCGTACCAGCCGCCACCGGGCGTGATCTCGACCACCGTCTGCGTCGGCTTCACGCCAAAGAACGACAGCGTCTCCTCCGGATGGCGATAGATGTCGCGCGCAACGTTCTTTGGATCGCGCCAATCGCCTTTCAGGGCGGCATCGAGCGCGGCGGCGTCCGCGGCCGGCAGCGCCTGCGTGGCACCGGCCGGCTTGGCCGGCGAAGCGGCGAACGAGGACGGCGAAGCCGCGAGTGCGGCCACGAGCGCCAGGGACAGCGGAACAATACGGATCGTCATGTGTCAGCCCTCCAGAAAGGTGGGCGGAGCCTAGCACGCAGCATGTTCAGCCCGCATGGCGGCCGCCGCGCGCCGGGCACGCTTCATCGCATCCGCACGCGCCATGGCTAGACTGCAGGCATCGACGACACCGGAGACGATGCATGGGTACCCATGACGCAGACCGCAACACCCGCATCGTGCTGGCGGCGCGTCCGCTCGGCGAACCGACGGCGGAAGATTTCCGTCTGGAGCAGGCGCCGTTGCCGACCCCCGCCGATGGCCAGGTGTTGCTGCGCAACCGCTACCTGTCGCTGGACCCGTACATGCGTGGGCGCATGAATGCCGGGCGCTCGTACGCGAAGCCGGTGGAGATCGGCGAGGTCATGGACGGCGGCACGGTGTCGGAGGTGATCGATTCGCGCCACCCCGATCTGCACCCCGGCGACATCGTGCTCGCGCATGGCGGGTGGCAGACGCATGCCATCGCCGATGGCAGGACGCTGAAGCGCAAGCTGGACGCGCGCGTCGCGCCATTGACCACCGCGCTGGGCGTCTACGGCATGCCCGGCTTCACCGCGTACACGGGCCTGCACGAGATCGGGCAGCCGAAGACGGGCGAGACCGTCGTGGTCGCCGCCGCCAGCGGGCCGGTCGGCGCGACCGTCGGCCAGATCGCGAAGCTGCAGGGCGCACGCGCGGTCGGTATCGCCGGCGGTGAGCGCAAGCGCGCCTACCTGCAGGACGAGCTCGGCTTCGATGTCGCGCTGGACCATCGCGCGCCGGACTTCGCCGCGCAGCTGCGCGCCGCATGCCCGGACGGCATCGACGTCTACTTCGAGAACGTCGGCGGCGCGGTGTTCGATGCCGTGGTGCCATTGCTCAACGATTTCGCCCGCATCCCGGTCTGCGGACTGGTGGCGCACTACAACGACAAGGCGCTGCCGGCCGGACCCGACCGCATGGGCTGGCTGATGAGCCAGATCCTCACCCGCCACCTGACCGTGCGCGGCTTCATCCAGCACGATTTCATCGCGCTGTACCCGCAGTTCCTGCGCGAGATGGGGGACTGGCTCGCAGAAGGGAAGATCCGCTACCGCGAGGATCTCGTCGATGGACTGGAAAACGCGCCGCGTGCGCTGATCGGCCTGCTGCGCGGGGAGAATTTCGGCAAGGTGGTGGTGAAGCTCTAGACCGTCATCCCCGCGAAGGCGGGGACCCAGCGACTTGAACGCGCGAAAGCGAAGGCACTGGGTTCCCGCCTTCGCGGGAATGACGAGCAAGCGCATCATGCCGCCGGCGGCACCGGCAAACTGACGTTCATCAGCGTGGGATCGTCCACGTCCGGCTTCACCTTGAAGCCCAGGCTTTCGCACATCGCCAGCATGGTGCGGTTCTCGCGCAGCACCTGGCCCTCGATGAGCGTCAGGCCCTGCCACTGCGCGTACTCGATCATGATCTGCATCAGTTTCCAGCCGATGCCGTGGCCCTTGAGGTCCGAGCGCACCAGGATGCCGTACTCGCCTTTCTCGTAGTTCGCATCGGCATGCAGGCGCACGGCGCCGAGCATCTCGTGCGTGCCGGGATGCACGGCAACGAGCGCGATCGAGCGTGCGTAATCGAGCTGGGTCAGGCGGGCGATGAATTCATGGCTGAAGTGGCGCACCGACTGGAAGAAGCGCAGGCGCAGGTCTTCGTCGGTGATGTGCGTGAAGAACTCACGGAACATCGCGTCGTCTTCCGGCCGCACCGGCCGCACCAGCGCGGGCTGGCCGTCGGCGAGCAGGATCGTGCGCTCCCACTCGGTCGGATACGGGAAGATCGCGAAGCGCGGATGGCCGCGGCCCTTGTGCAGCGCGCGACCGTGCGCCACCGCGATGCGCGCGTCGACGGCGACCACGCCGTCGCGGTCGGCCAGCAGCGGATTGATGTCGAGCTGCTGGATCTCCGGAATGTCGGCGGCCAGCTGCGCCAGCTTCACCAGCACCAGAGCGACGGCGCGCTCGTCGGCCGCCGGGACGTCGCGGTAGGCCTTCAGTACGCGCGAGACGCGGGTGCGCGCGATCAGTTCGTGCGCCAGGCGCAGGTCCAGCGGCGGCAGTGCCACCGCCTGGTCGTTGATGACTTCCACGGCGGTGCCGCCGCGGCCGAACGCGATGACCGGGCCGAACACCGGATCGTCGGCGATGCCGGCGATCAGTTCGCGCGCCTTCGGTCGCAGCAGCGTGGGTTGCACCAGCACGCCTTCGATGCGCGCCTCGGGCCGGCGTTCGCGCGCGCGCTGCAGGATGCCGGCGGCGGCTTCGCGCACGGCGTTCGCGTTCGGCAGGTTGAGTCGCACGCCATCGACGTCGGATTTGTGCGGGATGTCGGGCGACAGGATCTTCACCGCGACCGTGGTGCCTTCGGCCAGCAACGGCGCGGCGATGCGCGCGGCGTCATCGGCATCGAGCGCGCGCCACAGCGGCGCCATGGGAATGCCATATGCGGCCAGCAACTGCGTGGTCGCCAGGGGATCCAGCCAGGTGTGGCCGGCATCGAGTGCGGCATCGACCAGTGCGCGCGCCACGCCGACATCGGGGCTGAAGTCCTCCGGCAGGCTGGGCGGCGTTTCCATCAGCGCCGCCTGCACCTCGCGGTGGCGCACCAGGTGCATGAAGCCGGCGACGGCATCGGATTCGTTGGGATAGCGCGGGATCTGTGCGGCGTCGAGCACGGCTTCGGCCTGCGGGTCGTTGCCCAGCCAGACAGTGAAGACCGGCTTTCGCGCGCCGTGCGCCGGCCGCTGCGACAGCACGCGGGTGACCGCATGCGCGGCTTCCGATGACGACGACAGCACCGTCGGCACGTTGACCGCGAGCAACGCATCGTTCTCCGGATCGGCGAGCAGCGCTTCGATCGTCGCGGCGTAGCGGTCGGCGTCGATGTCGGTCAGCAGGTCGACCGGGTTGGTCCGCGACCAGCCCACGGGCAGGATGCGGTCCAGTGCATCGCGGGTGGCGTCCGACAGCGTCGCCAGGGTGCCGCCCTGTTCGTACAGATGGTCGACGGACAGCGCGCCCACGCCGCCGCCGTTGGTCAGGATCGCCAGGCGCCGGCCGTGGAACGGGCGCACCTGTCCCAGCGTGCGCGCGGCGGCGAACAGTTCATGCAGCGAGCGCACGCGCAGCAGGCCGGCGCGACGGAATGCGGCGCCATAGACCGCGTTCGGCCTGGCCAGGTTCTGCGTGTGCGTGCTGCCGGCCGGCGTGACTTGCGCGTCGCCGCCGTGGCCCGACTTCACCACGACGACCGGCTTGGTACGCGCCGCTGCACGTGCCGCCGACATGAACTTGCGCGCGTCGCGGATCGTTTCCACGTACAACAGGATCGCGCGGGTGCGATGGTCGGTGGCGAAGTAGTCCAGCAGATCGGCGAAATCGACATCCAGCGCATCGCCCAGCGACACCACGGCGGAGAAGCCGACCGGCTGGCTCATGCTCCACTCGACGAGGCCGCCGGAAATGGCGCCCGACTGCGAGATCAGTGCCAGGTCGCCGGCCTTCGGAAAACGGCTGGCGAGGCTGGCGTTGAGCCGTGCGTGCGGCGCGATCACGCCCAGGCAGTTCGGGCCGAGTACGCGCAGGCCCTTGTCGCGCGTCAGTGCTTCCAGCTGCGCCGCCGGTGAGCCGGGACCGCTGCCCATGGCGGCGGTCAGCACCACGACCGCGCCGGCGCCTTTTTCCGCCGCTTCTGCCGCGAGTTGGGGCACGGTCGCGGCCGGCGTGGCGATCACCACCAGGTCCGGCGTCCACGGCAGGTCGCGCAGGGAACGCACGGTCGCCACGCCGTCCATCGGCTGCGGATGGCGGTTGACCAGGCCGATGTGTCCCTCGAAACCGGCGGCACGCAGGTTCTCGACCACCGCGCGCCCGACCGAGCGCGCCCGCGACTGGCTGCCTACCACCGCCACGGCGCGTGGCCGGAAGATCGAATCGAGGCGGTAGGTACTCATGCGGGGACGTGGCTCTGCGGATGCCGGCAAGGGTAGCGCGTGGCGCGTGGTGTCGGCATGCGCGCGATCACGCCAGCTTCAACGCATCCGGATACGGCGCAGTATCCGGGTAATCGCCGGCGGCGAGGTGCGACTGGAGGTCGCGCCACCACGCGGGGCGGAACAGTTCGCCATGCATGGCCTTCAGTGCCTTCGCCTGCGTATCGGGCAGGCCGAGGAACTGCGGGAAACGCTCGGGGAAGACATCGCCTGCGTCCACATGGAACCAGGGGCCATCCGACATCTGTTCCTCGTACGTGGTCGGCTGCGGCCAGTCGCGGAAGCGGCAGTCGGCGACCAGCCGAAGCTCGTCGTAGTCGTAGAACACCACGCGGCCGTGGCGCGACACGCCGAAGTTCTTCAGCAGCATGTCGCCGGGGAAGATGTTGTTGCGTGCCATGTCCTTGATCGCCTGGCCGTAGTCGAGCGCGGCGATGCGCGCCGCCTCGGCCTTCTGCTCGCGCAGATACAGGTTCAACGGGCGCAGGCGCCGCTGCACGTAGCAGAGGTGGATGACCAGGTCGTCGCCGTCCTCGCTGAGGCTCTGCCCGCAGCTTTCGCGCAGTTCCCGCAGCAGTTCAGGCGAGAAGCGCGCGCGCGGGAAGCGCAGGAAGCGGAACGCCTGGGTGTCCAGCAGCCGGCCGACGCGGTCCAGGTGGAACACCAGGTCGTACTTGTCCTCGACATCCTGCCGGCTCATCGCCTTCGGATAGGCGAAGCGGTCGCGGATCACCTTGAACACCAGGGGATAGCTGGACAGGGTGAACACCGCCATGACCATGCCGGGGGTGCCGTCGGCATGCACCAGCCGCTCGTCTGGATGCGCGTGGAAGTGATGGAAGAAGGTGCGGTAGCGTTCGGTCTTGCCCTGCTTGGCGCGACCGAGCACCGTGTAGATCTCGTCGATGGGCTTGCCGGGCAGCAGCGAACGCAGGAACACCACCGCATCGCCGACGGTCGCCAGGTCGGCATGGAAATAACTGCGCGAGGTGCCGAACAGGTGCGCCACGTCGCCGCGATGGGTCAGCACCGCTTCCGCCTTCAGCTGGCCGCCCTCGTTGACCAGTGCGATGACGCACGGCGAGAACCGGTGCTCGCCGAAGACGCGCCCGACCAGGTAAGCGCGACGCTCGCGGTAGAACACCGTATCCAGCAGTTCGATGCCGCGCACCGGATTCGCACCCCAGTGCGCCAGGTCGTCCTGCAGGCGTACCGCGATCGCCGCGGCGCAGCGCGTGCGGTGCGCGTAGGGCACGTCGAAACGGTAGTCGCCGAGCATCCGCGCGAACGTATCGGTCGGCCGCTGCTCGGAGACGGCATAACTGTGGCGCGCGACCGGATGGGTGATCGCATCGGTGGGTTCGACGTCCAGCGCGACGAACTCCAGCGCCGGGTCCACGCCACGGGTACGGAAGAACCGCCGGCTCAGCGTGTTGTAGAAGGTCTTGTAGAGCTCGCGGTCGATCTGGCCGCCGATCAGGTGTTCGAAGGCGGCACGTGCCGCGATCCACGGCGCGCGATCGTGCGCGCGCCCGAGCAGCGTGGACTGCAGGCGCAGCGCGCACTCGGCGATGCACTGGTCGTACAGTTCGATGCGTTCGACGGCGTCGGCGCGCGCGCCGGCCCAGTCCATCGTCTCGAAGCGGATCTTGGCGCGCCGCGTGATCTCTGCGAACCGCGCGTGGTAGTCCGCGAAGGCGTCATGGATCAGGCGGGCGATGGCGTCGGGCGCGACCATGCGCCGATGTTAGCCGCCGCACGCTGGAGTCATCGCTCCACCGCGATGCCGGCCTGCTCCAGCAGCCAGCCGCGCACCTTGCGGAAGCCCGGATGCGACAGGCTGCGCTCGGGATAGACCAGGTAGTGCGCGAAGTCGGCCTGCAGCCGCTTCTTCGTCAGCGTCACCAGCCGGCCCGCCTTCACCAGCGGCTCGGCCAGCGTCCAGCGCGCCAGTGCCACGCCGACACCCTGCGCGGCGGCCTGGTGCAGGGTCTCGGTGTCGTCGAACTGCGCCACGTAGCGTGCCGGCGCCTGTCCGCCGAAATGCTCGAACCAGTCCTTCCAGCGATTGGCGGGGTCGCCGAGCAGCGGCAACGTCGCCATCTGGTCCGGCGTCGGTTTGCCGTGCTGCTTCACCAGCGTGGGACTGGCCACCGGCGTGATCCATTCGTGGAAAAGGAATTCCGCGTGCACGTTCGGCCAGCGGCCGCCGCCCAGGCGCAGCGCCAGATCCACCGGCTCGCGTTCGAAGTCGACCACGTGCGTGCTCGACTGCAGGTTGAGGCCCAGTTCCGGATGCGCAGCGAGGAAGGCCGGCAGGCGCGGCACCAGCCACGCCGTGGCCATCGACGGGATCAGGCTGAGCGTGACCGTGTGGTCGTTGCGCAGCGTGGCGCGCCGCAGTGCGTGCTCGATGGTGTCGAGCGGGCCGGAAATCGCATCGAACAGGCGCTGGCCGTCCGGCGTCAGTTCCACCCCGCGCGGCCCGCGTGCCAGCAGCTTGTGGCCCAGCCGCTGTTCCAGCAGCCGCATGCGGTGGCTCAGCGCACTGACGGTGAGGTGCATGGCCTCCGCCGCGCGCGTCAGGTTGCGCAGGCGCGCAGCGGTGACGAAAGCGTCGACCTGGTCCAGCGGCAGCCGGCTCATCTTGAATCCACCTCAAGGCTGGGTTGCGGAGCTTTCGCTTTTTCAGGCTCGATGATGCGCCTACCTTGTCACTCCTTCAAGCCGGATACCGGCGCAACGGAGTCGTCGCATGCAGACCGAGATCAGGAAGCAGTGGTGGCAGCAGCTGGGTGGCATGAGCCAGGGCATGTTGTTCCTGCAGGGCCATGTCGCTCACCCCGGCACCCCGTCGCCAGAACCCACCCACCGGCACCACGCCCACGATGCGGCAGGCCAGGCACGTCATCGCGAAGCGATCCAGCGGCTCAGCGCGCGGCGGCTGCGGGCGATGACCTCGTTGTCGCTGTTCCGGTGAGGCAGCGGTTCCCTCGTTTGTGGGAGCGACGTCAGTCGCGAACAGGTTGCCACGGCGGTTCATCGCGACTGACGTCGCTCCCACACCGATTCCCGCGCTGGACTCAGGCCTTCACGTACACCCAGGCCTCGCGCCCGGATTTCAGGCGCACCTGGACACGCGTGTAGTCGGCGACCTCGTAGCGGTCCGCCGCAGCGAGCTCGTCGGCGCTGATCCGGAATACGGTACCGGCGACTTCATCGGATGGCTCGCCGCTGGGACTGACGATGGGATGGACGCGTTCGCCGCTGGCGGCGAGCACGTCGGGATCGGTGATCTCCACGATCGTCCGCGCGTATCCGGTCATCGCATCCGGTTCGCCGTCGAGCCGGCGGCCGAACGAGGACCGCTGCACGCTTTCCAGCTGCAGCGTGCCGTACGAGAACAGCAGGAGGTCGCGTGGATCGGTCATGGCGGCGTCGCAGTGATCAGGGCAGCGGTGGCATGCTCGTGGAAAACACGACGCCCGGCACAAGGCCGGGCGTCGGATGGTGCGGAAAAGCGGTGGACCTCAGGCCGACAGCGTCGCCAATGCGTCGTTGAACGTCTTGCTGGGGCGCATCGCGGCGGAGGTCTTCGCCAGATCGGGGTGGTAGTAGCCACCGATGTCGAGCGCCTTGCCCTGCGCGCCGTTCAACTCGCCGAGGATCGTGGCTTCGTTGTCGGCCAGCGTCTTCGCCAGCGGCGCGAACTTCGCCTTCAGTTCGGCATTGTCGTCCTGTGCGGCGAGCGCCTGCGCCCAGTACAGGGCCAGGTAGAAATGGCTGCCGCGGTTGTCGAGTTCGCCGACCTTGCGCGCCGGCGAACGGTTCTCGTCCAGGATGCGGCCGTTGGCCACGTCCAGCGCGTTCGCCAGCACCTTGGCCGGCGTGTTGAGGTAGCGCTGGCCCAGGTGTTCCAGCGACGCGGCCAGCGCGAGGAACTCGCCGAGCGAATCCCAGCGCAGGTAATCCTCTTCCAGGAACTGCTGCACGTGCTTGGGCGCGGAGCCGCCGGCGCCGGTCTCGAACAGGCCGCCACCGGCCATCAGCGGCACGATCGACAGCATCTTGGCGCTGGTGCCGAGTTCCATGATCGGGAACAGGTCGGTCAGGTAGTCGCGCAGCACGTTGCCGGTCACCGAGATGGTGTCCTCGCCCTTGCGGATGCGTTCCAGCGACACCTTCATGGCGTCGACCGGCGGCAGGATGCGGATGTCCAGCGCGTCGATGGTGTAGTCCTTCAGGTACCGCTCGACCTTGGCGATCACCTGCGCATCGTGCGCGCGGTCCTTGTCCAGCCAGAAGATCGCCGGCGTCTTGCTGAGGCGTGCGCGGCCGACGGCCAGCTTCACCCAGTCCTGGATCGGCGCGTCCTTGGTCTGGCACATGCGCCAGATGTCGCCAGCCTCGACCTTCTGTTCGAACACGACGTTGCCCGTGTCATCGGTGACGCGCACGGTGCCGTCGGCCGGGATCTGGAAGGTCTTGTCGTGGCTGCCGTATTCCTCGGCCTTTTGCGCCATCAGGCCGACGTTCGGCACGCTGCCCATCGTGGCCGGGTCGAACGCGCCGTTGGCGCGGCAGTCGTCGATCACTGCCTGGTAGATGCCGGCGTAGCAGCGGTCGGGGATGACGGCCTTGGTGTCCTGCAGCTTGCCTTCGGCGTTCCACATCTTGCCGGAGTCGCGGATCATCGCCGGCATCGAGGCGTCGACGATCACGTCGCTCGGCACGTGCAGGTTGGTGATGCCCTTGTCGGAGTTCACCATCGCCACCGCGCCGCGATCGGCATAGACGGCCTGCAGGTCGGCCTTGATCGCCTCCTGCTGGTCGGCCGGCAGCGCGCCGAGGCGCGCGTACAGGTCGCCGATGCCGTTGTTGGCGTCGAAGCCGATCTGTTCCAGCACAGCCGCATGCTTGGCCAGCGCGGCCTTGTAGTACTCGTTGACCACCACGCCGAACATGATGGGGTCGGAGACCTTCATCATCGTGGCCTTGAGGTGCAGTGAGAACAGCACGCCCTTGGCCTTGGCATCGTCGATCTGCTCGGCGATGAAGGTGGCCAGCGCCTTGCGGCTCAGCGACGCGGCATCGACGATCTCGCCCGCCTTCACCTTCACCTTGTCCTTCAGGACGGTGACCGCGCCGTCGGCGGCGACCAGTTCGATCTTCAGCGCGCCGTCGGCGGCCAGTGTGGCCGACTGCTCGCTGCCGAAGAAATCACCGGCGGGCATGTGTGCGACGTGCGACTTCGAGTCTGCGCTCCACGCGCCCATGCGGTGCGGGTGCTTGCGGGCGAAGTTCTTCACCGACAGCGGCGCGCGGCGGTCGGAATTGCCTTCGCGCAGCACCGGATTCACCGCGCTGCCCTTGACCTTGTCGTAGCGCGCCTTGGCGTCCTTTTCCTTCTCATTCTTCGGCTCATCCGGGTAGTCCGGCAGCGGGTAGCCCTGCGCCTGCAGTTCCTTGATCGCGGCCTTCAGCTGCGGCACCGAGGCGCTGATGTTGGGCAGCTTGATGATGTTGGCTTCCGGCTGTGTCGCCAGCTGGCCGAGTTCGGCCAGGTCGTCGCTGATCTTCTGCGCGTCGCCGAGGTACTCGGGAAACTGCGACAGCAGGCGGCCGGCGAGCGAGATGTCGCGGGTTTCCACCGCGATGCCGGCGGGCGCGGTGAACGCTTCGACGATCGGCAGCAGCGACTGGGTGGCGAGGAACGGGGCTTCGTCGGTCAGGGTGTAGATGATGCGGGGCGTATCCGACATGGGGATCAGGACTCTCGACAAGGGGCGATGGGGAATTCAGCGCGCCATTGTCGCGCGCCATCGCACGCAGGGCAAAACGAGGGGGTATGGACGGCGTATTCCGGCCGCTCAGCAGGACTCCTTGAGGACAGAAACCAAGACGAGAGTGCTGAAGGGGAGGCGCAGGCACCAGCCGGAGTGTCTTTGCATAGGCTGGGATAGGGGGCGAGGAGCGGGGCTAAGTCCCGCTCCTCGCTGTGCGACTCAAGGCTGCGCTCAGCGGAGCGTGCAAGCGAATGAGAAGTACGGCATGTCCCTAGCCGATGATGCGCCAGGCGAACACGTCGACACGATTGGCGCAGTCGACGTGACGGCTGCAGTAACGTCGGAAAAGTCCGCCTTACCACCGGAGACCATCTGCACTTCGGACGTATTGAGTTCTCTCATGTATTCCAATCCTTATGGCTGAATACCACACTGGGACTGCTTGAACATCCCTAGATCAAGTATGCGTAGCGACTGAAAGCGAGCTTGGATCGCGCCACTCCCGCCTTCAGTGTCTCCGCTTTGGGATTCACCGGAACATGCCAGGCGCAAGCATCGCAACTTTCTGCAGGAAGGTTTTCTCCTGCACGAGTTTCTCAGTTGAGTCGACCCTGACTGTCATACCGGAGAAATCGGCCTTGCCTCCAGAAACCAAAGCTACCTCGGATTCGTTCAGAACTTTCATTGCCATTCCTTGGTTATGTCCCTCAATGGGACGAGGCAGTTTCGCAGCCTTGCTCGTGATGGACTACTAACATTCGCAAAAAAAGCGGGCGTGGATTTCTCCACGCCCGAGCTTGCCCCACATGCGTGGGAGAGAGACTTGTCCTGCGGATTACTTGACCTCGAACTCCGTCACGCCGGCCGACGTGCCGTTGAGCGTGGCCTCGAACTTGTACTTACCGGCCGGCAAGCCATCAGGCTTGGAAATGCTGAAGGTTGCTACACCTGGACCAGTGGTGTTGAGCGTCTTGGTTTCCTCGCTCACCGTCTGGCCATCCTGGAACGTCCACTTCGATGCCAAGGTCGCACCGTTGGCGGCGCCGTCTGTGGCGACCGAGGCGTAGATGGTCTCCTTGGGCGCGAAGGTCGTGGCGGCCGTGGTGACCTTCTGCTCGGCATCGACGGCGTTGCCGAGTGTCACGCCGGTGACGTTGATCGTGAGCGGCGCCGCTTCAACCGGTGCGGGGGCCGGAGCCGGTTCCATGGCGGAAGGCGGCGCGACCACTGGCTCTTCCTTCTTCTTGCAGCCGACGAGGGCAACGGTTCCCACCAGCGCGGCGGCGAGGGCATAGGTGATGCGATTCTGTTTCATGGATTCGGTTCCCTGTGAATGAAGTGGAATGCGCTTAGGCGCTGGTAGGCTTCGACGGAAGTTTGATGACTTGGCCCGGAAAGATGCGATCCGGATCGTCGATGACGTCACGGTTGGCTTCGAAAATCTGCTTCCAGGCGTTGGCGCTGCCAAGATGCTCTTTCGCGATTTTCGACAGCGTGTCGCCTTTCCCGACCGTGTAAGTGATCTCATTGGCAGGCGTCACATCCTGGACGTTGCCGGACACGACAAAACCTTCTTGGACATTCGAAAAATCTGGTGCCTGCTTGACCTCGCCGGACGTAGCGAAACCTTCTTTGACGCCTGAGAAGTCCGCTTTCTTTTCTGTACTCATTGCATCCACCCTTCCTGGCGGGCTGTGGGATGCGAGCAGCGTTGCACGCGCCCTGTTAAGAATCCATAGCGCGGATGTGAAAACGACTCTATTGTTACGTAGGTAACTTTACTGGCGTAAGTCGCGCTTCAGGAGCGGCGCCTTCATGTCCGCCGTCGCCCGCCAGGGATTGATGTCCAGGCCACCGCGGCGGGTGTAGCGCGCCTCGACCGAGAGCGAGGCCGGACGGCAGTGCGCGCTCAGATCGTGAAAAATCCGTTCGACGCACTGCTCGTGGAATTCGGCGTGGTCGCGAAAGCTGACCAGGTAGCGCAGCAACTCCATACGGTCGATGCGCGGGCCGCGGTAGGCGATCACGACGGTGGCCCAGTCCGGCTGGCCGGTGACCGGGCAGTTGGATTTCAGCAGTTCGGACGACAGGGTTTCCTCGACGTCCGTCTCCGGATCGGCAGCGAGGAATTCGGCGCGCGGCGGACCATAGTGGTCGATCTCCACGTCCAGCCCGTCGATCGATTCGCCCTCCGGTGCGTCCGTCATCGGCGGCAGGCCGAACACCACCTGCACGTCCGCACCGGCACGCGCCGACAGGTCGGTGGCGATGCGTTCCAGCACGGCCGCGTCGCTGTTGAAGCGGGTGCTGTTGAGCGAGTTGAGGTAGAGCTTGAGCGACTTAGATTCGATGAGGCATGGCGACGTGCAGGGTACGGTCAGCGTGGCGGTCGCCACGCGCGGTTTGCCGCGGGCGTCGAGCCAGCTGAGTTCGTAGCCGTGCCAGCGGTCGTGGCCGACGAAGGGCAGGGCATCGGCGGCGATGCCGATCTCGTCGCGCGCACCCTGGCGCGGGATGGGGAACAGCAGGGTGGGGTCGTAGTGCGCGGGATACGCGACCTCGCGACCCAGCGAGGAATCCTGGGGGGTGTTGTTCATGCCGCCATTTTACGGACGGGCCGCAGGGCCTGATACCGCTTATGACCCCTACCGCACCGATCCTGCGAACGTGCGCAGCAAGGAAGAGCGAGGGCGCGTATGTCGATCATGCGGCGCCGCGCGGCTTGGCCTGACGGCCAGTCAGGCGCTGCGCCACGCGACACCCCTGACGGCCATCGGACAGCCATGCGGTAGGGGTCATAAGCGGTATCAGGCCCTGAAGCCGGGGTGTATAACGGCGACGTCTCCAGGGAGGACGCGACCATGCGATCACTGCTGCTGCCCGGCCTGTGCGTGCTGCTGTCTGCCTGCGCCAACGACCCCGCCAGCGGCGGCGGTCCGCCGCCGGCGACGTTGCCGGACGATGGCCTGGTCCGGCCCCATGGCGAAGGACCGGTGCCGATGCGGGTGGGGCAAGTTCTCGAGATCGCGCTGATGGCCAATGCCAGCACGGGTTACCAGTGGGAGTTCACCTCGGACGGCGCGCCCGTGCTGGCCCGCACGACCGGCCCGGCCATGCCGCCGCCGATGGACACGCAACCCCCGATGCCGGGTGCGCCTGCCCTCGCGCGCTGGTGGTTCCGCGCCGAGACGCCGGGTGAGGCGACGGTGAGGATGGTGTATCGGCGATCGTGGGAAACGGTGCCGCCGGTGGAGGTGGTGGAGTACCACGTGATCGTTCGCTGATTGCAGATAGCGTCTCTGTCGTCGCGAACACGATGCGCGGCGTCAGCGCGTCGTGCCACGACGTGGCGGCTTGGCTTCATTGTTCCGGCAAGGCAAAGTGGCCGCTCCCCCGAAGGCCAGGGAGGCCGTCATGACCTCGCACGAATCCGTTCTCTGGCTGGCGTTGATCGCTGCAACGCCGGTCGCGGCGCAGACGCCACCCGCGCCGCCCGCGCCCATCGTGCCGCCGGTCGTGGTCCCTGCGGCCGATCCTGTCTTCACCACCTGCATGACCAGCCTGCGCGGCGTCGCCGAGAAGCAGGGCATCACGACGACCACGTTCGACACGTACACGAAAGAACTGGCCGCCGACATGAGCGTGCTGGACCTGCTCGACGCGCAACCCGAGTTCACCACGCCGCTGTGGGACTACCTGGCGGCGCTCGTGGACGACCAGCGCGTGGCGGACGGGCAGGCCATGCTGACGACGCATGCCGAGCTGCTGGGCCGGGTATCGCAGGCCTACGGCGTGGATCCCGCCACCGTTGTCGCGGTGTGGGGCGTGGAAAGCGACTACGGTCGTGTGTTCGGCAAGCGGCCGCTGCTGGTATCGCTGTCCACGCTGTCGTGCTTCGGTCGGCGCCAGGCGTTCTTCCGCGGCGAGTTTCTGACCACGCTGAAGCTGCTGCAGGCAGGCGACGTGCGCGCCGACGGGTTGAACGGTTCCTGGGCCGGTGCGTTCGGCCACACCCAGTTCATGCCCAGCACCTACCAGCGCATCGCCGTCGACTTCGATGGCGACGGTCGCCGCAACCTGATCGACAGCATTCCCGACGCGCTGGCCTCGACCGCCAACTACCTGGTGAAGTCCGGCTGGCGGACGGGCGAACCGTGGGGCTACGAAGTGACATTGCCAGCCGGTTTCGATCTCGCGCAGGCCGGTCGCACCAACCGCAAGCCACTGACCCAGTGGGTGAAGCAGGGCATCGCCCGCGTCGATGGCCAGGCGTTGCAGGCCGACGACCGCAATGCCGCGGTGCTGGTGCCGACCGGCGTCGCGGGTCCGGCGTTCATCGTGTTCAAGAACTACGACGCCATCTATTCCTACAACGCGGCCGAGAGCTACGCACTGGCCATCGCGCTGCTTGCCGATCGCCTGCGTGGCGGCAGCGGGCTGGTCGCTGCATGGCCGACGGACGATCCCGGCATCGGTCGTCCACAACGACGTGAACTGCAGACGCTGTTGCTCGCACGCGGCCATGCCATCGGCACGGCGGACGGCATGATCGGGACGCAGACGCGGCGCGCCATCGTGGTCGAACAGCAGCGGCTGGGGCTGTTGCCGGCGGATGGCCGGGCCGGTACGAAGATCCTTGCGGCGCTCAAGGCTGAAGGACCGCCGGTGGCGCCACCCGCGGCGGTCAAGCCGTGAACACGCTTCCCGATGGCGTGACCCGCGAGACCTGGCAGGGGATCGACGTACTGCGCGTGGAGACGCCGTTCTCTGTCGCCCGCATCAGCCTGCACGGTGCGCAGGTGCTGTCGTTCGTCCCGACCGGCTTCGATGATCTGCTGTGGGTGTCGCCGACGACCGCGCTGCCGCCGAAGGCGATCCGCGGCGGCGTACCGGTCTGCTGGCCGTACTTCGGCAAGCAGGGACAGCCGGACGATGCCGTCCAGCACGGCCATGCACGCATCTCGCGCTGGCTGTTCGCTGAGGTGAAACGCGACGCAGACGGCAGCGTCGCGCTGAAGCTCGCACTGCCGCTGCGCGACGGCGTGCCGCTGGAGCTGCAGATGTCGCTGCACATCGGGCGCGAACTGCGGCAGAGCATCGATACCCTGCATCGCGGCGATGCGCCGTACCGGCTGACGCAGGCGCTGCACACGTACTTCCGTGTCGCCGATGCCATGCAGGTACGGATCACCGGCCTGGATGGCTTGCGCTACGACGACAAGTACGACGGCGGCACGAATGTGCAGTCCGGAGACTGGTCGCTGCACGACCCGCGCGATCCCGGCCGCAGCGATCGCATCTACACCGGCACGGGACACCGGTTCGACCTGCGCGATCCGGCCGGCGGTCGCCGCATCCGGCTGGACACGTTCGGCTGCCGGTCGCTGGTGGTCTGGAATCCGGGCGAAGCGGGTGCCACCGCCATCGCCGACATGCCCGATGACGGCTGGCGGACGTTCGTCTGCCTGGAGGCAGCGAATGCCAGCGACGATGCGATCGAGCTGGAACCCGGCCAGCGGCATCGGTTGAGCCAGGTGGTTTCGGTGGCCGCACTGTAGAACCGACCTGTGGGAGCGACGTAAGTCGCGATCGCACTCTCGCCGCCATGCGCTGCCCACCGTGCGCAACTGGGCCAGCCATCGATAACCGAACATCGTGGACAACCAAGGTCCGCGATCGCGACTCACGTCGCTCCCACAAGGAGCTTCCACCTCGGCTAGCGCCATGCCCTACACTTGCGCACCTTTTCTGCGGTTGCACGCCTGTGAGCGCCGAGATCCCCGCCGTCCCCGGCCGCCGCGCCGCGCTGGTCTTCATCTTCATCACGGTGCTGATCGACATCCTGTCGTTCGGCGTGATCATCCCGGTGCTGCCGGGGCTGGTGCGCCAGTTCACCGGCGGCGACTTCGTGCAGGCGGCGTGGTGGGTGGGAACGTTCGGCATGCTGTTTGCCGCCATCCAGTTCGTGTGTACGCCGATCCAGGGCGCGCTGTCGGACCGCTTCGGCCGGCGTCCGGTGATCCTGCTGTCGTGCCTGGGCCTGGGCATCGACTTCGTGCTGATGGCGCTGGCGCAGTCGCTGCCATGGCTGCTGGTCGCACGCATTTTCTCGGGCGTGTTCTCGGCCAGCTTCACCACCGCGAATGCCTACATCGCCGACATCACCGCGCCGGAAAAACGTGCGCAGGCATTCGGCATGATCGGGGCGGCGTTCGGCGTGGGCTTCATCATCGGTCCGATCGTCGGTGGCCAGCTCGGCGCGATCGACCTGCGCCTGCCGTTCTGGTTCGCCGCCGGCCTGGCGCTGCTGAACTTCCTGTATGGCTGGTTCGTCCTGCCGGAGTCGTTGCCGAAGGAGCGCCGGACGTCGACGTTCGACTGGTCGCACGCCAACCCGGTGGGTTCGATGGTGCTGCTGAAGCGGTATCCGCAGGTCTTCGGCCTGGCCGCGGTCGTGCTGATCGCCAACCTGGCGCACTACGTCTACCCCAGCGTGTTCGTGCTGTTCGCCGAGTACCAGTACCGCTGGAACGAGCAGCAGGTCGCATGGGTACTGGCCGCCGTCGGCGTGTGCAGCGTGATCGTGCAGGCAGGCCTGGTCGGCCGCGTCGTGCCGCGGTTCGGTGAACGCCGCACATTGTTGTTCGGCCTGGCGTGCGGCGTGGTCGGCTTCTGCATCTACGGCATGGCCGACGTCGGCTGGATGTTCCTGATCGGCTTGCCGATCAGCGCGCTGTGGGGCCTCGCCGGCCCGGCCACGCAGGCGCTGATCACGCAGCAGGTCGGCGCCGACGTGCAGGGCCGCGTGCAGGGCGCGTTGATGAGCCTGGTCAGCCTGGCCGGCATCGTCGGCCCGATGATGTTCGCCGGTACCTTCGCGCTGTTCATCGGCAAAGCTGCGCCGGCCCATGTGCCAGGCGCGCCGTGGTTGTTGGCGGCGGTGCTGCTGGCCATCGGCTGGCTGGTGGGATGGCGGTTCGCCCGACCACCGCACGCGTCGACAGCCGGATAAGAGAAGGCCGCCCGAGGGTGGCCTTCTTCATGGCAAAGACGTAATGGCGATCAATCGTTCTCGACGTGGATGATCTCGCCCGTATTGGCGGCCAGGTGGATCTCGACATCGTTGCCGTCGGCGCGTTCGGCCTCGGCCTTCCACACGCCGTCATCGAAGTCGACGTCATGGATCCTGGAGTAGCCGGCGGCGGCCAGCTTGGCCTTGATGTCGTTCTCGCTGAGGTTCGACACCAGCTTCTTGGCGACGACATCCCCCGTCGCCGGATTGATGCGCACGTCGACGCGCTCGCCATTCGCGCTGGTGGCGTCGGTTTCCCACTGGCCGTCCTCGAAATCGAGATCGTCGATGTTCGTATAGCCCTTCTCGGCCAACAGCGCGCGCACCTGCGGTTCCTTCAGTGCGTCCTTGCCTGCGGTCGGTGCAGGCGCTTGCGCGAACGCGGCGCCGGACAGCGCGGCCAGCACGGCCAGGGTCGACAGACGATGACGAAGCGGGGTCTGCATGGAATATCTCCTGCGGGGATGGAGCCGGGAGCGTGCCCATGCCCGCATCATCCGCAGGTGAATCCGCGCCTTTCAACCTGAATGCTCCACGCCGCGTTCACCTGCGTGAGCCGAATGCGAATCGCGTCCGCGATCTCAGGCCCGACGCAGCACCAGCAGCGTGACCACGCCCGCCACCAACCCCCAGAACGCCGAGCCGATGCCGGCCAGCGTCAGTCCGGATGCCGTCACCAGGAACGTGACCAGCGCGGGTTCGCGCTCCGGCTCGTCGCGCAGTGCTGCGGCGAGGCTGTTGCCGATCGTCCCGAGCAGCGCGATGCCGGCGATGGCGAGGATCAGCTCCTTCGGAAACGCCGCGAACAAGGCGGCCACCGTGGCCCCGAACAGGCCGACGATGACGTAGAAAACGCCTGCGGCGATGGCCGCGACGTAACGGCGCGAGACATCCTCGTGCGCTTCGCGCCCCATGCAGATCGCGGCGGTGATCGCGGCGAGGTTCAGCGCGAAGGCGCCGAACGGCGCCAGCAGCAGATTGGCCACGCCGGTCCAGCCGACGACGGGGGAAATCGGAATCTCGTAGCCCGACGCGCGGATCACCGCCACGCCGGGCACGTTCTGCGAGGCCATGGTGACGATGAAGAGCGGCAGCGCGATGCCGACGATGGCGGCGAACGAGAACGTCGGCGCGATGAAGATCGGCGTCGCCAGCTGCAGCGACAGCCCGTCCACCTGCAGCAGACCGAGTCCAGCGGCGAACGCGATGCCGACCAGCAGCGTCAGGATCACCGCGTAACGCGGCAGTAGGCGGCGCGCCAACAGGTAGACCGTGAACATCGTCAGCACCATGCCGAGTTGCGTCTTCATCGCCGCGAACGCGTCGATGCCGAAGCGCAGGAGCACGCCGGCCAGCATGCCCGAGGCCAGCGACACCGGGATGCGGCTGATCATGCGTTCGAAGAACCCCGAGAAGCCGCACACCGCGATCAGCAGCGCCGACAGCAGGAACGCGCCGATCGCATCGGACAATGGCAGGCCGGCCGCGCTGCTGATCAGCATGGCGGCGCCCGGCGTGGACCACGCGGTCACCACCGGCATGCGGTAACGCAGCGACAGTCCGATGCACGTCAGTCCCATGCCCAGGCCGAGCGCCCACATCCACGAACTGATCTCCTCCGGCGACGCGCCCAGCGACTGCGCCGCCTGGAAGACGATCACCGCCGAACTGGCGAAGCCGACCAGCACGGTGACGAAGCCGGCGGCGATGGCGGAGAGCGAGAGGTCT
This sequence comes from Pseudoxanthomonas sp., assembly GCF_036845285.1. Classification (GTDB taxonomy): domain Bacteria; phylum Pseudomonadota; class Gammaproteobacteria; order Xanthomonadales; family Xanthomonadaceae; genus Pseudoxanthomonas_A. Next base: position 34,406 of record NZ_DAIUEE010000010.1, read on the forward strand.
TTCAAGAAGTGACGAGGCGTGGCGCTCATCGCGGCTGTGGTTCCTGTAGGAGCGACGTAAGTCGCGACCGTAAAAATGAAACTACCTTCGTCCTGTCGATGCCTGTTGTGCTGGTCCACAGGAAGTCCAGCCGTGCGGTCGCGACTTACGTCGCTCCTACAAATGCCAGACGCTTGCCGACTGATTCGCACCAGCGTCGGGCGACCGCCAGCGACGTCGTGCACACTGCCTCGTCGGTGACGGTGGTCACTGCGCGTTCCAACAGCTGGATGTCGGCTTCGTGCTGGCGCGCGACGTGCGGATCCTCGAAGAAGATCACGCGCTGGCAGCGGCGCTCCAGCACGCGGTCGGCGATCTGTGCGTCGCCGCCGAGCGGTCCGCTCTGGAAGCGCTCCACCCACGGCTGGTCTTGCGGCCAGCCGCGGCTCCATGCCAGTTCGTTGAGGCGCTGGCCGGTCGTGCCGGTGGCCATGCGATGGGCGAAGCGCGACAGCACGTCGAAGTGGTCGTCGGCGAAGGCCAGCATCTGCGGCTTCATCGCATCGTGCGCAATCAGTGCCAGCGTCTGCGATTCCAGCGCATGGAAGCGGTCCGCGCCGCGGTCCGGGGCGAGGCCGGCATGGATGCGCTCCATCTCGATCCAGTCGCGCGCCGACGCCACGGTCGACAGGAACGGCTTGCCGTGGATGACGCACTGGCGTTTCAGCGCGATCGCTTCGGGGAAGATCGACGACGGATCGACCGGGTCGATGAAGTAGATCGCACCATCGAGGTGGCGTTCCGCGCCTTCCAGCCCGACGACTTCCGCCACCAGCTTCATCAGTCCGCCATCGCGACCGTAGGGATAGCGCTTCAGCGCCTCGTAGCCGCGCAGCATGCCGGCCGCGGCGATGGCATCGTGGGTACGGCCGACGGCATGCAGGCCGAGCTGTAGTTCGCGGATACCGGGTTCGCAGGCGTGCAGCCAGCGGAACAGCGCGGCGTCCTCGGTGTGGTGGTGCAGGCGGTTGGCGGCCAGGCCCAGGCGCATGTTCGAATCGTGTGGGACGTGAGTCGCGAGTCTAGCGTAGGGCGGGCCTTGGCCCGCCGCCGTTGCCACGAAGCGTGATGGGGCTTTCCGCCATGCCGCGATCAGGTGGGCTGGAGTCCACCCTGCGCGAGCACCAGCGTCGCGATGCTACCCGCCGCGTCGCGCCCTTCCGCCACCGCAGTGACCACGAGGTCAGCGCCACGCACGGCGTCGCCGCCGGCGAACAGCTTCGGATGCGTGGTCTGGAACGGCAGGCGATCGCCACCGCCGGCGACGATGCGGCCGTTCGGCGTGCCTTCGACGCCGACCTCGGCCAGCCACGCCGGCACGGTCGGCGAGAAGCCGAACGCGATGATCACCACGTCCGCCTCCAGCACCGACTCGCTGCCGTCGATCGGCACCGCGTTCTGGCGGCCGCGTTCGTCGGGTTCACCGAGCGTCGTTTCCACCACCTGCACGCCGGCGACGCGGCCGTCGTCGCCCGCCACGACGGCGAGCGGCTGGCGGTTGAAGAGGAAACGCACGCCTTCTTCGCGCGCATTCGCGACTTCGCGTGCGGAGCCGGGCATGTTGGCTTCGTCGCGGCGGTAGGCGCAGGTGACCTTGGCGGCGCCCAGGCGGATCGCGCTGCGCACGCAGTCCATGCCGGTGTCGCCACCGCCCAGCACGACCACGCGCTTGCCCTCCAGGTCGGGCAACGCCAGCTTGTCCTCCCAGCCGGCGATCGCGCGACCCCAGGGATCGCTGCCGCTGACGATGCGGCCGTTCTGCACCAGGAAGGGCAAGGCCGGCAGCACACCGTCGAGATCCTGGCCCGGCAGGCCGCCGTCGGTGTAGCGGTAGGCGCCGGTGCCGAGGAAGACCGCGTCGTACTCCTCCAGCAACTGCGCAAGGGTGATGTCGCGGCCGACTTCCACACCCAGGCGGAATTCCACGCCCATGCCTTCCAGCACCTCGCGACGCGTGGCGATGACGCTCTTGTCGAGCTTGAAGCTGGGAATGCCGAACTGCAGCAGGCCGCCCATCTGTTCGTAGCGATCGTAGACGACGGCCTGGATGCCGGCGCGCGCCAGGCGATCCGCGCAACCGAGACCTGCCGGTCCGGCGCCGATCACCGCGACGCGCTTGCCGGTCGGCTGCACATCGCTCAGGTCCGGTCGCCAACCATTGGCCAGCGCGGTGTCGACGATGTACTTCTCCACCGCGCCGATGGTGACCGCGCCGAATTCCTCCAGCGTGCAGCTGCCTTCGCACAGGCGATCCTGCGGGCAGACGCGGCCGCAGACTTCCGGCAACGGGTTGGTGGAATGGCACAGCGCCGCAGCTTCCTCGATGCGGTTCTCCTGCACCAGCTGCAGCCACTGCGGGATGGCGTTGTGTACCGGGCACTTCCAGCTGCAGTAGGGGTTGCCGCAATCCAGGCAGCGACCGGCCTGGTACTGCGCCTCGTCCTTGCCGAACCTGCCGTACAGCTCGCCCCAGTCGCCGCCCGTGCGCAGTTCCAGCGGAATGCGCTGCGGCATCGTCCGCGGCAGGTCGAGGAACTGGAATACCTGCTTCTTGCTCATGGGGACAGCCTCTGCTCCCTCCCCCGTTTACGGGGGAGGGTTGGGGTGGGGGGACAACCGGAGCCGGGATCGAGTTGGGACAGCACGTGTTTCGAGTGTCGGCTTCGAGCCGAGACGGAGCGCTCGCACGTACGGGCGTCGGCTTGCCCCCATCCCAACCTTCCCCCGCGGGCGGGGGAAGGGGCCGTTTCCTGATGGTGGAGCGCACTCATGCCGCCCGCCTCAAGGTCTCGTTCAACGAATCGATGTTCGCCGTGAGACAGCGTCTGCCCCCTCCCCTGTTCACGGGGGAGGGTTGGGGTGGCGGGAAAACCGGAGTCGGGATCGTGGTGAAGCAACACATGTTTCGAGTGGTCGTTTCGTGCCGGCTGTCGGCAGGCAAGCGCACCGACGTCGATCTGCCCCCATCCCAGCCTTCCCCCGCGGGCGGGGGAAGGAGCGGTTTCCGGACGACGGAGCACGCTCATGCCGCGCACCTCGAGGTCTCGTTCAACGAATCGATGTTCGCCGTGAGACAGCGTCTGCCCCCTTCCCCGTTCACGGGGGAGGGGTGGGGTGGGGGGACAACCGGAGCCGGGATCGTGGTGAAGCAACACACGTTTCGAGTGGTCGTTTCGTGCCGGCTGTCGGCAGCCAAGCGCACCGACGTCGGTCTGCCCCCATCCCAGCCTTCTCCCGCGGGCGGGGGAAGGAGCAGGTCCCGGATGACGGAGCGCACTCATGCGGCGCGCCTCAAGGTCTCGTTGAGCGAATCGATGCTCGCGGCCTTCGGCTTCACCAGCCAGAACTTGCCCACGTAGTCGCGGAACTCGTCGAGGACCTGCTGCGCCCAGATGCTGCCGGTCAGTTCGCGATGGCGGCTGACCAGCGTGTGCAGGTGCTGGCGGTGGCTCTCGAAGCCTTCCGGGCTGATGCGGTGGATGTCGATCAGCTCGTGGTTGTAGCGGTCGACGAAGTCGCGGTCCAGGTCCAGCACGTAGGCCAGGCCTCCGGTGAAGCCGGCGCCGAAGTTCAGGCCCACCTTGCCCAGCACCAGCACGATGCCGTCTGTCATGTATTCGCAGCAGTGGTCGCCGGCGCCCTCGATCACTGCCAGCGCGCCGGAGTTGCGCACGCCGAAGCGCTCGCCCGCGCGGCCGGCGGCGAACAGTTCGCCACCTGTCGCGCCGTACAGGCAGGTGTTGCCGATGATCGGCGTGTTGCGTGCCTCGAAGCGCGCGCCGCGCGGCGGACGCACCACCAGCCGGCCGCCGGCCATGCCCTTGCCGACGTAGTCGTTGGCTTCGCCTTCCAGTTCCATCTGCAGGCCGCCGGCGTTGAACGCGCCGAAGCTCTGCCCCGCGGTGCCGCGGAAGCGCAGGTTGAACGGCGCATCGGCCATGCCCTGGTTGCCGTGCGCGCGCGCGATGGCGCCGGACAGGCGCGTGCCGATGCTGCGGTCCGTGTTGTGGATCAGGAAGCGGTGGTCGCCGCCGCTCTTCTTGCGGATCGGTTCGGCGAGCAGGCCGTCGAGCTGCGTGGCCAGGCTGTCGGGCGATTCGTACAGCCGCTGCGCCGCGCACGTGCTGCTGTCGAACTGTGCGCCCTTCAGCAGGCGCGACAGGTCGACGCGGACGCCCTCGCGCGGTGAGGCGTCGATCTGCTGCAGCAGGTCGGTGCGGCCGACGATCTCGTCCAGCGACTTTGCGCCGAGATACGACAGCCACTGCCGCACTTCCTCGCTGAGCAGGCGGAAGAAGTTCTCCACGCGCTCGGGCAGGCCGGTGAAATACTGCGTGCGCAGGCGCTCGTCCTGCGTGGCCACGCCGGTGGCGCAGTTGTTGAGGTGGCAGATGCGCAGGTACTTGCAGCCCAGCACGATCATCGGACCGGTGCCGAAGCCGAAGCTGTCCGCGCCCAGCAGCGCCGCCTTCACCACGTCCAGGCCGGTCTTCAGGCCACCATCGGTCTGCAGCACGGTGCGGTCGCGCAGCTGGTTGACCACCAGTGCGTGGTGCGCCTCGGCGATGCCGAGTTCCCACGGCACGCCGGCATAGCGGATGGAGCTGACCGGGCTGGCGCCGGTGCCACCGTCGTGGCCGGAGATGGTGATCAGGTCGGCGCCGGCCTTCACCACGCCGGCGGCGATGGTGCCGACGCCCGCATGGCTGACCAGCTTCACCGAGACCAGCGCGGTCGGGTTGACCTGCTTGAGGTCGTAGATCAGCTGCGCCAGGTCTTCGATCGAATAGATGTCGTGGTGCGGCGGCGGCGAGATCAGGCCGATGCCGGGCTTGGCGTAGCGTAGCCGCGCGATCAGTTCGTTGACCTTGTGGCCGGGCAGCTGGCCGCCTTCGCCGGGCTTGGCGCCTTGGGCGACCTTGATCTGCAGCACTTCCGCGTTGACCAGGTATTCCGGCGTCACGCCGAAGCGGCCGGACGCGACCTGCTTGATCTTGCTGCGCTTCTCGGTGCCGTAGCGCGCGGGGTCTTCACCGCCTTCGCCGGAGTTGCTGCGGCCGCCGAGGCGGTTCATCGCGATGGCCAGCGCTTCGTGCGCCTCGGGCGACAGTGCGCCCAGGCTGATCGCGGCGGTGTCGAACCGGCGCAGCAGGTCGGCCGCATCGGCCACCTGGTCGAGGGGCGTCGGCACGTCGGCTTTCTTCAGCTGCAGCAGGTCGCGCAGCGCGGACGGCGGACGCGAATTCACCACATCCGCGTAGGCCTGCCAGTCGCGGGCGTCGCCGGTGCGCGTCGCGCGCTGCAGCGTCATCACCACGTCCGGGTTGTACATGTGGTACTCGCCGCCATGCACGTACTTCAGCAGGCCGCCCACCTCGGGCGATTCGCGGTCGTTCCAGGCGCGCGCATCCAGCTGGCGCGCTTCCAGGTCCAGCCGTTCGAAACCCACGCCGCCGATGCGCGACGGCGTTTCGGCGAAGCACAGGTCCACCACGTCCGGATCGAGGCCGACGATCTCGAACAGCTGCGCGCCGCGGTAGCTGCTGATCGTGCAGATGCCCATCTTCGAGATGATCTTCGACAGGCCCTTGTAGACGCCCTTGCGGTAGCTGCGGCCGATCTGCGCCTGCTCGCCGCCCTTCTTGATCTGCAGGATGCCGCGACGTCCCAGGTCGAACAGGGTCTGGTAGGCGAGGTAGGGATAGACGGCGGTGGCGCCGACGCCGATCAGGCACGCCATGTGGTGCGGATCGCGTGCGGTGCCGGTTTCGACGATCAGGTTGGCGTCGCAGCGCAGGCCGACGCGGCACAGGTGGTGGTGCACCGCGCCGGTGGCCAGCAGCGCATGCGCCATCGGCCGGCCCGGCTGCGGGTAACGGTCGGACAGCAACAGCATGACCTCGCCACCGCGCGCGGCCTGCTCGGCTTCGCGACAGATCCGCTCCAGGCCGGCCTTGAGGCCTTCCTCGGGCGAATAGGACAGGTCGATCAGGCGGTTCTTCTCGACGTACTGCGGCATCTTCAGCAACTGCCGCAGCTTGCGCTGGCTCAGCACCGGCGAATTGAGGATGACGTGGTTCACCGTCTCCGCGCCGGCGTGGAAGATGTTGGTCTCCCGGCCCAGTTGCGTGGTCAGCGACATCACGCAGTCTTCGCGCAGCGGATCGATCGGCGGGTTGGTGACCTGCGCGAATGCCTGGCGGAAGTAATCGTACAGCGGACGCGTCTGCCGGCTCAGTACCGCCATCGGCGTGTCGTCGCCCATCGAGCCGGTGGCTTCCTGTTCCGTTTCGGCGAGCGGACGCAGCACCTGCTCGACTTCCTCGGTCGTCAGCTGGAACAGCTTGTGGTACCCGCGCAGCGTCTTTTCGTCGAACGGCTCCTCGACCAGCGACGGATCGATCAGTTCGGTCTGCAGGTAGGTGACGCCCTGCTGCAGCCATTGCTTGTATGGCGCACGGCCGCGGTTGATGCGGTCCACCGCTTCGCTGTCGAGCAGGTCGCCGCGGCGCAGGTCGATGGCCATCATCTCGCCCGGACCCAGCTTGCCCTTGCGGGTGACGCGTTCGGCCGGCACTTCCCACACGCCGGCTTCGCTGGCGACGATGAAGTGGCGGTCGCTGGTCAGCATCCAGCGCGCGGGGCGCAGGCCGTTGCGGTCCAGCGTGCACGCGGCGTAGCGCGCATCCATCGAGACGATGCCGGCGGGGCCATCCCACGGCTCGGTGTTGAGGCCGTAGAACTCGTAGAACGCGGCGAGGTCGGCGTCCTTGAATTCCAGCGACTGCGTGGCCGGCGGCACCAGGATGCGCAGCGCCTGGATCAACTCCATGCCGCCGGCGACCAGCAGTTCCAGCATGTTGTCCAGGCTCTGCGAATCGGAGCCGTGCATCGAGATGACCGGATCGAATTCGCCGATGTCGAAGCGCGGCGTCTTCCACACCTTGCTGCGCGCCTGCGCCCAGCGGCGGTTGCCCTCGATGGTGTTGATCTCGCCGTTGTGCGCCAGCAGGCGGAACGGATGCGCCAGCGGCCAGCGCGGCAGTGTGTTGGTGGAGAAGCGCTGGTGGAACACCACCGCGCTGCTGGCCAGTTCCGGGCGCTGCAGGTCGGTGTAGAACGCCGCCAGCTTGTCCGGCAGCACCATGCCCTTGTAGCCGATCGCGTGCGGCGACAGCGTGACCACGTAGAAATCGGGCACGTGCGCGCGCAACTGCTGTTCGGCGCGGCGGCGGGCCAGGAACAGCGCCAGCGCGAAGGTTTCGTCCTTCTGCTCGTCGCCGGCGTCGACGAACACCTGCTCGATGCGCGGCAGCGTGTCCTTCGCCAGCTGGCCGCACACGCCGTCGTTGGTCGGCGGAATGCGCCAGCCTCTGACGGTCACGCCGGTACGGAACAGTTCGGCTTCCAGCGTGGCGCGGCACTGCGCGGCCTGCGCCTCGTCGTGCGGCAGGAATACCAGGCCCGAAGCGAAGCGCGCGCCGGGCGCGATGTTCGCTTCGGTCGCGAGCGCGCGCAGGAAGACATCCGGTTTGCGGATCAGCAGGCCGCAGCCGTCGCCGGTGAGTCCATCGGCGGCGACGCCGCCGCGGTGGGTCATGCGCGACAGCGCGGCAATGGCGGTATCGACCAGCGCGCGCGAGGGCTGGTCGTCGAGTTGCGCGATCATGCCGAAGCCGCAGGCATCGCGCTCATCGTTGGGGTCGTACAGACCGTGGTCAAAGCCGCCTTGGCGATTGCGAGGGGCCATGTGTTGCCTCACACCGGAGTGACGGCGACACCGTGCCCTGCCCACGCAGCGGCACTTCGAAATGTCACCGGAGCCCCGACTAAATCACAGTTGTTGCGCTGCCGCAACAACACCTATTGCGCGCCACTTTGTTGGTTGCAACGGCAACTTTCCCCGGGGCGTCGGCGCGCGATCGCCGCGCATGAAAAAGCCGCCTGTGCAGGCGCAGGCGGCTCGTGGTCGAACCCGGTCGCGTGGCGGTCAGCCGCAGTTGACCGAAGTCGCTGCGCCCTTCTCGTCGAGGATGATGTTCAGGCGATTCGGATTGAAGTCCATCGTCGCGGCATCGCCGGGCTTCAGCGCGCGCACGGCGTCGGACTTGCTGTCGGTCTTGGCCTGCTCGATGTCCGCCGCGCTCGCCGTCTTGCCGATGATCCACTGCACCTGGGTGTCGTCGCAGGTGCCGGCGAGTTCGGTCGGTGCCGGTTCCGCGGGTGCCGGCTCGGCGGCTTCGGTGGCGGCGGCCTGCGATTGCTCGGCGGCGGCGGTCTGTTCGTCGGCATCGGGCGCGGAACAGGCGGCAAGCGAGAGGGTCAGCAACAGGGCGGGAATCGCGGCTCGGATCATGCGGCACTCCGGAAGATGGGTCTGAAGCAGAGATTACGTATCGGACATTCGAGAGTCGTTAAGCAGGATCCGAAGGGTTCGATCGACCGGGCGGAATCACTTCAACGGGAAGGGCGTTCAGACCTTCTCAACCTCAACCCGCCGCGGGACGCCGCCGTTCCAGCCACCACAGCAGGCCGGCAGCGAACAGCCAACCGAGGAACCAGGGCCACGCGGGTCCGCGGGAGCCTGCCGTGGTCGACGCGGCGGCGGGCAGGGATCGCGATGCCAGCCGCTGGGTCTGTTCGCGCACTGCGGTCGCGTGCAAGTGAAGCGCATCGTCCCGCTCGCGGACGAAGAACGGCACCGTGGCCTCGTCCGTTGCCAGCCGGTGCCAGCCGGCCATGCGCGGCCAGAAGCCGCCGCAGCGGGCGGAGCTGGTGGCGGGATCGCGCTGCAGGCGGGTGACGGTGCCATCCGGCGCCGCGACCTGGGCATCGTCGGCGAGGCCGCACGGCGCCACGCGTTGCGAGATGCGCGCGTCGTCTGGCGTGGCCAGGGCCACCTCCGTGGTCGGACGTGCGAGCGCGCCCAGCGCCTGCGACCACAGCGTAGCGTGCGTGTCGGCGTGGCCGGCCAATGCGAGAGTGTAGGTATCGGTCGGCGTCCACGCGCCGATGCGCCCGCGTCCTTCCGCTCGCCACCATGCGATGGCCGTGCCGTCGGTCGCGCGCAGCAGTGGGACCGCATCCGGCGATGCGGTGCGCAGTGCCTGACGTGTCAGTGTCGGCAGCCCGGCCGGGACCGCATCCGCATCGACTGGCGCGTCAACGGTGCCGGCGCCGCGGCGTGCGCGCCAGGCATCGTCGTCGGGCGCGGGGCGCGGCAGCTGGAACTCCGTTTCGCCGCTGCCGGCCAGTGCCAGGCCAAGCATGCGTTGCACGCCCGGCGCGAGCGCGCCATCGGTGCGCACCAGCACGCCCAGGCCGTCGCGGACCGCGGCGATGAGCGCCGCGCGCTGTCCCTCGCCGAGGGTGGCGGCGCTGCGCGCGTCCAGCAGCACCAGATCGAAGCGGCGCAGCGTGTCGGCCGTCATCGGCAGCGGTGCATCGCCCAGCTGCAGACCGCCGCCAACACTGATCTGCAGGTGCAGCGGTACACCGGCATCGGTCGCCCACCGGCGCAGGTACTTCCATTCCGCATTCGGCGCACCGGCCAGCGCCCATACGCGCGGCGCAGAAGCCGGCTGCGTCCACACCGGCACGGTCGCGCTGTCGACGACGGTCCGCTTCGCATCCAGCACCTCGACGCGGAACGACGCCGGACCGGGCAGGCGGCTCACCCCGTCGAGACGGAAACCGCCCTGCGCATCCGGCACGGTCGCGCCGATGCGCTGGCCGGCAGGATCGCGCAGCGCCACCGTGGCATTCGGCATGTCGTGCACACGACCGCCGACGGTGAAGGTCGCGCCCGTCGCCACGGGAGCCACCGTCGCCAGCTGCACGATGCCGCGGGGCAGCGGCGTGGCGGAGAACGCGAGTCCGCGATCGCCGAGGGCATCGCGGTCGCGCGCTTCCAGGCCGTCACCGACGACGTGCAGCGCGCCTGCCTCGGGATGCCGGCGCAACGCGGTGCCGAGGTCGGGCACGCGTTCGGCATCGACGCCGGCGGGCGCTTCCGGCAACGCGACGCGCGGCTGGCCCTGCAGCACCGCAGGCAGCACGACCCGGTCCGCTTGCGCGGTCATCACCACCAGCGTGCCGGTGGTGGCGATCTGCCGCGGTGGCAGCAGGGTGAAGTAGAGCAGCAACGCGACCACCGATTGCAGCAGGCACAGCAGCGCGAACCGCGCCGATGACCCGCGAGGGTCTGGCGGCGCACGGCGACGCCACAGCGCCAGGCGCAGCCACGCCATCGCCACGGCGAGCGCCAGCAGTACGGCCAATACCAGCGGCAGCGAGGCGGCGAGGTTCATCGCACCGGCTCCTGCCGCAGGGCATCAAGGTAGCGGCGACCGGCCTCGTCCGCCGCGCCGCGCCGCGGGACCTGCGCCGGCGGTTGCGCGGATGCTGACCACAGCAGCGCACGCAGCCGCTGACCGCACGGTGCGCACGCCGGATCGCCGCGCACTTCATCTATGGCGGCGAACAGGTCCAGCGCATCCGGCACGCGCGTTTCGTTGCTGCGCAGCCAGGCCTGCAACGCGTCGAGATCCGCCACGTCGGCCGGCACTTCATCGTTCGCCAGCGCGGTCCAGGCGCGCGCCGGTGCCGGCGCGTCGTCTTCCTGCGGGCGCGCGAGCGGACCGAGCGCACGCGGTGCGATGCCTTTACGGTCGCCACCGAGCCGGCGCGTCTCGTCGATCGGCGGCAGCTCCGGCCCCACGCGGGCGAGGTAGATGCGCGTGGCCTGCTGCACCTGCTTGATGTACTCCAGCGCCTTGTACGCGAACGGCAGCGCCTGGTCCGGATGGCCCTGGCGCAGGTGCAGTTCCGACTGCCACATCTGGTCCAGCGCCTTCTTCAGCGTGGCGCGTGTTTCGGGGTCGAGCAGCGTCGCGGCCTCGGCGTGGTCGTGCGTGTGGCCGTAGGCTTCCAGCACGTCGGCTTCGCGCCCGAAGCCGGCGCCGGTCGCGCTGGTGGCGTCGCCATGGCCATGCCCGTCGTCCGCCTGCACCACTTCGCCAGCGTGGTCGTGGCCGTCGTCGTCCGCGTGGCCGTCGTCCGCGTCGTTGGTCGGCGGCGGTTGCGGCTCGCCTTCGGCTTCCTCGCCGAGGAACTGGCCGTAGCGCAGGCGCAGGATGCGCTGGTCCACGCCGATGGCGTCGGAACGCGTGACAAATGTGTCCGCTGCCAGACTGCGCTTCTGCTTCTGCAACGCTTCGGCGTCGATGATGATCTGGCGCTGGCTGCGGAAGTACGCAGGCATCACCTTCTTCACCAGGCCCTCCAACCCGGTGCTTTCCTGGCCCAGGTCCGCTGGCCAGCGCAGGATCAGGCCGGGACTCTGCGCGCGTTGCGGCGATGGCGAGCGCGTGTCCTGCACGGTTAGCTGCGCGATGAGGTCGTCGCCTACCGCCATGCCGAGCGCTTTCAGGTCGAGCGCGGCGCTGAAGCGGCGTGCCGTCGCCGGGCCGCTGCCGCGCAGCGTCATCACCTGTTCCTTGAACGCGATGTTCTCGCCGCTGCCCTGCGCCAGCGTCAGCTTCAGCGTCGCGGTCGGCGCGATGCCGTAGTCGTCGCGCGCTTCGAACGACAGCGGCCATCGCGCCTGTCCGACCGTCACCAGGCTCAGTCCACGGTCAGGTGCCAGCACCTTCACTTCCGGCGCGCGGTCGGGGATCGCATCCAGCCGGCGCAGCTTCGTCGGCGGCTGGCCTTCGGTGCCCGCAGCGACCACGCGGTACAGCGTGGATTTCGCCAGCACGTGCGTCGCGGTCCAGGTATCGCCGGCGCGCTTCAGCGCAATGCGCTGGCCATCGTGGAAGACCAGTGCTGCCGCCGCCGGTTGCGGCTCGAAGCGCAGCGTCCAGGTCAGCCGCGAGCCGACCGGCGCCTTGGCATCCAGTGTGGCTTCGGCGTGCGCCGCTAGACCGGTGTAGGTGGGCGGCGCGACGTGCAGGCGCTGTGCGATGAGATGCGGAATGCCGGGGACGGCGGGCACCGGCTCGTCCGAGGGTGCGAGCGTGACGGTGTCATGCGTTCCTGAAGGCCACAGCATCGCCGCCGCGATCACGATGACAGCGGCGATCCACAGCGCGGCGATACGCGCCCATGGCCACGGCGTGCGCAGGTCCGGTGCGGGCCTAGTGCGCAGACGTTCGCGCACGCGCGCCTGCTGCAGCTGCTGCAACGGCGACAGCGAGGCGGGTGGCGTCAGCAGCAGGTCGGCGCTGTCGTCGAGATCCGTGCGGCGGGCATCCAGTTGCCGCACCAGCCATGGCGTGTCGAACGTGCGCGTTCGTTGCCAGGCGAGGAGCGCGAGCAGGGCGATGCCGACGAGTGCCACCGCAACCGCGGCGCCAGGCGACGTCATGCGCCACAGGACGGCGCCGACCGCGACCGGGATCGCCGCACCCAGCAGCAGCTGGCCGAGCAGCGCATGCCGGCGGACCTGCAAGAGACGGTCAGTCGCCGGCAACGTCATGGCGCCACGCTCCGCGTGCGGCGCGTGGCCATCCACCGCTCTACCAGCACCAGCAGCGCGATCAACAGCGCCAGCCACGGTTGCAGATCGCGCGGTGCGACCGGATACGTCGCGCCGCCGGTGATCGGTGCGTAATCGGTCGCCATCACGCGGCCTGGCGCCACCGATGGCGCATCGAACAAGGCACGCAGCTGCTGCGGGAAGTCGGCTTCGACCAGCGCCGGCATCGCGTCCGGCCGCAGTGGCCGGGTGAAGCGCAGTACGCGGCCCTTGCCGAGCATCGCCGATTCGACCATTGCCACACCGTCGGCATCACGCCACGGTGTCGCGTCGGCGGCGAAACCGTCGAGCGTACTGTCGTTCGCCAGCAGTGCCGTGCCGCCGGACGCGATCCACTGCACGACCGGCGCGGGCAGCGGTCCCGGGACCAGCCACACCAGCGGACGCGTGATCGCCGGTAGTGCTTCATCCTGCGCGCCGACCTGCAGCGACGATGGCGTGGCGGCATTCGATTGCCACGCATGTGTGGCGGCACGCAGGTAGCGCAGCCCGGTGTCGTTGCCTGCCGCATGACGCACGGTCAGCGATGGGGGCTGCAAAGACGGTGCGGGCGCGGAAGGCATCGCGCCATCGACCACCGTCCACGTCACCGTGCGCGACAGCACCGGCCGCTCCGCGTCGGCGCCCTGCAGCGTCGCCGGTACGACGACGGTCAGCGGCGCGCCAGCCGGCAGTTCGGCATCCAGCTGGCGCAACAGGCTGCCGATCGCGGGTGTTCCCTCAGGCGCGGTTTCATCCAGCGATGGAAACCCGGATGCCAGCCAGTGCAGGCGTGCTTTCGAATTCCCGGCTTGTCCGCGCACGGCGGCTGCATCCACGCCCGGCACGACGACAACGCGGGGACCCGTGTCGTCCATGCCCGACAGCACCGGTTTCGCGAGCCACAGCGCCAACAGCGCGAGCAGCAGCAGACGCAGCAGCAACAACGGCCATTCGTCGAAGCGGATGCGGTGGCGCGGCTTCGGCTTCTGCCGCAGCCAGCGCAGCGCAGCGAAGTCGGTCGGCGTCTGTTCGTGCCGGCGTGCCAGGTGCAGCAGCAACGGCAGCAGCAATGCCGCGAGCGCGGCGAGTCCGGCAGGCAGCAGCAGGGCCAGGCTCATGCGTACTCCGCCGCGTCGCGCGCGCCGAACAACCGCCGCAACGGCAGGTCCAGCGGCTGGTCGGTGTAGTAGCGCGCATGGCGGATGCCGCTGGCGTCGAGTCGCGCATCCAGCAGGCGCTGTGCCTCGGCGAAGCGCTGCAGATAGTCATTGCGCAGCGCGGCGGCATCGCCCAGCAGTTCCTCGCCGGTTTCCGGATCGCGGAAGCGGTGGCCGCCGGTGAACGGGAAGTCGCGTTCCTCCGCGGTCAGCAGCTGGATCGCCAGCACCTCGCGGCGCGCGGCGGCCAGTCGCTCGATCAGCGCGACCATCGCGTCATCGAACCCGTCGCTCAGCGTCATCACCAGATCGCCGGCGCCGATGCGCTCCCACACAGGAGCAAGTTTCTCGACCGCCGGAAACGTACCGCCCGCCGCGAGCCCATGCAGCGCCAGCAGCAACTGGTCGCGCTGGCGCGCGCCGTTGCCTGGCGAGACGAGGCGAACGCCGTCGCCGTGCAGCACCAGCAGACCGAAGCGGTCACCCTGGCGCAGGGCCAGTTCGGCAATGCAGGCGGTCAGCCGGCGTGCGGCATCGAAACGCGTGCCGCGTTCGCCGTCGCACTGCGTCATCGACGCGGTGGCGTCCAGCACGATCCACACCGTCAGCGGACTCTCGCGCTCGGCTTCACGCACGAAGAAGCGATCCGAGCGCGCGTACAGCTTCCAGTCGATCTGGCGCAGTTCGTCGCCCGGCTCATAGGCGCGGTACTGCGCGAACTCCAGCCCGGCACCACGGCTGCGGCTGTGGTGCACGCCGATCCCCTGCGCGCCGATGGCACGGCGCGCGGTCAGCCGCAGGTCCTTCAACCGGCTGCGGACGTCGGCGGGGATCAGGTCGTGCGCCACGGTGCGTCGATCAGGCGGCGAGCGGCACGCCGCGCAGCAGCGCGGCGATCACGTCGTCGGCGCTGACCTGTTCGGCCTCGGCGGCGAACGACAGCAGCAGGCGATGGCGCATCACCGGCTTGGCCAGCGCCATGATGTCCTCGCGCGTCGCGGCCAGACGGCCGTGCAGCAGCGCACGCGCCTTCGCCGCCAGCACCAGCGACTGGCCGGCGCGCGGGCCCGCGCCCCAGCGCACGTACTTGCGGATCTCGTCCGGCACGCCGTCGCCGGGGCGGCTGGCACGCACCAGCCTGGTGATCCAGCGCAGCAGGTCCTCGCTGACATGCACGTCGCGCACATGCTTCTGCAGCACCAGTACGGCCTCGCCTTCCATCACCCGCGGCACCGCGCCGCCCGCGCGACCGGTGGTCTGCGCCAGGATGTCGTGTTCCTCCTGTTCGGTCGGATAGTCCACGCGGATGTGCAGCAGGAAGCGGTCCAGCTGCGCTTCCGGCAACGGGTACGTGCCGGCCTGCTCGAGCGGATTCTGCGTGGCCAGCACGAAGAACGGCGAGGGCAGCGCATGCGTGGTGCCGGCGTAGCTGACCGTGCGCTCCTGCATCGCTTCCAGCAGCGCGGCCTGCGTCTTCGGCGGCGTACGGTTCAGTTCGTCGGCGAGCAGCAGGTTGGTGAAGATGGGACCGGGCTGGAAGCGGAAATGGCGATGGCCGGTGCCATGGTCTTCTTCCAGCAGCTCGGTGCCGAGGATGTCGCTCGGCATCAGGTCCGGGGTGAACTGCACGCGGCGGAACTGCAGGTGCAGCGCTTCGCCCAGCGAGCGCACCAGCAGCGTCTTGCCGAGGCCGGGCACGCCTTCGAGCAGGCAGTGGCCACCGGCGAGCAGGCCGATCAGCAGCTGCTCCACCACGTCCTGCTGGCCGACGATGGCCTGGCCGATGGCGGCGCGGAGTTCGCCCAGCTTGGCGAGTTGCTGCTGGAGGTCGGATTCGGTGAGAGATGTGGTCATGGGGTCTCCTTGCGGATTTCAGGTCGGGCGACGGCGAAGAACCCCGGAGCAATCCCGTGGCCAACGTCATCCGCGGACGACGTCATCCCAGCGAACGCTGGGATCCATCTTGATTCTGTCTTTGCGGTCACTCGTTGCTTGCGCATCATGGGGCGCCCGGCGCGAAGATCACCATGGGTCCCAGCATTCGCTGGGACGACGTGGGAGGGAGGAAGATGCGTGCAGGCGGTCATGTCGTCAGCGCATAGATCACGAGGTTGACGCCGAACTTCGTGTTGTCTTCGGCCAGGAAGCGCTTGTTGCGCCAGTCGTAGTCCCACTCGCAGCCGTAGTCCTTGTTGCTGTAGAGCACGCCGAGGCGGCCGTTGATCTCGATGCCCTGCAGGTAATCGTGGACCAGGTCGTCGCCCCAGCCGTTGAGTTCGAAGCTGGTGGCGGGCGGGCCATCGAACTTGAAGAACGAGGAATAGATGGCATGCGTGTTCGGCAGCTTCTTCATCGCCTTGGCGCCGAAGATCGCCGCCATCTGCGCTTCGAACGACTTGGCGAACAGGCCGTCGATGTCGTGGTTGCAGTCGTCGACGAAGACGAAGCCGCCGTTGCGCACGTAGCGCTCGAAGTTGCGCTTCTCCGCCGGATTGAAGTCCACCAGCTTGTGCCCGGCCAGGTAGCAGAACGGCGCGGCCAGCATGCGCGGGTCGGACAGCGCCAGCACCTGCTCTTTCGGGTCCACGCGCAGGCTGGTGTAGTCGATCAGCGAGGTGATCAGGTTGGACGGCATGCGCGCATCCACGTCCCAGTCGCCGGAGTCGTACTTCAGGCGGGTGAAGCGGAAGTCGTAATTGCCCGCCGCATAAGCACCGCGCGCCGCGCCCGACAGCAGCGCGCCGGCCAGGCCTGCGCCGAACAGCCTCAGGAACTCGCTGCGCGTCATCCCCACGGTGAACCGCCCCTTCCCCCGCAAGCGGGGGAAGGCTGGGATGGGGGCGAGGGCGAAAGGGGTTTCATCGAAAGGCGTGGAGAGAAAGAGCGGGCTTCGGTGCGATCCAGCTGCAGACCGCGTGCGACTTCGTCAGGCCCCCACCCCAACCCGTCCGGCCCGGCGCAGCACGCCGGGCGTTCGGTTCGCCCGCGCGGCATGCCGCGCTAGCGGGCGACCCTCACCCCCCGCAGGCAGGGGAGGGAGCAGATCGCGTGCGCTTACACCGCGTCCGACAACGACGTGAAGGTGAAGTCGCGCAGCTTCATCGGGGGGATCATCATCACGAAGCTGGACTCGTCACCGGCGACACGCACCGGCTTGCCCAGCTCCTCGATGTTGTTGAGCATGATCACCGGCGATTCGTTGAAGCGGAAGTTCTTCACCGGATGCTTGATCTGGCCGTTCTCGATGTAGAAGGTGCCGTCGCGGGTCAGGCCGGTCAGCAGCACGGTCTGCGGGTCGACCATGCGGATGTACCACGTGCGCGTGACCAGGATGCCCTTCTGCGTGCCGGCCACGAGTTCGGCGGTGGACTTGGTGCCGCCGGCGAACAGCAGGTTGCCCGGCGAACCGGTCGCGCGCTTGCCCTGCTTCTGCGCCCAGAAGCGCGAGTACTCCAGGTTGACCACCTTGCCGTTCTCGACGATCGGCATCTTCTCGCGCGGCAGGCCTTCGTTGTCCCATGGCATCACTTCGGCGCCGGGGTGCCACGGGTCGGCGCTGATGTTCACGCGCGGGTCGTAGACCTGTTCGCCCAGCTTGTTGCCGCCGCCCTTCTTGGACAGGAAGCTGCGGCCTTCGTCGGCCTGGCGCGCGTCGAAGAAGTTCATCATGAAGGAGATCAGGCCGGCGGCCGCGGCCGGTTCCAGGATGACCGTGTACTTGCCCGGTTCCAGCGCCTTGGCTTCGGCCGACTCGCTGGCCTTGCGCATCGCGGTGCGGATGTCGCTGTCGGCCTTGAACGCGCTGGCATCCTTCAGGTTGCGGCCGACCCAGCCGGAACCGCGGCCGTCTTCGGTGCGCACCGTGCAGGTGTAGTTGAACGCCGTGGCCTTCTGGTAGCCGAAGTTGCCCTTGCTGTTGGCGAACGCGACGAAGCTCTGGCCGTCTTCCAGGAAGCCGGCGGCGATCAGCTTCTCGGCCTTGCACGGGCCGATCGAATCGGCGGCGACCTGCGCGCGGAATTCCGGCGTGATGGCGGCGGTGGATTCGCTGAAGGTCGGCGAGGGCTTGTAGGTCTGCTTCTCGACGGCCGGCATGAATTCGGGATTCTCCGGCGCCAGGCGGGCGAGGTCTTCGGCGCGGCGGACCACGCGTTCCAGTGCGGCGTCGTCGAACTCGTTGATCGTCGCCACGCCGGTGCGCTTGCCGAACGCCACCTGCACGGCGAGGTCGGTGTTGCTGACGATGCCGCTGGTGGACACGTTGTTCAGCGCGAACCGGATGTTGCCGTCGATCGAGCCGCTGAGGGACGCGGTGCACTCATCGGCCTTGGACAGCGCGAGGACCTTGTCCAGGATGGCCTTGGCCTGCGCTTCGGTGAGGATGCTCATGTTCTGGTGATCTCCTTAAGCGCCGGTCAGCCGAGCGAGCGGGCGGTGTTGATGACGTTGATGCCGTTGAAGCGCGCGGTGGACGACCCGTGCGAGACCGCGGACACCTGGCCGGGCTGGCCCTTGCCGTCGAAGAACGAGCCGCCCAGGCGGTAGTCGCTCTCGTCGCAGACGGCGGTGCAGGCGTTCCAGAATTCCGGCGTGCGGATCTGGTACGCCACGTCCTCGATCTGCTGGGTGATCTTGCCGTTCTTGATCTCGTAGAACAGCTGGCCGCCGAACTGCGCGTTGTAGCGCTGCTGATCGATCGAGAACGAACCGTCGCCGATGATGTAGATGCCGTTCTCGACGTCCTTGACCATGTCGGCCACCGACAGCTTGGTCTTGCCCGCCGCCAGCGACACGTTGGCCATGCGCTGGAACTGCACGCTGCTCCACGAATCGGCGTAGCAGCAGCCGTCGGACTCGGTCTTGCCCAGGATGTGGGCCTGGTCGCGGATGGTCTGGTAGTCGACCAGCTTGCCGGCGCTCACCAGGTCCCAGCGCTTGGTCTTCACGCCTTCGTCGTCGTAACCGACCGCGCCCAGGCTGCCGGGTTGCGTCTTGTCGGCGAACAGGTTGACCTGCTCGCTGCCGTACTGGAAGCGCGCCTCGCGCTTGTCCAGCGTGGCGAAGCTGGTGCCGGCGTAGTTGGCTTCGTAGCCGAGCACGCGGTCCAGTTCAAGCGGATGGCCGACCGACTCGTGGATGGTCAGCCAGGTGTGCGAGGGATCCAGCACCAGGTCGTACTTGCCGGGCTTCACCGACGGCGCGGCCAGCTTGGCGCGTGCCTGCCTGGCGGACGCAATGGCGTCCTCCTTCATGTCGTACGACAGGCCGTAGTTGATGACGCCGTTCGGCGTGGTGTACTTCTGCGACGCGTCGCCGTCCAGATACTCATAGCCCATGCCGACCGGCGAGGACAGGCCGTCGCGTGTGCGGAACTTGCCACTGGCCTTGTCGATGGCGGTGACCGTCATCGGCACCCAGAGGCGGTGCACGTCCTGGTCGATGAAGGAGCCGTCGGTGCTGGCGAAATACTTCTGCTCGTTGACCACGAACATCATCGAGTTGACGAAGTCGGCACCGGCGTTGATCGCGGCGGCGTTGACGCCCAGCAGCAGGTCGACCTTGTCCTTGATCGGGACTTCCATTGCGTTCTTCTTGATCGGCGTCTTCCACGACACCTCGCCGAAGCCCGGCGCCTTGGCCAGCTGCACCGGCGCGGTCTGGGTCTTGCTGTTGGCGGTGGCGATGGCGGCGGCCTGGCGCGCGGCGGCGGCCACGCCCTCGGCGGTCAGCGTGTTGGTGGCGGCGAAGCCCCAGGCCCCGTTGGCGATCACGCGGATGCCGGCGCCGGTGGACTCGGTATTCACCACGTTCTGCACCTTGTCCTCGCGGGTGATCACGAACTGGCGCAGGTAGCGGCCGATGCGCACGTCGCAGTAGGTGGCGCCGGCCTGCTTGGCGGCGGCCAGCGCGGCGTCGGCCAGGCGCTTCTTGAACGCGACGTCGAGGGTGGACTGGAGTTGCTCGGCGGCGATCGCCTTGCCGAAGTAGGACGGCACCATCAGGCCGCCCACGGTCAGGCCGGTCAGGGCCAGGAAGTCACGACGTTGCAAGGCTGTTCTCCAACGTTGGGCCTGCGCGGGGGCAGGCGGGGGCTGCGACGGACGCGTTTTGCCCGCACCGTGTCCACGGCGAGGGTAGTCGCGGATTCTTGCGCCGGGGTGGAGACAGCGTCAAATGACTTTCGGCATAGACGGACGAACATCATGCCTGCGGCTACCACGACATCCAATCCCGTCATCCCAGCGCACGCTGGGATCCATTGGCTTTTGAGCCTGTGCCAGAGAGCGTGCGAAGAGCAAAGTGGGTCCCAGCGTACGCTGGGACGACGGTCGATGGTCTATCCCAGGCTGCGCGCCGTGTTGATGATGTTGATCCCATTGAACCGCGTCGTCGCCGAGCCGTGCGAGACCGCCGACACCTGGCTGGGCTGGCCCTTGCCGTCGAAGAACGAGCCACCCAGGCGGAAGTCGCGCGCGTCGCAGATCGCGGTACAGGCGTTCCAGAACTCCGGCGTGCGGATCTGGTAGGCCGCGTCCTCGAGCTGGCGGGTCACCTGTCCGTTCCTGATCTCGAAATACAGCTGGCCGCCGAACTGCGCGTTGTAGCGCTGCTGGTCGATGGAATACGAGCCGCGGCCGTGGATGTAGATGCCGTTCTCCACGTCCTTGACCATCTCCGCCACGGTGAGCGGTGTCTTGCCCGGTGCCAGCGACACGTTGGCCATGCGCTGGAACTGCACGCTGCTCCACGAATCGGCGTAGCTGCAGCCGTGCGAGGCGTCTTCGCCGAGGATGTGGACCTCGTCGCGGGTGGCCTGGTAGTTGACCAGCACGCCATCCTTCACCAGGTCCCAGCGCCGCGTCTTCACGCCTTCGTCGTCGTAACCGACGGCGCCGAGGCTGCGTGGCTCGGTCTTGTCGGCGGTGAAGTTGACGATCGGGCTGCCCCACTGGAAGCGCTGCTCGCGCTTGTCCAGCGTGGCGAAGCTGGTGCCGGCGTAATTGGCTTCGTAGCCGAGTACGCGGTCAAGTTCCAGCGGATGGCCGACGTTCTCGTGGATGGTCAGGAACAGGTTGGACGGGTCCAGCACCAGGTCGTACTTGCCGGGCTTCACCGACGGCGCAGTCAGCTTGGCGCGGGCCTGTTTCGCCGCCGCCACGATGTCCTCGCGCAGGTCGTAGGAGGCGCCGTACGCCACCACCCCGCCCGGCAGTGCGATCTTGTCGGCCGGATTCGCGTCCAGGTATTCGTAGCCCATGCCCATCGGCGCGGACAGGCCGTCGCGCGTCTTGAACTTGCCCGTCGCCTTGTCCACCACGGTCACCGTGAAGGGCACCCAGATGCGGTGCACGTCCTGGTCGATGAAAGAGCCGTCGGTGCTGGCGAAATACTTCTGCTCGTTGATGACGAACATGCGCGAGGCCGCGAAGCTGGCGCCGGCTGCCAGCGCGGTGGCGTTGGCGCCGAGCAGCAGGTCCACCTTCTCCTTCACCGGTACCGCCATCGCGTTCTTGACGATCGGCGTCTTCCACGCCACCTCGCCCACGCCCGTCAGCGGCGCCAGCTGGACCGGCTTGCCCTGGATGCGCGCGTTGGCGAGGGCAATGGCGACCGCCTGACGCGCCGCGGTCGCCACGCCATCGGGGGTCTGGTCGTTGGTCGCGGCGAACCCCCACGCGCCCTGCGCGATCACGCGCACGCCGATGCCCGACGACTCGGTGTTCACCACGTTCTGCACCTTGTCCTCGCGGGTGATCAGCGACTGCCGCAGGTAGCGGCCGATGCGCACGTCGCAGTAGGTCGCGCCCGCCGCTGTCGCCGCTGCCAGCACCGCATCGGCCAGGCGCCTCTTCTTCGCTACGTCGCCGGGTTCCAGCAGCGCTTCTGCGGCGATGACGCGCGTACCGGGCAGCGCGAGGCCCGCGAGAGTGAGGCCGCCGAAGGCGAGGAAGTCGCGTCGTTGCATGTCGGGATCCGGAAGCGAAAGCCAACGGACTGTCGTCGGCACGCCCCGCAACGTCAAGTGACCGACGTCATGCGAGGGTGACGTGGTGCACAATGCGCCTCATCCCGCACAGGAATCGGCCCGCATGAAATCCCGTCAGGTCGCCCGGCCCGAAAACGACGACGAACAGCCGCGACTGGCGGTGCTGATCGATGCCGACAACGCGCAACCCGCCGTCATCGAAGGCCTGCTGGCGGAAACCGCCAAGTACGGCGTCGCCAGCGTCAAGCGCATCTACGGCGACTTCACCAGCACGCGCATGACGCAGTGGAAGCAGGCGCTGCTGAAGCACTCGATCAATCCGGTGCAGCAGTTCGCCTACACCAGCGGCAAGAACGCCACCGACAGTTCGCTGATCATCGACGCGATGGACCTGATGTACACGCGCCGGTTCGACGGCTTCTGTCTCGTCTCCAGCGACAGCGATTTCACCCGCCTGGCCCAGCGCCTGCGCGAGGAAGGCCTGACCGTCTACGGCTTCGGCGAGCGCAAGACGCCGGACGCCTTCGTGCAGGCCTGCGACAAGTTCATCTATGTCGAGGTGCTGCGCAGCGAAGTGCCTGCATCGCCGCCGCCCACCGCGACTGCGCCGGCAAAGAAGACGGCCAGGCCGGCGGCGAAGAAGCCGGCCGTACAGGCCGAGCCCAGTGCTGCGCCGGCAGTCGAACAAGGCAAGCCCGAGCCGTTGCCGCTGCGATTGATCCGCCAGGCCATCGAGGACGCGAGTGATGACCAGGGCTGGGCCTTCCTCGGCAGCGTCGGCAGCTACCTCAACAAGGTGCGTCCCGATTTCGACACCCGCCTGTACGGCCACAAGAAGCTCAGCGACCTGCTGAAGGCGCACCCCCGCCATTTCGCCGTCGAAGAGCGTGGCGGCGACAACGGCGTGAAGCGCATCTATGTGCGTTCGGCGTAGCGTGCGCCGCGCGCACGGCCTCATGATGCTTCCGACAACGCCTGGTCGTGCGCATGGCGCACGCTACGCCTCGTGACCAAACCATTCGCGCCGTCGTGCGAACGCAACCAGGGGCCGATCCTGGAGGTGTTGCTGCGCCACCTTGGCGGCACCCGCCGCGTGCTCGAAATCGGCAGCGGTACCGGGCAGCATGCGATGCACTTTGCGGCGGCGATGCCGTGGCTGGTCTGGCAGAGCAGTGATCGCGCGGACAACCTGCCGGGCATCGCGGCGTGGCTGGACGACGCGGCCCTGCCGAACACGCCGCCTGCCATCGAACTGGATGTCGATGCACCGTGGCCTGACACGACATTCGATGCCGTCTTCACCGCCAACAGCCTGCACATCATGGGGTGGCCGCAGGTCGAAGCCTTCTTTGCCGGCGTCGGTGCGGTGCTGGAGGTCGGCGGCCTGCTGGTGGTCTACGGCCCCTTCAACTACAACGGCGACTTCACCAGCGACAGCAACCGCGCCTTCGAGCAATGGCTGAAGGATCGCGATCCCGCATCGGGCATCCGTGACTTCGAAGCCATCGACACGCTGGCACGCGGCATCGGCCTGGTGCTGATCGAAGACAACGCCATGCCCGCCAACAACCGCTGCCTGGCCTGGCAGCGTAGCGTGCGCCATGCGCACGACCTGGAGCTGTCGGAAGGATCATGAGGTCGTGCGCGCAGCGCACGCTACGGGAATCCAGCACAACCGGAAGCCCATGCAGGAGCGACGTGAGTCGAGACCGCAGATCGAGAGCGCTGATTCGATACAGGTCGCACGTGATCTGGCAGCGTAGCGTGCGCCATGCGCACGACCTGGAGTTGTCGGAAGCATCATGAGGTCGTGCGCGCGGCGCACGCTACGGGAATCCAGCACAACCGGAAGCCCATGCGGGAGCGACGTGAGTCGCGACCGCGGATCGAGAGCGTTGATTCGATACAGGTCGCACGTGATCTGGCAGCGTAGCGTGCGCCATGCGCACGACCTGGAGCTGCCGGAAGGATCATGAGGTCGTGCGCGCGGCGCACGCTACGCAAAGAAAACCCCGCCGGAGCGGGGTTTCCTGTTTATGCGGCCTGCACGATATGCAGTGACTTCGGGTTGCGCCACAGGCCGAGCAGTTCCGCCTCGCGCGCCTTGGCGGCGTGCTGGTGTTTTTCCTTGACGTGGCCGTAGCCGCGGATGTGTTCGGGGATGCTGGCGATCTCCACCGCCAGGCACAGCCTGTCGCCGTCCAGCGACGCCAGCAGCTCGTCCACCGTCCTGCCGTAGTCGGCGATCAGCTGGCGCTCGCCTTTGCGTTCGTCGGTGTAGCCGAACACATCGAACGTGCCGCCGCGCAGGAAGCGCAGCTTCGCCAGCATGCCGAACGCCTTGAACATCCACGGCCCGTATTCCTTCTTCATCAGGCGGCCGTGCGCGTCCTTCTTGGCGAACAGCGGCGGTGCCAGATGGAAGTGCACCTCGTAGTCGCCGTCGAACTGCTGCTGCAGGCGGCGCTGGAAGTCGCCGCTGGTGTACAGGCGCGCGACTTCGTACTCGTCCTTGTACGCCATCAGCTTGAAGCAATAGCGGGCCACGGCTTCGGTCAGGGCGGTCGAACCGGGTGCCTTGATGTTCTCCGCGGCGCGCACCTTCGCCACCAGGTCGGTGTAGCGACGCGCGTAGTCGGCGTCCTGGTACTCGGTGAGGAAAGCCGTACGGCGCGTGATCAGTTCGTCCAGCGAGCGCGACAGGCGCAGGTCGTCCAGCGGCAGGAACGCGACGGTGTCGCCACCGCCGCCGGCGCCTTCCGGCAGGCCGCGCAGTTCGCTTTCGTTGCCCGGATTGCGTGGCGCCGCATTCGCGCCCCACTCGGTGCTTTCCCATTCGCCCGGTGGCAGGATCTGCAGCGTGCCCGGCGTGCGCTCGCTTTCGGTCTGCGCGTTGTGGATCAGGCCGGCGGCTTCCTGCACCGCCAGCGGATTGACCACGGCCAGGCGACCCCAGGCGAACGCGGTCTTGTTCATCTCGATGGCGGCGCCATTGAGTTCGACCGCACGCATGATCGCGTCGTACGAAATCGGCACCAGACCCTGCTGCCAGGCGTAGCCCAGCATGAAGAGGTTGCTGCCGATCGCGTCGCCGATCAGCGCGGTCGCGATCTGCGTGGCATCGACCAGCATCGGTTCACGGCCGCCGAGGGCGACCTTGACGCCTGCCACGATGTCGGTGGCCGGGAACTGCATGTCCGGATGCGTGGTGAACGTGCCCGGCATCGCCTCGTAGGTGTTCAGCACCACTTGCGAGCGCTCGCCGCGCACCTTCGACAGCACCCAGTAGTCGTTGACCACCACCATGTCGCAGCCCAGCACCAGGTCGGCTTCGCCGGCGGCGATGCGCACGGCGTGGATGTCTTCCGGCGTGCGCGCGATGCGGATGTGCGTGGTCACCGCGCCGCCCTTCTGCGCCAGACCGGTCTGGTCGAGCACGCTGGCGCCCTTGCCTTCCAGGTGGCCGGCCATGCCGAGCAGCGCACCGATGGTCACCACGCCGGTGCCGCCGACGCCGGTGATCAGGATGTTCCAGGGCTGGCCGAGGTCCGACTTGAATGCCGGCGCCGGCAGCGATGCGAGCAGGTCCGCGGCATTGGCCTTCTTGCCCTTGCGCGGCGTGCCGCCGTGCACGGTGACGAAGCTGGGGCAGAAGCCGTCGACGCAGCGGAAATCCTTGTTGCAGTTCGACTGGTCGATCTCGCGCTTGCGGCCGAACTCGGTCTCCTTCGGCAGCACCGACACGCAGAAGCTCTTCACGCCGCAGTCGCCGCAGCCTTCGCAGACCAGCGTGTTGACCATCGTGCGCTTGGCCGGATCCGGCAACTTGCCGCGCTTGCGGCGGCGGCGCTTCTCGGTGGCGCAGACCTGGTCGTAGATCAGGATGGAGACGCCCTTCACCTCGCGCAGGCGGCGCTGTACGTCGTCCAGCTCCTTGCGGTCGAAGAACTCCACGCCGCTCGGGAACAGTTCGCGCTTGCTCCACTTGCGCACGTCGTCGCTGACCACGGCGATCGTGTCCACGCCCTCGGAGCGCATCATGTGCGCGATCTGCGGCACCGACAGCGTGCCGTCCACCGGCTGGCCGCCGGTCATCGCCACCGCGTCGTTGTAGAGGATCTTGTAGGTGATGTTCACCCCGGTGGCGACCGACTGGCGCACGGCGAGCGAACCGGAGTGGAAGAACGTACCGTCGCCCAGGTTCTGGAAGACGTGCTCGGTTTCGGTGAACGGCGCCTGCCCCGACCACGTCACGCCTTCGCCGCCCATGTGGGTGAAGGTGTCGGTGTCGCGGTCCATCCACGTCACCATGTAGTGGCAGCCGATGCCGCCGAGCGCGCGCGAGCCTTCCGGCACCACCGTCGAGGTGTTGTGCGGGCAGCCGCTGCAGTAGTGCGGCACGCGGGGGAAATTGGCGCGCGGCAGCGCCATCTCGGCTTCCTTCTCTTCCATCCAGCGCAGGCGCTGCTCGATGGACTCGGTCGTGAAGAAACGCTGGATGCGCTTGCCGATCACGCCGGCGATGGTGGCCGGGGTCAGCTCGCCGGTGGACGGCAGGATCCACTCGCCGCCCTCGTCGTACTTGCCGACGATGGACGGGCGCGTGCCCGTGCTGGCCGGCCAGTTGTAGAAGTATTCCTTCATCTGCCGCTCGATGAAGGCGCGCTTCTCCTCGACCACCACGATGTCTTCCAGCCCCTTGGCGAACTCGGTGATGCCCACCGGTTCCAGCGGCCAGGTCATGCCGACCTTGTAGACGCGGATGCCGATGTCGGCGCAGGCCTGTTCGTCCAGGCCCAGGTATTCCAGCGCCTGCAGCACGTCCAGGTAGCTCTTGCCGGTGGTGACGATGCCGAGCCGCGCGCGCGGCGAGTCCAGCACGATGCGGTCCACCTTGTTCGCCCGCGCGAACGCCTGCGCCGCGGCGACCGCGTACTTGTGCAGGCGCATCTCCTGGTCCAGCGGCGGATTGGGCCAACGGATGTTGAGCCCGCCGGCCGGCATGGCGAAGTCTTCCGGCATCACGATCTGCCGCGCGAACGGATCCACCTGCACCGATGCCGACGATTCCACCGTCTCGGCGATGGTCTTGAAGCCGATCCAGCGGCCGGTGTAGCGGCTCATCGCCCAGCCCACCAGGCCCAGGTCGAGGATGTCCTGCACGCCGGCCGGGTTCAGCACCGGCATCATCGCGCTGACGAACTCGTCTTCCGAGCCGTGCGGCAGCGTCGAGCTGCGGCAGTTGTGGTCGTCCGCCGCCAGCGCCAGCACGCCACCGAACTTCGAGGTGCCGGCGGCGTTGCCGTGCTTGAACACGTCGCCGCAGCGGTCCACGCCGGGACCCTTGCCGTACCACATGGAATACACGCCATCGACCTTGGCGCCGGGGAACAGGTTGGTCTGCTGCGTGCCCCATACCATCGTCGCGCCCAGATCCTCGTTGAGGCCGGGCGTGAACTTCACTGCCGCCGCTTCCAGGTGCTTGCGTGCGCGCCACAGCTCCAGGTCGAAGCCGCCGAGCGGCGAGCCGCGGTAGCCGCTGATGAAACCGGCCGTATTCAGGCCCGCCGCCTGGTCGCGCAGCCGCTGCATCAGCGGCAGCCGGACGAGTGCCTGCACGCCGCTCAGGTAGATGCGTCCGTCGGTGCGCGTGTACTTGTGTTCCAGCGTGTAATCGCTGTCGATCACGCCGATCTGCGGCATGTTGGCGGACGAGGGCGAGGTGAGTTCGGCGGTGCTGGTCATGGCGGGCCCGTGAAAGCGGCTGGCGTGGCCCGAAAACCCCTCGGGCGTGAAGGCGCGCATTGTAACAGCGCCTTTTTCTGTGACGTGCATCACTGCGTCGTTGTGCGTTGCAGCGGTTAGGATGCCGCGGGGGGCTGTTGCAGTCCGGGGGAAATACGTGAAAGCAGGCAAGTGCACACTGCTGGCCATCGTGCTGGCATCGGCGGTCTTTTCCGCGCAGGCACAGATGGTGCCGAAACCGAAAGAGTTCTACTTCGACGACGACCGTGCAGCGGTGCCCGTGGTTGCCGTCACCGGCGCGGAAGGCGATGCGTTGGTCGACCAGTTGGTGAAAGCGCGCGAACGCGGCAGGAAGACGGTCGAGGCCACGGCGCAGCTGGCGCATATCGCCACCAACGATGGCCGCAAGGACCTGGGTGTCCAGCTGTACCAGCAGGCGCTTGGCAGCACGCAGTCGGGCGGCAGCCTGTGGCGTTCGATCAGCTGGAACTACGGGTGGGATCTCTATCGCCTGGGCGAACACCAGGCTGCATTGCAGCAGTGGGTGCCCCTGGTCAGTGCCGTAGGTGGCGCCTCGTGGGTGCCGCCGACGTTCGCGCTGGCCTTGTGGAAGCTCGGCCGCAAGGAGGAAGCCGTGCAATGGTTCGGCGCAGCCGTGCGCACCGAACCGCTGCTGTGGACCGATGCGCGCAACTACGCGACGCTGTTGCCCGGTTGGCGACAGGAAGACCGCGACACGCTGGCCGAAGTGCTGGGTGCCTGGCAGGCCAGTCCGCCGACCTGGCCGTAACGCGTAAGATCGGCGGATGAAGGCGCGCACCGTGCGCCATCCTCCGTCCACGATGCGTACCCTTGCTTCGCTGTGCCTGGCGACGGCGCTGACCGCCGCCGCCGGTATTCCCGCTTCCGCCGCCGACCGCATCACCGGTCGCGCCTTCGCCACCCGTTCGGACGTCATCGCGCCGCATGCGATGGCGGCCACCTCGCACCCGCTGGCCACGCAGATCGCGCTGGACGTGATGAAGCAGGGCGGTACCGCGATGGACGCGGCCATCGCTGCCAACGCGGCACTCGGCCTGATGGAACCCACCGGCAACGGCATCGGCGGCGACCTGTTCGCCATCGTCTGGGATCCGAAGACGAAGAAGCTGCACGGCTACAACGGCTCCGGCCGCTCGCCGAAGTCGCTGACGCTCGACTACTTCAGGCAGCAGGGCATCACCGATATCCCCGCGCATGGTCCGCTGCCGGTCAGCGTCCCCGGTGCAGTCGATGGCTGGTTCGCCCTGCACGACCGCTTCGGCAAGCTGCCGATGCGCGACGTGCTGGCACCCACCATCCGCTATGCGCGCGAGGGCCATCCGGTCCACCAGACCATCGCCTACTACTGGGAACGCTCGGTGCCGCGGCTGTCGAAGTTCCCCGGCTTCATCGAGCAGTTCACCATCGGCGGCCGTGCCCCGCGCACCGGCGAGATGTGGAAGAACCCCTACTTGGCCGACACGCTGCAGAAGATTGCCGACGGCGGCCGCGACGCGTTCTACAAGGGCGACATTGCGCGCACCATCGATGCGTACTTCAAGGCCAACGGCGGCTTCCTGTCGTACGAGGACATGGCCGCCCATCACGGCGAGTGGGTCGAACCGGTCAGCACCAACTACCGCGGCTACGACGTGTGGGAACTGCCGCCGAACGGGCAGGGCATCGCCGCGCTGCAGATGCTCAACGTGCTGGAAGGCTACGACTTCAGCAAGATTCCCTACGGCAGCCCCGAGCACGTGCACCTGCTGGTGGAGGCCAAGAAGCTGGCGTTCGCCGACCGCGCGCGCTGGTACGCCGATCCCGCGTTCCAGCCGCTGCCCGTCGCACGCATGATCTCCAAGCCGTATGCGCGCGAGCGCGCGAAGCTCATTTCGCCCGACAAGGTGCTGCGCGAAGTAAAGCCCGGCACGCCGAAGGAACTGGAAGAGGGCGACACCATCTACATGACCGTCGCCGACAAGGACGGCATGATGGTCTCGCTGATCCAGTCCAACTACCGCGGCATGGGCAGTGGCATGACGCCGACCGGCCTGGGCTTCATCCTGCAGGACCGCGGCGAGATGTTCGTGCTCAACGGCTGCGAGGGCGCCACGCCGCATCCCAACTGCTACGCGCCCGGCAAGCGCCCGTTCCAGACCATCATCCCGGCCTTCATCACCAGGGACGGCAAGCCGTGGGTCAGCTTCGGCGTGATGGGCGGCGCCATGCAGCCGCAGGGTCACGTGCAGATCGTGATGAACCTGGTCGACTTCGGCATGACGCTGCAGGAAGCCGGCGACGCGCCGCGCGTGCAGCACGACGGTTCCACCGAGCCGGTCGGCAGCGCCAAGGTGATGAGCGATGGCGGCGTGGTGCAGCTGGAATCCGGCTTCCCCTACGAAACCGTGCGTGCGCTGATGGACAAGGGCCACCACGTCGAATGGGCGCTCGGCCCCTATGGCGGCTACCAGGCGATCAAGCGCGACCCGGAGACGGGGGTGTATTACGGCGCGAGCGAGAGTCGCAAGGATGGGCAGGCAGCGGGGTATTAAGGAGGCGCGATGCTGAGGTGCTACTGGTTCAAGACCACTCGTGGTCTCGGATATGGCGTGACCGCTACGTCGGCCACGGTCGCGCGTGATCTGCTCGCGCACTACGGTTATCCACGCCCCGACGAGGAGATCGCCGGCTTCATCGAGGATGTGGCGCTGGACGCCTTGGATGCCTCGCATGTCTTGTCCAACGCGGGGCCCGTGGTGATTCGTGGTGTGTGGTATCCGCGACACAACATCTGAATCGTAGGATGGGTGGAGCGAAGCGATACCCATCATCGCGTCCAATTACTCACCTTGATGGGTATCGCCTACGGCTCAACCCATCCTATGGACCTATCGACATCGAGGAGCGTTCGACGTCATGGCTAAGAAGCTAAGTTATGAAGCCAAGGAGAAGATGGTAGAGCTGGCCGGTGCATGTTTCTGGTACTGGGATGGGTTCTATAGCTTTTTGACCAGCTGTGGAGTTCCCGTAGCAGTCCAGAAGAGATATCCCAGAGAGTCGCACAACAAGTACAGCATGATGCGAGAGATCCTGAACGAGTTGGATCGGTCAGGTAACTCGGAACTCATAAGCTCACTTGCATCAGGCTTCTACCAATTGAAGGGCCCTAGGGATAAAGACAAGCTTGACGTAAATAAGGCGAAATCCTTACTTGCTGAATTCAAAGATGCTATCGGCGACGATCCGATTGACGCAGAGATCAAGCGGCGTGATGCGGAGCGCGCCAAGGAAGTTCACGCTCAATCTGTCTCGGAGCGCAGAGCTGATAGCAAGCGGATGGAAGAGATAAATTCCGAGTTCCTTTCGTTGTCAACCTCGAAAGACGTAACGCCTCAGAATCGTGGCTTCGCCTTGGAGCGCTTATTCTTTCAGCTGCTTCACATATCTGAAGTTGATCACACAAAGCCGTATCGAACTTCAGGAAAAGAGCAGATTGATGGACATTTTCGTTATGAGAAGTTCGACTATCTGGTCGAGGCGAAATGGACCGAAGGTCTTACTAAACAGCCTGAACTCTCGATCTTTGATGGAAAGATCAGAGGCAAAGCTCAAAGCACGCGTGGGTTCTTCCTGTCGGCAAATGGGTTCGATGAAACTGCAGTACAAAAGTACTCGGGCGATTCACCGAGAATCATTTTGATGACAGGTGAAGATCTGGCGCTCGTTCTTGGCGGACAAGTATTGCTAGCAGATGCTCTTAAGGCGAAGGTTGACGCAATCGTTAGGCTCGGGAGCATTCTGTACCCGGTACGCCGGCTGGCGCTCTAAGCCGCATGATGCGTTGAGCGGAGCGATACCCATCATCATGATCTGATCGATGTTCTCGATAGCCAGACCGGTTTCGCCATTGAAGCGGCATCTGGCTCAACATATTCTGAAAACTTGGATCCAATATTGGCCACATGTCCCGAACTTCCAGCTTCATAGGTTGGGTGAACGGAGTGAACCCCAACATCGCAGCGACGAAACATCTACCTGTTGGGCTTCGCAGGCTCACCCCAACCTATCGCTCTTCGCTCCGTCCTTCCCACGAATCAGTTCGTGGACAATGTCCGCGCCGGTGGGCCAAGGCCCACCCTACGAATACGAGGACACCACCATGGCCACACTCCCCGCCATCCCCGAACTCACGCCCGGCCTCTACCGCCACTACAAAGGCAACGACTACGAAGTCGTCGCCGTGGCGCGACACAGCGAGACGCTGGAGCCGGTGGTGGTGTACCGCGCGCTGTATGGCGAAGGCGGGTTGTGGGTGCGGCCGTATGCGATGTTCTGCGAAGAGGTCGTGGTAGACGGCCATACCATGCGTCGCTTCGCGCCGGTCGAGTGAGGCCCGCATGACCACGTATATCGCCCTGCTCCGCGGCATCAACGTCGGCAAGGCCAAGCGCATCGCCATGGTGGACCTGCGCGCGTTGCTGGAGGCGCTCGGCTACACCGACGTCGCCACATTGCTCAACAGCGGCAACGTCGTCTTCAAGGCCGGCAAGGGAACGTCCGCGACGCTGGCGACCGACATCTCGCAAGCCATCGCCACGCGACTCGGCATCGAGGTGCCCGTCATCGTGAAATCGGCGAAGGACCTCGCGGTCATCATGGCGGACAATCCCTTCGCCGACACCGTGACGGACCCATCTCGCCTGCTGGTCGCGTTCACGCCGGACGCCGCCACGTTGGCCAACGTCGACGCCATCGCACCGCACGTAGTCGCGCCCGAACAGTTCCTGGTCGGCACGCACGCGGCCTATCTGCACTGCGTTAGCGGCATTCTGGAGAGCAAGGCGGCAGAAGCGATGCTTGGCAAGGTGGGGAAGGCCGCCACCACGCGCAACTGGGGTACCGTGCAGAAATTGCAGGCGCTGGTGAAGAAGATCGGCGGGTGACGTTTCCCGTCTTGTGGGAGCGACGTCAGTCGCGATGACCTACCGCGGAGGTGTCATCGCGACTGACGTCGCTCCCACAGGAAAAGTTGCTACCTGACGTCCCGCCTACAGATCGAAGCCCAGCAGCAGCGGGTCGTGGTCGGAGCTGCGGTAGGGCACGGATGCGTCGCCATCGGCATAGCCCTGCGCATCCTGTTCGTCGGCATTGATATGCCATTCCGCAGCGCCACGCAGTTGCGTGGCCAGCGACGGGCTGAGCAACGCATGGTCGAGGCGGCCGGTGAGGCCGTTGTAGACGTAGCTGTAGGGCTGCTCGACCTTGGCCTGTCTGAACGCGTCGATCCAGCCTGCGTCGTCGCGCAGCCAGCGCACCGGATCTTCCATCGCGTAGGCGTTGAAATCGCCGAGCATCACCACGCGGTCGCTGCGTGTGCGGGTGGGATCGGTCTTCAGCCACGCGTCCAGGCGCCTGGACGAATCCAGCCGCAGCGCATTCCAGCAGCCGGCGCCGTCCTTCTGGTCGGCATCACCGCCGCTGGCTTCGGAGCAGCCTTTCGACTTCAGGTGATTGGCGACCACGACGAAAGGCTTGCCACCGCCGCGCACGAAAGCCTGCGCCAGCGGACTGCGGCTGCGTTCGCCGAACGGACCTTCCTGCAGTGTGGCCGGCTTGCCGGTGGGCTTCACCTTGTCGCTGCGGTAGATCAGGCCGACGCGGATGGTATCGGGGCCGGGACCCTGCTTCGCATCGACGAATCGCCAGGTGCCGCCGCCGGTGTTCAATGCCGCGACCAGCTGGGCCAGGCTGGAGTCGGCGCCGTAGCCGTCGTTCTCCAGTTCCATCAGTGCGGCGATGTCGGGGTCGAGGCCGCGGATGGTGGCTGTGAGCTTTGCCATCTGCGCTTTCCATTGTTCCGGTGTCTTGGCGCCGCGCTCGGTGGGGAAGCCGCCGCCCTTGCCGTCGCCGTTGAACAGGTTTTCCAGGTTGAATGCGGCGATGCGCACATTGCCGGCGACCTGCGGCGCCGTCGGACGCTGCGGCGCGGCGATCGTCGGTGCGGCGGTGAGTTGCAGGCGCCAGCCACCGGGACGCTGGTCGACGATGCCCTGCACGCCGGTCAGCACGGTGCCGGTACGCAGTGGCTGGCCGGCCTTGACGTACCAGACGGTGGCGGGATCGCGCTGCGTGCTGCCATCGTCCAGCAGCAACGTGCGGCGTGCGTTGTCGGCGGCCAGGCGCCTGGCGTCCTCGCTGCCGGGCACGGCGAGTTCGCTGGGCTGCCACAGCCGGCCATCGAAGCTGGCGATCAGTTCGCCGAAGCGCTCGAGGGTATGGGTGCCGCTGAGGGTGAGCGGGGCATCGATGCGCACCAGCATGCCTTCGTGGCGTTCCCAGTCGGCGGGCTGCGAGGCCAGTACGATGGGTGCGACGTCGCCTTTGCCGCGCAGCTGTATCACCGGCGCATTCAGTGCCGTCAGCGTGTCGTCGCCGCCGGCCTTGCGCTCACCGACGATGCCGCGCACGCGGAGGCGGTCGCCCACGGCGATGGCCGGCGGCGTCGTGCCTTCCTCCAGCGCGACGAAGACCGCGTCGGAGGTCTTCGGATTGCCGTCGCCGGCGTCCTGCACGAAGAAGCCCCCAAGGCCCTCGACGAAGGCGCCGGTAACGACGCCTTCCACCGTGACCGTCTGGCCATCGAGCGGACTGCGCGCACCTTCGCCCTGCACCTGGCCGATGGGGATGACGCGTTCATTCGGCATGGCCGCACAGGCGGGCAGCCAGAGCGAGGCGAGCAGGGCGAGCGTGAGCAGCGAGCGGGAAGACGTCATCGGAGAGCAGCCGGGAAAGCGAGTTGGCAAGGGTAAACGGATTGGGTGACCGGCAGGTTTTCCACGCGAGTCGGGATGGCGCGTTTTCCCTCTCCCCGCGACTACGGGGAGAAGGGAAGCGATGGGCTTCCCGACGCACCAACAAAAACGCCGCCCGGAGGCGGCGTTTCGCGGAAAGCGCTGGGCCTTACTTGCTGTGGGCCAGCATCCAGTCGACGGTGGCGTGCACCTGCTCTTCGGTGAGGGCCGGGTTGCCGCCCTTCGGGGGCATGATGCCGCCGTCGGGACCGGTGAAGCCTTCGATGGCGTGCTTGTACAGCGTGTCCACGCCCTTGGCGGCGCGCGCGCCCATGCCGGCGGCGGTCAGCATCGGGGCTTTGCCGACGCCATTGGTGTGGCAGGCGCCGCAGAGGTTCTTGTAGATTTCGCCGCCGTCCAGCGTGCCGCCGTAGGCGACCTGCGACGAAGCGGCGGCTGCCGCTGCGGCTGCCGCTGCGGCCTGGGCCGCGGCACCGGTTTCACCGGCATAGACCGCACCGGCCGGGGCGATGCGCGCCTCGGTGATCTGCACGGCCTTCGGGTTCACTTCCGGCGGCAGGCTGCCGTGCAGGAAGTACGCGCCGACGATCAGGCCGGCGGTCACCAGCATCAGGAAGCCGATCACCATCGAGAAATGCTTGAGGAATTCGAGGTCGTAGTTACGCACTTTCCACCTTTGGCAGCACGGCCGTGGGGCCGCGCATGGCTACGAAAACAGGGGCCGACGGACAACGCGCTGCGCGATCCAGGCGGGACCGGGCGCCGGAACGCCGCGGGCAAGGGCGCATTATAAGCAGTGAGGCCGTCTTTGCCTCAACACCGGCGCCATTGCGGCTATTGCGTCAGGTACACCTGCAGCGGCGCGCGCAGGACCTGCAGCACGCCGCGGATGGGATAGCCCGCACCGGCACCCTGCCCCGACAGCGCCTGCTGAAGGACCTGCCGCTTTTCGCCGCCCTCGATGTGCAGGTACACGTGGCCGGCATCGCGCAGGACGGGCAGGGTCAGGGTGATGCGGGGTTCGCCGGCACCGGGGGCCTGCATTGGCAGCACGGTCGCGGAGGTCGCGGGGTCCATCGCCTCGGTCAGGCGGTCGCCCCCCGGGAAGAACGAAGCGGTATGTCCATCGCCGCCCATGCCCAGTACGACCACGTCCAGCACGGCCGGCAGATCGGCGGCGACCTCGGCCAGGGCGTCATCGGGGGTGGCGGTGGCGCGATGGAGCGGGACGAAGCGGGCGCCGGCAGCGCCCTGCTGCAGCAGGTGTTCCTTCACCAGGCGCGCGTTGGAACGCGCGTGGTCATCGGGCACCCAGCGCTCGTCCACCAGAGTGACGATGACGTTCGCCCAGTCCAGCGGCTGCCGCGCCAGCGCCTGCAGGAAGCGGCGCGGGGTGGTGCCGCCCGACAGCGCCACGCTGGCCTGGCCGCGTGCCGCCAGCGCTGTGCGCAGGTCGTCGGCCACGGCTTGGGCGAGGGCGGAGGCGACGGTGTCGCCGTCGGGGAACGGGTGCAGCTGGATCTGCAGCGAGAGATCGGTAGGGGGCATGGAACGACTCGGGAGTGGGGGCTTCCCGGGGGAAGGCAGGCCGGCGGATGGCCGGGATCAGGCCCCGCAGGAACGGGGCCGAAGGCGTCAGACGGTGTCTTCGTGCCAGGTGCGGCCGTCGCGTTCGACCAGCGCCACGGCGGCGCTGGGACCCCACGAACCGGCGGTGTACGGCTTCGGCGCGTCGCGCTGGGTGTCCCACGCGGCGAGGATCGGA
Organism: Pseudoxanthomonas sp.; assembly: GCF_036845285.1. Classification (GTDB taxonomy): domain Bacteria; phylum Pseudomonadota; class Gammaproteobacteria; order Xanthomonadales; family Xanthomonadaceae; genus Pseudoxanthomonas_A. Next base: position 70,455 of record NZ_DAIUEE010000010.1, read on the forward strand.
TCGATCCAGGCCCATGCGGCTTCGACTTCGTCGCGGCGCATGAACAAGGTCTGGTTGCCGCGCACCACGTCCATCAGCAGGCGTTCGTAGGCTTCCGGCTGGTGCACGCCGAAGGCTTCGGCAAAGCTCATGTCCAGCGGCACGTGCTGCAGGCGCAGGCCGCCCGGGCCGGGGTCCTTGATCATCAGCCACAGCTTCACGCCTTCGTCCGGCTGCAGGCGCAGCACCAGCTTGTTGCCCATCACCGGGCCAGCGCTGTCCTCGAAGATGGAATGCGGGATCTGCTTGAAGGCGATGACGATCTCCGACACGCGCTCGGACAGGCGCTTGCCGGTGCGCAGGTAGAACGGCACGCCCGCCCAGCGCCAGTTGTCCACTTCGGCCTTCAGCGCCACGAAGGTCTCGGTGCGCGAATCGGGCTTGCCGAGTTCGTCCAGGTAGCCCGGTACGGCGGCGCCGCTGCTGGCACCGGCGCGGTACTGGCCGCGCACGGACAGGTGGGCGACGTCCTCGCCGCGTATCGGCTTGAGCGAGCGCAGCACCTTCAGTTTCTCGTCGCGCACGGCGTCGGCCTGCAGCGCGGCGGGCGGTTCCATCGCCACCATGCACAGGAGCTGCAGCAGGTGGTTCTGGACCATGTCGCGCAGCGCGCCGGAGGTGTCGTAGTAGCCGGCGCGCTTCTCCAGGCCGACGGTCTCGGCGACGGTGATCTGCACGTGGTCGATGCGGCTGGCGTTCCACAGCGGCTCGAACAGGATGTTGGCGAAACGCAGGGCCAGCAGGTTCTGGACCGTTTCCTTGCCCAGGTAATGGTCGATGCGGAAGATCTGGTTCTCCGCGAAGGCGCTGCCGACGGCGTCGTTGATGACGGCGGCGCTGGCCGAATCGTGGCCGATCGGCTTCTCGAGTACCACGCGGGCGTTGCCGGTGTTCAGGCCGTGCGCCCGCAGGCGGTCGCAGATGGCGACGAACAGGGTGGGGCTGGTGGACAGGTAGAACACGCGGATGCGGTCGCCGGTGGTCTGCAGGCGAGCGGCGAACTCGTCCCAGCCTTCGTCCTTGGTGGCGTCCAGCGCCAGGTAGCCCAGCTTCTGCAGGAAGGCCGGCAGCTTGGCCTTCAAGGTCTCGTCGCTGGCGGCGATGCGGGCCAGCGCTTCGCCGACCTTCGCCTGGTATTCGGCATCGCCCTGCTTGTCGCGGGCCACGCCGATGATGCGGCTGTCCTCGGGAATCTGGCCATCGGCGTAGCGCCGCAGCAGGCCCGGCAGCAGCTTGCGCAACGCCAGGTCGCCGGTGCCGCCGAAGATGACGAGATCGAAGGTGTCGACAGGCAGGGTCTTCGCAGTCACGGGCGTCTCGGTGCAGAAGAAGTGAGGGGAAACAATACCACCGCGTTACCATGACATGCCAATAGGCGAGAGGTGGTAGCAGGATTATTGCGCTATTGGTACGTCACTGGTATCTTGATTCGCATGCAAACGAACCTGCTCGAGGAATACCAGCGGCTGCAGACCGGTGAGTCCACCCGGGCCGTGGCCTACCTGCGCCTGCGCCGCGCGCTGCAGAACCTGATGGACGCCGGCGTGCTGCGTCCCGGACAGGCACTGCCCAGCGAGCGCGACCTGGCCCAGTTGCTGGACCTGTCGCGGGTGACCATCCGCAAGGCGCTGGCCGGGCTGATTGAAAGCGGCCTGCTGGTGCAGCGGCAGGGCGCCGGCACCTTCGTCGCCGAGCGCATCCTGCGGCAGTTCTCGCGCCTGACCAGCTTCACCGACGACCTGCGCGAGCGCGGCCTCAATCCGCAGGTGAAGTTCCTGGAGCGGTCCGTGGGCGAGGTGACCCCGGAAGAATCGATGGCCCTGAACCTGTCGCCCGGCAGCGGCGTGGTGCGCATGTACCGCCTCCGCCACGTGGACGGCGCGCCGATCGCCATCGAACGGACGCTGGTGCCCTACGCGCTGCTGCCGGATCCGGACAGTGTGGCGACTTCGCTGTATGAGGCGCTGGATGCCTACGGCCATCGGCCGCGCCGGGCCCTGCAGCGCCTGCGCGCCGTTGCCCTGGATGAAGAGGCGGCCCGCCACCTGGACCTGCCGGTCGGGGCGCCAGGCCTGCTGGTCGAGCGCCGGGCCTTCCTGGAGGACGGCCGGGTCGTCGAATCCACCCGGTCTTACTACCGCGGCGACGCCTACGACTTCGTCGCCGAGTTGCAGAGCGACTGATCTCCCCCGCCGGCCACGCCGGCGATCCCGACATTTCTTTTTCCCTGCTGTCCTGATCTGGACCGGCGGGGTGCGCCCGTTTGCAGGTGATCCGCCTGCCGCTGATCCGTCAAGGCTGGCCTTTAATCGGGCGCGGCGGCATTCTGACGTCGGTTTGCTACTTTTATGTGATGAAGTTCACGCACTTACCTACTGACGTCAACAGGTTGACGTTAAATTAAGGTGAATGTGTAATAAGCATCTCACTTTTATGTGAGCGATGTCCGCTTTACGAAACGAAGTGCGATGTGTGACGTATGCCCGTTCAGGCAGGCCAATCGAGCCGCCGAAGGGTAATGCGACTTTCAAGACAGCCTTGGGGGAGGCAGTCCCGGCTGGCCTTTCTCCCGATCCAGCGTAAGGGACCACCGTGTACGTTTCGACTCAATTCCGTCGTTTGGCCACTAAGAGCCGCTCCACCCTCGCAATAGGGATGCTGGCTTTTTATGGCGCGTTCGCGGCACCCGGCTTCGCGCAGACCCAAGTCACCAATACGGCCAACATCACGCTGCCCACCGGCGTGGTCGATACCAACACGACGAACAACACCTCGAGCGTGACGGTCAATGTGGTCGCGCCGCGCCTGGAGCTGCTCAAGACGGCGAGTGCGGGCAGCTTTACGGTGGGTGTGTCGGCGAGTTACACGCTGCAGGTGTCGAACACGGGCACCAGCGCCACGACGGCGGTGTCCACGGTCACTGACACGATCCCGACGGGTCTGACGCTGGGCACGCTGCCGGCGGGTTGCTCGGCGAGCGGTCAGGCGGTGACCTGCACGGTGGCCAGCGGCCTGGCGGCCGGAGGCAGCACCAGCTTCGTGATCCCGGTGACGCCGACGGCGGCCATCAATGGCGGCTCGGTGACGAACACGGCCACGGTCAGTGGTGGTGGTGACAGCACCTGCCCGGCGGCGGGACGTTGCTCCAGCACGGCAGGTCCGACGCCGATCACGGCGCCGCAGCTGACGATGAGCAAGACGGCCAGCGCGGCCAGCTTCACGGCGGGCACGGCGGCCAGCTACACGTTGTCGGTGCAGAACACGGGCACGACGGCGACGACGGCGGCGGCCACGATCAGCGATCCGATCCCGGCAGGTCTGACGCTGGGCACGCTGCCGGCGGGCTGCTCGGCGAGCGGTCAGACGGTGACCTGCACCGTGGCCGCGGGCCTGGCGGCCAGCGCCACGAGCAGCTTCGTGATCCCGGTGACGCCGCAGAACAGCGCGCACGGTACGACACTGATCAACACCGCCTCGGTCAGTGGCGGTGGTGATGTCGGTTGCCCGGCGGCGGCTCGATGCATCAGCACGGTTTCCACGCCCGTCCAGGCGTTGACGGTCGCCATCGGTGATGCGACGACGGTGAGCGAGGGCGTCAGTCTGGTCTATATCGTGACGCTGATTGGCGGCACGGCGACGCAGGACATCGCTATTCCGGTGACCTATACCGGTACCGCCACCAGCGGTGTCGACTACACGGTGGTGGGCACCGTGACGATTCCGGCCGGTCAGGCGATGGGCACATTGACGGTGCCGACGCTGACCGACACGATCGTGGAAGGCGACGAAACCGTCGTGGCCAATCTTGGTACGCCGTCGCTGGCGGGCGTTGCGGTAAGTGATGCGTCAGGCACGGGCACGATCACGGACGTGGCGCCGACGCTGACGGTGAACATCAGCGGCACGC
>NZ_DAIUEE010000010.1:74500-157059 GCF_036845285.1 Pseudoxanthomonas sp.
CGGGCACCGGTTACACGGTGGGCACCTCGACCGCGACGGGCACGATCACGGACGTGGCGCCGACGCTGACGGTGAACATCAGCGGCACGCCGACGATCAACGAAGGCGGCAACCTGGTGTTCCCGGTGACGATGACCGGTGGCACCTCGACGACGGACACCACGGTGACCGTGACCTACACGGGCACGGCGACCAACGGCGTTGACTACACCAATGTGGCGACGGTGGTGATCCCGGCCGGTGCGACGACGGCGGACCTGACGGTGCCGACGCTGACCGACACGATCGTGGAAGGCGACGAGACGGTGATCCCGGCGATCGCCGCGGGCACCGGTTACACGGTGGGCACCTCGACCGCGACGGGCACGATCACGGACGTCACTCCGGCCCAGAGTCTTTTCAAGGCCCTGACCGGGAACGCCGACGCGGACAACAGCGGCTCGGTGAGCGTTGGCGATGTGTTGACGTACACGGTCACCCTGACCAACACCGGTGGTATCGCCTTGCCCAATGTGGTGGTGAATGACGTACTGACCACGCCGGGTAGCGTTACTTGCGCGTCCGTGGCGCCGGGTTCGACCTGCCAGCTGGTGGGCACCTACACCGTGACCCAAGCCGATGCCAATGCCGGCAACATCCGCAATACCGCATTCGCAACGAGTTCGATCTGCCCAGCAAACAGTACAGATCCGGCTTGCACCACGACGATCGACACCCCAGTCGATAATCCTGCGCTGACCTACACCAAGTCGGTCATCCTGCCGGTCGGCCAGACCGAAGTGTCCGTGGGCGACACGCTGACCTACACGCTGCAGGTCCAGGTATCGGATGCGGCCACCACGGCTCCCGTAACGCTGACGGACACGCTGGGCACCGGCCTGACGCTGGCCAACGTGACGGCCGGCGCCTTCAGCTGTGGCAATGGCAATCCGCTGGTCTGCACGCTGCCGTCCGGCACCGTGCCGGGCACGTACGTGGTGACCTACACCGCCATCGTCAACGATCTCGCTTCGGGCTTCGTGCGCAACACCTTGGTCGCCACCGGCGATGATGCCCCGACCTGTCAGGGAGCCTGCCAGACCGCCACGATCGTGACGGAACCCTTGCCGGCCATCATCAGTTACGGCAAGACGGCCGTGTTGCCGGCGGGCCGGACCCAGATGACGACGGGTGACGTGATCACCTACACGCTGACCACGACGATTGTGGCGGCGCCGACGTCTGGCGTCATGACGCTGACCGATACGCTGGGTAGCGGCCTGACGTTCGGGTCGGTCACCAGTGGCGGCGCGTACACCTGCACGCGCACCCAGCCGCTGGTTTGCACCCTGCCGAGCGGCACGGCGCCGGGCGTTTATGAGGTCAGCTACACCGCCACGGTCAACGCGCAGGCGTCGGGCATCGTCCGCAACAGTGTGGTCGGCAGCAGCGACGACAATCCGGTCTGTGCCAGCGATTGCGATGTTGAAACCCCGGTGGCATCGCCGACGTTCCTGGTGAACAAGAGCGCGAATCCCGCCAACGGCACCGCTGTGCAGCCGGGCCAGGTGATCACCTACGTCCTGTCCGTACAGGTAGGCCAGGCGGCCACGCGCGCAGCGGTGACGCTGGTCGATACCCCCGGCCAGGGCCTCACGCTGGGCGCGACGCCGGCGGGCTGTGTGTACAACGGCACGACGATGACCTGCACCTTGCCGGCCGGTACGGCGGTGGGCACGCATACCTTCACCTACACCGCCACCGTGGCCGCCTCGGCGAACGGTCGTGTGTCGAACGTGGTCGTGGCCAGCAGCGGTGATCCGAGCGCTGATCCGCCGACCTGCCAGAGCTGCAGCACCGAACACCAGGTCAATCTGCCCGAAATCCGCCTCAGCAAGTCGGCGGGTGCGCGCGAGGTCAAGGTAGGCGATCTGGTCCGCTACACCCTGACCGTGGAGAACGTGGGGAGCACTGACCTGGTCGGTGGCAGCATCATCGACACCCCGGCAGCGGGCTTCAGCTTCGTCGAAGGTTCGCTGGTAGCCGGCGACGCCGACCGGATGGCCACGGTATCGGGCGGTCATCCGATCCGGATCGACGGTGTGGATGTACGTGCGGGCGAAACCGCAACGCTGGTCTACGTGATGCGCGTCGGTGCGGGCGTCCGCCCGGGCACGCATGTCAACCAGGCGCAGGTGCGTTCGAGCACCGGTGAACCGGTGTCCAACGTGGCCACGGCGGAGGTGACGCTGACGGCGGATGCGCTGGTCGATGACAGCCTGCTGATGGGTACGGTGTTCAATGACCGTGACGGCGATGGTTGGCAGGACAGCGCCGGTCTGAGCGGAGTGAAGGTGCAGGGCGGCTTTGCGCCGGGCGCCTACATCGCCAACTCCACCACGATGGATCGTGGTGCCGGTCCGCAACCCGAGCCGGATGCGAGTTCGCCGATGCTGCACGGCATCGCGGTGGGCACGATCGCCGGCCACCAGTCGGTGGCCGATCCGGTCGACGCGCGCGAGGTGATCATCCGCCAGCGCCTCAGTGAAGTCAGCTTCACCGACGACTTCGTGCTGACCAGCGACCAGGGCATCACCGTGCGCATGGATGCGGCGGGCAACACGCGCGTCGAACAGTCCGGTGATGCGGCCAAGGGCCTGACGGCTGCGGCGCCCACCGTGGAGCGTCGTGTGGCGCAAGGCGAGGGCGGCTATGTGGTCGACTACGTCATCCGCAACGCGGGCATCGACGAACGCGGCATTCCCGGCGTGCGCATCGCATCGGTGGAAGGCTTGCTGATCGAAACCGACCAGTACGGCCGCTACCACCTGGCCGGCGTGTCGGGCGGTGCGTGGGAGCGAGGTCGCAACTTCATCCTGAAGGTCGATCCGTCCACGCTGCCGGCCGGTGCCGAGTTCACCACCGACAACCCGCTGTTGCGCCGGATCACCCCCGGTGTGCCGGTCCGCTTCGACTTCGGCGTGAAACTGCCCGAGCAGGTCATCGAGGGCGGCACCGATCAGGTGGAACTGGAGCTGGGAGACGTGTTCTTCGGCCCCGGCAGCGCCGAGGTCCGTGCGCAGTACCGGCCGGTCATCGAGGCGATGGCCGCCCAGGTGCGCAAGCATGGCGGCGGTGAAGTCGTGATCAGCGCCAACGGTGATGCCGAGACGCTGGCGTTCGACCGCGCCAACGCGGTCAAGGCTGCCCTGCTGCAGGCTCTGGAGCCGGCCGCCGCGAAGGGTCTGGTGGTCAGCGTGCGCGGCAACGTGGACGACCCGGGTTCGCTGGTCGTCGGCGTGGACGAAGGCGGTGCGCTGTTGGGCGCTGTGCTGTTCGATACCGACAAGTCGGCGATCCGCCCCGAGTTCGACCTGTTGCTCGACAAGATCGCGGCCTCCTTGGAGAAACGTGGCGGCGGCAGCATCGCGATCGTCGGCCACACCGACGTGCGCGGTTCCCACGCCTACAACACCGGCCTTGGCATGCGTCGTGCGAAGGCAGTCTACGAAGCCCTTGCCAAGCGTCTGAGCCCGGAGGTGCGCGCGAAGGTTCGCGTCGAATCCAGCAACGATCCGACAGCCCCTGTCGGCGTGCGCAAGTGAAGGGGCGGATCATGAAGAAGCGTATGAAGATGAAGCTGCTGGACTACACGCTGATCGGACTCCTCGCGGGCGCCGCGCCGCTGGCTGGCGCACAGACGACGGCGTCAGTCGCGCACCCTGCGGGCGACGGGCAGAGGCCTGTCGACTGTTCGGACGAGGCGTGCAAGGGCGAGGAAGGCCTGCTGTTCCGCCTGCGTACCCGCAGTTACGACAAGCCGGTCACCCACGACACCAGCGAAGCGTCGTCCTCGCCGGCCTTGCAGCCCGATCGGCGCGTGACGATCGCGACCGAGCAGCCCGGCAAGGCCACCGCGATGGGCAAGTTCTCCATCGACCTGCCGGGAGGCGGTGTGATCTGGGCGACGGAGGATCCTACGCTCGGACAGCCGGAGTTGTCGGTGTCCGCACCGACGATGATCGCGTTCGACGGCCAGCGCATCACCAAGCCGGTGCAGTTCTATGTCCGGGGCAACTATCCGGCCTTCATCAAGCGGCTGGAGATTTCGCTGTACCGCAGCAGCGATGCCGACTTGATCGAACCCGTCGCCACCGTGCCGCTGGACGTGGCCGGCGTGACCCAGGCGGATTGGGATGGTGCGCTGCCGTCCAGGTATCCGTTCCGCAAGGGCGATGAACTGGTCTACGTGTTGCGCGCCTACGGAGAGGGCGACAGCTTCGACGAAACCTATCCGCGCACCCTGCAGCTGGTTTCGCCCGAAGAAGCCGAGCGTGGCATGAACCTGCTGCGCGACAGCGCCGAACGCGCCCTCGGCACATCGTTGTCGAGCGAACAGGCACAGGCACAGCGCCAGCTGGATGACGTGTTCTCGGGGAACGGACTGCGCCAGCAGAACATCCCGATGTACGGCTCGCGCATCCGTATCCAGGGTCGCAACATCCCGGAGCGTGCGCAGCTGACCATCAATGGCGAGCAGTATCCGGTCGACCTGGAACGCAAGTTCGTCGCCGAGTACCTCGTGCCTGTCGGCCGGCATCGCTTCGATATCGGGGTGGGCGATGGACAGAACCGTGGCGCCGGCTCGCCGGCCACGGCGCATACGCTGGACGTCGACGTCACCGGACGCTACTTCTTCGGGGTCGGCCTGGCCGACGTCACCATCGCACAGAACAAGGTCAGTGGTTCAGGAGCGGCGTTCGCCAACGACACGCGCTACCAGGACGACGTGATCAGCGATGGCCGCCTGGCGTTCTACGGCAAGGCCAAGTATCGCGGCAAGTACCTGGTCACCGCACAGGCGGATACCACCCAGCGGGATCTCGAGCGCCTGTTCAACGGCTTCACCGAAGCCGACCCGCAGGATGTGTTCCGCCGGCTGGATCCTGATCTCTACTACCCGGTCTACGGCGACGACTCCACGACGTATCGCGATGTGGACACGATGGGCCGCTTCTACCTGCGTGTCGACTGGGACAAGAACCAGGCACTGTGGGGCAATTACAGCACCGGCATCACCGGTACCGAATACGCGCAGTACCAGCGCTCGCTGTATGGCGCGGCGCTGAACTGGCGCTCCAATGCGACCAACCGCTGGGGCGACCCGGGCAGCGAACTCCGCCTGTTCGGCTCCCAGGCCGAGACCGCGCCCGGCCACAACGAGTTCATTGGTACCGGTGGCAGCCTGTACTACCTGCGGCATACCGACCTGTTGCCAGGTTCGGATGTGGTGACGCTGGAGATTCGCGACCTGACCACCGGCCGCACTGAAAACCGCGTGGTCCTGCAACGCGGGACGGATTACGAGATCGACGAGTTGCAGGGACGTGTGCTGTTGACGCGGCCGCTGGCGCAGATCAGTCGCGAGAACACTCCCACGCTGACGCGCGACACGCCGCTGGATGGCTTCGAACAGCGTCTGATCGTCGATTACGAATGGGTGCCGTCGGGTTTCGATGCCGATGACGTCACGGCCGGTTTCCGCGGCAAGCACTGGTTCGGCAACCACGTCGGCCTGGGTGCGACCTATGTGCAGGAAAACCGCGCGGGCCAAGACTATACGCTGGCTGCCGGCGACCTGACGTTGCAGGCGGGCAAGGGGACCTACCTCAAGGCCGAGTACGCGCAGACCGAATCGTTCGGTGCGCCGGTGTTCTTCTCCGATAACGGTGGCCTCAGCTTCATCCAGCAGAACGACACGGCATTGTTCCGCGAGGGCGATGCCAAGTCGCTGGAGGCGCGGGCCAACTTCAAGGAACTGGGTTGGACCGAGCAGGACTGGAGCGTGGGTGCGTGGTGGCGCAATACCAGTGCCGGCTATTCCATCTCGCGCTACGACACCGGTCGTCCGGTGACCGAGTACGGTGCCGAACTGCTGGGCCAGTTCACGCCGAACCTTGGCCTGTACACGCGCTACACCCGTGCCGAGAGCGGTGCCGAGTCGCTGACGCAGGCGCAGGCGACACTGGAATGGCGCGTCAACGATGCGAGCACCTTCAGCGCCGAAGTGCGTCGCGTCGACCAGGAGGGCACGTCGGCCGATGCGGCCGGCACGCTGGGTGCATTGAAGTACCTGCACCGCTTCGGCAGCACGCTGGAGCTGTACGGCATCGGGCAGGTGACGCTGGATGACGATGGCGGCCAGTACGCGGACAACAACGCGCTGACGCTGGGCGGCAAGTATCTGTACGGCAACCAGTCGTCGGTCGGCGCGGAAGTGACGACTGGCGACCGCGGTGAAGCGGCCACGGTCAACGCCGAGCACCGCCTGACCGCGGAGCACTCGATCTACGGCGCCTACACCTACTCCACCGACACCACCGACTACGACTCGCTGTTCAACCGCAGCGCGCAGAACGGCTGGACGCTGGGCCAGCGCTGGCGCCTGTCCAACCAGGTGAACCTGTACAACGAAAGCCAGTTCCTGAAGGAGCGCGATGCATCGGGACTCGCACACACCTTCGGCATGGATTTCTATCCGGCGCAGGGTTGGAACATGGGCTTCACGCTGTCCGATGGCGAACTGACCAACTCGGCCGGCGGCAACGTCGATCGCCGTGCGATCAGTGTCTCGGGTGGCCGGACATCGCCGGATACCGACTGGCAGAGCAAGCTGGAATGGCGTGAGGACCACGGCGCCGAGCAGCGTGAACAGTGGGTCAGCACCAATCGCCTGACGCACAGGATCAACGACAGCTGGCGCATCGCGGCGCGATTGAACTATGCCGATACCGACGACCAGCTGGATCCGCTGGCCAGTGCGCGCTTCATCGAAGGCAATGTCGGTTTCGCCTTCCGTCCGTGGGACAACCAGCGCTGGGGTGTGTTCGGCCGCTACACCTACCTGTATGACCTCGCCACGCTGGGTCAGGTCGGTGGCGCGGACTACGACCAGAAGTCGCAGATCCTCTCGTTCGAGGGCGTGTACAAGCTGGACCAGCACTGGGAATTCGCCGGCAAGCTGGCGCGTCGCGAAGGCGAAGTGCGCCTGGGTCGCGGTACCGGCGCGTGGCTCGATTCGGCCACGACGTTCGGCGCGGCGCAGGTGCGTTACGACCTGCGTACGCAGTGGCATGCGCTGGCGGAGTACCGCTGGCTCGACGTGGACGACGGAGGTTCGAGGCGTGGCTTCCTGGTGGGCGTCGATCGCGACCTCAGCAAGAACTTCCGCATCGGCGTGGGCTACAACTTCACCGACTTCAGCGATGACCTGACCGACTTCGACTACGACCACAAGGGTTTCTTCCTGAACCTCGTGGGTACGTACTGACAACGTCCCGGGCGTGAACGCGCCCGTCGGCTTCCGCCACGTGGCGCCTGGTCACTCCACGGGCGTTCGCGTCGCGTCGGACGAAACGGCCTGTGTTGCATCGTGCCAAGGGGCGCCTACCAGCGCCTCCCGGATCATCGCCGTGGTGGCATGGCGTGCGCCAAGGTGGCGACGGGCTTCCACGAGTGCGTCCTGCAGCAGCGTTTCGGCCTGATGCCGGGCGGCGGGCGAGGAGGATTCTGCCGGCGTGTCGCGTTCCAGCAACGCCTGCGCCAGCCAGTACCGGGCGGTGGGCGAAGGCCAGTGGCGTTGGGTGTTCGCATGGATGACTTCCTGCAGCAGGCTCGCTGCTTCACCTCGCCTTGTCCACGCGTCGGTGGCAGTCGCAGCGAGCGCCATCAGTGCGCGTGCCTGCGCTTCCTTGGCCGACAGCGTCGCGGGATGGCGCGGGCCCAGCGCGCGTTCGAGCAACTGGACGGACTGCTGCGCAAGCTCGAAGCCCTTGCGCGGATCTTCGTGCGAGGCCAGGCGGGCTTCAAGCAACAGCTGGTGCGCGAATTCCGGATGCTGGGTGCCATAGGCGGCGACGATGGCCTGGCGTGACGCCATCAACGCGCCAGCCGGCACGGCGGCGGTGCCGGCGCGTTGTTCGGCGACCTCGAGCTGCAGGCGCAGGCTGCGTGCGGTGTCCGGATGGTCCGGCCCCAGTCGCTGGCGGCGCGCGTCGAACAGGGTGGCGGCCAGTTCCGTCGCTTCTCCGTAGCGCTGCGCGAGGAGCAGCCACCGAAGTCTGGCTTCGTTGACGCTGTCCTCCAGCGATGGCGTCCCGCCCAGGGCTGCGGCAGCGGCGCGTTGCAGGTCCCGCTCCGCGCCCGCCAGATCCATCAATTGGAGGTGCCACTCTCCCCGCAGGACGAGCAGTTCGATGCGGACGTCGCGTGCCGCACGCGAAGACAGGCCCGCGGCGCTCTCCTGTGCAAAGGCCAGCGTATCGAATGAAGCGTCGTACTCCGATAGCGCCCAGTGCGCGCGTGCGAGTTCGACCAGCAGGTCAAGCGTGGCGGGAGCTGCGACGTGCGTCGAGGCGGATCGCTGCAAACCCTGTGTAGCGATGTCGCGCGCCTCCGCGTGGCGCGCCTGCAGGTTGAGCAGCATCGCCAGCATGGCGAGGGTGTCCGACGGATCCCCGTCATGGTTCGCCAACAACCGGTTGGCTTCGCCGGCCAGCGTGAGCGCATGCGGATAGTCGCCGAGCGCTGCATAGCTGCGCGCCAGCGAGGCAAGCGCTCTGGCCTTGATGGCGGGACTCGACGGCAGGGAGAGTGCGCGCAGCTGCGTTTCGGCGTTTTCGAGCACCAGGCGTGACGACGGGCGTGCCTCGGCCAGTCCCGACAGCGTCACGACACCCAGGGTCTGCTCGAACACGGTGGATACCGCGCGGGTGTCGCGCAGCGCCTGGCGATCCTGGAGCTGCAACCATCCGAGCACACCGGCACTGGTGACGCCCGCCACGAGCACGCCGCCGGCCAGCGTGCTGGCCAGCGCGTTCCGCTGCAGGAAACGTTGGATCACGTAAAGGCGACGACCGCCCCTGGCCCGTACCGGGCGACGCGCCAGCCAGTGTTCCAGGTCTTCGGTCAGTGCTTCGACGCTGCCGTACCGGTCGGCGGGTGAGGTGGCAACGGCCCGCAGCGCGATCGCATCGAGATCGCCCTGGAGGCGCTTGCGCAGTTGGCGTGGGTGCGGATACCCGCGTGCCCGGGCCACATCGGCCGCGGCCGTCGCCGCCAGTGTGGAGGGCGCCCGTGCCGAGTCCGTGCTGGACAGTCCGATGAGCGCGGCGTGCAGCGATACCAGGGGACGGGGCCAGTCACCGACGAGCAGCTGGTACAGCATCACGCCGAGGGAATAGATGTCGCTGGCGGCGGAAGCGGCTGCGCCATGGAGGATTTCCGGCGCCGCATACCCGTTGGAGATGGCGATGCGCGCTGGCGCCGCGCCGTCGAGGCTGCCGGTCACGGCAGACAGTCCGAAATCGACCAGATGCACCCGGCCATCGGCCGATACCAGCAGGTTGCCGGGCTTGATGTCCTGGTGCAGCACGCCATGGCCATGCGCGTATCGCAGCGCGTCGCACGCCTGCAGAAGCAGGCGGATGCGTTCGGCCAGCGTGAGGCGCTGCTGGTCCGCCCAGAGATCCATCGCCGTGCCGTGCACCAAGCGCATGGCGAACCAGGGCCTGCCGTCGGCTTCGATGCCGCCGTCCAGCAGGGGCGCGATGTTCGGGTGGTCGAGATGCGCGAGGTGGTTGCGCTCGCGCATGAACGCATCGATCAGGTGCGGCGACGACATCTCGGCCCGCATGCACTTCAGCGCGACCTGCTTCTCGTACTCGCCGTCGGCGCGGCAGGCTTCGTAGACGGTGCCCATGCCGCCGGATCCGATCACGCGATCGATGCGCCATGGCCCCAGGCGATTGCCGATGCGGGTGGCCGACGGATCGGCATCGTCTTCCGCCGGGGATTCAGACAGCGCATCGAACGCAACGCCTTCCAGCGGATGCCCGGCGGCATCCGCCGTCAGCAACCGCAGCAGTGCGTCATGGAGCGCGGGTTCGTACGCCTGCAGTCGCTGGAGGGCGCTTGAGCGCTGCAGGGGCGCCAGTTCGACGTACTGGTCGAACAGGTCCAGCGCACGGACTTCCAGATCGGACATCGGCGACGGTCAGTGACGGGCGGGACGTCGCGCATGCAGGATGCGAAGCGGCCGCCGACCCGGTGTCGCGAGGGTATCGCGCTTCGCGGTGTGCGTGGAGTCGAGGAAAAGATGGCGCGCCCGGAGGGATTCGAACCCCCGACCAATGGCTTCGGAAGCCACTACTCTATCCGGCTGAGCTACGAGCGCACGGGACGGGCATTCTAGCCGCAAACCGGTGCCCTGGCCCACTCTGCGGCGGGCGGCGGGGAGTCCTGGCCCTTGTGGCGGGCCTGTTACCCTTTCCCGCATGGGATACGAGCATTTCGAAAGGGCGGGAACCGCACGCTGGCGTGAGCGACTGGGCCAGTACTGGAAGCTGGTGCGTGGCGACCGGCCGATCGGCGTGCTGCTGCTGCTGTGGCCGACATGGTGGGCGCTGTGGCTGGCGGCGGAAGGCATGCCACCGATGTGGACGCTGTTCGTGTTCACGGCGGGCGTGTGGCTGACCCGCTCGGCGGGCTGCGTGATCAACGACTACGCGGACCGCTGGCTGGACCCGCAGGTCGAGCGGACGCGCGGACGTCCGTTGGCGACCGGCGCGGTATCGGGGCGCGAGGCACTGGTCGTGTTCGCCGTGCTGATGCTGGTCGCCTTCGGGCTGGTGCTGACGTTGAATCGCCTGACTGCCTGGCTGAGTGTCGTCGGCGTGTTCCTTGCCGCAAGTTATCCCTACCTCAAGCGTTACACCTATCTGCCCCAGGTGTACCTGGGCATGGCATTCGGCTGGGGCATTCCGATGGCGTTCGCTTCCGTGAGGAGCGAGGTACCTGCCGTTGCATGGGTGCTGTACGGCGCCAATATCCTGTGGGCCACCGCCTACGACACCTGGTACGCCATGGTGGATCGGGAAGACGACCTGCGCGCCGGGTCCAAATCCACCGCCATCCTGTTCGGCGATCTCGATCTGGTCATCCAGGGCGTGCTTTACAGCCTGGTCTTCGTTGCGCTGTACCTGGTGGGGCGTCAGGCGGGGCTGGGCGTGTACTACTGGGCGGGCGTGGGTGCAGCCGTGCTGTTGGTCGTTTCACAGTTCTGGATGGCGCGCCATCGGGAGCGCGACGCGTGCTTCCGCGCCTTCCTGCACAACAACTGGGTGGGTGCGGCGATCTTCATCGGACTGGCGTTGGATCTGACCCGCTGAGCGGCGTCGTGCGTGTTCGATAAAGCGCACATAGCGTGATACGTTTCACAATTGTTCGACGTGATTGCATGTGACGCACGACATGGCAAAACAAGACAGGGGCACGGGAATCGCAGGGTTCCTTTCAGTGGGGCGCGGGCGCTGGATGGTGGGCGTGGTGTTGGCGGCATGCCTGGGCAACGCTGCGGCGCAGACCGTGCGATGGGAGGACTACCGCGGCAACGACCGCGTCGGCGCCGTGTACACCGGCCCCGCAGGCGCGCCGACGTTCGCCAACAACACCGGCACCGGCGCGACCCGCCTGAATGCCCTGCGTGCGATCGCCGCCAACCCTGCCAATGCCGTGCGCACCGGCACCGCGGCGGACATCAACTACCGCGCGGCCGCCAACAACCTCTGCAACCTGGATTCGCCGGCCACCAGCGCCGTCTCCTGCGGCCTGCAAGCGATGGGGCGCGTGTCGTATGCGTTGATCCAGTTTCCGCAGGCAGGCACCTACAGCGTCAGCATCGCGCATGACGACAACGTGGAACTCGGCTTCTCCAGCGACTACGCCAACACGGCGTACCGGACGGCCTCGTACGACGTTCCCGTCGGCACGGTCAACGACTGGACCGCCAACGAGGACACGTACGTCAGCCTGGGCACGTTCACCGCCGCCAACGCCAACAGCTGCGCGCTGGTACGCATGTACTGGCTCAACCACGGCGGCATCAACCACGCGCGGCTGCGCTGGACGGTGCCGGGCAACGCCACGCCGGCCATCATTCCCGCGACAGCCTTCCGCGATCCTGCGGCGGCCGCGAGTTCGATCGGCTGCAACGGTTCGATCACCGGCAACGGCACCACCATCACGCTGAACAAGGTCCTGGGTGCGCCGCGCGCCGATGCGAGCGACCAGTTCACCGTGCAGATCGGCGCCACGTCCACGGCCGGCACGCTGCGTGAAGCCACCACCGCGGGTGCCGGTGTTGGCCAACAGGCCAGCACGGGCGCGCTTGCGGTGACCACCGGTGTGACCTACTACCTGCGCGACATCATGGCGGCCGGCAGCGCATCGACGCTCGCAGGCGCGTACACGGCGACGATCACCTGCACGCGCAATGGCACGGCGTTCACTCCGGGCGGGGCATCGCCGACGTGGAACGTCACCCCGGCCGCCAACGACCAGATCGTGTGCGCCATCACCAACACGTCGCGCCCCATCCTGCGGCTGAGCAAGGAACTGCCCGATGGCCGCCTGCAGGCTGCGGACCAGTTCGCGCTCTCCATCGCAGGAACGGGTGCCGGCGCCGGCGCGTCGGTGACCACCACGGGTACGACCACCGCGCCGACCCAGGTGGCGATCGTCAGCCCGGCGACGGCGGGCGCCAACTACACCTTCTCCGAAACCGGGGCGGGCGGTGCGAACCTCGCCGACTACACCACGACCTACACCTGCACGAACGCGCGCAGCGGAGGAGGGACGGCCAGCGGAAACGCCGCCTCGTTCGCATTCACCCCGGTGGCGGGCGACCAGCTGGACTGCATCTTCCGCAACGTGCGGATTCCCCGCACCGATCTGGTGGTCACCAAGGTCGCCAACCCTGGCACGGCGCTCGCGGGCAGCGTGGTGAGCTACACCGTGACCACCAACAATCCGGGCCCCAGCGCCGTCAACGGCACGGTGATCCGCGACACCCCTGGCCCCGGCCTGAACTGCGCCGATCCCTCGGCCACGGCTGCGTGCGCCGCGTCCGGCGGGGCGGCATGTCCCGGTGCCACGGTGCCGATCGCCAGCCTGACGGGCACGGGCGTGGCCATTGCCACGTTCCCGGCCGGCGGCCAGATCGTGCTGACGCTGCAATGCCGCGTCACCGCGACCGGTTTCGCGCCCTGATGCGATGCGCGCGTGCCGTCAGGGCACGCGTGCGCAGACCCACGCATCCACGCGTTCCGCACCCGCGTCGAGCAGCGCGCGGGCGGCGGCATGCAGGGTCGCGCCCGTGGTCATGACGTCATCGACCAAGGCGACATGGTCCGGTGGCCTAGCGTGGGATGGAACGGCGAAGGCGCGGGCGACATTCCGTTGCCGCTGACCGGCATCGAGTTCGGACTGGGGCGCGGTGGGGCGTACGCGCTGCAGCAGCTCCTGGCGCAGCGGCAGGCCGAGCACCGTGGCCAGCGGGCG
Source organism: Pseudoxanthomonas sp. (assembly GCF_036845285.1). Taxonomy (GTDB): domain Bacteria; phylum Pseudomonadota; class Gammaproteobacteria; order Xanthomonadales; family Xanthomonadaceae; genus Pseudoxanthomonas_A. The sequence continues at coordinate 87,878 of NZ_DAIUEE010000010.1, forward strand.
CGCGAGTTCGAGCGCCTGGTCGTACCCGCGCTGGCGCATGCGATGCGGGTGCAGGGGCACCGGTACGATCGCGTTCGGGCGCGGCGCCGACCCCAGCGACTGGGCCATCAGGCCTGACATCAGCCGCCCGGCGGCAAGGTCGCGATGGAATTTGAAGCGTGGCACCAGCCGGTCCAGCGGAAACCCGTAGACGAAGACCGCCCGGGTCTGCGTCAACGTCGAGTGTTGTCCCAGGCACGCCCCGCACTCGCCGTCCGCCGCCAGCGGTATCCCGCAGCGCAGGCAGGACGTGCGATTCCATGGAAGCCGTTCCGTGCATGAAGCGCAAAGATCGGCGCCGTTGAACCCGCGTTCGCGACATATCAGGCATCGGGGTGCGAGTAGCAGGCAGGCGGCGCGCTGCCACCAACCGTCAACTTTCAAAGCATCCATGCGGTTGACAGGGCGAAGCCCGGTTTCCAGACTTCCCCGACTGTATTCCCGCGAGGCCGCGATGTCCGCTCACATTTCCACTGAAGTACCGGCACTGCGCCACGACTGGCAACGCGAGGAGCTGCTGGGCCTGTTCGACCTGCCGTTCCCCGAGCTGCTGCACCGGGCGGCCTCCGTGCATCGCACGCGGTTCGATCCCTCCGAGGTCCAGGTGTCCACGCTGCTGTCGGTAAAGACCGGCGGCTGCCCGGAAGACTGCGCGTACTGCCCGCAGGCACAGCGCTACGACACCGGGGTGTCCGCGCAGAAGCTGATGGACGCCGAGCAGGTGCTGGCCAAGGCCGCACAGGCGAAGGCCGCGGGAGCGTCCCGCTTCTGCATGGGCGCGGCCTGGCGCTCGCCGAAGGACCGCGACATCCCCAAGGTCGCCGAGATGATCCGCGGCGTGAAGGCGCTGGGGCTGGAGACCTGCGCCACGCTCGGCATGCTGAGCGGCGAGCAGGCGCACGCGCTGAAGGACGCCGGGCTGGACTACTACAACCACAACCTCGACACCGCGCCGGAGTTCTACGGCGACGTGATCCGGACGCGCGAGTACCAGGATCGCCTGGACACGCTGTCGCACGTGCGCGATGCCGGCATGAAGACCTGCTGCGGCGGCATCGTCGGCATGGGCGAATCGCGTGCGCAGCGCGCCGGCCTGCTGCAGGCGCTGGCGAACCTGCCGTCGCACCCGGATTCGGTGCCGATCAACCGGCTGGTGCAGGTGGCGGGCACGCCGCTGCATGGCACCACCGAACTGGATCCGTTCGAGTTCGTCCGTACCATCGCCGTCGCCCGCATCGTCATGCCGGCCTCGATGGTGCGGCTGTCGGCCGGTCGCGAGGCGATGAGCGACGAACTGCAGGCGCTGTGCTTCCTCGCCGGCGCCAATTCGATCTTCTACGGCGAGAAGCTGCTGACCACCGGCAACCCGGACACCGGGCGGGACCAGGCGCTGTTCGCACGCCTGGGCCTGCGGCCGATGGCGGTACAGGTGGAAAACAGCCACGACCATCACAGAACCGACGTCCCCGGCAGCGGTACGGTGCATGCCGACATCACCCGTCCCGAGCCGTCCTGCGGCCGGGCGGCATAGTCGGGGCAACAGGGGGCAGTACCGGACGACGCACGCTGGCGCGGGAACGCGGCCGGTGCGTCGTCGTCGACGGTCTTCCCGCTCTGCCTCGGCGCCTTCTTCGCCAGGCCACGCCGACATGAACCGCACCGACCTGCACGACCGCATCCTCGCCCAGCGCCAGCAACGGATCGCACTGGGCCGGCAACGCACGCGCCGCACCGTCGCGCGTCGCGATGGCGTACGGGTCGAAGTCAACGGTCGCTGGCTGACCGAGTTCAGCAGCAACGACTACCTGGGCCTCGCCCAGCAGTTCGAAGTCACCAATGCCCTGCAGGACGCCGCCGCGCGCGAGGGTGCCGGTGCCGGCGCATCGCATCTGGTCAGTGGCCACCACGCATCGCACGAGGCGCTGGAGCGCGACATCGCCGACTGGCTGGGCTATCCGCGCGCCCTGTTGTTCGGCAGCGGCTACCTCGCCAACCTCGCCGTGCAGCAGGCGCTGATGGAAGACGGCGATGTCTGCGTGCAGGACCGGCTCAACCACGCCAGCCTGATCGATGCGACCCGTCTCGCCGGCGCCAAGCTGCGCCGCTATCCGCACCTCGATCCCGAAGGTGCGCTGCGCCAGCTGAAGCTGCACGCGGAAGGCGCCGCGATGCTGGTCACCGACGGCGTCTTCAGCATGGACGGCGACACCGCGCCACTGCGTTCGCTCAGCCTGGTCGCGCGCATGCAGCAGGCGGTGTTCTTCGTCGACGATGCGCATGGGGTCGGCGTGCGCGGCCCCGACGGGCGCGGCAGCGTGGCCGAGGCGCGCATGGGCGTGGCGGACGTGCCGCTGCAACTGGTCACGCTGGGCAAGGCGCTGGGTGGCTACGGGGCGGTCGTGGTCGGCGAAGACACGTTGATCCAGCATCTGGCCGAAACCGCGCGGCCTTACATCTACACCACGGCGATGCCGCCCGCACTGGCTGCCGCCACGCGCGTTGCGGTCAAGCATGCACGCCGCGACCAGTGGCGCCGCGAAAAGCTGCACTCGCTGGTGGACCGCTTCCGCAACGGCGCGCAGCGTGCGGGCCTGCAGCTGATGGCGTCCGACTCGCCGATCCAGCCGGTGCTGTGCGGCAGCGATGCCACCGCGATGGCGCTGTCCGCTGCGCTGGACAGCGCCGGCTACCTGGTGCCGGCCATCCGTCCGCCCACCGTGCCGGATGGCAAGGCGCGGCTGCGCGTGACGCTGTCGGCGCTGCATTCGCTGCAGGAGGTGGACGGCCTGGTCGCCACGCTGGCGCGCTCGTGGGATGCCGTGCAGCGCGTGCACGGCGCCGTCGCCTGATCGAGCCGCCGGGTGTTCGCACGATCCTGCACCGCGCGGGATCGGCGACAATACGCGGCATGCATATCGAAACCATCGGCAACGGCCCGTCCCTGGTGCTGCTGCACGGCTGGGCGCTGCATGGCGGCGTGTTCGCGCCGCTGGTGAAGCGCCTGTCCGACCGCTACACGCTCCATCTCGTCGACCTGCCCGGGCATGGCCACAGCCGCGGCAGTGAGGTCGCGTTGACGCTGGATGCGACCGTCGACGCCGTCCTGGCCAGTACACCGCCGGCCGTTTGGCTGGCATGGTCGCTCGGGGGGCTGTTCGCCCTGCATGCGGCTGCCACCTCGTCGCAGGTGCGAGGGCTGGCGATGGTGGCGGCGACGCCGCGCTTCGTGCGCGGGGACGGCTGGCAGCACGCGGTGCTCGCCAGTGTGTTCGCGCAGTTCGGCAGCGACCTGAGCGACGACTACGGGGGCACACTGGACCGCTTCCTCGCCCTGGATACGATGGGTTCCGAACACGCACGCAGCGAGCTGCGCACGTTGAAGCAGGATCTCTACGCGCGCGGCGGACCCGCGCCGTCCGCATTGCGCGCCGGCCTGCAACTGCTCGAACAGTCGGACTTGCGCGCGACGCTGCCTGCGTTGTCCGTGCCCAGCCTGTGGCTGGCAGGGCGTCGCGACCTGCTGGTGCCCTCGAAGGCGATGCAGGCCGCGGCCGCGATGGCGCCGGAGTCCACTTTCGTCGAGATCGCCGGTGGTGGCCACGCGCCGTTCCTCGGTCACGCCGACCTCGTCGCCGCCGACGTCGATCGCTTCATGCGGTCGCTGCCGCAGGATGGGACGGCATGACCTTCGACCAGCGCCATATCCGTCGCGCGTTCTCGCGCTCCGCCGCCGGCTACGACGCGGCAGCGGCCCTGCAACACGAAGTCGAGAAACGGCTGCTCGAGTCGCTGGACTATTTCACCTTGCGACAGGGGCAGGACGCCGTCGAGCCGAAGGTGGTGCTGGACGTGGGCTGCGGTCCCGCGCATGCGGCCGCGGCGATGCGCAAGCGCTGGCCGAAGGCGCAGGTCATCGCCGTGGACATGGCCTTGCCGATGTTGCGCGAGGCGAAGAAGCAGGCCGGCTGGTGGAAGCCGTTCCATCGCGTCTGCGCCGACCAGCGCGCGTTGCCATTGGCCGATGGCAGCGCCGACGTGCTGTTCTGCAACCTGAGCCTGCAATGGGTGGACGACCTGCCGCACGTATTCAACGGCTTCCGCCGCGTACTGAAGCCCGGCGGCCTGCTGGTGTGCTCCACCTTCGGACCCGAGACACTGCAGGAACTGCGCGACGCCTTCGCGCACGCCGACGACACACCGCATGTCAGTCCGTTTCCACCCATCGCGCAGTTCGGCGATGCGTTGATGCTGGCCGGTTTCCGCGATCCCGTGCTCGACCGCGACCGCTTTACCCTGACCTACGACGACCTGCCTGCCTTGATGCGCGAGCTGCGTGCGATGGGAGCGACCAACGCCCTGCGGCATCGCCGGCACACGCTCACCGGGCGCGCACGCTTCGCGGCGGCGGCCGCAGCGTACGAACCGCTTCGGCGCGCCGACGGCAAACTGCCCAGCACATGGGACGTCATCTACGCGCATGCGTGGTCGCCGCCGCCGGGTGCGCCGATCCGGGGGCAGGGCGAGGACATCGCCACGGTGCCGCTGTCGAAGATTCCGATCAGGCGAAAACTGTAGGAGGGGCTTCAGCCCCGACCGCCCGTCTTCAGATAGAGAACGATCTGGAGAGGATGCAGTGAAGTGCGAGGTACGTGGCCCCCGCCTTCTCCCGCTACACCATCGGCATCAGGGTTGCAGGAGGCCATGATCGGGGCTGAAGCCCCTCCTACACGAAATCAACCGCCGACTTGCCGGATCCAGTCCTGCAGGTTGTAGTAGTTGGTGACGCGTGCGATGCGGTCGTCGCGGATGTCGAAGAACGCGCCGCCTGGCAGCACGTAGGTCTGGCCGTTCGCGGGCGGCAGGCCTTCGTCGGTGTGGAGGTATTCGCCATGCACGATGTATTCGGCGGCCGCATGCTGGCCGTCCTGGGTGACCAGCACCACGATGTCGCGCAGCTGTTCGCGGTAACTCGCGTTCATGCGTCCGAGAAAGGCGGCGAAGGCCTCGCGGCCGGTTTCGCGTGCGCCCTGGTTGAGATCGTGCACCACGTCGTCGGCCAGCATGGCCAGCATGCCTTCCCAGTCGCCGCGGTTGAAGGCGGCGTAGTAGGTGAGGACGAGCTCGGTGGCGCGGTCCTGCCGGCGCGTGCCGTCGATCTTCATGCGGAATCCCGTGGGGAGGGCGACACTTCGATCATACGCCACGCCATCAGCGCGGCAGCCGGTCGCGATGGAAGAAATACACTTCCTGCAGCAGGAAGCGCCAGCGCGTGGCGAAGCTGCGGAAGCGGCTGGTCGGCGTGGGCGAACCGACCGAGCGGATGCCGAGATCCCGGCTGATCCGCAATGCGCGCGCCATGTGCAGCGGATCGCTGACGATGATGACGGTGTGCAGCTTGTGCTGCTGCATCAACACGCGGGCCTGGCGCAGGTTGTCGTGCGTGTTGCGCGACAACGATTCGATCAGGATCGCCTTCGCCGGAACGCCCTCGCGCATCGCGTAACGGCGTGCCACCTGCGATTCGGAAAAGCGCGCGCCAGTCCCGCCATAGCCACCGGTGAAGATCAGTGTCGGCGCCAGGCCGCGCTTGTACAGGTCGATGCCGTGGCGGATGCGCTCCTCGAACACGGGCGACGGTTTGGCGTCGTAGGCCGCCGCGCCGAGCACGATGATCGCATCGGCGGGCACGGCGTCGTCGCGCTGACCTACCCAGACGATGTAGGCGGCCACGCCGGCCAGCCAGACCAGCGCGAGAAACAACAGGCGCCACATCCATCCGATGAAGCCGCGCCCGGTTTTCTTCCTGCGCAGGGTCATGCGGCGCGCTCCCACGGCAGGGCAGCGAGGTCGACATTGCCGCCGGACAGCACCACGCCCACGCGTTGTCCGGCGAATCGTCCGGGGTGCCGCAGGATCGCTGCCAGGGCGATGGCCGAAGAGGGTTCCACGAGCAGCTTCAGGCATTGCCACAGCAGGCGCATTGCGGCGAGCGTGTCGGCGTCGGGCACCGTGACGACATCCACCGCGTAGGTGCGCAGCAATGCGAAGTTGGGTTCACCCAGCGTGCCGCGCAGGCCGTCGCAGAGGGTGTCGGGCACGAAGTCGACGCGGCGCTCGCCGGCCGCCAGCGAATCGGCGGTATCCGCGGCGCCTTCCGGTTCGGCGCCGATGATGTGGCAATCCGGCGCGGTCGCCGCCGCAGTGATCGCGGTGCCGGACAGCAATCCCCCTCCGCCGACCGGCGCGACCAGGGCATCCAGCGGACCCTGCGCGTTGAGCAGTTCCAGGGCGGCGGTACCCTGGCCGGCGATGACGTGCGGATGGGTGTACGGATGGATCAGGCTGGCGCCGGTTTCGGCCTCCACGCGTGCGGCGGCGGCTTCGCGCGCCTCGATGGTCGCTGCACAGCGATGCAGCGTCGCACCGTAGCGGGCGATGTTGGCGAGCTTGGCGGCGTTTGCGCCCTCCGGCACCACCACGTGGCAGGCGATGCTGCGGGTGCGGGCCGCCAGCGCCAGGGCCGCGCCGTGGTTGCCCGACGAATGCGTCACCACGCCACGCGTGGCGGTGGCGTCATCCAGTGCCCAGACCGCATTGCAGGCCCCGCGGAACTTGAACGCGCCACTCCGCTGCAGTGGCTCCGCCTTGAAGTGGAGATGGCAGCCGGCCAGCGTGTCGAGTGCGCTCGATCGCAGGACGGGCGTGGCGTGGGCGTGGGGGGCGATACGGGCGGCGGCGGCGAGGACGTCGTCGAAGGTGGGCAGGAGAGGCGTCGGCATGCGGAAAGGTTAGCGCATCGCTCCGCCATGAACCTCAGCGAACGCGTCCGGAAGTGGCTGGACCGATACGGGCAGGGTTAAGCACGGATTCAATGCGGCAGGCCGATCCTGCGAAGGCAGAGTAACGGGGGTTCCGCCATGAAGCGCACATCTCTTTTGACCATCGCCTTCGCCAGCCTGACCCTGGGAGGCTGTGCGACCTACGACTATGTCGGCGACACCGCGCCGGGCGGCTACTACCACGGCCGGCCGAGCACGCAGTACTCCGATCCGTACGGTGGCTACTACGGCGGAGGCGCGTATGGCAGCTACGGATACGGCGGACCCTATCGCTACAACAACTACTACGGGTATCCGTACTACGGCTATTACGGATCGCACTATCCGTACTACCCGCCGCGTCCTCCCCGTCCCCCGCGTCCGGACGACCACAACCCGCCTCCGCCGCCTCCGCCGACCAGCGGGGGTGGCAATCGTCCCCCGCCGTGGCGCGACCCGACCGGCCGCTGGCGCGAGGGGGGATCCCAGCCCATGGTCCCGGGCCGCCCTGGCCAGGTCATCCCGTCTCCGAGCCAACCGCGCATGGACGAGGGTGGTTATCGTCCGCCGCGCGTGACCCCTTCCCCGTCCATGCCGCGCTCGGCCGAGCGACCGCAGCGCATGGAACGGGCGCCGGCGCCGCCGCGTGCCGAGCGGCAGGCGCCCCCGCAGCGCATGGAGCGTCCAGCACCTCCGTCCCGTCCCATGCCGCGCGATGACGGGGGCACGCGCCAACTCGAGCGGTAATTGCGCCCTTCCGGCGGCACCGTCCGTCGCCTGCCCCCCGCCGCCGACGCGGTTGCGAACCTTGGTTGACCGGTTGCGTCGCTTTCTGACGTAAGCGGCAATTAAAGGTTCAATGTCGACGTCCGGTGGGGAAATCTGGATCCCCCCTGTTCCGGCCCCATCGGGCGTCGGCGCCTAACAAGAAGCCCGGCTCTGCCGGGCTTTTTTCTTGCTCTGGTATCCTGCGCGCATAAAAAAGGGGCCGGTAGTCCCCCGACTACCGGCCCCGGCATCCCCGGCGTGCGCATGGCTGGCCCCTGTTCCAATTACCAACCCGGCGCCCCTGGTCGCTTGCCACGACGGGTGCATGGGGATCCAGCAGGAAGCGTGCCAACTCTGCCCGGTCGCCATGCCGGATCCCGTCTTCCGTAACGGCCCCGTCCACGGGCCTTCGTCATCGACTCTTTGCCATGAGCCCCAGCTTCCACCACTACGACGTCATCATCATCGGCGGCGGCCATGCCGGCACCGAGGCCGCGTTGGCGTCCGCGCGTGCCGGAGCACGCACGCTGCTGCTGACGCACAACGTGGAAACGGTGGGCGCGATGAGCTGCAATCCGGCCATCGGCGGCATCGGCAAGGGCCACCTGGTCAAGGAGATCGATGCACTGGGCGGCGTAATGGCGTGGGCCGCAGACCGCGCCGGCATCCAGTGGCGCACGCTCAATGCGTCGAAGGGTCCCGCCGTGCGCGCGACGCGTTGCCAGGCCGACCGTGCGCTGTACCGCAGCGCCATCCGTCGCGCGGTGGAAGCGCAGCCGAACCTGACGCTGTTCCAGGCCGCCGTCGACGATCTGGTCATCCAGAACAACACCGTGCGCGGTGCGGTCACCCAGACCGGCCTGACGTTCCATGCGCCGGCCGTCGTGCTGACGGCGGGCACCTTCCTCGCGGGCAAGATCCATGTCGGCGAAACGCAGTACGCCGCCGGCCGCGCCGGCGATCCGCCGGCGACCGCACTGGCGCAGCGCCTGCGCGAAGGCGCGTTTGTCGTCGACCGCCTGAAGACCGGTACGCCGCCGCGCATCGACGGCCGCTCGCTTGACTATTCGGTGATGGAAGAGCAGCCCAGCGACGATCCGTTGCCGGTGATGTCGTTCATGGGCGACATCACCGACCATCCGCGCCAGGTGTCGTGCTGGATCACCCACACCAGCGAGCAGACCCACGAGATCATCCGCGGCGCGCTGCACCGTTCACCGATGTACTCCGGCCAGATCGAAGGCATCGGTCCGCGCTACTGCCCGTCCATCGAGGACAAGGTGGTGCGCTTTGCCGAGAAGGCCAGCCACCAGATCTTCGTCGAGCCGGAAGGCCTCGATGTCGCCGAGATCTACCCGAACGGCATTTCCACCTCGCTGCCGTTCGACGTGCAGCTGGCGCTGGTGCGCAGCATCCGCGGCATGGAACACGCGCACATCACGCGTCCGGGCTATGCCATCGAGTACGACTTCTTCGATCCGCGCGGCCTGAGGGCGTCGCTGGAGACGAAGGCCGTCGCCGGCCTGTTCTTCGCCGGCCAGATCAATGGCACCACCGGCTACGAGGAAGCGGCAGCCCAGGGCCTGCTCGCCGGCCTCAACGCCGCGCGCTTCGTGCAGCAGAAAGAGGCCTGGTCGCCGCGTCGCGACGAAGCCTACCTGGGCGTGCTGGTCGACGACCTGATCACAAACGGCACCAAGGAGCCGTACCGCATGTTCACCAGCCGCGCCGAGTACCGGTTGCAGCTGCGCGAGGACAATGCCGACCTGCGGCTGACCGAAACCGGTCGCACGCTGGGCCTGGTCGATGACGCACGCTGGCAGCGCTTCGAAGCCAAGCGTGAGGCTATCGCGCGCGAAACCGGCCGCCTGCGCGCGCTGTGGGCCACGCCGGCGAATGCGCTGGGGCGCGAGGTCGCCGATACGCTCGGCGTGCAGGTCAGCCGCGAGACCAACGTACTCGACCTGATCAAGCGCCCGGAGCTGGACTACGCCAAGTTGATGTCCGTAGCTTCCATTGGGCCTGCGGTGGCCGATGCGCAGGTTGCGGAACAGGTGGAGATCGGCGTCAAGTACGCCGGCTACCTCGACCGCCAGCGCGACGAGATCGAACGCCAGCAGCGCAACGAATCCACGCCCATCCCGATGGGATTCGACTTCGCCGGCGTGCGCGGCCTGTCGGCCGAAGTGCAGCAGAAGCTTGAACGCGTGCGGCCCGAAACCGTCGGCCAGGCCCAGCGCATCCCCGGCATGACGCCCGCCGCCATCTCGCTGCTGCTGGTGCACCTGGAACGCGCGCGGCGTACGCGGGTGGCGTGAGTGGCAGTTCCTGCCGTTGCTAACGTTGTAGGAGCGACGTAAGTCGCGACCGCACGCCTTCCGACATACAGAACCAAGTCCGTCCGCTGTCGACGGTTCGCCCTCGCCGAGAATCTGCGGTCGCGACTTACGTCGCTCCTACAGGGGGTCTTCAGGATGATGCCGTGCCTCCCACGCCGCCAGCTGCTCGCGGTAGTGCTGCAGCTGTTCCGCGTACAGGTCGTGCACGCAGATCGGGCAGCCGCTGTTGCAGCAGTCGCTGGGCAGCGGCGGCTCGGGTTCGACGGGGCGCGGGTCGTCGTCGGGCGTCACTGCGCGCCCATTTCCTTCAACAGGTGGGGCGCCGGATACACCTTGCCCATCAGCCAGCGCAGGTAGCGCATGTCGACGTGGACGGCGCGCTTGTAGCGCGGGTCGAACATCCAGCTGGCGCTGACGGATTCCCAGTTGCTGTCGAAGTTCAGGCCGATCAGTTCGCCGCGTGCGTTGAGCACGGGTGAGCCGGAATTGCCGCCGGTGGTGTCCAGGTTGGTCAGGAAGTTGACCGTCTGCGTCTTCAGCGCGGGATCTTCCGTGCCGGCGAAGTCGCCTTTCGCGATGGCGTCGAGCAGCGGCTTCGGCGCATCGAAGGGAACGGTACCGGTGTTCTTCTCGACGATGCCGGCCACCGTGGTGACCGGCGTGTACTGCACGCCGTCGCGCGGCGAGAAGCCGTCGACCTTGCCGAAGCTGACGCGCAGCGTGCCGTTGGCGTCGGGATAGAGCGCCCGACCCTGCTGCGTGCGCCAGGCGAACAGCGCGCGCATGTAGGCCGGGCGCAGGCGCAGCTGTTCGCCCTCGCGCGTCTTGCGTTCCTGCTCCAGCGCCAGCTGCGTGGGGACCAGTTTCACGGCCACGTCGATCAGCGGATCGGCGGCAACGGGCTTGCCCTCGCGCGCGGCGGCAAAGCGCGACAGGCGCTCGCTCTCGTCGCCGAGTTTCGTGCCCGCATACAGCGTGTCGAGCGTCTGTTTCAGCGTGGCGGGCGTGCGGCCGAAGGCGGCGTCGAAAGCGGGAAGGCGCTGCGCGTCCGGCAGCTGCTGGTAGCGCGTCAGCAGGACGGTCAGCAGCGCCTTCTCCACGTCGGACGCATAGCGGCGCTGCACCTGTTTCAGGATGCCTTCGATCATGGCGTGGTCGCGCGCCTGGTAGCCGCTCTCGCGCTCGGCATCCGGCTTCATCGACTCCACGCGCAGGCGGTCCAGGGTGATCGCGGCACGCATCAGCTGCGACTGCGCGCCGAACAGGTTCAGCAGCAACTCGCGCTCGCGCACCGCAGAGCCTCCGGCGATCGACGCGGCCAACGCATCGATGTCGGTGCGCTCCTTCGCCGCGGCTTCCGTCGCCAGCATGCCGCGCTCGTCCTCCGCGCGCAGCCGCACCGCATCGCTGCGATGCAGGCCTTCCAGTTCGCCCGCGGCGCGCTTGCGCTGGTTCTTCAACGACTGCAGCTGCGCGGCGTAGCGCGTCTTCGCGTCGGCATCGTTCGTGCCCGCGGCTTCCACCACGTCGATCAGCTGGTCGAACACCGCCACGCGCGTCGGCAGCGTCCAGGTGATCTGCTCTTCGAACTCGGCGGCGGTGCGGTGACGGAAGGTGACGCCCGGATAGCCGGCCAGCATGGCGTAGTCGCCGGCCTTCGGGCCGTCCTTCGCCAGCGCCAGGTGCGCCGGCGCTGCATACGGCACGTTGTCGGGGCTGTAGGCCGCCGGTTTGCCGTCCTTGCCGACGTAGGCGCGCAGCAGGGTGAAGTCGCCGGTATGGCGCGGCCACATGAAATTGTCGATCTCGTCGCCGTAGTTGCCGATCGCACGCGGCGGCGCGTACGCCAGGCGGATGTCGCGCAACTCCAGCTGGGTGATGCGGTAGAAGTCCGTGCCGTAGTACATGTTGGCGACGCTGCAGCGCACGCCGCCGCCGGCCTCGCATTCGGCGACGATGGCCTTGCTGGCGCGGTCCACCGCGTCGAAGTAATCGCGCCCGGTCTTGCCGGCGGCTTCCTTCAGCACCATGTCGGTGACCTTGTCGTAGCCCACCGTGACCAGCACGCGGAAGTCCGGGTTGGCGGGCAGTTCGCCCGCGCGGTCGGCGGCGATGAAGCCGTCGTCGATCAGGTTGTGCCCGGGCTTGCTGTTGTACTGGATCACGCCATAGGCGACGTGGTGGTTGGTCAGGATCAGGCCGTCCTGCGAAACGAACGCGCCGGTGCCGCCGCCTGCGCGCACCACGGCACTCAACGGCGCGGCGGTGACGTCGGCCAGGGTCTTCGGGTCGCCTTTGAAGCCGGCGTCGCGCAGCGTCTTGGCCAGCTGCGGCAGTTGCGACGGCATCCACATGCCTTCGTCGGCGTGGGCGGGCAGGCACAGGGCCACGCCCAGGGCGAGGGCGGACGTTGAAAGTCGGCGGCGCATGGTCGGCATCCAGCGGAAACAAGGAAGACGGTGACGATATCGGGCCTGCTTCGATGCGGCAATGACGGCCTGTGTCGCGTCGTCAGCGTGCGTCGCCGATGAAGCGCCGCCAGTGCTGCGCTGCGCGACGGATGCCGGTGTGTTCGGTGTCTTCCAGCGCACGCAGGGGATCGAGCACGACGTCGCCGTCGGCACTCGTCCCGCGCTTCCATGTTGCCGCCACCCGACCGTCGACGATCACCGTGGGGGCCACGAGTCCGTTGACGCTGAACACGCGTCGCATGAGCGTTGCATCCAGCACCGGCGTGCGATCGCGGTAGCCGATCAGGTATTCGTCGAAGGCCGGCAGCAGGTGGATGGCGCGTGATCGCGAAGGCGAAGACGTACCAGCCAGCAACCACCATGTGGTGTCGTCGTACGTCTCCCTCGCCAGCACCGATTCGGCGAGTGTCAGCGCCCGCAGTGCGTCCTTCTGCGTCAGTCCCGACCACCAGGCGAGATCGGCGGCGGTGGCGGGGCCATGGCCCTGCAGATAGCGCAGCGCCAAGCGGTGCAGGGCTTCGTCGCGGTCGAGCGGGGCGTCCTGCGGAATCCAGGCATCCATCAGCACGAAGGTCGGTTGCTTGCCCTGCCGCGGTCCATGGCAGATGACGCTTTCGTGCGCGAGCCAGTTCAGCAGGTGCAGTCCGCGCTGGTTGGCGCTGGCGATGCCGGCGGCGTCCATGCAGGCATACAGGTCGGTGCGTGTAACCGGTGTACCGGTCGCCAGGGTCCGCTCCACCACGCGTTGGCCGCGAGCGAGTGTCGCGGCATCCAGGCCGAGATCACGCGCGAGGCGCGCGGCATTCGCGGCCTGCACGCGCGGCGCGAGCAGCGCCACCATCCAGCGCACATCCTCGCGCGCCAGCAGGTGCAGCGTGCCGCGCATCGGCCACGTGCGCACGATCTCGCCACGCGCGATCGCCGCTTCGACATCGGCCAGCGTGGCGCCGTCGGTGCGCAGGCCGACCGCCCACAGCGCTGCGTGATAGTCCTGCGCCTGCATCGCGCCCATGTGCCGCACGGCATCGGCGGGCGATGCGGCCACGGGCATCGCGATGCCGTGTGCGTGCAGGCGCTGCGCCGTCAGTGACGGCGGCACGGCTACTTCTCCTTGCGCCAGTTGACCGAGCCGCGCGTCTCGGTGGTGCTGGATTCGATTTCCACGTCGAAGCCCTTGCGCAGCAGGTACTTCAGCGTCACCGCCGAGCCGGAGCCCACCATCGATACGCCGTAGCTGACGTAGAGTTTCGGCGACAGGTATTTGCCCACGCCGAACACCGAGCCGCCCAGCGTGCGCGACTCCAGCACACCGGCATCGTCCAGGCCGATCTTCGCGCCCAGCTGCGACGCCAGCAGGCCGGCACCGGCGCCGAGTGCGGACGAGGCCGCGTTGATGCGCTGACTTTCGTCGCTGCTCGCGGTGTTGAGCGAACGGCCCAGCACGAGGTAGGCGAGCGCTTCGGATTCGGCCATCGCCGGGTTCGACCAGACGCGTGCGCGCGGCTGGCTGGCGCGGCCGGTGACGTCGATGCCGGCGGTGACGCTGGCGCTGACGACCTCGCGTTCGGCGCGGATGTTGATGCGCGGGTCGGAGACGGCGTTGTTGCTCCAGGTCAGTTCGCCGCGGGTGATGCGCAGCTTCTGTCCGTACGCTTCATAGCGGCCATCCACGTCGAGGCGGCCCGTGCCGAGCATCTCGCGGCCCGGCTGCGAGCGCACGTGCAACGTGCCGGCCAGCGTGCCTTCCAGGCCGTAGCCCTTGAGCTGGACCTGGTCGCCGACCTTGAGGGCGAGGTCCAGGTCCAGGCGCGAACTCGGCGCGCGCTCGGGATCGACGGGATCGAGGATCACCACGTCTTCTGATGCCGAGACGCCATCGTCCAGCTTCTCCACGTCGATGGTGGCGGACGGAATGCCGACCTCGCCGCGCACCTGGATGGTGTTGTCGGCGAAGCCCACCTGCAGGTTCGGCGACGCGACCGCGCGCAGGTCGGTGGTGTCGGCGACCAGTACGTTGTCGCCGCGCACCTGGAACTGCAGGGGCGTGGTGTCGTTGTTCCAGCCGAGCGTGCCGGCGACGTTGAGCACGCCGCCGGTGCCGGTGCCGCCGGTGGACGACACGGTCTTCATGCTGCCGTTGATGCGCGCGCTGCCATCGGATAGCGCGACCAGCTCGGCGCCGCCGTCGGCCAGCGAGACGCCGAGCGCGGGCAGTTCGCCGCTGAACTCGGTCAACGTGGCTTCGCCGCTCAGCAGCGGGTGGCCGCGCGTGCCAGCCACGCCGATGTGGCCGGCGAGCTTGCCCTGCGGACGCACCAGGTCCGGCGAGAACAGTTCCAGCCAGAACAGGCGCGAGTTGTGGAAGTACAGGTCACCTTTCAACGGCGCGAACGCGTCCCAGCCGGTGTTGAACGTGGCGTCGACGTAACCGTCGCCCTTGAAGCCCGTGCCGAGGCGGCCCTGGATGCGTTGCGGGGTGAAGTCGACGTCGAGGGTGAAGTTGTCGTAGCGGATGATCTCGCCACGCGCGGTGGTGCCCATCTTCAGGCCGCCATCGAGCGAGGCCAGGTGCACCTCGCCCTGCCACGCATTGCCGGCGGGGCGCAGGGTCGCGTCCAGCGTGAACTCGCCACGCAGCGTCAGCGGGCGGCCATCGCTGGGCGGCAGCCAGGGCTGCACCAGGGCCAGCGACAACGCTTCGCCACGCACCTCCAGCCCTTCCCGGGGCCAGTTGGCGCTGGCGCACAGCGCACCGCCGATGCCGGACCCCAGGCAGCTTTCCGACAGCGTCCAGTTGGCGCCGTTCTGCGCGAAGCGCGCCGGCTGCCGCAGCGTCCACGGGCTGCCCTTCGACAGCGCGATGCGCAGCGCATCCAGCGTGCCCTGCCAGTTGGCGCCGCGTTTCTGCGCCGTGCCCGACAGCGCGATGGCGCCCATCGCATTGCGCGCATCGCCATCGAAGCGCAGGTCTTCCACCGCACCGCGCGCATTGAGACTGACGGTGTCCAGCACGGCGCCGACATCCACGGCGCTGCCTTGCAGGGCGAGGTCGCCTTCGCCGCTGCGCCACGGCAGGCGGCCGCGCAGGCTGAGCGTGCCGGCGCTCCAGTCGTTCCAGTGCAGGTTCTCGCCGCCGAGATCGGCGTCGATGTTGGGGGCCGTACGCGCACCTGTGAGGTTGACCGTGCCGGCCAGCGTGCCGCTGGCATCCGGCAGCAGGTCGGCCAGGTTGAGCGGACGGAAGGCCGCGTCGATGTCGAGCGTGTCGCCGACCTTGCCCTTGGCGGTAACGCGGCTGCCGCCCAACGACAGCGCCAGGTCGCCCTCGCCGTTGTTGCCGTCGAGGGCGAACGTGCCGCGCGCCTCCAGCGGACGGTCGCGCAGGCGGCCGCCGAGTTTCGGCACATCCAGCGTGCCCTGGAACAGTCCGTCTTCGCGCTGCTTGCCCTTCGACGTGAGATTGCCGGACACATTGCCCTTCCATCCGGCGACGAAATAGCCGGGATCGAAGCCCGCGAGCGTCGCGGCGACATCCCAGTCCAGCACGGGCGACCAGCCGACGGTGCCGGTGGCGTCCAGCGTGCCGGTCGGCATGGTGGCGCGCAGTGTCTGCAGCTGCGCGCGCTCGGCGTTGCCGCGACCGTCGAATTCCAGCAGCGCGCTGTCGTCGCCGCGTGTCAGCGTCGCCTTGCCGATCGCAGCCCAGGCTTCCAGCTTGCCGGCAACGCCGAAATCGCCCTCCGCACCGATCATGCTGTCCGCTTCGGTACCCCAGCGCAGTCCGCGCGCATTGACTGCGAAGCGGAACTCGGGATTTTCCGGCACGGTGAAATCGGCGCGGCCGCGCAGCGAGGCATAGCCGTCGAACGCGCGGATCGCCAGCGGTTCCACCGTCAGCACTTCACCGTCGATCCGCGCATGCGAGGGTTCGATCACCACGGCGATATCGCCCTGCTGCGCGGTGCCCTGCAGGTCGGCCGCACCGCCGGCGCCCTTGGCGACCAGGTCGAACGCCACCGGTGTGCTGTCGTCCATCACCCCCAGCAGCGAGAGGTCCAGCGCTTCCGTCTTCGCCGCGAAGTTCCAGGTCGGCTTGGTCTCGCCGCGCAGCGTCAGCGTGGCACGCAGCGGCGCCGGTGCGGCACCGGACACGCCGACATTCATGCGGGCGCGGTTGCCGCGCGCCACCAGGCCGATCCGTGCCGGCGTGCGTCCCAGTGCCGCCGGGAAGATGCCGGTAGCCGTCAGGTCGGTGGCATAGCCGTCGCGTGGCGCATAGCTGCCGTGTACGCCGAACGCGCCACGATCGCTGGCGATCGCCAGTTTCTGCGCATGCACGTAGCCATTGCCGATATCGATGCCACCGGTGGCGTGCGCGATGTCGATGACGGGCTGCCCGCCCTGGCGGATCAGGAAGCGGTCGATTTCCAGTGCATCGGCCTGAATCGCCAGCGGCATCTCGATCTGCGGCAGCAGGTCCGGCCAGTGCGGCAGTTCGAACGGCTCGTCGCTCTCCGGCACGTCGAGCATCGCGCCGCGCAGCTTCAGCACGTCCAGCCGCAGGCGCTTGCCGAGCAGCGGACGCAGGTCCGGCTCCAGGTAGACCTCGTCGGCGGTGAAGCGGATCTTGTCCCAGTGGAACTTCACGCCACGCAAAGTCAGCGGGCCGGCGATGGGCCCTTCGACGTTGCTGTAGTCCAGCGAGGCATCCGCCGGCAGTCGCGCCTTGATCTGCGCCAGCAGCACGTCGCGTCCGGCGACGGTCTGCAGCAGCCAGTACAGGCCGATGCACAGCAGCACGGTCAGCACGCCGGTGCCGATGGCGCTGCGGACCGCCAGCGTGCGCATGCGCGCCTTGCGTCGCGCGCGCAACTCGGCGATGCGGGCGTCGCGCTCTTCTGGCGTCAGGTTGTCGGGCAGGCGCGATTTCTTCCTCACAGGTCCGTCCCGATGTTGAGATAGATCTGGAAGCTGGAATCCGGATCATTGAGGCCGTGCGCCACGTCCAGGCGCACCGGTCCGACCGGCGAGCGCCAGCGCAGGCCGATGCCGATGCCCGTGCTGAGGTCGGGCGTCCTGCCGTCGAAGGCGCTGCCGGTGTCGACGAACACCGCACCGCCGTACGGACCGCCCTTCGGATAGAACTCGTACTCGACGCTGCTGGTCAGCACGTTCTTCGCGCCCAGTGCGTAGTCGCCGCGGCGCGGACCGACTTCGCGCCACGCATAGCCGCGGATGCTGCGGTCGCCGCCGGCGAAGAAGCGCAGCGACGGCGGCATCGCCACCAGCGAACTGGTGAAGGTATGGCCGTACTCGCCGCGCACGATCAGCGCGCTGTTGGTCTTGTAGCGCTGCGACCAGCGCGCGCGCATGTGGAACTGCAGGAAGTTCGCATCGGAACCCGCGCCGTCGACGCCGCCGCGCAGCAGGATGGAACCGGCCAGCTGGTCGGGCCGGTTGGAGCCGATCGGCGAATTGGTGTAGTCCGCGCGCAGCGACGGGTAGGTGAACGTGGCGTATTCCACCGTGGTGTCGGGCAGGCCCGTGAGCGGGTCGTTCTCGACATAGCGCCAGCGCTCGCGCAGCGCATGGATCGACGCCACCGCCGTCCAGTCCTCGCTGACCTGGCCGCTGCGGCTGCCGGTGAATTCGACATGGCGCAGGTCGATGTAGTCGGTCTGTTCGTCGCTGGCCTGCAGGCCCACGGTGTACCAGCCATCCAGCCACTTGAACGCCGGAATGCGGTACTGCGTCAGCAGCGTCTTGCGCTTCTGCGCGTAGTCCAGGAACGTGGACAGCTTGTGTCCACGCGAATTGACGTAGCGGCGGTCCAGCCCCAGGCGGATACCGGGGCCGCTCTCGGTGCCGTAGCTGAGGCCGGCGGTGTAGATGTCGCGCTTGGCCAGTTCGAGGTTCACGTCGATCGGCACGCGGCCGTCTTCCGCCTTGTCCGGATTGGCCTGGATGTCGATGCGGGAGAAGTAGTCCAGGCCTACCAGCGATTCGCGCAGGCGGTCGAGCTTGCCCTGGTGGAAGTAGCTGCCTTCTTCCCAGTACACCAGCTTGTCGAGCAGGCCGGGGTCGAACTTGTCCTGGTGGAACGTGGTGGCGCCCATGTCGTAGCGGATGCCGCTGACCCAGCCGAGCGCGATGTCGGCGGCATGCTCGGCGCGCGTGACCTCCACGCGGCGGTGGGTGAAGTCGGCATCGAAATATCCACGGTCGGCCAGGCGCCGCACGATGGCGAGCTTGCTGGCCTCGTACGTGGTGTGGTCGAAGACCTCGCCGACCTTCGGCGCGAACGCCTCCAGGTCTTCCTTCAGGTAGCGGTCGCCGCCGCCTTCGCCGTCGATGGAGAGATCGCGCCGGCGCACGCGCACCGGTTCGCCAAGTTCGACGCGCACCGTCACCGTCAGTTTTTCGTCCTCGGCGCCCTCGTTGCGGGGTGCGTCGAGGGTGATGGTGGGCGAGTAGTAGCCGAACGGCTCCAGCGCTTCGCGTGCTTCGGCGACGGCCTCACCGAGCAGGTATTCCAGCCGCGACTCGCCCAGCCGCTTGCCGAGCGAGTCGTTCAGCGACAGCGCGGCATGGATGTTCTCGATCATCAGCTCGTCGTCCAGCCCCTCGATCCGCACCTTGTCGACGGTGGTCGCAGCCCAGGCCGGAACCGTGGCGGCGAACAGGACGACGAAGGTGGCGAGGCGGGGGAATCGACGCATGCGGGGAGGATACCCGGTGGGGGTTAAGCGGAGTGAAGGATTACCGTATTCAAGCGGCACATCGTTCACGCAAACAGGTCGTCATCGCGATGTGCTCCTTCCCCCGCGTGCGGGCGAAGGTCGGGATGGGGGTGAAGGAGACACGGCGCGAGCAATGCTCATGCGAGCGATCCATTTATCGCGCTTGCCCCCACCCCAGCCCTCCCCCGCAAGCAGGGGAGGGGGCACATGGCGGAGAAGGGATGCGCCTGACGCGCGGCGCATCGTTCTCGTGGACCATCGATGGCGCACGATGTGCTCCTTCCCCCGCGTGCGGGGGAAGGTCGGGATGGGGGCGAAGGAGACACGGCGCGAGCAATGCTCATGCGAGCGATCCAGTCATCGCGCTTGCCCCCACCCCAGCCCTCCCCCGCAAGCAGGGGAGGGGGCGCATGGCGGAGAAGGGGTGCGCGTGATCGCATGGCGCATCGTTCTCGTGGACCATCGATGGCGCACGATGTGCTCCTTCCCACGCGTGCGGGGGAAGGTCGGGATGGGGGCGAGGCAGGCACGACACGAGCGATGCTCATGCGAGCGATCCAGTCATCGCGCTTGCCCCCACCCCAGCCCTCCCCCGCACGCGGAGGAGGGGGCGCATCGCGCGGCTCAGTTCGACAGGTGCTCGATCGCGGCCACGGCACGGAAGCGGTCGGCCAGGCGCTTCAGCAGGGCCAGGCGGTTGGCGCGCACGGCCTGATCGTCGGCGTTGACCATCACGCTGTCGAAGAACGCATCCACCTGTGGGCGCAGGCGGGCGAGGTGGTTCAGCACGGTCACGTAATCGTGGTGGTGCAGGGCTTCGTCGGTTTCGCCGAGCACGGCCTCCACCGCTTCGGCCAGCGCGCTTTCGGCCGGATCGGTCAGCAGGGTGCGGTCGATGGCGTGCGGGATGGCGATGTCGGCTTTCTTCAGGATGTTGCCGATGCGCTTGTTGGCGGCGGCCAGCGCGGCGGCCTCCGGCAGCGTGGCGAAGGTGCCGATGGCGTCGAGGCGGGTGTCGAAGTCGTACAGCGAGGTGGGCTTCAGTTCTGCGACGGCGTTGAAGTGCGCGGCGGGTATGCCCTTGTCGGCGTAGTAGTTGCGCAGACGGTCGAGGATGAAGTCGTAGATATCTTCGTTGAACAGCTCCCTTTGAAGCTGTTCGGGTTCAATCTCGATGGTCTTGCTCAGCGAGATCGTGGTCTTAAAGTCCCACTTCTGTATCGCAAGAAGCACTTCCCGAGCGTCGGTGACTGTGGCGTCCACCTTGATTCTTGACCAGCAAGCAATCGAGGAGTGGAGGATCAACTTCTTCAAGTCAATATTGAACCCACTCTCGATCACCGTCCTAGCCAACCCCAGCGCATTCCGCCGCAACGCAAACGGATCCTTGTTGCCGGTCGGCTTCAGGCCCGCCGCAAAACCGCCCGCCAGCGTGTCCAGACGCTCGGCGATCGCCAGCACTTTGCCTAGCGGCGACAGCGCGATGTCGTCGCCGGCGAAGCGCGGCTGGTAGGCCTCGTCGATGGCCAGCGCGATTTCCTTCGGTTCGCCCGCCGCGAGTGCGTAGTGGCGGCCGGCGATGCCCTGCAGCTCGGGGAACTCGTTGACCATGCGCGACTGCAGGTCGTTCTTCGCCAGTTCGGCCGCGCGGCGCGCCTGCGCGGGATCGGCGCCTACCTGCGCCGCGATGGTTTCCGCCAGCGCGGCCACGCGCGCCACCTTGTCGGCCACGCTGCCCAGCTTGGCCTGGTAGGTGACGGTCTTCAGGCCGTCGCCCATCGACTCAAGACCCTGCTTCAGGTCCTCGTCGAAGAAGAACTTCGCGTCGGCGAAGCGCGGGCGGATCACGCGCTCGTAGCCCTTGCGCACTTCCGCGACGTTCTGCGATTCGATGTTGGCGATGCCGATGAAGTGCTCGGTCAGCTTGCCGCCGTCGCTGAGCACCGGGAAGAACTTCTGGTTGATCTCCATCGTCTCGATCAGCGCTTCCTGCGGCACCGCGAGGAAGGCGGATTCGAAATTGCACAGCACCGCCGCCGGCCATTCGGTCAGGCAGACCACCTGTTCCAGGTTGTCGTCGGTGACCCGCGCGCTGCCACCGGCTTGCGCGGCCGCCTTCTGCACTTCATCGACGATGCGCGTGCGGCGCGCGTCCGGATCGACCAGCACCTTCGCGCCTTCCAGCGCAACGACGTAATCGTCGGCGTTGTTGATCCACACCGGCTTGTCGTGTTCGAAGCGGTGGCCGCGGCTCATGCGGTCGGACGTCACGCCGAGCACGCCGGCCGGCACCACGTCGTTGCCGAACAGCAGCACCAGCCAGTGCACCGGCCGTGCGAAGGCGTAGTCGTGGTCGCCCCAGCGCATCGGCTTGGGAATCGGCATGCCGGCGAGCGCCTCGCGCACGATATCGGCCAGCAGGTCGGCGGTCTTCGCGCCCGGCTTCACCGCGCGGTGGACGAAGCGCTCGCCCTTGCCGTCGGTGGTGCGCTCCAGCTGCGTCCAGTCGATGCCCGCCTTCGCGGCGAAGCCTTCCAGCGCCTTGGTCGGCGCGCCGTTCGCATCCAGCGCGATGTTGAGGTACGGACCCAGTACTTCGGACTTCTGTTCCGGCTGCTCCACGTCCACCGCCGGCAACAGCACGGCCAGGCGGCGCGGCGTGTACAGCGGTTTGGCATCGCCGCGTTCGAAGCCGATGCCGCGCTTCTCCAGCGCCGCGATCACGCCATCGAAGAAGGCCTGCGCCAGGCCCGGCAGCGCCTTGACCGGCAGCTCTTCGGTACCCAGTTCGACCAGCAGGGATTTTTGTTCGCTCATGTCGTCAAACCTGTCTTGCTGTGCCCCCTCCTCCGCTTGCGGGGGAGGGCTGGGGTGGGGGCAAGGGGGCGAGTGCCCCCATCCGCCCTTCGGGCACCTTCCCCCGCACGCGGGGGAAGGGGATTCGTCACGCGGTTTCTTTCTTCAGCCCCGGAAAGCCCAGCCTCTCGCGCTGCGCGTGGTACGCCTCGGCCACCGCCTGCGCCAGCTTGCGCACGCGCAGGATGTAGCGCTGGCGTTCGGTGACGGAGATCGCGCGGCGCGCGTCCAGCAGGTTGAAGCTGTGGCTGGCCTTGGTGACCTGCTCGTAGGCGGGCAGCGGCAGGCCGGCTTCGACCAGCTTGAAGGCTTCCGCTTCGTACGCGTCGAAGCGCTTGAACAGTTCGTCGACGTTGGCGTGTTCGAAGTTGTACGTGCTCTGTTCGACTTCGTTCTGGTGGTAGACGTCGCCGTAGGTCACCACGCCCTGCGGACCGACCGTCCACACCAGGTCGTAGACGTTGTCGACGTTCTGCAGGTACATGCAGAGGCGCTCAAGGCCATAGGTGATTTCGCCCAGCACCGGCCGGCATTCCAGGCCGCCGGCCTGCTGGAAGTAGGTGAACTGGGTGACTTCCATGCCGTTCAACCACACTTCCCAGCCCAGGCCCCAGGCGCCGAGGGTCGGCGATTCCCAGTTGTCCTCGACGAAGCGCAGGTCGTGCACGCGCGGATCGATGCCGAGCGCCTTCAACGACCCCAGGTACAGCTCCTGGATGTTGTCGGGATTCGGCTTCATCACCACCTGGTACTGGTAATAGCGCTGCAGGCGGTTCGGGTTCTCGCCGTAGCGGCCGTCGGTGGGGCGGCGGCTGGGCTGCACGTAGGCGGCATTCCACGGCTCCGGTCCCAGCGCGCGCAGGAACGTGGCGGGGTGGAAGGTGCCGGCGCCGACTTCCAGGTCCAGCGGCTGGATCAGCACGCAGCCCTGCTCGGCCCAGTACTGGTTCAGGGTCTGGATCAGGGCCTGGAAACTGAGGCCCTGGAAGGTGGTTACCGGTGAAATGGTTTGTCCGGCCATCGCGTTATCGTGCACTGCGGAAAAGCGGGCTAGTATACGGGCAAGCCCTTGTCCTTCCGCCGCTTTTCGCCTGTCCGCCGCCGTCTTGGATACCTCCGTGAAAGCCCCTTTCCTCATCGTCGAAACCGGACAGCCGGTGCAGTCGATGCGGCGTTATGGCGGCTTCCCGCACTGGATCCGCGTGGCCGCCGGACTGGAAGCCGACGAGACCGTGGTGGCGAATGTCGAGCGCGGCGACGCGTTGCCGTCGCGCGAGGGGTTCGCCGGCGTCATCGTCAGCGGCTCGGCCGCGATGGTCACCGACCGCGCCGACTGGAGCGAACGCAGCGCCGAGTGGCTGCGCGATGCCGCCCACGAAGGGCTGCCGCTGCTGGGTATCTGCTACGGCCACCAGTTGCTGGCGCACGCGCTGGGCGGCGAGGTCGCCTACAACCCGGCCGGACGCGAATCCGGCACCGTCCACATCGACCTGCATCCGCAGGCGCAGGACGATCCGCTCTTCGCCGCACTGCCGCTGAAGTTCACCGCCCACGCCACCCATGTGCAGACGGTGGCGCGGCCGCCGGAGGGGGCCACCGTGCTGGCGCGCTCCAAACAGGACGATTGCCATGCGTTCCGCTGGCGCGACCGCGCCTGGGGCGTGCAGTTCCATCCCGAATTCGCCACCCACCACATGCGCGGCTACGTGCATGCGCGTGCCGACCACCTGCGCAGCGAGGGTCGCTGCCCCGGCACCATCGCGCGCGGCGTGACGGCGGCGCCGCAAGCCCGCAAACTGTTGCGGCGGTTCGTCCGCCATGCGCGTGGCCTGCACGCGCGTTGAGTCTTCCCGCTGTACTTTCCCCAGAGATCCCCGATGTCGACGATCAACAAGGTGCCGGCCAGTGCCGGCGCGGAATGGCTGCTGGCGGGCTTCGCCCTGCTGAAGCGCGCGCCGGTGCCGCTGGCTACGCTGGCGGTGCTGTGGGGACTGCTGTCGATGGTCGTGGCGCTGGTGGCGGTGACGCTGCCGGCGATGACGCTGGCGATGCAGTTCCTGCTGGTGCTGGCGGGGCCGCTGTTCTTCGCGGGCATGCTCTGGGCCGTGCGCGAAGTGGACCAGGGGCGCGCGGCGCAGCCGTCGAACCTGCTGCAGCCGGTCCGCGACGGCCATGCACCGGCGCTGCTGGCCACGCTGCTGCCGCAGCTGCTGGCCGCACTGGTCATGGGCGTATTGCTGTTCGTACTGGTAGGCACCGAACAACTGCAGCACCTGGCCGATGTCTACCAGAAGATGCAGGCCATCGCGGCCGCCGGCGGCCAGCCCGATCCATCACTGGTGGAAGGCTTGCCGGCCGGGCGCCTGCTGCTGTGGCTGCTGCTGGTGGCGATCGTCTTCGTGGCGGTGAAGTGGATGACGTTCATCGCCTCGCCACAGATCCTGTTCTCCGGCGCGCACGTGATGGACGCCATGCGCAACAGCCTGCGCGCCTGCCTGCACAACTGGACCGCGATGCTGGTGTTCTACCTGCTGGCCGGCATCGCCATCTTCGCCGTCGGCATGGGCTCGCTGCTGGTCGCCTCGATCCTGGCGCTGGCCGTGGGCGGCACCATCGCGATGGGGCTGTGGCAGTTCACCCTGATGGCGCTGGTCATGCCGGTGCTGGCCGGCGCGGCGTACGCGGCGTGGCGGCAGATGCTGGGTGACGGCGCCATCACGCCTGGCGCATCGCCGTCAGCGCCTACCCGGATCGAGGTCTGAGCCTCGAGCGTCACGCATGGTGGCCCCAGGCCCACCTGCGAGGCGATAGGGTGACTGGTTCTCCATCTTGGCGCGCTGCGGCGCGCTCAAGGCCGCGATTGCTCAGGCGCTATCGGGGCGCGGCTTCAGCCACCCCGCCGCGATGATGCCCAGTTCGTACAGCAGGCACATCGGGATCGCGAGCATCAGCTGCGACACCACGTCGGGTGGGGTGATCAGCGCGGCGACGACGAACACGCCGACGATGGCGTAGCCGCGGCCCTCGCGCAGCTGCTGCGGCGTGACCCAGCCCAGCAGCACCATGATCACCAGCGCCACCGGCAGCTCGAAGCTCACGCCGAAGGCCAGGAAGATCACCATCACGAAGTCCAGGTACTTCGCCGGGTCCGGCGCCAGCGTCACGATGTCCGGCGTGAACACGGTCAGCGCATGGAACACGCTGGGCAGCACCAGGAAGTAGGCGAACGCGCAGCCGGCGTAGAACAGCAGGATGGCCGAGACCAGCAGCGGCATCGCCAGCCGCTTCTCGTGCTTGTACAGGCCGGGTGCGACGAAGCTCCATGCCTGGAACAGCAGCCACGGCGAAGAGAGGAACAAGGCGAGGAAGAACGCCAGCTTGATCGGCGCGAAGAATCCGGACGTCGGGTCGCTGGCGATCATCTGCGTCGCCTGGCCCGCGGGCAGCTGCGAAATCAGGGGTTGTGCCAGGTGGTCGTACAACTGGCGCACGAACGGCAGCAGCGCCAGCAGGATGAGGCCCGTGCCCGCCAGCCCGCGCACCAGCCGCGTGCGCAGTTCCAGCAGGTGTTCCATCAGGCTGCTTTCGGCTTCCTGGTCCGGGGAGGCGCGGTTCATTGCGGCTCCTTCGGCGGAAACAGATCGGCCGTGGTGCCGGTCTCGGGGGTGTCGACCGTGGTTTCGTCGGCGGACGCGGCCGTGGGGCCGGATGCTGGCGCCACGATCGCCGCGGGTGGCTTGGCCAGCGCAGGCGGGGTGATGGCGGATTCGACATCGTCGCGCAGTGCATTCGCGTCATCGCGTGCTGCCTTGCGGACTTCTTCGAACTGTTGCTCGGTCTCGCGCGCGCTGTCGCGGATGCGCTGCTCGGTATCGCGCAACGCGTCCTGTGCGTCCTTGAGGTTGCGCTTCAGTTCTTCGGAGGCGAGTTCGCGCTCCAGTTCGTCCTTGACCGAGTACCACTGCGCGCGCGCGCGGCGCACCCACAGGCCGGCGAAGCGCGCCGCCTTCGGCAGGCGTTCTGGACCCAATACGATCAGCGCGACGACCGCGATGACCAGCAGTTCACTGAAACCGATGTCGAACATGGCCGCGGCCGCAATGCCGCGCGATCAGGAGGCGTCGCGATCGCGCTCTTTGGCGGCGCTGGATTCGTCGGTGCGCGACTGGTCGTTCAACTGGCCGGCCGGCTTGTCGTCGTCCTTCATGCCCTTCTTGAAGCCCTTGACCGCTTCGCCCAGGTCCTGGCCCGCATTGCGCAGGCGCTTGGTACCGAAGACGAGCAACACGACCACCAGCACGATGATCCAATGCCAGATGCTCAAACCGCCCATGGTGTGCTCGCAGGAAAGTTGGGGCGCTCAGGATAGCGCAGGCGGACCGCCGGGGTGGCGATCCATCGCCCATTACTTCCGTCAGGGATTGCCGTTCAGTGGTTCGGTGCGTACTTCACCGTCCTGCACGGGTTCGAATCCCTGCGCCTGGGTCGGCGCTTCGACGACGACCGGCGCAACGACCGGTGCCGGTGCGCGGGCCGTCGCGTGCGCGGTGGCGCCGGTCGTGCCGCGGTTGCCGCGGGCGAGTTCGGTGACCTCTTCAAGTTCGTCGCGGAAGCCGACCACGGCGCTCGACGGCTGGCCCGCGCGGCTTTCGAAGATGGCGCGTGGCGTGGCGGCGCTGCCGTAGACGGCGGTATTGGCGTCGTCGTCGATCTGCAGCACCGCGCCGTCGAGCGCCACGCCGGCGAACAGGCCGCGCGCGCGCGACCAGGACCAGATCTCGGCCTTCAGCTGGCCATCGGTGGAGGCGCTGGCATTGCGGCCGACGGGACCGGCGGCCACGCCCGCATCGGCACCGAGGGTGAACTTGCCGTTGACGATGGAATCCAGCGAGCGGTCGTTGCGGAATACCAGCACCACGTCCGACGACTGCACGCCGGCCTGGAACCCGATGCTGCCGCCGGTGAGCTTGATGAAGACCGGCTGCGACCAGCTGCCGTCGGGATTCTTCACCGACATCAGGCCGTGGCCGCGACGGCCGCCGATCACCAGGCCCGCCTTCAGCGTGTCGGGGATGACGACGATCGCCTTGCCCTCGTCGAGCAGCTTGTCGGGGATGCCGTTCTCGGGAATGCGCTGGATCTCGTTGAGTACGCGCACGGCGTTGGTGGCGCGTTCGTCTTCCTTGGGACCCGCGATGGCCTGGCCGGCGAACAGGGCGGCGGCCAGCGCGATGGCGGTGGGCGGCAGCAGGCGACGGGAGGTGCGGTTCATGGCGGCTCCATAAGGGGATTTCGCAGCAGGAGGCTGCAACCGCCTGAAAGTAGGCGGGGGCGGATGAATCGGTGCTGACAGCGGGCGCCCGTCGAAGCGGGTCAAGCCGCCGCTTCGATGCGGCCAATGCCCTCTGCCACAATACGCGGATGCCCGACACGCCTGCCACCGCATTGCTCATCGTCAACCTGGGAACGCCCGAGGCGCCGACGCCCCGCGCCGTCCGTCGTTATCTGGCCGAGTTCCTGCACGACCATCGCGTGGTGCAGCTGACGCGCTGGCTGTGGTGCCCGCTGCTGCACTTCGTCATCCTGCCGCTGCGCGGGCCGAAGGCGGCGGCGAAATACGCCAGCATCTGGATGCCGGAGGGGTCGCCGCTGGCGGTGCATACGCGATGGCTGGCCGAGGCCATGCAGGATCGGCTGCCGGACTGGCGGGTGCTCGATGCGATGCGCTACGGCCGGCCGATGCTGGCGGAGCGGTTGCGCGCGCTGCGCGCCGAAGGCATCCGTCAGGTGGTGGTGCTGCCGCTGTATCCGCAGTACTCCACGACGACCACCGAGTCGGTGCGCGACGTGGTGCAGCGCGAAGCAGCGGCGCTCGATGTGCAGTTCATCGAGGACTATTCGGTCGATCCCGGGTGGGTTGTGGCCGTGGTGGCGTCGATCCGGCAATGGCGGGAGCGGCACGGTGCCGGCGAGCACCTGCTGTTTTCGTACCATGGCCTGCCGCAGCGGCTTGCGCGCAACGGCGACCCCTACCCGCAGCGCTGCGAGGCCAGTACGCGCGCCATCGTGCAGGCGCTGAGCCTGCGCGAGGGCGAGTGGACGCTGACCTACCAGTCCCGCTTCGGCAAGGAGCGCTGGCTGGAACCCGCCACCGACACGACGTTGCAGGATCTCGCCGCGCGCGGCGTGAAGCGGGTCGACGTGGTCTGCCCGGGGTTCGCCGTGGACTGCCTGGAGACGCTGGAAGAGATCGCGATGCAGAACGCGGAGTTGTTCCACGTGGCGGGCGGCGGTGAACTGCGCTACGTGCCCTGCCTCAACGACGACGCCCTGCATGTCGAGGCGCTGGTCGCGCTGGCGCAGCGTGCCGCCGGTACGGACGCATGACGTTGCGCGAGTTCGAGATCGATATCCCGCTGGGGCGGATTGCCGGGTTGCGAGCCGGCAGCGAAGGCCCGCGCGTGCTCGCGCTGCACGGGTGGCTGGACAACGCGGCCAGCTTCATTCCGCTCGCCGACTACCTGCCGGGTGTGCAATTGGTCGCGCCCGACCTGCCGGGGCACGGCCGCAGTGCGCATCTCGCGCCAGGTGCCGAGTACACGAGTGGCGTGGCGGTCAACGCCGTGCTCGACATCGCCGATGCGCTGGGGTGGGAGACGTTCTCCCTGCTCGGCCATTCGATGGGGGCGGGCATCGCCAGCCTGATGGCGGCGGCGGTGCCGGAGCGTGTGCAGCGGCTGGTGGTGATCGAGGCGCTGGGAGGCCTGGCCGAAACCGTGGAGCGCACTGCCGATCGCTGGCGCGAGGCGATTGCGGCCGCGCGTGCGTTGCCGGGCAAGCAGTTGCGCGTGTTCGCGGACCTCGCGGCGCCGGTCCGCGCGCGCATGCTCGCGAACCAGTTGAGCGAGCCGGCGGCGCGGCGGCTGGTGGAGCGCGGCGTGCGGCCGGTGGAGGGCGGTTTCGTCTGGAGCAGCGATCCCCGGCTGACCCTGCCCACGCCGCAGCGCCTGGACGAAGCACAGTTGGCGGCACTGGTGGCCGGCATCGCCTGCCCGACCACGGTGGTCTACGCGGATCCACCGCAGCCTTACTTCCCCGAACCGCTGCGCTCGCAGCGCGCGGCGCGGCTGCCCGATGGCCGGCTGCATGTCATGGCCGGCACGCATCACCTGCACATGGAGGATCCGGCGGGCGTGGCCGCCGTGATATCAGGCTTTCTGGCGTCCTGAACCGCCCTGCTTGGCGGCATGGAATTCCACCGCCAGCGCCACGTCGCCCTTGCGGATCGGGGCGCTGCTCCGCCACCACGCGGTGGTGACCGCATCCAGCTCGAGG
Organism: Pseudoxanthomonas sp.; assembly: GCF_036845285.1. Taxonomy (GTDB): domain Bacteria; phylum Pseudomonadota; class Gammaproteobacteria; order Xanthomonadales; family Xanthomonadaceae; genus Pseudoxanthomonas_A. The sequence continues at coordinate 117,244 of NZ_DAIUEE010000010.1, forward strand.
TCCTCGTTCGCCAGGCGGCGGAGCAGTGCGATGTCCTCCGCGCTCGCCAGTTGCTCATCCGGCAGGTAATAGCGTTCCAGCGGCGCGCGGGCCGCCTCCGGCGTGCGCGTCAGGCGGGCGATCAAGGCGGCGATCACCAGGCCGGACAGGAGGTAGCCGGCCAGCAGCACGGGGATCGAGCTGCGCGCGCTGCCTGTCCAGGCCACTGCGCCCGCCACCGGCACCAGCAGGACCAGCGCCCTGGCCACGCGGTCGAACCGCTGGATCTTGCTGGCTTCCCGCCGCCGCTCCCGCGCGCGGGCGCCGGCTTCCTCCACGGACAGGCTCTTGCGGCTCATCACGGCGCGGCGGGCCTGCAGGCTTGCCGCCGTCTCGGTGGGGGGAATGGCGTACAGCGAAAACCCGCGCATCGAATCTCCGCGTCCCGTGTCGCGCGGAGCATCCGCGGTGGGCGGGGTGGTGGGCGGCAGGGGGAAGGTCGGGCGGCGGTCCATGGGCGGGCGTCGGGAGCGAAGAGGGGCCGACGGATGGCCCGCACTCCAGCCGGACCGCCGAAGCCGGCTTGCCTCTAAAGTCGTGATGTAAGTCTCATTCAGGACACGCGATGCGTCACGAATCCTCGGCGCGGGAGGTCAGCGCATGTCCAGGAGCCGGCGCAGCCTGGCCTTGAGGCGGCGGCCTTCGGCATGGAACCACTGCCGCTCGTCGCGCCACGCAGGGAAGCGGGTTTCGACTTCCGCCCAGAAGGCGGGCGAATGGTTGGCCTGCAGCAGGTGGCAGAGTTCGTGCACAAGCACGTACTCGAAGGCCGACGGGCGACCCAGCACCAGCGCCAGGTCCAGCGTCAGGGTGGCATCGGGCGCCAGCGATCCCCATTGCGAGGACATCACCTTCAGGCGGATCTGCCGTGGCGCGCGGGGCAGGCCGGCGAGATAGGCGGGCAGCCAGCGGCCGATGTCGGCACGGGCCTCGGCCTCGTAGAAGGCGCGCAGCGTCCGCCGCAGCGTGGCATCGCTGGCGCGGGCGGGCAGATGCACATGGATGCCGTCCTCCTGCCGCTCGATGCGGGCGAAGCGGCCCTCGTGCCAGTGCAGCGGAACGTCTTCGCCGCGCAACGGCAGGTGCGGGGTCACGCCGGGGACGAAGGCGACGTCGTCGTCGCTGGGTGCGTGGCGCGCGAGCTGCTCGGCCAGCCAGCCGCGGTGCTGCTGCAGGAAGCGGTCGCCGGAGACCAGGCTGGCGCGCCAGGGCAGCGTCAGCCGCGCACCGCGCTCGTCGATGCTGAGCTTCAGTCGCTTCGCGCGAGGGTCGCGCACGCGTTGCACGTCGAGTGCGCGTCCGTCCTCCAGCAGCAGCGTCACCGTGTCGCGCTCCACGCTGCGCGGCGTGCGGGTGATCAGGCGCTGGAGCAGGGACGGCATGGGGCGATGGTAGCGGATGGGCCGCCGCGGTCGCGTGCGCTCAGTCGGCCTTGCTGAGCTTCAGCGCGTGCTCCAGCACCAGGAACAGCCGCTTCACTTCGCCCGCCATCAGGGCGAAGCGCGCGTCCAGCTCGGCACGCAGGTCGTCGTGCTCGGTGTTCTCCAACTGGTCGACCGCGCCGTCGAGGAACTTCAGCTTGCGCACGATCAGGTCTTCGCCAAGGACGAACGACACATGGTCGTCCAGCACCAGCGCGAGCTTGGTGACCTGCTTGCCGGCTTCCAGGTGCTTGGCGATCTCGTCGCTCTGCAGATCCTGGTTCTGGCATTTCACCACCGCGCCGCCTTCCATCGCGTCCTTCAGCTCGCACTCTTCGCCCAGCGACAGGCCTTCCGGCAGCGGCTCGCCGGCGATCCAGCCGGTCAGCACGTTGCGCGGCGCCACTTCGGCATTGAGCGGCAACGCCGGGAAGCTGCCGAGTGCGCGGCGCACTTCCGACACCACGTTTTCGCCGGTCTTGCGCGAGGACGCGTCGACGGCGATGAAGCCGTGCTCCAGGTCGATCAGCGCATCGGTGCGCGAGGGTTTGACGAAGGCGCGCGGCAGCAACTCGTGCAGCAGGTCGTCCTTCAGCCGCTTGCGGGTCTTGCCGCCGGGCTTGCGGCCTTCCTTCTCTTCGATCTCCTGCAGCTTCTTCTGCAGCAGGTCGTTGACCACCGCGCCCGGCAGGATCTTGTCCTCGCCGCCGACGCTGAGCCAGATGGCGTCGTTGATGCGGTGCGAGAGCGTGTCGTCACCGCGGCCGAACGGGGAAATGAAGCCGCGCGACGACAGCTCCAGTGGGCCGACCGGCTTGAGCACGGCCTCCGGGAGCAGTTCGTCGAGCTGGGAGAAATCGAGGGACGTCGGGAAGCGGAACAGGGTCAGATTGCGAAAGAACATCGGGGAATCAGGGTCCGGTAACTAAGGGGGAGTGCGTGCGGTTGCTTTGCCCGTCATCCCGGCTTTCGCCGGGATGACGGCGGGGGATGGCGAGATCAGGTGTCCTCGTCGGCTGCCGCCACGTGCGGCTCGCCGGCCAGCCACTGGCGCGCGTCGGGCAGCGCGGCGCCATCACGATGGCCGAGCGAGTGGAAATCGAACAGGTTCGGATCGGAGAGCTGCGACGGACGGATGTCGCCCAGCGCGCGCGCGATGGTTTCGATGCGGCCGGGCGTCTCGCGTTCCCACGCATCCATCATTTTCTTGACCTGCTTGCGCTGCAGGTTCTCCTGGCTGCCGCACAGGTTGCACGGGATGATCGGGAAGCCCTTGGCATCGGCGTACTCGGCGATGTCGTCCTCGCGCACGTAGGCCAGCGGGCGGATCACCACATGCTGGCCGTTGTCCGACAGCAGCTTGGGCGGCATGCCCGAGAGCTTGGCGTGGAAGAACAGGTTCAGGAAGAACGTCGCCACCAGGTCGTCGCGATGGTGGCCCAGCGCGATCTTGGTGAAGCCGTGCTCCGCGGCGTAGCGGTACAGCGCGCCGCGGCGCAGGCGCGAGCACAGCGAGCACATCGTCTTGCCTTCCGGAATCACCCGGCTGACCACCGAATAGGTGTTCTGCTCGATGATGTGGAACGGCACGCCGATGCGTTCCAGGTAGTCCGGCAGGATGTGTTCGGGAAAGCCGGGCTGCTTCTGGTCCAGGTTCACCGCCACCAGTTCGAAGCGCACCGGCGCCTTCTTCTGCAACTGCAACAGGATGTCCAGCATGGTGTAGCTGTCCTTGCCGCCGGACAGGCACACCATCACCTTGTCGCCGTCCTCGACCATGCCGAAGTCGGCGATCGCCTGCCCGACCTGGCGGCGCAGGCGCCTGGCCAGCTTGCCCTGTTCGTGCGCGGCGCGGCGCGGATCGATGGCCGGGCGACGCAGGACGGGATCGGGCAGGGGTAGAACGGTGCTCATGGCCGTCATTGTACCGGGGCGCGGTGACGCCCCCGCGGCCGGCGGTGTACGCTCGACGCGTGGAAGCCAACGATCCTGCCGACATCACCCAGAAGATCACCGACCTCAAGCTCGAGCATCGCGGGCTCGACGACGCCATCGCACGTCTGGTGGACGATGCGGACGCTGACGAGGTCGCGATTAAGCGGCTGAAGAAGCGCAAGCTGTGGCTGAAGGACTGCATCGCCCGGCTGGAAAGCGCCCTGATTCCCGACGAGCCCGCCTGATCGCCGTGCCGGCGCCATGCCGGCCCGGGCAAGCCGAATCTGACGCAGGACGTCACTCCCGACCGGTCGCCGTCCCTGCATTCCCGACGGTCCGCGGTGGGAAAGGCCCGCTGCGGGGGCCACTTCCATCGCGTTGCGCCGCCCGCCGGGCAATTGGCCCGATGTTTGCTTCTTCCCCCACGTGGGGCATGTCCCCGCGATCGATTGACCGTCGCCGTCCTGCCGGCGCCACGGTTCCCAATGACACACCATGCGCGCGTCTGCGCCGTGGCGAGGGAGTGGCATGGAGCAGGACAAGCCGTTCAACCACCGGATGCCGATGTCGGCGCGCGAGGCACGCATCGCGTCGGCCTCGACCGAGGCCGCCCTGGCGGGCATCGGACTGCGCACGCAGCGCATGTTGCCGGGCGAACCGCTCGGCGACGTGCCGCGCCTGCGCCGCGAGGTCTACTTCCACGAACAGGGGCAGTTCGGCGACCGCAGCAAGCGCGTCACCGATGGCCTGGATGATTGCGGCACCACCCTGGCGGTGGAAAAGGGGACGCAGGCCATCGCGACGCTGCGGCTGCACGATTTCTCCCCGCTCGCCGTGCAGGTGGAGTACGGCAGCCTGTTCCAGATCGACGCGTTCGCGCGCACGTGGCCGTTGTCGCAGGTGGCGGTGGGCACGCGTTTCGCGGTGCAGGCCGACCAGCGCAGCAAGCCGGTGGTGGATCGCTTGATGGAAGAGGCCTACCGCTGGGCGCAGGAATCGCGCGTGCAGTTCTGCCTGCTGGCCTGCGAACCCTTCCTGCATGGCGTGTTCGAGCACTACGGATTCCGCGAATACCTGCCGCCGGCGATCCTGCCGGGTGGCGTGGACCTGCTGCGCATGGTGCTGGTGATCGAGGACGAACCCTACCTGTCCGAATGCGGATCGCCGCTGCACCGGCTGATCCGCGAGCCCGCGCGCGCGCTGCCTGCGAAGGCGTGGCTGACGCGCTCGTTCAGCGCCTTGTCCTGATCCGCGCCGCTCAGCAGACGGCGTTGAGTGCGCCCAGCAGCCTGACCAGGGCGGGCTGGCTGCGCTCGCCGGTCTTGTCGAACACCACCTTCAGCCGCGTCTGCGCGGTGGAGACGGCTACGCCGCATTCGTGCGCGGCGGCAGCGAGGTCCGCGTGCCGCAACAGGGCCACGGCAAGGCGGCGCTCGGCATCGGTCAGTCCGAACAGCTGTTGCAGGGCATGTTCCAGTCGTGCCGGGTCCGCCGTGGCGACGGGTTGCGCGAAGACCAGCAGCGCGGCTTCGCCGGCCAGCAGCGGCGCCGCAAGCGGATGCGCGGTGATCGCCACCGCACCGATAGCCGGTGCCTGCACCACCAGTTTCTCCACATCGCCTGCGCGGCCATCCGGGCGTGCCAGCGTGGCGCGTGCAAGCAGTTGCTGCAGCGCGACGTCCTGCCAGCCCGGTGCCGACAGCTGGCCCGAGGCGCGACGCAGCACCCCCAGGCCGAGCAGGCGTTCGCCGGCGGCATTGGCGCGCAGCAGCTGGCGGTTGGCGGACAGCGTGAACATCGCCATCGGCGCCTGCTCGAGTGCCGTTTCCAGCGAGTCGACGCGCTGCTGCAACAGATCGAGCCGGCGCATGATCGCGTAAGCGTTGACCCAGTGCGGCACCACGCGCTGGAACAGGCCGAGTTCGGCATCGCCGAACAGGCGGTGGCGATCGTCGCGGCAGATCGACAGGGTGATCGAATTGGCGCCGTCGTAGTGGCCCACGGCCGCGACCTGCTGCTCCACGCCGAACTGCCGGTAGTAGGCGTTGTAGGCGTCGGTGTGGCGCATCCGCGTGTTGGGCAGCAGGTCTTCGCTGTTGAAGATGCGTCCGGTGGCGAGTGCCGGCAGCGCGCGGCTGACCCAGGGATCGACGTTGAGGTCCAGCGGCCGCATTTCCTCCGCCAAGCGCTCCGCGTCCGCACCGACCACGCGCGCCACGCTGCCGCGCCCGCAACCGACGTCATGGCCGAGGATGCCGGTGAGGTGGCTGTGCGTGGCCTGGCCCAGCAGCAGGTTGAAGTCGTCCAGCCGGTCCGGATCCAGGATCGATTCGTACAGCGGCTCAAGCACGCGCGCGAGGGCGTGGTCGTCGTTCATCGGCTTTCCCCTGTCGCGAACGGCGCGGCATCCCCCGGCCCACCGTTGCGTGCAGTTAAGTACGAAACGGTGCCGGCTACAAGCATGGGGATGGCGCGCGTCAGTCCTGCGTGGCGACGGGTTCGGCGGGCGCTGCGGCCTTTACCGCTTCCGGGCTGACCTTCTCGATGGTGTGGCGCAGTTCGCGGCCGAGGATGGCCTTGGCATCGCGTGCCCATGCGTCCAGGCGGTCGTCGAACAGCAGCTTGCTGTTCTCGTCGGGCCAGACCAGCTTCAGTTCGCGCAGCTTCTGGATGAAGCCGCGGAACAGCGTCCGGTCGAAGAACTCCGGCGCGGCCGGCGCGTACAGCAGGCTCAGGCGCTGCGCCGCTTGCTGGCACAGGCTTTCCAGCTCGGCCGCGCCCAGCGTACCCGGGCCGTTCTTCACCAGCACCGAAATGGCGATGTAGTAGCGCTCGAACGCCTGCTGCAGCGAATGGCCGATCGCGCGCAGGCGGAACACCTCGTCGGTCTGGCCGGCGCTGCGCGCCAGGATGCCGCCGTCGTCGTCGTTGACCTGCTGCAGCAGGCCTTCGCGCACGAACACCTCGATGGTGCGCTCCATGCGCTCGGCGAACTCGTCCTCGGTCCACGGCAGGAACAGCTCGGCCTGCAGGAACGGGTACAGCGTGCGGCCCAGCCGCAGCACGCCGGCGCGGCTCATGCGGCGGTTGTTCTGGAAGCAGCACGCGATCCACGACGAGGCCGTGAACAGGTGCAGCACGTTGTTGCGGTAGTAGCTCAGCAGCACCGCGGTGTCGTCGTCCACGCTCAACACGTCGCCGAGCGGATGCTTGATCCGCTGCAGCATGTTGATTTCCTCTGCATGGGAAATGATGCGGTCCGGCGAATGCGGCGTGACGGTGACACGGTCGGAATACGGCAGTTCGGCCAGCAGCACCTTCGACAGCTCGATCTGTGCGATCAGGTCGGCTTCGCCCATCGCGTGCTTGGGCGTGGACAGCAGCGCCAGCGCCAGCAGGTTGATCGGGTTGACGTCGGCGGCGCGGTTGATGTTGACCTGGATCTGCTGCGCCAGCGCATCCACCGTGTCGGACAGCCACGCGGGCTTCTCTTCCTCGCCCACCGGCGTGCCGTCCCACTCCGGCGCGTGTTTGGCCAGCGCGTCGTTCAACGGGATCGGCTCGCCGAAGTTCACCACTACCTGGCCGTAGTTCTGCCGCAGCACCTTGGGGATGCCCCACAGCACGGCCCAGATGGATTCCTTTTCCTTCGGCCGCCCGCTGAGTTCGTCCAGGTAACTGGTGCCTTCCAGCAGCTTCTCGTAGCCGATGTAGACCGGCTGGAACAGCACGGGCTTGCGCGGCTGGCGCAGGAACGCGCGCAGGGTCATCGAGATCATGCCGCCCTTCGGCGGCAGCAGCCGGCCGGTACGCGAGCGCCCGCCTTCGATGAAGTACTCCAGCGAATAGCCGCCGGAGACCAGCTGCGCCACGTATTCGGTGAACACCGCCGAGTACAGCGGGTTGCCGCGGAAGCTACGGCGCATGAAGAACGCACCGCCCTTGCGCAGCAGCGTGCCCACCACCGGCAGGTTGAGGTTGATGCCGGCGGCGATGTGCGGCGGCACGATGCCGCGTTCGTACAGCAGGTACGACAGCAGCAGGTAGTCCATGTGGCTGCGGTGGCAGGGCACGTAGACGACTTCGTGGCCGGGCGCGGCTTCCTTGAACTTGTCCAGGTGGTGGACCAGCACGCCGTCGTAGATCTGGTTCCAGACGTGGCTCAGCAGGAAGCTGGCCGAACGCACCACCGGGTTGGAATAGTCGGCGGCGATTTCCCAGGCGTAGGCGTGCGCCTTCTTCCACGCGTCCTCGGGCTTGGACTTGTCGCGGCGTGCCTGTTCGGTGATCGCTTCCTTCACCGGTTCGGCAGCCAGCACCTGGTCCACCAGCAGGCGGCGCGTCGACAGGTCGGGACCGATGATGGCTTCGCGGATGCGGTGGAAGTGCGTGCGCAGAACGCGCGACAGCTTGCGGACCGTGCGCTCGGGCTCCAGCCCTTCGTCGACGGTCGTGCGCAGCGACACGGGCGGCGCGAAGCGCACGATGGTGCCGCGACCGTTGAGCAGGATGGCGAGCAGGCGGCGGAAGCGGCCGACGATGGCCCAGTTCTCGGAGAACAGCACCGAGAACCAGCCGCTCTGCTTGTCCGGTGCGCGGCCGACGAAGATCGATACCGGCACCAGTTGCACGTCCAGTTCCGGACTGGCGCGATGCGCCTGCAGCAGCTTGGCCAGCGAACCGGAATGGGTCTTGGCGCTGACCTGGTCGGGGATCAGCGTGCTGGCGTTGCGGCGCGACAGCGCCACGTAGGCGCGCTTGCGGCCGAGCGGATTGCCGCCGACCGGCAGCGGCAACAGGGGCGAGGGCAGGCCGGCGTCGCGGCAGGCGCGGTCCAGGATCAGCGCGTTCGACAGCCCGTAGTCTTCCAGCACGTAGCAGACCGGGCGGCCGTCCAGCAGGTCGCCCGGCACGCCGGGTTCGATGTTCAGCGCCAGCCACGGATCGGCCAGGCGCCCCAGCAGGCGCGCCCATAGCGGGCGCTTGGCGTGGCGGGTGGGCGCAGGTGACGCCATCGGCACGCCGGCAGTCACCGGCGCATCACCGCCGGCCGCAGGATCGGTCGGCGCATCCTGCGCAGGCATATCCGTCGCCGCGGGCTTCTTCTCCGGCGGCGTCGGGGTCGGGCCGTCCGGGAACGGCAGGGAATTCTGTTCAGGCATCGGCCGCATTATGGGGCACGCCCATGGCCGGCTGGAAAGCGGTTACAGCGTTCGCTGCCGCCCCTGTCTGCGTTCCAGGGCCGCGCGGGCGGCGGGAGGAAATCCTGCAAGTGCCTGAAACGCAAGGGTTCACCGGCCCCGGTACGGCTCGCAACCCACGCCATCGTTGTCGCGGTCCAGGTGAGGCCCGTAGCCGGGATCGCCCCGCCGTACCGGCGCTGCCCCGTGTGCGCGGGCCTCGTCGCAGTTGCGGAAGGCGCGCCCCGCCCCTGTGCCGTCGAGGCGCGAAGGCCTGGAGGGTGCTGGTCGTTGGTCGGGCGCGGGCGCGACCAGCGTCGTGCGAGCCGGGGTGCCGCCGCGATGGCAGTGGTACTCGCCGGTCTTCCGGTTCGTATGACAACCGTGCTTGTCGAGACCGCCCGGGTGCGCCTGCGTGGTGGACACGCTCGCCAGCAGCGTGGCGAGTGCCAAGACCGTGATCGCGCAGGGGCGCCGGTTCGTCACGGCGGCGACGGCTTCTCTTCTTCGGGAGGCGGCGCCGGCAGCGTGTCCGGCGCGGGCATCGCGGCCGCCAGCACCTCGTCCGCGTGCCTGAGGTAGTCGGTGAGATACCACTGCCCCCCGCGCCGGGTCAGGCTGACCACGGTGTCGATCTCGCGCTCGCCCAGCGGGTAGTGGATGCGCACGGTGGCGGTGTCGCCTTTTTCCTCGACCAGGCCGGTGCGCAGGTCGGCGAAGGTGGTGTCGAGCGGCAGCCCGTAGCGGGTGAGCGTGGCCTTGGCCTCGATGAAGAACGGCGTCAGCCGCTGCAGGCTGGCGGCCATGCCCGCATCGTTGAGCGCCTGTTCGGTGACCAGGCCGCTACGGCGCGCCGCCGGTGCCAGTCGTGCCAGCGTGGTCTTCGCCAGTGCGGGATCCCCTAGCGGTGCCTGCTGCGCCCAGTCGCCCAGCGCGGCGATCACCTGCGCGTAGTGGTCGCGTTCTTCCTGGGTGTAGTCGCCTTCGCTCTTCACGTATTGCACGCCGAACAGGCCCAGCGTGCGCGCGGCTTCCTTCAGGTCGCGGTCCTGGCGCGCGAACTGGCGCTCGAAGCTGCGCTGCAGCGTTTTCTCCGCATCCTTGGCCGACAGCGCGGCCAGCATCGGCACCAGCTTGTCTTCCAGGGGCAGCTCGGTCAGCGGCCAGCGGCTCTGGCCGGCGCGCCAGGCGATGTCCAGCCGCGCGTGGACGTCCGGCGGGACGGCGTCGCGCGCGAATCCGACCAGGTCGTTGCGCTGCAGGTGGGACGCCAGCTGTCGCACGGCGGCGGCCGGCTGGCTGGTGGCGCCGGCGAGTTCCACCGGTTCACGCTGCTTTTTGCAGGCGGCCAGCAGCACCAGCGACAGCCCGAGGGCTGCCAGCACGCGCAGGACGGACGCGGACGGCTTCAGCTTCATGCGATGTGACTCCCCAGTCGCCCCGCATCTTCGCGGCCGGCGGCGGGCGCAGCAAGCACGGCCGTCGCAAGTTGCCGGCGGACGGGCAACAAAAGACGGGCAATAAAAAAGGAGGCCGGCCGTCTTGCGACGTCGCGGACCTCCTGAAATCCGGCCGAAGCCGGAGGACGAAGTGTTGTGGCACATCTCCGGCCCAGAGGCCGGATGCGCACAGACTACCTGCGCCCGAATGCTAAGGCAATACCTGAAATAGATGTGTGTAAGTTATTGAATTAATTGAGTGTGCCGGCGATTTCAAGTTGGATCGCCTCGGCCGCGGCGCGTGGATCCTGCGCCTGGCTGATCGGCCGGCCCACCACGATGGCATCGGCGCCCAGGGCGAAGGCCTCGGCCACGCCGACGGTGCGCTTCTGGTCGTCGCCGACCGGGCCGCCGGGGCGGATGCCGGGGCAGACGATGGAGAAGCCGGCTCCGGTCGCCGCGCGGATCATGCCGGCCTCCTGCCCGGAACAGATCACGCCATCGATGCCGGCAGCCTGCGCGGCCAACGCACGTTGCACGACGATCTCCGCCGGTTCACCGCCGTTGATGCCCATGGCGCGCAGATCGGCGCCGTTCATCGAGGTCAGCACGGTCACCGCCAGCAGCCGCAGGTCGCCCGCGCGTGCGTCGGCCGCCGCTTCCATCATCCCGGCGTGCCAGCCATGGATGGTGGCGTAGGTCACCGGCCAGCGCGACAGGCCACGGATCACGCCGCCCACGGTGGCGGGGATGTCGAAGAACTTCAGGTCGACGAACACGCGCTTGTCGCGGCGGGCGAGTTCATCCAGCACGGTGAAGTAGTCGCCGCTGGCCAGCAGCTCCATGCCGATCTTGTAGAACTGCACCGCATCGCCCAGCCGGTCGACCCACGCCAGCGCGTCGGCACCGGACGGCGCGTCCAGCGCGAAGATCAGGCGCTCGCGCGCGCTGAGCACGACGGGACCGGCTGCGCTCACGGGGCGTAGTCCAGTGCGTCGCGCTTGGCCTGCGTGCGGGCGGCGGGCGGCTGGTCCCAGGCGTTGTTGAACAGCGCCGGTTCCCAGGAACCGTAGGTGGGGTTGGGCAGCATCCACCAGCGCTCGCCGAACCAGTCGTCGTATTCGTCGAACAGCGCCTGGCGGCCGTCCCGCGTATTGGCTTCCACCTGCACGAAGTCGCCGATCTGGTCGCCGAACTGCATCAGCACGCGGTACTGCTGGCCGGCCAGGCGGCGACGGCAGTTCTTCTCGCTGCCGTTCTGTTCGCAGCCTTCCAGCACCGTGCCCAGGCCGAGGAATACGCTGTCGTCGGCGACCGGCAGGCCGGCCTCGCGCAGGTTGGCCAGCGTCGCTTCCTTCAGGTGCACGGCGCGGTTGGAGATGTACAGGATGGTCACGCCCTTCTCGGCGGCGGCCTTGGCGAAATCGACCACGCCCGGCAGCGGCTTGGCCCTCTTTTCGGCGACCCACTGGTCCCAGCTGATCTCGTCGTATTCCTTGCCGTCGCGGATCAGGCGCGCCTGGTAGGGCGAGTTGTCCAGCACGGTCTCGTCCACGTCCATCACCACGGCGGGCTTCAGACCGGTGGCGGCGTTGCCGCGTTCGGACGGTACCAGCGCGTCCCAGTGTTTTTCCTTCAGCGCGACGTCCAGGTGGTCGGCCGCGGCGCGGAAGGTCTGCGTGGTGATCGCACGGTACTCGACCGAGGTCTGCACCCACGCCACGGCGTTGAGGTTGTCGTGCGCGCCGGTGGGCTTCGTTGCGGCGGCAGTCGCAGCAGGTGCGGCGGGATCGGCCGGCGCGGCCGCGGGTTCGGTGCGCTTGCAGGCGGCCAGGGTCAGCACGGAAACCGCCAGGCTGGCGGCAAGCAGGGAAACGCGCATGGAAGATCCCATTTCGAATGTGCGGGAATTCTAGCCGACCGCTGTTACACCCGTCGTTCGACGGGGCGTCGCGCTATCCTGCCGACCCTTGTCCCGCGCCTCTCTCCCATGGAAGACACCACGCCCGTCCTCAATGCCGCCGAAGCCCGCCTGCTCGGCTGCCTGATCGAGAAGGAAGCCACCACGCCGGAGACCTATCCGCTGACGGTCAACGCCGCGCAGGCCGCCGCCAACCAGAAGACCGCGCGTGAACCGGTGATGGCGCTGGACCCCGGTGCGGTGAACCACGCGCTGCGCCAACTGGAGCAGAAGGGCTTGGCGAAGCAGGTGTTCTCCTCGCGCGCCGAGCGCTACGAGCACCGCACCGCGGCGTTCTTCGGCATCCCCCAGCAACAGGCCGTGCTGCTCGGCCTGCTGATGCTGCGCGGCGTGCAGACCGTGCACGAGCTGCTCGCGCGCAGCGAGCGCCTGTTCAAGTTCAACGATGCCGACGACGTGCGCCACCACCTCGACCGCCTGATCCAGCGCGACACCGCACTCGTCGTGCAGATCCCGCGCGGACCGGGCCAGCGCGAAGACCGGTACGCGCATCTGTTGAGCGGACCGGTGGATGTCGCCGCAATCGCGGCGCGGTCGCCGTCCTCACCGATGGGCGAACCGGTGAGTGCGGAGCTGGAAGCACGCGTCGCCATGCTGGAAAGCGAGGTCGCTGCCTTGCGCGAACAGGTATCCGTTCTGCTCGCGGCGCGCGAAGGCTGAGCGTCGGCCTTCGCTGTCATCGTCCTGCGCGTTCTCGCCGTTGTTCACATTCATCATCGGACGGATAACGCGGCATTCGCCGGCAGGCCGGCGAACAGCATGCGAATGCGCGCGCGACGGCGTTGCGCCGGGTGATCCATCGCGCTACGTTCGCTGCGCCCACCGGCACGGAACGCTTTCATGGAACGACGCCTCATCCGGAGCATCGCGACCAGCGCGCTGATCTCCGTTGCCACGACAGGATGCCACGCCACCATGGCTTCATCGCCCTCATCCGAATCCTCTCACGCGCTGCCGGAAGGCCACTACACCAACGTCGGCGCCGAGTGGCCGCTGAAGTTCAGGGCGCATTATTTCGGCGGCCATTGCTTCGATACCCAATCGTGCGAAGTCCTCTATCGGGGTTTCAGGCATGGCGCGGAAGACCGGCCATCGCCTTCGGTCGAATCGTATGGGCGACCGCTCGACAAGCTGCTGAGTGCCGGCCGTGGCCCCATCCCGAACTTCCCACCCCCCGCCCGCGTCACGTGGCGCTCAAAGGACGGCACGCCGCTTGAGGCGGAGATCGACATCGGCGAGATTTTCAGGGATGAGCTGATCCGACATCGTGTCGCGCGGGAAGATGCTCTGGATCCTGCAACCAGTGGAACACCGGGAATCATCCTGGAGGTCAACGATCGGACCATCAACGTCTACATGCGGGACATGATCGCATTGAAGAAGCCGCAGTTTCCGGATCGCCCGCACAGTGATTTCCGCAACGACCTGATCAAGGTGTTCAGCCGCACGTACTGAGCAAGGAGTGCTCCGTCATGGGTTCAGACCATAACTCGCAGTCGCGTGATGGCGGTATCGACATCGAGATCGTCGGCACCAAGGGCCTGGAAAGCTATGGTGGAACCGAGGCGGATCTGACGCAGCTTCGTGTGCCCGTTCTTCTTCGTGATGATCGTCCACACGAACGCCTGTATGTTGCGGCGATGGACGGCACCGGCAATAGCATGTTCGACGATGCCCCCGGGAAATGGAGTGTCGTCGCCAAGCTGTACAACCAGATCGAAGAACGCAAGCCGGCGCGCGTTGCAACAGATTATGTGGAAGGCACCTACACCCAGAATGGCCTGTTGAAGAAGCCTGGAAAGCTGTTGGACGGCCCCTTCGGACATACCTTCGATGAGCGGGTCGAGACCGCCTATCTGCAATTCTGCGAGCAGGCCAAGCAGTGGCTCGATGAAGATCCCCAGGCGCAGATCCGGGTAGCGGGCGTGGGATTCAGTCGTGGCGGCGAAGGCATTGCGGCGCTCCAGCGCATGGTGCACGAACGGGGTATCCGCGATCCGTTGGGGGCCAAGGTAGCGCGGGATGCGGAAAATCTCGTCGTGAGTATCCAGTACGCAGACCGTCCACTGCTCGTAGAGCCGGGGAAAACGCCGCAAGTGGCGTTGCTCTTCGATCCCGTGTCGACGGGCGTCAAGGAGCACGACCGGCGCCTGCCACCGTCCACGCTCTCCACGTTCCAGATCACGGCGCAACACGAACGTCGCGACCTGTTCCCCTCCAGCCAGCACGTCATTCCCGGTTTCAGCGAAGACAACCGGAACTACAACGCATGGGTGTCCGGCAGCCACAGCGACATCGGCGATACCTATGGGCGCAGCGGCCTCGGCACGCTCAGCCACAACCTCGGCGTCGAATTCCTAAACCGTCTCAGCGATACGCCGTACCTGGAGAAGCGCGCGCTGCCCGCCGATCCCGACCAGTACGTGATCCACCGCTCCGACCAGCACATGGGCGGCCTGTACGGCACGCGTGGTTACGACCGCGACGGCATCCGCGACCACGTGGACACGCTGGCACCCCAACGACTTTGCCGGCGTGGCGTGGTGGACGACTGCAACAGGAAGGAGGCGATCGACGAAGTCCTCGACGCCCGGTTCGAACGCCGCACGGGCACATCGCCACCCCGGACTGAAAAGGCCGTGGAAGGAACGGCTCCCGATCCCGCTGATCGCTCCACCTGGCCCGGGCTCAATGATCTGGTGGAGCAGGCCTCGCGCGCGGCGGCGGCGAGGGGAGGCGACCCGATGTCTTCCGTCGTCAGCGAGTACCTGCGTGGCCCGTGGGCACGCCAGTTCCAGGCGGATGTCGCGCGGGAACTGGCGGCGCGCGAGGAATCGCCGTTGCACGTGACACCTCGGCAGACACCTCCCGGCGAATCCGCGCGCGAGTTGCCGGCCATGGTGCGCTGAACGCAGGCAAGGGCGTCAGCGCTTTTCTTCCATCAGCCCCACCAGGTTGCCGTCCGGATCGCGCAGGAAGCCGGTCCACAGTGCGTGGTCCGGCATGCGCGCGGCCAGCTGAGGCGGTCGCTCTTCGGTCGCGCCGCGCGCGACCAGCGCGGCCTGCGTGGCGACGATATCGTCCACGGCGAAATAGAGGATCGAGTTGGCGCCGACGGCACCCGCACCCTGTGGCGTGGTCAGCATCAGGCGCACGTCGCCCGCCTGCAGGAACGCGAGCGTCGGCGCGGGCTGGAACAGGAACGCCAGGCCGAGTGCATCGCGGTAGAACGCGAGTGCGGCATCGACATCGCGCACGGTGATGGCGATCTGGCGTATGTGGGAGAGGCGGGGTTCCGTCACGACTCCTCCTGTCGTCACTTCGGGCGCCGGCTGCTGCGCAGCAGGAACAGGCTGCCGACGAGCATGCCGACAAGGGACGCACCTAACCCGAGCGCGGCGGCCACCACCATGTCGGCCACGGGAGCGCCAGCCGGAGGTGCGTGGCGCAGCGTATCCATCGCGATCCGCACCAGCACGGCGGCCGGTACGGCCAGCGCGATCAACAGCCACAGCGTCAGGAAGCGGCCCGTGCCGAACGCGCGCAGCAGCATTGCGATCACCCCGACAGCGACGAGTCCCGGGCCGTACAGCGCACGCGGCAGGCCCGCCAGTTCCGGCGGCAGCTGCCAGTACGGGAAGCCGACGCCGACGAGGGCGATCAGGAAGCCGATCCACCGCCAAGCCTTGCTGTCGCGCGTCATGCCGAGGTACACCGGAGTGCGATGCCGCGCAGCGTAGCGCAACCGCCGGCGTCGTGGGTCAGTCGAACATCGCCTGGATCGCCGCCAGGCCGGCGCTGGCGCGCTCCTTCTTGCGTTCCGCATCGGCCACCGGGTCGGCGCCGTCGCGTTGCAGTTCTTCGGCGGGCAGTTCGTCGATGAAGCGGCTCGGCTGCAGGCGCATGCGTTCGCCGAAGCGGCGCGTCTCGCGGTTGTGGCTGAGCCACAGCTGCTCCTTCGCACGGGTGATGCCCACGTACATCAGGCGCCGCTCTTCCTGCAGGTTGCCTTCCTCGACGCTGGTCTCGTGCGGCAGCGTGCCGTCCTCGCAGCCGACGATGAAGACGTAGCGGAATTCCAGCCCCTTGGCCGCATGCAGGCTCATCAGCCGGACCTGGTTGCCGCCATCATCCTTGTCGTTGCGCGACAGCAGCGCAAGCTGCGCGGCGAGGTCGCCGGCCGAACTGCCGCGCGGTCCGCCTTCGAACCAGTCGGCCAGTTCGTCAAGGTTGGCGCGGCGACGCTGGAACGAAGCCTCGTCCTTGCACTGCGCGCGCAGGTCCGCCAGCAGGCCGGAGCGTTCGCTCAGGCGTCGCACGAGGTCGGCCGGCGGCAGTTCCTCCGCATGCCGGCGCAGGTCGCGCACGATGTCGACGAAGGCGCTGAGGCCGTTGGCCGCGCGCGGCGGCAACGCCTTCAGCGCGCCCATCGATTCTGCGGCGCGCGACAGCGGCAGGTGTGCGTGCTGCGCCATCTCGGCGAGCTTCGCCAGCGAGGTGGCGCCGACTTCGCGCTTCGGCGACTGCACCGCGCGCAGGAACGCCGCATCGTCGTCCGGGTTCACCAGCAGGCGTAGCCACGACATCGCATCCTTTACTTCCTGCCGTTCCAGGAACGCGGTGCCGCCGGTCAGGTGGTAGGGGATGCGCAGCAGCTGCAGCGCCTTTTCCAGCGCCCGCGACTGGTGGTTGCCGCGGAACAGGATGCAGAAATCGCTCCACGCCGCACTCTTCGATGCCTGCACGAAGGCGATCTCGGCGGCGACCTTCTCCGCTTCGTGCTCGTTGTCGCGGGTTTCCCACACGCGGATGCGCTCGCCGTCGGCCTGGTCGCTCCACAGCTTCTTCGGGTGTTCGTGCGGGTTGTTCGCGATCAGCGCATTGGCCGCGCGCAGCACGCGGTTGCTGCAGCGGTAGTTCTGTTCCAGCTTGACGATCTGCAACGCCGGATAGTCCTTCGTCATCTGCAGCAGGTTGTCGGGGTTCGCGCCACGCCACGCATAGATGCTCTGGTCGTCGTCGCCCACGCAGGTGAAGTCGCCGCGCTCGCCGGCGATCGCCTTCAGCAGGCGGTACTGCGCGTCGTTGGTGTCCTGGCATTCGTCGACCAGCAGGTAGCCGATGCGCTCGCGCCACGCCGCGGTGATCTCGGGGTTGTTCTCCAGGATCTGCACCGGCAGCCGGATCAGATCATCGAAGTCCACGGCGTTGAAGGTGGTCAGGCGATCCTGGTAGCGCTGGTACAGCAGCGCGGCATCCTTCTCGCGGTTGGTGCGCGCTTCGGCCAGCGCTTCTTCGGGCGACAGGCCGGCATTCTTCGCGCGCGAAATCAGGTTCTTCGCCGCTTCCACGTCGTCGGGCTTGGCGCCGTACATCAGGTCCTTGACCTGCGCATGGGCATCGTCGGCATCGAAGATCGAGAAACCGCGCTTCAGGCCGACCGCCGCATGTTCGATCTGCAGGAATTTCAGGCCCAATGCATGGAAGGTGCAGATGGTCAGGCCTTCCGCGGCATCGCCCTTGATCCGCTTGGACACGCGCTCGCGCATTTCCTTGGCGGATTTGTTGGTGAAGGTGATCGCCGCGATCCGGCGCGCCGGAAAGTGGTTGCCCGCGATCAGGTGCGCGATCTTCTCCACGATCACCCGCGTCTTGCCACTGCCGGCGCCCGCGAGCACCAACAGGGGGCCCTTGCTGTGAAGGACGGCGGCGCGTTGGGGGGGGTTGAGACCGTGCATGGGGTGTACTTCTGCGTAGGCCATCAGTTTACAGACAACCGCGCCCGGCTTCTCCTAGCATGGCGCCCATCCCGGCATTCGGACGCAGGTTCGCCAGCATGAACGTGTTCCTTCGTTGTGCGCTTGTCGTCTTCGCCGCATTGCCATGGGAGACAGCACTGGCAGAGGAGGCGAAGATCGATCCGGCGGTGTTGACGGAAGGGTTCCTGGCGGCGCATCCGGACCTGCGCTGGCGGGCCGAGGGCATACGCTCCTACGAGCGCAAGGAATACGCCGTCGCGCTGGAAGAACTCAAGCGCGCCGCGTACCACGGCGACAAGCCGGCGCAAGCGGTCATCGCCGAGATGTACTGGAACGGCATCGGTGTCGCCACGGATCGCGCGATCGCCTACGCCTGGATGGATATCGCGGCCGAGCGCCTGTACCACGATTTCCTGGTGCGCCGCGAGGGCATGTGGAGTGCGCTGGACGACGCGGAACAGCAGGATGCCGTCTCGCGAGGCCAGGCGCTGCTGGACCAGTACGGCGACGATGCCGCCAAGCCGCGGTTGGAAAAGATCCTGCGCCGCGAAAGGGGTCGCACCACGGGCAGCCGGGTCGGATTCGTCGGCAATCTCACCATCATCCCCAACACCGGCCCACTGGCAGGCAGCGGCATGACCCTGAGCGGCGGCGAGTATTACGCGCCCAAGTACTGGCAGCCCGAAAAGTACTGGCAGCTGCAGGACGCCATCTGGAAAGCACCGATGAAGGGCCGGGTGAACGTGGGCGAGATCGAACGTGTGCCGGCGGATCCCGACAGCCCACCGGACCGCAAGGAGTGATGACGCCACGCGGTAGAATCCGCACATGGCCAAGCTCTATTTCTACTATTCGGCGATGAACGCCGGGAAGACCACCACGCTGCTGCAATCGGCGCACAACTACCGCGAGCGCGGGATGCGGGTGGCGATCCTGACGCCGCGGCTGGACGATCGCGCGGGTACCGGGGTGGTGGCGTCGCGAATCGGGCTGCGCGCGGAGGCGGTGGCGTTCGAGCGTGGCGACGACCTTGAGCGCTGGATCCGCGACGACATCGCCGCGCACGGCAAGCTGGACTGCGTGCTGGTGGACGAGGCGCAGTTCCTCACCCGCGCGCAGGTCTGGCAACTCAGTGAAGTGGTGGATGCGTTGCGCATCCCGGTACTGTGCTACGGCCTGCGCACCGATTTCCGTGGCGAGCTGTTCGAAGGCAGCCAGTACCTGCTGGCGTGGGCCGACGAGATGAGCGAAATCAAGACGATCTGCCATACCGGCAAGAAGGCGATCATGACCGTGCGGGTCAACGAGCAGGGCCTGGCCGTGCAGGACGGGCCGCAGGTGGAGATCGGCGGCAACGAACGCTATGTGTCGGTGAGCCGCGCCGAGTTCAAGAAGATCGCGCGGGGCGAAGGCCGCATCGATCCCCTGCAGCAAGCGCTGCCGCTGGAGTGAGCCGCCCTAGCGGCAGGCGGCGCGAAGTTCGGCGACTTCATGCGGAATGACGCCGCCGTCCGGTAGTGCGATGCGCAACTCGCCGGCCAGCGCGTCGAGTTCGCGGCGGGCGCGTTCCTTTTCCCCCAGGCGGCAACGCGCTTCCGCAAGGTAGGCGCGCGCCTGCCAGCGCAGCTTGGGTGCCTCGCTGCCGCCACCTTCGTGCGTCGCCAGCGGTTGCAGCGCCGCGATCGCGTCCTGCGGCCGACCCAGCCGCGTCAGGTGGCGGGCCATCGACAGTTCGGCGAACCAGGTGCGCGGATGGTCCGGACCGAAGCCCACGCGGGTCAGCCGCACGGCACGGTCGAACCGTTCCGTCGCGCCCCGCAGGTCGCCCTTGGCCGCCAGCACTTCGCCGATCATGCGATCGGTCTCGCCGATCAGCGGGTGGCTCGCGCCGATCTGTTCGACGCGCATCTGCCGCGTCTCTTCCAGGATCGCCAGCGCTTCGTCCTCGCGGTGCGCGCTGTGCAGCACCATGCCGTAGTTGAACAGGGTGCTGGGGAGCAGCTGCTTGTTGTCCAGCCGGCGCAGGATGCTCACCGCGTGTTCGACGTCGCGCACGGCGCTGTCGTAGTCGCCGCGCTCCCACGCGATGATGCCGAGCGAGTTCCAGCTGGCGGCGGCATCGCGATGGTCCGGGCCGACGGTGCGCAGGGTCAGCGCGTGCAGTTCGCGCATCTCCGCATCCGCCTCGCGCAGCTCTCCCAGGTCGACATGGATGGCGGCGACCTGCCGGCGCACGGCCTGGGTGATCGGATGCTGCGGCCCGTGGATTTCCTGGGCCAGGTCACGCGCGCGCTGGAAGGCGGCCAGGGCGGCATCGGTTTCGCCGCGGTTGCGGTAGAGCAGGGCCAGGCTGCGCTGGATCTCGATCACCAGCGGGTGCCGCGACTGGCCATGCGCCTGCAGGTGCGCGAGCGCCGCGCGATAGCCGCGGGCACCGGCGTCGGCGTTGCCCAGCTCGACATCCAGCTGGGCGAGGTCGCGCATGTTCTCGGCGACGCCGGCTTCATCCTTGAGGTTGCGGCGGATCTCCAGCGAGCGGTCGAACATCTGCCGCGCGAGCTGCTTCTCGCCGGCATCGGCGCGGCAGCGCCCGTTCTGCGACTGGAACTCCGCCACCCGCAGCGGCAGGCGCGATTCGAGCGAACGCAGGCGCGCCTCCATCGGCGCCATGACCTGCACGCACTGGCGCGAGCGTCCCAGCAGGCGCAGCACGCGACCGTGCTGGGTGACGGCCTGCAACCGCAGGCTGTCGGGCACGTCATCGGTCACGGCCAGCACGCGTGCCTGCTTTTCCAGCAGCACGAGCGACTCGTGGTAGTCGCCGAGGCCCAACCTGAGCCGCGCGATCACGCCGAGCAGCTCGGCCTGGGCGCGCGGCTGGTTGGCGAGCTCGCGCTCGCCGCGGCGCTCGCCGGCGGCGAGCAGCTCGCGGGCGTCGAAGGTGCTGCCCTGCTGCGATGCGCTGGCATTGTCGAACAGGCCGATCACGAAATCCTGCATCGCCTGCGCACGCGCGGTTTCGCGCATCGCCTGCCGTCCCTGCCACACGCTGGCGGCAAGCGCGGCCACCAGCACGGAGGCCACGGCGATGCCCGTGCCCAGCGCCCAGCGGTGCCGCACGAGGTACTTGTGCATCCGGTAGCCGACGCTCTGCGGACGTGCGTGGACCGGCCGGCCTTCGATGTGGCGCTGCAGGTCCAGCGACAGCGCTTCCACGGACGGATAGCGTTGTTCCGGCGCCTTCTGCAGCGCCTTCAGCGTGATGTTGTCGAGGTCGCCGGCCAGCTTGCGCGAGGTACGGCGTGCATCGGGGCACTGGCTGCGGCTGCCGTCGGTGGTGCGCAGGGTGGCCACCGACGGCTTGAGGGGTTCCACGGCGAGGATCGCCTGTTCCCATTCCGCATCGGTCTGCCGGCGCAGGCGATAGGGCTTGGTGCTGGCGATCAGTTCGTACAGCACCACGCCCAGCGAATACACGTCGGTCATGGTGGTGACGAGTTCGCCGCGCACCTGCTCCGGTGCGGCGTAGTGCAGGGTGAAGGCACGCACCTCGGTCCGTGGATGGACCGGTGCGGGTTCGGGATCGTCCAGCAGCTTGGCGATGCCGAAATCCAGCAGGCGCACGTCGCCGGTCGGCGTGACCAGGATGTTGGACGGCTTGAGGTCGCGGTGGACGATCAGGTTCGCATGCGCGTGGCTGACCGCCTCGCAGACCTGCAGGAACAGCGCCAGCCGCGCCTCCAGGCCGACGTTGTTGGCCAGGCAGTAGTCGGTGATCGACACGCCTTCGACGTATTCCAGCGCAAGGTACGGCTGGCCTTCGCCGCCGATGCCGGCATCGAGCAGGCGCGCGATGTTGGGATGCTCGAGGCGCGCCAGGATTTCGCGCTCGCGGGTGAAGCGCAGCCGCAGGTTGGGATCGGCCAGTCCCGGGCGCAGCAGCTTCAGCGCGACGCGGCGCTTGTACAGGCCGTCCGCGCGCGAGGCCAGCCACACCATGCCCATGCCGCCCTCGCCCAGCAGCGACTCCAGCTGGTAAGGGCCGACGCGCATGCCGGGTTTCAGCTGGCCGGGCTTGTCGACCAGGGGCTGGTCGATGAAACCGTCGCCTTCTTCTTCCAGTGCGAGCAGTTGCTCCACTTCCCGCGCGGTGTCGGGATCGTCGGCGCGCAGGATCTCCAACTGGTCCGCGCGCGCCTCCGGGTCAAGCTCCAGCAGGACGTCGAGCAACGGCGACAGGCGTTTCCAGCGTTCGACGTCCATCGGTGCGGCGCGGGTGGGCCAGGCTCAGCTGTCCGCCATGGCCGACAGCAGGAACAGCCGCGCCTTCTGCCAGTCGCGGCGGATGCTGCGCTCGGAGCGTTGCAGCAGTTCGGCGATCTCCAGTTCGGACAGGCCGGCGAAGTACCGCATTTCCACCACCTGGGCCAGGCGTTCGTCGGCAGCGGCCAGCTTCTCCAGCGCGTCGTTCAGCGCCAGCATGTCCTCGTCCAGGCGCAGGTTGCCTTCCACCTCTTCCGGAATGTCGGCCACGCGCTTGAGGTCGCCGCCGCGCTTGCGCGCCAGCCGGCTGCGGGCGTAGTCCACCACCACGCTGCGCATCGACGAGGCGGCGTAGGCGAAGAAGTGGGCGCGATCTTCGAACTTGGCGGTGCCGGTGGAGCCAAGCAGTTTCAGGTAGGACTCGTGCACCAGCGCGGTGGCGTCCAGCGTGTAGCCGTGCTGGCCGGACAGCTGGCGGCGCGCCATGGTGTGCAGTTCCTGGTACAGCGTGGACAGCACGCGGTCCAGCGCGGCGCGGTCGCCGCCACGGGCCGAATCCAGCCACAATGTGATGTCAGAAGCGTCGGCCATCCCTCATCCCCGTGATGCCAAGGGCGCGAATATAACGTCATTTACCTCACATGACGTGAGGACACGCTGATCCATCAGGGGGTCAGCGCTGGCAATGCCCGCACCAGACCGTGGCGCGTTGGCCGATGCTGGCCTGCTTCATCGGCCGGCCACAGCGCGGGCAGGGTGCGCCGCCGCGGCCGTAGGCGGACAGTTCCTGCTCGAAGTACCCCGGCGCGCCGTCGGGGCTGAGGAAATCGCGCAGCGTGGTGCCGCCGCGGGTGATGGCGTGGGCCAGGATCGTTTTCACCGCCTCCGCCAGCGCCACGTAGCGTTCGCGCGAGACCTTGCCGGCCGCGCGCAACGGCGAGATGCCGGCGCGGAACAGGCTTTCGGCCGCGTAGATGTTGCCCACGCCCACCACCACCGCCTGGTCCATCAGGAAGGTCTTCACCGGTGCCTTGCGGCCGCGGCTCAGGGCGAACAGGTAATCGCCATCGAAATCTTCCGACAGCGGCTCCGGCCCCAACGCCTGCAGCAGCGGGTGGGTTTCGCCGACGGGTTGCCACAGCAGGCAACCGAAGCGGCGTGGATCGTTGAAGCGCAGCACGCGGCCCGGCGCGCCCCGTTCGCCCTCCAGCACGATGTCGACATGGTCGTGGGCCGCCACCGGCGTGGCCGCCGGCAGCACGCGCAGGCTGCCCGACATGCCCAGGTGCAGCAGGGCGCTGCCGGCGGCGGTGTCCATCAGCAGGTACTTGGCGCGCCGGCGTACGGCCTCGATGCGCTGGCCGGGCAGGTCGCGTGCGACCTCCGGCGGGATCGGCCAGCGCAGGTCGGGCCGGCGCAGCGTCACTGCCGTGATGCGTCGGCCTTCGACATGCGGCGCCAGTCCGCGCCGGGTGGTCTCGACTTCGGGCAGCTCAGGCATGGGCCGGAGCCGCGCAGTAGTAGTCGCCCTCGCGCCGCACGCGTACCGCGCCGCCGAACGCGTGGCTCAGTTGCCCCTCCGTCAGGGTGCTGGCGCGGTCGCCATCGGCTTGCACGCTGCCATCGCGCAACACCAGCACGCGGTCGATCTCGGGAATGATCTCCTCGATGTGGTGCGTCACCAGCACCAGGGTGATGCCGCGCTGCGCCAGCGTTCGCATCAGCCCGAGGAAATGTTGCCGCGCCACCAGGTCCAGCCCGGCCGTGGGTTCGTCCAGCAACAGTGCCTCGGGTTCGTGTACCAGCGCCCGCGCGATCAGCACGCGCCGCATCTCGCCGGTGGACAGTTCGGCGACCTGGCGGTCGGCCAGTGCGGTCGCGCGCACGTCCTCCAGGGCGTGGCGTGCGCGGGCGCGCATGCCGGCGTCGACGTTGCGGTGCGGCGGCGGCATGAAGCTGGAGAAGAAGCCCGTGACCACCGCGTCCTCCACGCGCAGGTGCGGCATCTGCTGCAGGTCGCGGGTCAGGTCGCTGGTCACCACCCCCAACCGGCTGCGCAGCTCGTTGACGTTCCAGCGGCGCATGCCGAACACCTTCACCGGCGCATCGCCCTCGCGTGCGAGCGGGTACAGCTCGCGGTTGATCAGTTTGATGAACGTCGACTTGCCGCACCCGTTGGGGCCGAGGATGGCGGTGTGCTGGCCCAGCGGAATGGTCAGTGACAGGTCCCGCAGCACGCGGCTGGCGCCGCGCACGACGGTGGCGCGGTCCAGTTCGAACAGCGGCGCGGCGGACGTGGCCGCGGCGGGGGAGGCAGGCAGGTTCATCGGGGCGGGGAGGATCGGTGCGCTGCCAGCGTACCCGAATACGCCGCCGGGCCGAGGGCCACGCCGCGACGGGAGCGACCGCATCGCGCGATCCGCGATGCCGCCCCTACAATGCCGGCATGCGCCGCTGCCTGCCCCCGCTCGCCCTTGCCTGCATGCCGTTCCTGGCGATGGCGCAGGTCAATGCCACCGGCGACTATCTCGCGCGCATGGACACGGACGGCGATGGCCGCGTCAGCCTGGCCGAGTACCAGGCCTGGATGAGCTACGCCTTCGACGGCATGGACCGCAATCGCGACGGCGTGCTGTCCGCCGACGAACTGCCCGGCGGGCGCGGCAAACCGATCACCCGCGAGGCGCACCTCGCCCAGCTCGCCGCGCGCTTCAAGCGGCAGGATGCCGACGGCGACGGCTTCCTCAGCGAAAAGGAACTGGCGGCGCCACCGCGCTGAGCCGCCTCACGTGTGGATCAGGCGTCCGCCCGCGAACGCCCAGTTCTCCCACGTCGTTTCCTTGAAGCACACCATGACGTTTTCCGGGTTCCTGCCCGCAGCGGAGAGCCGCTGCATCAGGTCGGCCAGCAGCGCCTTCTTCACCTTCACGCTGCGGCCTGCCGACCACAGGATCTCGATCAGCGCGAAGTCGTCGTCACGCGCGCCGGCGGCGTCGGGATAGGACGGGTCGAAACGGAAATCCTCGGCGGACAGTTCCAGCACGCGCTGGAAGCGGTCGCTGGCGGGCACCCCGGAGGCGACCAGTGCCGCATACACCGCCTCCAGGATCGACGACTTGAAGGCCTCGTCCTTCGGCGCACGGATGGTCAGGGTGATCAGCGGCATGGCGAAGGCCTCGTGACGGGTTGCCAGCGTAGCGCGTGGGCGTTATGCCAAAGAAAACGCCGGCCACGAGGACCGGCGTCGAGGTTGCCGGCCCTGGGCCCTGGGAGGGGCCGGCCGGGGAGGAACGGTTACTTCGTGATGTCGACGTCCTTCGTCTCGCGCAGGAAGAACGTGCCGATGATCAGCGTCATCACCGCGATGCCGATCGGGTACCACAGGCCGTAGTACAGGTTGCCCGTGGCCGCGACCAGGGCGAACGAGATGGCCGGCAGGAAGCCGCCGAACCAGCCGTTGCCGATGTGGTACGGCAGCGACATCGAGGTGTAGCGGATCTGCGTGGGGAACAGCTCGACCAGGTAGGCGGCGATCGGGCCGTAGACCATGGTCACGTAGATCACCAGGATCCACAGCAGGAAGATCGTCATCGGGACATTGATGCGGTCCGTCGGTGCCTTCTCCGTATAGCCGGCCGCACCCAGCGCCGTCTTCAGTTCGCCACCGAACGCTGCCGTCCTGGCCTTCAGGTCATCGCCAGCCAGGCCCGCGGCTTCGAACGAGGTCACCGACGTCTGGCCGACATTCACCTGGGCCAGCGAACCGACCGGCGCCGACTGCACGCTGTACGGCACACCGGCGCGTGCGAGGGCGGCGGTGGCCTGGTCGCACGAACTGGTGAACTTGCGCGTGCCCGGGATCGGATCGAACTGGAACGAGCAGGTGTTCTTGTCCGCGACCACCACGGCCGGCGAATTGCGGCTGGCTTCTTCCACGCCCGGGTTGGCGAAGTGGGTGATGCCCTTGAAGATCGGGAAGTAGGTCAGCGCGGCCAGCAGGCAGCCCGCCATGATGATCTTCTTGCGGCCGATCTTGTCCGACAGCCAGCCGAAGAACAGGAAGAACGGCGTGGCGAGGAACAGGGCGGCGGCGATCAGCAGGTAGGCGACGGTGGAATCCACCTTCAGGATGCTCTGCAGGTAGAACAGCGCGTAGAACTGGCCCGCGTACCACACCACGGCCTGGCCGGCGGTCGCGCCGAACAGCACCAGCAGCATCAGCTTCAGGTTGCCGCCCTTCATCGAATCGCGGAACGGCGTCTTCGAACCCTTGCCCTCTGCCTTCATCTGCTGGAACAGCGGGGATTCGCTCAACTGCAGGCGGATCCACACCGAAATGCCGAGCAGGATGATCGACGCCAGGAACGGGATGCGCCAACCCCAGGCTTCGAACGCCTCGGTGCCCAGCGACAGGCGGCAGGCCAGGATCACCAGCAGCGACAGGAACAGGCCCAGCGTCGCGGTGGTCTGGATGAAGGCCGTGTACAGGCCGCGCTTGCCGTCCGGCGCGTGCTCGGCCACGTAGGTGGCCGCACCGCCGTACTCACCGCCCATCGCCAGGCCCTGGGCCAGGCGCAGGATGATCAGGATGACGGGCGCCGCCATGCCGATCGACGCGTAGTTGGGTAGCACGCCGACCAGGAAGGTCGAGATGCCCATGATTAGGATGGTGACCAGGAAGGTGTACTTGCGGCCGATGCGGTCGCCGAGGCTGCCGAAGAAGGCCGCGCCGAACGGACGCACGAAGAAGCCGGCGGCGAACGCCAGCAGCGCGAAGATCATGCCCGTGGTCGGGTTGACGCCGCTGAAGAACTGCTTGGCGATGATGGCCGCGAGCGACCCGTACAGGTAGAAGTCGTACCACTCGAAGACGGTGCCGAGGCTGGAGGCGAAGATGACCTTCTTGTGGCCCTTCGTCAGATCGCCCGGAGACGCATGCTGCGCAGACGTGGAACTCATGTGCATTCCCCTCAGAATGTGTATTTGACGGTGGTGTGCAGTCGCTTCAGGTCGCCCTCGCGGTCGTCCTCGAGCGAACGCTGCCCGTAGATGAGCTCTGCGCCGATGTCCAGTTTCGGGAACGGCGAATAGATCACGTTGGCATGCATCGATTGCGTGCGCTCGGTGACGCCGAAGCCGGTGATTGCGGCGTCGTTGTCGAAATGCGAGGCCGCGTACATCAGGTTGGTACGTACTTTCGGACTGAACACGTGGCGCCACGCCACGAAACCGCCATAGCCGTCCAGCGCAGTGATGTCGCCGTTGGCTTCGGTCACCACGTCGCTGCCCACGCCGAAGGCGAGGTAGCGGCCGATGCCCTGGCCCGCGTTCACCGCATAGCGGATGTCGTCGTTCTTGCCCAGGTTGAACTTGCCCGAGACGCTGACGGACGCACCGGTATCGGTTTCCTCCAGCAGCTTGAACTGGCGCACCATGCCGGCGACGGTGAAGTGGCCCCAGTCGCCCTTGGTCAGCCAGCGCGCGGTGACGTCGGGCATCGCGTTGTCGCCGCTGTTGAAGCGGGTGCCGGTGAGGTACGGGGTGACGGTGGTCTGCGGGTTCTCCACCGAGAACGACCACGGTCCCTTGGTGTAGCGCACCTGCGCCTGGCGCACGAACACCGTGCCGTCGGTGGGACCGACGAAGTCGACGGCATCCGGCAGCGCGGCCACGTCCATGAAGTTGGACCAGGTCTGGCCGGCCAGCCAGTTGTTCCAGGTCACGTAGGCGTGGCGCAGGGTGACGGCGTAGGTGTTGGTCGCGGTCTCGTTGCCGGCCAGCGCATTGTTGCCGCCGCCGAAGAAGTCCATTTCCACGAAGCCCTTGAACTTGTCGCCGTTGTCGGTGACATGGTCCGCGCTCAGCCAGAAGCGCGAGAACTGCGCGTGGAAATCGGTGTAGGCGTCGCCGCCGTTGGCGGTCGGGCCGCCCACCGGGATCGTGCTGGGCACATAGAACAGGCGGCCGGAGTTGCCGTCGGCGATGCGGCCATCGCTGGTGTCGGTGACCATCGCGTCCATCTTGATGAAGCCGCCGTAGGAGAACGTGCCCCCCGGATTGGCCGCGGTCAGGATGGTGGTGTTCTGGATCGGCTGCTTGCCGGCCGGCGTCGCGGGCTTGGCGGCCTGCGCAGCCTGCACCTGCGTCACCTGCTCCTGCGTGGTGGTGATCTGCGTCTGCTGCTGTTGCTGCGAGGACAGCAGCAACTGCACCTGCCGCTCCAGGTCGGCGACGCGCGCTTCCAGCGCCTTCTCCTTGGCGGTCTGCGCGAAGGCCATGCCAGGCGCAATCAAGGCGACGAACAGCGCGGCAGCCAATGGCCGTCGCGCGAATGCGGAACGTTGGGTCATAACCCCTCCCGAAAGGTCGATGGCCGCGTTGCGCGGCTGACGGAGACTTGCGCCTGCACGGCGGCAACGCCTATTCGCCATTAGTCGTAACGGCGGCGCAGCAAAGGCAAACCCCGGGAAAAACAGGGGTGCGGCGATCTGTCGCAGCCTGCGGCGCACGCGTTTTAAGACCATCGTCTAAGCCGGATGCTGCAATGCCGCACGCCGGTATGCGTCAAACTCGATGCCCCGGATGCGCCGACGTCGTCCCGACGGATGCGCGCCTTCCGCCCCGCTTGCTTCAGAATCGACGCATTACTTGAACGTCCCGGGAGGACCTCATGACTGACCTGTATCCGGTCAAGCCGGAATTCGCGGCCACGGCCCGCATCACGCGCGAACAATACCAGCGCGACTACCGGGCCTCCATCGACGATCCCGAGGCCTTCTGGGGCCAGGTCGCCGAGCGCCTCGAGTGGTTCAAGAAGCCGACCCAGATCAAGGACGTCAACTACGCCCTCGACGACTTCCGCATCCGCTGGTTCGCCGACGGCGAACTCAACGCCAGCGTCAACTGCCTGGACCGCCAACTGGCCGAACGCGGCGACAAGGTCGCGCTGCTGTTCGAAGCCGACAGTCCCGACACGCCGTCCTACGGCGTCACCTACCGCGAACTGTACGAACGCACCTGCAGGCTGGCCAATGCGCTGCGCGCGCTGGGCGTGCAGAAGGGCGACCGCGTCACCATCTACCTGCCGATGATTCCCGACGCCGCCGTGGCCATGCTGGCCTGCGCGCGCATCGGCGCCATCCACTCGGTGGTGTTCGGAGGGTTCGCGCCCAATTCCATCGCCGACCGCGTGTCCGACTGCGCCAGCAAGCTCATCATCACCGCCGACGAAGGCCTGCGCGGCGGCAAGAAGGTGCCGCTGAAGGCGAACGTCGATGCCGCGCTCAAGCTGCCCGGCACCAACTCCGTCGAAACCGTCCTCGTCGTGCGCCACACCGGTGGCGCGGTGGACATGCAGATGCCGCGCGACCGTTGGTTCGACGCCGTGGTCGATGCGCAGCCGGCCGAATGCGAGCCGGAACGCATGAACGCCGAAGACCCGCTCTTCATCCTCTACACCTCCGGGTCCACCGGCAAGCCGAAGGGCGTGCTGCACACCACCGGCGGCTACCTGCTGTACGCCGCGTACACGCACGAAGCCGTGTTCGACCTGCGCGAGGATGACATCTACTGGTGCACCGCCGACGTGGGCTGGGTCACCGGCCACAGCTACATCGTCTACGGCCCGCTGGCCAACGGCGCCACCGCGGTGATGTTCGAAGGCGTGCCGAACTACCCGAACGTGTCGCGCTTCTGGGAGGTGATCGACAAGCACAAGGTCACCATCTTCTACACGGCCCCGACCGCCATCCGCGCGCTGATGCGCGAGGGCGAGGAACCGGTGAAGAAGACCTCGCGCGCCTCACTGCGCCTGCTCGGCAGCGTCGGCGAGCCGATCAATCCCGAAGCCTGGCGCTGGTACTACGAAACCGTCGGCGATTCGCGCTGCCCCATCGTCGACACCTGGTGGCAGACCGAGACCGGCGGCATCCTGATCAGCCCGCTGGCCGGTGCGGTCGACCTCAAGCCCGGCTCCGCCACGCTGCCGTTCTACGGCGTGCGCCCGGCGCTGGTCGATGCCAACGGCGAACAGCTCGACGGCGCCACCGAAGGCAACCTGGTGCTGCTGGATTCGTGGCCTGGCCAGATGCGTACCGTGTACGGCGACCACCAGCGCTTCATCGACACGTACTTCCGCACCTATCCGGGCACGTACTTCACCGGCGACGGATGCCGCCGCGACGCCGATGGCTACTACTGGATCACCGGCCGTGTCGACGACGTCATCAACGTCTCCGGCCACCGCATCGGCACCGCCGAAGTGGAAAGCGCGCTGGTCGCGCATCCCAAGGTGGCCGAGGCCGCGGTGGTCGGCTTCCCGCACGACATCAAGGGGCAGGGCATCTACGCCTACGTCACCCTCAAGGCCGGCGAAGCGCAGAGCGACGAGCTGTTGAAGGAACTGGTGGCCTGGGTACGCAAGGAGATCGGCCCGATCGCCACGCCCGACCACCTGCAATGGGCGCCGGGCCTGCCGAAGACGCGCTCGGGCAAGATCATGCGCCGCATCCTGCGCAAGATCGCCGAGAACGCGCCCGAGCAACTGGGCGATACCTCCACCCTGGCGGACCCGTCGGTGGTGGAATCGCTGGTCGCCGAGCGCAAGGTCAAGTAGGCACGACCGGCCCTTCGCGGGGAGGCGAAGGGCCAGCACGGTGCGGGCGCATCACGCCCGCATCTGTGCAGCACGACCCCCACGGATTACCCTTCCCCCACGATGGACCGCAACGCCATGCCCACCCTGCTGATCGCCGATGACCACCCGCTGTTCCGCGAGGCGCTGCGGGGTGCCGTGCAACGCGTGATGCCGGGCGTGAAGCTGCACGAGGCCGACAGCGTCGATGCGCTGTACGTGCTGGTCGACGCGCATCCCGACGCCGACCTGCTGCTGATGGATCTCAACATGCCGGGCGCGCATGGCTTCAACGCATTGGTCCACCTGCGTGCGCTGCACCCGCAGCTGCCGGTGGTCATCGTATCGGCACGCGAAGAGCCGGCGGTGATGCGCCGCGCACTGGATCACGGGGCACTCGGCTTCATCCCCAAGTCCGCCGATTCGGACACCATCGGCCAGGCCATCGGCGCGGTGCTCGACGGCGAACGCTGGGTACCGGACGAAGCGCACAACGCGCCCGCCACCAGCCGCGACGAACAGGAAACCGCACAGCGCCTGCGCGATCTCACGCCACAGCAGTTCAAGGTGCTGCAGATGCTCGGCGCCGGCCGCCTCAACAAGCAAATCGCCTACGACCTGGGCGTGTCCGAGGCCACCATCAAGGCCCATGTCACCGCCATCCTGCGCAAGCTGCACGTCACCAACCGCACCCAGGCCGTGCTCGCCGCCGGCCGCCTGGCGGTGGATCCGGATGGCCTGGTGCTGCCGCCGGAAGAGGCGGAATAAGTCGCCCGCGATGTCGCGTCCGTCCGTGCCCGCTTACCGGCGCGGCGCCACCGACATGCCGGACATGCGCATCGCCGGCCCGGTCAGCAGCGCGCCGACAATGGCGCTCGGCGTGCCCCAGAGCAGTACTGCCACGTAGATCATCGACGCCCCACCACCCTGGTAGGGACGCACGCAATCGGTGTAGTAGGCGAACACCAGCCACGGTGCGAACAACAGGCAGGCGCCCACCGCGCGCAACGGGTTGGCCGTGAACAGCGAAATCACCGCCGGCAGCAACGGCACCAGCAGGAACATCCCCAGCACCTGCATGAACACCGGCAGCGTGTGGTCGTAACAGCCCACGCTGTTGAATGCCTGCAGTGCGATGACGAGCGCGATGGCCGCAATGCCAGCGACCACGGCCTGCCTGCGGGGAATCACCATGGATGCGTCCTGTAGGCGAAGGAAGATGCGGCGAACGATAGCGCGAAGCCGTGAAGGGTAGACGACAGCAAGGCGGGTGCGCCTTGAATGAGCTGTCAGACTGCTCCATCGGGAACGAACCCCGTGGCATGAAGCGTTGCGAGCGGTTGGAACAACGGGCTTGGCAGTGCCGTCCATCGAAACCAGTGCCAGCCCGCGCATTTCATTGGCTCACGGAGCAGCGGATCACCGGACTCGCTTCGGCCAACGACAAACAGGGTGATGTAGTGCTTCTCTTCTGACGCGAATACGTTGTTCGTATAAGGGCCGGCAATGAAGTTTCCGACCTCCAGTCCCGTCTCCTCGTAGACCTCGCGTGCCGCACATTCCACGGCGCTCTCACCGAACTCGAGATGTCCGCCTGGAAGCGCCCAGGTGCCCCCGCCATGCGAGCCGATTCTCTGTCCAAGCAGGACCAGCCCATCGCGCATCACTATCGCGCCAACGCCAACACGTGGCTTCTTCGAGTTCATGGAGGAGATTCTCTGATGCCTGACGCCTGATGTCTCCGGATTTCCCTGCTGCAGTGGCCGAGATCCGGCGTGTGCGCCCGATAAGGCCTCGGTGTAGCCGCACCGCAACTCAGCAGGGGCCGCACGCCGGATCTCGTGCCCTGCGCCCGGACAGGTGATCGAGGTTTCCCTCGAACGGATAAGCGTGGGCCTCGGGCGCGATGTTCTCGACGAGCCAACTCTAGCGGAGAACCGGGATGACCGCGGCGGGCATCGATATAGGCAAGGCGGCGCTGGATGTGGTCATCGATGGCGCGGCGGGTGTGGCGCGTTTTGCCAATACTCCGGTCGGGATCGGCAAGCTCATTGGCCGGTTGAAGGGCGTGGCGGATGCGCGAGTGGTGGTCGAGGCGACTGGCGGCCACGAGGAAGCACTGCTCGATGCCTGTTGCGATGCCGGTATCTGGATCGCCCGGGTCAACCCGCGCCAGGCCCGCGACTTCGCCCGGGCCACCGGCGAGCTGGCCAAGACCGATCGGATCGATGCGCACGTGCTGTGCCTGCTCTCGCGGCTGCTCGCCGGGCGGCTGCGTCGCTACCGCGCTCCCGTCCCCTGGCAGCGGGAGCTGCGAGGCTGGCTGCGGCGTCGTGACCAAGTGGTGACCACGCTGCAGGCACAGAAACAGCAGATGGCCATGGCGCCGGCGGTGATCGGCAAGCTGATGGCGCGCGCTCGTCTATGCGCGGCGTCGGCTCGAATGAACTGTTAGGCGCCATATGCGCGAAGCAGATCACTGACTGGAATTCCGTTGATGGTCATGCCGGTGAGATTGGCATCAGTGATTTCAACGTTGCTGAAATTGATGCAATTAAATGTTGCGCCAACGAGCGATACGTTGAAGAACGTCGCATTTGAGAGATTGATGTCGTCAAAGTGCGCAGAACCAAGATTGACGTCTTCAAAGCGAGCTCCAGCCATTGACGTCTTCTTGAAAATTGGTGAGCTTGCGGACATTGCGGAATCTCCCTATATGGCGCCTAACGCTGGAATAAAGCCGCGCTGTGAAGCGGCATCGGCTTGAATGACCTGTTGGATTGCGGTCCCTTTCGCCCGAATTGCACGGGCTCATCAGCAGGCTCTGCCTGAAGGGCGGGCGCCCCACGACCATTGATCGAGCAACGGTAAGCTGTTAGTACGTTTTTATTTTTTTTAAACATAGGTACAACCTCCTTTATAAGCTTGGTAGTGATCGAATGGGTGATCTCGTTGAACAGGATGTGCACAAACAAATTGATGCTCGGAAACACAAAATGGACCGCGATTTCGATCAAAGACCTAAGGAGTACGCCCGCAAACTGTAAATCTTGTTCCGCAATCTAACACCTGAGTTAAGCCGCACCGAGAGTGGTGCGGTTTTGGGCTAGCGTAGCGTAAAAGCCCAAAACCGTGCCACGAAGCTGTGGGCAGTTCCTACGGAAAAGTGGACAGCGGTTCTCTAGCACTGCTCGAACTCCACCGGTGATCGATAGCCCAGCGCCGAGTGCAGGCGCTGGTGGTTGTAGAACTGGATGTAGTCGTTGACGGCCATGCGCAGCGAGCGATCACTGTCGAAGCGGCGGCGGTGATACATGTCCGATTTCATCGACTTGTTCCACGACTCCATGTGTGCGTTGTCGTTCATGCGGCGCGGCCGGTTGACCGACTGCACCAGCCCGGACCGTTTCAGTCGCTGTCTGAAGTCGTTGGCCATGAACTCGATGCCCCGGTCGCTGTGGAACAGCGTATCGCAGGCCGGCGTGCGTGTGCGCAGGGCGGCGGTCAGGGCGCGACGGGTCAGCGAGGCCGTGCGTTCGGATCCCAGCGACCAGCCCAGCAGGCGGCGGGAGTAGCGATCCATCACGGTAGCCAGATACCGCCATTGGCCGGCGACCTTGAGGTAGGTGACATCGCCGACCCACACCTGATCCTGTCGTTGGCAGGGTTGCTCGTGCGCACGACTCGGGACGCTGTCCAGGAACCGCGCCAGACCGGGGCGACGGCGGTACAGGCGGGCCGAACAGGCACGCACGCCTTCCTGCCGCATCAGCCTCTCGACTCGGCGGCGTCCAATCGGCTCGCCCTGCCGCCGGAGGGCGGCATGCACCCGGGGACTGCCGTAGGTCTGCCGGCTGGCCTCGTGCACCTGGCGGATCTTCTCTATCAGCGAGGCGTCTTCGATCCGGCGATCACTCACCGGCCGCCGAGCCCAAGCGTAGTAGCCGGCGGCACTGACCCGGTAGAGGCGGCACATCGCCCTCATCGGACAGGTTTCCTTGTGGTGCTCGATGAAGGCGAAGATTTCGCTTTTCGATCGGAAGTGAACGCGATCGCTTTTTTTAAGGTAATTCCTAGCCAAACCGGACCAAATCTTCGAGGATTTGGTCATGAAGCATTGCCCCTCCTGCAACGGAGCACGCCACTACCTGCTCGGTGACGGCAGGTACAAATGTCGCGCCTGCGGTCATCGTTTCAGTTGGACCAGTGCATGGGATTCGGTGCGGCTGCCAAGCGCTGTCAAGCAGGAGTTGCTGGAGTTGTTCGTGCTCGGTGTGCCGTCGTATCGGCAGCGATTCCGCAGCTCGGCCAGTGCGGCTGCCAGAGAGCGCTTCTATCGTCTGCTGCGGGCCTGCTGCGCCCAGATCGAGCATCTTCGCGAGCCCTTCGATGGTGCCCTGGAATTCGACGAAACCACCTTAGCCAATGACGCCGCCTATCCGAAAGTCCTGAAGCCATCCTCGTGCCGAGCGGCGCGAGCCTAGCGCATCCGAAGCCGATTGAAGCGGAGCCGCGAGACGCGGCGATCAAGTTGGGTCAGCGACCGACCAATGCCGAAGCCGCAGTGCAAGAACGAGCTACACACCACCGAAGCCTGCAACACCAACACACCAACCCACGCATAACACCTGAATTAAGCCGACCCGCGAAGCGGGTGGCAGTTCCTACGGAAAAGTGGACGGCGGTTCTCTAGCACTGCTCGAACTCCACCGGTGATCGATAGCCCAGCGCCGAGTGCAGGCGCTGGTGGTTGTAGAACTGGATGTAGTCGTTGACGGCCATGCGCAGCGAGCGATCACTGTCGAAGCGGCGGCGGTGATACATGTCCGATTTCATCGACTTGTTCCACGACTCCATGTGTGCGTTGTCGTTCATGCGGCGCGGCCGGTTGACCGACTGCACCAGCCCGGACCGTTTCAGTCGCTGTCTGAAGTCGTTGGCCATGAACTCGATGCCCCGGTCGCTGTGGAACAGCGTATCGCAGGCCGGCGTGCGTGTGCGCAGGGCGGCGGTCAGGGCGCGACGGGTCAGCGAGGCCGTGCGTTCGGATCCCAGCGACCAGCCCAGCAGGCGGCGGGAGTAGCGATCCATCACGGTAGCCAGATACCGCCATTGGCCGGCGACCTTGAGGTAGGTGACATCGCCGACCCACACCTGATCCTGTCGTTGGCAGGGTTGCTCGTGCGCACGACTCGGGACGCTGTCCAGGAACCGCGCCAGACCGGGGCGACGGCGGTACAGGCGGGCCGAACAGGCACGCACGCCTTCCTGCCGCATCAGCCTCTCGACTCGGCGGCGTCCAATCGGCTCGCCCTGCCGCCGGAGGGCGGCATGCACCCGGGGACTGCCGTAGGTCTGCCGGCTGGCCTCGTGCACCTGGCGGATCTTCTCTATCAGCGAGGCGTCTTCGATCCGGCGATCACTCACCGGCCGCCGAGCCCAAGCGTAGTAGCCGGCGGCACTGACCCGGTAGAGGCGGCACATCGCCCTCATCGGACAGGTTTCCTTGTGGTGCTCGATGAAGGCGAAGATTTCGCTTTTCGATCGGAAGTGAACGCGATCGCTTTTTCTAAAAGGTCATGCTCGAGCTTGAGCTGCTCGTACTGCCGCTTGATCTTGCGCAGCGCTTTCAGTTCGGCTGCCGTCGACGGATCCACCGGTGCACCCTTGGTCACGATAACGCCCTCCCGCGCGAGTCTTCGCCAACGAGACAGCATGTAGGGATGGATGTAAAGCGACTGGGCGACATCGCCGACCCGCACACCGGGCTGCAGGCTCAAACGCACGGCAGAGGCCTTGAAGGCATCGCTGTAGCGATGGATGGTTCTGGGACCTGGCTTGGGCATTGGGACACTCCTGAGGGTTAGGTCAAGGTGTCCACCAAACCGGAGGAACTACCGGTTCGGCTTGAATGATTTGTTAGATTGCGCCCTTGTGAAAGAGCCACCAACCTAATGCAATCAGCCACATGGCAAAAATGAGAAACACCGCAAAATTACTAATTTGTTGAGCTAGACCAGCAATGGTTCCGAGTTTGCCGGATCGCGGACGAATAAGTTCAAGAAGACCTTGACCGCCATTCAAAGGCGGAGCGGGAAGCAAGGAGAAGGCAGCTAGTTTGGCCAAGGCGATCCCAATGGAAAAAACTGGAGAGTTGGTTGCCAAACTAGAGAAATCAGACAAATAGATTTGGGCGTAACTGAATGGATAAAGCGCGCCGACTATCGCTTGCCTAAAGCCTGTGACAAAGGCAGGCAAAGCATCTATGCCGACGAATAGCATCGAAGCAGCCAGCACAGAAAGAGGGCCGATCAGATGCAAGAGTGCACGCACAATGCGATTAAGGGAGTCCAGAAGCTTTCCTGGTACGTCTGCATAAACATCCGCGTTATCAAGGTTTTTGGCTGTGGACGAGCCGCTGATCAACCAGGGGGACAGCGAGACCGCGGATGTCCCTATCGAGAATCTGATTTTTGGCGACCACACGCCAAGGTCTACACGCGGGACGCCAATGCCTAATAGCCTAAGGGCAAGCGCTCCGGCAAGCGATGAAATAACGGTGGCTAGCACAATCCCTACGAGCATAGCTGATAGCGCCACGATCTCTCCAAAGCAATCTAACACCAGAATTAAGCCGACCCGCGAAGCGGGTTCGGCTTGAATGATTTGTTAGGCCGCACGACGCTTGAGCACCGAAATCTCAGTAGACGGCGCCAGCCAAAGTTCGAGGTGGTAGCTGTCATTGCCGTCCAGCCCATCAGGAGAAAGCGAGTTGAGATTAGCGTAGTTCACGCGGACGCGATACGTGCCAGCCCGCACATCAATGCGGGCCGCATCGGGGAAGTAATCAGTACATCCTGCGACAACTATGCGGCCGCTACTAACTGAAAGAGAGCACTCAACCACATGATCGAATCTTGTCACATCCAGCAGAGGTTCTTTTTCAAAAATCTCAATAGTTACCGGCACCTCCGTATTGCGGATGGTGCCCACACCAATGACGCCAGTTGCAACAGCAAGAAGACGGTCTGAAGCATCCTCGGTCCAGGCGTCACCGAGATTGCCGTCTGCAGGCTCGTCCTGCAGGTAGAACTGATGGTAGTCAGCGAAGAGTTCGAAGTCGTAGCGAGGCATGGGTGCGGTCTAACACCGGAATTAAGCCGACTTGGCCGCCTCAGCGGACAAGTTCGGCTTGAATGAATTGTTAGGGCCCATGTCTTAGATGCCGGCGTCATGATTTGCTTGCTGGATTGCTGCGGAGAACTTTGACCAGCGTGCTTGCGAGATCAGACCCTTTGGCAAACCGAAAGCGACAATGGAGTTGATGCGCGAGAGCAAAGTATCCGACTCTGCACGAAGGTTGAGTTTGAGGATGCCACAGTAGTAGAGAGTGGCTATGTAAAGAGCGGCTTCGTCTTGCGACATCTTGGCCTGCCACGCGTTGTCGATAAGCTCAAGGTACGCAAGCATTCCGGGGAAGCTCGGGTTGTCTCGCGTTGCAATTTGGTACTCATTGTTGAGCTTGATATCAACAGAGCCGTTGTACTTCTTGCGATCTCCGAAACCAAACATGCGACCTCCTTGCCTAATGGGCCCTAACACCTTGAGTTAAGCCGACCCGCGAAGCGGGTTCGGCTTGAACGAGTGGTTATGTAGCCTGGGTAGTAGCTAGCCCGGGCTGCCGAAGCGATCTTAGCCGAGAACAGTAGGCGGAGAGGAAATCACTGGATGGAGCCGGGGGTAGTGAGTGGCCCGTGCTTTTACGGCCGAAGCCAAGGTCGCCGCCCGCATAGAGTCGGTCCTGTATCCGTCAGCAGGGCGGCGCGAACGTGCTGCATCCGAAGCCGATTGAAGCGAAGCCGGGAGATACGAGCGACCGGGCTAGATCAGCGACCGACCAACGCCGAAGCCATGATCGGGTGAGAAAGCAGCACATCACCGAAGCCGACAACACCAACACGCCCGCCCACGCATAACGCTTGAATTAAGCCGACCCGCGAAGCGGGTTCGGCTTGAATGAATTGTTAGCCGTTCTGCCTGCGACGGTCACGCGACACCCCGCAGGTGAGCGGCGACCTGAGACAGAACCTTGTAACGAAAGTCGAAGAAGTCGGATTGCACGGCAATTACTTGCTCGAGGATTTGTCCGGCTTGCTCCGCCTTGTCCAAATGCCGCTTTCGAGTGCTGCCAAAGAATGCGCTGTGAGCGAGCGCCCGCTGCTCGGCAAGCACGCGATGACAAACCGCAATGTGGTTGGATATGTCAGAAAGCCGCTTATCCACAATGTTGAGCATGCTCAAAGGATCTCGCTCTCCATTGCGGAGCATCTCATCATAGATGGCGATGGAGTCTCGGAACTCATCAACTATCATCAAGTCACCAAGATGCTGATTGAACGGCTAACGCCTGAGTTAAGCCGACGCCACTTGTGGCGTTCGGCTTGAATGAACTGTTAGGCAGTGAGTGGCCTAGACTGCCTGGGTGCTGCGACCGTGCTCCCCAGCACTGCCGCCGAGGCCGAGTGTGGCACAGATTGTGGGGCGGAGCTTGCCCAGCGCTGCCGGCAGCAGGATGTGACCGAAGCCAAGTGCAATGAACGCGGCAAGGCAATGACGCGCGGTGGCAACGTGATGACCGGTCCGGCGGTGAGAGGCGTGAGGCCTGCGACCCGGAGCCGACCGTGGAAGTGCCGCTGGACCGGCCGAAGCGGGACGCCGTAACGCATTTGCTCCACCACCGCCTAACACCTTGAGTTAAGCCGACCCGCGAAGCGGGTTCGGCTTGAACGAACTGTTATGCAGTCTGGGTAGTAGGTACCCCGTGCTGCCGAAGCGATCTTAGCCGAGAACAGTAGGCGAAGATGAAATCACTGGATGGAGCCGAGAACAGTGAGTGGCCGGTGCTTGTACAGCCGAAGCCAGTGGTGCCGCCAATCCGGAGGTCATGAAGCCATCCTTGTGCAGAGCGGCACGAATGCAATGCGTCCGAAGCCGAGTGAAGCGAAGCCGGGATACGCAAGGAGCCGGAACAGGTCAGCAACCGATCAACGCCGAAGCTATGGTTTGGCCGAACTCAGAACATCGCCGAAGCCGACAACACCAACCCACCAACCCACGCATAACACCTTGAGTTAAGCCGACCCGCGAAGCGGGTTCGGCTTGAACGA
>NZ_DAIUEE010000011.1:0-143414 GCF_036845285.1 Pseudoxanthomonas sp.
GACTTCGATCCAGCAACTACGGCCCACTCTGGTCCGGAAAGGCTAGGAATTACCTACTCAATAGAGGACGCGCACGCGCAGAGTGCCCGGGATCGCCGCCATCGCGTCGCGCAGGCTGGCGGTCTGCGCTTCGTCGGCGGTCACGTCGATGACCACATAGCCGACCTTCGGGTCGGTACGCAGGAACTGGCCATCGATGTTGATGCCGCGGTCGCGGAAGATGTCGTTGATCTGCGACAGCACGCCCGGCACGTTGCGATGGATGTGCAGGATGCGGCGGCTGCCGTCATGGCCGGGCAGGGTGACCTCGGGGAAGTTCACCGACGACAGCGTGCTGCCGTTGTCGCTGTAGCGCACCAGCTTGGCCGCCACCTCGATACCGATGTTGTCCTGCGCCTCCAGCGTGCTGCCGCCAACGTGCGGGGTGAGGATGACGTTGTCCAGTCCGCGCAGCGGGGATTCGAAGGCATCGGCATTGCCCTTCGGTTCCACCGGGAACACGTCCACCGCCGAACCGCCGACATGCCCTGACTTCAGCGCTTCGGCCAGCGCGTCGATGTCGACCACGGTGCCGCGCGATGCATTGATCACGTGCGCGCCGCGCTTGAGCTTCGCGATCTGCGCGGCGCCGAACATGTCCTTGGTCGCCGCCGTCTCCGGGACGTGCAGCGTCACCACGTCGCTCTGCGCCAGCAGATCGTCCAGGCTGATGGCGGCGCGGGCGTTGCCGAG
The DNA here is from genome assembly GCF_036845285.1 of Pseudoxanthomonas sp. Taxonomy (GTDB): domain Bacteria; phylum Pseudomonadota; class Gammaproteobacteria; order Xanthomonadales; family Xanthomonadaceae; genus Pseudoxanthomonas_A. The sequence goes on from NZ_DAIUEE010000011.1 coordinate 733, forward strand.
CGACAGCTTGGTTTCGATGTCGTGGAAAAGCACGTGCATGCCCAGCGACTCGGCCAGCACGCCGACCTGGGTGCCGATATGGCCATAGCCGATGATGCCCAGCGTCTTGCCCCGCACCTCGTGGCTGCCGGCGGCCGACTTGCTCCAGCCGCCGCGGTGGCATTCGGCGTTCTTCTGCGGAATGCCGCGCATCAGCAGGATCGCCTGCGCGACCACCAGCTCGGCCACGCTGCGCGTGTTGGAGTAGGGCGCGTTGAAGACCGGGATGCCGGCCAGTTCCGCCGCGTCCAGGTCCACCTGGTTGGTGCCGATGCAGAAGCAGCCCACCGCGATCAGGCGGCGCGCCTGCGCCAGCACGTCGTCGCTCAGATGGGTGCGCGAACGGATGCCGACGATGTGCGCGTCGGCGATCCGGCGCTTCAGTTCGTCTTCCGGCAGCGACTTCTCGTGGAGCTCGATCTGCGTGTATCCCGCCGCGCGGAACGTCTCGACCGCCGTCTGGCTGACCCCCTCCAGCAACAGCACGCGGATGTCCTGCTTCGGGTACGAGGTCTTCTTGATCGACATTGCCGGAAAGGTCGCAGCGGAGGGGAAAGGGCCGCCACTATGCCAGATGGAGGACAGCGATGGTGCGCCGCGCAATGGAAAGCTGGGTTGCCATTTTTCCGCTTGGTTGCCCGTGAAACGAAGGGGCGTATCGGCTGGACGTCGCACGGCATCGCTGGCACGCTGTGCGCCCCCTGGAATGCATCCACGCAATGAGCGATCCGCGTCTGGAAACCCTGCTGCATGCCGTGCCGGCACTGCGTCTGAAAACCGATCCTGCCGACCTCGAACACTACGGTCGCGACTGGACGCGGCGCTGGACGCCGTCGCCGCTCGCCATCGCATTGCCGGCGACGGTCGAGGAGGTGCAGGCCGTCGTGCGCTGGGCCAACGAGCATCGCATCGCCGTCGTGCCATCGGGTGGACGCACCGGTCTGTCGGGGGGCGCGGTGGCGGCGAATGGCGAACTGGTGCTGAGCCTGGAGCGCATGAACCAGCCGCTGGACTTCAACGCGGTGGACCGCACCCTGACCGTGCAGGCCGGCATGCCGCTGGAGGCCGTGCACAACGCGGCGCGCGATCACGGCCTGGTCTATCCCGTGGATTTCGCCGCGCGCGGCTCTTGCGCGATCGGCGGCAACATCGCCACCAATGCCGGCGGCATCCGCGTGATCCGCTACGGCAATACGCGCGAATGGATCGCCGGGCTGAAGGTCGTCACCGGTGCCGGTGAGGTGCTGGAACTCAACAAGGCGCTGATCAAGAATTCCAGCGGCTATGACCTGCGTCATCTGTTCATCGGTTCCGAAGGCACGCTGGGCATGGTGGTCGAAGCCACCGTGCGGCTGACCGACCCGCCACCGCCGACCAATGTCATGCTGCTGGCGTTGCCGTCGTTCGACGTGCTGATGCAGGTGTTCGCCGCATTCCGCGAACGCCTGCAACTGGAGGCGTTCGAGTTCTTCACCGACCGCGCGCTGCAGCACGTGCTGGCGCATGGCGCACAGAAGCCGTTCGACGAGGTTCATCCGTACTACGTCGTCACCGAGTTCGCGATTGGCGATGAGGCGAAGGAAGCGGCGGCGATGGCGGCCTTCGAAGCCTGCATGGAACAGGGCTGGGTCAGCGATGGCGTGATCAGCCAGTCCGACGCGCAGGCGGCCCAGTTGTGGCGTCTGCGCGAGGGCATCACCGAGTCGCTGGCGCGCTACGTGCCGTACAAGAACGATGTGTCGGTGCGCATCTCCGCCATGCCGGCGTTCCTGGCGGAGACCCAGGCATTGCTCGGCGAGGCCTATCCGCAGTTCGACGTGGTCTGGTTCGGCCATATCGGCGACGGCAACCTGCACATCAACGTGCTGAAGCCGGATGGCATGGAGAATGCGGACTTCGTGGTCCAGTGCGAGCAGGTCACCAAACTGCTGGCTGCGTCGCTGCAGCGGCACCAGGGCAGCATCTCGGCCGAACACGGCATCGGCCTGGTCAAGAAGGGCTATCTGGAAAGCACGCGCAGTGCCGAAGAAATCGCGGTGATGCGTGGCATCAAGCGCGTGCTGGATCCGAACGGACTGATGAATCCGGGCAAGCTGTTCGACACCTGACAATACGGCCGGATTCAGCCTCGCGATGTCGATTGCGGGTAGTCTTTGCGCACCGCGCCGACCCGGCGTTCCCCCGTTTGGATGTCCATGTCCCGATTGATCCTGGCTGGCGTATTGCTGGCGTTCTCCGTGCCGGTCTTCGCCGGCAGCTTCGCTGGTTCGTCCGCCGGTGCTTCCTCGGCCGGCTCATCCGCTTCCTCGGGCAGTTCTTCCGGCGACGACAAGGTCGTGGTGCAGGCGCGCGAAGATGCGGCGAGTTTCGTCGCCAGCGACGGCCGCATCCGTGGCGCGCAGCTCGAAGCCGCACTGCGCCACCTGCGCGAGAAGGACGAGTCCGCGCGCAAGGCCAGCGACATGCAGCTGGCGCAGGCCATCCTGGCCCGCTGATGCCACTGCGTCGGCCCGGGGGCCGGCGCATCGCCGCGCTCCTGCTGTGGGTGTGGCTTCTTGGCCCGGCCGCCACGGCGGCCGCACTCGAGATCGACGCCTCCCGTCTGGATGCCGACGACATCGCCGCGACGCAGGCGCTGGTGGATGACGTGCTGCCGCGTCTGCCTGCGGCGTGGCGCGAGGGGTTGCCGCCTAGTCTCACCCTGCAATGGCGCGACGATCTGCCGGCGCATGTCGCGGGACGGCGGCGCGGGGATCGCATCCTGCTTCCCCACCGCCTGCTGCAGGCATGGCGCGCACGCGACACCGCATCCCCGGACGATGCTTCCGTGCTCGCCGTCCGCCAGGCGCTGGTGCATGAACTGGCCCATGGCTACGACCGTGCGCAGCGCAACGTGCTGTCCGGCGATCCACGCCTGCGCGATCTGGCGGGGTGGCAGCGCAGCGTGTTCTCCATCGCCGGGCGCCGGTCGCGCAACGACTTCGTCGCGCGCACGCCCGATCCGTACGAACTGGCGCGTCCGTCCGAGTTCGTGGCGGTGAACCTGGAGCATTTCGTACTCGATCCGGCCTACGGCTGCAGGCGCCCTGCATTGCATCGCCATTTCGCGACGCACTTCAACGCATCGATCCCGACGAAGCCATGCGCGCCCGGGCTGCCGTTCCTGGACGTGGATGCCGAGGCAGGCGACGCCTCGCTGCTCGCCCTGGATCCCTCGCGCGTCTACGCGGTCGACTACCTGCTGGCCGAAGGCAACACGCAGGCGATGAGCCGCTGGGGGCACAGCATGCTGCGGCTGGTGGTCTGCGCGCCGGGTCGTGCGCCGGGACCGGATTGCCGTTTGGACCTGGCACACCATCGCGTGCTGTCGTTCCGCGCCTTCGTCGGCGACGTGCAGATCTCCGGCTGGCGCGGACTGACCGGTTCGTACCCCTCGCGGCTGTTCCTGCTGCCGCTGGACCAGGTGATCGAGGAATACACGCGCGTCGAGCTGCGCGGACTGCAGTCGATTCCGCTGCGCCTGCGGACGGAAGAGATCGCTTCGCTGCTGGAGCGCGCAGCGCAGCTGCACTGGAGCTACGACGGGCGCTACTACTTCATCAGCAACAACTGCGCGGTGGAAACCTGGAAGCTGCTGCACGACGGCGTGCCACGGCTGGCCGGCGAACCGCTTGCCAGCATCACGCCTACCGGCCTGCTGGGGAAACTGGAGCGCCGCGGCATCGCGGATGCCAGCGTCCTGGACGATGCGGAGAAGGCGAGACGGCTTGGCTACTACTTCGAGCCGATGAACGCGCGCTACGAGGCCTTGTTTGCCGTCGCGCGCACCTCGCTGTCGCTGCCGCAGCCGGACGCGCAGGCGTGGCTGGCGCTGTCGCCGACCGAACGCGCCGTCTGGTTGCCGCAAGCGGATCTGCGCACCAGCGCAGCGCTGCTGGTACTGGAGAATGCAGCGCGACGCCGCCAGCAACTGCTGTTGCGCGACGAGCTGAAACGGCGCTACCTGAGGCGTGATGCGCCGGCCGAAGTCGCGCAGGCGCTGCAGGCCCTGCGCACATGGCTGGGCGACACCGGCTTCGTCAGTCGGCCCTCGGAACTGTTGCAGGATGGATACGGACTGCCGCAGTCCGCAGAGCGCGCTCGCCTCGCTGAAGAAGCCAGCCTTCGCGTGGCCCGGCTGCGAAAACAGGACGGGGCGTTGCGGGAAGAACTGGAGCGCTGGCTGCCGGCGGACCGGCGCGAGGTGTTGCGAGGCATCGAAAAAAACCTCGAGACGATCAGCGCGCGCCTGCGCCTGCCGTAGCGTGCGCCATGCGCATGATCGTGCGGTTTCACTGGTCGTGCGCGCAGCGCACGCTACGTCACTCCGCGCAGCCGGGAGTACTGTTGGCTGATCCATGACGGCCCGCCGTCGTGGCGTGCGCCATGCGCACGAACGTGGTCGGCATGGGCTTGGACGCGCCCCGTTGTCCTGGCGAAGGCCGGGATCGAGCGACTTCATGCGTACGAACGCATCAACGCACCGCCATCGCATGCAATGCCGGGCGGTTTCAGTGGTCGTGCGCGCAGCGCACGCTACGTCACTCTGCGCAGCCGGCAGTATTGTTGGCTGATCCATGGCGGCCCGCCGTCGTAGCGTGCGCCATGCGCACGAACGTGGTCGTAGTGGGCTTGGACGCGCCCCGTTGTCCTGGCGAAGGCCGGGATCGAGCGACTTCATGCGTACGAACGCATCAACGCACCGCCATCGCATGCAATGCCGGGCGGTTTCAGTGGTCGTGCGCGCAGCGCACGCTACGTCACTCTGCGCAGCCGGCAGTATTGTTGGCTGATCCATGGCGGCCCGCCGTCGTAGCGTGCGCCATGCGCACGAACGTGGTCGTAGTGGGCTTGGACGCGCCCCGTTGTCCTGGCGAAGGCCGGGATCGAGCGACTTCATGCGTACGAACGCATCAACGCACCGCCATCGCATGCAATGCCGGGCGGTTTCACTGGTCGTGCGCGCAGCGCACGCTACGTCGATCTGCGCAGGCGGCATTGTTGTTGGCTGATCCATGACGGCCCGCCGTCGTAGCGTGCGCCATGCGCACGAACGTGGTCGTAATGGGCTTGGACGCGACCGGTCACCCCGGCGAAAGCCGGAGCCCAGCGACCTCCGTCACGCCTGCAGAGATGCACAAGCCAACAGGCGCTGGGTCCCGGCCTTCGCCGGGAAGACGATCGGGGGAGGGCGCGCTTCCGTGCGCGCGGAGCACGCTACCTCAGTCGGCGCGGCCGCCGAACTCGCCCGTGGTCGTGTTGACCAGGATGCGCTCGCCGTTGGTGATGTACTCCGGCACCATGATTTCGATGCCGGTGCTGAGCTTGGCCGGCTTCGGACGCTTGGTGGCGGTGCCGCCCTTCAGTTCCGGCGGCGTTTCCACCACTTCCAGCGTCACGTGTTGCGGCAGCTGCAGCGCGACGGGCAGTTCGTCGATCACCTGGACGTAGCAGCCCGCCAGCCCGTCGGTGATGTAGCCGGCGTCATCGCCGATGACGTTGGCGTCCAGCGTATACGGCGTGTAGTCCTCGTCGTCGAGGAAGACGAAGGCGTCGCCATCCTTGTACGAATACGTGGCCTGGCGGCGCAGCAGCTCGACTTCGCTCAGGTTGTCGTCGGCATCGAAGCTGGCATCCAGCTTGTTGCCGCCCGGCACGCTGTACATGATGAAGCGGAAGCGCACGTTGCCGCCGCGGCCCTGCGGCGAGCTGCGCTCGATGTCGCGGATCTGGTACACGCCGCCGTTGTGTTCGACGACGTTGCCCTTCTTGATGTCGAAAGCTTTCATGGTGGTAGGCCGTGATGGGTGATGGGTGATTCGCTGTGGGTGGAAGCGAAGCGAACAATGCTTCGCTTCGTGGACCGAGGCAATGCGTGGCTGGGCAGATGATCCGGCGGCTGCACGGAGCCGCTCTTTCGGATCACCAATCGCCCATCACGAATCCCGGCTTATTTCGGCGCCAGGCGCACGGCGCCATCGAGGCGGATGGTTTCGCCGTTGAGGTAGGTATTGCCCAGGATGTAGGCGACCAGGTCGGCGAATTCTTCCGGCTTGCCGAGGCGGGACGGGAACGGGATCGATGCGCTGAGCGACTGCTGCACGGCCTCCGGCATGCCATCGACCATCGGGGTCCAGAAGATGCCCGGGGCCACCGTCATCACGCGGATGCCGAAGCGGGACAGTTCGCGCGCCATCGGCAGGGTCATGCCGACCACGCCGCCCTTCGACGCCGAGTAGGCGGCCTGGCCGATCTGGCCTTCGTACGCGGCCACGCTGGCGGTGTTGACGATCACGCCGCGCTCGCCATCGGCGTTGGGGTCGTTGTGCTGCATCAGGTTGGCGGCGGCCTTGGCCACGTTGAAACTGCCGACCAGGTTGACCATCACCGTGGCCTGGAACGTCGACAGCGGCATCGGTGCCTCCTTGCCGAGCATGCGACCGGCGCCGAGGATGCCCGCGCAGTTGATCGCCGCATTCAGGCCACCGAGGAACTCCTTCGCCGCGGCGACATTCGCGGCCACGCCGGCTTCATCGGTCACGTCGGTGCGGAAGTAGCGGACATTGGCCTCGCCCAGGTCGGCGACGGCGGCAGCGCCCTTGTCGTCGTTGACGTCGAACAGCGCCGCCTTGCCGCCGCTGGCGACGAGGCGGCGGGCCACGGCCAGGCCCAGGCCGGAGACGCCACCGGTGATGACGGCGCGGGTATCGGAAAGCTGCATGCGGTGAACCTGCTGCGGAAAGGGCGGCATTTTACGCGATGGCGGGCAGGGGGCGCTCGGTGGCCGCGCTATGTTCCCTTGTAGGAGCGGCGTAAGTCGCGACCGTAAATCCTCCTCCCCACAGCCCCTTCCGCAGAGCCGCAGAACCGGGGGCGCACTCATTCGCCGCCCAAAAGATATGGGCTGCTCGGGTTTGCGGTCGCGACTTACGTCGCTCCTACAGAAATACTCGCCACTCAGGCGTGCAGTGCCCGCTCCAGCGGAGCATCGGCGAGCCGGCGCGCGAACTCGTCCGGCGACAGGCCGGGGGCGAACAGGAAGCCCTGGCCGACCGGCACCCCGAGGTTCAGCAGGAACTGGCGCTGGGCTTCCGACTCCACGCCTTCGGCCACCAGGCCCAGGCCCAGGCTGCGCGCAATGGCGGACACGGCCTGGCAGACCGCGACGTCGGAGCGGTTGTTCGGCACGCCCTCGGTGAACAGGGGGCTGAGTTTCAGGCCGTGGATTGGCAGGCGCCGCAGGTAGTTCAGTGCGCTGTAGCCCTCGCCGAAGTCGTCGATGGTCAGCAGCACGCCCAGTTGGCGCAGGTCGGCGAAGGTGCGCAGCGTCGCCGGCGCGTCCTCGATCAGCACGCGCTCGGTGAATTCCAGCTCCAGCGCACTGCCGGGCAGGTCGAACTCGCGCAGGATGGTGCGCACGCGGTCGGCGAGGTCGTCGCCCGCGAATTGCCGGTACGACACGTTCACGGCCACCCGCACGATGCCAAGGCCCATGTCGCGCCACGTCGCCACCTGGCGGCAGGCCTCGCTCAGCACCCAGCTGCCGATGCGCACGATGTCGCCGGTGGTTTCGGCGTGGCTGATGAACACGTCCGGGCGCAGCTCGCCGAGCTGGTGGTTCTGCCAGCGGATCAGCGCTTCGCCGGCGATGATGCGGCCATTGCGCAGGTCGACCTGCGGCTGGTAGACGAGGCGGAATTCCTCGTTGTCCACGGCACGGCGCAACTGCGTCTCGATCTGCAGGCGATCCTGCTGCCGCTGCGCCAGTTCCTGGGTGAAGCTCTGCCAGCCGTTGCGCGCACGATGCTTGCTGTCGTACATCGCGATGTCGGCGTTCTGGATCAGCTGCTGCGGTCGCAGGCCGTCGCCCGGCGCCACCGCCAGGCCGATGCTGGCGGTGATGGCGAACTCGTCCTTGCCGAAGCGGAACGCATCGGCGAACGCGCCGAGCACCCCGTGCGCCATCGCCTCGGGCAGGTGTGGATCGTCGCCGGCATCGCAGATCACCAGGAACTCGTCGCCGCCGAAGCGCGCGATCATGCCCTCGGTGCCGACCGCGCCGCGGATGCGGTCGGACGCTTGCACCAGCAGTTCGTCGCCGGCGTTGTGACCCAGCACGTCGTTGACCATCTTGAAACGGTCGAGGTCGATGTAGAGCACCGCCACGCGCGCGCGCTCGGGATCGGCCAGCCGCGCGCCGAGTTCGGTCAGCACGGCGTCGCGGTTCATCAGTCCGGTCAGCGGGTCGGTGCGCGCCTGGATGCGCAGCGTCTCCTCGGCCTGCTTGTCCTGCGAGATGTCCTGCATGGTGCCGGTGATGCGCGAGGCACCCGGGTCGCCCGGTTCGGCATCGCCGATCACGCGGATCCAGAACGGGTGGCCATCGGCCTGCGTGCCCTGCAGTTCCAGGTCGAAGCCCTGTCCGCCGGCAGTGATCAGGTCCAGCGCGCCGCGCAGGCGTCTGCGGTCGGTCTCGCGCAGGCACGACAGCATGTCGGCCAGCGTGACCAGTGGCCGTGCCGCACCGAGGATGCGCTGGGCCTCGTCGGTCAGGTACATGCGGTCGCGGCCCAGGTCCCATTCCCAGCCGCCGATGTGTGCCAGCGACTGCGCGCGGTCGAACAGTGCGCTGTCGCGCTTGAGCTCGGTGACGTCGCTGTACAGGGTGCTGACCTGGGCCGGCACGCTGGCGCCGGGCGCGAACTGCGGAACCGAGGTGGCGGTGAGCCACAGCAGTTGTTTCTTTTCGCGGTGATACAGGCCCAGCAGCACGCTTTCGATCATCTGGCCGGTATCGAGGGCGCGTTGCGCAGGCAATTCGTGGCGCGCCATCTCGCGGCCGTGCTCGTCGACGATGTGCCAGCGGCCCAGTGCCAGTTCCTGGTCGGCACGCTGGTCCTCGCGGATGCCGAAGATGCGCATGGCCGCGCCATTGCAGTACTGCACTTCCAGGTCGCGGTTCTGCACCACGATGCCCTTGTCGATCGTTTCCATCAGCTCGCGGTAGCGCATCTCGGCCAGCCGGCGGCTGCTGATGTCGCGGGCGACGGCGACGATGCTCTTGCGCCCGTCGAAGCTGATGCTGGCGGAGTGCACTTCCACCGGAAACCGCGTGCCGTCGCCGCGCATGTTGGTGACCTCGATGACATAGGTCACGCCGCGATTGAGGGTTTCCCACACCGGCACCAGGTGGTCGCGCGGCAGGTCGGGATTCAGCACGTTGATGTTGTTGCCGACGATCTCGTCGCGGGGACGGCGGTACGCCAGCATGCCGGCCTTGTTGAGGTCGAGGACGGTGCCGTCCTCGGCGATGATGCTGACCGGGTCGGGGACGGCGTCGAACAGGTTGCGGTAGCGGGAGCGCTCGGTGTCGGCTTCGTGCTGCTTGGCGCGCAGCGCCTCGCCTGCCTGGCGCAGGAGGGTGGCGGTCGCTGCGTCCAGGTGGCCGGCCGTGGCCGCGCGTTCGAGCGCGGCGGCCAGCGCCATCGCGTCGACGTCGCTGGCCGGGTCGTGGCTCATACGGCGGCCAATGCCTTGCCGACGCGGCTGCCGGTTTCACGGCCCAGCCGCGAGGCCAGCCAGCGGCCCGTGTCCGCCAGCAGTTCCAGGTCGACGCCAGTGCGCAGGCCCATGCCGTGCAGCAGGTAGACCACGTCCTCGCTGGCGACGTTGCCGCTGGCGCCCTTGGCGTAGGGGCAGCCGCCGGCGCCCGACACGGCCGAATCGACCACGCGCACACCGACCTCGAGGCAGGCGAGGAGGTTCGCCAGTGCCTGGCCGTAGGTGTCGTGGAAGTGCACGGCCAGCGCCGGCATCGGCACCTCGGCGGCGACCGCCTTCAGCATGTCGGCTGCCTTGCGCGGCGTGCCGACGCCGATCGTGTCGCCCAGCGAGATCTCGTAGCAGCCCATTGCATGCAGCTGGCGCGCCACCCGCACGACATCGGCCACCGGCACCTCGCCCTGGTAGGGGCAGCCCAGCACCGTGGACACGTAGCCGCGCACCTTCACGCCGTCGGCGGCGGCGCGCTCCAGCACCGGGCGGAAGCGTTCGATGGACTCGTCGATGGACGCGTTGATGTTCTTGCGGGTGAAAGCTTCGGACGCGGCGGTGAATACCGCGACTTCCTCGACGCCGGCGGCGCGTGCGCGTTCGTAACCCGTCTCGTTCGGTACCAGCACCGGATAGGCCGTCCCGGGGCGCCGCTGGATGGCGGTGAACACCTCGGCGGCATCGGCCAGTTGCGGCACCCACTTCGGGCTGACGAAGCTGGTGGCCTCGATGCTGAGCAGGCCGGTGCGCGACAGCCGGTCGATCAATTCCACCTTGTCGGCGGTGGCGACGAGCGTCTTCTCGTTCTGCAGGCCATCGCGTGGCCCCACTTCGACGATGCGGACGAAGTCCTCTGCGGAGAGGGGGGCGGTGCTCATGTGCGCTTTCCCGTCTTGGCGCGGCGCATGCGCAGTGTCTTGTCGCGACCATCGAAGGTATCGAAGAGGCCGGGTTCCGCCTGCAGCAGCGTGCGCAGCCGTTCCGGCCGTCCTTCGAACAGGTAGGTGCTGGCGTCGACCTCGCGCGCCTTCAGCGATCCGTCCTGCACGCGCTGCATGATGTCCACCGTGTCGAGCATCGCGATCTGCAGGATATCGTCGTGGATGCGGTATTTCAGCAGCGTGACGGCACCCGCCGGCATGCCTTTGGGGATCGGCGGGGTTGCGGCCTTGCCGGTGCCGAACAGGCCTTCCAGTTCGCTGAAACCCAGTGCGAGATACCGGTCGCCTTCCAGCTCGAAGCCGAGTGCGGCGAACTGCGGCGAATCGGCGCGGCCGTCGTCGTGCAGGCGCACGCGGCAGGCGGCGTCCACCTCGGCATAGTCGTCCTTGCCCAGCGGTATGCGGTCCTGCGCGCTGTCGGGCAACGGAATCCAGCGCCCGACCAGGGCGGGGTCGCAGGCGAGCGGGGCCGGCGCGTGTTCGAACATCACGCAGCCCGCCAGCATGGCCGCCGTCATCAGCACGGCGACGATGCGTGCGGGCGGCTGCGGGGCGGGCCTCACTCCAAAGCCACCAGGATCGCGTCGGCGTCGACGAAATCGCCGGCGGCGGCACGCACGTCCGCCACCACGCCGGCACGCGGCGCCCGTATCGCGAGTTCCATCTTCATCGCTTCCATCACCAGCAGTTCCTGCCCTGCGTCCACGCTGTCCCCCACTTGTGCTTTCACCACGACCACGCGTCCCGGCATCGGCGCGATGACGCGCCCATCCCCGCCACTCTCGCCACCGCCCGTCCGCTGATAGGCCGGCAGCGTCTCCAGCGTGGCGCGCCGTTCCCCATCGTGCAGGGTGAGGCGGCCACCATGGGCGTGGACGCGGAGGCGATGCGCCTGACCATGAATACGCAACTCGAGCACGCCAGCGGTCAGGCGGGCACCTTCGACCGGGTAGGCCGTGTCCTCCACTTCGATGACGTAATGCCCGGCATGGCCATGCGCGACGGCGTCCCAGCGCTGGTCGCGGTGCTGGAACGCCAGTGGCCGGCGTCCGGCATGGCCCAGGCGCCAGCCGTCGGCGATCGCCCAGGGCGATCCGGGGTCGTCCGACGCCGCGGCGGCATGGCGGGCAGCCGCCTCCTGGTCCAGCAGCATGGCCACGGCCGCGGCCACCCGCAGCGCCGGAGTCAACGTCGCCGCCGGCATGAACTCGTCCAGGTGGCGGTCCAGATAGCCGGTGTCGATGCGTCCCTCGACCACGGCCGGGTGGCGGGCGAGTTGCTCCAGGAAGCCGATGTTCGACTTCGGCCCGACGATGTCGCAGTCGGCCAGCGCAGCGCGCAACCGCGCCAGCGCGACGGGCCGGTCTTCGCCCCAGACGATCAGCTTGGCGATCATGGGGTCGTAGAAGATGGTGACCAGGTCGCCTTCCACCACGCCGCCGTCCAGGCGCACGTGCGTCGACGGCGTCGGCAGCACCAGCGACTCCAGCCGTCCGGACCCCGGCAGGAAGCCCGCTTCCGGATCCTCGGCATACAGGCGCACTTCGATCGCATGGCCATGTTGCGCGATGGCGTCCTGCGCCAGCGGAAGCGGTTCGCCCGCGGCCACGCGCAGCTGCCATTCCACCAGGTCCAGGCCGGTGACCATTTCGGTGACCGGGTGCTCCACCTGGAGGCGGGTGTTGATTTCCATGAAATAGAACCGGCCGTCGGGATCGACGATGAATTCGACGGTGCCGGCATTGGCGTAGTCGATGGCCTGCGCCGCCTTCACCGCGGCGTCGCCCATCGCCGTGCGCAGGGCAGGGGTCAGGAACGGCGAGGGCGATTCTTCCAGCACCTTCTGGTACCGCCGCTGCGCGGAGCATTCGCGCTCGTTGAGGTGCAGCGTGTGGCCCTGTGTGTCGGCGAACACCTGGATTTCGATGTGGCGCGGCGACTGCACGTAGCGCTCCAGCAGCACGCGGTCGCGTCCGAATGCATTGGCGGCTTCGCGCTGGCAGCTCTCGAGCTGGGCGATGAAGTCCTCGAGCCGGTGCACGATGCGCATGCCCTTGCCGCCGCCGCCATGCGCGGCCTTGATCATCAGCGGGAAGCCGATGCGTGCGGCCTCGCGCGACAGCGTGTTGGGGGACTGGTCTTCGCCCGTGTAACCGGGAACCACGGGCACGCCCGCCGCCGCCATCAGGTCCTTCGCCCCGGCCTTGCTGCCCATCTTGCGCATGGACGTGCCGGACGGACCGATGAACACCATGCCGGCGGCCGCGACGGCGTCGGCGAAGTCGGCGTTTTCGGAGAGGAAGCCGTAGCCAGGGTGGATGGCCTGCGCGCCGGTCTTCTTCGCGACTTCGATGATCGCCTCGCCGCGCAGGTAGCTGTCCGCCGGTCTCGGCCCGCCGATCGGGTGGGCTTCATCGGCCTGCCGCACGTGCTGGGCGTCGGCATCGGCCTCGGAATACACGGCGACGGTGCGGATGCCGAGCCGGCGGCAGGTACGGATGACACGGCAGGCGATCTCGCCGCGGTTGGCGATCAGGATCTTGGCGAACATCAGGGCTGGGCTTCCGCGGGCAGGTGGCAGACGGCTTCGATGTTGTGGCCGTCCGGGTCGATGGCGAAGGCGGCGTAGTAGTCCGGGTGATAGTGCGGGCGCAGGCCGGGGCCGCCGTTGTCGCGCGCACCGGCAGCCAGGGCCGCCGCGTGGAAGGCATCCACCTGCGCGCGGGTCTGTGCGCTGAAGGCGATGTGCGAGCCGTGGCCGGACGTGCCGCCTCCTTTGCCCACCCAGAAATGCGGGCGACCGGGCGGTCCGAAGCCGCAGCCTTCGTAACCGCCGGTCATCTCGCGCGTCACTTCCATAACGACGCCATGGCCGAGCGCGGCGAGCACGCGTTCGTAGAAACTGCGGCTGGCGGCGTAATCGGCAACGTCGATGCCCAGGTGATCGATCATGCCTTCACTCCTTGGTGGTCCATGCGGGTGAGCGCTTGTCCCGGAATGCGGACAGCCCTTCCTGGCCTTCCGCCGACACGCGCAGTCCGGCGATGAGGTCGGCGTTGTCGGCATCCAGCCGGTTGCGGTCGGAACCGGATGCCACGCGCGCGACCAGTTGCTTCGCGCCGGCCGCTGCCTGCGGGCCGGCCTTCAACAGCAGGGCCAGTTGGCGGTCGATGGCTGCATCCAACGCGTCCGCCGGCACCACATCGTGCAGCAGGCCGATCCGCAGCGCGGTGGCGGCGTCGAAAATCTCGGCGGTGGCGAACCAGCGCCTGGCCTCGCGCGGCCCGATGGCGGCGATGACATAGGGCGAGATCACCGCCGGCAGCAGGCCCAGCTTGCTTTCGGTCAGGCCGAATTTCGCCTCCGGCACGCCGATGGCGATGTCGCAGCAGGCGACCAAGCCCACGCCACCGCCGAATGCCGCGCCATGGACGCGCGCCAGGGTGGGCTTGGGGAGTTCGTCCAGCGTGCGCATCAGGCGGGCGAGGGCGAGGGCGTCGTCGCGGTTCGCCGCCTCGCTGGCCGAGGCCATCCCGCGCATCCAGTTCAGGTCGGCACCGGCGGAAAACGAGGCGCCGCTGCCTGCCAGCACCACGGCACGGATGCCGGCATCGGTGGCGATCTGCTCCAGGGTGGCCGTCAGCGCGGCGATCAGGTCGGCATCGAACGCGTTGTGGAGGGTGGGACGATCCAGCCGGATGCGCGCCACGGCGCCACTGCGGTCCAGTACGAGGGGATGTTCCTGCGGTGGTGCCGCCATGCCTGCCGTTCCCTGCAAAGTCGCCGAATGATAGCGGCACAGTCCGTTGCGGCCGTCGTGCAGTGCGGCGATGCTACAATGAGAACAGTTCGCATTTGAGGTTGCTGCGTGATCCTGACTGACCTTCCCCGGCGTACGCCCGCCATCGTGGACTCCGTGGAAGACCACGGACCGCAGGACACCATTGCCCGTCGCCTGCGCGAACTCGGCTTCGTCAACGGCGAGGAAGTCGAGGTGGTCGCGAAGGGTCCGCTGGGTGCCGAGCCGCTGCTGGTGCAGGTCGGTTTCACCCGCTTCGCGCTGCGCCGCTCCGAAGCCGCCCGCGTGCGCTTGCGCAACGGAGCCACGACATGAGCGCCGCCGATGCATCGACCTTGCGCCTGGCCCTGGTCGGCAATCCCAACTGCGGCAAGACCGCGCTGTTCAACCAGCTGACGGGCAGCCGGCAGAAGGTCGCCAACTACGCCGGCGTCACCGTCGAGCGCAAGGAGGGTCGCTTGCATTCGGCCGCGTCGGGACGCAGCTACGCCGTGCTGGACCTGCCCGGTGCGTACAGCCTGCATGCCGCCAGCCTGGACGAAGCGGTCACCCGCGATGTCTGCCGCGGCTTCTATCCCGGCGAAGCGGCGCCTGACGTGCTGGTCTGCGTGGTCGATGCCACCAACCTGCGCCTGCACCTGCGGTTTGCGCTGGAAGTACGCGAACTCGGCAGGCCGATGATCCTGGCGGTCAACATGATGGATGCTGCGCATCGACGCGGCATCGCCATCGACCTGGGCGCGCTGGAGCGTGAACTGGGCGTGCCGGTGGTGGAAACGATCGCGGTGAAGCATGGCGGCGCGCGCGCGCTGATCGAGCGCATCGACGCGGTCGCCGCGCAGCCGCACGAACCCCGCGCGCAGCTGGCGGAGGGCGCCGACCTGCACGCGGAGACGCGCCGCCTGCTGTCGCTCGCCGTGGCCATGCCGACGCGCACCGCCAAGATCGACGATGCGCTGGATCGCTGGCTGCTGCATCCCGTCTTCGGTCTGCTGGCCCTGGCCGTGGTGATGTTCCTGATCTTCCAGGCGGTGTACGCCTGGGCCACGCCGCTGATGGACCTGATCGAGGCCGGCACCGGCGCATTGGGCGCATGGGCGGGCGACGCATTGCCGGAAGGTCCGCTTTCCAGCCTGCTCGTCGACGGTGTCATCGCCGGTCTCGGTGGCGTGATCGTGTTCCTGCCGCAGATCCTGATCCTGTTTGCCTTCATCCTGGCGCTCGAGGAAAGCGGCTATCTGCCGCGCGCCGCGTTCCTGCTCGACCGCATGATGGCGTCGGCCGGCCTGTCGGGACGCTCCTTCATTCCGCTGCTGTCGAGCTTCGCCTGTGCCATCCCTGGCATCATGGCGACGCGCAGCATCCAGGATCCGCGCGACCGCCTGGCGACGATCCTGGTGGCGCCGCTGATGACCTGCTCGGCACGCCTGCCGGTGTACGCGCTGCTGATCGGTGCGTTCGTGCCGGACGAGAAGGTCGGCATCTTCAATCAGCAGGGCCTCGTCCTGTTCGGCCTGTATGCCGCCGGCATCGCCAGCGCATTGCTCGTATCTTGGGTGATGAAGAAGTGGCGCCGCGACAAGAGCGAGCACGCGCTGCTGCTGGAACTGCCGTCCTACCGCATCCCGCATCCGCGCGACCTGCTGATCGGCCTGTACGAGCGCGCGATGATCTTCCTCAAGCGCGTCGGCGGCATCATCCTGGCGCTGACCATCCTGCTGTGGTTCCTGCTGAATTTCCCGGCGGCGCCCGCGGATGCGGTCGGACCGGCGATCGATTACAGCTTCGCCGGCCGCATCGGTCATGCGATGGCGGTGTTCTTCGCGCCGCTGGGCTTCAACTGGCAGATCTGCATCGCGCTGATCCCGGGCCTGGCCGCGCGCGAAGTGGCGGTGGCCTCGCTGGCGACGATCTATGCGCTGTCGGCGGCGGACGACGACGCGGCCATCCAGGCACTGACGCCGGTCATCAGCGACGGCTGGTCGCTGGCCACCGCGCTGTCGCTGCTGGCGTGGTTCATCTACGCGCCGATGTGCATCTCGACGCTGGCCACGATCAAGCGCGAGACCAATTCGTGGAAGCAGATGGGCTTCGCGGCGTTCTACCTGTTCGCGCTGGCCTACCTTGCCTCGCTGGTGACCTACCAGGTCGCCAGGGCGCTGGGCGCGGGCTGACCGTGGATGCATCGCTCGCCGTGCAGTACGTGGTCATCGCGGTCGCGGTGGTGGTGAGTGCCTGGGTGGTGCTGAAGAAGCAGTTTCCCGGCCCGCTGCGCAAGGCACGGATCGCACTGGCGTTGCCGCTCCTGCGCGAGGGCAAGCCGGGATGGATGCAGGCACTGGGGCGCCGGGTCGCCCCGGCACCGCAGGGGCAGGCGGATGCCGCATGCGGTGGCTGCAGCAGTTGCGGCCCCGACGACAAGAAAGCCTGACGGCGCGCGCGGCTCAGTGCCGGGTCCTGCGTCCGGCGGCCTTGCCTGTCGCAGGATTGAGTTCCACCGACAGCACGAAGCTGCGTTGCTCGTGCGGCTGCATGGCGCCCACGCCCACCACTTGGCGGGTGACTTCCTCGCCGCGGTCGTTGCGGATCGACAGCACCACGCTGTACTCCCACGCCGCGCCCTCGGCCGGGGGCTGCAGCGTGCCCTCGATCCGCAGCGGCGTCAGCGCGGCCACCGCCTGGGTACCCGCACCGGGTTCGAAGCGCAGGTGATGACGGCAGCCCGGGCAGACCGCCGCGCTTTCCAGGATGGTCGCCTTGCAATGCGGACAGGTGCGGGTGGCGCCCGCACTTCCCGGGCGGGGCTGGCTCATGTGCCGGCGCCGGACTCCGTGCCGTTGCCCTTGCCACCCTTGCCGGGTGTTTCGTCCCAGCCGAACTCCGCATTGCCACGCATGCGCGAACCGGCCGCGACGGTGAGGGCGCCGGCCTTGACGTCACCGACCAGCACGCCAGACGACAGCAACTCGACCCGTGATGCCGATTCGATGTTGCCTTCCAGTTCGCCGGCGATGGTGACCTTCTTCGCGCGCACGCCGCCATTGAGCTTCGCGCCGGTTTCGATGGTCAGGTCGCCTTGTACGTTGACGTCGCCCTTGAACTTGCCCGCGATGCGGATATGCCCGGTGCCCTCGATCTTGCCCTCGATGGTCAGGTCCGCCGCGATCAGCGACTCCTTGAGGGCTTCCTGCGGTGGAGTCCGCTCGACCGGCCGCGTGCCGGGCGGGGCGCTGACGGCGGGCGAGAAGTCTGCTGCGGCCGCTGGCGTATCGCGTACGGGGGCGAGGGCAGGTTCTGGCGGCGGGGCGTCTTTCTTCGCGGGGCCTTGGTCTTTCCAGATGGACATGCAGGGGATGCTCCGGGTGGCAGGAATTCCCGACTATCGCCGCCATCACCCGCGCATGCTGTGACCGGCGCAACCGATTGACGGCTCCGCGGATCGCGCGTCCCCGCGATTCATGGGCGAGTCGGTCTTGTGCACGTGGCGATCACATCCATGAAGAGGCGCGCCGTCGCTCGCCCGGGCGCGTTCCTACATGCGGAACACGCCGAACTTCGCCGGTTCGATCGGCGCGTTGAGCGCGGCGGAGATGCCGAGGCCGAGTACGCGACGGGTATCGGCCGGATCGATGATGCCGTCGTCCCACAGGCGCGCAGTGGCGTACCACGGGCTGCCCTGGGACTCGTACTGGTCGCGGATGGGGGCCTTGAAGGCGTCCTCTTCTTCCGGCGTCCAGGTCTTGCCGGCGGCCTCGATGCCGTCGCGCTTCACCGTGGCCAGCACGCTGGCAGCCTGTTCGCCGCCCATCACGCTGATGCGCGCGTTCGGCCACATCCACAGGAAACGCGCGCCGTAGGCGCGGCCGCACATCGCGTAGTTGCCAGCGCCGAAGCTGCCGCCGATCACCACGGTGAATTTCGGCACGCTCGAACAGGCCACGGCGGTCACCATCTTCGCGCCATCCTTCGCGATGCCGGCGTTCTCGTACTTGCGGCCGACCATGAAGCCGGTGATGTTCTGCAGGAACACCAGCGGGATGCCGCGCTGGTTGCACAGTTCGATGAAGTGCGCGCCCTTGAGTGCGCTCTCGCCGAACAGGATGCCGTTGTTGGCGACGATGCCGACCGGATAGCCGTGCAGGTGAGCGAAGCCGGTGACCAGCGTCTTGCCGTAGCGGGCCTTGAATTCGTCCAGTTCGCTGCCGTCGGTGATGCGCGCGATCACTTCGCGGATGTCGAACGGGCGGCGCGTGTCCTTCGGCACGATCCCGTACAACTCCTCGGCTGCGTAGCGCGGCTCCCGCACCTCGCGCACGACGACGGGGAGCGTCTTGCGGCGATTGAGGTGGCCGACGATGCCGCGCGCGATCTCCAGGGCATGGCGGTCGTCCTCGGCGAAATGGTCGGCCACGCCGGAGATGCTGGTGTGTACGTCGGCGCCGCCAAGCGCCTCGGCATCGACCACTTCGCCGGTCGCCGCCTTCACCAGGGGCGGGCCGCCCAGGAAGATCGTGCCCTGTTCCTTGACGATCACGCTTTCGTCGCACATCGCGGGCACGTAGGCGCCACCGGCGGTGCAGCTGCCCATCACCACCGCGATCTGCGGAATGTTCTCCGCCGACAGCCGAGCCTGGTTGTAGAAGATGCGGCCGAAATGCTCCTTGTCGGGGAATACCTCGTCCTGCAGGGGCAGGAAGGCGCCGCCCGAGTCGACCAGGTAGATGCAGGGCAGCCGGTTCTCGCGTGCGACTTCCTGTGCGCGCAGGTGCTTCTTGATCGTCATCGGGAAGTAGGTGCCGCCCTTGACGGTCGCATCATTGGCGACGATCACCACTTCGTTGCCCATCACCCGTCCGATGCCGCAGACCATGCCCGCCGCAGGTGCGGCGCTGTCGTACATGTCCTCGGCAGCGAGCGGAGCGATTTCGAGGAAGGGAGAACCGGGGTCGAGCAGGGCGGCGATGCGGTCGCGCGCGAGCAGCTTGCCGCGTTCGGTGTGCCTGGCGCGCGCCTTGTCGCCACCGCCGTCGGCGGCATGGGCCAGCCGGCGATCGAGTTCCTGCACCAGCACGCGGTGGTACGCGGCGTTGGCAGTGAAATCGGGCGAGCGCGTGTCGAGTTGCGAAGCGATGGCGGGCATGCGGCACGAGGAGGCAGGAAAGGCGGCATCAGACCACAAAGCCCCGCATGCGCCAAACCGCACTGCAAAAGAAGACGAGCCACTTTCACCGTCGCGTGGGGATGACGGGCGCCTGGACGCCTGGATGGGCGGCCACAAACAACAAGGCCCGCTTGCGCGGGCCTTGTCCGATTCGCGAAGGTGCGAGTCGATCAGTGCTTGGCTTCGTCGGCCTTGGCTTCAGCCTTGTCGGCCACTTCGGCGGCCTTGTCGGCGGTGGCCTGGGCGGCATCGGCGGTGGCCGAAGCAGCAGCGGCGGCAGCGTCGGTGGCAGCGGCGTGGGTCGTGGCGGCGGCATCGGACGCAGCAGCGGCGGTGGCGTCGGCAGCGGCTTCCACGGCGTCGCCAGCGGCGCTCGCGGCGTCACCGGCAGCAGCGGCGGCCTGGTCGGCGGCAGCAGCGGCGTCGGCGGCGGCCTTGTCGGCCGATTCGTTCTTCGCGCAGGCGCCCAGGGCCAGGACGGCGGCAACCAGCAGGACGGTGGACTTGATCTTCATGTGTATCCCCTAATCGATATGTGTGGAAGAAGGTGGCGCCGGGAAGGCGACGTCCGTTCGTCCCAGAACCGAAGGGCGAACCAGGGCGCCATGACCCGGATACAGAAAGGGCCGCCAGCGGACTGGCGGCCCCTTCAATTTTAACGCCAAATCAGGCAACTGCCA
The DNA here is from genome assembly GCF_036845285.1 of Pseudoxanthomonas sp. Taxonomy (GTDB): domain Bacteria; phylum Pseudomonadota; class Gammaproteobacteria; order Xanthomonadales; family Xanthomonadaceae; genus Pseudoxanthomonas_A. The sequence goes on from NZ_DAIUEE010000011.1 coordinate 20,944, forward strand.
GCAGATTACTGCTTGGCGGCTTCCTTGGCAGCGTCGGTCGCGGCTTCGGCGGTGTCGGCAGCCTGGGCAGCGGCGTCGGCAGCAGCGTCAGCGGCTTCCGTCGTGGTGGCGGCAGCAGCGTCGGTCGCGGCGGTGGCAGCGGCGTCGGCAGCGGCGGTGGCGGCGTCGGCGGACTGCTGGGCAGCGTCGGCGGTCACTTCGCCAGCGGCAGCAGCGGCGTCGGCAGCGGCCTGGGCTTCGGTCGCGGTCGCGGCGGCGTCAGCAGCGGCGTCGGCAGCCTGTTCCTGGTTCGAGCACGCAGCCAGGGCGAAACCCAGGGCCAGCGCGATCAGAGCCTTGTTCATGGTCATCGTTGCATTTCCTCGTCGTTAGTTAGGCAACGCGCAATTGCGCGCCTGCAACATGATGACAAGCCCGTTACCCGTGTCAAGCGGTTGGCCGGTTATCTTTGTCAATCCGTTGTTAAACCTTATGGGGCGGGCGAAAGCGGCGCGCGCCGCCCCTCTGGACTGCGCAGGGCGTCAGGCGATCTCTACCGCGATCGCGGTCGCTTCGCCGCCACCGATGCAGAGCGTCGCGATGCCGCGCTTCGCGCCGCGCGTGCGAAGCGCGTTGATCAGGGTCACGACCAGGCGCGCGCCCGATGCGCCGATCGGGTGGCCGAGTGCGCAGGCGCCACCGTTGACGTTGACCTTGTCGTGCGGGATGCCCAGCTCCTTGATCGGAGCCATCGCGACCACGGCGAAGGCTTCGTTGACTTCGAACAGGTCCACCTGGTCCACCGTCCAGCCGACCTGCTTGAGCAGCTTGTCGATGGCGGCGACCGGGGCGGTGGTGAACCATTCCGGTGCCTGCGAGAACGTGGCATGGCCGACGATCCTCGCCAGCGGCTTGAGGCCGCGCCTGGCGGCTTCGTCGGCGCTCAGCAGCACGGTGGCGGCGGCGCCGTCGGAGATGCTGGACGAACTGGCGGCAGTGACGCTGCCGTCCTTCTTGAAGGCCGGCTTCAGTGTCGGGATCTTGGTGATGTCGGACTTGCCGGGTTGTTCGTCGGTGGCGACCTCGACCTCGCCCTTGCGGGTGGCGACCTTCACCGGGACGATTTCGTCGTTGAACGCGCCCGAGGCCTGCGCCGCCTGCGCGCGGGTGACCGACTCGATGGCGAACGCGTCCTGCTCCTCGCGGCTGAAGCCGAACTTGTCGACGGTCGCCTCGGCGAACACACCCATCGGCTGGCCGTCGTACGGGCTGGTCAGGCCGTCCCACGCCATGTGGTCGACCGCCTGGAAGTTGCCGTAACGGTTGCCGGTGCGCGAATTGGGAATCAGGTGCGGGGCATTGCTCATCGACTCCATGCCGCCCGCCACAACGATGCTGGCCGAGCCGGCCTTGATCAGGTCGTGGCCCAGCATGATGGCCTTCATGCCCGAGCCGCAGACCTTGTTGATGGTAGTGGCACCGGCGGCGTCCGGAATGCCGGCCGCACGCGAGGCCTGGCGGGCGGGTGCCTGGCCCAGGTTGGCCGGCAGCACGCAGCCCATGATGACTTCGGACACGTCGGCGGCGGGAATGCCGGACTGCTCCAGCGCGGCGGCGATGGCGGCGGCGCCGAGCGTCGGGGAGGGGACGCCGGTGAACTGGCCAAGGAACGAACCGATGGCGGTGCGCTTGGCAGCGGCGATGACGATGTCGGACATGGAGGACTTCCCGCGTGGAGTGAAGCCCCGATTATCCCGCCCCTGCCCGACGGCGGGCAAATCGGCCGTTGGTACAGGGTCACGCGTCCCGCCGTGCCGGGCGTATGCTGGCCGCCAGGGGAGGGAGCATGACGGAAGGATCATCGACAGAACCGGCCGCACGGCCTTTCGTCGTACCGTGCGCAGACCTCGACAATGGCGCTCCGTGGCGCTGGCTGCGCGCCGGCTGGCGCGACCTGCGCCGCGCGCCCGGGCTGACCCTGCTGTTCGGCACGGTGATCGTGCTGGTCAGTCTGGGCATCTCCTGGCTGGCCTACCTGCTCGGGCGGTTCGCCCTGTTGGCGACGTTGCTGTCCGGCTTCGTATTCGTGGCACCGCTGATCTGCGTGGGCCTGTACTGCGTCAGTCGTGCGCTGGAGCAGGGACGCACGCCGCGGCTGCGCGATTCCTTCGTACTGGCGAAGCGCGTACTCGGACAGGCGGGCGTCTATGCCCTGGGGCAGGGCGTGATCATCCTGTTGTGGTCGCGTGCCGGCATGATGGTCAGTGCGTTCTTCCCCTTCGATGGCAGCGACCCGCCGGCGTTCTGGGAGTTCCTGGCATTGGGCTCGGCCGTAGGCGCGGTGTTCGCGACGCTGACTTTCGCCGTCACCGTCTTTTCGCTGCCGATGATCGCCGACCGCGACGTGGACATGGTCACGGCCGCGGTCTCCAGCGTGCACGCCGTGATGCGCAACAAGCGCGTGATGGTCCTCTGGGGCCTGGTGCTGGTCACGCTGACGGCGATGGGTTTCGCTACCGCGCTACTGGGCCTGGGCTTGCTGATGCCATGGCTGGCCTACGCCAGTTGGCATGGCTACCGGGAGACGCTCGACGCGTCCGCCTGGGCTGCATTGGAATAGGGCACGCGGTAAAGTCGGGCCGGGCGATGCAGGGGTGCACCGCCACGATCAGGGAGAACGGGGATGAAGGGATTGCACGACGGCTTGGCCGTCCGCGCACGCGCGGCAGGCTTGGGGATGTTCGCACTGGTGCTGGCCGCATGCGGGGGCGGTGGTGGAGGCTCGACGGTGCGGCCGGATCCGCCGCCACCGACGGGCGTGGGGTTTACGCCCAATGTGGCCATCGATGCCTCGCTGACCCAGGTGAATCCTCCCGTCGCGCCGACGCAGTCGCCGCCGGCATCCTTGCCGCAGTACAGCCAGCACCTGCAGCTGATTGGAGCGGCCCGTTCGCTGGGTGCGGGGTTGACCGGGCAGGGCGTGACCATCGGCTTCGTCGACACCGGCGTGAACCGCAACCATCCCGCACTAAGTGGCCGGGTCAACGCCAACTTCGTCAACGTCAATCCTGCGACCAACAACACCAGCGTCGACGACGTCGTGGGGCACGGCACCATCGTGGCGCAGATCGCTGCGGGCCGCGGCATCGGCAACTGGGGCGGGGGTGTGGCGCCGGGGGCGAGCATCGTGTCCTCGCGCATCATCGGCGACACGCGTCCGGACGACGATGGCACCGGCGAAGGCAACGAAATCGGAGCCGGCCAAGGCTACGGTGACTTCTTCCGCAGCATCAACAGCCAACTGGCCGGGGCGGGCGCGCGGATCATCAACAATTCGTGGGGCGGGCTGTACTGGAACGACGCCGCGCTGACGACCGAACTGGCGGCGGCCTACCGCGACTTCGTGATCGGCCGTGGCGGCCTGATCGTGTTCGCCAACGGCAATGCGGGAGACATCCCGGCATTGCGTGCCAATCCCTCCGACAATGCCGCACTGCCCAGCCTGTCCGCAGCGGCGGCCCACCTGGAGCGCGGGTGGCTGACGGTCGCTGCGCTGGACCCGGACAATCCCACCCGCCTGACCGACTACTCGCAGGCCTGCGGCATTGCGATGAACTACTGTCTGGCCGCGCCCGGCAACGTCGTCTTCATCGATCCCGCCGCGCGCACGGGCGATGCCAGCTACAGCCTCTACCTCGGGGGCGGCACGTCGTATGCGGCGCCGCAGGTGTCGGGTGCAGCGGCCGTGGTGTGGTCGGCATTCCCGTACTTCAACAACGATCTGGTGAGGCAGACGCTGCTGGGTACCGCACGTGACCTGGGTGCGACGGGCGTCGATGCCGAGTTTGGTTGGGGCGTGCTGGATGTGGGCCGCGCCGCGAACGGCCCCGCGCAGTTCGCGTGGGGCGACGTCACCGTGTCGTTCACCGGCACCTCGGTCTGGCGCAATGCCATTTCGGGTCCCGGCGGGCTGATCAAGCAGGGGGCAGGAACGCTGATCCTGGCCGACCGCGCCTTCTACACCGGCGACACCCGGGTGGAAGCGGGTGGCCTGTACCTCGCGAACGGCAACGGGTTCTCCAACATCCACGTCAGCCCCGGCGCCACCGTGTGGTCGGGTGGCTATGCCTCGTCGATCAACAACAATGGCACCTACCTGACTGCAGCGACCAACACGGTCGGTGCCTACCGCTTTGCGCAGGGTCCCAACGGCAATCTCGGCGTGTGGCTCGGCAATCCGTTCAGCGCGTCGATCGAGGCGCGCCTGGATGGCCAGATCAGCGTGCTGGGTGTCAAGAGCGGCTATGTCACGACCGCGCGGGAGGTGCTGCTGAACTCGGGGCAGATCATCGGGCGCTTTAGCAGCCTGAAAGCGGCACCCAGCGTTTTCCTGGATGCATCGCTGGCCTACGACGCCAACAATGTCTACCTGGACATCAAGCGCATCGACGTGTCTCGCGCCATCGCGGGGCTGTCGTTGCCGAAGTCGGCGCAGGCGTCGGCCGTCAGGATGGAAGCGGCCATGTCCGCCATCGACGGGCAACTGGCGGGACAGGCCACGACGCGCATCGGCCAGGGATTCATCGACGGCGCCGGCGCGCTGCAGCAGTCGGGGAGCATCGCGGAAGCCGATGCCTCGCTGCGCAGCCTGTCTGGCGATCTGCATGCGGTCGCGGACGCGATGACGTACGACGTGATCGGTGCCGGCCGCCGCGCACTGGGTGAACGCGCCGAACAGCGCGCATCGCGCGGTGCCACGGGTGCCGACTGGTACCAGGCCCTGGGCGCACCGGGGCAGGGTGCGCTGGGCGTGGCGCGATACCAGGCCGATGGTTGGCTGCTGGGCAGTGACGGGCAGTTGGGTCGCCAGGGCTTCGCCGGCATGGCATTCGGTGAAGCCCGCGCCAGCGGTGGCGCGCAGGCGGGCCGGGACCGCGGCCGCGATCGCCAGACCCAGGCGCTCGCTTACGTGGGCGGCGACTGGAACGGCACGCATCTGGTCGGCCTGCTCGGTGCGGGACGTTTCGACCGGCAGATCGATCGTGGCCTGCTGGTCGGCGGGAAGATGCAGGGCGTGGCCACCGGTTATGCCGGTCGCTATTTCACGGCGAGTGTGGAGACCGGTCGCCGTCTCGGCCATCCCCTGGCGTGGGTGTCGCCGTATGCCGGGCTAGAGTTCACCCGCCTGCAGCGCGATGGATTCACGGAACTGGGCGCGGAGGGCTTCGGCCTGACGACGCGCGACAGCCGCACCGACCGGCTGCAGGCGCTGGCTGGTGCACGTGCGTACCGTGGCTGGGAAACGTCGAAGCGGGGGACCGTGTCCTTGCAGGCCTATGTCGAGTGGCAACGTACGCTGGATGGCCGTGGCCTGGATGTGGACGCCAGTTTCGTCGGCGTGGACAGTTGGGCGCCGCTGGCAATGGCGGAACGCACCAGCACGCACCTGGGCGTCGTGCTGGAACTGTCGCCATGGCGCAAGGCGATGCTGTCGTTCGGCTATGACCTGCGCGATGGCAGCGGCGAGCGCAGCGACAGGCAGTGGTCGTCGCGATTGCGCGTGGGGTTCTGAGCGCGCAACGGATGCCATCGCGGGGCGGGCTTGAGCCCGCCATCGCCATCAATGAAGCAGACGGTGGGCCAAGGCCCACCCTACGGTGCCAGGCGGATCAGCTCCGCCCGTCGAACAACTCCCGGCCGATCAGCATCCGGCGGATCTCGTTGGTGCCGGCGCCGATCGCATAGAGCTTGGCGTCGCGCAGCAGGCGGCCGGCCGGGTACTCGTTGATGTAGCCGTTGCCGCCGAGCGACTGGATCGCTTCCAGCGTGACCTGCACGGCGGCTTCCGACGCATGCAGCAGGCAGCTGGCCGCGGCAGCACGCGAGCCCTGGCCTTCGTCGAAGCCGCGTGCCACCTGGTAGGCGAACGCACGACTGGACTGCAGCGCGGTGTACATGTCCGCCAGCTTGCCCTGCATCAGGCCGAACGTGCCGATGGCGGCATCGAACTGCTTGCGCTCGCGCACGTAGGGCAGGGTGATGTCGAGCGCGGCCTGCATCAGGCCGATCGGGCCGCCGCTCAGCACCAGGCGCTCGGTGTTCAGGCCGCTCATCAGCACGCGCACGCCCTGGTTCACTTCGCCCAGCACGTTTTCCTGTGGGATTTCGCAGTTCTCGAACACCAGTTCGCAGGTGTTGCTGCCACGCATCCCCAGCTTGTCCAGCTTCTGCGCCGTGGAGAAGCCCTTCATGCCGCGTTCGACGATGAAGGCGGTCATGCACTTGCTGCCTGCGTCCTTGCCGGCGGTGCGCATGTAGACCAGCAGCACGTCGGCTTCCGGTCCGTTGGTGATCCACATCTTGTTGCCGTTGGCGATCCAGACGCCGTCGCGCAGCTCGGCGCGGCAGCTCATCGAGCCGACCACGTCGGAGCCGGCGCCGGGTTCGCTCATCGCCAGCGCGCCCTTCCACTCACCGCTGCACAGCTTCGGCAGGTACTTCGCGCGCTGTGCGGCGTTGCCGTTGAGGTAGAGATTCGAGACGCACAGGTTGGAGTGCGCGCCGTAGCTCAGGCCGACCGAACCCGAGGCGCGCGAGATTTCCTCCATCGCGACCAGGTGGGCCAGGTAGCCCATGCCGCTGCCGCCGAACCCGGGGTCGACGGTGATGCCCAGCAGGCCCAGTTCGCCCAGCTTCGGCCACAGGTCCTGCGGGAACACATTGTCGTGGTCGATCTGCGCCGCACGCGGCGCGATCTCGGTCTGCGCGAACCGCTGCACGGCTTCACGCAGCGCGTCGATGTCCTCCCCCAGTGCGAATGCCTGCATGGCTCCCCTCCTCATCCCAAAAAGTACGGCCGCTGCGTGCGGCCCTGCGCGAAGTGTAGCGGGCGGCGCAACAAATGACGGCCTGCACCGCAGCATGCGGGATGGTGGTCGTGCAGCGGAGTTGCGAAGGATGCTGCGATGCGCTCCTTCCCCCGCGTGCGGGGGAAGGTCGGGATGGGGGCGACGAAGCCGCGATGCCTGCGGACGGCAGATACCCATCGAGTGATGCGCGAAACACTGTTCCGAGTGCCTGGTGCAGAGAAGTTTCAGGGCTTCGGCTTGCCCCCACCCCATCCCTCTCCCGCAAGCGGAGGAGGGAGCAATCTTGTTACCTCGGATCGAGAGCGGGACGTCGTCGGCGCATTGCCCGACGCATGCGCGTCAGTGCTCCCCGCGCAGGTGCCCCATGAAGCGCGGGGCGGTGCGGCCCAGCGGCAGCTTGAGCTTGCCGATCGCGGTCATGCGCGCTTCGGCGATGCGGTCGGCGGCGTACTGCGGTGCGATGTTTTCCTTCTCCGCCAGATCGAAGATCTTGCCGACGGTGTGGTAGATGGTCCGCATCATGCGCATGGCGCGTTCGCGGTTGTAGCCGTCGATCTCCAGCGACACGTTCATCACGCCGCCCGCGTTCACCGCGTAGTCCGGCGCGTACAGGATGCCGCGCTTGGCCGCTTCCACGCCGGTGACGTGCGACATCTGGTTGTTGGCGGTACCGCAGATGACCTTGGCCTTCAGGCGCGGCAGGGTCTGTTCGTTGATCGCGTACTCCAGCGCGCACGGGCTGAACACGTCGACCGGCAGGTCATAGATTTCGTCCGGCTTGATCGCTTCGGCGCCGTATTCCTCTACCGCGTGCTCGACGAGCGCCGGATTGAGGTCGGTGACGAACAGCTTGGCGCCGCGTTCCTTCAGCAGCTTCACGTACTCCATGCCGATGTGGCCCAGGCCCTGCACGGCGATGCTGTACTTGCCGATCTCCTCGTTGCCGAACTTGCGGTTCAGCGTGGCCATCAGGCCCTGCAGCGCGCCGTAGGCGGTGAACGGGGCGGGGTCGCCGGAACCGCCGTGCACCTGGTGCACGCCGACCACGTATTCGGTCTCGCGGTACACGTTTTCCATGTCGTTGACGTCGGTGCCGACGTCCTCGGCGGTGATGTAGCGGCCGCCCAGCGAATCGACGTAGCGGCCGAAGCTGCGGAACAGTACCTCGGTCTTGTCCGCGCTGCTGTCGCCGATGATCACCGCCTTGCCGCCGCCGACGTTCAGGCCGGCCAGCGCGTTCTTGTAGGTCATCGTGCGGCTCAGGCGCAGCGCGTCGTTCAGCGCCAGCGCGCTGTCGGCGTAGGGGCGCATGCGCACGCCACCCAGGGCCGGACCCAGCACCGTGCTGTGGATGGCGATGATGGCCTTCAGCCCGGCATCCGGGTTGTGGCAGAAGACGACCTGTTCGTGGCCAGAGGTGTCGAGGGTTTCGAAGATCATGGGTGGGCTCCGGTGCGCGGGCGGGGACCGGCGCGGGCTTGCCTTCTGGGCGGCTAACGGGTGGTCAGAAAAGAAAAAAGCGACGTTTCCGGATCAGGCCGTGCTCGTCGCAGGGCGCCAGTCTAATCCAAGTCGCCGAGTGCCGAGATGACGCCCGCGCGACGGTACGGGGTGACCTCCAGCCTATTGCTGGAATAGAACGACCGTGCTATTCGTGTCGCCATGACGCCACAAGCCGCCACCCACAAGGGCAACGCCACCCGCGAGATGATCGTCGCGCGTGCCTATGACATCGCGGCCAGGCATGGCCTGGAAGGGCTGTCGATCGGCGAACTGGCCACGGCGGCCGGCATGTCGAAGAGCGGGGTGTTCGCCCATTTCGGTTCGCGCGAGGACCTGCAGCTGACCGTGCTGGAATGGACGGCCGAGCGTTACGCCCTGGCGGTGATCGTCCCGGCGGTCGGGTTGCCGCGCGGCCTGCCGCGCCTGCGCGCGATCATGGAGAACTGGTTCCGCTGGGTCTGCGACAACCCGGATGGCTGCATCATCCTGGCCGCCGCCCACGAGTACGACGCCCGTCCGGGCCTGCTGCACGACCGCATCGTCGACTGGCTGCGCCAGCTGCGCTTGCAGTTGCTCAAGGCGATCGGCATGTGCGTCGACACCGGCGAGCTGTCACGCGATACCGATCCGGTACTGCTGGCGTTCGAACTGTTTGCCATCGCCCAGGGCTTGCACGATGCCCGTCTTTACGACGCCGACCAGGCGCCGCAGCTCGCCCACCGCTCGCTGGACCGCCTGCTGGCGTCCTACGGCGCTCCCGCTGTTTCCACCTCCGCCTGATTCCCCTTGAGGTTTCCGCCATGGCCGCTGTCTCTGTCTCCCGGAATAGCACGACCGTTCGTAAATCATGGATGCTGTCGCTGCTGAGCGCGCGCTTCACCGTCGGCAGCTGGCTGGCCCCGCGCAGCACGCTGGCCAGCGCCTTCCAACTGTTCTGCACGCCCATGCCGGGTGCGCGCACGCGTGCCCGCCAGGCCGAGACCGGCGGCGCCCGCATCGGTGAACTTGCCTTCGGTCGCGAACGCTTGGCCACCTACACCTGGGGCGACCCGCAGCGCCAGCCCACCGTGCTGCTGGTGCATGGCTGGTCCAGCTTCGGGCTGCGCTTCCTGCCGTGGGTGGAACCGCTGCGCCGCGCCGGCTACGCGGTGGTGGCGTTCGACCAGCCCGCGCATGGCCGCAGCAGCGGGCGACGGGCGACGCTGCCGATGTTCGCGGAAGCGGCCCGCCGCGTCGCCGACAGCATAGGTCCGCTGGCCGCCATCGTCGGTCACTCGCTGGGCGGTGCGGCCACGGCAATCGCGATGACGCGTGGCCTGCAGGCCGAGCGCGTGATCCTGCTCGCGCCGGCCGCCGATCCATTCGATGCCGCAAGACGCTTCGGCGGCATGGTCGGGCTGGCGCAGTTCCTCAGCCGGCGTCTGTTCGACGAATACCAGGAACTTACTGCGCACGACATCCGCGACCTGCACGCGCAGGCCACCGCACCACAGATCGCGCGGCCGGGCCTGATCGTGCACGACCTGGAAGACACCGACGTGCCCTGGTGCGAAGGCGAACGCTATGCGCGCTACTGGCCGCAGGCGACGCTGCTCAGCACGACGGGCCTAGGCCATCACCGCGTGACCATCGCACCGGAAACGCTGGACGCGTCGCTGTGCTTCCTGCGCGGCGAAGCCGTTGGCCAGCGCGTCGTCTCCACGCGCGAGTTGCCGTTCGGATTGTGCTGAACCGCTGACCGCACGCCCCCGTAGGGTGTGAGGCGCGTGTCCATTGGTATGCCTTTGGTGAGGTGCCGACACGCGAACGGCTACAATCGCCGGTCTATACAGCACGTGAGTGAGGGCACGCGTGAGCACACCTGCCAGCCAGTTTCCCGCCGCACAGGCCGACGCCACGCCGTTGCGCTTCGTCACCGCCGCCAGCCTGTTCGACGGGCACGACGCGGCCATCAACATCATGCGACGCCTGATCCAGGGCGAGGGTGCGGAAGTCATCCACCTGGGCCACAACCGCAGCGTCGAGGACGTCGTCCGCGCCGCGCTGCAGGAAGACGCCGACGGCATCGCGCTGTCCAGCTACCAGGGCGGCCACGTCGAATACTTCAAATACATGGTCGACATGCTGAAGGAACGCGGCGCCGGTCATGTGCGCGTGTTCGGCGGCGGCGGCGGCACCATCACCCCGGAAGAGATCGCCGAACTGCAGGCCTACGGCGTGGAGCGCATCTACCACCCCAACGACGGCATGAAGATGGGCCTGGTGGAAATGATCCAGGACGTGGTGGGCCGCGCTGGCGCGGCCCGTGATTCGTCATTGGTGATGGGTGATTCGATGCAGGGTGCGGCCCCTGCGCTCAACGACGAGGCGGGCATTGGCCGCATGCTCAGTGCAATCGAGGATGGCCTGTTCTCTGAGGCCGAACTCGCTCTTCTGCGCAAAGGCTGGGCCAACTCGCGTTCCAGCGAATCACAAATCACAAATCACAAATCACGCCCGACCACGCCGGTGGTCGGCATCACCGGTACCGGCGGCGCCGGCAAGTCGTCGGTCACCGACGAACTGATGAACCGCTTCCTGTCCTGCTTCCCGCAGATGCACATCGCGGTGATTTCGGTCGATCCCACCCGCCGCCGCACCGGCGGCGCGCTGCTCGGCGACCGCATCCGCATGAACGCCCTGCGCAGCGAACGCATCTACATGCGCTCCATGGCCACGCGCCGCCAACACGTGGCGACGAATGCCGTGCTGAAGGATTGCATCGCGTTCCTGAAGTCGCTGGGCTTCGACCTGGTGATCGTCGAGACCGCCGGCATCGGCCAGAGCGATTCGGAGATCGTCGACCTGGTCGACTTCCCCATGTACGTGATGACCAGCGACTACGGCGCGGCTAGCCAGTTGGAGAAGATCGACATGATCGACTTCGCCGAGCTGATCGTGCTGAACAAGTACGACAAGCGCGGCGCCGAAGACGCCCTGCGCGACGTGCGCAAGCAGTGGAAGCGCAACCGCGTGGCGTTCCAGACCCCGGACGCCGACGTGCCGGTGTATCCCACCATCGCCAGCCAGTTCAACGATCCCGGCGTCAGCTGGATGTTCGCCAACCTGTGCCGTCTGTTGCGCGATAAGCTGCAACTGCCGGCGGAGAAGTGGACGCCCGCGCTCGATACGGAATTGAAGGAACCGCGCGCCACCGTGCTGATCCCCGGCAGCCGCGTACGCTACCTGGCCGAGATCGCCGAACAGGGCCGCGGCATCAACCGCCGTATCGAGACCGAAGCCGAGACCGCCAGCCGTGCGCAGCATTACTGGAATGCGCTGAAGGATCTTGAGGATCCGGCGTTGCCGAAGGCGTTGGAGCTGTATGCATCGGATGCGCTCCTTCCCCTGCTTGCGGGGGAAGGTGCCCGGAGGGCGGATGGGGGCCAGCGCGGTGACACGGGCCCCCATCCCAGCCTTCCCCCGCGAGCGGGGGAAGGGGCCGTTTCAGTGGACCGTTCGTTGCTGACGCTCCGCCAGCGCTACAACGACGCCATCCAGTCGCTGTCGTCCGAGGCGCTCAAGCTGCTGCGCGAGTGGCCGGCGCGGCACAAGGCGGTGACCGATCCGGTCAACGAGTACCAGGTGCGCGGCAAGACCATCCGCATCGACAACTACACCACCTCGCTCAGCCACCAGCAGATACCGAAGATCGCGCCGCCGCCATACCAGGGCTGGGGCGAGCTGCTGACGTTCCTGCAGAAGGAAAACCTGCCCGGTAGCTATCCGTACACCGGCGGTGTGTATCCGTATCGCCGCACCGGCGAGGATCCCATCCGCATGTTCGCCGGCGAGGGCACGCCGGAGCGCACCAATCGCCGCTTCCATTACCTCTCGGTCGGCCAGCCGGCCGCGCGCCTGTCCACCGCCTTCGACAGCGTCACCCTGTACGGCGAAGACCCGGCGCCGCGCCCGGACATCTACGGCAAGATCGGCAACTCCGGCGTCAACATCCCCACGCTGGACGACATGAAGAAGCTGTACTCCGGCTTCGACCTGTGCGCGCCCACCACCTCGGTATCGATGACGATCAACGGCCCGGCGCCGATGATCCTGGCGATGTTCATGAACACCGCCATCGACCAGCAGGTGGAGAAGTACCTGAAGGCCGACGACGCGCGCTGGGCCGAGGCGCAGCAGAAGATCGACGCGTTCTTCGAAGGCCGTGGGCGCCCGCAGTACCACGGCGAACTGCCGCCGACGAACACCGGCCTGGGCCTGGGCCTGCTCGGCATCACCGGCGACCAGCTGGTGGACGAGGAGACCTACGCGCGCATCAAGACCGAAACGCTGGCCACCGTGCGCGGCACGGTGCAGGCCGACATCCTGAAGGAAGACCAGGCGCAGAACACCTGCATCTTCAGCACCGAATTCGCCCTGCGCATGATGGGCGACATCCAGCAGTACTTCGTCGATCACGCGGTGCGCAATTTCTACTCGGTGAGCATTAGCGGTTACCACATCGCCGAGGCCGGGGCGAACCCGATCAGCCAGCTCGCTTTCACGCTGAGCAACGGCTTCACCATCGTCGAGTACTACCTGGCGCGCGGCATGAAGATCGACGACTTCGCGCCCAACCTGTCGTTCTTCTTCAGCAACGGCATGGACCCGGAGTACACCGTCATCGGCCGCGTCGCCCGCCGCATCTGGGCACGCGCCATGCGCGAGCGCTACGGCGCCAACGAACGCAGCCAGATGATGAAGTACCACATCCAGACGTCGGGCCGCTCGCTGCACGCGCAGGAGATCCAGTTCAACGACATCCGCACCACGCTGCAAGCTCTTTACGCACTCTTTGACAACTGCAACAGCCTGCACACGAATGCCTATGACGAGGCGATCACCACGCCGACGGAAGAAAGCGTGCGCCGCGCGGTCGCCATCCAGATGATCATCAACAAGGAGCTGGGGCTGAACTTCAACGAGAACCCGTGGCAGGGCAGCTTCGTGGTCGACCAGCTCACCGACATCGTGGAAGAGGCGGTCTACAAGGAGTTCGAAGCGATCAGCGAGCGCGGTGGCGTGCTCGGCGCGATGGACACCATGTACCAGCGCGGCAAGATCCAGGAAGAGTCGCTGTACTACGAACACAAGAAGCACGACGGCAGCCTGCCGCTGGTGGGCGTGAACACCTTCCTGCCGCGCGAGCACGGCGGCGAGATCGCCACCGAGATCGAGCTGATCCGCTCGACGGAAGAGGAGAAGGCCCAGCAGATCGCCAACGTCCGCGCCTGGCAGGCCTCGCGCAACGCGCTGGCGCCGGAAGGCGAGACCGACCACAGCCACGTGTCGGCGCTGGAAGAACACGCCGAACCCGAAGTCCACGACGGCCACGGCCTGGCTTACCTGCAGCGCACCGCCCGCGAACGCCGCAACGTGTTCGCCTCGTTGATCGAAGCGGTGAAGACGCACAGCCTGGGGCAGATCAGCCACGCGCTGTACGACGTGGGTGGCGAGTACCGGCGGAATATGTAGGAGTCCGCGTCAACGAAAACCCCGCCTCGGCGGGGTTTTCCATATAGCGCGGCAGTGAGCCACGACGTGTGGGTGGGAGGCGCGCGGACTTGGCGGGCCTGCGTTTCGCGCCGGCATTCCGGGACTTTGTCGGCGGTGACGGACGTTCGGCGCGCCGGCCTGTCCGCGTGGGGCGCGCGTCTGTAAGTTACGCCGCAGCTCGCGCCTCCAGCGCGTCCCGATCCCTTCATGCCCACTGTCCGAGGCTTTGCATGCCGCTCTTCTTCCTGCGTTGCGCCACCGTGCTGGCTGCTGTCACCAGTGCGGCTTGCGCGAGTGCGTCTCCGGTAACCACCTCCCGCGATGCCGACCTCGACGCCACGCTGTCCGCGATCGTGAAGGACACGGGCGTGCCCAGCGTCTCTGTGACCCGCATCGAGGAGGGCAGGATCGTCGCCGTGGGCGTGGCGGGCGAACGCGCGGCCGGCCAGCCGGCGACCCGTGCCACCCGTTACAACGTCGCGTCGCTGACCAAGCCCGTCGCCGCCGAGGTGGTCCTGCGGCTCGCCTCGGAAGGACGGTTCTCGCTCGACGACCGCATGGCCGATGCCTGGGTCGATCCGGACATCGCCGGCGATCCCCGGCACGCGCTGCTGACACCGCGTTTCGCGCTGGCGCACCAGACCGGATTTCCGAACTGGCGCAGTCCGTCCGGGCTGGCCTTCATCGCCGATCCCGGTGGCGCGCCGGGCTATTCGGGCGAAGGCTACGAGTACGTCGCGCACTACGTCCAGGCACTGACCGGCGACGGTCTCGACCAGCACGCACAACGACTCGTGTTCGGGCCGATGGGCCTGCGCGCCATCGCCTTCACCGCCACGGACGCCGTCGATATCGCCAGCAGCAGGCGAGAGGGCCAATGGCATCCACCGGTCTTCCGCGCTCGCCCATCGGCCGCCGATGACCTGCTGACCACGGCCGAGGACTATGCGGGATTCGTGGTGTCGGTGATGGCGGGCGAGGGCGTCAGTCCGTCGCTGCTGGCGGAGCGCCACCGTGTGCAGGCCGATCGCCGCGGAGAAATCTGCGCCGGCATTCCTGCGGATGTCTGTCCCGACCGCGCAGGGTTCACGCTGGGCTGGGAGCTGTTCGACTTCGGCGGCACCCTCTATTACCTGCATACCGGGATGGACGAAGACACGTTCGCGTTCGCCTACTGGGTGCCCTCGACGCGCAGTGGCACGGTCATCCTGACCAACAGCCCGGACGGGTATCGCGCGGTGCTGCCTGTGCTGGATGCGATCGGAGCGGACGCGACGTTCGTCGGGATGTTGCGCGCACAAGCATCGCGCTGACCTTCCGCCGGCGCCGTGACCTCTGGCGGGACGGTCGTCCGCGCCACGCGACGTTCAACGGTACGCCTCCGGCCCGTGCCGGATCGGGTCGCCGTAGCGGCAGATCGCATGACATTCCCTCGCCCTGCAAAGGGGGGGGGAGAGGGTGCCGAAGGCGGATAAAGGGGGAACTAGGAGGCGGAGGTGTCGACGCACGATGACGTGCCGCGCTTGCCCTTTACGTAGGGCGGGCTCCAGCCCGCGTTTGGGTGCGCGATGGCGGGCTTGAGCCCGCCCTACGGCACTCGACGCACTTCACCGTCATCCCCGCGTAGGCGGGGACCCAGCGCCTTGAGCGCATAAAAGCGAAGTCACTGGGCCCCGGCCTTCGCCGGGGTGACGGGGTACGCGCGATGCGTCGTTCGTCCCCTCGCCCTGCGAAGCGGGGAGAGGGTGCCGAAGGCGGGTGAGGGGCGAACGGAGGAGCGGAGGTGTCGGCGCACGATGACGTACCGCGCCCGGCCCCTCATCCGCACTCCGGGCACCTTCTCCCCGCTGCGCAGGGAGAAGGGAACAGCGCATACGGCGTTGCGGTTGCCCACTTATCGGTATACCCCCGGCCCACGCCAGATCAGCTCCCCGCGGCGGTAGATGCGCATGACGTCCACCACGTCGCGGGCGTCGCCGATGGTGCCCAGTTCGGGGTCGCCGGGTTGCACCAGGCGGCAGCCGCCGGAGCCGCGGGTGGCGACGATCTCCAGGGCGCAGACCATCAGGTCGCGGCGGCCGGGCAGGGGGAAGGAGATCTCCTTCATGCCCTGGAGCTGCCATTCGGCGATCTTCCGTTCGTTGCGCAGGTCGTAATAGATCTGGTGGCCGTCCACTTCCATGCTGGGGGTGGCGGCGTTGCCCTGCTGGTTGCCTTGGCGTTGGCCGGCACCGACGGTGGGGCCGTAGTTCTCGGGGGCGGTGTCCTGAGCCAGCATGCCGGGCGGTTGGCCCCAGCGGCTGTTGCGGCGCCAGGCGGGAGTGGGCTGGCTGGCGGGTGGGCGGGTTTCCTGCTGGACGACGGCCTGGTCGGCCTGGGGCGGGGTGGCCTGTTCGTCGGGGCTGAGCGGGTTGTCGGCTTCGGTGACGCGGGTGGTGTTGACGGGGGAGGTGACGGCGGTGGTCACCAGGGGTTTGCGGGGGCGGGGGCGGTCGCTGGGTGGGGTGGCGGCGGCTGGGGGAACGGGGACGCGCTGGTCGTCCTGGGTGGCTTCGCCCAGGAAGTCGACTTTGACGCGGGCGCCGCCGCTGGCGCTGCCTTCGGGCGGGGCCAGGGTGATCTGGGAGGAGTACAGCAGGGCCAGCAGGAACAGGACATGCACCAGTAGGCTCACGAGGGAGCCGATGCTGCGCTCGTGCCGTTTGATGTGGAGGTCTTCCCTGTCCAGCGGACTCAGCGACGCCGCGCGACCGCGACTTGGCGCGTCGCTCATGTGGGGGTGAGGGCGTCGGGGGAGGGGGACTTCATGGGGGAGGAGAAGCGGGGGAGTGAGGAAGGCATTATCAAGCACGCTGCAACATGGTGGTATTCGTCCGAGCCGCACTAGAGCGGCTTCAACCCGCTCTGCCGACTTCAACCCTCTCTCAGGACGGAAAAACCGAACCCCGAGCGGGAATCACCGAACCCAAAGCGGGAAACACCGGACCCGGGCAGGGTGCCAACGAACCCCGAGCGGCGCCCCGACGCGCCGCGCACCCGCCTCAGGCGCCCGACACCCGCGCCTTGTTCCGCAACGACAGGCAGTACGCCACGGTCACTCCGATGCCGAGCAATATCGCCACCGAACCGCCGACCACCGCCACGCCCTCCGGCGCCGCGATCCAGAACCCCGCATAGACCAACCCGCTGAGCGCCAACGACCAGCCCGCGAACCGCTGTGCCTGCCGCGCCCGCGCACTCGGCACGAACCGCTTCGGCATCTGGTTGCCGAACCACGCCACCATCAACCCGATCGCCCCCATCACGATGCGATCGACAGTCGCACTGTCGATATAGCCCCGCGACCGGGCGAACGTCGCGCACAGCGCCAGCACCACGATGCCGATACCCCACGCCAGACTGGTCATCACTTCTCTGTTCATTTCGCAGACTCCTTCTTGGACTTGGGTGCGGCACTGCCCGCACCGAACGAATGGACGAAGCCGAGCAGCGCGTCTTCCAGCACCGACAGCTTCAGGTGGTAGATCACCGACTTGCCGACCTTTTCCGCATGCACCAGGTCGGCCTCCTTCAACACCGCGAAGTGCGCCGACATGGTCGGCTTGGACACGTCGAACTGGTCGGCCAGTTCGCCCGCACTGAGCGGACCCTGGCGCAGCAACTGCAGCACCTGGCGGCGGGTGGGATCGGAAAGGGCGCGGAAGACCTGGCTCATGATGCGATAATTAGCTAAACATCGAAATGTGTCAACCGCCGTTGGTCAGGAGGGGCAGGGCAGCGCTCAGCCGTTGCCACAGTCGGCCTGATGAACCACGTTCGCGGGGTGACTAACGACCCTCGTGCACGGCGCGGGATGTCTCACAATCCCATCCACCTGGACATGGAACGACCACGATGACGCCCGCCCGCCTGACCCCCGCACTGCTAGCCCTGCTGGCCGCCACCCTCAGCGTTACTGCTCCGGCACGCGCCGCCGGCGCCGACGACGAAGGCCGCCTGATCACCCGCAACGGCGACGGCGCCTGGTTCCTGCAGCAGCCCGAGGGTGCGCCCGGCAAAGGCTGTGCCGCCCGCTTCACGTCGGCCAAGAAGGACCAGTCGCAACTGGCCCTGGTCGGGCCCACCGCAACATCGCCCACCGCCGCCATCCTGCTGCACGGCCCGCGCATCGCCGCGCCGCCGGCCGCCCGCGAGGTCAGCGTGCAGGTGCAGCAGGACGGCCTGCCGCCGGCGACGATGCGTGGCGCGCTGATGCCGGCCGCCGGCGCCAAGGGCGGCGGCTTCGTGATGATCCCCGTCGGCGACCTGACGCAGACCATGGCCTCCATGCGTGCGAAGGAAACCGGCATGACCGCGCGCGTCGACGGCGTGGACGTGTTCGGCCTGTCCTACGACGGCCTGGACCAGGCGCGCAGCGCGATGCTCGATTGCCTGGCCGGCAAGCGCTTTACCGGCGGCAAGAGCCTGGCCGAGGCGACCGCCGAGATCCGGCCCGTCGGCAATTCCACCATCGCCGGCAGCGCCTTCTTCAAGCCCGCGGCGCTTGCGAAGAAGCTGTACCCGCCGAAGGGCAGCCAGGCGGTCGGGCTGATCTGGATGAGCGACGAGTTCAAGCAGTGGTTCGAGAGTGTGAAGCAGAGCCAGAAGATGCCTGACCAGATCCCCGAGCGCATCGCGAAGCACTTCATGGTCACCACGGTGCTGGACGACCAGGGAGGCTTCCGCTTCACCCGGCTGCCGCCGGGCGAATACCTGCTGATCGCCGACTTCTCCTTCAAGCAGAGCGTCACGCGCAGCGAGGTGACAGGCCGCACCGATGTCTACGCCGGCAACCGGTACATCGGCTCCAACGACCACCTGTCGATCTGGTTCGAAGACGTGAAGCGGCAGACCACCTTCTCCAGGACCGTGCACATCACCAAGGACGGCGAGACGCTGCAGGTGAGCCTGGACAAGTCGATGCTGGGCTGCTTCTTCATCTGCCGCTGACGGCACGCCTGCGTGGCGTCGTAGGGCGGGCTCAAGCCCGCCATCGCGCACTCGACGCACGCAGGAACGCGAAGCCGGCGAAGCGTGAACGCGGCACACTGCACATCGTGGCACCCTGTGCGCCTTCCCGATGACGTGAGACCACGATGCTGCGTACGCTCGCCCTGATCCTCTGCCTGTCCGCTGCCACGAACGCCATGGCGGCGAACCCCGTGTTCGACGTGCACGTGCACCTGCGCGATGGCGAGACCTCGCTGCAGCAGTACCGCGACGACGTGCGCGCCGCAGGGCTGGAACTGTCCGGCATCGGCGTGATGTGGTTCGGCGGCCCGCACCAGGCACGGCAGGGCGACCTGGCGAAGATCCGCGCCGGTAACGACCAGGTGATCGCCCTGGCGAAGGCGCATGCCGACGTGCTGCCCATCGCCACCGTGCATCCCTACGACGGCGACGCCGCGCTGGCCGAACTCGCGCGCGTCGCCGCGGCGGGCGTGAAGGTGCTGAAAATCCACGCCCATACGCAGGGCTTCGACGTATCCGATCCGCGTGTCGAAACGCTGGTGCGCAAGGCGGGCGAACTCGGCCTCACCGTGCTGCTGGACAATGCCAACATCCTGCCCGGCGACAGCGAGAAGCTGTTCAACCTGGTGGTGCGCGTGCCGAAGACGAAGTTCATCCTCGCCCACATCGGCGGCCTCAACTTCCGCTTCTGGAACATCCTCGCCCTCGCGCGCACCGCTGACGGCTTCGGCTTCGAGAACCTCTACTTCGACATCTCCGCCACCGTGCTGGTGGTCGCCGATTCCCCGGTGGAAGAGGAATTCCTCTGGACCCTGCGCAACGTTGGCCTCGACCACGTGCTGCTGGGTTCGGACTACCCGCAGATCGGGCTGGATGCGACGGTCAAGGCGTTCGAGCGCCTTGATCTGACGGATGAGGAGAAGGCGAAGATCCGCAGCGGGAATGCGATGACGCTGTTCGGAAGGTGACGCGGCATCACGTGTACTGGCGACAAAGCGCCCCTCATCCGTCTTCGGTGCGTTCTCCCCGTTGTACGGGGAGAAGGGAAGTGCGCATGCGTGTGTGGTGTTCGCGAGAAGCAACATTCACTGTGGTAAACGCATGCAGCAACACGCGTGATGACGCGCCGCTGTCACCTTCAAGCTGAAGCGGCTCATCACGTCAATGAATGTACGTGGTTGTCGGTGATGGATTCGCGTCGTAGCATCGGTCAACGCCGGTCGGGAGGGATTCTGGATGCGTAGATGGACTATGGTGGCGCTGTTGGGTCTGGTGGCATGCACGGGGATGCGCGCGGGGCAGGGGGGCAGCGAAGCGGCCCCTGCTTCCGCTGGTGCAAGCGGCACGTTCGCGGGGGAATGGGAGGCTTGCCCGGGCACGACTCCATCAGATCAATGTAGTCGCTACGTGCTGCTGCAACGTGGCAGCCGCATCTGCGGTACCTGGTTTCATTTTGCTTCCGGAAAAGAATACTCAGGCAGGATCGTCGCGCACGCAGACTCGTCCACGGAGGCACGGCGCACGCGCGTGTGCGGTCGTCGGAGCGTCGAGTCCGATACCGAATGCGAGGATGGTTGGCAACGCATCGATAAGCCGCTGCGGATCTGTAAGGGCAAGCTTTCCGACTTGACGCGCGCGGATGGCAGCTGCTTCGCCGATTACCGGTCCATGCCGCTGGCAAATGAAGTGCGCGACGCCTTGCAGGCAGAGCCATGGATGCAAGCGTGTCTATCGGGCGATCCGTGACCGGCAGGAAGCGGGTCGGTTGCTGACGTAGGGTGGACGCAAGCCCGCCATCGCGGAGTCAGATGGCGGGATTGAGCCCGCCCTACGGTGTATGTTCGCAAAAGATCAGCGTCGCGTTTGCTACACGGGTACAGCACTTCGCGTGACGATGCGTCGTCGTCTTCAACGCCGTAGCGATTCGTCACTGCGTGAATGTGAGTGGTTGTGGGTGATGTAGTCGCGTCGTAGCATGGGACAACGCCAGTCGGGAGGGATTCTGCATGCGTAGATGGATGATGGTGGCGTTGTTCGGTCTGGTGGCATGCACGGGAATGCGCGCCGGACACGCGGGCGATGAAGCGACCCCTACTGCGACTGCCGCAAGCGGCACGTTCGCGGGTGAATGGGAGGCGTGCTACGGCTCGACCACGCCGGGAGAATGCGGCCGTTATCAGCTGCTGCAACGTGGCGACCGCATTTGTGGGACTTGGTTCTATTTCGCCACCGGAAAAGAGTACAGAGGCAGGATCATCGCGCGCGCAAACTCGCCCACGGCGGCGGTGCGCACGCACGTCTGCGGTCGGCCGGGTTCCGAAACCGATACCGAATGCGAAGACGGCTGGCAGCGCATCGACAAGCCGCTGCGGATCTGTAAGGGCAAGCTTTCCACGTCGACGCGCACGGACGGCTCCTGCTTCGGCTACTACAAGGCCGTGCCCATGGCTAACGACCAACGCGATGCGCTGCTGGCGGAACCGTGGATGAAGGACTGCCTGTCCGGTATTCCCGGTGACGCCCGCTGAAGCCCCGTGAGAACCCATAAGGAAATGGACCATGACGAATCCGAATCCCCTGACCGACAACGAACTGCGGGCCGCCGCCTACTTCGCCGTCGGCGTCACCTCGGAAGGCAGCATCGCAGGCCGTGACGTCGCCTACCGCCTGAGCTTTGCCGGAAACGTCGGCGCCGGCGGACGCATGGAGCCGGTCGCCGACAGCGGTTACACCATCGGTACGCTGCAGATCGATTTCGGATGGCGCCCCGACGTGGCGCGTGACATGCTGGACAACTACCAGACTTGGGCGCGTACGCAGCCGGACCGCGCCGCGCTTGAGCTTGGGCGGGACGACTACAGCGCCACGCTCGAGTCGCTGCAGCGCAGGGGGCGTCAGATGGAAGCGGTTGGCGCCGTCGACATCGACCGCTCCGGCATCAATCGCTTTCTCGCCTCAGATGCAGGCCGCACGTTCGTGCATGGTCTTGATACCGAGCACGTCAATGGCGTGACCGCGACCGATGCGGTGGTCGGCAACCAGGATTCGGCCCTGGAGCGTCTGCAACGCACGGACCTGTACCGTGGCAGCACCGGTGATGAGCAGGCCGAGCTCGCCGGCATGATGATGAAGCTGCAGAACCAAGCCGGTCGCGGGTTCTGGCCTGGGCTGCTGCGACAAGTGGAAGCGGGCACGCTGACCTCGCCGGACGACGTCAAGGCCGCCGTCGATGCGCTCCGACCCAACGAGCGCAACGGCAATCCTGACTATCTGCAAAGCGGGGCGGACAACACCTTGCGCGGCATCGGGGTGCTCAATGCCCTGCGTGGCGCCCATGCGGACAGTCCGCTGTCGCAGGCCTACGCCAACGTCAGCGCGAACTCGCTGATCGGACCGGTCGCCGCGCATCAGCCGAACGCGGAGCATCCCAACCTCGGTCACGAGTACGACACGGTGCGGTCGCTGTTCCTCACGCCGGAAGGCTCGCGCCGGATGATCGAGGCGCTCGACCGGGGCGGGTCGCTGGCCGAGGGCAATCCGCAGCCGAATGCGCAGGGTCGCCGCGAAGCGGGCTTCTACGTGTCGGGCCACGATTTCGTGCACTGGAACCGCAACGGCGAGGGCCAGGCCTATATCGGCGGGCAATGGCGCAGCCTCGATCCCAACAACGTGACGCGCGTTCGCAATGCCGATGGCACGACGACGCTGACCATCGACGAGAACGGGCAACGAGAGACCTTGCTGCGCGTGGATCCCAGGACGCCCAACCTGCGCGTCGATGCGGGCATGTCGCAGGAGCCGGCCGTTATCGGCGCAGACGCGCCGGTGCGACGCGCGGATCACGTACCAACGCCCACCTTCGAGAGTCCCTACCTCAACCGCATGCTGGCGGCCGTTGCCGCGGGCGACGAGGCGGGTGCCGATCGTGTCATGCGCGAGTATGCGCAGTCGCCGGAAGCGGCCGCGTTCCGCGAGAGGGGCGAGCCGCAGACCGTGCGACAACCGGTCGCCGAAGAACGCGACGTGCAGCCGTCGCTGGGACGGCAGGTCTAGGCGGTTCGCAAGCACGAACGCGTCGCGGCTTTTCCTTCTCCCCGCATGCGGGGAGAAGGTGCCCGGAGGGCGGATGAGGGGCCGGCGCGGTGTTGCATCGCGCGCGATCTGATCGCGATGCATTCGTCGTGAAAGTGTGGGGGAAGCCTTGCGAGCGCGGATGGCAAAGCGCCCCTCATCCGCCTTCGGCACCCTCTCCCCGTTGCACGGGGAGAAGGGAACGGCTGGATGCTCAGGCTCCCGCGATATCGCTATCGTCCTCACGCAACTCCTCCAGCAGCCTGCGCGGCGTGCTGCTGGCGATGGCGTGGAAGTCGGCGATCAGGTGGGCCTGGTCGTAGTAGCCGGTGTCGGCGGCGATGGCGGACCAGTTGACCGTGTCGGCGGCTTGCGCGGCGCGCACCGCCTGGGCGAAGCGTGTCAGGCGCGCGTAGGTCTTGGGGCTGAGGCCGAGGGCATCGTGCAGCACGCGGCGCAGGTGGCGTTCGCTGATGCCGAGCTCGCGCGCGACCTGGCCGAGGCTGGCGACCTGCAGGCGGTCCAGTGCGACGGGGAGGAAGGCTGGTGCCGTGTCTAGCGTCGGCTGCCGCGCCACGCGCGACGACACAGCGACGTCGAGCAACGCACCGGCGGCCTGCGTATCGGTCGCATGGATGAGTTGCTCGCGTAGGCGTTGGACTTGGGCGGATCCCCACAACGCCTCGAGTGGTACCGGTGCGCCCTGCAGTTCCGCGGCGGAGATGCCGAGTGCCGCTCGGTAGGTGCCTGGGCGCAATCGCGCGAGCACTGCACGCTGTCCGCCACGGATGAACTTGCGATGGACCTGCCTGCGCGGGCCCATCGCGTGTACGTCGATGCCGTCGGGCAGGGTCGGACTAAAGCGCACGACGAGTTGGGCTTCCACCTGCGGGATAGCCACGCGCTGTCGGTCGCGCGGGTACTCGCTCACCGTCCATGCGACGACCGGGCGCATGGCGGCGCCGGCGGTGACCACGGGCGAGCGGGCGAGGGCGGCAGGCATGCGGCCATTGTGGTCGCCGCGTCCGTGGCACCGCAACCCGCGTGCGATGGCCGGTTTTTACAATGCATCGGACGATAGCGGCCGCTATCGTCGCTGCCATGAACGTACTCGTGACCGGCGCGACCGGAAAAGTGGGAAGCAGACTCGCGATGCGGCTGGTGCAGCAGGGCCACGCCGTGCGTGCCCTGGTGCGCGATGCCGCACGTGCCATCGAACTGTCGGACAACGGCATCCAGCTCGCCGTCGGCGACCTGATGCAGCCGGCCACGTTGCCGGCGGCCGTGCAGGGCGTGGACGCCGTGGTGCACTGCGCGGCGTTCTTCCGTGGCGCCACGCCGGAAGAGGCGCATGCGGTGAACAACCTGGGGACGCAGTATCTGGCGCAGGCGGCCCTTGAGGCGGGCGTAGCGCGGTTCGTGTTCACCAGTACCGGCCTGGTCTATGGGCCGAATGGCGGCATGCCGTCGCAGGAAGACGATGCCTGCGCTCCGATCGATGCCTATCCGCAGAGCAAACTCGCCGCCGAACGGATGCTGCTGGCGATCGAGAGCCTGGACGTGCGCGTGCTGCGCTTGCCGTTCGTTTATGGCGACGGCGATCCGCATATCCAGGGCGTGGTGCCGTTCATGCGCACCTTCCCGCCGGACCAGCGCATGTCGCTTGGCCATCATGCGGACGTGGCGCAGGCGGTGATCCGCTTGCTGGAGAAGGCGTCGCCGACGTACCGCATCTACAACATGGTGGACGACGAGGCGCCGGACCTGGCGACGCTGTTCGCCTCGGTCGGCGAGCCGGCGCCGGATGGCTCGGACCCGGAGCGGGCGAAGGCATTTTCCGCCATGATGGATGGACGGCGGATCCGCGAGGATCTGGGCTTTCGGCCGCTGTATCCGCGGTTGGCGGATGCGGTGAGGGCGGGGGAGGCGTAAGCCGTTATTGCGCGCTTCGATCGTCGCGACGTCATGATGCGCGATGGCGGGCTCGAGCCCGCCCTACGAGGGGTACGGTCGCCGGGCGGACGTAGGGCGGGCCCAGGCCCGCCGTGTTGATGCGTGGATCGCAGCTACCGCGTCATCGTCCGGGTGACGGACGGCGGGCTTGAGCCCGCTCTACGGCATACGCCCGATCAATCCTCGTTCTGCGCCTCGCGGCCCTGCTGCCGGATCAGCGCGAGTTCGCGCGCATCGTTGATGGCGTCGCGCACGCCATCGAGATCGACGCTGCGTTCGTCCGGGGTGAACTGCCCCGTCAGTACTGTGTCCGGCAACAGCGTGCCGGCTTCGAACAGCAGCCACATCTCTTCGCCGTACCAGGTGTCGAGCAGTTCCGGCGCCCAGCGGCCGAGGGTGGCGGTGAGGTTGTTGACGTCACGCAGCAGCATGGTGCGCGCGGCGTTGTTGCCGGCGGCGCTGACCACCTGGGGGAAATCGATCACCACCGGGCCGTCGGGACCAACCAACACGTTGTACGCCGACAGGTCGCCGTGGATCAGGCCACAGCACAGCATGCGCACGACCTGGCGCACCAGCACGGTGTGGTACTCGCGTGCCTGTTCCGGCGTCAGTTCCACCTCGCCCAGGCGCGGGGCGGAGAAGCCTTCGGCATCGGTCACCAGTTCCATCACCAGCACGCCATGGAAGAAGCCGTACGGCTCGGGCACGCGCACGCCGGCCTCGCGCAGCTGGTACAGCGCATCGACCTCGGCGTTCTTCCATTCGGCTTCCTGCTGCTTGCGGCCGTAACGGCTGCCGCTGGCAACGGCGCGCGATTCGCGGCTGCCGCGCGACTTGCGGCCTTCCTGATATTGCGCGCGCTTCTGGAAGCTGCGCTGCGCCATGTCCTTGTAGACCTTCGCGCAGCGGACGTCGTCGCCCGCGCGCACCACGTACACGGCCGCTTCCTTGCCGCTCTTGAGCGGTCGCAGCACCTCGTCGATGACGCCTTCGTCTATCAGCATCAGCAGGCTGGCAGGGGTCTTCACGGCGTCCTTGCAGGGGCGCGGCGGACGCCGCGACGGGCGGGAAGTTTGACTGAAAGCGGCGGGGCGTGCAGGGATTGGGATCGCGGAAGCGTGACCTCGCCTCGTCCTAACGTCGTAGGCCGGGTAAGCGGAGCGCACCCGGGGTGGACGAGGGACGGCCTCGAACGTGAAAGCCGCATCGGGTGCGCTGACGGGAAAGCGCCCCTCATCCGCCCCCGTATCAAGTACGGGGCAGGCTCTTCGGGCACCTTCTCCCCGTTGTGCACAGGGAGAAGGAAACAGCGGATGCGTCGCGGCTTTTCCCTTCGCCCTGCGTGGGGGAAGGCTGGAACGTGGGAAGCGCCACCGCTTTTCCCTTCTCCCCGTTGTACGGGGAGAAGGAAACAGCGGACGGCGGGCCTCGACCTGCCTTACGAGCCGCCGTCGTCGCGGATACGCGTCACGCGCTGCCGGTACGCGCGCACGTTGTCGCCGTCGATGCGGGTGCGCTGGGTGCCGGTGACGGTGTCGATCTTGCGGTCGTCGCCGGTCACGGGCTTGGCCTCGACGTCGGTCTCATGCTCGAACGCGTGCGACTTGTCGGTGTTGCGGTAATACCGGTAGATGGCCCAGTACAGCGCCGCGGCGCCGGTGGGGCCGAGGGCCAGCAGCCATAGGCCGTTGTCGTCGCTCATGTGTCGTCGCTCATGATCCGGCCCAGATGATCCAGAGGGCGATGCCCTCCAGGAAGGTGCCTACGGTGAGCGCGGTGAGCAGCAGCTTCCACTGCTGCACGGGCACGCTGCCCATCGTTTCTCCGGTGCGGCCGTTGACCGCGATGTAGTGCAGCAGGCCGCCGTTGCTGCCCGGCTGGTGGTAGGAGTACAGCCACACCGGCAGGTACATCGACACCCAGCGAGTGCCATGCACGTCCAGTTTTTCCTGTTCCCAGCGCACGCCGCGGTCGTAGCGATTGACCGAACTCTCCACCTGCGCGCGCGCGATCGACAGCAACTGGTCTTCCAGCCGCGGGCGCAGCTGCTCCACGTCGGTGTCGCGCTTCTCCGAGGTGAAGCCGGACAGGTAGGAGGCATTCCACTTCACTGCGTTCTTGGTGTCGAACGGCAGGATGGTGTTGATGATGTTCTGCGTATTGATCTTGGTGTCGAGGTTGCCGCGCTCGCGCGAGGATTCCAGCGGCAGGTCGTCGACGGTGAAGTCCACCGCGCGTTCTACCCGGTAGATGTCGGCGTCGTAGTAGGTCTTCTTGTCCTTGTCGGTGCCGCGCGTGTAGGTGCGCGTCAGGATCTCGCCCTTGCCGCTGACGCTGGCGCTCGCGTTGCCGTCGACGATCATGTACGGCAGGTACACGCCGACGACGTTCTCCGGCGAGAACTGGTCCTTGAACGCCTTCAGTGCGAACAGCTTGCGCTTGTCGACGAACTGGCGGATGCGCGCCACCGCATCGTCCTTCCTGATGTGGAACGGCAGGACCGCGTCGGGCACGGCGCCGTTGGGGATCTGCTCGTTGACGCCGAACACGTGGCGGCACCAGTGGCAGCGCGCCGTCATCGCGTTCTCGGTGTTCACCGTGACCTCGGCGCCGCAGCCGGTGCACTTGAACGTCATCAGCACGGCGGCGTCGGCCTGGATGTCGCGTGCGCCGGAGGCGATGACCGTGCCGTGCAGCTCGGCGATGCCTTCGCCGAAGCCGAAGGCTTCCTCGACGCGCTCGCCGACCCATTCGTTGCGGCAATACAGGCAGACCAGCACGTCGCTGCCCGGCTTGTGGCGGATGTCGGTGGCACCGCACTTCGGGCAGCGGTTCTGTCCGTCCTTCAGCTCGGCCGCGGCGGTATCGATGGCGACCGGATCGGGCGCTTCGATTTCGTTGCGGATGGCGTCGGGCAGGGTGGCGGGATCGACCGGGAAACTTCCGGGCAACGGTGGCACCTCCTGCGGCGAGCCGGGACCCAGCGCAGGAGGCACCGGCGGCAGCGGCGGGGGCGCCGGACGGTGCGGGGTGGACATGCGTGCTTCCGCTTACAGGCCCAGGGCCTTCGCCTTCAGCGCGTCGTAGTCGGACTGCGTGATCAGGCCGAGGTCGAGCATCTCCTTGGCCTTCTTCAGCTTGGCGACCGGATCCTCCGCGGCCGGTGCCGCGGGGGCGACCGGCTGCTGCATCGCGCCCACGCCCATCATGCCGGAGGCCATGCCGATGCCCATCAGGCCCGCCGCGCCGCCGTTCTCGCCGGCGGACTGGATACCCTGCGCGACGCTGGCCTGCAGGTTGGAATTGCCGCGCGAACCCGACAGCGCGTCGGCGCGCTGCACGGTCTTCAGCAGTTCACGCGTGTTGGCGTCGTACTCGATGGAGACGATGGCGGTCTTGACGATGGCCAGGCCGCGATCGGAACTCCACTGGTAGCCCTGCTCGACGGCGGCCGACAGGCTCTGCGCGAAGCCCAGCGAATCCTGCTGCAGCTTGGTGATGCGGTTGCCCTTGGACGGATCGTTCGTGTACAGGCTGAAGGCCGGTGCCAGCGAACCCACCACTTCGTTGAACAGCTGGGTGGCGGCGGCGTTGTCCAGGTCGGTGAAGTCGAACACCTTGCCCGGCTGCAGGTAGGTGGCCGGCACGAAGTTCTTCACGAACAGGATCGGGTCGACGATCTTCAGCGTGTACGAGCCGCGCGTGACCGCGCCGACCTGGGTGTTGAGGAAGCCGTCGTCCCAGTAGATCTCGGACTGGGTGCCGAAGCGGTTGTCGGGCAGTTCCTTCAACGAGACGAAGAACGCCGCCTGCTGCGAGCCCGGCTGGCCGCCGAACTTGAAGCGCTCCCAGCTCTGGGTGATGAAGGTCGAGACGATGCCGTCGCCGGCGAAGATCGACTTGGAGTTGATGTCGTCCGAGCGCCACTCGTAGCCGCCCGGCTCGGCAACGAACGCGGTGATCGCGCCGTCCTGCATCAACAGCAGGCCGTAGCCTTCGGGCACGACGATCTTCGAGCCGTTGGTGATGATGTGGGACGACCCGCTGGTGTTGGATCCGCGCCCGGCATTGGTGCCCTGGGGCACCGCGGCGAACAGCGCCGCCGTCGACGGCAGGCCCTGCGGCACCGTGTAGAAATCCTTCCACTGGTCGCCCAGCACGCCACCGACCGCACCCACCACCGCCTGTACAAGACCCATGACATCGCTCCGTGATTCGAAGGCGGGAAGGGGCACCCGCCGAGTGTGACCGAGTATACATAGCACTCCGTTACCGCCATGGCGCAGAGGTCATGCGGTGGACCTGCCGGAAGTCACTTGCCGGCGCGCGTTACCTTGGCTGGCTTGGCATGGGCGTGTGCTGGTCTGCATCTGAGGCGTTGATCCGTACGACGGGTGGGGCGCGACGGCGGGCTTGAGCCCGCCCTACGACCGTGATCCGTAGGGCGGGCTCAAGCCCGCCGTGTTGACGCATCCGCCTAGGGATTCCCCGACGAGGCATCGCGGTACCGGACGACGGTCGTAAGTGCGGAGGTACGCCACGCTCCCTCCAAGCCCAACTATCGCCGCCTGCAGGTACCGGGAGGTACCTACTTCTTCACCGTGAACCTGCTGGATCGGCGCAGCCGTTTGCTGGTCGACCATATCGGGTTGCTACGCGAAGCGTTCCGCGAGACGCGGCGCGTGCGGCCGTTCGACGTGCTGGCGATCGCCGTACTGCCCGACCATCTGCACTGCGTGTGGCGATTGCCGGTAGGAGATGCCGACAACGCAAACCGCTGGGCGCAGATCAAGTCCCACGTCAGTCGTCGCTTGCCGAAAGATGAAGCGCGTTCACGACGCCGCATCGTCCGACGCGAACGCGGGCTGTGGCAGCGCCGCTATTGGGAGCACCTGATCCGCGACGAGGACGACCTGCGGCGTCATGTCGACTATGTGCATCTCAATCCTGTGAAACATGGCCATGCGCCGCGTGCATGTGACTGGCCGTACTCGTCATTCCCTCGATGGGTGGCGCGCGGCGTCTATGCGTGGGAATGGATGGGACAGTGACGGCGAGTTCGCGACGGCGGGCTTGAGCCCGCCCTACGATGCGCCGCGATCCCGTAGGGCGGACCCTGGCCCGCCATGTCGATGCATCCGTCGCGGGGTTCCTCGACGAGGACTCGCGGTGTCGATGCGTGCGAATGGGCGAGCGGATGACGGCGGGGCCGCAATGGCGGGCTTGAGTCCGCCCTACGGCAATGGGCGGGTCAACGTCATGTCGCCGGCAACGCCCGGTTCCTTCCGTCTGCCTTCGCGCGATACAGCGCGGCATCCGCCGCGTGCAGCAATGCATCGGGGGTGCCGCCATGCGCCGGGCGCAGGCTGGCGGCGCCGATGCTGACGGTGAGGATGTCCGCGACGCTCGAGCCGCGATGTGGCAACGCAAGCTGCCGCACGTCGGCGACCAGCCGTTGTGCCAGCGCGAGTGCGGCGTCGGCGTCGCAGTCGGGCAGCAGCACGGCGAACTCTTCGCCGCCGTAACGCGCCGCCAGGTCGTCCTCGCCGCGCAGGTGGTCCGCCAGTTGCGTGGCGAGGGTAGCCAGCGCGGTGTCGCCGCCCAGGTGGCCGTAGCTGTCGTTGTAGGCCTTGAACTCGTCCACGTCGATCAGCAGCACTGCAAGCGGCGCATCGCGTGCCGCGTGGTCGTCCCAGGCCAGCTGCAGACAGCGGGTGAACTCGCGCCGGTTGGCGATGCCGGTGAGCGCATCGCTGGCGGCCAGGTGCTGCAGGCGCGCATTGGCTTCGCGCAGCGCGTCGGTGCGCAGGGCGACTTCGTGGGTCAGCGCACGCTCGCGTTCGCGCGCCGCACGCAGGCGCAGCCGGACCAGCGTGGCGAGCAGGCCCAGCGCGGCCAGCGCGGCCAGCGTGCGCAACCACCAGGTCTGGTGCCATTGCGGCAGCAGGGTGAAGCGCAGTTGCGCGCCTTGCTCGTTCCACACGCCGTCGTTGTTGCTGGCCATCACCCGGAACACGTAGTCGCCGGGCGGCAGGTTGGTGTAATACGCGGCGCGGCCGGTGGCGGGTTCGCTCCAGGCGCGGTCGAAGCCGTCCAGCCGATAGCGGTAGCGCACCGCCGAGGGTGCCACGTAGCTCATCGCCGCGAAGTGCAGTTCCAGCCGCTCCACGCCCGGGCCGAGCCGGCCGGCGGCCTGCGGATCCATGTCCACGCCATCCACCAGCAGGCGCTCGATCGAGACCGGCGGCGGTTGCGGATTGCCCTGCATGCGGTCCGGGTCCACGACGACCACGCCCTTGGCCGTGCCGAACCAGAGCCGGCCATCGTCGCTGCGGTCCGCCGGCGTCTGCGAGGCGCCGTTGCCCTGCGCATTGAGCATGCCGTCGCTGGTGCCGTACCAGTGCGGTGCGAGCTGCTGCACCTCGCCACGATCGAGCGCGGTGAAATCCGCCTTGGCCAGGCG
Source organism: Pseudoxanthomonas sp. (assembly GCF_036845285.1). Lineage (GTDB taxonomy): Bacteria > Pseudomonadota > Gammaproteobacteria > Xanthomonadales > Xanthomonadaceae > Pseudoxanthomonas_A. The sequence goes on from NZ_DAIUEE010000011.1 coordinate 52,330, forward strand.
GCCGATGCCGCGGTTCGAACTGAACCACAGGTTGCCGCGGCCGTCGTCCAGCAGCGCGAACACCGCATCGCCATGGAAGCCGGCGCGCTCCAGATAGCGGGTCACCTTGCCGCCGTGCACGCGCATGATGCCGACGCTGGTGCCGAGCCACAGGCTGCCGTCGGCGGCTGGATGGAAGGCGAACACGCTGGTGCCGGGCAGGCCGTCGGTGCCGCAGGTATCCACCGTGCCGCGGGTCAGGCAGCGCAGGCCGCTGCGCAGGCCGATCCACAGCCGGCCATCGGCGTCTTCGAACAGGGCACGGGTGTCATCGCCGCGGGTGCCTTCCACCACGTCGACCCGCGTGCCGTCGATGCGGGCCACGCCCTGCAGCGTGCCGGTCCACATGCCGCCCTGTCGGGCCGGGGCGAAGGCGAACACGATGGTGCCCGGCAGGCCGTCCGCCAGGCCGAAGCTGCGGGCCTGGCCGCGCGCGTCGAAGCGGGTGACGCCTTCGGTGCCGGCCACCCACAGCTGGCCCTGCGCATCGGACAGGATGGCGCGCACCAGTTGGCTCGGCAGCTGGCGGTTGTAGTCCACGGCGGGCTGCAGCGCAGATCCGCCATGGCGCGACAGGCCGGCGCCGTCGGTGCCGATCCACAGCGCGCCGCCGGGCACCTGGTGTACCGCGCGCACGGCATTGGAAACCATCTGCCCGGTCACCGTGACCAGCTTGGACGGGCTGAGCCGGTGCAGGCCGCTGGAGGTGGTGCCGATCCACAGGTTGCCTTCGCGGTCCTCGAACATCGAGCGCACGGTTTCGCCCTGCAGGCCGGCCAGGGTGTTGTCGCAGCTGAAGTCATCGGCGACCAGGCGACACAGGCCCATGTCCAGCGGGGCGAACCACACACTGCCGTCGCGGTCGCCATACAGCGTGTAGATGCGCTGGCCGTCGAGCGCGGCCGCGCGCGGGTCGCGCTGGAAGCGGCCGTCGCGGAAAAACGCCGGACCGGCCTGGGTGCCGACCCACGCCGTGCCGGCGGCATCGACGGCCAGGCTGTAGACCGCGTTGCTGGGCAGGCCATCCCGTTCGTCGTACACCCGTGCCTTGCCGTCCTGCCAATGCACCACGCCCACGCCGTCGGCCGCGATCCAGATGCCGCCGCCGTGGTCGGCGACGATGGCCCGGTAGAAGCCGCGCGGCGGGAAGCCGTCGGCATCGCCCAGCAGGCGCGGTCTGCCGTCCGCCATCCGCACCACGCCCGCGTTGGTGGTCAGCCACACGCCGCCCGCGGTGTCGCCGACGATGCCGAACACGCTCTCGATGCCATCGGGCAGGGGCACCGGCTCCAGCGTGCGGCCCTGCCGGCGGTACAGGCCGCCATTGAGGGTGCCGACCCACAGGCCGCCGCTGCGGTCTGCGCTGACCGCGGTGATGGCCGAACTCTTCAGTGCCGGTGCGAAGCGCGGGTCGATGGTCTCGAAGCCGTCGCCGCTGTGCCGCGCCAGCCCGCCATAGGTCGCCAGCCAGATAGCACCGTCGGCCTGCTGCGCGATGGACAGCACCGTGCCCTGCGGCAGCTGGTTCTCGTACCAGACATGGGTGAACTGGCCGATCGCCCGCCGCGCTTCCAGCGCATGGGCGGGAAACAGGAGGAGTGCGCACAGCACGCCGGCCAGCAGGGCGCTGGCGCGCCGTGCATCAGGAAACATGCGGAATTCCGGACATCGGTTCCCCCACCGGTGACGCGCCATGCTATCAGCAACCTCGATAGCGGCTGCGAGGGCGCCGGATTGAGGGCGCTGGACCTGCCGCCCGCCATCGCCCGTGGCTTCATGGAACCCTGGACGCAGGGCATCCGTGCCGCCATGGCGTGGGTCACAGCACCGGCCACCACATGAAGGCCACTGCCGCCGCGCTGCCGACCAGCGTCGCGAGGGCCAGGACGCCGAAGAGGCCGGCCATCGCGACTTTCACGGCGGCATGGCGCGTGCGCTCGGCGCGGAAATACAGCTCCAGCACGGCCAGCGGCAGCAGCCAGCTGGCGAGGCTGGTGAGGATGAAGACCGGGCCCTGGTAGTCGATCTTGACGCCGAGCGGGGTCAGCACCAGCCCGGCCAGCATGATGCCGATGCGCAGGAACCAGACCCCGTTCACCAGCAGCCAGGCGCGCAACGCATGGCGGCGATGGGCGGCGAGGTCGCGTCGCATGGCGCTGCGCCACGCCAGCAGCGCGAAGCACACGATGAGCAGGCCGTTGAGGCTGATCGACACGTCGCTGCCGATCCCGAGCCGGGAGCCTCGCAGCCAGACCAGGGAGAAACCGGTCAGCGTCACCACCAGCGCGACGCAGAGGAACAGGCGCCCGTTCCACCGGTGCACGGCCGGCCAGCGGCGCCGCAGTGCGGGGACCAGTTGCCAGACGCCGGCAAGGGTCACCAGCCCGCCCAGCAGCGCATGTCCCAGGAATTGCAGGTTGCCGGGCAGGTCGCCCGGCACGTACCCGGTGATGTGCGGTTTGTTGTTCACGCCGGCGGGATCGCCGGTGACCAGTGCGCCGCCGAAGAACAGCGCGATGAAGGCGACGAAGGCCCATTGGCCGAGCAGGGCGGTGACGAACCAGGCGGTTGCGCTGGCGGACAGGGCGCGGGACGGGGTTGGCAGGCTGGGCGGAGCGGGCATTGGCAGGCTTTCCTGTGGGAGAAAGCCGGCACGATGGCGCTGGCTGCGAGGGCCGTCCTGCCGATTCGCGAATCGGCCAGCCGGAGCGGCCATCGCGGATCGGCGTTCAAGCGCGGGTTGGTCATGACCGATGGCGCTTGCCGCCGTGGACGTCCGGCATCGACCCTGTACGGACTCACGGGAGGGCGTCGGCATGCACGGTTGGCAGGCAGCAATGACGGTGGTCGCGGTCGCGGTGGCGTCGATGTCGCTGCTGGCCTTGCTGTGGCAGCGGCCGAAGCGCGATGCCGAAGTGCTGTTCGCCGTGGTCAGCGGTTCGATGGCGCTGTCGCTGATGTCGCCGTGGATGGACGATGCGCCGGGCTGGATGCGATGGGCGGTCGCCATTGGCGGCAGCGCCACCTGCAACGGCTTCTGGCTGGTGTCGCGGGCGCTGTTCCGTGGCGAGGACGGCGTACACCGCATGCACGTGCTGGTGGCGGCGGGCGTGGCCCTGCTGATCGCGGGCTACCGGGGCGCCACGCTGGGCGCGCATGCCGCGGCGTCGCCGTGGGCATCGGCGCTGGACAGCCTGCTGACCCTGGCCAGTTCGACGCTGCTGGTGTTGACCTTCCTGGAGGCGCTGCGGGGTTGGTCGATGCCGCTGCCGCAGGCCGAGCGTCGCCTGCGCATCGCCTTCATGGGCGTTTTCGCCGCCTGCGTGCTGTCGACGACGCTGGTGGGCGCGATACCCGCGACCAGCGGTGCGCGCACGGGCGTGGTGGCCCTCTGCGCGATGGCGATGGTGCTGTTCACCCACGTCGCGCTGCGGCACCGTCGGCGCGTCCCGGTGCCGTCACCGGGCGGGTCGAGGGCGACGGTCCGCGCCGGCGGCCCGCTCTGCGATGGGGACGCGCGGTTGGCCGACGCCCTGCAGCATCACCTGGAGGTGCTGCAGGTGTACCGCGAGCCGGAACTGAAGGTGGCGGACCTGGCGCAGCGGTTGCGCACCGCCGAGCACCGCTTGAGCCGGCTGATCACGCAGGGCCTGGGCGAGAAGAACTTCAACCAGTTGATCAACCGGCACCGCATCGCGTACGCCTGCCGCCGGCTGGCCGAACCGGACGCGTCGGCCAGCATCCTCGACATCAGCGGTGATGCCGGCTTCGCGTCGCTGGGGCCGTTCAACCGTGCGTTCAAGGCAGCGATGCACTGCACGCCGTCCGCGTACCGCGCGGCCTGCCGTGCGCCGGCCGCGCAGGCGGGCTGCGCCGACGACGTCGCCACGGCTCCCGCGCTGTCGCCGGCAGTGCGCTGATTCTCCGCCAGATCAGCCGCGAACCGCGGCTTCGATCGTGGCGACGTCGATCTTCTTCATCGTCATCATCGCCTCGAAGGCGCGCTTGGCGACGGCGCGGTCCGGATTCGCCATCGCATCGGTCAGCACGCGCGGCGTGATCTGCCAGTTCAGGCCCCACTTGTCCTTGCACCAGCCGCAGGCGCTCTCGCGCCCGCCGTTGCCGACGATGGCGTTCCACAGGCGGTCGGTTTCTTCCTGGTCGTCGGTGGCGATCTGGAACGAGAACGCCTCGCTGTGCTTGAACGCATCGCCGCCGTTCAGGCCGATGCAGGGAATGCCGTAGACGGTGAACTCCACCGTCAGCACGTCGTCCTTCTTGCCTGACGGATAGTCGGCCGGTGCGCGATGCACGGCCTTCACCTCGCTGTCGGCGAAGGTCTTCGCGTAGAAGGTGGCCGCCTCCTCGGCGTCATTGTCGTACCAGAGACAGAGTGTGTTCTTCGGGGTCATGGTGTTCTCCACGGGGAAGGAAGGGAGAGAGAGGCGGGGCGATCATCGCGCCACGGCCGAAACGCGGGGTGAAACCGGGGTCGCGTCGCCGTCAGTCGCCGGCGAACGAACCGGTGCGTACCTCGCCGTCACGCACGTAGCGGCTGATCACTACGCCGGCCGCGGTGCTGCGCGACGAGGCCAGCCGGAATGCGGAGGCCTGCGTGCCGTCGTCGAACAGCCGCTTGCCGCGGCCGAGCAGCACCGGATAGACCAGCAGGCGCAGTTCGTCGACCAGGTCGGTGGCGAACAGCTGGTGCAACAATCCGCTGCTGCCCTGCGTGACCAGGTCCGGTCCGTCGCGGTGCTTGAGTGCGCGCACGGCGGAGGCGACGTCCGCGCCCAGCGCGTGGCTGTGACGCCAGGCCAGCGTGTCGGGACGATGGGTGGCGACGTACTTGGTGGCGCCATTGAAGGCAGCGGCGATGCCGCCATGCGGGGCATCGCCGGGCACCTGCGGCCAGTAGCCGGCGAAGATGTCGTAGGTGCGCCGTCCCAGCAGCAGGGCGAACGGCTGCGTGAACAGGCCGTCCATCGCCTCGTCCTCGCCGGCGTAGGGCCATACCCAGCCGCCGTGGGCGAAGCCGCCACTAGTGTCCTCTTCCGGCCCGCCCGGCGCCTGCATGACGCCGTCCAGACTGACCATGACGGCCGCGATGAGTCTGCTCATGTCGTGTGTCCTGGCGGATCGTCATGTCCGCCTCTTGTCCCTGCGACGAACGGATGCAGGCGGAATCGACACGTGCGCCGGCGCCATCCGCCGGCGTTGCAGGGCGGATCGCGTGCGGTCTACACCCAGGGCGACAGCGCGATGCTCAACTGGGCCTGGAATCCCTTGCTCGACGCCACCGGGACGGCGAACAGGGTCGGCGAGGCCTGCGCCATGCCGATCGCCTTCTTCCCCATGCGCGCGACCTCGGCGGCGTTCTTCGGCCCGGTGGCCCAATGCTCGTCGGCCCACACGTAGCGCAGCGCCCAGCTGCCGTCGTCGTTGCGTTTGGCGAACAGCACCAGGGTGTCGCGGAACAGGTACTCGCCGGGGATGTGCTGCTTCAGGAACAGCGCGCCATCCACTTCGTAGCCGGCGGTCGAGACGGCCAGGTCGATCGAGAACGACACTTCGCTGCCGGCGGTGATCTTCGAACTGTCCAGGTAGACCGAGAACAGCGTCGGCGCGCGGGCGTCCTTGACCAGGTCGCCGTTCTGGTCGAACAGCTCCGCGTACTCGCGCCGCACCGCGCTCTCGTGCGCCTTGGTCCGCGAGGTCAGGTCGTAGGTGTAGGCGCCGCGCGGCGCGACCGTGGTCTCGATGTAGTACGACGAGGCGATCTTCTTGCCGCGCTTGCGCGCCTGTTCGATCTCCGGCGGGAACGGCAGCGCGGCGATGTCCAGCCGCGCGGTCGCGCTGAGGTCGCCGAACAGGAAGCGCGACAGGTTCTGGTAGCCCTCTTCGGAATTGACGATGCCGAAGAAACCGCTGTGGCTGCGGTTGACGAACGCGCGCGGGCTGCCGGCCACGTAGGCGTTCTCGATCCTGACCAGGCCATCGCTCATCTGGCCGACGGCCAGCGACGACAGGCCGTGCGCCACCGCGTAATCGCGGCTGTTGGTGCCGACCAGGCTGAAGAAGCGCTCAGGCGGGAAACCCGAATCCCCCAGCGTGTTGACCTTGTCCTTCGGCACTTTCAGGTACTTCGCCATCACGCCGCGGTTGAAGTTGTTCATGTCGTTGATCGACAGCAGGCTCGGCACGTTGATGCCGCCCATCTCGATGCCGTTGTGCGGCGTGGCGTAGGTGAACACCTTGTCCACCAGCCCGCGCACCTCGGCGGTCGCGATCTCCGGATTCTGCAGCAGGCAGCGGCAGATCAGCCCGCCCATCGAATGCGCGACCAGGTAGACGCGGAATGCCTTGCGGTCGGCCTCGTTGTTGCCGCAGATGCGGTCGCGCAGTTCGACGATGCGCGTGGCCAGCGCCTTCGCGGCATCGGGGATCGACAGCGCCTGGCCATCGCCGAACGCGGGATCGGCCGCATCGTAGTAGCGGTGGATCACGATGCTGCGCGGCGACAGCTTGCCGGTGTTCTCCGCGCCGGCCGCGTAGGTGTCGCGGTAGTCGTAGTCCTTCATCAGCCGCACCAGCGGCGATTCGAACACGAACTTCACGATGCGTCCGTCCTGCGCCTGGCGGATCTTGGTCGAGCCGGCCTCGAAGCCCATGTAGGGCGTCGACGTGGTCTGGATGACTTCGTCCTTCGTCATCGCATAGCCGCGGACATAGATGATCGGATAGAACGGTCGCTGGATCCTTGCCATGGTTGCGCTCCTGCATCGCCGGATGACTACAACAGGTCTACGACAAAGCGGACGAGGGAAGGACAGGCGTGCCAGTGTCGCATCGCACGTGTCGGCCCCGCCTGCAGCGGGTAGGATGAAGGCCCGATCCATGCGATGTCCAATCGAGGTGCCATGAACAGGCGACATTTCCTTGGCAGTGCGGCGCTGATGGCGGCCGCGTCCACCGTGCCGTTCGCGGTCGGGTCCACGGCATTGGCGGCGACTGCGCGCGCGCGCCTGCTGCCGCCGGCCCTGAATCCCGGCGACACGGTCGCGCTGGTGAGTCCGTCCGGGGCCACCGACGAGCCGTTCGACCTGCAACTGGCGCAGGAAGCGATGGAAGCGCTGGGCCTCAAGGTCAAGGTGGCGCCGCACCTGGCGTCCCGCTACGGGCACCTTGCCGGCAGTGATGCGGAGCGGGCGGGCGACCTCAACGCGATGTTCGCCGACCGCGAGGTGAAGGCGATCATCTGCGCGCGCGGCGGCTCCGGTGCGGCGCGCCTGCTGCCGTTGCTCGACTACGCCGCGATCCGCCGCAATCCGAAAGTTCTGCTGGGTTATTCCGACATCACCGCGCTGCACAACGCGCTGCTGTCGCAGGCCGGGCTGGTCAGCTTCCATGGCCCCATCGGCATCGGCAGCTGGAACGCGTTCAACGCCGACCAGTTCCGCCGCGTGTTCTTCGAGCGCGAGCAGATGCAGTACGCCAACAGCGCCGACAAGGGCGACGAACTGGTGCAGCGCAGGAACCGCACCGTCACCATCACCGGCGGCAAGGCGCAGGGCGAACTGATGGGCGGCAACCTGACCGTGCTCACGGCGCTCGCCGGCTCACCGTACCTGCCGGACTTCAGCGGCAAGATCCTGTTCCTGGAGGACGTGTCGGAGGCGCCTTACCGCATCGACCGCATGCTCAGCACGCTGCGGCTGATGGGCGCGCTGGACAAGGTGAAGGGCGTGATCTTCGGCGAATGCACCGAGTGCGATCCCGGCGGCGGCTACGGCTCGCTGACGCTGCCGCAGATCTTCGACGATTACTTCAAGCCGCTGAAGATTCCTGTCTACCGCGGCGCGATGATCGGCCACATCCGCCAGCAGTTCATCGTGCCGGTGGGCGGCAAGGTCGAGATGGATGCCGATGCGGGGACATTCCGGATGCTGGAGCCGGTGTTCGCCGCTTGATCCGGAATGTTTCGGTCGCATGCCGGATGCGTGCGGGCAGGGATTCGACGCCCCGATCGACCGCCGGCTGGATGCCGGTCGCGTCGACGCCTGCGGGCGTCGTTCGCCAGCGGTCGCGCCTCAGTACAGCGTCAGCGGTATGCCGCGGGTGGTGCGGTCCAGGTAGTCGGCGCGCACGTCGCGGCAGTAGGCGCCGGCCATGACGAAGCGGCGGCAGATCTCCGGACGCGTGTCGTAGATGGAGCAGCACATGCGCGCCGCGTCGATGGCCACGCACCAGCCTTCCTCGTCGCGCGCCATCACGTGCAGGCCCGCGTCGGTGTAGGTGGTCAGGTGGGCGGGGATGCCGTCCTCCGGTTGCAGTACCACGGTCAGGCGGCAGCACACGGCATCGCAGCGCTCGCACAGCGGTACGGCGACCGCGCTCACCGGGTCACCCCGCCGTGCGGGACGGCATCTCGAGGGAAGAGGCGGAAACGACGGGCCGGCATGGGCGCTCCCGGAAGGACGTCATCCCGGGGAGGCATGACGCGTGGAGGACAGCGCAGCGGGCGACAAGAACGGTCGGACGGGACGCAGGAAGAAACAGCGCGGCCATCGTACGCCTTCGCTCCGGTGCCCGCCTGGAACGGAGTGCCGGAACTGAACGCGTGGGTCAGGATGGGGCGTGCGGACACCGTTGCGGTGGGCCTGGACGCCCTACATCAACAGGCAGTCGATCCCGTCCAGCGCGACATGGATCAGCAGGCCGATGCCGAACCAGCGTGTCTTCCTCGGCAGTGCCAACCCGGCGTAGAGCGCCATGGCGGGCCAGGTGTGCAGCGGATGGAAGCCGATGCTGCAGCGGCCAGGCGCGTAGACAGGGTCGGCGAGCAGATGGTCGAGGTCGATCACCCACGCGGCCAGCATCCACAGCGTTGCGCGCTTCCAGTCTTTCGGCCAGCACAGGCGGGCCACCGCGACGGGTACGATGACGTGCAGCAGCAGGTGGAGCGGTGCGCGCAGTTCCAGATCGAACATGGTCTCAGCGGCGCGTGGCCAGCCAGCGGTCGAGCTGGTTGGCGAAGGCCTGGCGATCGCGCGCGCTGAAGGCGGCGGGGCCGCCGGTCTGCACGCCGGCGCCACGCAGTTCGTCCATGAAGTTCCGCATCGACAGCCGCTCGGCGATGTTGTCGGCCGTGAAGCGGTCGCCACGGGGGTTGATCGCCTGCGCGCCGTTGGCCAGCACGCGTGCCGCCAGCGGGATGTCCTGGGTGACCACGAGGTCGCCGGCCGTGGCGCGTTCCACGATGGCGTCGTCGGCGACGTCGTAGCCGCCCTGGACCTGCAGCGACCGGATGAAACGTGAGGGCGGCTTGCGCAGCCACTGGTTGGCCACCAGCGTGACCGCCACCTGCGCGCGTTCGGCGGCGCGGAACAGGATCTCCTTCACCGGCCCTGGGCAGGCATCGGCATCCACCCAGACCTGCGCGGCGGGGACCCCACCGTCACTCATTCGGGCGCGGTGTCGGACTCGGATTCGGGCGCGTCGGGGTCGGCATCGGGACGGCTGGCATCGCGTTCGGCGCGCTTCTTGGCGTCCTTTTCGTCTTTCTTCTTCTTCTTGGCCAGCTCACGCTGGCGTTTTTCGAACGAATAGTTGGGTTTGGCCATGCTCGGGATCCTGTATGGGAGGGCGGACGCCGGAAAACACGGTCCGCCAAGGCGTACACGATAGCCGGCTTCCGCGCGGGTGTCGTGCGGAACGTGGCCCGCGAGCGGTCTTGTGGGCTTGCCCGGGCGGCGTCGGACCCGCGTGACGTAGGCATCACGGGCCTTTCAGGGCAGTGGGGCGGCGCTCGTGGGCGGTGCGGGCGCTGCGCTACCATCTGGCGTCGGGCGCCGGGGGAAGGGCGCCCATGGCGTCTTCCATGGGGTGATCGATGCGGCGGATTCTTTGCCTGGTGCTGGTGGCGTTGGTGCTGGCCGGCTGTTCCAAACGGGTCGTCCACGAGTTGCCTCCGCCGCCGGACGACCAACCGGCGCTGCCTCCGCCGCCCCCACCTCCGCCGCCGCCGACAGGCACGGCGCTATCCACGCCACGGGTAACGCCGCCGCCCAAGGCCGATTTCGTCAATGTCGATGTGTTCTTCGCGACCAATCGGATGCCGGCCGCCGCGTTCGTGGCGGCCGCGCCGGGCGACCGCTTCACGGCGGGCATCGCGCGTGAACTGACCTATGGCACTGCGCGCATCAGCATTCCCAAGGTGCACGTGGCCGGTGAACTCGAATCGCCGCGCTGGTACCTGCTGGAGTTCAAGGAGGACCCGAAGCAGCACGTCATCCTCCAGGACGTGGCGCGGCTGGACAAGGCACCGTTCTTCGCGCGGCTGCACGGGCGCGTGGAGGCCTCGCAGGGCAGCAATGCGTTCGTGTTCGTGCACGGCTACAACGTCGGCTTCCGCGACGCCGCGCGGCGCACCGCGCAACTGGCGTACGACCTGCGGTTCGATGGTGCACCGGTGTTCTACAGCTGGCCGTCGCAGGCGGCGCTGGCGGGCTACTTCACCGACGAACAGACCATCGCGCGCTCCGTGCCCTTGATCGAGGGCTTCCTGTCCGACCTGGCGGACCGCTCCGGCGCGCAGAACCTGTACGTGATCGGCCACAGCATGGGCACGCGCGGCGTCACCCAGGCCATCCGCAACCTGGTGGCGAAGCGGCCGGAACTGCGCGGGCGGTTCCGCGGAATCATTCTGGCGGCGCCCGACATCGACGCGAAGGTGTTCCGCACCGAACTGGCGCCGGCGATGCGCCAGGCCGCCGGGCGCGTGACGCTGTATGCCTCGTCCGAGGACATGGCACTGAAGGCCTCCAAGCAGGTCAACCGAGGCCCGCGTGCCGGCGACACCAGCGAAGGCGTGGTGCTGGTCAACGGCGTGGACACCATCGATGTGTCGGGCGTGGACCAGAGCATGCTGGCGCACTCGTACTTCATGGAGTCGGACAAGGTGATGGGCGACATCCGCGAGATGTTCCGCGCCAACCAGCCTGCGGCGCAACGCAAGCCGCTGCAGTCGGTGAGGCTGGGTACCGGCATGTTCTGGAAGATCCTGCCGCCGCCGTGATGCGGCGGCAGGCGGATGCCGGTCACGGCAGCAAGCAGGTCACCGCCCGTTCTGCGATGGCGCCCCGGTCAGGCACGGGCTTGCGTGCCGACACGCCGGTGTCATCGCAGCCGTGATCGCCGGCGAAGACGATGCGTTGTTCCACCGTCGCGTCGCGGTGCCCTGGTCGGTACTCGGTGGCGCGCCGGGCGCATACCAGCTCTTTACCGTCAGATCGTAGGTGCCGGCCATCGAGGCGAGCTTCGCGTGTTCGATGCCCGGCGTGCCGGCCTTGTGGTACGCCTCCATCTGCGCCTGCATGTCCGGCGTCATCGACGGAGCCTTGTGCTCCTGTGCATGGACAGCCGCAGCCGCCAGCAGTCCCGCCGATACAGCCACAGACAGCAGGGTCGTGCGGTACATGGAACGCCTCCTTCCCGTGAATAGGTGGCGACGTTGTGCGCCTGCCGGCGCTCAGGTGGCGTGAAGGTCTTCCTGCCGCGTCAGCGACGCACGGCCACCACACCGTCCAGCGCCCGCTGCGCCTTGAAACCGGCCTTCTCCAGGCGTCTTGCCACCTCGCCGGGTACGTCGCGGCCGCTGGTCAGCTTGTTCGGGCTGCCGGTGTAGTGGAACAGCGCGCCGCCACGGCGCAGGACGCGCGCGAGCTGGTCGTAGAAGGCCTGCGAGTACAGTTCGCCGGCGATGCCGAACCGGGGCGGATCGTGCAGCAGCGCATCCACGGAGGCATCGGGCACCTGTGCGATCGCCTGCGATACATCGGCCTGGGTGAGCTGAAGGCGGCCGCCGGCTTCGGCGCTGTCCGGATCGGGCGACCAGGGATTGAGCGTGCGCAGCCACAGCACGTCGGGGTTCTTCTCGAACGACAGGATGCGTGCGGCGCCGGCATCGAGGCAGCAGGCCGCGAAATAGCCCAGCCCGCCGCAGGTATCGAGTACGGTCTTGCCGCGCGGCTCGACCAGCGCGACTTTGCGTTTCGCGTCATCAAGCGGGGATTCCTTCGAGGTCGGCAGCATCTTGATGCCATCGATCTCGAACGTCGGTACGCCCCATCGGGTCGGCACCAGCTTGATCAGCGAACCCTGGTAGCGCGATACCGGCTCGAAGTCCTCGCCATCCCACCAGTACAGCGTGCGGTCCTTGAGCTTGCCCGGGTACGGATACGAGACGCCACGCCAGTGCCAGTCGTCGGCTTCCAGCAGCACTTCACCCTGCGAACGGCCCAGATCGAGCGAGCCGGACCAGTGCGTGTCGCCGCGGTCGCGGGCGGCAAGCAGCGCAGCGGCCGTGTCGCGAGTGAGCAGGGGGCCGGTGTAGTGGGGCATGGGTCGTCCGCAGCGTCGTGGCAGCTGCGATTTTCGCCGCAATGCCGCATCGGCGGTAGTGCATGCCGCGCGAAGGTGTCGACGCAACGCGCTGGTATAGTGCGGCCCCTCGCAGAGAAGGCCGCCATCGCCATGACCATGCCCGACCGCTTCCATCCCATCGGTACGCCCGGCCAGCCCTGGGGCGCGGCGGACAAGGCGCAGTGGCGTGCGCAGCAGCGCGTGCAGCGCCGCTACGTGGACGATGTGCAGGTGCCGGTCGACGCCTTGCGTGCGCGTTTCGACGTCGAGCAGTACGGCACGCTCGATTACGGCCCTGGCGAGACCTATCCGCTGTTCGCCGTGCGCAGCCGCGGCTGGAACGACGCGTTGCCGACGATGCTGGTGACCGGTGGCGTACATGGTTACGAGACCAGCGGCGTGCACGGCGCCCTGCAGTTCCTCGAACAGCGTGCGGAGGACTATGCGGGCAAGGCCAACCTGCTGGTGGTGCCGTGCGTCAGTCCCTGGGGCTACGAACGCATCCACCGCTGGAATGCGGATGCGCTGGATCCGAACCGTTCGTTCCGTGCCGACAGCCCGGCGCAGGAATCCGCGGCGCTGATCGCGCTGGTCGCGCCGCTCGAGGACCGCGTGCTGATGCACATCGACCTGCACGAGACCACCGACAGCGACGAAAGCGAATTTCGCCCAGCGCTGGCCGCGCGCGACGGCAAGCCGTACGAGCCGGGCGAAATCCCGGACGGTTTCTACCTGGTGGATGACAGCGAGCGCCGGCAGCCCGACTTCCAGCGTGCGGTGATCGCCGCCGTCGCTGCGGTGACGCATATCGCGCCGGCCGATGCGCAGGGGGAGATCATCGGTTCCCCGGTCGTCGCCGACGGCGTGATCGAATACCCGGTGAAATCGCTCGGCTTGTGCACTGGCATCACCGAAGCGCGCTACACCACCATCACCGAGGTGTACCCGGACAGCCCCAAGGCCACGCCGCAGCAATGCAACGACGCGCAGGTGGCGGCGGTGGCGGCAGCGATCGACTACGCGCTCGCGCATGCTTGAAGCAGGGCGCCGCAGGCCCCATTCCTGTTCGTGAATACCGGTGGTCGGCGGCGGCGTAAGCTGGGCCGGCGACCGCGATCCGCGAGAGGAGACGACCATGGCAACCGGATGGGCCGGCGATGGCGCCGTGCAGGACCAGATCGATGCGACGGTGAAGGACGGGATCGAGCGCGTGCGCCGCGCCCTGCCGAAAGGCCCGAGCCTGACGCACTGCGAAGCGTGCGAAAAACCCATTCCCGCCGCCCGGCAGAAGGCCGTGCCGGGCGTGCGCCTGTGCGTGGCCTGCCAGGAAGACGCCGACGAGGAAGCGCAGGGCGCCGGGTTGTACAACCGCCGCGGCAGCAAGGACAGCCAATTGCGTTGATGGCATCGCCAGGCGTTCGACGCCGAAAGCCCCGCCGAAGCGGGGCTTTCCTGTGAGTGGGCGGGCGTCGCTCAGCTGGCGCGCTTCAGCACCTGCTTGCGGTCGCGCATCACGTTGTGGCACTCGCGTACGCTGGGCAGCAGCGCCTGGGCCTCGGCACGTGCGGCGGGCGGTGTGTCCTCGTCGCTGATGGTCTCGTTGAACGCCTTCAGCAGGCGATCTTCAGATTCCTCCAGTTCGGCGACGTAGCCGTACGTTGTGTCGCCCAGCGCCGCACGGACCTTGCCGTAGAACTGCTGCATGCTGCCGACCATCGTGCCGTGCTCGGCTGGCGTACCGCCGGCGGCGGCAACCGTCGCGCTCAGGCGGCCGACGATGTCCTGCTTGACGCCGGCGATGCGCAGGAACAACGCCGAAAGCTCGGCATCTTTCACCTTGCCCGCGGCTTCGGTATAGAAGCCGTGGCCGTCGCGGGCGATCTCGATCAGGTCGTTGAGGCTGTGCTGGATCTTCTTCTGGGTATTCATGTTGGCTCCTGTGTGGGGTTGCAGGGGTGTCAACCACCTTGTCGCTCCACCGTCGCGCATCCGCGATCAACATCGCGTGACCATGGAGATGAAGCGTTCACCCAGGTGGACGCCGCGAGAAGCACGGGTAACGCGCCCGTGACGAAAGGCGAATACAAGTGCCGAAATAGCGCCGACTCAAGTCTGGCCATCCGTGGCCGATGACAAGAGGTCGAACATGCGAATGAAGGCGGGTGTGCGTGCCGCTGCTTGCGAAAATGACCGGGTGGTGGGCGCGGGGCGCGCGGACGCGCGATGCGACCGTGCGTACGGCGCATGTCCCGCAGGCGAGCGCCGATGCGGCGGCATGCGTGCCCGATGCGCCGCCGTCGCGCGACTGGAGCGGCCCACTGCTCCGGCTGACGCGGATGGATGCCGCGGTGTCGCTGTCGCCGCAGGAAAGCCTTCCGCTCGTTGCGGCGGCGAAGCGTGCACTGGTGCGCTTCTCGGAGGATCCACGGCGCCTGCCGCGCCGTCCCCAACTGCTGCCGCAGTTGCTGAGCACCCTGAACGACGATGAGGCCTCGAGCCACGACATCGCCGGGATCATCGCGCGCGATCCGGCGCTGGCCGCGAACCTGCTGAAGCTCGCCAACAGCGCTCTGTACCGCCACCATGCGGCGCCGGTGGACAGTCTGGACCGTGCGGTGGCGATGGTGGGCGTCGATGGCTTGCGCCACCTGGTATCGGTGGCGCTGATGCAACCGGTGATGCGCATGGACGGCGGCGTGTTCGGCCGCCTCCCGGACCTGATCTGGGACCACACGCAGCGCACCGCGCTGATCGCCACGCATGCCGCGCGCCCATCGGGCCGCGAAGAGGTATTCGCGGCGCAACTGCTCGCCCTGCTGCAGGGCCTCGGCGCCATCGTGGTGGTGCAGGTGCTGCGCGATACCAGCGTCGATGCCGGCAAAGGCCTGCCGGACAATGAGGCGATGGCACGGCTGCTGCATCGCTGGTCGCCGCGCCTGGGTCGTGCCGTCGCGAGGGAGTGGGGCCTGCCGGATCGCCTGATGCAGGCGCTGGACGAACAGGTCAGCGACGATATCGCCACGATCGGTGCGCTCGGCCGCACCCTGGCGCTTGCGGCGCCGGAAGCCAGTCGCGCGATGGAAGCGCCATCGGTGGCCGACGCCCTCTGAGGCGATGGCGTCCGCCATTTGCCCGCCAGTCAGGCAATACGCGCCCGCTTGACGTCATCGTTCCATCGCCTGCGGTATTCCTCTACGCGGTCGACACCTGCGATGAGGCTTGCCGATGACACTCGAAGTGCGTTGCCGCTGCGGAAACATACGGGGCACGGTGGAGCCGCGACGCGCATATGCGCGCGCCACCTGCCATTGCCACGACTGCCAGGCCTATGCACGCCATCTGGGTCATCCCGGCATGATGGATGGCCACGGCGGCACCGACATCGTCGCGATGAACCCCGATGGCGTGACCTTCCATGCCGGCGAAGAACACATCGCCGGCCTGTGTCTGCATGAAGACGGATTGCTGCGCTGGTACGCGGCATGCTGCCGCACCCCGTTGGCCAACACGCCACGCGACGGCAAGGTCACCTATGTCGGCGTGGTCGCTGCCTGCCTGCCGGATGCTGCCGGCATCGATGAGGCATTCGGGCCGCGCGGGCGGATCGTGCTCAAGGCCCGTTCCGCCATCGACGAGGTGCGGCCAACACCGGTGGCGCTGCTGCTCGGCGGTTTGCGCATCGCCGCCGGGATCACGATGGCGAAGCTGCGCGGGCAGCAGCCGGGCCTGTTCTTCGATGCCGATGGAGAACCGCTGCGGACCGCACATCCTCTGAGCGAGCAGGAGCGCCGGTCCGCGCGACTGGAACCCGCCTGACGGATGCGCGGCGGCGAACCGCGCGCAGGGGATGTCAGGCGAACTGGCGCGCGGCGTCAGCGAACAGCGCATCCGCCTGCACCGGTTTACCCATCAGGAAACCCTGGTAGAGATCGCATCCGAGGCGGCGCAGGTGATGGCGTTGACCGGGCGTCTCGACGCCTTCGGCCACCACGCGCAGGTTGAGCGTCTTGCCGAGCGCGATGATGGACGCCACGATCGCGACGTCATCGGCATTGGTTTCCAGGTCGTGGACGAAGGCGCGGTCGATCTTCAGTTCGGACGCCGGCAGCCGTTTCAGGTACAGCAGGCTGGAATAGCCGGTGCCGAAATCGTCGATGGAGATCTTCACGCCCATCCGGGTCAGTTCGTCGAGGATGCAGAGGCTGGCATCGGCATCGCGCATGGCGGTGGTCTCGGTGATTTCCAGCGTCAGGCAGGACGGTGGCAGCCCGTGCCGTTGCAGTGCGTCGGCGACGGTCCCGAGCAGGGACGGTGACGAGAACTGCAGCGGCGACAGGTTGATCGCCACGTTGGCGATGTCGTGGCCGGCGTCGCGCCATGCGCGCATCTGGCGGCAGGCCTCGTCGAGTACCCAGTCGCCCAATGGAATGATCAGGCCGCTGCGCTCGGCGGCGGGGATGAAGGTGCCCGGCGACAGCAGGCCCAGCTCGGGGTGTTGCCAGCGCAGCAGCGCTTCGGCGCCGACCATCCGGTAGTCCGGTGCGGCGAACTTGGGCTGGTAGTGCAGCACCAGTTCGTCGCGGTCCACCGCGCGACGAAGTTCGTTCAACAGCTTCAGTTGCTGGTGGGCGCTGATGTTCATCGACGGCGCGAAGAACGTATAGCCGTTCCGCCCGTTGTCCTTGGTGTGGTACATGGCGGCGTCGGCGTGGGCCATCAGCTGGCGCTCGTTGTCGCCGTCGGAGGGGTACAGCGCGATGCCCACGCTTGCGGTGACGTGCAGATCGATGCCCTGCACCGACAAGGCGGTCGCACCCACCGTGTCGATGATGCGTTGCGCGACCATCGCCGCGCTCTCCGGGTCGGTGGTGGCGACGAGCAGCACGAATTCGTCGCCACCCAGCCGCGACAGCGTGTCCTGGCTGCGCAGCAGGCCGCGCACGCGCGCCGCGACCTCGACCAGCAGCGCATCGCCTGCCTGGTGGCCATAGGCATCGTTGATGCCCTTGAAGCCGTCCAGGTCCAGGAACATGACCGCGAACTGCTCGTGCTTGCGCCTGGCTTTCTCGATGGCCTGCTCGATCCGGTCCTGCAGCAGGATGCGGTTGGGCAGGCGCGTGAGGGGGTCGTGCAGTGCGGCCTGCACCAACTCTTCGTTGGCGCGGGCCAGCGAGTGCGCCAGGTGGTGCGTACGCGCATGCATCTGGCGGTCCAGCACGGACACGATCAATGCGATCCCCATGATGGCCACGGTAGCCACGACCACCAGGACGGCCAGCCATTGCGTGGGGACGCCGCCTCCGCGCGCCGCCCCGCACAAGCTGTCGGCCGGGAACTGCGCCGCCGCCATGCCGGTGTAGTGCATGCCGACGATGGCGAAGCCCATCACCACGGCCGCGAGGGCGCGCAATACGTACCTGCGGCGGCCGCCACGGCGCAGGTGGAAGGCGATCCACAGCGCCGCGCCGGAGGCGGCCACGGCGATCGCGATCGACAGCGCGAACCAGCCGGTGTGGTATTCGATGCCCGGCTGCATCTTCAACGCCGCCATGCCGATGTAATGAATCAGCGCGATGCCGGTCCCCATCAGCACGGCGCCCAGGGCGAGCCGGCCCAGCGGCAGTTGCTGGCGCGAGACCAGCCACAGTGCGAACGCGGACGAGCCCACGGCGGCCAGCATCGAACAGAACGTCAGGCTGACGTCGTAGCCCAGCGGGATCGGCAGGTCGAAGGCGAGCATGCCGACGAAGTGCATCGACCACACGCCGAGCCCCATGGCGAATGCACCGCCGGCGAGCCACCAGCGCGCTGCGCCAGCGTGCGTGGTCGCCACGCGGCCGGCCATGTCCAGCGCGGTATACGAGGCGAGGATGGCGACCAGTAGGGAGACGACGACGAGGATCTCGTTGTAGGTGCCGGTCATGGAGCGGGTCGCTACCCAAGGATGTGAGTGTATCGGTCATTACTAGCGGCGCTGCGCGGGAAGTCTTGAGGGCGGCAGGACGCATGCGTGGCTCACAGGCACACGTCTTGCATCTGCCGGGGCGTGGGTGCAGTGGGACGTATGTGCTGGAGGATGCAACCTTTGGCCGTTACCATGCCGCACCAGCACGGGGCGTCGATGCGCCTTCGGTAATGCTTGATCGTGCATGTCGGGGAAGTCCCTCCGCGAGGCGGGGCTGACATGCGTGGCCAGGGAGCGGCAGCCTGCGTGGGGTGCCCTCATGCGACACACCTTCACGTTTTCCAGGGGTCTACATGTCCACTCTCTCCGGCGCTGCGCGCCGCGTCCGTCTGCTCGGCCGACTGTTCGGCGTCATTCTTCTGGCAGGCGCGGCGGTCGCCGGCACCAATGCCGGCGCCGCGACGCTGACGTTCACCAGCAACGCCGGGTTGGGGGACGGTGTCGCCTCGGATGGCGACGGCGGCAGCAGCGATATCGCGGGCCTCGATATCCAGGTCTACAACATCACCGACACCGCCGGCTCGAACCTTGGAATGATCCAGTGGCGCGACGGCGCCTGGATCTCCAGTAGCGACCTCGGCTACTCGGGCGTCACGTACGACGACGGCGCCAACGGCTTCGCAAAGGGCATGGCGATCCGTTCCGGCAGCGGTGCCAAATTCAAGCTGACGTCGTTCCGCTACTACAACTGGGGCGAGACCCAAACGCTCACGAACACTGTGGTGGGCTACCGGGATGGCGTGCAGGTCGCGTCGACGACCTTCGAAGGATATGCGCCCAGCGGTAACCCGATGACCATCACGTTGGGAAATGCGTTCGAGTATGTGGACGATGTCCGCATGTACGTATCCGCCGGTGGTATGCACGGCGGGGCAGGTACCTGGCATTCGATCAATTCCATCGTCATCGACCCGGCCGTTCCGCCGGATACCACGCCACCTTCCGTCACGTCGGTGAGTTCCAGCACGGCCAATGGAATCTACAAGATCGGTGACGTGATCAGCATCCAGGTGGGTTTCAGTGAGAACGTCTCCGTCACGGGCACGCCGCAGCTGACGCTGGAAACAGGCGCCACCGATCGTTTGGTCAACTACGTCAGTGGCAGTGGTACCGCGACACTGACCTTCGGTTACACCATCCAGGCCGGCGACACGTCGCCCGACCTGGACTACACCTCGACGACCTCGCTGACACTCAATGGTGGCTTGATCCGCGATGCCGCCAACAACAACGCAGTGCTGACGCTGGCATCTCCGGGCGCCGCCAACTCACTGGGCGCCAACAAGAACCTGGTAATCGATGGCATCGCGCCGACCGTCGCCTCCGTCGGATCCGCAACCGCCAACGGGACCTACGGCGTTGGCAGCGTCATCAGCGTGCAGGTGAACTTCAGCGAAGCGATCACCGTCACCGGCACGCCGCAACTTACCCTGGAGACCGGCGCTACCGACCGCACGATCAACTATGTCAGCGGAAGCGGCACCAGCACGCTGAGCTTCAGCTACACGGTTCAGTCCGGCGACAACAGCGCCGATCTGGACTATGTGTCCACGACAGCGCTGGCATTGAATGGCGGAACCATCCGCGATGTGGCGGGCAACAGCGCCACGCTGACGCTGGCGTCTCCCGGCGCCGCCAACTCACTGGGCGCCAACAAGAACCTCGTCATCGATGGCGTCGCGCCGTCGGTGTCGAGCATCGTCGTAAGTGGATCGCCTGCGTCGACCGACACCAGCATGGCGTTCACGGTCACGTTCAACAAGTCGGTCATGAACGTCTCCACCGACGACTTCACCCTGGCCGGTACCGGCTCGGCCACTGGCACCATCGCCAGCGTGTCGGCGTCCAGCGGCAGCTCGATCAACGTCAACATCGCGTCGATCACCGGCAATGGCACGATCAAGGTCAACCTCAACGGCAGCACCAACATCGTTGACGAGGTTGGCAACAGCATCCCGTCCTACAGCAGCGGCAGCAGCCACACCGTCGCCATCCCCACGCCACCAGGCGCGCCGAGCATCGGCACGGCCGCCGCCGGTGACGGACAGGCCACCGTGACGTTCACCGCGCCTGCCAACGGCGGTTCGGCGATCAGCATCTACACCGCGACCGCCAACCCGGGTGGCGCGACGGGCAGCTGTGCAGGACCGACGGCCTGCACCATCACGGTGGGTTCGCTGACCAACGGAACCGCCTACACCTTCACCGTGACGGCGACCAATGCCGTCGGCACCGGTTCGGCCTCGGGGGCGTCCAACAGCGTCATGCCGAAGGCGAACCAGATCATCACCTTCGCGCAGCCGACCAGCTACAACGTCGGCGCGTCGCCGAGCCTGATCGCCACGTCCGATTCGGGTCTGCCGGTCAGTTTCACCTCGGCGACCACCGGCGTCTGCACCATCACCTCGGGTGGCACGCTGACCTTCGTCATGGCCGGCACGTGCACCATCGACGCCGACCAGGCGGGCGACACGGCGACCAACGCAGCGACCACGGTCACCCGCAGCTTCATCGTCAACGCGATCGTGCCCGGTGCGCCGACCATCGGAACCGCCACGGCTGGCGACCAGCAGGCGATCATTGCCTTCACCGCCCCGTCGTCGAACGGCGGCGCCAGCATCACCGGCTACACCGTGACCTCGAATCCGGGCGGCAACACCGGCACCGGTTCGGGTTCGCCGATCACCGTCACCGGCCTGACCAACGGAGTGAGCTACACGTTCACCGTGACGGCGACCAACAGTGCCGGTACCGGTGCGGCCTCGACCAGTTCCAATGCCGTCACCCCGGCCTCGCCGCAGACCATCACGTTCAACAATCCCGGGTCGCAGAACCATGGCACCACGCCGACGCTGACGGCGACCTCGGATTCGTCGCTCATGGTGAGTTTCACGTCGTCCACGACCGGTGTGTGCACGATCACCTCCGGCGGCGTGCTGACATTCGTCACCGCAGGCACCTGCACGATCAACGCCGACCAGGCCGGCAACAGCAGCTTCCTTGCGGCCACGCAGGTCAGTCAGACGTTCACGGTCAATGCGGTGGTCGCGGGAGCGCCGACCTCGGTCGTGGCGACGCCCGGCGACACGCAGGCCAGCGTGGCGTTCGCGGCACCGACCAACATTGGTGGCGTCACGATCACCGGCTACACCGTCACGGTCAGCCCGGCCGATGTCGCGCCGGTCAACGGCGCAGGCTCGCCCATCGTCGTCAGTGGCCTGACCAACGGGCAGGCCTACACCTTTACCGTCACGGCGGACAACAGCGCGGGCACCGGTCCCGCATCGCCGGCGTCCAACAGCATCACGCCGAAGGCGATCCAGACCATCAGCTTCGGCAATCCCGGTGCGCAGAACTTCGGCACCACGCCGACGCTGAATGCGACGTCCGATTCCGGTTTGAACCCGACCTTCACCTCGTCCACTCCGGCAGTCTGCACGATCACCGTTGGTGGCGTGCTGACTTTCATCACCGCAGGTACCTGCACAGTCAATGTCGACCAGGCAGGCGACGCCAGTTATCTGGCCGCGGTGCAGGTCAGCCGTTCGTTCACCGTCAATGCGGTGGTGCCGGGCGCGCCGACCATCGGTACGGCGACGATGGCCGCGCCGGGCGAGGTCGATGTCGCATTCACGGCGCCTGCGAGCAGTGGCGGAACCGCGATCACCAGCTACACCGTCACCGCGAGTCCGGGCGGTGCGACGGCATCCGGCACCAACAGTCCGATCCGCTTCACCGGTCTTGCGGCAGGCACCAGCTACACGTTCAACGTCAGCGCCACCAACAGCGTGGGAACGGGTGCCGTATCGGCAGCCTCGAATGCGGTCACGCCGATGCCCGCGCTGGTTGCGGGTCCGGCAAGCGCATCGCTGCCGTATGGCGCACCGGCAACGCCGGTGACGCTGGCGATCACCGGCACGGCCGACTCGGTCGCGGTGGCCACGCCGCCCTCGCACGGTACGGCCACGGCGAACGGCACCACGATCACCTACCAGCCGACGCCGGGGTATGCCGGCCCGGACAGCTTCACCTATACCGCCACCGACGCGTACCAGACCACTGCGGCCGCGACGGTGACGATCACCGTGGCGCCACCGACGGTGGTGCTGGATGCGACGAATCCCGCCAGCGGCACCGGCGGTGCTGCGTATATGCACACGCTGATCGCCAGCGGTGGCGCCTCGCCCTACACGTTCCAGCTGACGGGCGGCGCCTTGCCGGCCGGACTGGTGCTGAGTACGGATGGCCGCATCACCGGTGCACCCACGGAGGCGGGCAGCTTCACGCTGACGGTGCGCGTCACCGACAGCAGCACGGGCACTGGTCCGTTCACCGCGCAGCAGCAGTACACGCTGCAGGTGGCGGCGCCGCAGATCGCGTTCGCACTGCCGGCGCTGCCGCCGGCGACGCATGCCGGCGCGTTCAACCAGACCTTGGCCGTCAATGGCGGTACCGCGCCGTATACCTACGCGGTGACGGCGGGCACGCTGCCGCAGGGCGTGTCGCTGAGCGCGGCCGGCGTCCTGTCGGGCACGCCCACGCAAGCGGGCAGCTTCGCCTTCACGATCGAAGTGCGCGACGCGAACGGCTTCACCGGTACGCAGGCGTACGAGATCATCGTCGCGCAGGCGGCGCAGGCCATCGCCGGCTTCAGCGCCAATCCCGCTACGCCGGTGTTCTCGCCCAACGGCACGTTCGCTGTGGCCGCCACCGGCGGTGCGTCGGGCAATGCCGTGGTCTTCGCCAGCACCACGCCGCAGGTCTGCCAGGTGAGCGGCGCGACCGTCACCATGCTGGCGGCGGGACGCTGCAGCCTGACGGCCGATCAGGCCGGCGACGCCAACCATCAGGCAGCGACGCAGGTGCGGCTGGACGTGGATATCGTGGCGGCCGTGCCGACGCTGGTGTGGCCGGAAACGCTGCGCAAGGTCTATGGCGAACCGGCCTTCGACCTGGTCAACCCGCAGAGTCCCAGCAGCGGTGCCTTCACCTTCACCAGCAGCGACCCGGACGTGGCCAGCATCAGCGGCCGCACGGTGACGCTGCACGCCGAAGGCGAAACCGTCATCACCGCCACGCAGGCCGCGGCGGGCGACTACGCCGCCGGCAGCGTCGAGATGCGCCTGCAAGTGGAGGTGCGTCCGGACCCCACGCGCGATGCGGGCGTGGTCGGCCTGTTGCAGGCGCAGGTGGACGCCAGCGTGCGTTTCGCCACCGCGCAGCAGTCCAACATCCGCGACCGCCTGCGCCAGGTGCGCAGTGGTGCCAATGCATCGAGCAACAGTGTCACGCTGGCCTATGCCGGCGGCGAAGACCGCCAGGGCCTGTCGGTGCCGGTGGGCCAGGCAACGGGGGCCGCGTGGCCGGTGCTGCCGCAGGGCTGGGGTGGATGGGCGTCGGGTACCGCGACCTTCGGCAAGAGCGGACGCTCCGGCAGCTACGATTTCCAGACCGATGGCATCACGATCGGTGCGGACCGCGCGATCGGCGAGCACGTGCTGGTCGGCGTGGCCGGCAGCCTGGCGCGCAACGACAGCGACCTCAACGGCACGACGTCGCGCCTGAAGGCCGACCAGCGCTCGCTGGCGCTGTACGGCCTGTGGCGCGCGGGCGAACACCTGTTCGTGGACGGCATGCTGGCCACGGGTCAGCTGGATTTCGATATCCGTCGCTGGAGCGAGGACGCCGATGCCCTCGGCAGCGCCGCGCGCGAGGGCGACCAGTGGTTCGGTTCGCTGGCGCTCGGCTACGAGCATCGTGGCGAACGGATGGCGCTGACCGGCTACGGTCGTTTCGACGCCAATCGCACGACGCTGGATGCCTACCGCGAGCACGGCCTGGACATCCACGATCTGGCTTACCGTCGGCAGGTGGTGGAGAACAGCACGTTCGCCGTAGGCCTGGAGGGCAGTTACCAGATCGGCGGCGCGACCGGACGCTACCGCCCGTTCTGGAGCGTGGAATACCGCCAGGCACTGGAGGACAAGGGCGAGGCTGCGATGAACTACGTGGTGTGGCCGCACCCGACCGACTATCGCCTGGGCCTGCAGAGCTACAACGACGATGCGTTGTCGCTGGCGGCCGGCATGGACGTGAAGCTGCGTCCGGGTTGGCTGCTGTCGCTGCTGTTCGGCCACGAACAGGCCAGCAACAGCACGCGCGGTAGCAGCATCGGCCTGCGCCTGTCGTACGGCCAGCCGTCGAGCGGTGGATTCGTGCAGGACAACGGCACGACGGCCAGCGATGAAACACGTCGCTGCGGACGGCGCTGCGACCGCAACGCGAACGCGCCGCACTGACGCGCTGCACATCGCGAACGTCGCACGAAGCCCGGCAATCGCCGGGCTTCGTGTTTCTGCGGGACAGGCACGCCTGTCGACCTTGGTCGCAGCACCTTCGGCACGGTCCGCCGCCGGCGGTCCCCGGTATCCTGTCGGGTCCGCGCGCGCGTCATGCGCCGACCTGATCCGGGAGAACGCTGTTGAAGAAGACCCTGCTGTCCGTTGCCACCGTGCTGGCCCTCGCCGCTGCCGCCCCGCTGGCGGCCCACGAAGACCATGGTTGCCTGGATGACGGCTGCACGCTGCAGTCGCTGTTCGCCGAGTCCGAAGCTGCAGGCGCTGCCTCCGGCACGCCGATCGCCGCCCAGCGCTTCGGCAGCTGGGGCCTGGATACCGCCGGCATGGACCGCAATGCCAAGCCCGGCACCGACTTCTTCCGCTACGTCAGCGGCACGTGGGCCGACACCACGCAGATCCCGGCCGACCGCTCCAGCTATGGCGGTTTCGCCATCCTGCGCGACCTGTCCGAAGCGCGCCTGCGCGTGCTGGTCGAAGGCTATGCGCTGGGCGATCCGGCGACCGGTGGCGATGCCGCCCGGATCGCGGCGCTGTACCAGGGTTTCATGGACGAGAAGACCATCGATGCGCTTGGGGCGAAACCGTTGCAGCCGGTGCTCGCCGGCATCAAGGCCGCGAAGGACAAGGATGCGCTGGCCAGGCTGATGGGCCAGCGTGGCGGCTTCTACGACAGCTTCTTCAACCTGGGCGTCAGCGACGACCAGAAGGATCCGGACCGCTATACGCTGTACCTGAGCCAGGGCGGCCTTGGCCTGGGCGATCGCGAGATGTACCTGCGCGAGAATTTCGCGCCGCAGCGCGAGCGTTACCAGGCCTACATCGCGCAGATGCTGCAGTTGGCCGGCTGGATCAGGCCGCAGGAGAACGCGAAGGCGATCCTCGCGCTGGAAACCCGCATCGCCGAGGCGCACTGGACGCGTGCCGAAAGCCGCAACCGCGACAAGACCTACAACCCGCTGTCGATGGCGGACTTCGCCAGCGCATCGCCGGGTTTCCCATGGAGCACCTTCTTCAAGGCGGCCGGCGTCGACGGTGCCGGCCGTGCGGTGATCCGCCAGGACAGCGCCATCCCGAAGATCGCCACAATCTTCGCCGATGCCGATGTCGCCACGCTGCAGGCCTGGCAGGCCTTCCACGCCACGGACAATGCCGCGCCGCTGCTGTCGAAGGACTTCTCGGTGGCGCAGTACGAATTCCGCGACAAGTTCCTGTCCGGGCAGCCGCAGCAGCGCGAGCGCTGGAAGCGCGGCGTGGCGTTCGCCGAGTCGGCGATGGGCGAAGCGATCGGTCGCGACTACGTGACGCTGTACTTCCCGCCGGACGCGAAGGCCAAGATGGACGCGCTGGTCGCCAACGTGAAGGCGGCGATGGGTGCTCGCCTGGACACGCTGGCGTGGATGAGTCCGGCCACCAAGGCCGAGGCGCACGCCAAGCTGGCCGGGTTCGGCCTGAAGATCGGCCACCCCGACACGTACCGCGATTACAGCGCGCTGGTGGTGAAGAACGGCGACCTGTTCGGCAATGCGCAGCGCGCCGGCCAGTTCGAATGGGACTACCGTCGCGCGCGCATCGGCCAGCCGGTGGACAAGGGCGAGTGGGGCATGACCCCGCAGACGGTCAACGCGTACTACAACTCGGTGAAGAACGAGATCGTGTTCCCGGCCGCGATCCTGCAGCCGCCGTTCTTCGATCCCGACGCGGATCCCGCGGTGAACTACGGCGGCATCGGCGGCGTGATCGGCCACGAGATCATCCACGGTTTCGACGACCAGGGCCGCAAGTCCGACGGCAAGGGCGTGCTGCGCGACTGGTGGACCGCCGACGACGCGGCCAAGTTCGAAGTGCAGGCCGCCAAGCTCGGTGCGCAATACGAGGCCTACACGTTCGCGCCGCTGCCCGGCATGCACATCAACGGACGCGTGGCGATGGGCGAGAACATCGGCGACCTCGGTGGCCTGACCATCGCGCTGGAGGCCTACCACCGTTCGCTGGGCGGCAAGCCTGCACCGGTGATCGACGGTTTCACCGGCGACCAGCGCTTCTTCATGGGCTGGGGCCAGGTGTGGCGCACGCTGTGGCGCGACGACGCGCTGCGCCAGCAGCTCGTCAACGGCACGCACTCGCCGGGCCACATCCGTGCGTTCGCCCCGCTGCGCAACATCGATGCGTGGTACGACGCGTTCGGCGTCAAGCAGGGCGACCCGCTCTACATCGCACCGCAGGACCGCGTTCGGATCTGGTGACCGCCAAAGGACGCTGCCGCAGGGGCGGTGGCGTCCTCCGTAGCGTGCGCTGCGCGCACGACCGCTTTCCGCGCGTCCCATGAAGGAATTTGCAAACGGTTCCTGTCGTGCGCATGGCGCACGCTATGCATGCGCAGGACGCGCCAGTGGTAGTGCGCAAGGCCCATGCTTGGCTTGCATCGCCCGGCGCACGCGCCGATGATGCGGGGCATCGTGATTTCCCGTGCGTTTTGCGTCATGCCCGCTACCCCCGCGTCCACCTCGCAAGGCGACCTGTTCGGCGGCCCGCAGCCGGGCCGGCTGCATCGTTTGTTCTTCGCGCTGGTGCCCTCGGCGGGCGAGCGCGAGGGACTCCGGCACCGCGCGGAGGACCTGAAGGGCGTCTACCCGCAGGCCCGCTGGGTGCGTCCCGAGCGCTACCACCTGACTCTGCATTTGCTGGGCGAGAGCGACGGACCGCGTGATGACATGATCCGCACCGCGCGCGAAGCCATGCAGGATTGGCGGCCGGAACCGGTCGGCATCACCCTCGACCACCTGCTGTGCCTCGGCAACCCGAAGAACCCCGCGCTGACGCTGGCGGCACTGCATCCGTCGCCTGCGGTAGTGGCGTTCTGGCGCGACCTGCAGCAGCGGCTGCTGCGTGCAGGCTTCAAGCAGCACGCGGGGCGCAGCTTCGTTCCGCACCTCACCCTGGCCTACGTGCCGCCGCGTACCACGCCGGTGGACGTGCCGCCGGTGGTGCTGCACCCGCAGGGCGTGCATCTGTTGCAGAGCATCGAGGGCGAGGCCGACTACGACGTGCTGGGCGAGTGGCCGCTGGGGTGAATTCCCCCGTCAGTGCGCCAGCCGGCGCAGGGCGTCCAGCTTGGCGTGGTAGAGCTGGCGGTTGCCGCCTTCGCTGAGGCGTTCGGCGCGTGCCAGCGCCTTGCCCGCGCGGCGGTTGTCGCCCATCTGGAAGTACGCGCGCGCCAGGCCGAAATGGAAGCGGTGTTCGTCCGGGAACAACTTGATCGCCTGGCGGTAGTCGCGCACGGCCCGTTCGAAGTCGCCCTCGCGCTCGTGCGCGACACCCGACAGGAAGTGATGGAACGGGTCCAGCGCCTGCACGCGCTGCAGGCGGGTCTGCAGCCGCGCTGCGGCCGCGGCGTTGCCGGTGCGCTGGTAATGCGCGGCCAGGTTGGACAGGGCGCCGGGATCCTGCGGATTCAGCTGCAGCGCATGCAGGTAATGCTGTTCGGCCAGCGCCGGATCGCCGTGGCGCAGGTGCAGGACGCCAGTGTTGCTCCAGGTCGCGGCGTAGGTGGGATCGAGCGCCTTCGCTACGCTGGCGTAGCGCAGGGCGTCGTCCAGCCGGCCGGCCTCCAGCAGGTCGGCGGCGCGGTTGTTGTAGTAGTGGACCAGCAGGCGCGCGTCGCTGATTTCGCGCGGTGGCTTGCGCGCGATCACCTGGTCCCATGCGACATCGACGGTCAGCTGGCGCCGCTGGATGCGCACGCCGGCATTGACGTGGTGGGTGCGGTAGAGCGTGTCCTGCTCCTGTCGCCAGGCGAGGGTCTCGTCGATCTGCTGACCGTAGGCCTGCAGGCCGGCCTCGCGCGCCAGCGCGATGGCCAGCAGGGTGAAGCTGAGGCAGTTCGCCTGCCGGGTGGCGTAAGCCTCGGCCACGGTGTGGTTGGCCGCGATGTCGTAGCGCATGCCCAGGTCGTCGGGCGAGAACAGGAACTCGACCATCCGCCGCAGGCGCTGCTTCGACCCGCGCGGGGTGGACAGCACCTTGGCGTGGAATTCCCGGCGCAGGGGTTCGGGCAGGGCCATGACCTCGGCCGGCGTGGGCGGCTGGGCGGCGGGAACGGGGGGCGCGGCGACCGCAGGCGCGAGTCCGGCCACGGCCAGCGCGGCGGCCATCAGGGTGCCGATCATGGGGCGCGAGCCTCCCGGCGCGACGATGCCCGCAGTCTATGCGCTGTGGCGATGCAGCATGGACACATTGCGGGCGGTAGGATGTGCGCATGGACCTCGTTGCCCACCTGATCGCCTGTCCCCACTGCGCCGCGATGAACCGCGTGCCGGTGGAACGGCTGGCCGAGACGCCGCAGTGCGGACGCTGCCACCAGGCGTTGTTCACCGGGTTGCCACTGGCGCTGGGCGAGGCGGACTTCGATCGCCACGCATTGCGCAGTACCTTGCCGCTGCTGGTCGACTTCTGGGCGCCGTGGTGCGGGCCTTGCCTGCAGATGGCGCCGCACTTCGAGCGTGCGGCGGGCCTGCTGGAGCCGGCGATGCGCCTGGCCAAGGTGGACACGGACGCCAGCCCTGGACTCGGCAACCGCTTCGGCATCCGCAGCATCCCGACGATGGTGCTGCTGCAGGGAGGCCGCGAGATCGCCCGGCAGAGCGGGGCGATGCAGGCGGAGGGGATCGTGCGGTGGGCGAGGGGTGTCTGCGCTTGATGCTGTCTTAGCTCCGCATGCCGGCATGAATCTGCCCTCACTGGAATCCGAACGCTTCGACCTCCGCCCGCTTACTGCGGCGGATGCAGCGCTTTATGTCGCGCTGTACACCGATCCTGCGGTGATGAGGCATGTGACCGAACCGATGGATGCCGAGTCGGCCAGCCAGGCCTTCAGCAAGGTGGAGTCGCTCAACCGGTGCGGAAGCAGCGATTACCGGACCTGGGTTGTCGTCGAGAAGGCGACGGGGCAGGAAATCGGCTTGCTGGCGCTCGTGGCGCGGGACGGGATGCACGAAATCGGCGCCCTGATCTGGCCCGAGTGGCATAACGGCGGTGTCGCGACCGAGATCATCCGCCGTTTGATGCAGTTCGCTTTCGACCACATCGGTTGCGAGACGGTCTTCACGCGCCACCGGGCGGAGAATGGCGGTGCCGAAGGCTTGATGCGGAAATTGGATTTCCAGCGCATTCCGTTGGAAGGTCATCTGGATGGTGGCGTAAGGTGGGAACGGACGCGCTAACAATGGCAGCGAGCGTCTGGCAACGATTAAACAGGGGGCAAGATGAGGAAGGGAAGTCTGGCCTGTGTGGGCACCGGGATGATGCTGGGTGCTCATATCGGTCCACGGGCACGCAACCATATCGAGGAGGCCGATGTCGTATTCGTTGCGGTTTCCGATGCCCTCGTGGAGCTTTGGGTGCAGGGCATGAATCACGACGTGAGAAGCCTGCAGCCGTATTACACCGAGGGCAAGCCGAGATCGGATACGTACCGGGAGATGGTCGCGGCCATGATGGTGGAGGTTCGTGCAGGCCATCGCGTCTGCGGAGCGTTCTACGGACATCCAGGCGTATTTGCGGTCGTACCGCACAGAGCGGTGGCCCAGGCTCGCGAGGAGGGATATGAGTCCGTCATGGAGGCGGCGGTATCCGCCGAAGACTGCCTGTATGCCGATCTTGGCATCGATCCGGGGACCTTCGGTTGCCAGCACTACGAGGCAAGCCAGTTCATGTTCTACAAGCGCCGGATAGATCCGTCGGCCTACCTCATCCTGTGGCAGATCGGCGTAGCGGGTGACCGTACGCTGGCTCGCTTCGAGACGGGCGCGCAGTTCAGGAATCTCCTCATCGAACTGCTGGCCGAGCAAGGGTGTCCGTCAGACCACGAGGTCATCGCTTACGAGGCCGCAACTCTGCCAATCGCCAAGCCACGCATGGAGCGGATGCCTCTGTCGGACCTGCCCGGAGTACGCCTCGAACTGAGCACGACACTGGTGATCCCGCCTTTCCGCCCGCTGGAGCGCAATCACGCGATGCTCGACCGGCTCGCTTCGTTGCAAGCCAGCGGCGCCTAACAGAGGTTCGGGGTCCCGGAGTGGCTCCGTGTCACGAAAGCGGGTATCGTCCGCTGCAAGGGGCACTCGTACCGGTTCGGCCGGCGCTGACAAAGAAGCTCCCAGGGGAGACCACACATCGGAAACCGATGGCGGTCGCAAGAAATCGAGAGGCAATTTGGGGATACTCGCGTGACGAATGTAATCCAGGTACTGGAGCGTATGGGGGCGGCCCCGATAGTGGGCCTGCAGGGCTTGGAGGTTTTTTTTCGTGACGTGAATGTCACGGATCAAGAGCGAACGGCGATCCTTGAAGGAGATGTCGATGCGCTCAACGACGTTTTCGGTGCGCGCGTGCAGATGATTTGCGTGATTTACGCGCCCGAGAACGAGCCGTTTAAGGAGAATGGCGATGAAGACGGTGACCGAGATGGGCGCGACGACGAACAGGAAGAGCAGGCGTCCTGAGCGACGCATGATGCCGAGTTGTTCGTGGGCAGGGTTGCTGTGCACCCTGCTCTTTTTATCGTGCTCGATGTCTGCGGTATCGGCACCCCAGAAATTGGGCTTCGACAGGTTGCTGGAACAGGCTGAGCAGGTTCGCAGCGCGAATCCCGTGGAGTTTCGTCAAGTCCTTCGTGAAGTCAACGCGAGAAAGAGCGAGGCCACCGGCGATCAGCAAGCTCAGGTTGCATACCTCAATGCTTATGCGCTGGCATTCGCGGGTCGATTCGACGCGGCCATTGAGGCCGCTACCAAATTGTTGGGGTCCACCTCATCAGTCGACATGCAGGTGAGGGCGGGCTCACTCATCGTCAACAGCTACGCGGGTACGCGCCAGTTCACTGAAGGGCTGAGGCAGCTCGAGCAAACCCTGCTGCTGCTTCCGGTGGTGAAGGATCCCAATCTGAAGATCCATGCGGCGGTGTCCGCCGCCGTGCTCTACAACCAGATTGGGCAGCATGAGTTGGCTTTGCAGTTCTCCGAGCAGGTACTCGCGGCAAGCGATAGTCCCCGGGACCGCTGCTTCGCAGGCTTCCTGAAATCCGAAGCGCAACTCAAGCTGGGTGAGATACCCAACGAGGACAAAGCCCTTGTCGACATCATCGACGAGTGCTCTGCGAACAAGGAAGTTGTGCCCGCCAACTTCATGCGACAGGTGCTGGCGCAGAAGTGGGCGGCCCAGGGGGATCGCAAGCGGGCGATCACGCTGCTACGTGAGCATCTTGCAGAGATCGAGGCTACTAGATATCCGCGCCTCGTGGGCGAAGTGCATTCCTTGCTGGCCCAGTTCCTTTTGGAGGAGCAGGACATCGAAGCGGCTGAGGACCACGCGAATCGCGCGGCTGCTTTGACCGCGAACATTCCATACTCCGTTCCCCTGGTCGCAGCTTATCGGACGCTTTACGAAATCGCGGAACGAAAGGGCAACAAGGCGCTGGCCCTCACTCAGTTTCGCAAGTTCGCGGAAGCTGACAAGGCCTACCTGAACGATGTCAATGCGCGCGAGTTGGCCTACCAGATCGTCCGTCAGGAAACGTTGCAGAAGACTCAGCAAATCAGTGTGCTCGATCAGAAGAACGCCGTACTCGAGTTGCAGCGGAAGGTGGACAAGGCAACGGCGGACAACAGCAAACTGCTCGTTATCCTGTTGATCGTGCTTGTCGCCTCTATCGGCTACTGGGCGTTCAAGATCAAGCGCGTGCAGCTGTCGCTGAAGAAGATGGCCGAGACCGATGCGCTGACCGGCATCTGCAACCGCCACCACTTCACCATCCGCGCCGAGCGCGCGCTGGCCGAGTGCGCGCGCAATGGCGAGCAGGCCTCGCTGATCATGTTCGACCTGGATCACTTCAAGAACATCAACGACCGCTTCGGCCACGGCACCGGCGACTGGGCGCTGAAGGAAGTGGCCGAGGCCAGCAAGGGCTTCTGCCGCCGCATCGACGTGCTGGGCCGCCTGGGCGGTGAAGAGTTCGCCATCCTGATGTACGGCTGCGACCTGCGCGCCGCCGCCCGCGTGGCAGAGGACTGCCGCGTGCGCCTGGCCCAGATCGAAACCCGCGATACCGGGCACGTCTTCGCCATCACCGGCAGCTTCGGCGTGACCTCCAGCGTGCAGTCCGGCTACAGCCTGGCAAAGCTGCTCTCGCATGCCGACAAGCAGCTCTACCGCGCCAAGCACAACGGCCGCAACCGCGTCTGCGTACACGATGCCGAGCAGGAGAACATCCGCGCCGCCAGCAACGTGCTGGAGATGCCGCACCGCGACCGCGCCGAGCATCTCGGCGCCTGAAAACACGGGGTCAGGGCGTATCGGCGAGGGGCCGCAGGCTGTCGTCGATCGCCAACTGGTTGCGGCCCCGGCTCTTCGCTCGATAGAGCGCGCGATCTGCGGCTTCCAGCCACGCCCGCAAACCGGCGGCGCCGGTTGTCTTCGCCAGTCCCAGGCTCACGGTCGGCTGCAGGCCGGGCGCACTGGCCACCTGCAATGCCTGCACGCCCTCGCGGATGCGCTGGGCCACGATGCCGGCCGCCTCCACGTCGGTGCCGCGCAGCAATACCGCGAACTCGTCGCCCCCCAGCCTGCCGGCCGCGTCATGGCCGCGGATGCTGTGGCGGATCACGTCCGCCGTCGCCCGCAGCACGTCGTCGCCGGCCGCATGGCCGTGACGGTCGTTGATGTTCTTGAAGTGGTCGATGTCGATCATCAGCAGCGTGGCTGGCTCGCCGGTCGCCGCGCATTGATCCAGCAGCAGTGCCGCCTGCTCCTGCCAGTACCGCCGGCTGTCCAGCGCCGTCAGCGTGTCGCGGCGGCTCAGCTCGTCCAACTGCCGGTTCTGCCGCTTCACCTTGCGCACCAGGCGGTAGCTGGCCTGGCTGACGGCGATCGTGTGGATCAGCAGCATCGGCAGGCACGCGACCATCACCGCCATGCTGGTGACCGCCTGCACCTCGAACCCGGTCGCCATGCCGGCTGCCGCCGCACCGGCGGCCATCAGCGGCAGCGACCAGTACCACAGCCGGTCGATGCCCGTACTGATCTTGTCCACCGTGGCCAGGGTCACCAGCAGCACGCTGGGCAGCAGGTTGAAGGCCATCAGCGGCACCCACATGCCGGCCAGGATCGAATCGACCAGCAGGTTGCGGATCTCGCCGCGGAACGGCTCCGGATGGCGCAGCGCCAGCCACAGGGCGAGCTGCGGCCACAGCACCGTGGTGAAGAACAGGAACACCCAATGGCCCGCACCGGCCTGGTTCTCCAGCAGCACCATGCCGATCGGCAGCGCCCCCAGACCCATGCCGAGCATGCGCAGGCGGTAGATCTGGCGCGGCAGGCGTTGAGTGTGGCGTTCCGGATCGATACCGGGCGGTGCGGTGGACGACATTGGCGCTGGAGTCCCCTTGCTCGTGCGGCCAGCCCCGGGGTCGCCGGGGGAAGGCGGAGTGTAGGCCAAAGCGTGATGGCGGGCACGCTGCGGAATCATGCCCGCCGTAGCGGCCGTGGACGCGGATTCTTGAGCGGCTGGACGATAATCCGGCGTCTTTCATTCGCGATTCCCCGATGTCCGATCCTCGTTCTCCTGCCGATCACCTGTCTCCTCCCGTGCCGCCCCGACTGGCCGGGCTGGGGGCGATGGCCGGCGCAGCGGGGTTCCTGGTGGTGGCGGGGTCGCTGCAACTGGTGCGCGGCGACCTGGACTGGCAGCGGGCCACGCTGAGCCAGTACCTGCTGGGACCGTGGGGGCTGCTGTTGCGGACCACGTACTGCGTGCTGGCCGCGACCATCGTGGTGCTGGCGTTCGGGCTGTATGCGCAGTTGTCGGCGAAAGCGCGCAGTGCGGCGCCGCTGCTGCTGTTCTGCCTCGGCGCCGTCGCGCTGGCGGGCGTGGCGATCGGCGATTCCTGGCTGCCTGGAATGGCGCCGGACTTCCACCACTGGTTCCACCACACCTGCGCGATCACCGCGTTCCTGTGCGTCACCACCGGCATGCTGCTGCAGGCGTGGCGCTTCCGCCTGGATGACGCCTGGCGTCGCCGTTTTCCGCTGGCCGCCGCCTGGTCGGTCACGTGCTATGCGCTGCTCTGGGCGCACGCACTGTGGCCACCGGCCGGCCGTGGCTGGGTGCAGAAACTGCTGATCGTGCTGATCGTCATCGCCATGTGGCTGGCAGGTGCGTGGCTTTGGCGCGCCGCAGCCGGTGCGACGACGCCGTCGCGGCGCTAAGCTGCAGTCTTCACAACGGAGGAAACCCCCATGATCCAGCGGTTCGACGTAGGCCCGCGGCTGTCCGAGATGGCCGTCCACAACGGCGTGGTGTACCTGGCCGGGCAGATTGCAGAGGACGCGACGCAGGGCATCGCCGGGCAGACGCAGCAGGTGCTGGGTGAGATCGATGCGCTGCTGGCCCGTGCGGGCACCGACAAGTCGAAGATCCTGCGCGCCGAGATCTTCATCAAGGACCTGCAGGACTTCGAGGCGATGAACCGCGTGTGGGATGCGTGGGTGCCCGAAGGCAACGCGCCGCCGCGCGCCACCGTACAGGCGAACCTCGCGCGACCCGCCTGGTTGATCGAGATCGTGGTCACGGCTGCGGTCTGACGCGTGCCGGTGCGCAACCCCGGCCCCTGGCAGCGGCCCGCGCCGAAGCGTCGCGGTGGCGCCCTGAAGCTGACGCCGGCGCAGGTGGAGGAAGCGCGTGCGCGCGCCGCGGCTGCGGGTCGGCGCTATCCCAATCTGGTCGACAACATGTACGTGGCGGCGAAGGCACGACGTGCGTCGGACGCGAAAACTGGCGCCGGCGACGCAGCAGGATGACGGTGCATGCAGCGTGAGGACAAGCATGCATATCCGGCCGTAACTGTCTGTAATAAAACTGCTTTGAAACGCTAACCGGACGTCAACAACCGGTCGCGTATCGTGCCTTCCACGTTCCGCAGCCGCTGCGGCATGCGCTCTTCCCGGGGTGCGCGCCGCGGCCCCTGCGGACGACCAGTCAGGTGTTGCGATTCGCCAGCCAGTCGA
Organism: Pseudoxanthomonas sp.; assembly: GCF_036845285.1. GTDB lineage: Bacteria > Pseudomonadota > Gammaproteobacteria > Xanthomonadales > Xanthomonadaceae > Pseudoxanthomonas_A. Next base: position 88,174 of record NZ_DAIUEE010000011.1, read on the forward strand.
TCACGCCCCGTGCGGCGCGGCGGCCGCTGGCGAAGCACGCCGTCAGCAGGTAGCCGCCGGTCGGTGCTTCCCAGTCGAGCATTTCGCCAGCGGCGAACACGCCGGGCAGGGCGTGCAGCATCAGGCGCTCATCCAGTGCTTCGAGCGGTACGCCGCCGGCGCTGCTGATCGCCTCTGCGATCGGACGAGGACGCTGCAACAGGAACGGAAAACGTTTCAGCGTGCGTGCGATCCGCGCCGGATCGGCGAGCACGGCCTTGTCCAGCACTTCATACAGCAGCGCGGCGCGCACGCCGGCGACGCCGGCCTCGCGGCGCAGGTGTTCGCTGAGGCTGCGCGAGCCGCGCGGCCTGGCGAGGCGGCGGACGAGTTCCGCTTCGTCGCGTCCGGGCAGCAGGTCCAGCACCAGCGTGGCGCGGCCATCGCGTGCGATGGCGTCGCGCAGCATCGGCGACAGGGCGTAGACCAGGCTGCCCTCGATACCGGTGGCGGTGATGACGCACTCGCCCTGGCGCTGGTGCAGGGTGCCGTTGGCGTCCTGCCAGTGCGCGACGACCGGCTTGAGCGGTTCGCCTGCGAAGCGGTTGGCCAGGTGCTGGCTCCAGTCGATATCGAAACCGCAGTTCGACGGCTGCAGCGGTGCGACGCCGATACCCTGGGCTTCGAGCGAAGCCACCCATGCGCCATCCGAACCCAGTTCCGGCCAGCTGCCGCCGCCCATCGCGAGCACCGTGGCGTCGGCCCGTACGACGATCTCGCCCTCCAGCGTCGCAAAACGCAGCGCGCCGTCGCCGCTCCAGCCGTGCCATCGGTGGTGCACATGGAAGCGCACGCCCTGTTCGCGCAGCCGCCGCACCCAGCCCCGCAGCAGCGGGGCCGCTTTCAGGTCCGTGGGAAACACCCGACCCGAAGTGCCGACGAAGGTCTCCACGCCCAGGCCGCGCGCCCAGTCGCGCAGGGCATCGGCGTCGAAGGTGCGTAGCCACGACGCAACCTCCTGCTGCCGCGGGTGGTAGCGGGCGACGAATACATCGAAGGGATCGGAGTGGGTCAGGTTCATGCCGCCCTTGCCGGCGATCAGGAACTTGCGCCCCACCGAGCCCTTGGCGTCGTACAGGTCCACCTGCAGGCCTGCCGCACGCAGTGTTTCGGCCGCCATCAAACCGGCGGGGCCGCCGCCGATGACGGCGATGGTGGGCGTGGTCGCGGAATCTTCAGGGCGTTGCACAGGCATCCGCATAGTATGCCGTGACCGCCCGCTGCTTCCGGCAGGCGCGGTGCGTGCGTGGCATGCGGTATCGTCGCGCAGGACTCAAGACACGGGATACACGATGCGTTCGAACCTGCAGGCGACCACCGGTCGCGCGCTCTGGCTTCTTTGCCTGGTCGCCACCGGCGCCATGGCGAAGGAAGCGACACCGCCGCCCGCACTGGCTGATATCGATGCCTACGTCGAATCCGTCCGCGAGGCCTTCGATGTGCCCGGCATCGCGGTGGCCGTGGTCAAGGACGGCGCGGTGGTGCTGGCCAAGGGCTGGGGCGAGCGCGAGATGGGCAAGGCCGCGCAGGTCGATGCGCACACGATGTTCGCCATTGCGTCCAATACCAAGGCCTTTACTGCCGCGTCGCTGTCGATGCTGGCCGACGAGGGCAAGCTGACGCTGGAGGATCGCGTCATCGATCACCTGCCGTGGTTCCGCATGGCCGATCCGTATGTCACCCGCGAGATGCGCATCCGCGACCTGTTGGTCCACCGCAGCGGCCTGGGCCTGGGCGCGGGCGACCTGCTGTACTGGCCAACCACGACCTACAGCAACCGCGAGGTCGCCGAGCGCCTGCGCGACGTGCCGTTGAGCGGCGGCTTCCGCGAGCGCTACGCCTACGACAACATCCTCTATGGCGTGGCACAGCTGGTGGTCGAACAGGCCAGCGGGCAACCGTACGAACAGTTCCTGCGTACGCGCTTCTTCCAGCCGCTGGGCATGCGCGAAACGCGCTACAACAGCGATGCGCTGAAGCCAGGCGACAACGTGGCCACCGGCCATGCGAAGGCGGATTTCACCACGCTGCAACCGGCACCGCGGATGACCTGGCGCAATGTTGCCGGCGCAGGCGGCATCTACGCCAGCGTGACCGACATGGCGAAGTGGATGAACGCGCAGCTCGCCGGCGGCACCTACCGCGATGCCAAGGGCCGCGAACAGGCGTTGTTCACACCGGCCCGCCAGCAGGCGATGTGGTCGCTGGTCACGCCGATCCCGATCGCCGAGCCGAAGGTCGACGCGCTGAAGGCAGCAAAGCCGAACTTCCTCGGCTACGGCGAGGGCTGGATGGTGTCCGATTTCCAGGGCCGCAAGCTGGTCTGGCATACCGGCGGCTGGCCGGGCATGGTCTCGCGCGTGACGCTGGTGCCCGAGCAGAAGCTCGGCATCGTGGTGCTGACCAACCAGGAAGTCGGCGCGGCGTTCAATGCGGTGACGATGAAGGTGCTGGACGGCTATCTGGCGAATACCGGCACCGACTGGCTGGCCGCCTATCAGGCGCAGGTGGCGCAGTCCAAGGACAACGCCGACGGCCACTGGCGGAAATTGCAGGCCGCACGCGACGCGGATGCGAAGCCGTCGCTGCCATTGGCGGAATACGCTGGCACGCTGCGCGATCCGTGGTATGGCGACGTGGTGGTGGCGAAGGAGGGCGAAGGCCTGGTGCTGCGCTTCAGCCGCACGCCGGAACTCGTCGGCGACCTGCAGCCATGGCAGCACGACACCTTCGTGGTGCGCTGGCGCGAACGCTGGCTCAACGCGGATGCCTTCCTGACGTACTCGCTGAAGCCGGATGGCGGTGTCCGCGAAGCACGGATGGAAGCGATCTCGCCGCTGACCGACTTCAGCTTCGACTTCCACGACCTGCGGCTGGCGCCGGTGGAGTAGCGGTGGCGCCTCTGTAGGAGCGACGTAAGTCGCGACCGCGAGAAAGAAGAGCCAGCAAACCTCGAACATCACACACGGATATGGTCCTTGGTGATCAGGCCGTGCGGTCGCGACTTACGTCGCTCCTACAGACCGTACAACCTCACTCGTGCGGCTTGACATCGATCAGCTCCACGTCGAACACCAGCGATGCGTTTGGTGGGATGACACCACCGGCGCCGTTGCTGCCATAGCCGAGGTAGGCGGGGATCTTCAGCGTGCGCTTGCCGCCGACCTTCATGCCGGCCACGCCGTCGTCCCAGCCGCGGATGACCTTGCCGGCGCCGAGCAGGAAGGTGAAGGGGGTGCCGCGATCGACGGAGCTGTCGAACTTCATGCCGCGCTGCTGCGGGGCGTTCTCGTCGTACAGCCAGCCGGTGTAGTGCACGCTGACGTCGCTGCCGCTGGTGGCCACGGTGCCGGTGCCGGCGAGCGTGTCGATGCGCTCCAGTTCGGCGACGCTGCCTCCGGGGGGTGGACCAGGGGGCGTGCAGGCGGCGAGCAGGGTCAGCGAAACGGCAAGCAACAGGGAACGCATCGAGGGATTCATCCGGCAGGCGAAAGGCGTGCAGGGTAACCCAGTCGGCGCAACGGGCCGCCTGGACGTACCGGGTACACTGCCGCCATGGCGAAACTTTTCCTCAACCTGCGCAACGTGCCCGGTGACGAAGCCGACGAGGTACGCGAGCTGCTGCGCACGAACGCGATCGACTTCTACGAGACCCAGCCCAGTCCGTGGGGCATCTCCGCAGGCGGACTGTGGATCGAGGACGCGGATCAACTGGTGCGCGCCAAGACCCTGATGTCCGCTTACCAGACGAGCCGACGCGACCAGGCGCGAGCGAGCCAGGCCGCGGACGAGCAGGAAGGGCGAGCGGAAACATTCATGGGGTTGCTGCAGGCGAGGCCGGGCTATGTCATCGGCATGCTGGTGGCGATGGTCGCGATCATCGTGCTGACGCTGGCCTTGCCCTGGCTGCTGCTCTGACGCTCAGGCCGCCGCTTCGCGCGGCAGCCGTTCCGCATAGGCGGGTTCCAGCGCTTCGTGCGCCACCCAGAAATTCCCCGGCGCGCGGCCTTCCAACTGGTCGAGCAGGATGCCGACATGCGCGTGCCAGCCGGCGGATACGCTGAGCAGCGCGTCGCGGTCGGGCAGGCGGCTGTGGGTGATCGTCAGCAGCACGCGATCGCCCAGGGGTTCGAGGTCGAAACGGACCTCGGACGAGGCACCATCGGCCTCCCCCCAGGTATGCGCGAGCAGGCGCGGTGGCTCGCAGGCCGTGACCTGGCCCGACTGGCGATGGCAGCCGTCCTCGGTGCGATAGCGTTCCGGGGTGGGGACGCGATGGTCCGACAGGTCGTCGTTGTGGAACTCCAGCTGTACGTCGCCGCCGACGCGCAAGTCCATTGGCCCGGACGCCAGCCAGAGGCTGCGGGCCTCGCTGTCGGTCAGGTAATGCCAGACACGTTCGATGGGGCCGGGCAGCGAGCGTTGCAGGCGCAGCGTGCCGGGGGCGACCTGCGTGCCGAAAGCGGTGTTGATGTCGTTCATGGCGGACTCCTGTGAAGGGTGATGGACGCTCAGAACACCGCGTGCAGGGCGTCGAGCATCGTGCTCCAGCCTTGTTGCGTGCGGTCGGCGTAGTCGGCCCATGCGCGCGGCAGGGTGTGGGTCAGGCGCAGCTCGCAGCCGGCGGAAGCAGGCGTGATCGCGATATCCACGCGGCTGCCGTCCTGGTCGGCTTCGCCGGCGATGGTCCAGGTGAAGGACAGCCGGTGGGGTCGCTCGATGACGAGGTATTCGCCGACGTGGTCGATGCGCTCGCCGTCGCGTTCGACCAGCATCGAGAAGCGGCCGCCGACGCGCGGGTCCACGTCCAGGCGCAGCAGCTTCTCGTCGCGGATGTCCGGGCCGAACATCCATTGGCCCAGCAGGCGTGGCGTCAGCCAGGCGTCGAAAACACGCTCGGCGGACGCGGCAAAGGCGCGGTGCACGGTGACATCGACCGTGTCGGATGCAGGGGAATGCGTCATCGCGGTGTCCTGGTTCGGGATGCGGGAATCGGTGGATCGGCCTGCAGGACGGCATCGAGGGCATCGAGGCGAGCGGTCCAGAACTGCTCGTACTGGCGCAGCCAGGCCTCGCCTTCGGCCAGTGCCTGTGGCTGCAGGTGGCACAGGTGCGTGCGGCCCTGTATCTGCCGCGTCACCAGGCCCGCGCGCTCAAGCACCTTGATGTGCTTGGAGGCGGCGGCCAGCGAAATCTGGAAGGGGGCGGCCAGCTCGCCGACGCTGCGGGGCTGCCCGCGCAGGCTGCGCAACATGCGCCGGCGGGTGCCGTCGGCGAGGGCGTGGAAGACGGCGTCGAGGTGGGGAGAGTCATGTTCAACCATGTGGTTGAGTATTCGCGACGCGCTGGCGACTGTCAACCGTCTGGTTGAATGAAGGGGTGCGGGCCGACGGACGGTAAAATCGCCACATGGTCACCAATATCGCCGCCTACCATTTCGCAGCCATCGACGCGCCTGACGAATTCGCCACCGGGTTGCACGCTCGAGCCGACGCGCTGTCGCTGCGCGGATCGATATTGGTGGCAAGCGAGGGATTGAACCTGTTCCTGGCCGGTGCGGCCGATGCGATCGAATCCTTTCTCGCGCCGTTGCGCGAAGACGCACGCTTCGCCGGGCTGCGGGTGAAGTACAGCCGCAGCCTGCAAATCCCCTTCGCGCGGCTGAAGGTCAAGGTCAAGCCGGAGATCATCAGCTTCCGTCGCCCCGGCACCACGCCGGAGGATGTGCGTGCGCCCGCCGTCGAACCGCGCACGCTGGCCCGCTGGCTGGCGCAGGGCCATGACGACACCGGCCGCCGCGTGGTGATGCTGGACACGCGCAACGCGCAGGAAATCGGATACGGCACCTTTGCCGGTGCGCTGACCCTGCCGATCGACAAGTTCACCGATCTGCCGGCCGCGCTGGCACCGCACCGCGACGACCTGAAGGACGCCACCGTGGTCAGCTTCTGCACCGGCGGCATCCGCTGCGAGAAGGCCGCGCTGTGGATGCAGGCCGACGGCATGGACAACGTGCTGCAGCTGGACGACGGCATCCTCGGTTACTTCGAGCAGGTCGGCGGGTTCGGCTACGACGGCGCCTGCTTCGTGTTCGACGAACGCGTGGCGCTGCGTCCCGACCTGAGTCCGCTGGTGGACGAGGCCGCGGACGCCGCATGAGCGGCCTGGACGCCCTGCGCTTCGACAACCGCCTCATCCGCGAACTGCCGGGCGATCCGGAGCAGGGATACCGTCGTCGCGAAGTGCGGGATGCGCTGTGGTCGGCGGTCGCGCCGACGCCGGTCGCCGCGCCGCGGCTGCTTGCGTATTCGCGCGACGTCGCCGCGCTGCTGGGGCTGGACGACGCCGATGTCGCATCTCCCGCCTTCGCGCAGGTCTTCGGTGGCAACGTCTTGCTGCCCGGCATGCAGCCGTACGCCGGCAACTACGGTGGCCACCAGTTCGGCAACTGGGCCGGGCAGCTCGGCGACGGCCGTGCCATCACGCTGGGCGAGGTCGTCAACGCGACCGGTGAGCGCTGGGAACTGCAGCTCAAGGGCGCCGGACCTACCCCGTACTCGCGCACCGCCGACGGACGTGCGGTGTTGCGGTCCTCGATCCGCGAATTCCTGTGCAGCGAGGCCATGCACCACCTGGGCGTGCCGACGACGCGCGCCTTGAGCCTGGTGGGTACGGGCGAGCACGTCGTGCGCGACATGCTCTACGACGGTCATCCGGCGCCCGAGCCGGGTGCGGTCGTCTGCCGCGTGGCGCCATCGTTCCTGCGCTTCGGTCACTACCAGTTGCCGGCGTCGCGCGGCGAGACGGACCTGCTGCGCACGCTGGTCGACTTCACCATCCGGCGCGACTTCGCGCATCTGCCGGGCGACGGCGAGGCGTTGTACGCCGCCTGGTTCGCCGAGGTCTGCGAGCGCACCGCGGCGATGGTGGCGCACTGGATGCGCGTGGGCTTCGTCCATGGCGTGATGAATACCGACAACATGTCGGTGCTGGGCCTGACCATCGACTACGGCCCCTATGGCTGGATCGACAACTACGATCCGGACTGGACGCCGAACACCACCGATGCGCACGGCCGGCGTTACCGCTTCGGCTGGCAGCCGCGCGTGGCGGGCTGGAACCTGAGCCGCCTCGCGCAGGCGCTGTCGCCGCTGTTCGAGGGAGTGGAGGCCCTGCAGGATGGCCTGCAACGCTTCGCCGATGCCTACGCGCAGGCCGACCGCGACACCATCGCGCACAAACTGGGACTGGCAGAGTGCCGTGACGGCGACATCGAACGCATGGAGACGCTTCACGGCCTGCTGCACGAGGGCGAAGTCGACATGACGCTGTTCTTCCGCGCGCTGATGGATGCTGATCTGGCGGACGCGTCGCTGTCGGCCTTCGACGACGCGTTCTACGACCAGGCGAAGCGCGACGCCGTCACGCCCGCGCTGCACGACTGGCTGGCCGCCTATGCAGGTCGCCGGTCGGAAGACGCGCTTGATGCCGCGACACGCCGCGAGCGCATGCGCCTGTCCAATCCGCGTTTCGTGCTGCGCAACTACCTGGCGCAGCAAGCCATCGATGCGGCCGAAGCCGGTGACGTTTCCGGCATCCACGAACTGCTGGATGTCATGCGCCGGCCGTACGACGACCAGCCCGGTCGCGAGCGTTTCGCCCAGCGGCGCCCCGACTGGGCGCGGCAGCGCGCCGGCTGCTCGATGCTGTCGTGCAGCTCCTAGCGGAGCGGCTTTTCTGTAGGAGCGACGTTAGTCGCGACCGCAAGCCAACGGCGTTCATGGGACTTTGACCATATCGGATCCTTTGCCCACAAAAGGGGGCATCAGGCCACCACAACGTGCGGTCGCGACTGACGTCGCTCCTACAACAGCAGGCGGCGCGGTAGCATGCGGTATTACTGCGGAGCGTCCCCATGATCACCGTCCACCACCTCAACAATTCCCGTTCGCAGCGCGTGCTGTGGCTGCTGGAGGAACTGGGCCTGGACTACACGGTGGTGCGCTACCAGCGCGACCCGAAGACGATGCTGGCGCCACCGGAACTGAAGAAGGTGCACCCGCTCGGCAAGTCGCCGGTCGTGGTGGACGGCGAGCATGTGCTGGCCGAATCCGGCGCGGTCCTCGAGTATCTGGTGGAACGTTACGACGCCGCGCGCCGGTTCGCGCCATCGCCGGGGACCACGGAACACCTGCGCTACCGCTACTGGCTGCACTACGCCGAAGGCTCGGCGATGCCGCCGATGCTGTTGAGCCTGGTGTTCTCGCGATTGAAGAAAGCGCCGATGCCGTTCTTCGCACGCCCGATCGCGCGCGGCATCGCCGACAAGGCCATGAAGACCTTCATCGGTCCGCAGGTGAAGTTGCATCTGGACTACATGGAGCGCGAACTCGGCAAGGCCGCCTGGTTCGCCGGCGAGCAATTCAGCGCGGCCGATATCCAGATGAGCTTTCCGGTGGAAGCGGCTGCGGTGCGAGCGGGGTTGGAGTCCTATCCGAACCTGGGCGGCTTCCTGGCCCGCATCCATGCGCGTCCCGCCTACCAGCGCGCGCTGGAGCAGGGTGGTCCGTTCGACCTGATGGGCTGAGCGGGATACAGCGTCCCGTGACGCACGGTGGAATCCCGGCCGCCGCGACCCCATGACGATGACATCGTCAACGCAGGTGCCCCCATGATTCCGTATTCGCTCCTCGACCTCGCGCCCGTCTGCGAAGGCAGCGACACCACGCAGGCCTTCGTCCACATGCGCGATCTCGCGCAGCATGCCGAGCGCTGGGGTTACACGCGTTACTGGCTGGCCGAGCACCACAACATGCCGGGCATCGCCAGCGCGGCGACCGCGGTGCTGATCGGTCATGTCGCGGGCGCGACGTCGACGATCCGCGTCGGTGCCGGCGGCATCATGCTGCCGAACCACTCGCCACTGCAGGTGGCCGAACAGTTCGGCACACTGGCATCGCTGTATCCGGGCCGCATCGATCTGGGACTGGGCCGCGCGCCGGGGACCGATCAGGCCACGGCACGCGCGCTGCGCCGCTACTTCGACAGCGCCGAGCAGTTCCCGCAGGACGTGCAGGAGGTGCTGCGCTACTTCGAGCCGGTGCAGGAAGGCCAGGCCGTACGCGCCGTACCGGGCGCCGGACTCGACGTGCCGGTCTGGCTGCTGGGCTCCAGCCTGTTCGGTGCGCAGCTGTCGGCCGCGCTCGGCCTGCCGTACGCGTTCGCCTCGCACTTCGCCCCCGACGCGATGGACCAGGCTCTGCTGCTGTACCACCGCGACTTCCGTCCGTCGAAGCGGTTGGCCAAGCCGCACGCGATGCTGGCGTTGAACGTCGTCGCGGCCGAGACCGACGAGGAAGCCCGCCATCTGTTCACCACCCAGCAGCAGGCCTTCGTCAACCTGCGTCGCGGTCGCGCAGGCCTGGTGCCGCCGCCCATCGACGACATCGAGATGTTCTGGGAGCCGCACGAGAAGGCCGGCGTGGAGCAGGCGCTGGCCTGCGCGGTCATTGGCAACCACGATACCGTGCGCAAGGGCATCGCAGCGTTCATCGAGCGGCATCGCCCTGACGAACTGATGCTGACCGCCAACATCTTCGACCACGCCAAGCGCCTGCGCTCGTTCGAGATTGCCGCCGAGGTGATGTCGTAGCGTGCGCCACGCGCACGATGGGGGTGGCGCGCATCTCTGCGGTCGTGCGCATGGCGCACGCTACGTGGCCGATCAACGTGGGAATGGTGCGTGCGGCGATGTCTTCGGTCGCGCCGGGTGCCTGCGCTCGCGCGAGAGCGTTGCGGAGGCGGTGTCGTAGCGTGCGCCATGCGCACGACGGGGGCGACACGCATTTGTGCGGTCGTGCGCATGGCGCACGCTACGTGGCCGATCAACGTGGGAGTGGTGCGCGCGGCGATGTCTTCGGTCGCGCCGGGTGCTTGCGCTCGCGCGAGAGCGTTGCGGAGGCGGTGTCGTAGCGTGCGCTATGCGCACGACGGGGGTGACGCGCATTTGTGCGGTCGTGCGTATGGCGCACGCTACGTGGCCGATCAACGTGGGAGTGGTGCGTGCGGCGATGTCTTCGGTCGCGCCGGGTGCCTGCGCTCGCGCGAGAGCGTTGCAGACGTCATGCAATCGTAGGGTGGGCCTTCGCCCACCGTCGTGCCCCTGCCGATCTGCGTTCGTTCGAGATCGCCGCCGAAGCGATGTCGTAGCGTGCGCTGCGCGCACGATGGGAGGGTGCACGCATCCCTGAGGTCGTGCGCATGGCGCACGCTACGTCGTACCTCGCTGGATGAAGGGCACGCGTTCGTAGACCCGGCGCTCGCCGCCGCGCGGGTCGTCCTGCAGACCGGACTCGTCGTCGAACACCATCGTTTGCCGCTGCGGCAGTGTGTACGGCGACCAGGCGGGAAGGCCTGCATGATTCGGGTCACAGTCGCGGGCGAATGCGATCAGTGCGGAACTCATTCGCGCCGCCATCGCGCGGGCGCGCGCATCGGTGCCGGTCTTCGATCCCTCGGCGGCCACGTTGTCGAACACCAGCGGGATGTCGAGCGTGTGGAAGGCGCGCAGCCGTCCGCCCTCTGCAGGTGAGCGCCAGTCGAGCTGGTAGACCCACGCGGGCGACCCCTGTCTTGCGCGTTCCTCGGCTTCGATGATGGCACCACGCCACGAACGTCCCGCGGTGGTCGCGGCGAAGAAGACCTCCGATGGCGTGTAGTCCGGATACAGCCGTCGGTATTCGGCGATCACCACCTCCGGCGACAGGTCCACGAATTGCTGCTCGCGCAGTTTCTGCGGCAGTTGTTCCCAGGTCAGCGCGAAGTTCGCGGTGTCGTTGCCGAGGAAGGCGCGCGTTTCGTCGCGCGTATTGCCGATGATCATCGGGATGCGCGCGGATTGCGCCGGTGCGTCGGGATAGAAGGGATGGCGCGGCAGGCTGCGTGAATCCAGCACCGGACCGAAGTGGAGCGCAGTGTCCTCCACGCGCGACGGATCACGGACCTGCAGTGCCTCGAGCAGGCGGGTCATCGGCAAGGCCAGCACGCGGTCGACATCGTGCGGACCGAGGCCCAGTGCCGCCAGGAACAGCGTGGTGCGCTGGGCCGCCGCGCGCGGGCCGGCGGCGGTCACCTGCTGGCCACTCATCGTCATCGCCTTGTGGAACAGGCCGTCGGCCTGCGGCATCGCCATCAGCGTGGCGATCTTCGCGCCGCCGCCCGACTGGCCGAACACGGTGACGTTGCCGGCATCGCCACCGAATTCGTGCGCGTGCTCGCGCACCCAGTGCAGCGCATCGATCAGGTCGAGCTGGCCGACGTTGCCTGCGTCCCGCACGCGCTCGTCGCCGCTTTCGCCTAGGTGGAGATAGCCGAACGCATTGAGCCGATGGTTGACGGTGACCACGACGACATCGCCGCGACGGCACAGGTTCACACCGTCGTAGAGCGGATGCGATCCCGAGCCGTTGTTGTAGCCGCCGCCGTGGACATAGACCAGGATCGGCCGCTTGCCGCCATCGCGCAGGGTGGGCGTGTACACGTTGAGGAACAGGCAGTCTTCGCTGACCGGCTGGCCATCGGCATCGCCGCGCTGCGGAGCGGAGGCGCCGAAGCGGGTGGCATCGCGCGTGCCGGTCCAGGCGATTTCCTTCAAGGCCCGCTGGAAGCGGCGCGTAGCGGTATCGGCACCGTAGGGCACGCCCCGGAAGACGTGGATGCCGCGATCCATGACGCCGGCGATGCGGCCGCTGCGGGTGGTCGCCAAGGTGGAACTGCGCGTTCGGGCATGGACAGGCACGGCGGCGGAAACCAGGACCAGGCTGGATGTGCCGGCCAGCTGGGTCAGGAAGCGGCGCCTGGACGCATGGCAGGAAGGAGAATGCATGGAAACCTTGGAATGACACCGGTTTCCGGAGGCTAGCAAAGCAGGGCCGGGCAGGAACGCCGCAGTGCGTCAGACCGCCATGCCTGCCGCGTGGCCGGACGCCCACGCCCACTGGAAGTTGTAGCCGCCCAGCCAGCCGGTGACGTCGAGCACCTCGCCGACGAAGAACAGGCCCGGCACGCGCTTGGACATCATCGTGCTGCTGGACACGCCATCGGTGTCCACGCCGCCCAGCGTGACCTCGGCGGTGCGATAGCCTTCCGTGCCGCTGGCGACCAGCGGCCAATCGGCGAGCAGCGCCGCCGCATCCTTGAGCTGCGGCGCGTTGAACTGCTTCATCGGCCGGTTCGGCAGCCAGACTTCGCACAGGCGCTGGGCGAAACGGCGCGGCAGCGCGTCGGACAGCACGGTCTTCAGTTCGGCATCGGGACGCTGCGTCTGCTGCGACTGCAGCCAGTCCAGCGCATCGCGATCGGGCAGCAGGTCCAGGCGCAGGTCGTCGCCCGGTTGCCAGTAGGACGAGATCTGCAGGATCGATGGCCCGCTGACGCCGCGATGGGTCAGCAGCATGAAATTGCGGAAGCGCGCCTTGCCGCAGCGGGCTTCGACGGGGAGCGCGAGGCCGCTCAGGTCAGCCAGCCGCTCCTGGTGCTTGCCGCTCAGCGTCAACGGCACCAGGCCCGCGCGCGTGGGCAGCACCTCGTGGCCGAACTGGCGCGCCAGTTCGTAGCCGAAGCCGGTGGCGCCCATGCTCGGGATCGACAGGCCGCCGGTGGCGATCACCAGCGATGGCGCGGCGAACCGGCCGATCGCCGTGTCCAGCCGGAACACGCCCTCGGCTTGTTCGACCTTGTGCACGCTGCAGCCGGTCTCGATGCGCACGCCGGCCGCCAGGCATTCGTCCACCAGCAGCTTCACGATGAGCTTGGACGAGACATCGCAGAACAGCTGGCCGAGTTCCTTCTCGTGGTACGCGATGCGGTGATGCTCGACCCGTTCGATGAAATCCGCCGGCGTGTAGCGCGCCAGCGCGGACTTGCAGAAGTGCGGATTGGCCGACAGGAAGTTGGCCGGCGTGGTGCCGGTGTTGGTGAAGTTGCAGCGTCCACCGCCCGACATCAGGATTTTCTTGCCCACCTTGTTGGCGTGTTCGACCACCAGTACGCGCAGGCCGCGCTGGCCCGCGGTGAGGGCGGTCATCAGGCCGGCGGCACCGCCGCCGATGACCAGCACATCATGGGTGGACAGCATGCGCTCAGGCGGCCCGGGCGAGGCCTGCCTGCCGGGTCGACGGGATGACGCTGACCACCTGGTCGTCGGTCATCCACTGCATTTCACCGTCCTGGATCATCACGTGGAAGCGCATGCTGCGCACCATCAGCGCGGTGAGGGCCTCCACCGCTTCGGGGGCGATGTCGAGCACGGTCAGGTTGCGGTGGCGTGCCAGCGACGCGGCGTTCCTGTCCCACCAGAGGTCGGCGGCGCGGCCTCCGTAATTGACGACGACCACCTCGTTGGCGCGCCCGCAGGCCTTGCGGATGCGGGACTCGTCCGGCTGGCCCAGGTCGATCCATCGTTCGATCAGCCCGGTGTAGTCCTTGCGCCACAGGTCGGGTTCTTCTTCATTGCTCAGGCCCTTGCCGAACTCCAGGCGATCGGCGGCGAACAGGGCGAATGCGATCAGCCGGACCATCAGGCGCTCGTCGGTCTCGGACGGATGCTGGGCCAGCGTCAGGGCATGGGTACCGTAGTAATGCCGGTCCATGTCGCTGATCTGCAGTTCGGCTTTGACGACGGTGGACTTGAGCGCCATGGCGGGGGTTCGACGAAAGGGGCGCCATCATACGCCGGCTACGCGGGCGTGCCGGATGGGGATGCGATCGGTTGGACCGCAGCGCGGAATGCCCCCTGTTCAGCTTTCCTGCGAAAGGGATTCGCTTTTACGTGAAAACCCCGGTAGAGTGCGCGGCACTGTGCTTGCCAGGGTCACCGTGAATCGTGAGCCTGATGCGGTAGATACATCTGCTACATCTTCCCGCTTTACCAACGCCTGCAAACCCAGTCCCGTCCCGGTCCAATGCCGGGGTTGTGGTCCTTTCATCCATGTTTCAGGAGTTAGTAAAGATGTCTGATCGTCAGACCGGTACCGTCAAGTGGTTCAACGACGCCAAGGGCTTCGGCTTCATCACCCCGCAGAGCGGCCCCGACCTGTTCGTGCACTTCCGCTCGATCCAGGGCAATGGCTTCAAGTCGCTGAAGGAAGGCCAGGCGGTCTCCTTCGTCGCCGTGCAGGGCCAGAAGGGCATGCAGGCCGACCAGGTGCAGCCGCTGTAATCCAGCGCTGAACCCAACGGTTCAAGAAAACGCCGGTGCGCAAGCGCCGGCGTTTTTGTTTGTGCGTTTCTGTTTTTGTCGTGGGAACGACGTCAGTCGCGATCATCGGCACAAGACACCATGTGGGCGCTTCATCGCGACTTACGTCGCTCCCACAGCACCCTGCATGATGGAAGGGTCAAAGCTTCCGCACGCGGAAACTGCGGCCCTTGATCTTGCCGGCATTGAGACGGGCCAGCGCAGCCGCGGCCTTGTCGCGCGCGACCGCCACATAAGTGCGCGTGGCGAACACGTTGATCTTGCCGATCGCCGATGCCGACAGGCCGGCGTCGCCGGTCAGCGCGCCCAGCACATCGCCGGGGCGCAGCTTGTCGGTCTTGCCGGCATCGATGCGCAGCGTGGCCATCGCGGCAGGCGGCGCGGTATTGGCCTTGGGCGCCGACGGGACCTGGCGGTCCCACAGCAGCGGCGCGCCCAGGCGTTCCTGGATGACGTCGGCACGCGGCAACTCGCGCGGCGTGCACAGGCTGATCGCCAGGCCATCCCGGCCGGCACGGCCGGTACGGCCGATGCGGTGCACATAGGTGTCGGCGTCGCTCGGCATGTCGTAGTTGACGACGAGCGCCAGGTCCTCGATATCCAGCCCGCGTGCGGCCACGTCGCTGGCGACCAGCACGTTGCAGCTGCGGTTGGCGAAGCGCACCAGCACCTCGTCGCGGTCGCGCTGTTCCATGTCGCCGTGCAGGGCGAGGGCGGAGAAGCCGAAGTGCTGCAGCGAACCGGCGACTTCGTCCACGTCCTTGCGCATGTTGCAGAACACGACGCCGGATTCGACGCGGTGCTGCGCGAGCAGGCCGGCAAGGGCCGTCTGCTTGCGCGCGGGATCGACCTGCACGAAGCGCTGCTCGATCACCGCCTGTTCCTGCGGCGCGTCGACGGTGACTTCAAGCGGATCGCGCAGCGTGCTGCGGGCGATCCCGCGGATGGCATCGGTGAAGGTGGCCGAGAACAGCAGGCTCTGGCGCTCTTTCGGTGTCTTGCCGGTGATCTCGCGGATCGGTTCCTCGAACCCCATGTCGAGCATCCGGTCCGCTTCGTCCAGCACCAGCGTGCGAACGCCGCCCAGGTGCAGCGCTTTCTTGCGCAGCAGTTCCTGGATGCGGCCCGGCGTGCCGACCACGACCTGCGGGTCGTGCGCTTCCAGCGAACGCAGTTGGGGGTCCAGCGGCATGCCGCCGCACAGCGTGAGCACTTTCAGGTTGGGAATGCCGATCGCCAGCTTGCGCAATTGCTGCGCCACCTGGTCCGCCAGCTCGCGCGTGGGGCACAGCACCAGCGCCTGCGTGCGCACCGTGGCGACATCGAGCCGGTGCAGCAGGCCCAGGCCGAAGGCGGCGGTCTTGCCGCTGCCGGTCGGCGCCTGCGCGATGACATCGCGGCCTTCGAGGATGGCGGGCAGGCTGCGGGCCTGGATGGGCGTGGGCCGGGTGTATCCCAGCGCCTGGACACCCTGTTGGAGACCGGGCGCCAGCGGAAGTGAAGTGAAATCGAGCATGGCGCATTTTCGCAGATCGGCGCGCCCGCCGCCGGCCGGCTCACTGCAGGTCCGGGAAATCCTCTTCCGGCAATGCGATGAAGGCCCAGAACGGGGTGTCCTCGGTGGCCCACGACTGCGAAGCCTCATCGAGGATATCGAGCAGGGTGTCGAAATCGGCTTCGGCACGGTCGCGCAGTTCGTGCGCCTGTTCGAACAACAGCACGTAGCCGGGCGCGTCCAGCCAGGACAGATCGCGCAGGCTGTCGGACAGCGCGTCCCAGTTGCGTCCCGAGGTCTGCGGGAAGTCCAGCACGGTGGCGATGCGCAGCAGCAGGGCCGACTTGCCGTCGCAGCCGGACAGGTCGATGCGCCGCGCCAGCAGGCCCGCGTCGCGGCCGACCGCCGACAACGGGTCCAGGTCGTCCTCGGTGACGAAGAACACGCCCGCGCGGGCAGGATCGGCCAGGCCGGGATCGAAACCGGTTTCGCTCATGGCGTGGCTCCGTTGGCGATCTCGAACCGGCGGAAGCTCTCGTAGTGGTCGTCGGTGTAGTAGTACTCGCGCGGCGGCTGGCCGCCGGTGACGATGCGCCGTGCGCCGCGGTGGTCGAGCCCGGGCGTGTCGACGGTGTATTCCCGGTAGTAGCCGCGCGACTGACGCGGCAGCTGCCCTTCGCGGTTCTGGAAGACGCTGCCGTCCTGCCGGTGCGGGAACGGTCCGCCACGCTGGATCAGGTCCAGCGTGTACCGCGCTTCCGCTGGCAGGAAGGCGGGCAGCGCGGCGGTGCTGCGCGACGGTGCGGGTGTCGCCGGCGGGGCGACGTCGGGCACGTTTCCGGCGAGTTCGCCGGGACGCGTCTGCTCCACCGGCGGCAAGGCCAGGACGGCGCTGGCCGGGCGGGAATGCGCCGTTTCCTGTGAGGTCGCTACCGGCGCGGCCGGTGCGTCGTCCCGCTGCGACCACCACCACGCCCCTGCGCCGAGCACCAGCAGTACGAAGAAAGCGAAGAGGGGAAGGCGTTGGCGGCTCTGGCGGCGTGCGCGGGAACGTCGACTCATGCGTGCATCATTCCGTCAGGAAGCGGCCGCAGCCGCGGTAGGTCTTGCCTGCGACGGTCAGGATCGCCGAGGCGGGATACTCGGTGTCGCTCATGCCGTCGCTGCAGGGTTCCTGCTTCGTCGTCAGCGACACGGCCAGGCCATCGGCAGTGCTGCCTACGTAACCGTCCGCCGTCCTGTTGGTCCGGAGGACCTCGATCCTGCGTTCGCCGTAGTCCAGGTCTGCCAGCAGTCGCGGTGTCGCGCCGCCGCCAACCTCCACCGACCATCCGGGTTCGGTGCCGATGCCCCGGAACGCACTGCCGCGTGCCTTGGCCTGCTCCCAGGGGTTGCCACCGGTTGCGGGCGCGACCGGATCGCCGCCTGCGCGCACCATGCGGAACTCGACCGGCGCTGTCGAACCCGGCGTCACCGGTACACGCGTGTCGGTGACGAACCAGAGCGTGCCTTCGGCATCGCGCAGGCCGGCATGCAGGCCGTACTGGCCGTTCGGGCGCAGCTTGGTGGCGTCGTAGGGCAGGGCGAAGGCGAACGGCGGGCCTTTGAGGTCGGTGAAGTCCTGGCTGGCCACCACGGCGGCGGGCGTGTCGGCCAACTGGTTGTCCACCAGCTGCACGCTGAGGGTCGCGCCAGGCGGCGCTGCAATCCGCTCAAGGTAGATGGCGCGGCCGTGGATGGCGGTGGCCTGTGGAGGAACGGCGGCATCGGCCGGGGGCGGCACGGCGGTCGGCGACTGGCACGCCGCGAGGCTCAGCAGGCACGCGGCGAACAACAACGGACGGACCATGGCGTGCGCTCCTCGGGTTGGTGGCGGGCGGCCAGCTTAGCGGTCGCCCCCTGTAATAGTTCGTCAACGCTGGAACAGCCGATCGTCGGACGCATGCCGGCATGATGCCGCCGGCGCGAACCGGCGCGCGCCGCGGGCCGTGACGTGGATGGGAAACAGATCGCAGCCCTTGAAGCACCCATGCGTCCCGAATCACCGACGCCACACCGCAGCGAGGCAGTTCAGTTTTGCGATGAAGACGCACCGCGATGCGGGACTAGTATCGGATGCGACGTCTCCGCAATGCGCGTGGAACCGGCATGAATCGTGTCCTGCAGCCCTTCGCCTACACCCGTGCACAGGCGGCGTGGCCCTTCGTCGTGGCCGTGCTGGTGATTGTCATGGTGGCCCTGTGGTTGCCGATGGCGATTCCCGTGGACGACGCAAGCGGTCTCCGCCGTGCGATGCGGGGCGGTGCCCTGTGTGCGCTGGCCACGGCATTGGGCGCGATGCCCGTCTGGGTGGTGAAGCGAATGCCGCAGCAACTGGCGGACGGCATGCTGGGCTTTGGCGCAGGCGTGATGCTGGCGGCGACGGCGTTCTCGCTGGTGCTGCCGGGGCTGGAAGCGGCAGGGCGCGCGGGCTACTCGGCATGGGGTGCGGCGGCGGTGATCAGCGCCGGCGTGATGTTCGGCGCAATGGCGTTGCTCGCACTGGATCGCGGTGCAGTCGACGATCCGCGCGATGCGGACCGGCCGCGGGTGCCACCGAGGGTGATGCTGTTCGTGCTCGTCATCGCGCTGCACAACGTGCCGGAAGGGATGGCGGTCGGCGTCGCGGCCGGTGGCGGCGTCCGGGGTGCCGAGGGCCTGGCGGTGGGCATCGCGTTGCAGGACATCCCGGAAGGCCTGGTGGTGGCGCTGGTGTTGACGACGGCGGGCATGGCACGCAGCAAATCGGTCTTCATCGGCGCCCTGTCGGGTGTCGCCGAACCCCTGGCGGCGGTCGCCAGCGCATGGGCGGTCACGCTGTCGTCGATGCTGTTGCCGTGGGGGCTGGCATTCGCGGCGGGCGCCATGCTGATCGCCGTCGGCCACAGCGTGATTCCGGAAGCCAACCGGCATGGCAACGGCACCACGGCATCGCTCGGGCTGGCGGTCGGCTTCTGCCTGATGATGGCGCTGGATACCGCGCTGGGTTGACCGCGTGCCGGGAGGTGCGCACGCTGCCGCCATTCCGGAGGAGCCATTCCATGAGCGAACCGCTGACCATCATCGGCAACTACCTGTCGCCCTACGTGCGCAAGGTGCTGGTGTGCCTGGAACTGAAGGGCATTCCTTACCGGATCGATCCCATCGCGCCGTTCGTCGGCGACGAGGCGTTCGGGCGACTCAGTCCGCTGCGGCGCATTCCCGTGCTGCTCGATGGCGACCTGGTGCTCAACGATTCCACCGTCATCTGCGAATACCTGCAGGACCGCTTTCCGCAGCCATCGCTGTACCCGTCCGATCCGGTACAGCGGGCAAAGGCGCGCTGGCTGGAGGAGTACGCCGATTCCCAACTGGGCGATGTCATTGTCTGGCGCATGTTCTTCCAGAAGGGCGTGCGCCGCTTCCTCTTCAACGAAGGCATGGACGAAGACGTGGTGCGCAAGGCGCGCGAGGAGGAATTGCCGGTCGCGCTGGACTATCTGGAAGCGCAGTTGCCGGACGCCGGCTGGATCTTTGGCGACCTCTCCATCGCCGACATCAGCATCGCGGCTTTCTTCCGCAATGCGGTCTTCGTGCGCTACCAGGTGGATGCAGCGCGCTGGCCGCGCGTCGCGGCGTTCCTCGAGCGCGCATGGGCGCTGCCGGCGTTCCGCACACTGGCGAAGTACGAGGACGGCACGCTGCGCACGCCGCTGCCGGAGCAGCGTGCGGTGCTGGCGACGATGGGCGCGCCGCTCACCGATACCACCTATGGTGACGCGCCGCCGCGGTATGGGCTGCGACGGCTTGCTTGAGCGAGCATTTCTGCTTTTCTGTAGGAGGGACGTCAGTCGCGACCGCGCCCCGATGGCCGTGTCCCGTGCAGGAACAAGAGCGCGCCGCAG
Organism: Pseudoxanthomonas sp.; assembly: GCF_036845285.1. Lineage (GTDB taxonomy): Bacteria > Pseudomonadota > Gammaproteobacteria > Xanthomonadales > Xanthomonadaceae > Pseudoxanthomonas_A. The sequence continues at coordinate 107,888 of NZ_DAIUEE010000011.1, forward strand.
CGCGCCCGGAAGGAGAACGGCCGGCTTTCCGCATGAAGGTGGGGCGTGCGGTCGCGACTGACGTCGCTCCTACAAGAGCCGTCCGGTTTTACGGTGCCGTATCGACGCGCAGCACCGGATACAGCTGGTAACGCTCATCCCACGAAGGATGGCGACGGTAGAAGAACTCCAGCCGTGCGTTGGGATCGGCGGCGAACGCCATGTCCTCGCGCAGCTTCTTCTCGAATTCGGCCTTGACCCTCGGGTCGCGCAGCATCTCGCGTGCGACGCCCTCGGCCACGTAGTCCTCCATGTATTCCTTGCGCTCGAAGGCATTGTTGAAGCGACCCCATGCGAGCAGCGAGTCCGGCGCCAGCGGTTCCAGCAATCCCATGACCAGGCGCGACTTCGCCTGCGCGATGGGGACGAACAGAGAACCCGCCGGCACGCTGCGCGCCTCGTGCTGCCAACGGCCTTCCACGGTCAGACGCTGGTGTGTTTCCACCGAGCCGGTGCCGAAGCTGCTCTTGCTGGCGCGGAAGGTTTCCGCGTCGCCTTGCCACGGCTTGCCGAGCAGGCGGTACTCCACGCCGTGCGTCTTCAACACGGCCGCCACCCAGGATGCGTCGGCGGCGGGTACCACGTAGCCCGCACCCGGCGCTTCGACCACGATACCGGGGCGGATGTCGTCCTTCAGCGGCACCTTCCAGACCTGCGGCGTGGTCTCGTCGTAGCGCGTCATCAACGCGCCGGAGACATCGGACTTCGTGCGGGTGTAAGCGTAGCCGCGGAAATCCACGGTATGTGCGGTGGGCGCGGCCACATAGGTCAGCGGCTCCTGCTTGCCACCCAGTTCCCCGGCTGCGACATCCGCCTGTTTCGCCGCAGCCTGCCAGGCGGCGCCGTCGCGTGCCACCTGCTCCAGCACGGATACCACCGTGTTGCGGGTGATGCGCACGCGCACCGGGTACTCCTTCCACGAATGCGTTTCGACCAGCATGGCGATGCGGTTGCGCAGCAGGAAATAGCCATGCGAGAAGCGCGGCGGCGGCACGCTGTCCTCAAAACCGGAGGTTGGATCGTCCTGCACCACGAACGACGGGTAGTAGGGCAGCGGCAGCGAACCCTGCTTCGCCAGATCGTCGATGACGCCGCTGCGCAGCGCCAGGCCCGCCTTGCGCAGGCCCGCATCGCCAGCATGCACCGGCTCCACCTGGATCGAGATGTCGTGCTCGAACTGCGCGCCGTTGGTGGCGTGCAGGTCCACGGTCACCAGCGGATCCCAGCGCTGCACCAGTTGCAGCATCGCCTGCATTTCGGGCGTGTCGGCCTTCAGGTAGTCGCGGTTGAGGTTGTAGTTCTGCGCGGTGGTGCGCCAGCCCATTTCCTTCGGGCCGCGCTGGTTGGGGCGGTTCCAGGCGCCGAAACGCTCATGGCCGTCGACGTTGAACACCGGCACGAACACCCACGCCAGCTTGTCCAGCGCGCCGCTTGCCGCCTTGCCTTCCAGTACCTCGCGCAGGGCGAGAAAGCCCGCATCCTTGCCGTCGATCTCGCCGGCGTGGATGCCGCCCTGGATCAGTACGACGGGCAGTCCGCGTCGCCGCGCCTGCTCGGGCGTCAATGCGCCGCTGGTGGACGCGACCAGCGCCTTCATCGGCCGTCCCTCGGGCGTGGTGCCGAACGTGATGCAGCGCACCGCCTTCGGATACTGGCGTGCGAAGGCGTCGCACAACGCCGTGACTTCCTCGTAGCGACCGGTCTCGATGAAACCGGAACGCTCCGACACCGTCGTCAACGGGGACTGGGCGTTCGCCAGTGGTATCAGAGCCAGCAGCAAGGTGGCGCAGAGCGGTCGCAGCACGGTGAATTCCTGAACAGGGCAGAGGCGCATGATGCCGCGCAATCGCGGACAGTCCCAGTCCCCGATCAGCGCGTTCCGGACGTCCCCATGGTTCGACCCTGCTCGGGCGGATACGGTACCCTTCCGGGACTTTTTCACCGGAAGATCGGATGAGCACCACTGTAGAAGCCAACCAGGGCCGCATGCCCCGCCAGATTCCCTACATCATCGGCAACGAGGCCTGCGAGCGGTTCAGCTTCTACGGGATGCGCAACATCCTGGTGCCGTTCCTGATCAGCTCGGTGCTGCTGGCCTACCTGCCGGACCAGGCGGCGAGGGAAGGCGCGGCGAAGGACCTGTTCCACAGCTTCGTCATCGGCGTGTACTTCTTCCCGTTGTTGGGCGGCTGGCTGTCGGACCGCTACTTCGGCAAGTACAACACCGTCCTCTGGTTCTCGCTGATCTACTGCGCCGGCCACGCCTGCCTGGCGTTTTTCGAAAGCAACGCGACGGGGTTCTATACCGGCCTGTTCCTGATCGCGCTGGGGTCGGGCGGCATCAAGCCACTGGTGGTGACGTTCTGCGGCGACCAGTTCGACCAGAGCAACAAGAGCAAGGCGAAGCTCGTCTTCGATGCGTTCTACTGGATCATCAACTTCGGTTCGTTCTTCGCCTCGCTGCTGATGCCGCTGGTGCTGCGCAGCTGGGGCCCGGCGTGGGCGTTCGGCATCCCGGGCATCCTGATGTTCATCGCGACCTTCATCTTCTGGCTGGGTCGCCACAAGTACGTCAACGTGCCGCCGTCGCGCGGAAACGATCCCGATTCCTTCCTCAACATCGTGCGCAGCGCGCTGCTGGGCAAGGGTTTCGGCATCGGTACGCTGGTCGCTGCCACGGGCATGATCGGTGCTGTGGTAATGCTGGCGCTGTGGGCGCTGAAGTTTGCAGGCGTCGGCATCTGGCCCGATGCGTGGGGGTTCGTCATCACAGCGTGCCTCGCGCTGGGCGCGATCATCGCCGGCGTCGGCTTCGGCGCCTCGCTGCAACTCGAGCGTGCGCGTGGCGTGCATCCCGATGCCGCCATCGAAGGTGTGCGTTCGGTGCTGCGCATCCTGATCGTGTTCGCACTGGTCACGCCGTTCTGGTCGCTGTTCGACCAGAAGGCCTCGACCTGGGTCATCCAGGGCAAGGCGATGGTGATCCCGCACGACCTGTGGTGGTGGCCGAGCTGGCTGGTGAAGGACGCCACGCAGATGCAGGCGCTGAATCCGCTGATGGTCATGCTGCTGATCCCGTTCAACAACCTGGTGCTGTACCCGGCGTTGCGCCGCATGGGCTTCAACGTCACCGCGTTGCGCCGGATGGGCTGGGGCATCGCCATCTCCGCGCTGTCGTGGATCGTCGCCGGCATGCTGCAACTGCAGATGGACGATGGCGAGCAGGTCTCGCTGGCCTGGCAGACGCTGCCCTACCTGCTGCTGACCTTCGGCGAAGTGCTGGTGTCGGCCACCGCGCTGGAGTTCGCCTACAGCCAGGCACCCATGGCGATGAAGGGCGTGATCATGGCGTTCTGGTACCTGACCAGCACGTTCGGTGGCCTGTGGGTGCTGCTGACGAATGCGAGCGTGCGCGATCCGGCGGTGATTGGCTGGATCCAGTCGCAGGGCTGGACCGAGAACGCGTTCCTGATGTTCTTCTTCGCGGGGTTCGCCTTCGTGGCGGCGTTGGCGTTCGCGCTGTACGCCAGGACCTACCCGATGCAGGACAACTACCGCACCGCGGCTTGAGGACGATCAATGGACGCACCCGTCACCCTGTTGATCATCGCCGCCACCTGCGTGATCAGCCTGATCGCTTTCCGTACGCCGGCGCTGCTGATGCGGCTGATCCTCTGGCCGCCGGCGATCGACCGCCATCGCCAGTACGACCGGTTGGTGACCTACGGCTTCATCCATGCCGATTTCTGGCACCTGTTCTTCAACATGTTCACGCTGTTCTTCTTCGGTCGCCAGATCGAGGGCTGGATGGCGGCGCAGAAGGGGCCGTGGGTGTTCCCGCTGTTCTACTTCTCGGCGTTGGTGGTGTCGATCCTGCCGACCTACCTGAAGCACCAGAAGGATCCCAACTACCGCAGCCTCGGCGCATCCGGTGCGGTGTCGGCGGTGCTGTTCGCCTTCATCATGCTGGCGCCGTGGGCCAGGATCGGCGTGTTCTTCGTCCCGATGCCGGCCATCGTGTTCGCGGTGCTCTATATCGCCTACAGCATCTGGATGGACAAGCGCGGCGGCGACAACATTAACCATGGCGCGCACCTCGCTGGCGCCGCCTACGGTGTGCTGTTCCTGGTGGTGATGGACACCGGCGTGGTGGGGCACTTCCTGCAGGAACTGTCGCACCCGAGTTTCGGTTAAACCGCCATTGCGACTTTGCTCACCTGCATTGAAGGTGGGCCGTGTTATCCCCGTGGCGTGTCCCACCCGTGGAGGAGCGCATGGCGACCCGCAAGGCAGTAGCCAAGAAGGCAGTCAGGAAAGCCGCCAAGAAGACGGCGGCCAAAACGAGCACTGTCCGCAAGGCGGTGAAGAAGGCCGCGAAGAAGGTCGTGAAGAAAGCCGCTACCAGGAAGCGCGTTGCGAAGAAGGCGGTCGGGAAGGCCGCGCCGCGCAAGACCGTCAAGAAAGCCGCGAAGAAGACCGCAGCACGCAAGGTCGCCAGGAAGACCGCACGCAAGACGGTCGCGAAGAAGCCCGCTGCCAGGAAGGCAACGAAACAGGCAGCGAAGAAAACGGTAAAGAAAGCGGTAAGGAAAGCGGTGAAAAAAGCCGCGCCCAAGCGGCCGATAGCGAAAAAGGCAGCGACAAAACATGCCACCGTGCGCAAGACGCCCTCCAAGAAGGCGGCACCGCGCAAACGCGCCCCGCGCAAGATCACGCCGGCGCAGGCACTGGCTACGGCGCGCGCGCTGCTGGAACAGAAGCACGAGCATGATCGCCAGCCGGCGCCGTGGCAGCACTTGGATCAGAACGGGCAACCCGGTATGCCGGACGCGGGGTTCGTATCGAACGAGGCCGCGGGCAAGGCGCAGGAGCTGCATGCGGCGGAGAGCCGCATGAAAGCGATCCAGGGCAGTGCGGGCACGCAGGACCGGCGCAACCAGGGCAAGCGCGATCATCGCGGCGAGTAGGGCGCCACGTTCGGGTCATGGAAGGCGGGGTTTCGTTCTGCCTGCATCGGCGATGCAGGTGGGACGGGACTCCGGCGCGGCAGTCACACCCGAAGGCGGACCCCTGCGCCGCGCCGGAGCGCCCGATGGAAGTCGTACGGGGTGGATCAGTCCATCAGGGAGTGCACGGCGTGCACGCCCGCAGTCTCGCTGCCGGAGTAGGTGGACATCAAACGCTCGTACACGGCGTTGTTGAGTTTCTCGAACTCCCACGCATCGGTATGGCCGGTGACGGTGAGCTGGTACAGGCCTTCCAGCAGGGTGAAGTCGCTTGCATTGGAGACATCAGGCAGTGCGTCGATCAGGCTCATGGTGGAACTCCGGGATGCAGGTCTATGGGCCATGTCACGCAGTAATCGTGCCAACTACGGAACTGCGAAGCCGGTCACGCTCGGCGTCGCCGGTGTTTCGTTCACAAGCGTGAATGTGACGCGCTGCGTCCAGTTCTGCCTCGGCGCCGGATGGGCATTGGGTCACAATGCTCCTGAGTCCACCGCCACGGAGCTGCCATGACCAGTGACCCGACCTCCTTCAACCTTCATCACGACCCGGCTGCGCGGCGTTTCTCCCTCCGCCTGGACGGATACGACGCCGAACTCGTTTACTCGCTGCGCGACGGGCGCATGGTCATCGATCACACGGGCGTGCCCGAGGAGATCGGTGGTCGTGGCGTCGCCGCCGCATTGGTGAAGGCGGCGCTCGACCACGCGCGCGGGCAGGGATGGCGCGTGGTGCCTGCCTGTTCGTACTCTGCCGCCTACGTCCGGCGGCATCCCGAGTACGCTGATCTGGTGGATGGATGATCGCGATGGATGACGGCGGTAGCGCGGCCTAGAATGACGGCCATCACACTCGGAAGGAGCCCGAACGTGTCATTCCCCCCAAAATCCCGTAGCGCGACCCGCCAGGCCACCCTGGCCATGATGGCGTTGGTGGCGTTGTCCGCCTGCCAGCGTGAAGCCGCCCCGCCGACGACCGCCGGCACGCCGGAGGCGCCTGCGACCGTGCCGGTGGCGCCCGATGCCCCGGTCGAGCTGAAGGATGTCATCGAAACCACCGATCGCTATGTCGTGGGTATCAGCTATCCCGCCACACTCAATCGGTATCCCGGCCTGGTCAAGGCGTTGTCTGCCTACGCCGGATCCGAGCGTGCCGAACTGATGGAAGCGGTCGATGCCTTCGGCAACGACAAGCCGTCCGCACCCTATGAACTGTCGCTCGCATTCGAGCAGGTCGTGGACACGCCGCAGATCGTGGCGGTGGCCGCGGATGGCAGCCGCTACACCGGCGGCGCACATGGCCAGCCGCTGATCGCGCGTTTCGTCTGGTTGCCGCAACAGGACAGTCGCCTGACGGCGGCTGCGCTGGTTCCCGATACCAAGGGCTGGCAGGCCGTCAGCGACTACGTGCGCGAACAGTTGCATACCGCCGTGGTGACCCGTGCGGACGAGGATGAACTCGCGCCCGTGGACCGCGCGGCGCTGATCAAGAGCACGTTCCGGATGATCGATGAAGGCACCGGGCCCGAGGCAGGCAACTTCAGCGAGTTCGTGCCGGTGCTGGACACCGCGGGTCGCATCGCGGCGCTGCGCTTCGTCTTCCCGCCTTATCAGGTGGGTCCGTACGCCGACGGTACGCAGACGGTCGACGTGCCTGCCGCGTTGCTGTTGCCCCACGTCGCGCCGGCGTACGCGGAGTTGTTCGCCCGTTGACCGTCCATGCCGCACGCCCGCTTCGAGCGCAGGATCGCAGGCCTGTTGGCCGACGCGGATGTGCGGATCGGCGGCGAGCGGCCATGGGATATGCAGGTCCATGACCCCCGCTTCCATGCCCGCGTGCTGGGGCAGGGTTCGTTGGGCCTGGGCGAAAGCTACATGGACGGTTGGTGGGATGCCGTTTCGCTCGACGGCCTGCTGTCCCGCCTGCTGGCGGCGCGCCTGGACGAACGCGTGCACGGTGCTGGCGAGATCTTCGACGCCCTGCGTGCGCGCCTGACGAACCTGCAGTCCCCGCGCCGCAGCAGCGAGGTCGGACGACGCCACTACGACCTCGGCAACGACCTGTACGCGGCCATGCTCGGCCGCAGGCTGGTCTACAGCTGCGGCTACTGGCGCGATGCGGAGGACTTGGACGCCGCGCAGGAAGCCAAGCTGGACCTGGTCTGCCGCAAGCTCGGACTACGCCCGGGCATGCGGATACTCGACGTCGGCTGCGGATGGGGCGAAGCGCTGAAGTTCGCCGCCGAACGGTATGGCGTGCAGGGCGTCGGCATCACCATCTCGCAGGCGCAGGCGACCTACGCGCGCCGGCTTTGCCTCGGGCTGCCGATCGACATCCGGCTGCAGGATTACCGCGCACTGGATGAGCCATTCGACGCGGCGTTCTCGCTGGGCATGTTCGAGCACGTGGGCGTGAAGAACTACGGCGACTATTTCGCCATGGTGCGGCGTTGCCTGCCGCCGGAGGGCGTTTTCCTGCTGCATACCATCGGCGGCAACCGCTCGGTGCAGCGGACGGATCCGTGGATCGCGCGCTACATATTACCCAATTCGATGCTGCCGTCGGCGGCACAGGTCGCGCACGCGATCGAGGGCGTTTTCGTGCTGGAGGACTGGCACAACTTCGGTGCCGACTACGACCGCACGCTGCAGGCGTGGCACGCCAATGTCGAATCGGCATGGAACACGCTGGATGCGCGCTATGACGAGCGTTTCCGCCGGATGTGGCGGTTCTACCTCGCGGTTTCGATGGCCACGTTCCGCAGCCGTCGCTCGCAGCTGTGGCAACTCGCGCTGTCGCCGAACGGCGTGCCGGGCGGCTACATCGCGCCGCGCTGAGCGCAGGCGCACAAACGGAAAGAGCAGGCCGGAGCCTGCTCTTCGTGGACGCGTTGCGTGCGGCGTCAGGCCGGTGGTGCGGAGGGCAGTTCGCGCGCGTTGAAGATGCGCTCGATCACCTCGGCCAGTTCGTCCTCGGAGAACGGCTTGGTCAGGTAGGCTTTCGCGCCCTGGCGCAGGCCCCACATGCGGTCGGTGTCCTGGTCCTTGGTGGTCACCAGGATCACCGGGATGTGTTTGGTGGTGGCCTCGCGGCTCAGCGTGCGCGTGGCCTGGAACCCGTTGAGGTTCGGCATCACCACGTCCATCAGCACCATGTCCGGCAGCTCGCGCTTGGCGACTTCGACGCCGGCAGCGCCGTCTTCGGCGGTGATGGATTCATGCCCCAGCTTTTCGACAATGCGCTGGATGCCCAGCAGTTGCGACGGTGAATCGTCGACGATCAGAATCTTTGCCATGGATATCCCCAATGTTCCCCGGCATCGATTTTAGTCCTTGCCGGTGACAACACAATGGGGTGGCCGGCCATCCGGCAACGTCCGTCGTGCCGCCGCCGCCGTTCATCCCATTCGTACCAGCGTGCGACCGAACGAGCGCCCGTCCAGCATGGTGCGGAACACCTCGGGCAGACCGTCCAGCGTGGTTTCGCGCGTGCAGATCGTGTCCAGGTGCCGCGGCTTCCAGTCACTGGCCAGGTGCTGCCAGACCTGTTCGCGGATATCGCGCGCCGTGCCTGCCGACGCGACGCCCAGCAAGGACACGCCCCGAATTATGAAGGGCATCACAGTTATGGGCAGGTCGGCCGTGGCGGCGAGGCCGGCGCTGGCCACGTTGCCGTAGGGCGTCGTCTGCGCCAGCAGGCTGGCCAGCATCGGCCCGCCGACATTGTCGAGACCTCCACCGAAGCGTGCCGACTCCATCGGGCGCGCGGTCGCCAGCGCATCCCGGCCCAGCACCTCGCTCGCCCCGATCGATTCCAGGTACGCGGTGTTCTCGGGCTTGCCGCTGATCGCATGCACCTCGAAGCCGGCCTTGCTGAAGATATCCACGGCCAGTGAGCCGACGCCACCGGTGGCCCCGGTGACGGCGAGCGGGCCAAGGTCCGGTGTCTGCCGGTTCTCGCGCATGCGGTACAGCGCGAGTGCGGCGGTGAAGCCGGCCGTGCCGATGATCATGCTCTCGCGCAGGCTCAGCCCGGAAGGCAGGGGAATGACCCACTTCGCATCCAGCCGCGCGTACTCGGCATAACCGCCGTCGCGCGTTTCGCTGAGGCCCGAGCCGGTGACCAGTACCGCATCGCCTTCCCTGAAGGCAGGATCCGTCGAGGCCACCACATGGCCGGCTACATCGATGCCACCCACCAAGGGGAAACGCCGCAGGATCTTGCCCTCACCGGTACCGGCCAGCGCGTCCTTGTAGTTGACCGACGAATACGCGGCCTTGATGACGACCTCGCCGGGATTCAGCGCGTCGAGCGCGATGGTTTCGATGCCACTGTGGTAGCCAGCGTCGTCGTTGTGGATGCGGAAGGCGGTGAAGGGGGTGGTAGGCAGGCTCATGCATTTGCTCCGTCATCCCGGCGAAAGCCGGGACCCAGTGACTTCGATTCTGGAGGCATCGCGAGGAAAACGCCAAAGCCTCGTCATGCGACTTTGGTGCCGCATGCAGGTCATGCGGTTTCATCGACGAGATCATGCCAGTACGGATTCATGTCCTCGATGAGCTTGATTTTCCATGCGCGCTTCCACTCTTTCAGGGCTTTTTCCCGCGCGATGGCGGAGGGCATTGTCTCGTGCGTCTCGTACCAGACCAACGTGTGGACACGGTAGCGGCGGGTGAAGCCTGCAACCTGATCGTTCTTGTGATGCCAGACGCGCGAAGCCAGATCGGAGGTGACGCCAATGTAGAGCGTTCCGTTGCGTTGGCTCGCCAGGATGTAAACGCAGGGGGTGCGCTGTCGCATGGGGGGCATTCCTTGCCCGAGGAAGATCATGGCGATCTTCCTCTTCTGCGTGTTTAACGTTCAAGCGGAAGTCGCTGGGTCCCGGCTTTCGCCGGGATGACGGGTAGGGGGCGCGTGCCGACAGATTCAGCAGTCGAATACGCGCGGACGTCGACGGACATCAGCACGGCGATTCGTTCCGCCGTCATCCCGGCGAAAGCCGGGACCCAGCGACTTTCAGTGCATCAATTCCAACCGCAGATCATCTCCATGGCGAGGAGGTCGCATCACTCACCGCAACGACTTCCGCCGCTTCTCATCCATCCACTTGTCCGCCTGCGCCGGCGTGTAGGCGTGCATCCAGGCGACCATCGTGTCGATGTCGTCGCCGTGCCACAGATCGTCGCGCTGTTCGGGGTGCAGGAAGCGCTCTTCCACCATGCGGTCGATCATCCCCATCAGTGGCGCGTAAAAACCTTCCACGTCGAGGAAGGCGCAGGGCTTGTCGCCGATGCCGAGCTGGCGCCAGGTGAGCATCTCGAACATCTCGTCCAGCGTGCCGAAGCCGCCGGGCAGGGCGACGAAGGCGTCGGAGAGGTCGAACATGCGCTTCTTGCGTTCGTGCATGTTGGCGACCACGTCCAGCCGGGTCAGGCCCTTGTGAGCGACTTCCCAGTTGACCAACTGTTCGGGAATGACGCCGATCACCTCGCCACCGGCGGCCAGCACCGCGTCGGCCACGATGCCCATCAGGCCGACGTTGCCGCCGCCGTACACCAGTTGCAGGCCTTCCTTCGCGATGCGGTCGCCCAGCGCGATGGCGCGCTCGGTGTAGGCGGGCTTGTTGCCGGCGTTGGAGCCGCAGTAGACGCAGATGCTCTTCATGGTCGATGTCCTGTCATGCCTGTTGTCTGAAACGCAAAACGCCAGGCATCGCCTGGCGCATGCGGATCACGGCGGCAACGTCGCCGCCGTGCGGGCCTCAATTGGGCTTGTGGATCGCGCGCTTGTGCACGGCCATCGCGGCATCGTGCACGGCTTCGGACAGCGACGGGTGCGCATGGCAGATGCGGGCCAGGTCGTCCGCGGAGCCCTTGAACTCCATGGTCAGCACGCCCTCGTGCACCAGTTCCGACACGTTCGCGCCGATCAGGTGCATGCCCAGCACGCGATCGGTTTCGGCGTCGGCGATGACCTTCACGAAGCCGGTCGGCTCCGCCATCGCCACGGCGCGGCCCACTGCGGCGAACGGGAAGGAGCCGGCCTTGTAGGCCACGCCTTCGGCCTTGAGCTGCTGCTCGGTCTTGCCGACCCAGGCGATCTCGGGCGAGGTATAAATGACCCACGGAATGGTGTCGAAGTTGACATGCCCCGGCAGGCCAGCGATCAGTTCGGCGACCGCGATGCCTTCCTCGAAGCCCTTGTGCGCCAGCATCGGCCCACGCACGCAGTCGCCGATGGCCCAGACGCCATCGACGCCGGTGTGGCAGTGCGCGTCGACTTCCACCTGGCCGCGTTCGTTGAGCTTGACCCCGGTGCCGTCGGCCAGCAGGCCCTTGCTCGCGGCGCGGCGGCCTACGGCGACCAGCAGCTTGTCCACGGTCAGCGTCTTCTCGCCTTCGGCGTCGCTGTAGGTGACGACGACTTCCTTCTTCTTGCCCTTGCCGGTGACTTCGGTCTTCGACACCTTGGCGCCAAGGCGGATGTCCAGGCCTTGTTTCTTGAACTCGCGCGCGGCGACCTTCGACACTTCGCTGTCGGCGACGGCGAGGAAATCGGGTAGCGCTTCGAGGATGGTGACCTCGGCGCCGAGACGGTTCCATACGCTACCCAGCTCCAGCCCGATCACGCCCGCGCCGATCACCGCGAGGCGCTTGGGGACCTCGGTGAAGTCCAGCGCGCCGACGTTGTCGACGATGGTGTCGCCGTCGAACTTCGCGAACGGCAGTTCGATGGAATCCGAACCGGCGGCGATGATGACGTTGGTGCCCTTCAGTTCGACTTCGCTGCCGTCGTGCTGCTTGACCTTGACCACGTTGCCGGGTTGCAGCTGACCGAAGCCGTAGTAAGCCGTCACCTTGTTGGCCTTGAACAGCTGCGCGATGCCGCCGGTGAACTGCTTCACGATGGCGTCCTTGCGGCCGACCATGGTGCCGACGTCGATCTTCGCGTCCTTGACGCTGATGCCGTGCTGTTCGAACTGGTGGGTCAGGTTGTGGTACTGGTGCGAGGAATCCAGCAGCGCCTTGGACGGGATGCAGCCCACGCGCAGGCAGGTGCCGCCCAGTGCGGGCTTGCCGTCCTTGCCGAGCGCGGCATCGATGCAGGCGACCTTCATGCCGAGCTGCGCGGCGCGGATGGCGGCGTGGTAGCCGGCCGGGCCGGCACCGATGACGACGACGTCGAATTGTTCGCTCATTTCATTCGCTCACGTGATTAGTGATAAGTGATTCGTGATTCGAAAGGGCGGGGTGGTGAAACGCTTTTGCGAATCACCTATCCCAAATCACCAATCACGGCTCTCACATGCCCAGGAGCATGCGGTGCGGGTTTTCCAGCTGGTTCTTGATGTCGACCAGGAACAGCACCGCGTCCTTGCCGTCGATGATGCGGTGGTCGTAGGACAGCGCGATGTACATCATCGGTGCGGCGACGACCTGGCCGTTCTCGACGATGGCGCGGTCCTTGATCGCATGCATGCCGAGGATGGCGCTCTGCGGCGGGTTGACGATCGGCGTGGACATCAGCGAGCCGAAGGTGCCGCCGTTGGTGATGGTGAAGGTGCCGCCCTGCAGGTCTTCCAGGCCCAGCTTGCCGTCGCGCGCCTTCTTGGCGTAGTCGGCGATGCCCTTCTCGATGTCGCCGAAGCCCATGCGCTCGACGTTGCGCAGCACCGGCGTGACCAAGCCCTTCTCGGTGGAGACGGCGATCGAGATGTCGGAGTAGCCGTGGTAGATGATGTCGTTGCCGTCGACCGAGGCGTTGACGATCGGGTGGCGCTGCAGCGCGTTGGCGGCGGCCTTGGCGAAGAAGCTCATGAAACCGAGCTTGATGCCGTTGGCTTTCACGAAGTCGTCCTGCAGCTCCTTGCGCATCTCCATGACCTTGGCCAGGTTGACTTCATTGAACGAGGTCAGCATGGCGATGGAGTTCTTGGACTGCATCAGGCGCTCGGCGATGCGCGTGCGGATCCGGGTCATTGGCACGCGCTCTTCCGGACGCGCGCCGCCGCTGACGCCGGCGGTCTTGCCGCTGGCGTAGTTGACCAGGTCTTCCTTGGTGACCGCGCCGCGCCGGCCGGTGCCTTCCACGTTCGCCGGATCGATGCCCTGGGTGACGGCGGTGAAGCGGGCGCCTGGCGGCAGTACATCGGCGCCGGCAGGCGCGGGCTTGGTGCTGGACGGCGCCGCGGCGTCGGCCTTGGCGGCGTCGGCCTTCGGCTGCACTTCCTGCGCGCCGGCGGCGGGCTTCTTTTCTTCGGCGGCGGGCGCGGCAGCGGCCACGGCACCTTCCTCGATGATCGCCAGCAACTGCTGGCTGGTCACCGTGTCGCCTTCCTTGAACTTGATTTCCTTCAGCACGCCGTCGACGGGCGAGGGCACTTCCAGCACGACCTTGTCGGTTTCCAGGTCCATCAGGTTCTCGTCGCGCTTGACCGCGTCGCCGGCCTTCTTGTGCCAGGCGGCGATGGTGGCATCGGAGACGGACTCGGGCAGAACCGGAACTTTGACTTCAGTGGCCATGGTGATGGGACGTCCTGGTGGTTTGTTCTAATGAGGGTGAGGGCTTATTCGGCGACGTTGTCGTTGCCGAGCTTGTTGACCAGTGCATCGGCGACCAGCTTCAGCTGTTCCTCGACGTGCTCGGCGAAGTGGCCGGCGGCGGGCGAGGGCGAACGCGAACGGCCCGCATAGTGCAGCGATTGCTTGCCGGTGAGGCAGGCCTGCAGGTGGTGCTTGATCTGGTACCACGCTCCCTGGTTCTGCGGCTCTTCCTGGCACCAGACCACTTCGGTGGCCTTGCCGTAACGCTTGAGTTCGGCGGCCAGTTGCTCGCGCGGGAACGGGTACAGCTGTTCGATGCGCAGGATGGCCACGTCGTCCTGGCCACGCTTCTGCGCATCTTCCAGCAGGTCGTAGTAGACCTTGCCCGAGCAGGCGACGACGCGCTTGACCTTCTTTGCGTCCGCGGTGGCGTCCGGAATCAGATGCTGGAACTCGCCGTTGGCCAGTTCGTCCAGCGTGGACACAGCCAGCTTGTGGCGCAGCAGCGACTTCGGCGTCATCACCACCAGCGGCTTGCGGGTGGTCATGCGCATCTGCCGACGCAGCATGTGGTAGGCCTGGGCGGGCGTGGTCGGCACGCAGACCAGCATGTTTTCCAGCGCGCACAGCTGCAGGAAACGCTCCAGGCGCGCCGAACTGTGCTCCGGGCCCTGGCCTTCGTAGCCATGCGGCAGCAGCAGGGTCAGGCCGCTGATGCGGCCCCACTTGGCTTCGCCGGCGGCGATGAACTGGTCGATCACCACCTGCGCACCGTTGGCGAAGTCGCCGAACTGCGCTTCCCAGATGCACAGCGTGTTCGGATCGGTGGTCGAGAACCCGTATTCGAACGCCATCACCGCTTCCTCGCTGAGCAGCGAGTCGATGATGGTCGCCTGTTCCGGCTGTTCGACCAGCTGGCGCAGCGGCAGGTAATAGCTGTCGGTCTTCTGGTCGTGCAGGATCGCGTGGCGGTGGAAGAACGTGCCGCGGCCGGCGTCCTGGCCGACCAGACGCAGGCCGTTGCCTTCCGACAGCAGCGTGGCGTAGGCGAGGTTTTCGGCGAAGCCCCAGTCGGCCGGCTGTTCGCCAGCGGCCATCTTCACGCGGTCGTCGTAGATCTTGGCCACGCGCGGATGCAGCGCCACGCCGGCGGGGATCGTGGTGATGATCTTCGCCAGCGAATCCAGCACCTTGCGCTTGACCCTGGTGTCGACCGGATCGCTGACCTTGCCCGACAGGTAACGCGACCAGTCGATCGCGAGTTCGTCGCTCTTCTGCTTGGCCAGCTCGGTGGTGTACTCGCCCGAATCCAGCTTGTTGCGGTATTCGTCCGCCAGCGCCTTGCCACCCTCGGTGGGGATGACGCCGGCGCCTTCCAGCTTGGCGGCGTACATCTCGCGCGTGGTCGCGTGCTTGCGGATGGTCTGGTACATCACCGGCTGCGTGGCGGCCGGCTCGTCGGCTTCGTTGTGGCCGTGGCGGCGGTAGCACACCAGGTCGATCACCACGTCCTTCTTGAACTGCTGGCGGAAGTCGTAGGCCAGCTGCGCCACGAACACCACCGCTTCCGGATCGTCGCCGTTCACGTGGAACACCGGGGCGCCAACCATCTTGGCGACGTCGGTGCAGTACAGCGTGGAGCGCGAGTCTTCCTTGTTGCTGGTGGTGAAGCCGATCTGGTTGTTGATGACGACATGCAGCGTGCCACCGACGGCGAAACCGCGCGCCTGCGACATCTGGAACAGCTCCATCACCACGCCCTGGCCGGCGAACGCGGCGTCGCCGTGCATGATGATCGGCAGCACCGCCTGGCGCGCGGCGTCGTTGCGGCGCTCCTGGCGCGAACGCACGCTGCCGGCGACGACGGGGTCGACGATTTCCAGGTGCGAGGGATTGAAGGCCAGCGCCAGGTGGACCGGACCGCCTGGCGTCGCGATGTCGGCGGAGAAGCCCATGTGGTACTTCACGTCGCCGGCGTGGGCCAGGCTGTTGTCGTGTTCGAACTTGCCCTCGAACTCGTCGAACAGCTTGCGCGGACTCTTGCCGAGCGTGTTGACCAGCACGTTGAGGCGGCCGCGGTGGGCCATGCCGACCACGATGTCCTTGACCCCGCCTTCGCCGGCGTTGCGGATCATGGTGTCCAGCAACGGGATCAGCGCATCGCCGCCTTCCAGCGAGAAGCGCTTCTGGCCGACATACTTGGTGTGCAGGTAGCGCTCGAGGCCCTCGGCGGCGGTCAGGCGCTCGAGCGTGCGGCGCTTGGCGTCATCGGACAGGCCGAACTGGCCGCCGGCGGTCTCCAGGCGCTGGTACAGCCACTGGCGCTGGTCGACCTCCGAGATGTGCATGAACTCGACGCCGATCGGGCCGGTGTAGGCGGCCTTCAGGCGGGCCAGCAGGTCGCGCAGCTTCATGCGCGAGTTGCCGCCCACGTTGCCGGTGCTGAACTCGCTGTCCAGGTCGCGCTCGGACAGGTCGTGGAAGGCCAGGTCCAGGTCGGGCGGATTGACCGGCGGGGTCAGGCCCAGCGGATCGATCCGGGCGCCCAGGTGGCCCCGCGAACGGTAGGCGGTGATCAGGCGGCCGACATTGCGTTCGCGCTCATCGCCGCCACCGGCCGCGACATGGCCGTTGTTGGCGGCCTGGCGTGCGGCTTCGGTGATCTGCTGGATGACGACCGAGTGCGGGACATCGCCGGCTTCGTGGCCCTTGAAGCCGTCGAAGTAGGCCTTCCATTTGGGGTCCACGCTGTCCGGTGAGACGAGGTACTGCTCGTACAGGTCTTCGACGTAGGAGGCGCTGCCGCCGTTGAGTTGCGAGGATTGCGCGAACTGCTTCAGGAGATTGTCCACGATGGCGATGGCGTGCAGTGGGTAGTCGAGGGGGCGCTTGCGTCCGTGCCGCGCGATACCGCACTGACAGGAGGAAAACAGGGAAATTATACCCCCATGCCGGGAAGGGGGCGTAACCGGATTGGACTAAAGACGCAGATTTCAGGCCCATGGTGGCCGGCGGCACCGTGCCCTGTGCGAGACGCTAGAGACCCAGCGCACGGTATTCGCTGACGGGGCGCGAACGCTCCCACATCTGCGTGAATTCGTGCCGGAGCTGCCGGGCGCGGCCGGCATGCGCCAGCCCGGCCTCGCCATCGAAGCGATGGCCGAGCGGGCGGTGGTAGTAGCCGTGATCGTCGTTGGCGACGAAGGCCGCGGTGTACGACACGTCCACCGGGTCCTGGACCTCGCGGAAGGCGAGCACGCTGGGCAGTCGCTGGCCCAGGCCGATCAGCGGGGCCAGGGCACGCTGGGGGGTGCCGGCGTCCTGCAGCAGCACCTGGACCTGGGCGCCGGCCTGGCGGGTAGCGAAGCGGCGCAGCGACTCGATGACCGGCGGCGTGTCCCACAAGCCGGGGTCGAGTGCGCGGCTGTAGATCACCAGCGAGCGCCGTGCCTGGGCCACCACCGCGGTGGTGACGGCCACGGCTTCGGCACGCTGCGCGATGCCGGCCGGTCCTGCCAGCTGCCGGCGCATGCCCTGGTGCTCGATGCCGGCCTCGATGAATCGCTCGCCCTCTGGCAGGAACCCGTGGCGGGCGTAGAACCCCTCCGCAGCGACCTGGGCGTGCAGCGACACCGTCGGCCACTGGCGGCGGCGGGCTTCCTCCAGCAGCGCCGACAGCAGCGCATCGCCGACGCCGCGGCCGCACCAGGCCGACAGCACGGCCATGCGCCCGATCCGGTGTTCCGGCGTCAGCCGCGCGGTCCCGATGGGCGTGCCGTCGTCGTCACGGGCCAGCACGTGATGGCACAGCGGATCCAGTGCATCGCGTTCCAGTTCGCGTGGCACCTGCTGCTCCTGCACGAACACCACATCCCGCACCCGGTGTACCGACGCGGCACCGGTGGCGTAATCGACCGCTTCGACGTGGTATCCGTGCGGCGCGTTCATGCCTCTTCGTCCCCGCCACCCGGATCGTCACCGGGCAGCGCCAGCTGGTAGTGGCCCTGTGCCGCCAGTGCCATCACCGCATCACGGCCGGCTTCGCTGAGTGCGGCGTAGGCGGCGCCATCCAGGCCTTCCAGTGCGGCGAGCCGCTGCGCTTCCTTGACCGGCAGTGCGTAGTCCATGCCATTGCAGAACAGGGTGGCGCCCTTGCTGCGCCGACGCCAGGCGACGCGCGAGAACGGGTGGCGCAGCAGGTGGGCGCCCTGTTGCAGGTCCCACTCCATCTCGATGCGCGACGGTGCGTCCGGCGCTGGCATGACATCACCGGAGGCGCGGTAGGTCGTGATGAAGCGGCCGAACCAGTCGCCGACCAGGTCCGGATCGTTCATCCGCAGCGCGTTCAGGGCCTCGACCACGCGTTCCATGGCGCGCGCGTCGATCTCGTTGGGATCCTGCGGTGCGACCAGGTCTTCGTCGTGGTAGCGGACGGCGTCATCGGCATCGGCGATCAGCGTGTCCAGGTAGTCGCCGATCAGTTCGGCCGAGGAAGGCGCGCGCATGCCCACCGAAAACGTCAGGCAGGCGTTTTCCGCCACGCCGTGGTGCGGCACCAGCGGCGGCAGGTAGAGCATGTCGCCCGGCGACAACACCCAGTCGTGGGTCGGTTCGAACCGGCGCAGCAGCTTGATCGCCACGTCGTCCTGGAAGGCAAGGTCGGGCGCGGGCCTTCCCATCGCCGTGCTGGCATCGATCATCCAGCGGCGCTCGCCCTGCGCCTGCAGCAGGAACACGTCGTAATGGTCGACATGCGCACCCACCGAGCCGCCGGTGGCGGCGAAGCTGATCATGATGTCATCCACCCGCCAGCGCGGCAGGAAGCGGAACTGCTCCAGCAACTGGCGGATGTCCGCGTCCCATTTGTCCACGTCCTGCACCAGCAGGGTCCAGTCGTGGTCCGGCAGGCCCGGGAAATCCTCCTCCTGGAACGGTCCCGTGCGCACGTCCCAGACCCCGGTCGCCTTGTCCAGGCTGATCAGGCGGGCCAGCACGCCGTCCTCGCAGGCCAGGCCGGCGAGGTCTTCGGGCTGCACCGGGGTTTCGAAGTCCGGGAACGCGTTGCGGATCAGCAGTGGGCGCTTGTGCCAGTAATCGCGCAGGAAGCGGTCTGCCGGCATGCCGAGCGGCTGGTGCTGCGTGGCATTTACCTCGAAGGGCAGGTCCTTGGGGCGTCGGGTGGTCTTGGTGTTCATCAGGGGAGGCATTCAGCGGAAAGTGAGGGCGGCAGCATCGGGGGCGACGGGAAGCGCGTCATTGCGTCCGATCAAGGCGTCGCTGCGGCCGCTTCGTCCGCCAGCCGCTTGTCCAGCCGCTGCGTCGCGCGCTGTGCGTACGTGCGGCAGGCGGTGGTGTCGACCAGGGGGCGATCGGCACCGGGGCCGATCCGGGACCACAGATCGCTCGCCGACGGGTGCGGCGTCACCAGGATGTCGCAGTCGAGGGCGGCCACCCGTGCCAGCGTGTCGCGGAACGCCGCCACGTAACCGGGATGCGCCGCTTCATCGCCGTACCGGTACACGTCGTCGGAGATCGCGGTCAGGCTGTCGGCGTAGACCATCTGCCGGCAGTCGTCGCCCTCGCACGAGCGCCAGGTCCAGCTGGTGCCGCCGGGCGTGTGGCCCGGCGTGGGAACGACCTGCAGGGCGAGCGGGCCGACGCGCACCACGCCGTCATCCGCAAGTACGACCACCTGCTCGACTGGCGCGAACGGGTCCAGCACCTCGTGCTGCGGATCGCTGCGGTCGCTGGTGCCGCGCTTCAGCGTGGCGACGGCCGGCGCGCGTGCGTACACGGGCGCGCCGGTGGCGCGCTGCAGTTCCGCCAGGCTGCCTGCATGGTCGAAGTGTTCGTGCGACAGCATGATGGCGCGCACGTCTTCCGGCTTGAAGCCGAGCGCGCGGATGTTCGCCAGGATCTGTGGACCCGCCTGCGGCGTGGCAGCGTCGATCAGGATGTGGCCCTCGTCCGAGGTCACCAGCAACGCGCTGATGCCGCAGGTGCCGACATACCAGGTGTTGCCGTAGACCTTCAGCGGCGTACCAGGATCGTTCCAGCCGGCATCGTCGGCGCAGGCTTTGGGGACGGGTGCATCGGCGGCCAGTGCGCTGGCCGGAGGCGACAGGGCGAACAGGCTGGCGAGCAGGGCAGAGCGAAGTGTCATGTGGCGATCTCGTCGTAGCCGCGGTTGACGAACTGCAGCAGGCACCAACCGAAGCGGCGGCCGACGGCAAGGCCGAACGCCTGCGTGTACAGCGCCTCTGCGGCGGACAGGTCGGGAACGTCGATGTTGATCAGCAGGCGCATCGCCGTTCCCTTGAGTACCGGACGTCAGATGTTCCGCGCAAGCCGTTCGGCGAGACCGGTGTAACTGCCCGGTGTCATGTCGCGCAGGCGCTGCTTGTCGTCGGCCGGCAGGTCGAGCGATTCGATGAAGGCGCGCATCGAGTCGGCGGTGATGCCCTGGCCGCGCGTCAGCGCTTTCAGTTGCTCGTAGGGGTTCGGCAGGCCGTGGCGGCGCATCACCGTCTGCACGGCTTCGGCCAGCACTTCCCAGGCGGCATCGAGATCGGCGTCCAGGCGCTGCGGGTTCACCTCCAGCTTGCCCAGGCCCTTGGCCAGCGAATCCAGCGCGACCTGCGTATGGCCGAACGCGGTACCCAGTGCACGCAGCACGGTGGAATCGGTGAGGTCGCGCTGCCAGCGGCTGATCGGCAGCTTGGCGCTGAAGTGTTCGAACAGTGCGTTGGCGATGCCGAAGTTGCCCTCGGCGTTCTCGAAGTCGATCGGATTGACCTTGTGCGGCATGGTCGACGAACCGACTTCGCCTTCCTTCAGGCGCTGCTTGAAGTAGCCCAGCGAGATGTAGCCCCAGATGTCGCGCGCCAAGTCGACCAGGATGGTGTTGGCGCGGCGCGCGGCGTCGCCGATCTCGGCCACGTTGTCGTGCGGCTCGATCTGCGTGGTGTACGGGTTGAAGACCAGGCCCAGGCCTTCGACGAAACGCTGCGCGAACGCCGGCCAGTCGACGTCCGGATAGCTGGCGACGTGCGCGTTGTAGTTGCCGACCGCGCCGTTGATCTTGCCGGTCAGTTCCACGGCGGCGATCTGCGCGCGCTGGCGCTCGATGCGCGCGACGACATTCGCGATCTCCTTGCCGAGCGTGGTGGGCGAGGCGGTCTGGCCGTGCGTGCGCGACAGCATCGGCTGCGCCGCCTGCGCGTGGGCCAGCGTGCGCAGCGTGGCGGTCACGCCGTCGAGCGTCGGCAGCAGCACCTCGCGGCGCGCCTGCTCCAGCATCAGGCCGTAGGACAGGTTGTTGATGTCCTCGCTGGTGCAGGCGAAGTGGACGAACTCCAGCGCCGGGGCGAGTTCCGCATCGTCCTTCAGTTGCTCCTTGATGAAGTACTCCACCGCCTTGACGTCATGGTTGGTGGTGCGTTCGATCTCCTTGACGCGGGCGGCGTTGGCGACACTGAAGCCGTCGGCCAGCGCACGCAGCTTCGTCCTTGCCGCATCGGAGAAGACCGGCAGCTCGACGATGCCCGGCTCGTCCGCCAGCGCCAGCAGCCATTCCACCTCGACCTTCACGCGGGCGCGGATCAGGCCGTACTCGGAGAAGATCGGGCGCAGCGCATCGACCTTGCCGGCATAGCGGCCATCGAGCGGGGACAGGGCGAGCAGGGACGAATCCGACATGGGCGCGGGGAAGGGGGCAGAAGGGGAGCGGTGGATTTTACCCCGGGAAGGCGCCGATCCGGTCTGGCGTATCCTGTGGCCCCCGCCAGCCGCCGGCGTCCGTGCCGTCGAGCAAGCCGTGAATCCCTCCAGGAGACGGTTGATGACCAGCAAGAAGACCGCGGGCATGGCCCGTGCCGCGCGTACCCGCATCGAGCACGACAGCATGGGCGAGCTGAAGGTCCCCGCCGATGCGCTCTGGGGCGCGCAGACCCAGCGTGCGGTGCAGAATTTTCCCATTTCCGGACGCCCGATGCCACGCGGATTCATCCGTGCACTGGGCCTGGTGAAAGGGGCCGCGGCCGAGGTCAATGCCGGCCTCGGCCTGCTGCCGAAGGGAATCGCGGCGAGCGTGCGAGCGGCGGCAAGCGAGGTCGCGTCCGGCGCGCACGACGCGCATTTCCCCATCGACGTCTACCAGACCGGTTCGGGCACGTCGTCGAACATGAATGCCAACGAGGTGATCGCCACCTTGGCGACGCGCGCGGGCAAGGCCCGCGTGCACCCGAACGACCACGTCAACCTCGGGCAGAGTTCCAACGACGTCATCCCGACCGCGCTGCGCGTGGCCGCGCAGCTGGCGGTGGTGGAAGACCTGCTGCCTGCCCTCAAGCATCTGCGCAATACCATCGATGCGCGCGGCAAGGCGCTGGGGAAGGTGGTCAAGACGGGGCGCACGCACCTGATGGATGCGATGCCGCTGACGTTCGGCCAGGAATTCTCGGCGTGGTCGGCACAGTTGTCCTCGGCGCAGGCCCGCCTCGAGGACGCCTTGAAGCGCGTGCGCCGCCTGCCGCTGGGCGGCACCGCCATCGGTACCGGCATCAATGCGGATCCGCGCTTCGGCGCGCGCGTGGCGAAAGCACTTTCGACGATGACGAAGACGCGGTTCGAAAGCGCGGCCAACAAGTTCGAGGGCCTGGCCGCACAGGACGATGCCGTCGAACTGTCCGGCCAGCTCAGTGCGCTTGCCGTCGCCTTGACCAAGATCGCCAATGACCTGCGCTGGATGAATTCAGGACCGCTCGCCGGCCTGGGCGAAGTGGAACTGCCTGCGCTGCAGCCGGGCAGTTCCATCATGCCGGGCAAGGTCAATCCGGTGATCCCGGAAGCCACGGTGATGGTGTGCGCACAGGTCATGGGCTACCACACGGCGGTGACCGTCGCCGGGCAGACCGGCAATTTCCAGCTCAACGTCACCCTGCCGCTGATCGCGAACAACCTGCTGGACGGCATCGGGTTGCTGTCGAACGTGTCGCGGCTGCTGGCCGACGACTGCATCGCCGGGCTGAAGGTGCGCAATGATCGCGTGCAGGAAGCGTTGGACCGCAATCCGATCCTGGTGACCGCACTGAATCCGGTAATCGGTTACGAGAAGGGCGCGGCCATCGCCAAGCAGGCGTACAAGCAGAACCGGCCCGTACTGGACGTCGCGCGCGAGGTCACCGGGTTGCCGGAAAAGACCCTGAAGCCGCTGCTGGACCCGGCCGTATTGGCCAGGGGTGGCATCCACGGCAAGCCCGGCGGCGGAGGCGGTTGAGGCCCCTGCCGCACGCTACGTGCGCGGCGGTGCGGGATCAGGGTGAGGGGGCAGGCGCCGGTTCTGCTGCGGCGGCATCCGCTTCCTCCGCTGCGTTGCCGCGGCTGGCCTTGACGGCTTGCCCGATCGCGCGCCCGACGTCCTTGCCGGCTTCGCGGCTGTCGTTCTGGGACGTGCGGCATTCCTTGATGTCGTCGAGGTCCATGCCGGCGTAGGGCTGGAACGCGGGCAATGCCGCCGCGAGATCCTGCTGCGCCCTGTACAGGCCGGGCAGTCGGTCGCAGATCTTCATCGCCTCCGCTTCCACCTTCTTCGCTTCGGCATCCATCTGCCGGTCGATCTGGTCGGGATCGCCGCTGAGGATGCCCTTCACCACGGCGCCTACCGCCTTGCCGGCCAGCTTCGCGCCTTCCTTGCCCGTGGCGATGCCGGCGTCGGCGATGCCGCCCAGTTCGCGGTGGTAGGCGACGAGCAATGCGCGCTGCTCGTCCGTCACCGGTACCTGCTTGCCGCCGACGATGAAGTCGCCGTTCGCCGACACTTCCGCCTTCGGGTGGCCGGGTGTGTTGAGCTTCAGGTTCTGGCCCCACAGGGCGCTGGATCTTGTCGCGTCGCCGTCGGCATCGCCGCTTTTCGAGCAGGCGGCCAGCAGTACGGTGGCGGACAGGGCAAGTGCGAGGGTGCGGAGCATCATGGTCGTTTCCTGGGAATCAACGGTGCTTGGGAATGTCGATCGGGCCTTTGACGCCTGCGTGATCGACGTCGCCGCTGCCGATCGAGCGGACGGTCAGTCCGCCACTGACGTCGCGTACGTCCAGCCCGCCAGAACCCACCGAGCCGACCACCACGTGGCCGGCGATGTCGCGCAGTTCCGCGCCGCCCGAACCGATCGAGCCGATCTCGACGCTGCCGCCGCGCGACAGGCTGAAGCCGCCCGAGCCGATGCTGCCGACGTCGGTGGCGCCCTGCACGTCGTCGGCTTCCACGTCGCCCGAGCCGATCGAGACGACCTTGAGGCTGCCGGCACCGTGGATGTCGATGTCGCCGGAGCCCACCGACGCGGCGGCCAGGCCACGGATGCGGCGACCCACGGCGTGGCCGGAACCGACGTCGGCGCTGAACACCGGGGCGCCGGTGACTTCGGCTTCGCCCGAGCCCACTTTCACCTGCACGGGCAGGTGGTCGGGCAGGATCGCGGTCAGGTTGAGGTACGCGTAGTTGCCGCCGAACGAGATGCCACTGTGGCTGCCGTCCCGGTACATCTGCACGATCAGCTTGTCGCCCGCGCGTCGCTGTTCGACCTTCAGTTGATCAAGCCGGTCGGCGTGGCTGCTGCAGGCCCGGCCTTCCATCGCCGCCGGCGCACCGGCACGCGATTGCACCGTCAGGTCGTGCGGACCCACGTCGAACACCACGGTCCTGGCGTCGCCGATGTCGAGCGTGAGCCGACGTGGCGCCTCGTGCTTGCAGTAGCGGTCCGACGCCAGCGCGGGAGCGGACAGCGCCAGCAGGGCGAGCAACGGGAAGGCGGGCAGGGCGATGCGCATCATCGGGTCTCCGGGATCGGGTCAGGCATGCAACGTCGGTCGCAGGCGCCAAGGCGCCGGCGCGCTAGCGCGAGGCGAACTCCCGGCGAAGGTCCTGCTCGCAGTTTTCGGCGTCGTCCGCTTCCAGCGTGGCATACGGGCGGAACTCCGGAAGGTTGGCGGACAGGCGCTGCTGGGTGTCGTGCAGCGCCGGCAGGCTGCGACAGATCTGCCGTACGCCCGGCTCGACGGTCTCCTTGACGGTCTTCTCGATGCGGCGCTCCAGGCTGCCGGTCATGGCGCCGACCATCAGGCTGAACAGGCCACGGTCGACCGCGTCCAGCGCCACCTGTGCGCTGCGCTCGCCGATGTCGATGCCGGCCTTGGCGATGTCGATCACCTGGTGGCGATAGCGCAACAGGTCCTGCCGCTGGCGGCCGTCGATGGCGACCGGCTTGCCCTCGATCAGCAAGTCGCCCCATGGCGTGATTTCCGCCTTCGGCAGCGAGCGGTCGTCGCGGCCTACGCGCTTGCCGGACTTGCTGAAGTGCAGGTTGTCGCCCAGTTGCAGGTTGTCGGTCTCCAGCTCGCGGCGGGCGGCCGCGAGTTCCGCACGCACCTCGTCGCGTGCCTCGGCCAGGTCTGCGCTGATTTCATTGCCGATGCGGGTGTTCTTGGCGCTCGCCGGGGGGGCGGCCAGCGGCAGCAGGCTGGCCAGCACCAGCGGCATCAGGACGTGTGGGATACGCGTGGTGGGCATGTCCGTTTCCTCTCCATGACGAAGTTCAGTGGATGTCGATGGCGTGGTTGCGGGGAACCGAGGTCTCGACGTGCGACTGCGGTTGCTTCGGTTGCTGCGGCGGCGAGGCGCCTCAGAAGGTCCAGGTGCCGTCGCCGTCCGCGTCGCCGCAGTCGTCCACGTCGGTCTGGTCCATGGTGGCGTAGGGGGCGAATTCGGGCAGGGCGGCCGCCAGCGCCCGTTGCGCCGACAGCAGGCCGGGCATGCGCGTGCACAGCTGCGCCACCATCGGCTTGAGCTTGTCCTTGGCCTGCTCGCCGACCTGCTTGCCGATGTCGTCGCCATTCTGGCCCGCCAGCAGGCCCTTCAGCGCGGACGCTGCGGCGTCGATGCCGACGCGTGCGCCTTCCATGCCGATGGCCATGCCGTCACCGATCACGCCGAGCAGTTCGCCGCGATACGCCAGTACCAGCGCCTTCTGTTCCGGCGTGGTGGCGATCGACTTGCCTTCGATCAGCAGGTCGCCCGCCGGCGTGATTTCCGCCTTCGGCAAATTCTGCTTCTCATTGCGGTTGAGCGAAATGTTCTCGCGGGCCAGACGGTCGCGTGCCGTGGCGACCTCCTGGCGCGCCTTTTCCATTTCCTGGCTGGCTTCGCCGAGACCGTTGGCGACTTCGTTCATCGCCTTGGCTGCGACACCGGTGGGGGCATTGTCCTTGTCCTTGTCCTTGTCTGCCGGCTGGCAGGCGGCAAGCACCAGCACAGCGACGACAAGCAGGGGGCGCATGGGAGAAAGGGAAGTGGGCATGTCCGTGTCCTGGCTGGGGGCGGGCCGAAGACGGCCCGCCTGGAAGGGGCTTGCATGACTTACTCGCTCTCGCGCCAGCGGCGCAGGTAGATCGCCCCGATGATCAGGACCACGCCGATCACCGCACCGATCCACAGGTCGGCAGTGGCGAACGCATGCCAGCTGCGCGTCAGGTCGATGGCGTTGGCCAACTGGTCCGGTGTGTTGATGTCGGCGTGCGGATTGGCGGCACCGCCCGGCAGCGTGGGGAACCACGTGCCCGGCACCACGCTCAGCAGGCCACGGTAGACGACCGTGTACCAGATCAGGTCATGGCGGACATTCAGGCCCGGCAGGATGTCGGTCATGCTGATGATCACGCAGGCCAGCACCGGCACCAGCACCGCCCACAGGAACGGCTTGCTGCGCGCCCAGGCCGAGCAGAACATCAACCAGCCGATCGCCGGCAGCGCCCACAGTATGTACACGGGCAGCGAGGCGATGACGCCGCCGATGATGCGCAGCGGATGCGAGTGGGTGAATACCGCCGTGCCGGCAGGCAATCCGTTGATGCTGATGGTCAACGCCGAGATCAGCCACAGCGCCAGGCCGATCAGGATGCCGACGCTGATCGCCAGCAGCGGTGCCAGCACCAGCGCCCAGGCCAGCTTCGACAGCACCATGTGGGTGTCCGACACCGGCAGCGACTTCCAGAACAGCACGCTGCGGTCGCGGCGGTCGTCGTAGAGCGTGCCGAGGGCATAGAAGAACACCACGAAGGCCAGCACCACGCATGCCAGGATCACGCCGCCCAGCAGCATGCCGTCGCCGACGCCACCGAGGATCTGGTGGGCCTTCTCCGGGGCTTCCTCGATGCTGAAGCCGCCGTCGCTCAGCTTGCCGCGGGCGGCGATGCTGCCGATCACGGCCAGGATCAGGTTCAGGACCACGAAGATGCCGCCGGTGATGACCGGCGCCCAGAAGAAGCCGCCGCGGTTCTCCCAGAATTCGCGCTTCAGCAGCCACGTGAACGCGCCCGGCTTGGAGGTTTTTCCCAACGTCGAAGTCACGGCGTTCATGCGTAGGTTCCTTTCATGATGGCGACGAACAGGTCGGCCAGGCCAGGGGTGCGGATTTCGCCGAGGGCGGCCAACTGCCCCTTCGGCACGCCGTCGAACAGCAGCACGGTCTTGCCGAAGGGCAGGGCGCGTTCGTCGATGGGCTTGAGCGCGCGCGCCTGTTCGACGGCATCGCCGCTGGCCAGCACCTCGGTGTAGCGCTCGGCCATGTCTTCCATCTGCGAGGTCAGTACGATCTTGCCGTCGCGGATGAACATCACGTCGGTGAGGATGTGTTCGATCTCCTCCACCTGGTGGGTGGTGACGATGATCGTCTTCTGCTCGTCGAAGTAATCCTCCAGCAGGCGCTGGTAGAACTGCTTGCGATACAGGATGTCCAGGCCGAGCGTGGGTTCGTCCAGCACCAGCAGCCTGGCATCGATGGCCATCACCAGCGCCAGGTGCAACTGCACGATCATGCCCTTGGACATCTCGCGCACGCGCAGGTTGGGCTTGAGCTGGGTGTTGGCGATGAAGCGCTCGCACTTGGCGCGGTCGAAGCGCGGATGGACGCCGGCCACGAAGTCGATGGCTTCCTTCACCTTCATCCAGCGCGGCAGTACGGCCACGTCGGCGATGAAGCAGACATCCTTCATCAGTTCGTCGCGGTCCTTGCGCGGATCCAGGCCCAGCACCTTCAGCTGGCCCTCGAACGGCGTCAGGCCCAGGATGGCCTTCAGCGCGGTGGTCTTGCCGGCCCCGTTCGGACCGATCAGGCCGATGATCTTGCCCGCTTCGATCTCGAAGCTGGTGTTGTCCAGCGCAAGCTTGTTCTTGTAGGCCTTGCGCAGGCCGTGGGCCGACACCACGGCATTGGCGATTGCGGCATTCATCACTTGTTCCCCTTGGATTGCAGCAACTCTTCGATGGACAGGCCCAGACGCTCGATGCGCTCGGCGACCACGGGCCATTCTTCGGTCAGGAACCGCTCGCGCTCGCTGCCACGCAGCTTCTTGGCGGCTTCCTCGGTGACGAACATGCCCAGGCCGCGGCGCTTCTCGACCAGGGCCTCGTCCGCCAGTTCCTGGTAGGCGCGCGACACGGTGATCGGATTGAGCTGGTACTCGGCGGCGACCTGGCGGACCGAGGGCAGCGCATCGCCCGGCTTCAGGATGCCGTCCAGCATCATGGCGATCACGCGGTCCTTCAGTTGACGGTAGATGGGAGCACCGTCGCTCCACTGGATGGGCGCCATGGCTCAGCTCCTCGGACGCAGCGATTGGCCGAAGGAGAAGTACGGCATGGCCAGCGACGCCCGCGCACGACGCTTGTGCTGGCGTGCCTCGTGCGTGCCGTCATCGCCGGTGATCTCGCGGACGTCGGATTCCAGCGCGCCCACCAGCGCGGCCGATTCCGCCTCTGCCGTGCGGGCGCCGGACATGGCCGCCAGCGCACCGGCCGCCAGCAGCAGGCCGCCGACGGCCAGGCTTGGCAGGGTGTGGGTCAATTTCTGGTTCATGGCATCTCCCCGTGAGTTGGGTGAGTGGTGTTGTATTCAACTATAACACCAAAACACAGGCCGTCAACTGCCTCGCAACGTTTTGTCACCCAACTGAAGGCATACTTGTCATGTTCGCACTAGCAGGACCATGAAATGAAGCTCAAGTCATTGAAAATCATCGGATTAATCGCGCTACTTGGCGCCTCTGCCACGGTGCTGGCGGCCGGTTTGCTGGACGTGAGCTATCGCCCGTTGGCCGGAAAGACCGCCGTCAACCTGAAGAAGGCGTACGCGGGGCAGGTGCTGCTGATCGTCAACACCGCGAGTAAATGCGGCTACACGCCGCAGTACGAGGGGCTTGAGGCGCTGCACCAGCGCTACGCCGCGCAGGGCTTCGCCGTGCTCGGGTTTCCGTCCAACGACTTCAAGGGCCAGGAACCGGGCAGCGAAAAGGAGATCCAGGAGTTCTGCACGCTGACCTATGGCGTGAAGTTCCCGATGTTCGAGAAGGTCGCGGTGACCGGTGACAACGCCACGCCGCTGTACAAGTCGCTCGCGCAGGCGACGGGCACGGCGCCCGGCTGGAACTTCCACAAATACCTGATCGGCCGGGACGGCCGCGTGGTCGCGAACTTCTCCAGCAAGGTCAAGCCCGACGATCCTGTCGTGGTCGATGCCATCGAGCGCGAACTGAAGGCGCAACGCCCTGCGCGCTGATGCGGTGGTGCCTTCGCGACCGGCCGGCGTGCCACAATATCGGTTTGGCGCCGCCATCGCGGCGCGGGTTCCAGGAGCAGGAAGGATGAAGCGGTCGGTCCGCGGCGCAGCCGTGTTGTTGGCAATCTCGTTTTCGATGCTGGGAGGCAGCGTGTCTGCACAGGAAAAAACCGCGCTGGTGTCCGAGCGCGACAAGGTCAGCTACGCCATCGGCGTGGACGTGGGCAATTCGCTGCAGCCGGTCGGGCCGTTCCTCGACACCGCCGCGTTCCAGCGTGCGCTCGTCAATACGTTCGAGGGCAAGCCGCCGCTGATCACCGAGCAGGAAGCGCAGGCGACCGACCAGCTGTTGCGCGTCAACCTGGCCGCGGCCGATGGCCAGCCGATTCCGGGCATGCCGCCGGGAAGCGCGCCGCCGCCGGTCGACAAGGCCAAGGTGGGCCTGTTCCTCGGGACCTACGTGGTCGGCCCCTCGCTGCTGCCGTTCAAGGGCGAAATCGACCCCGCCACGCTGGTGCAGGCCGTGCGCACGGTGACCGGCAAGACCGGTACGCCGCTGCTGTCGGTGGAGCAGGCCCAGGCGGAAATGCAGGCCTACCTCGCCAAGCGCCAGGCCGGCGCCTCGCAGCGCAACCGCGACGAGGGTGCGAAGTTCCTCGCCGAGAACAAGGCCAAGCCGGGCGTGGTGACCACGCCGTCCGGCCTGCAGTACATGGTGCTGCGCGCAGGCAACGGCCAGCGCCCGATGTCCAGCAGCCGCGTGCGCGTCAACTACGAGGGCAAGCTGCTCAACGGCGAGGTCTTCGACAGCTCGTATGCGCGCGGCGAACCCGCCGAGTTCGGCCTCAACCAGGTCATCGCCGGATGGACCGAAGGCGTGGCACTGATGCCGGTGGGCGCGAAGTACCGCTTCTGGATTCCCTCCAACCTGGCCTATGGCCCGAACGGTGCGCCGGGCGGCAAGATCGGCCCGGACGCGACGCTGACGTTCGACGTCGAGCTGATGGGTGTCCTGCAGTAAATCGAATCGCCGTATTCAGCACTGACCTTTCATTGATGGAAATGCGCTGATGCGTGTAGCGATCTTCGGTACCGGATACGTGGGACTCGTGACCGGCACCTGCCTTGCCGAGGTGGGCCATGACGTGGTCTGCGTGGATATCGATCCTGCCAAGGTCGACGGACTGAACCAGGGCGTGGTGCCGATCTACGAGCCGGGCCTTTCCCCCATGGTGAAGGCCAACCATGCCTCCGGCAGGCTGCGTTTCACCACGGACGCGGCCGAGGCCATCGCGCATGGCGAAGTGGTTTTCATCGCGGTCGGTACCCCGCCCGATGAAGACGGCAGCGCCGATCTCCAGTACGTACTGGCGGTGGCGCGGACGATCGGCCGCAACCTGCAGCGTCCCTGCACGGTGGTCAACAAGTCCACCGTGCCGGTCGGCACCGCCGACAAGGTGCGGGCCATGATCGACACGGAACTGGCTGCTCGCGGCCTCGACGTGGCGTTCGATGTCGTCTCCAATCCCGAATTCCTGAAGGAGGGCGATGCGGTCAACGACTGCATGCGTCCGGACCGCATCGTCGTTGGCGCGGCCAGCCCGCAGGCAGTGGAAAGGCTGCGCCGGTTGTATGCGCCGTTCAACCGCAATCACGAACGCATCGTGGTGATGGATGTGCGTTCGGCCGAACTGACCAAGTACGCCGCCAACGCGATGCTGGCCACCAAGATCAGCTTCATGAACGAAGTTGCGAACATCGCCGAACGCGTCGGTGCCGACATCGAACAGGTGCGCCAGGGCATCGGCTCGGATCCCCGCATCGGCTGGCATTTCATCTATCCCGGCGCCGGTTACGGCGGCTCGTGCTTTCCCAAGGACGTGCAGGCCCTGGCGCGTACGGCGCAGCAGCATGGTTATGCGCCGGAACTGCTGCAGGCGGTCGAGTCGGTGAATGAACGCCAGAAGGGGCATCTGTTCGAGTTGATCCAGCGCCACTACGACCGTGGCGAAGACGAGGGCGTGCGCGGCAAGACGTTCGCCGTGTGGGGCCTGTCGTTCAAGCCCAATACCGACGACATGCGCGAGGCGAGCAGCCGGCGTTTGCTGGCCGAGCTGTGGGGAGCGGGCGCACGCGTGCGCGCCTACGACCCGGAAGCGCGCGACGAGGCCGCCCGCATCTTTGGCGAGCGTGACGACCTGGTGCTGTGCGAGGACGCGCGCGAGGCGATCGACGGTGCCGACGCGCTGGTGGTGGTGACCGAGTGGAAGCAGTTCCGCAGCCCCGATTTCGCGCGCCTGCACGAGACGCTGGGCGATGCGGTGATCTTCGACGGACGCAACCTGTACGAACCCGGCGAAGTGGAAGCCGCCGGCATTGCCTACTACGGCATCGGACGCGGGAGGTCCGTGCGTGCAAACTGATCTTCCGCTGCAGGGCGATGCGCTCGAGCGCCGCCTGGTGGAACTGGAGACCCGCCTGGCCTTCCAGGAGCATTCGCTCGGCGAGATGAGCGAGGCCCTGGCGGATGCGCGTGCCGAGAACCAGCGCACCGCGCTGCTGCTGCGCCACATGGTGGAAGAGCTCGGCAAGGTGCGGACCTCGCTGTTCGAGGATCCCGCCAATGAACCACCGCCGCCACATTATTGATAGGCTTGCGGCACAGCAGTTCCCCACGAAAGCCCGATGACCGATTCACTCCGCGACCAGCTGCTGGGCCTGGGTTTCAAGCCCGCGCCCAAGCCCGAACGAAAGCCCGAACGCCGCCCCGACCCGCGGCGCGACGCCCACAAGCCGGCGGGCAAGGGCGGTGCACACCCGAAACCCGGCCAGGGCGCGAAGCCACGCCCACCGCACGGCGGCAACAAGCCGAAGCGCAGCCAGGAAGACATCGACCTGGCCAAGGCCTATGCCATCCGTGCGCAGCGCGAGAAGGACGAACGCATCGAGGCCGAGCGGGTGAAACAGGAGGAAGCGCGCGTGCGCCGCGAAGCGAAGGCCAAGCTCGAGGCTTTCCTCAAGGACAAGGCGCTCAACGACGCCGACGCCGACATCGCACGGCATTTCCCCTATGGCGGGAAGATCAAGCGCATCTACGTCAATGCCGACCAGCTGAAGGCGTTGAATGCGGGCGAACTCGGCGTCGTGCAGCAGAACGGCCGCTACCAGTTGGTCACTGCGGCCGTGCTCGCGGAGGCCGAAGCGATTTTCGCGCCCGCCGTGGCCCTGAAGGTCGATCCAGACGCGCCCGCCGACCAGGACCCGTACGCAGATCCGCAATACCAGGTGCCTGACGACCTGGTGTGGTGATGGCAGTCATCTATCAGATCGATGTCGCCACCACGTGGGGCCGTACCAGCCATCGCCAGACGATGAAGGCGGCGACCAGGGCGATGAACGAAGACGCGAGGAAGGCGGTTTCGCCGCCGAAGCGCCACAGCTGGCCAGCCAGCAGTGCGCCGATCACGCCGCCCACGCCGGACGACAGCCCGTAGAACACGCCCTGGCCGTGGCCATTCATGCGGCCGGGGAAGAACCGCACCAGCAGTTGCATGGCAGCGGCGAAGAAGGCGCCGAAGTTGAGTGCGTGGGTCAGTTGCGCCAGTACCATCACCGGCGTGTTGTCGGGGAACAGTGCGGTCACCAGCCAGCGCACCGAGGCGCTGAGCAGCGCCACCATCAGGACGCGGCTGGCATCCCAGCGCCGGAAGATGCGGCTGGCGAGGAAGAACACGCCGATTTCGGCAAGCACGCCGACCGTCCACAGCGCGCCCTGCACCGCAGTGGCGTAGCCATGTTCGGACAGGTAGATCGAGAAGAAGGTATAGAACGGCCCGAAGGAGATCTGGGCCAGGAACGCCGCGACGAAAAACGCGATCACCGGCGGTTTGCGCAAGCGGGCGCGAAAGCCGTCCTGCGGATCGGACGGGCGCTGCCCGGGGTCGCGTGCGTAGCGATTCATGAGCGCGGAAGCCAGTACCCCAGCGAGCACCGGCAGCATCAGCCAGGGCAGGGCACCCACGCCCAGCCGCCTGGCATCGATCAGCCACCCGAACAGCGACACGACCAGGATGAATCCGATCGATCCCCACACGCGGATCAATCCATAACGGTCGCTGCGTGCACCGAGGTGCGACATCGTGATCGATTCGAACTGCGGCATCACGGCGTTGTAGGTGAAGCAGAATCCGAGCATCACCGCGAACAACCCCGCCTGCCTGAGCGGCAGCAGGAACAGCGCGAAGCAGCCCAGGGCGAGCGCGCAGCCAGCGTGCAGCCAGCGGATCGGATGCGCGGAACGTGCCGCCAGCGTGGTCCACAGGCTGGGCGACACGATGCGGGTGGCATACCACAGGCTCATCAGCACGCTGATCGCGGCGACACCGAGTCCGCGCGATTCCAGGTACAGGCTCCAGTACGGCGTGAACGCGCCCAGCACCGCGTAGTAGGAAAAGTAGAAGCTGGACAGGCGTGCCGCCGGGTAGTCGGCGGCGTTCGATGGGCCATCCGCGGACGTCATGTCCGTCGCGTCCCTGCCAGGCACCCTCGCGCAACACAGTGCGTGGACGGAAGGGACATGCTGGTGTGACCGCGGACAGGGGTGCGCATTCTATCCGAGCGTGGCGACCGCGGTCGGCGGGCTGGGCTGACCGGGATGCGTCAGGTCATTCGGGGTCGTAGTCCAGGTTCGAGGCCAGCCAGCGTTCCACCTGCGCAAGCTCGACGCCCTTGCGCTTCGCGTAGTCGGTGGCCTGTTCCCTGGACACCCGCCCGACCACGAAATACTGGCTCTGCGGATGGCTGAAGTAGTAGCCGGACACGGCCGCCGTCGGCAGCATCGCGAAACTTTCGGTCAGCGACATGCCGGCCTTGCCGGGCGCATCCAGCAGGCGGAAGAGGGTGCCTTTCTCGCTGTGCTCGGGGCAGGCCGGATAGCCGGGCGCCGGCCGGATGCCGAGGTACTTCTCGGCGATCAATGCCTCGTTGTCGAGGGACTCTTCCGCCACGTAGCCCCAGTATTCCTTTCGCACGCGCTGATGGAGGCGTTCTGCGAGCGCTTCGGCCAGACGGTCGGCCAAGGCTTTCAGCAGGATGGCGTTGTAGTCGTCGTGGTCGGCCTCGAAACGGGCCACGTGCGCGTCGATGCCGATGCCTGCGGTGACCGCGAACATGCCGATCCAGTCCTGCCGGCCGGAGTCCTTCGGTGCGATGAAATCGGCCAGGCAGAAGTCCGGGCGTTCGACCGGCTTGTCGACTTGCTGTCGCAGGAAGTGCAGCATCGTGCTGCCTCCTCCCCCGCTTGCGGGGGAGGATTGAGGTGGGGGCGAGTCCGCCGCGTTGCCCCCATCCCGACCTTCCCCCGCAAGCGGAGGAAGGGGCTGAATCTCGACGTCGTCGCCGATGCTGTTCGCCGGCCACAAGCCGAACACCGCCTTGGCTGTCAGCCATTTCTCCTCGACGATCTTCGCCAGCATCGCGCGCGCATCGCGGTACAGCTCGCTGGCCTGCGTGCCGACGATTCCGTCGGTCAGGATGGCGGGGTACTTGCCCGCCAGTTCCCAGGCCTGGAAGAACGGCGTCCAGTCGATGAAGGGGATCAGTTCGGCCAGTGGGTAATCGTCGAAGGCATGGACGCCCGGCTGGTTCGGCGTCGGTGGTGTGTAGTGTTCCCAGTCGCCAGCGAATTTCTGGCCACGCGCCTTTTCCAGCGACACCAGCCGCTTGGCATCGCCACGGTTCCTGTGGCGCTCGCGGATCTCGGCGTAGTCGGCATCGTTGGCGGCGACGAAAGCGGTACGCATGTCGCGCGAGATCAGCGATTGCGCCACGCCCACCGCACGCGAGGCGTCCTTCACCCAGACGGTGGGCGCGTCGTAGTACGGATCGATCTTCAGCGCCGTATGCGCACGCGAGGTGGTCGCGCCGCCGATCAGCAGCGGCATCGAGAAGCCCTGGCGCTGCATCTCACGCGCCACGTGGGTCATTTCCTCCAGCGACGGCGTGATCAGTCCGGAGAGGCCGATGAGGTCCGCATTCTCGGTCCTTGCGGCATCGAGGATCTTCTGCGTGGGCACCATGACGCCCAGGTCGACCACGTCGAAGTTGTTGCAGGCGAGCACCACGCCGACGATGTTCTTGCCGATGTCGTGGACGTCGCCCTTGACGGTGGCCATGATGATCTTGCCGTTCGACTTGGCGACGTCGCCGGTACGCAGCTTTTCCTCCTCGATGAAAGGCAGCAGGTAGGCCACGGCCTTCTTCATGACGCGGGCGGACTTGACCACCTGCGGCAGGAACATCTTGCCCGCGCCGAACAGGTCGCCGACCACGTTCA
>NZ_DAIUEE010000012.1:0-140787 GCF_036845285.1 Pseudoxanthomonas sp.
CTTGGGAACGATCAACGCCATCCACGAATCGCTTCATGCAGAGCACCCATCGGCCGGTGCTCAGATCATGCCAGTGGACGCAGGGTTTTCACACAGCCTCGGCCAGAAGCGGACATTGAAGGCTCGCCGATTGAAGAATTGGAGTCAGCTTGTGTCAGCCGATCCACTAGCGCCGGTCTGCTGCAGTTATCTGATTCATGATCCAGCTCGCGTCAGCTATCGCATCACCTTCGACATGACGTAATGTTCGGTCTTCGAGTGCGGAAAGTGCCTCTCCCAGGCGTGTAACCTGCCCGCCTACGTAGGAGCAGCGTACTGCTGACCATTGAAAGGTGTGGGAGGCAAACGCACACGTATCGGGTATTTCTTCTTTTCGCAGGCTCGGCGACCTCACCTCTGCGGGGAGATTCCAGAACGCGAGCATCATTCCGTTGGCCGAGGTCTTCCCCATCAGCTGTGCCTGCGCATGGGCCATCCAGCTTACCGACAAGCACAGACCCAGATGGGACCCCTCGTAGGCCAACAGGTTGACGTCGTCCGACCACGGCGCCGTTTCGACCTGCCTGGTCCG
The DNA here is from genome assembly GCF_036845285.1 of Pseudoxanthomonas sp. GTDB lineage: Bacteria > Pseudomonadota > Gammaproteobacteria > Xanthomonadales > Xanthomonadaceae > Pseudoxanthomonas_A. The sequence goes on from NZ_DAIUEE010000012.1 coordinate 572, forward strand.
AGTGCGCGATACCCACAAGGAGAAGCCCATGCGGCAAGGGCACGGAAGCGAGTGCTCGCCTAGTCCCTCGTGCGTATCTTGCATGCACGCATGACCAGACCGTCGCGCCAAACTGTGTGCCTGCGCCGCAATGCGAGAAATGGCCTCGTTGCGGCTACGAACAGGGAAGTTGGTCACCTGCTGCTGCGGACGGAAACGGAAGTATTGGCTGAGCACCCTGCTCTGTGGAGAGGGGTCTACTTTGCGCATCCTCTCAGCCACATAAATACGGACATCGTGGGGTGAAATGCCCAATGGTCGGGGTAGCCCGGATGACCATGGCAAGCCGGCAATCCAGACCCGCTCAGCCACCCGGCAGGTCAGTTCATCCTCGTACCTAACCACGCCAGGAACGGCAATCCGCGAGCAGGTACCGTCATCCACGCCATCTAGACGACAGCCGCACCCATGACAACGCAATGGCTCTCGATCAAAGAAGATGCGATAGCCATTGTGCTGGCCGCAATAGCCGCAGAACTGCTCGAGGCGCACCTGATGCTCAGGGCAGAACCATAGAGCGCGATGCTGATGAATAGCCTTATGCTGATCGAGTTTCATGCATTCAGGGCACCAGAAGACCTGAGGTCGGCGCCATTCCGAAGGCACTTCCTCTTCGTCTTGCCGCGCCTTGGAGACTACGCGACGAAGGAGCGGATGTTCGATCTCGTCGGTCGCCACCTCCAGACGCCTTACCCAGCTCATGAACTCGAGCAGATGAGTTGTCGAGGGTGGACGCCGCGGCTGGAGCGTGCGTAAGGGCCGTTCGACGAGCTTGGCAATATCGTAGGCACGGCACAGATTGAATCGACCGATCGCCGCGTATGCACCAAAAAGGGAGTTGTTCTCCCAATGCTCTGGAAGATAGGCGACAAAGCCCACCGGTTCCGATGCGTCAGATGACATGAACCTTCTGGAGCAGTTCCGGCGTAACTTTCAGATCCGGACCGTCTTCGCCACGCAGGTGGATGAAGAACGAAGCCAGGAACCCGGCCACACTGGACATGGCCACGACCGTACCCACGCCAGGCAAGCGCTGCTGTTTGAGCTCGCGCCAGAACAGCGCGCTGCTGCCGGCAAGCCGTCCGCCGCTCTCGTAGAACCGGGGCAGCAGCAATTGCAGGTAGCTGAGGCCCGAGCCGGCCGGAAACTCGGAACCGGCGTCAATCGCCGCGAGCAGCGGTTCCAGTTCCGCGGCGTTCTGGATTCCCTTGAATTCGTTCAACGTAGACATGAAGCGCTTTTCAAGATCCGAGCGTGCCGCCTTCAATTGCTGCCGCTTCTCCTTAAGCTCGACCTGTCCGAACAGGACGACAGTGACTTTCACGCGGTCACGCACCAAGCGATTGATGACCGACTTGAGCCAGGCGAACTCGTCACAGCTTAGTTCCTGGGCCTCATCGAAGATCAAGAACAGGTGCCGGGCTTCGCCTGACAGGGCCAGGAGCGCGCGGTGCACCTGGGTACGCTTGCCGGCCAGGTCCCTGGCAATCTTCGGTGCGTAGTCGATCTGGTTGAGGATTTCCGAGAGCAGCCGACCTTCTGCCGGATTGGTGTCTTCGACCACCTCAAAGATCAGCACGCCGCAGCCGGGCTTCTTTCGCTTCATCTCCACCAGCAGCAGTTCGGCACATGAGCTCTTGCCCGACAGCGGCTGGGCGAAGAAGGCAATGGAGCCCCTGCCCTTCCGGCCAAGCGCCCAAACACGGCCTAAAGCGTCCTTGGCCGCGAGCGTGGGCAGTACCGCCCGCTCAATGATCAGCGGATGCTCATCCCACACCTGATCACGCAAACGCAGAATTTCCTCAATAGTCATGACGATCTCCGTTGAAGGCACCTATGTCATCCCACTCCATGTAGTGGGAACTTGTTGACTCGCTGGCCCGATCCAGTAGGTCATTCACAGCGACCTCGGCTTCTTGCACCTGAGTGGCAGTGGTGGGGGCGTCATCGGACACATCACGGCGGGCGTTGTGATCGCCCATGTGTCGCGCGGCTGTCTTGGAAGGCTTGGATTTGCCCTTGGCTTTGGCATATTCGTCCGCGACCTTCTTCAAGAAAGCGGCCACGACATCGTCGTTCCTGTCGTTCTCGATGTACCCCTCACGCAGGAGTTGATTGATCTGGCGCCGAAGATCAATCGAGTGATCGCTCCATCGCCAACGGCCACCGGCCTGAGAGGTACCCAAAGGGCGCTGGCGGCAGAAAACATCAATGAATCGGATGTTGTTGCGCGCAACGTGTAGTTCCAGGTCAACCTGCTCATCCAACAGCGTCCAATCCTTTGCCATGGCCGGACTCGTGTAGTCGACCTCCAGAAAAGAGAAGTGGGGACGACGCCCTGTAGCCTTGTTGCCCCGAATCGGCACTTTGACAATTGACTTGGACAGATCCGCCTCGCCTTCCCGCAGCGGTGGCAGGAAAGGAAATAGGTACTGATCACGTTCGGGCCCGCAGATGAGCGCGTGCATGCGCTGGGCGGGACTGGCCGCCAGGTTGGCTTTGCCCTGATTCGCGTTGAACTTGCGCACCAGGTTCGCCACCAGGGCCACGATCTCGCGCTCTGACAGCACACAGGCGCGGGCGGCCTTTTCCGCTTCTTGCCGCTTAGGATCCTGCGGTCCGGCACCGGTGGTCTGGGGAAGCCGTTTGAAGCCGGCGCGCTCGAGTTCGTTGAAGACGCGCTCTACCAACTGGCGCCTGGCCGGTGTCTTCACCGGGCCAAAGTTCACCGCGCATCCGCTCAGTGACATCACGCGCGAGACCAGCTCATCAGCCAGATGGATGAGCGCGTTGTCCAGCAGCAGGCAGTTGAATCCACACCAGCCGAAGCGCTCGTCCAGCTCGGCCAAGGGGCGCGTGGCGAGTTGGTCCCCCTTGCGGTGGGCCCAGTCTGGTTCGCCGACCATGCCCGCGTGCAACACGTCCATCGCATCGCCGGCGTTGGCTGCCTCGCGGAAGATCACCTTGAAGGCCATGATCCAGCCCTTGTGGCGATCGACCAGCAGCAAGAGCGTCATCCGACCAGCATCCAGGAACCGAAAGCCCTCGGGCGTCTCGATCCTGACGGTGCCGATGCAGCCCATGGCATGCTCGTCCATCTCGACGATATCCATGGGCATGCAGGCCACCAGACGCGAGACGTGGCCGTTGCCGGATTTGGCCTTGGTCGCCGCTTTGTCGCCATATTGGGTGGCGACGATCGCGTCGTAGTGCTGGCTCAGAAAGGTCTCGGTGAACGCCCGCACGGCCCCTGCCCCATGCCGACGGGAGGTGAACGGCCAGGACTGCTTGTCAGGATCCTTGGCCTCGCACAGGCGGAGGAATTCCATATGGACCGACTTGTGCCTGACGCCGGCCTCACCACCCGGCTTTCGTTTGGCATTGAGCAGCAGGTACGACTCCAACGCTTCGGCAATGTCTCTGTGCTGGCGTAGGAGTTGCCCAAACGCACCGGCGAGGCCTTTGCTTTGATGCTTCGGCAGCGGCTTCCGCCGCTGTCGTGGCTGGATCTCCAAGTAGGGCAGCAGCCCTACCCAGCCGATCGGCGAGCCTCGCTCATCAAGTGCGACACACTTGTCATAGGCGCGATAGAACACCTCCTTCCAGATCGACAGATCCTGCAGCAAGGGCGTGATCCGTGCGCCCCCCACATAGTCAGTGATGGCTCTTTTAAGCGAGTGGAACCGCTTCTTCTGGGCCGCCTCGAGGCCTTCCAGTGAAGGCATGGCCCAACTGGCGAGCACCAACCGTTCGGGAGGCGTCGTCTTCAGCGTCAGACGCTTACCCATGGCGACGTACCTGCAGCCTGGTGCCAGGCCCCCACAGGTGGGTGTCCACGTCGCTTTCGATCTCTCGTGAGCGCAGCAGCGTGGCCGCAGCGCCCGTGACCAGCGCGGTACCTTCCGAGGCTAGCTGCTGGCACAGATCCCGAATCGCGAGCTCACCATGTTCTTCCAGCAGGTGCCGGCAACGAATTAACAGCGGGTCCAAGGACTGCGATCGGCACCGGTTGATCGTGGGCACGATGGCCCGCCAGCTTTGAATACGTACCTTGGCTGCATTGAGCACCGCCAGGCTGATTAGCCGCCGGCCCGCCACCGACGCCTTGTCAGCCTCAGGTGCCAGTTCGACGTCTAGCTCGGTACCCTCCAGCGTGGTGACGGTGGCGAAATGGCGTCTGCCCGGCTGCGAGCGGGCTTGCCCATGGCGCAGGGGGGAATAGTCGACGGACGCCACGTCCGGCGAGCCTTCCAGATAGAAGAAGGCTTCCAGCTCGATGTCCGAACTCAGCGTCAGCGAGAGCCCCTGCGTGTCCTGCGGGGGTCTGACGAACCACAGGTTGTGACCGCTGGCTCCCCTGGCGCGCACGGAGGCCAGGTACTGGTTGCGCTTCTTCTGAGCCGGTGTCTTACCCATCGGCTTGCCCACGCAGACCGGTGGCGGCAGCCAGACAGGTACGACCTTGACCCGCGTGGCGGGAAGGGGTGTATAGTGTCTTTGGCATTAACAGGTCCTCCAACGACCTGGCCTCAAGAGTCCGACCATTGCCGTGGCGGGCTCTTTTTTATGAGCAAATTGTTAATTCCGGTGGTACTGGCTACAGGCTACCTGACTGGGAGGTTGTCAGATCCAACCTCCTGCCGTGGTTTGATTTTCAATCCTCGCCCGAAGAACCCCGATCATGGTGCTGAACTGTGCTAGCGGATTTCGTCAGATAGGCGCACGGGTGTGGACCCGATACCTGCTGAAGGCGCTGGACTGTGACGTCGAATGGTTGAACCGAACCCTGCTTCTGCCGTGTGAGGGCTTCACGGAAGTGATTTATGAGGGGCTGACGCCTCGGGTCTTCGAAGAGATCCATCACGCGGGAAAGAACCCTGACGGCGCCTACTGGAAAGAGATCAAGGACAAGACCAAGAAGTTCAACCTGCTTGAGCGGGTATGCGAGCGTGTGCCTGCGTCACGCGCCTGGTTGCTGCGCGATTTCAACCACTACACTCAGGCAGATCCACCCTCGTTGCTGAAGTCACGCGAGGACATACTGGATTACACCAACACTCGGGGTCTTATGCTGGTGCCCGGGCGCGTCATGGCCGCCGTGGAGTATCTTGATCCAGCGCTGTATGCCGATCTCGAACACCGCTGCACCAGCGCGCTGATCAAAGCGGCTACTCCCGACACGGTGCTCTTTGTCATCGCCTTTCTTCACGAGATGACCTGGCGCAGGCACTGGGGTAAAGATGCGGCCAAAGAGTTGGCTTACAGCGCGGTTGCTGCGTACACCGCCTCGATGCACGAGCGCGACTTCGAAGAAGGCCAACAACTGGCCGATCAGCTTCATCCTCACCTGCACGACGCCGTGGCCAATGTCTCTGTGTGGGGCGATCGATGTGCGCCTTCAAAGCTCCCGCCGGCACTGAAGGATTTTTCGATACTGCCCTTCCTCGTAGAGAAGAATCAAAGAATGCTCGACGCCTGCGCTTGCCTGCATGCAGCGGGCGAAGCATGGTATGAGCGCATAGACCATCCCTTGCCTGAGTGCTATAGCCATGGCGCCGTTGAGGCCACAGTAGAGGGCTTGATCTCTTATACGCCCGCCCAGGCGAGCATCGAAGCGGCGCTCGTTGCGCTGCGACGGGGATTGCTCAAGACGCACGGCGATATCTCGCGAGAGTACGACCAGTCCCTATTGCTCACGTCGACCCCTACCACCGGAGCCCATGCAATGCCGTCTAGAGGTTCCCGAGTTAGTGGGGACACCCGTTCGCGGCGTTTATCCTCGCGTGCAAGATCGGCATAGAGATCGCAGCACGCTCGCGCGCACCGTACTCGCTCTTCAGATACTTAGCTTCATACCCCGCACGTATTCTTGCAAGGGCCGGGTCTTGCAATGCTTCATTACTTTCCGTGCAGTGAGCCGAAACCCACTTCCATCTCGCTTCCTCGTTAAGGCGTGAAGCTTCACACACCTCGGAAAAGTCGACGTCACTTATGTCTTGCCAGAGTATCGCCGGCGTGTCCCCGGTTGTCCTGGATGCTTCCCAACTCTGAAAGCTCGTGGGCCTTTCTTTTGCTAACCACCCTGACAGTTCATTCCGATCATTTCTCAGGAAGATCGAAATGGAACTCATCAGGCAGACCTTCTCAAGGACGTAAGAGCCGAAGGAGCGCTCGGCCGTGCTCTTCAGCCCCCACGCGTCCCAGAGTTCGTAGGGAAGCTTTTCGAATGTGCGGGTAATTCGGCACATCTCCCACGCCGCAAACCCGTTTCCTATGCAACAAAGCTTATATGCGGTCTGAGCGGGAAACTGTCCCACCTTCTTGCGTCTGATCACCTCGCGTGAGGTTGCGATGCACGCAAGGTGGTCGGAATACCGTTGAAGCAGCCAAGCACCCGCACGCAATTGGGAACTTTGATGGATGACGGCACGGCTTTTAATGTCGATCGAGCAGGAGTCTTCGGGCCGGGTTGTTCTCGAGATCCTATGGATGGAGGGCAGTCCTCGATGATTGGAAACGACCTTGATAGCGGCAAAGCTCGGTAAAAAAGAATGCTCCTTGGAACGTCGTTCATTCGGCTCCAATATCGCTGTTGTAGCTTCCTTGATGCCTGGGAACTTGTCTTGCCTCCCGAGCGACCCAGTCACCATGTAATGAATAGGAGTGCAAGAAACCATCGCAGCAAGCAGTTCTTGATAGGTGCGTGAGATCTTCCATCGGATTCCCCGATTCGCACATATATCTGTCATGTCGGCAGCCAAGAGAGAGCTGCCACAGCCGTCGCAGCCAAATGCTGGGCTTGACACGGTGGCGGTGTAGTTAATTTGCTCCCCGCAGGTCGAGCAGTTCGAGAGCAATCGCCGTTTGTGGTAAGGACAGAACTCAACAAACCGCAGTTGGCACACCGTGAAGTGCATGCCAAACGCGACGCATTCTGTGCAGAAGCGTAGGTGCTTCTCTTCCCACGCCCCAGTTGGGTAGTCCTTCAGCGTCAAGAAATTCGACTCACTGAAGTACTCGCCAAGCCTCCCGTGATTGATCGGCCACAGATGCCTATGCGTCTTGCTACTCCATTCATTCACCACGTTGGCGTAGTCAATCCTATCCGGTTTGACGGGATATTGATTTTTGTCTGTGATGCGAAGATCACGCATCAGCTGCAACGGCCCTCTTCCCGCGAACCAACCCAGCTTGTTGAGCAGGGCGTAGGTCGACTCTCCGGGCAGCAAGGCATCACGTACCCAAGGTATGTATGGCTCGACCAACTCTTCGCTCAAGACTCATCTCCAAGCACGACTTGGGGAGATTCTTGATCTTTTTCCCTGAGAATTCAGGGGATCGGGGAGGTCACAGCTTTGCTGGTCACCCCAGAATAGTCACAGCTTTACCGGTGTCGTTGTTACAGTGATATCAGATCCAACGCCGACCCTAACGAATCGATAAGTTGTTGACTCATATCGAGCTGGATGATGGAGGCACAGTCACAACTTTACCGAGCCCGGTTCCTGTTCCTGAAAGGCCCTGCCCGTGCCGATAACCCTTCAAAGAGAACCTTGGAGGCATTTGCATGTTGATGGATCGACCCCCGTGCTGGCAGGACGACCGAAAGCAGAACCCGTGCGCGCTGGCGCACTACGACCGCGTTGTACACGGGCACACCGAACTGCGCGCGGACTGGCTAGGCTGGAAGCAACGCGGCCGATACCTGGTCGCACCAGACGGCCAGCGGATCAGCCAGGAACGCATGCGCGGCATCATGTGGCGGCTGGACGCCGAGGCCCGTCGTGACGCCGCCCGAGCGCGGAACGCCAAAGCGAAGGATTTGCAGGGATGCGTGAAAGTCGTCGTGATGGAGCTTGCAGCCTGGCAGGCTCGCCACTTCGGAAGCCGCGCCGGGTAAAAGCCCGCTCCTTCCAGTCGCTTTCACCGTAGGGGCGCTGCCCCTACACCCCAATTACTTGCAAGCATCCCACACGGCCTGATCGAAAGCCCGAGAACCGGCGAGCGTGCGATTGACGCCAGAACGCTCGTAATGCGCGTCACGATGCTGACGCGCCGACTGGCACGACGTGGTCACCGCAGGAATGCTGGAACCAGACGGCCGTCGGCCACCCGCGCCAATACCCACGGCCACCGGTTGCCGTTCCGCGTTGCGCTTCTGAACCTCGCGTCGATCACGCTGGATAGACGCCTCAGCCGCCCGACGCTTGTAGTGGTCATCCCACGTGTAGTTTCGCTGCTCCGTGTCCCAACGCTTAATCAATCGTGGAGCCTTGGCGAGCGGCGTTGAGCTTGACGCCGAAGCTCGCCCAGGTGGCGGTGTAGCCCACATCTGTTCGACGGTCTCGCCAGAGCTGTTAACCCACTCTACCCAGCCGCGCGTGCGGCCGCTGATTTCAGCGCGTGCGGCGAGCCGAACGCGTCCAAGGTCTTTCAGCTGCGCGACGTAACGCTGTTCGCCGGATATGGCATCCACCGAAAGACTCATTCCTTCCGGTTCTGCCGATACCACGCCACCGCCCCCAGCAGCCCCAATTGCCCGTGCTCCACGCGCCAGACTGGCACCCGCTCCAGTTGCTCGGTCATCACGCCCTTGTTGAGGTAGCGCTGCAGGAAACGGCCGTCGTGCAGGAACTGCGGGATGTGTGCGGTGACGCCGCCGGCCAGGTAGACGACGCGGGCGCCGAAGATGATGGCCAAATCGCCGACCACGCTGCCCAGCCAGCCGCAGAACGTTTCCAGTGTTTCCCGGGCCAGCACGTCGGTCGCGGCGGCCGCCACCAGTGCGCCGGCATCCGCATGCACGGGTTTCGCATCGCGCAGTTCGCACAGGCATCGGTACAGGTTCATCAGGCCGGGTCCGGACAGCACGTGTTCGTTGTGCAGGTACGGACGGTCTTTCAGCAGCCGGCGCACGATGTCCAGTTCCAGCGCGTTGCCCGCCGCCAGCGATGCCTGGCCGACTTCCGTCGGCAGCACGCGCGGCGGCTGGCCTTCGATCCAGACGGCGGCACCGAGACCGGTACCGGGGCCGATCACCAGTGCGGGCGACGAGGTGGTCGATGCGGTCGAGGGCGTCAGTGAGGACAGCGTGTCGGGGGCCAGCGTGGGGACCGCGTTGGCGACCGCTTCGAAATCATTGATCAGCTGCACCCATGCCAGCCCGGCACCGGCGCGCGTCTGTTCCACCGACACGGCCCACGGGAGGTTCGAATTGATCAGCCGGTCGCCTTCCAGCACGCCGGCGATCGCGACGACAGCGCCATGGCATGGCATGCCGTCGGCGTAATCGCGCAGGATGGAGGCGAGATCCGGATGTTCCGAGCAGGCATAGCGACGGTAGTCGTGGATCTCGTTGCTGCCGTCGGACTCGATCCAGCCGAGTCGCGCGTACGTGCCGCCCACGTCCGCCACGATGATGCGGGCGGATGTCGAAACATCCGGAGAGGAATCGGTGGGAATGCCCGCCGGCACCTTGCTGATCATTACCGTGCCCGCCATGCGATCGCCACGCAGTCCAAAGTCTTCGAGAACCCGGCAAGGATATCGTGTCCGGCCTGCGATGGCGTCGTAGCCTGCGCGCTCACGTCGTTTCGAATCCCTACGGCCCGGTACGTCCGGGGGCATGGCGTATGATGGCCCCATGTTCCGTCTTGCCACCCTGCTGCGTGCCCTGCTCTGCCTGACCCTACTGGTCAACGGCACCGCGTATGTGCATGCGGCGACCCGGATGGCCATGGGCGATGTGGCATCGGACGGCACCGGCACGCCGCACGGTGCGCCACCATGCCACGAAGACATGGCGACGCATGCCTCGACCGGCGACGTCGCAACCGATGCGGGCAGCGACGATCATGCCGCGGGCCTGCCCGATTGCTGCAAGGCCGGTGCTTGCGATGGTTTCTGCACCCAGCATGCGCCAGTGCTTGCGTGGCAGCCGATGCTGCCACCGCTTCCCCAGCTGCAGGCCGATGCGCCCGCTTACCGGGCCGACGTACACGTATCGGCGCGTCTGTCGCACCGACACCGACCTCCCATCCTGGCCGCCTGACGCCGCGCCGCGGCATTCCGCAGGACCGGACGCACCGCGTGCGTGCCGGACCACGATCATGACGTTGCCATGTCCGCCCGGCGGACGGCGATGTCGACGGTTATCCAGGATGGTCTTGAATGAAACACGATGAATCCTCTCCGGGGCGCTTGGGCGCGTTCCGGCCTTCGCGGCGCCAGTTCGTCACCGGACTCGCCAGCAGCAGCATCGCGCTGGGCCTCGGCCTGGCACGCATGCCCGCCTCCGCCGGTACGCCCGCGCGGCGCGGTGGCGCGGCGGTGGCCACGGGCACCGACTTCGCATTGAGCATCGGTGCGATGCCGGTCGACATCACTGGCCGCACGCGGCCCGCGATCACCGTCAACAACAGCCTGCCCGCGCCCACGCTGCGCTGGCGCGAGGGCGACACCGTCACCGTCCGCGTCAACAACCGGCTGCGCGACATGACCTCGATCCACTGGCACGGCATCCTGCTGCCGTCGAACATGGACGGCGTGCCGGGCCTGAGCTTCAACGGCATCGCGCCGGGCGAAACGTTCCAGTACCGCTTCCAGCTGAAGCAATCGGGCACCTACTGGTACCACAGCCATTCGCTGTTCCAGGAACAGGCCGGCCTCTATGGCGCGCTGATCATCGACCCGCGCGAACCGGCGCCGTACCACCACGACCGCGAACACGTCGTGCTGCTGTCGGACTGGACCGACCTCGACCCGGCCGCACTGTACCGGCGGACGAAGAAGATGCCGGAGCACGACAACTACTACCAGCGCACGCTGGTGGACTTGGTGCGCGATGCGCGCCGCGACGGGCTGGCGAAGACCATCGAAGACCGCGGCATGTGGGGGCGCATGCGGATGACGCCCACCGACATCTCCGACATCAACGCGCACACCTACACCTACCTGGTGAACGGCGCCGCGCCGGACGGCAACTGGACGGGCCTGTTCAAGCCCGGCGAGAAGGTGCTGCTGCGCTTCATCAACGGCAGCGCGATGACGTACTTCGACGTGCGCATCCCCGGCCTGAAGATGACCGTCGTCGCCGCCGACGGACAGTACATCCACCCGGTCAGCATCGACGAATTCCGGATCGCGGTCGCGGAGACGTTCGACGTGATCGTCGAGCCCGTTGGACAGGATGCCTTCACGATCTTCGCGCAGGACATGGGACGCACCGGCTACGCCCGCGGCACGCTGGCGGTGCGCGATGGACTGGAAGCGCCGATTCCCGCACGCGATCCGCGTCCGTTGCTGACGATGGCCGACATGGGCCACGACATGGAAGGTCATGGCGCGCACAAGGGCATGGAAGGCGGTTGCGGCGCGATGATGGGCGAAGGTGGCTGCGGCGCGAACATGGGTGCGATGGACCACGGCGCGCAGGCAGCGGCATCGACCGCGCCGCACCATCCCGCCAGCGAGGCCGGCAATCCGCTGGTCGACATGCAGTCTTCAGCCAGCGAACCGAAACTCGACGACCCCGGCATCGGCCTGCGCGGCAACGGCCGCCAGGTGCTGACCTACGGCGCGATGCGCAGCCTGTTCGACGATCCCGATGGCCGGGAACCCGGCCGCACCGTCGAACTTCACCTGACCGGGCACATGGAAAAGTTCGCCTGGTCGTTCGATGGCATTCCGTTCGCCAGCGCCGAGCCGTTGAAACTGAAATACGGCGAGCGCATGCGCATCGTGCTGGTCAACGACACGATGATGCAGCATCCGATCCATCTGCATGGCGTGTGGAGCGACCTGGAGGACGCCGGCGGTGGCTTCCACCTGCGCAAGCACACCATCGACATGCCACCCAGCACGCGACGCAGCTATCGCGTGCGCGCCGATGCGCTGGGGCGCTGGGCCTTCCATTGCCATCTGCTGTACCACATGGAAGCCGGGATGATGCGGGAAGTGAGGATCGAGGCATGAAGACCTGCTTCTCCCCTGCTCCGCTCCGTCTTGTGTCGGCCATCGCGTTATCGCTTGGCATGGCGACGCCCGCCTTTGCGCAGCATCACGACCACGCACAACACACGGCACCGGTGCCGGTCGCAAGCGAAGCGCCCGCGCAAGACGTCCACGCGACACACGACCATGCCGCCATGATGGCCGCCGGAAACGAGGTACCACCGACGTCCCCACGCGAGCCGATTCCCGCCATCACGGCGGATGACCTGGCAGCAGCGTTCCCCGCCATCGACCACCACGCCATGCAGCACGCACCGGCGTTCAACCACAAGGTGACCTTCAACCGGCTGGAAGCCTGGGATACCGACGAAGGCGCCGGCGAGGCCTGGGAAGGCATTGCCTGGTTCGGCACCGATACCGATCGCCTGTGGCTGCGCAGCGAGGGCGAACGCGTCGGAGGCCATACCGAAAACGCCGACCTGGAAGTGCTGTACGGCCGCAGCGTCTCGCCCTGGTGGGATGTGGTGGCTGGCGTGAAGCACGACTTCAAGCCCGGCGATGCGCGCACCTGGGCCGCCATCGGCGTGCAGGGCATGGCGCCGTACCGGTTCGAAGTGTCGGCCACCGCCTACCTCGGCGAAGACGGCCAGGTCGCCGCGAACATCGAGGCGGAGTACACGTTGCGCATCACCAACCGTCTGGTCCTGCAACCGCTGGTGGAGGTGGACATCGCGGCGAAGGACGATCCGGAGTACGGCATCGGGCGTGGCATCTCCGGTGTCGAGACGGGACTTCGTCTTCGTTACGAAATGAACCGTCGCTTTGCGCCGTATGTCGGCGTGGTGCATGAACGTGCGTTCGGCGATACCGCCGACCATCGACGGGCCGCAGGCGAATCGGTGCGCGATACCCGTGTCGTGGCGGGCGTCAGGATCTGGTTCTGATGGGCGGCGCCGGCACCCATGGCCTCGTCCTGTCCGGCATGCCGGTGGCCTCCACGGCCATGGGTGTCGATGCGGAGGCGTATACGGTGCTCGCGGTCGGCCACGACGGCACGACGTCCGCCCATGCGCAGCACGGGCCGTGAGCCTCTTGAACGCATGCGGCCGCCCTCGGGCGGCCGCACCGGACTCCGGGCCGTTTACTTGACCTTGGCGTAGGTCGCCTTGAACGCGACGCCGCTCATGATGCCGCCCGCATGGCATTCGTAGTTGGTGGCGCTGCGGAATTCCTTCTTCTTGAAGTAGCTGACGATGTCGATGACCGCATTGGCGCCGCGGTCCTTGGCGCCTTCCTGCAGCGCCTTGAGCGCCGACAGTGCCACCCAGCGGCAGGAGGTGGCGTCGGACTTGCCCACGCCATTGGTCTTCTTGTTGGTGACGTCCTCGCCGAAACGGGACACCACGGCCGGCGTCTTCTGGCCGGCGAGGTAGAAGCGCACGCTGCCGTCGATGCCTGCCGCCTTCGCCTCGGGCGAATCGATCAGTTCCTGCAGCGGCAGTTCGAGACGCGTGTCGGCGGCAAAGGCCGGGGCGGCGGCCAGCAACAGGCAGGTCACACCGGTAGTCAGAAATCGTTTCAAGGTTCAGCTCCTTGGGGTAATGCGGCCACGCCGCGGTGGAAAACAGGGTGCCAAGCCGGATGTTCGCGGCATGTGCACGGAAGCGACGGGCATCGCCGCACATGCAGACGGATCGCTCGGGAAGCGTCCGCAGGATTCAGCGACTGTTGTTGCGATGGATTTCGACGACGCCACGCTTGAACTCGTAGTCCATTCTCTCCCTGTCGTCGTTGAAATCCTTCGCCGGGAACCCCTGCCCGTTCGATCACCAGCGCTTGAAGATCAGCGACGTATTGATGCCGCCGAACGCAAAATTGTTGTTCATCGCGTAGTCGATCTGCAGTTCCCGGCCTTCACCGGTGATGTAGTCCAGGTCGGCGCAGCGAGGATCGCGCGCTTCGAGATTCAGCGTGGGAGCGAACCAGCCCTCGCGCATCATTTCCACCGTGATCCAGGATTCGTAGGCGCCACAGGCCCCCAGCGTGTGGCCGACGTAACTCTTCAACGAGCTGATCGGCATCCGGTTGCCGAATACCTGCGCCGTCGCCGCGGTTTCCGCGATGTCGCCGTGCTCGGTGGCAGTGCCGTGGGCGTTGACGTATCCGATGGCATCCGGCGTCAGTCCTGCGTCTTCGAGTGCCAGGCGCATCGCCTGCGCCATGGTGTCGGCGCTGGGCTGGGTGACGTGCTGGCCATCGCTGTTGGTGCCGTAGCCCACCACTTCCGCCAGGATGTTCGCGCCGCGCGCCTGCGCATGCTCAAGTTCTTCGAGTATCAGCGTGCACGCGCCTTCGCCCAGCACCAGTCCGTCGCGATTGGCGTCGAACGGGCGCGGCGTGCGCTCGGGTTCGTGGTTGCGCACGCTGGTGGCGAACAGCGTGTCGAACACTGCGGCGGCGGTAGCGTCGAGCTGTTCCGCCCCACCGGCGATCATCGCGACCTGCTTGCCGCTGCGTATGGCCTCGTAGGCGCAACCGACGCCCTGGCTGCCCGAGGTGCAGGCACTGGACGTGGTGTAGACGCGGCCGGTCAGGCCGAAGAACACGCCGATGTTCACCGGCGCGGTGTGGCTCATCATCTTCAGGTAGGTGGTCGCGCTGATGCCTTCGGTCGTGAGCTCGTTGAGCATCCGGCCGAAATCCCCGACCGCTTCGTGGCTGCCGGCGGATGAACCATACGACACCCCCACCCTGCCGCTTTTCAGCAGCGGATGTCCGAGCAACCCGGCCTGTTCGAGCGCCAGTTCGGTGGCACGCACGGACATCACCGCCACGCGTCCCATGCTGCGCGTGGTCTTGCGGTTGTAGTGCGCCGGCAGTTCGAAGTCTTCGGCCGGCGCCGCCAGTCGCGTGTTCAGGCCCTCGTACTTCGCCCAGTCCTGCATGTGGCGCACGGCATTGCGACACTCGCGCAGGCGCAGGTGCACACTGGCCCAGTCGTGGCCGAGCGGGCTGATGGTGCCGGCACCGGTGACGACCACGCGTCGTTCCATACGATTCATCCCACCAGTCCTCCATTGACCGAGATCACTTGCCGCGTGACGTACGACGCCTGCGGCGACATCAGGAACGCCACCACGGCGGCGACCTCCTCCGGCCTGCCGACGCGCTTCATCGGAATCATCTTCAAGGCCTCATCCACCACCTCGCCACTGACCATCTCGGTGTCGATCAGGCCAGGCGCCACGCAGTTGACGGTGATCTCGCGGCTGGCCAGTTCCAGTGCCAGCGCCTTGGTGGCACCGATGATGCCGGCCTTGGCGGCGCTGTAGTTCACTTGCCCGCGATTGCCGACCAGGCCGGACACCGACGACAGCGTGACGATGCGGCCGGGCTTGCGCCTGCGCACCATCGGCATGACCAGCGGATTGAGGATGTTGTAGAACCCGTCCAGGTTGGTCCGCAGCACGGTGTCCCATTCCTCGCCACTCATCGCCGGGAAGGCGGTGTCGCGTGCGATGCCTGCATTGCAGACCACGCCGTGGTAGGTGCCGTGCGCGTTGATATCGGCGTCGAGCGCCTGCGCGGCGGCATCGCGATCGGCTACGTCGAACGCGAGCACCCGCGCCTGGCGGCCCAGTTCGCGGACAAGGCGGGCGACCGCCTCCGCTTCGTCCACGCGGCTGCGGCAATGCACGACGACATCGAACCCGTCCTGCGCCAACCGCAATGCGATGGCACGGCCGATGCCCCGGCTTCCTCCCGTGACCAGGACCGTACGCTCCCCAGACGTACCGTCACCGGCCGAATGTTCTCCCCTCATTGCGCCGTACTCTCCAGATAGGCCATCGCGTCCGGTGGTTCGAACACCGACACGTTGGCGGTTGCCAGTTCTTCGCCGTCCCCCAGGATGCGGCAGCTGAACATGCCCAGCCCATTGTCGCCCAGCAGCTCGCGCGTCGCCTCCACCCGAAGCACTGCCCCGGCCCGGAACCATGACGTGCGGCTCTCGTAGCGCCGGGTGCCGAGCAGGAAACCAATCGACGGTTCGCGTCCGGCCGCCCGCGCGTGGCAACCGGCCCAGGCGGCGATGGTCTGCGCCATGTACTCCACGCCGACCCAGGCGGGTACGCCTTCACCGTGGCTGAAAGGGCCTTCGTCGGGCACGCGCAGCTCGACGACCACGGCGTCCTCGTCCCACTCGACCAGGCGGTCGACCAGGCGCATCGTTCCGCGATGCGGCACCACGCGTTCGATGTCGTACAACTCGCGCATCATTCCCCTCCGAACACCAGCACGGCGTTGCTGCCCCCGAACGCGAACGACTGGCTCAGCACATGGCGCAGCGGCGCCCTTGCCGTCGCGCCCGGCGCCACGAACGCCAGCGGTGGCAATGCCGGGTCCGTGTGGCCGTCCCACCAGTGCGGCGGCAGGCGATGATGCGGATTGTCGACCATCGCCAGCCAGCACAGCCCGGCCTCGACCGCGCCGGCCGCGCCCAGCGTATGGCCGGTGAGCGGCTTGGTGGAACTCACCGGCACGTCGCTGCCCAGCGCGGTGGCGACGGCGCGGCTTTCCATCGCATCGTTCTGTGGCGTGGCGGTGCCGTGCAGGTTCACGTAGTCGATCTGCGACGGCGCCAGTTGCGCACGCGCGAGCGCCTGGGCGATCGCCTCGATGGCGCCGATGCCCTGCGGTTCCGGCGCCGAAATGTGGTGCGCATCGGAGGTTTCGCCCCAGCCCGCCAGGCGCACCGGTCCGGCTGCGCGTGTCATCAGGAACAATGCCGCGCCCTCGCCGATGTTGATGCCGCGGCGATGCGTGGAAAACGGATTGCAGCGCTCGGCCGATACCGATTCCAGCGACATGAAGCCACGCACGGTGAACTGGCACAGCGAATCCGCGCCGCCAGTGATGACCGCATCGACCAGCCCGGTGTGCAGCAGGCGTGCCGCCGACGCCATCGCCTTCGCGCTGGACGAGCATGCGGTGGAGATGGTCCACGCCGGACCGCGCGCGCCGGATTCGGCTGCGAGGAAGCGCGACGGTGCGCCGATTTCCTGCTGCACATAATGGAAGCCGGCCGGCCACTGCGCATGCCGGTGCCAGTGCTTCGTCGCCTGCTCCGACTCGCCGATGCCCGAGGTGCTGGTGCCGACCACGATGGCGACCCGCGACGGCCCATGCCGTTCGATGGCGTGCTGCACCTGGTCCTCGATCTGCAGGTAGGCCGCCCGCAGCAGCGCGTTGTTGCGGCCATGCAACTGGGCGGGATGATGGTCGAGCGATGGCAGCGCTCCGGCGACACCGCCCAGTGCGAGCCGCTGTCCGGGTAGCAGCGTGTCGTTGGCGGCGACACCGGCGGGGGCGTCATCGCGGAACAGGGCCTCGCGCACGGCCTGCGGTCCCGTGCCCAGGGCACAGACGATGCCGAGGTGATTGAGGAAGATGGCATCGCCGCTCACGGGTCGTGGACTCCACCCGCCACCGATTCGATCATCAACTCATAATCATCGACGCCATTGCGCACGCGCAGCGTCGTGGCATCCACCTGTTCGCGCTGCAACCAGACCTGCCCGTTCCTGCGCAACTCGCGGAAGCCATCGCGCTCGACCAGCTCCCAGCCCGCAGGAAGCACGGCCCTGATCGCGTCGGCCGGCCACAGGCTGAACTGCACATCGTCGAGCACGCGTTCGCCGCGCACCGCCGAGGGCAACCACGCCGCACGCTGTTCGACCAGTTCCTTGCCATCCCATTGCAGGCGCACGCCGGTCCGGCCCATCGCCTGCACGGCGAGCCGGACATCCGAGGCATCGACTTCCAGCAACGCGTCCAGCTCGCGTACGTGCGAACCGAACCGGAACACCAAGCGCTGCTGCACGGCCAGGTCATGGCCCAGCGCCGAGGGCGCCAGCCGCAAGGCGGGCAGCACGACTGCCGGCCCGGGTGGCCGCGTCGCGCACGCCGCCAGCAACAGGCACGCCACCAGCAGGGCGATCAGCCGCCGCACAACTGCTCCAGCACCTGCAGGCGACGCTGCGTGTCGGCCACGTACGGATTCTTCTTGTCCCATGCGTAGCCGGCCAGGATCGAACAGATCATCCGGCGGATGTCGGGCTGCGCGTCCGGATGGAAGATGATCTTCTGGAAACCGCCGGCATACCATGACTCGACGAAGCGGCGGAACGTCTGGACCCCGCCGCGCAACGGCACCGAGTAGTCGGCTTCCCAATCCACGGTATCGCCCGCGTAATGGCGGCGCAGGCATTCGCTGGCCAGCTGCGCCGACTTGAACGCGATGGTCACGCCGGAAGAGAACACCGGATCGAGGAACTCGCCCGCGTTGCCGAGCAGTGCATAGCCCGGTCCCCACAGCGACGACACGTTGGCCGAGTAGCCGGTGATCTGCCGCACCGGCAGCACCGCCCATTCCGCGTTCTTCAGCAGCCGCGTGAGGTTGGGATCCTCGCCGACGATGGCCTGCAGCCGTTCCAGGTCGGTGCCCTGGTAGCGCTCGAGGAACTCCATTTCCGCCACCACGCCCAGCGAACAGCAGCCGTTGGAGAACGGGATGGTCCAGTACCAGACATCGACGTGCTCGGGATGCGTGGTGATCAGGATCTTGTTGCGGTCGAAGCCGGCATCGTGCGCGATGTGGTCGCGCACGTGGGTGAAGATGGCGCCCCGCACCGGGAAGTTCGACGGCGACTCCAGCTTCAGCAGGCGGGGCAGCAGGCGACCGAAGCCGCTGGCGTCGAGCATGAAATCGGCTTCGATCACGTACTCCTCGCCTTCCGGCGACCGCACGGTCACGCGCGGCGTCTCGCCCGGCTCGGCGGACAGCACCTCGTGCCGGTAGCGGACCTCGGCGCCCATCCTTTCGGCGCCTTTCGCCAGCACGTGGTCGAAGTCGGCGCGCTGCACCTGGTAGGTCGTGCCCCAGCCTGCGGAAAACTTGTCGCGGAAATCGAACTCCGTCGTGCGCTCGCCACGGACGAACGCGGCGCCGTTCTTGTACTGGAAGCCCGCTTCCACCACGTCCTGCAGCAGGCCGGCGGCTTCGATGTATTCCATGCTTTGCGGCAGCAGGCTCTCGCCGATGGAGAAGCGCGGGAACTGCTCGCGCTCGACGATCAGGACCTTGCGGCCCTGCTGGCGCAGCATTGCCGCAGCCACGGAGCCGGCCGGGCCGGCGCCGATGATCAGGATGTCGGTACGTTCCGTTTTCATGCAGCGGTGTTTCCATGCGGGGAGGAGCCATCCGGCGGCGGCCGGAACAGCGGCGACAGCAGCCAGACCAGGCCGATGCCGAACAACAGCGTGAGTCCGAACGCCCGCAGGGCCGGCGTCGCCGACAGAGCCAGCAGGCCGAACGACAACCAGGTACTGGCGGCACCGACGCAGACCGCCAGCCATGCGCTGGCGTCGCCGCGGTGTTCGAGCAGGAAGATGCCGTAATCGATGCCCATGCCCAGCAACAGCATCAGCGCCAGTACGTTGAACAGTTGCAGCGGCTGGCCGAGCCAGCCCAGCAGCGCCACCGTCAGCACACCCGCCAGCAGCGTCGGCGTGATCACGCGCCAGGTCTCGCCGCGGTAGCGGAAAGCCAGCACACCGAACACCACGACCACGCCAGCCAGCAGCAGGCCCGTCATCATCCGTCGGTAGTGCGTGAGCAGGCGTGAAATGTCGGCGGTCCGGTCGACCCAGCGCACGCCGTCGAGTCCTGCGGCCTGCGCGGCGAAGGTGGCCAGCGCATCCGGCCGGGACAGGTCATTGACCATCACCACCGAGGCCACGCCCTGCCCCACCTGTCCCAGCCACAGGTGCCGCACTGGCAGGGCCGCCGGTGATGCGAGGAAGGTCGGGAGGTCGAGGGCGGTCGTCGCCAGACCGCCGCGCGACAGCGTTTCGCCGGTCGCGGCGGACAGGCGCTGGAGTACGTCGCGCTCCACGCGCGCAGTGAGCGCCGCGTCTTCGTCCTGCCGGTGTTGCGACGGCAGCCAGTCGCTGAGGGCACGATGCCCGCCCACCGATCCTTGTGCCTCGGCGCGGCGCAGGCGGGCGACGAGTTGCTCTTCGCGCCGCAGCACCTGTTCCGTGTCGCGGCCCTGGACGAGATAGAACTGCGCGGGACTGGGCATGCCCAGCAACCGGCCGACGTCGCGTTGCTGCGCGATCATCGCGGGCGGCGACGACTGCAGGCTGCGCAGGTCGTCGTTGCCCTGCACCCTGGCCAGGCCCGGCACCGCGATCGCCGTCACCACGATCGCCAGCGCCACGAACCCGCGACGGCTGGCCAGGCGCGGCCAGCGCGCCAGCGTGCCGCCGAGCCAGCGCGAGAAACCGGTCGTGCGTACCTGTCCGCCGTCCAGCCAGGGGAACGCGAAGATGACCGTCAGGAACGCCGCCGACAGGCCGACCACCGAGAACAGCGCCATCTGCCGCAGTCCCGGGAACGGTGCCAGTCCCAGCGCGAGGTACGCCGTCGCGCTGGTCAGCAGTGCCAGCCACAAGCCGGGCAGCAGGTGGCGCAGCAGCGACCAGCGACGTTCGCCGGCGACGCCCTGGCGCGACGCGAACCAGTGGATGCCGTAGTCCTCCGCCACGCCGACCAGGCTGGCGCCGAAGATCAGCGTCAGCAGGTGCACCTTGCCGAAGACCAGCACCGTCACCGTCAGCGCCACCGCGCAACCGACCAGCAGCGACAACGCGACCAGCAGCAGCGGACGCAGTGAACGGAACGCCAGCCAGACCAGCAGCAGCACTGCCGCCAGCGAGCCCCAACCGATCGTGTTGACCTCGCGGTTGGCCTGCACGGCGGCGGATTCGGCATGCAGCGGCACGCCGGCCTTCAGCACGCGAAGGTCGGGGGCAGCCGCCGTCGCGGCGGCCGAGGCGCCGTCCAGCAGGTCCTGCAGGTGACGTTCACCATCCAGCCTGAAGGCCGAGCCGCGCAGCGTGAACTGCAGCACCGCCCAGTGGCGGTCTTCCGCCTGCAGCAGTCCATCGCCATCCAGGGCCATGCCGGCAGCCGCGGCCTGCGCCTGCCACCACTGCGGCCACAGGCCCAGTGGATCGTTGCGCCATTCGGTCAGGCGCGGCGCACCCATCGGGCCGTAGAGCGCGGCCAGCGCGGATTCGGCCAGCGCGTCCGTCGAGGTCTGCGCGAGCATCTCGCGCTGTGCCTGCGTCAGCAGGCGGTCGCGGTGCGGTGCCAGGAAGCCGCTGGCCTGGGCGAACCAGTCTTCCGGCGACCGCTGCGCGACCAGCAGGGTGCCGGCGGGCGTCCCCGCCCCCTGCACGAAGGCCTCGAACGCCTGCCGCGCGCGGAGCACGGCCTCCGCATCCTTTCCACCCAGCATCACCACGACGTCGCGTGCGCTGTTTTCGGCGATGCGCCGCGTCGCGTCCGCGACCGTCGGGTCGCCGGCCTCCCGTGGCAGCAGGGCCAGCACGTCGCTGTCGATGGGCGGCGATTGCCAGAACGTCCACTGGTGAACGGCAACGGCGGCGAGCACCAGCAGCCACGCCAGCGCCAGCCAGCGCCAGCCGCGCAGCGGCCTGCCTGCGTCCCGGGACATCATCGATTCACTCAAACCGGGTGGCCTCGTCGCGCGACAGCGTGGCAGGGGTTTCGCTCATGCCGCTGAAGCGGAGGTGCGTCAGGTCGCCGTTGGCTTCGCGCAGTTCCACGTCGCGGACATAGCGATCGCCCGACAGCCGCACCGACGTGAACGCCTGCGCGAGCTGCCGCGAGCGCGGCACCAGCGTCATCCGCCATCCGTTTCCGGCCTGTTCTTCCTTCACCTCGAAACTCGAGGTCAGCGCCTTCATGTCGCCACTTATCAACGCGAACATCATCGCGTTGACGCTGCGCAGGCCGGGCTGCTGTTTGCCATCCACTTCCACCCGCCTGCTGCCGTCGCGCTGGCGGCTGAGGATGCGGTCCTGCGTGATGATGATTTCGGACGGGAACGGCGTCGTCGTGGTCCAGACCACCCCCTTGTCGCGCGCCAGCAGGAAGCGGCCGTTCGAACGCAGCGGGTTCTTGAAGCCGGCGACGTTCTTTTCCTGGGTGAACTCGCCCCGCAGCACCGGCACCTGCGCCACCTGCGCGCGCACCTGGGCCAGCGGTTCGGCCGCAACGGCCGGCAGACCAGTCCCGACCGTGCCGACCGCCAGCATGCCGGCGGACAGCAGCCTGAAAAAGGTGTTCATGGTGATTCGACTCCCAACCGCTCCCAGAGCACAGGCGGGCACAGATACCGCATCTCGCCTGAAGCGGCATCAACCGCCACCTGGATCGTATGCGCGCGCGTCAGTACGTCACCGCTGCCCGCATCGCGGATCTCGTAGTCCAGCTTCAACCGGTTCTCCCACTCGCTGATGCGGGCCGCGACCACCAGCGGCTGCGCGTACCGCAGTGGCCGGATGTACTTGATGCGTGCGTCCACGACCGGCCACAGGTAGCCGGAAGCCTGCATCTGCGGGTAGTCGTAGTCGAACCGCTCCAGCAGCGCGCAGCGGGCGATCTCCAGGTACTTGAAGTAGTGCCCGTGCCAGACCACCTGCATGGCGTCGCAATCGTGGAAGGCCGGGCTGAGCCGGACTTCGATCGCCAGGTCGTCGCGCAGGTCAGCCGGCATAGACATCCCAGCGCTCTTCCCGGATGTCGACGAGCAACTGGCGCAGTTCGCCGTCCAGTGCCCGGTCTTCCTCGACCAGCGCGATGCGTTCGCGCAGGTCGGCATACATGCCGGCAGGGCCATCGCCCAGCGTGGACTGCAGGCCGACGCGCTCGCGCAGCGCCAGGGCCTGGCGCGCCGCGATCAGCATGCCCGCCACCACCTGTTCGGTCAGTTCGATCACGCGCAGGCAGTCGCGCGCGGCGATCGTGCCCATGCTGACCTTGTCCTGGTTGTGGCATTCGGTGGAACGCGAAAATACCGAAGCCGGCATCGTCAGTTTCAGCGCCTCCGCCGTCCACGCCGACACGCTGATCTGCAGCGCCTTAAGGCCGTGGTTGATCGCGGCGCGCGGCCCGGTCGCGCCGGACAGGTTCGCCGGCAGGCCATGGCTGTAGCGCGCATCGACGATCAGCGCGAGCTGGCGGTCCAGCAGGTCGGCGACATTGGCGACGGTGTTCTTCAGCGAATCCATCGCGAACGCGATGTGGCCGCCGTAGAAGTGGCCGCCATGCAGGATCTGCTCGCGTTCGGGATCGATCAGCGGATTGTCGTTGGCGCTGTTGAGTTCGGTCTCGATCAGCTGGCGCAGGAACGGCAACGCATCCTCCAGCACGCCGATCACGTGCGGCGCGCAGCGCAGCGAATAGCGGTCCTGCAGGCGCTGCTCGTTGCGTGGCGGACGGTCGCTGTGCAGGTCCTCGCGCAACCGCTGCGCGACGCGCGACTGGCCGGGATGCGGCTTGGCGGCGAACAGCACGGCGTCGAAGTGGTGCGCGTTGCCATCGGCCGCCAACACATTGAAGGCAGTCAGGCGCGTGGCCAGGCGCGACAGGTACTCCGCGCGATGGAACGCCAGGCAGGCAAGCGCCGTCATCACCGCGGTGCCGTTCATGATCGCCAGCCCTTCCTTGGGTCGCAGCGTCAGCGGCACCATGCCGATCTCGGCCAGCGCATCGCGCGCGGGACGCCGGCGCCCGGCGTGCATCACGTCGCGCTCGCCGCAGAGCACCGCCGCCACGTAGGACAGCGGGGTCAGGTCGCCGCTGGCGCCGACCGAACCCTCCGCCGGGATCAGCGGCAGCACATCGTGGCGCAGCAGCGCTTCCAGGCCCTCCAGCAGCGGCACGCTGACGCCGGACATGCCGCGCACCAGCGATGCCAGGCGCGCGGCCAGCACGGCGCGCGTCTCGGTTTCATCCAGGAAACGACCCAGGCCGCAGCCGTGGTAGGTGTAGAGGTGGTGCGGCAACTCGGCCACCAGGGCCGGCGGGATGTTGACCGTGCAGGAGTCGCCATAGCCCGTGGTGACGCCGTAGATGACGCCTTCTTCCTCCAGCAGCCGGCTGAGGAAATCGGCGCCGCGCGCGATCCGCGCACGGAATGCGGCATCGGTGGACAGCACGGCGGGCACCCGGCGATGCGCCAGCGCGACCACATCCTCGATGCGCAGCGGTGCGTCGCCGAACACGGGCGCCACGGTTTCATTCATTGCGGGCGTCATGCGTTACCTGATCCCAGAAGGGGTAGAAGTTGAACCAGTCGTACGGCGACAGGCGGACCTGCCGCTCCATCCAGCCCGCGAACTGCGCAGCGTAGCCGGCCAGGGCGGCATCGCGCGAGCCGCGTGGCAGCGTGATGCGTCCGGCGAATGCCTCCAGGCGAACATGGTAGCCGTCGCCGTCGTGGGTGCATGCCATGGTGAACACCGGGCATTTCAATGCCGCGCCAAGCACGTAGGCGCCGATGGGGAACGGCGCGTCGTGGCCGAGGAAGGAAGCCGTGACGGCGCGCCCGCCCCGCAGCGGAACGCGATCGCCGGCAATGGCGACGAACTCGCCCCGCGCGACGCGCTCGGCCAGCTTCACCGCATCCGCAGGCCCCAGGTCGGTCACCTGCAGCAGTTCCACGCGGCTTCCGGCATCGAGACGCCGGATCAGCCGGTTGAAGCGCTCCGCATGCGCGGTATGCACCAGCGCCGTCAACCGGAAACCGGGCACCTGGTCGGCCATCACCTGGCACAGCTCCAGGCAGCCGAGGTGCGCGGTGACGATCAGCCCCCCCTCGCCTGCCTGCACGCGCGCCAGCACGTCCTGCCGCTCCATCCGCACCTTGTCGACCGGATAGCGCTGGCCCAGCGCGAGGATCTTGTCCAGCATCGTTTCGGCGAACATCGCGAAGTGATGCAGGCTCTGCCACATGCCCGGCCACGCTGCGGGCTGTCCCTGGAACGCATGCGCGCGCCGGAGGTATTGCAACGACGCGCGGCGCGCAGTGCCGTTGAGCAGCCAGTGGACGAATACCACCGGATACACGCACGCGCGGAACGGCCAACGGCCCAGCCAGCGGTGGATCGCGCACAGCAGCAGGATGCCGCGCACCGAAGTGGATTCGCCGATATCGGCCCAGTGCTCGCTGCGACGGTTCATGCGGTGGCTGCCGCAGCGCGCCGGGCCAGCAGCCTTGGCAGGCGCAGCAACATGCCGAAGAACAGGCGCGTATGCATGCGGCTGATGCGCACGTTGTCGCGCCACACGTCGAAGTGGGACACGCCGTCGAGCGGATAGGTCACGCGCGTGGATAGGTTGCGTACCCGGATACCGCGCCAGAACAGCCGCACCAGCACCTCGACGTCGAAATCCATGCGTCGCCCGATGGTCTCTTCGTCGATCAACCGCAGCACGGGCGCCAACGGGTAAACGCGGAAGCCGCACATCGAATCACGGATGGCGAAGGACAGCGTGTTGATCCACACCCACACGTGGGTCAGGTAACGGCCGTAGAGCCGCCCCTTCGGCACGCTGTCGTCGTACAGCGGCACGCCGCAGACGACCGCATCCGGATTCGCCTGCGCGTCGGCAAGGAAGCGGGGAATGTCGGCCGGATCGTGCTGGCCGTCCGCATCGATCTGCAGCACGTGCGAATGGCCCCGGAGGCCGGCATCGCGGAACCCCGCCAGTACCGCGCCGCCCTTGCCCTGGTTCGCCGGCAACCGCAGCAGCCGCACCTGCGGCGCATGCAGCGCCGTGAGCCGATCGAGTTCGCGCGCGCACGCGTCGCCGGAACCATCGTCCACCAGCAGGCACGGCGCGCCCGACGCCAGCACCCCATCGACCATCGTGGCGATGGCGTGCTCGTGGTCGAACACCGGGATCACCACCAGCGGACGGAACGCGGGCGACGCGGGCACGGACTCATTCGCCATCGGCGAACACCACGCGACCGCTCGCATGCGGTCCGTGCACGGAGGTGTACCGGAACGTCAGCGTGCAGCGTTCGGCCTGCCATTCGAGGTCGAGCCGGATCAGGTCGCCCGGTCGTGCGATGCGCTGGAACTTCAGGGCCTCCATGCGCAGGAAGCATGGGGGTATCGCGAATGCCTCGCGCGCCAGCTGTACCGCCCAGTCGAGTTGTGCCACGCCCGGCAGGACCGCCGCCTGCGTGAAGTGGCCGTCGAATACGGCCAATGACGGATCCAGCGGCAGTTCGACCTGCGCACGGGCCGCCTCGCGCAGGGTCCACGTGGCCGCAGGACGTTCCGGGCGGAACAAGGCCGTAAGCGCGGCTTCGGTCACCTTGCCCTGCGCATTGAGGGGAAGTGCGGGTACGAAGCGCCAGCGCCGGGGGCGCGTCACGGCATCCTGCGTGCCGGCGAGATGGCGCGAGAGCGCCTGCGACAACGCACGGCGCGCGGCGGCATCGTCGGGCACCGCTGTGCCATCGGCCATCGCGACGACGGCGGCCAGGGTGCTGCGCGCGCCGCCGATCACCAGCACGCGCACGTCTTTTACCGCGGGATGCACAAGGATCTGGCGTTCGAGCGCCTCCAGCGAGACGCGCCGTTCCTCCACCTTGACGATGCGGTCCGCCCGGCCCATCAGGCGGAATCCGCCAGCTCCGTCGGATTCGGCACGATCCTGGCTGCGCCACCAGGCGGCGTCGGACAGGTGCGGCGAGCGCACTTCCAATGCGCCCTCCTGCACGCGCCAGTCGACGCCGGGCAATGGACGCCACGCGGGTTGTTCCTGGTCCCAGCGGCGCCACGCCATGCCGCCGGTCTCGCTGCTGCCGAGGATCTCCGTGGGCGGCACGCCGAGCAGGCGCGCGGCCTCGTGCGCAGCCTCGGCCGGCAAGGCGCCACCGGACGAGAACACCGCGCGCAGCCGACCGTGCAGCGATGTCCATGGCAGTTGCGCCGGCAAGCGCTTCAGATGCGCCGGACTCGCCACCAGTACCGCATCCCCTCCTTCCATCGCGGCCAGCAGGTCTTCGGGAAAGAACGCGCGCGGCACGATCGCGCGGCCCGCCGCAAGCGGCCACAGCACCCGGAACAGCAGGCCATAGATGTGCTGGTGCGACACCGTGCCGTGCACCGCCACGCCATCGAGGCCACCGCCGAGCGCGGTCTCCAGCGCATGCACCTCCGCATCAAGCTGACGAAGCCGCTTCTCGATCGCGACCGGTTCGCCGGTGCTGCCCGAGGTGAACACGATGAGGCGCGTCGCCTCCGCGTCGAGCGGTCGCAGCGTCTGCGTTCCGTCGACACCCTCCGGCGCTGCCATCGCCGCGTCGGCCCAGTCGCCGGCGAAGCCGTCCACGCGATGCCGCAGCCGCGCCTGCGTGCCGGCCAGCGCATCGCCCGGCAGCAATACCGCCTTGCCCGCGTGCCACGCACCGTAGAGCGCCGCGGCAAACCGTGTCGCATCATCGAAATGCAGCGCCCAGGTCTCGCCCGGCTGCGCGCGGAAGCCGGCGCACCAGCGCATCACCTCCTGCCGGAACCACGCATGGTCGCGCGCGTCGCCACCGTAAGCGGCGAAGACACGGCACGGCATCGGCTGCACGGCGACCTCGGCGAGCGCACGCCACTCAGCCATGCCGATACCCTGCCTTCACGCGCTGGCGCACCAGCCATTCGATACCGAACAGCCCACCGATCAGGCCATACGCAATCAGCCCGTTGTAGAGCGCCCAGGCACGATCGGACATCCACAGCGCCGTCACCAGTGCAAGCGCGCCGTTGCACACGAAGAAGACGCACCAGACCTGGGTGACGCGGCGCGTGTACGCCACGCCGGCCGGCGGCAGGTCGGGTTCGCTCAGTCGCGCGATGCGTTCGACCGCCGACGGCGGGAACACCAGGCTGGTCGCGAACACGACCAGCATCACCGCATTGATCAGGGCCGGATACAGCTTCAGCGGCAACGCCTCGTTGAACGCCGTGGCCAGCGCGGCCAGCATCGCGGCGCCGGCGGCGGCGACCAGCCAGACGGCCTGCCGTGTCGCGACCGCACGCAACAACGCGAGCACGAGAAGCAGCACCGCCAGCCAGCGGGGTTCGAAACGGCCCATGGCCCAGTACACCACCAACGGGTACGCCACCGACAACGCCACGAAGATGGCCGCGCCTATCCGGGACACGGGAGAGCGGCCTGGGCTCAGGCGGCTTGGTCGCGGATCAGGCCGTACAGCACGTCCACGATGTCCTGCACCGTGCGCACCGCCTTGAAGGCGTCCGGCTGCAGGCTGCGCCCGAGCAACGGCTTGAGCTGCACGATCAAATCGACGGCGTCGATGCTGTCGATGTCCAGGTCGTCGTACAGGCGGGCCTCGGGCGTGATGCGCGCCGGCTCGATCTCGAAGCTGTCATGCAGGATCGTGACGATCCGGTCGAAAAGTTCGTTCTTGGTCATCTTGCCTGTCCTGCCGTCCCCGCTCAGGCCTTGCCCTGCGAGGCGACGAAATCCGCCAACGCACGGACGCTGGCGAAATGCCGCCGGGTTTCCTGCGAGTCTGCGGAGAGTGCGACGCCATACCGCTTCTGCAGCGCCAGTCCCAGCTCGAGCGCATCGATCGAATCAAGGCCAAGGCCTTCCACGAACAGCGGTGCGCTGGTATCGATGTCGTCCGGCGAGATGTCCTCCAGCGACAGCGACGAAATGATCAATTCCTTGATCTCGTGCTCAAGTGCCTGCACGCGATGGATCTCCCGCAAAGTAGTTGGCCAGATGTTCCGTGAGCCGCCGGGCTGCCAGCGCCTCTCCTCCTGCCGACGGGTCCGCCCCCTCCATTCCGTTCAGGAATGGGGCGATCGGCAGGTCTTCCTGAACATCGATCACCATGTGAAACCGCACCGGCGGCACACGATACCACTTCTCCCCTTTCCCAAGCGTCAGCGGCGAGCACGTGATCCGCACCGGCGTGATGTCCAGCGCGCCACGCACGGCGATGTTCGCGGCGCCCCGCTGCAGCTTGATGGGCTCGCCAGGACGCGTGCGCGTGCCCTCGGGGAAAATGACCAGGTTTCCCCCCGCCTTCACGGCGGCGATACAGTCCTCGACCAGTCCCGCGCCGTCGTCGTTGGCGACGTAACCGGCTGCACGGACCGGCCCCTTCATGAACGCGTTGCGGGCCACCGCCGACTTCACCACGCAGTCCGCGTTCGGCAGCAACGACACCAACAGCACCACGTCGATCAGGGTGGGATGGTTGGCCAGGATCAGCAGGCCATCGCGCCGCAACCGTTCGCGGCCGCGGATTTCATACGTCATCAGGCCCAGGCAACGCATCAGTTCAACATGGGCGGCAAAACTGGCCTGTACCGCGCCACGCGCCCAGCGACGCCGCCGCGCTTCGTCCCGCACCACCAGGAGCATGACCGGCAACACGACCACGCCCAGGAACAGGCCGCCGACGCCGAACGCAAGGAAACTCAGCCCCGTGCCGAAGACGCGCCAGGCGCGGGCCAGGCGATCAATCATCGCGTCGCCAGCGCCACACGGAGCCTTCGCCCGCAAGCCTCAGTTCCGGCTCGCCCGACAGGAAGAACCGCAGCACCTCCAGACCGTGCGGCAGCACCGTGGCAACGTCCGGGCCTGGTCGATCGGGTTCCCACGCCAACCGGTATACCGGTCCTCCCGCGTCTGCGGCCGCGAGGCGCCAGCACCACGCGAAACCCGCGTCCGGTTCATCGGCGAAGTCGGCATAGACCGCTGGCAGCGGCGCGTCGTAGACCACCAGCAGCACCTCCGCGGCGCCGTCCGCCAGCAGGCCGGCGGCCTCCACGCACGCGGCCTCGACGGTGGCCATGCCACCGGCAAGCGCGATGTAGTTGCCGCGTTCGCGACGGAGGATCGAGTACAGCGCTGCGATGGCGTTGTGTACCGACAGGCCGAACGTGGTCGGCGACGGCGGCTGTTCGGCAGCGAGCGACTCCAGCAGTTCCATCGAGCGCGCCACGTCGCCATGCCGCGATGCGAACACCAGCGGCATGCCGCTGTCCTGCGCCTGCTGGCACCAGCACGCCGTCTGGATGGCCATGCGGCCGAGACGCTCGATACGGCGCCGCTGCATGGCGGGAACTTCGGCGAGCGCAGGCATGTCGTCACCCGCAGGCAGCCATGGTGCAGTGGCCCATGCGCGCCACGCATCGTGGTCCACCAGTCCTGGCGCCCACGCCGCCCATTCCTTTATTGAAAAGCCGATCATCCGCGCTGCGACGTCCATCGATTCCGAATCGCCCTATTTCACCCGCATGCCCCGATGTTCGCCAGTCGTTAAATTTTTCGTGACGGATGCTTGCGCATCCGCAAGAGGCTGGATATTATTCCGCTCCTGCCAGCACGTGGGGCCATAGCTCAGCTGGGAGAGCGCCTGCATGGCATGCAGGAGGTCGGCGGTTCGATCCCGCCTGGCTCCACCACTTCCGGGCAATAGGCCGTCCGGAAAGACAACTGGCAACACTTTCGTGCGTCCCCATCGTCTAGAGGCCTAGGACATTACCCTTTCACGGTAGCGACCGGGGTTCGAATCCCCGTGGGGACGCCAATTTTTCAGAAGGCCCGGGAAACCGGGCCTCTTTTTTTGTCCGCGCAGCGCGCATGGACATGTCGTTCCATCGTCACTGCACGAAAAATGTCCGCCGAACGGGAAGCGCGTGTTGCAGCAACTGGACGCGATCGTTCATGCGCGCCGCGTGGTCCTGCGCCAAGAACGATCTCAGGCGACGTCGTGCTCGTCGTGCACCCGATGCAGGGTTGCGACGCCGTGCCCCTGCTCGGCCAGATACTCCAGCCATTTGCCGAGGAAGGTGTTCATGCGCATGCGATGGCTGATCACCTCGGCCGGCGGCGGATACAGACCGATCACGTCCTGCCAGCGCTTGCCGACGTAGCAATGCGTCGCCTCGGCCTGGTGCGCGTCGCGGTACAGGCGAACAAAAGCGGATGGATCTGGTTCACCGGTCAGCGGATCGCAGATGTCGTAGGTCAGGCGAAGTTCCACCGTGTAGCGGTGCGTCTCGATGACCTCCAGCCGCAGGTCCAGGCCATCGCCGATGCTGGAGACGTACATGCCCGGCTGCAGATGCTCCGGCGAGAACAGGCGTATCAGCCGCGCGTGGTTCTCGGCATACAGCGCCATCAGCCAGCCGAAACGGCTGAGCCGGGGGATGCGTGCGGTGCGTGCGAGGGCTTGCGACATGGGCCGATCCTACACGCGGAATCCCGGTCGCGGCAGCATTGACGCCCCGGGATGTGCGGCCTAAGTTAAGGGTTCTCCGGACATCGTCTTCGGAGCCTCCGCAAGGCCTGCTCAGTACATGTCGCGCTGCAGGCCCAGCGTCGAGAGGACCTTGCTGG
This sequence comes from Pseudoxanthomonas sp., assembly GCF_036845285.1. Classification (GTDB taxonomy): domain Bacteria; phylum Pseudomonadota; class Gammaproteobacteria; order Xanthomonadales; family Xanthomonadaceae; genus Pseudoxanthomonas_A. The sequence continues at coordinate 31,890 of NZ_DAIUEE010000012.1, forward strand.
AAATCTCTTCGATGGACTTGTTGGTGGTGCTCAGCGTGGGCAGCCGCTCGACCTGGAACATCGCCTCGGCCGCCGCCACCTCGCGCTTGCAGGTTTCCATCTTCGCGTAGCCCGAATTCGGGCGCCGCTCCTGGCGGATCTGGTGCAGGCGGTCCGGGTCGATCGTCAGCGCGAACAGCTTGCGGCGGTAGGGTCGCAGCCGCGCCGGCAAGCGGTCGGTTTCCAGGTCGCCATCGGTCAGCGGGTAGTTGGCCGCGCGAATGCCGTAATGCAGGGCCAGGTAGACGCAGGTCGGCGTCTTGCCGGCGCGCGACACCGCCACCAGGATCACGTCGGCTTCGTCGTAATTCACCGCCATGCCGTCGTCGTGGGTCAACGCGAAATTCATCGCGTTGATGCGCCGGTGGTAGGTCTCGAAATCGACCAGGCCATGCGCCTGGCCGACGCGCGACTGGCGCTGCTGGCCGAGTTCCCGTTCCAGCGGCTCGATGAAGGGCGCGAACACATCGAGCATCAATGCGCCGCTTTCCGCGATCACTGCGCTCAGCCCCGGGTCCACGCAGGAATTGATGACGATGGGCCGGCTGCCCAGCTTGGCGCCGGCGCGACGGATGCGGTCGGCGGCGTCGCGGGCCTTTTCCTCGTCGTCGACGAAGGACAGCCGGTCGGTCTGGAACCGCATGCCGGCGAACTGGGTCAGCAGGCTGTGGCCGATGGTCTCGGCCGTGATACCGGTGCCATCCGAAACGTAGAACACCTGACGCAAGTCAGACATGACCACCCCGCTCCCGCTTCACCATGGAAACCCCCGTCAGATCAAGCTTGTCTGCAATTGGTATGCACTGCATCATATCGCTTCTTTCCCCATGGACACGGCACCCCCACGCCGATGGTCATCGGCATGGCGCGGCCTGCTTCGGAGCATTGCGCTTGAACGAGAACATCCTGTGGTTGCACGAGCTGCGCCTGGCCGACCTGGCCCGCGTAGGTGGCAAGAATTCGTCGCTGGGCGAAATGATCGGCCATCTGGCCAACCTGGGCGTGTCGGTCCCGGGAGGCTATGCGACCACGGCGGACGCCTTCAAGGCCTTCATCGCGCACAACGACCTCTCCAAGCGCATCTTCGACAAACTGGCCACGCTGGATGTCGAGGACGTCGCCGCCCTGACGGTGGCCGGCAAGGAAATCCGCGGCTGGGTGATCGACGCCCCGCTGCAACCTGACCTGGATGCCGACATCCGTGCGGCCTACGCGAAACTCTCGGCCGACAACGGCGGCGGTGACATCGCGGTGGCGGTGCGCTCTTCGGCGACCGCCGAGGACCTGCCGGACGCCTCGTTCGCCGGCCAGCAGGAAACCTTCCTCAACGTCACCGGCGCCGACGATGTCGTGCACAAGGTGAAGGAAGTCTTCGCCAGCCTCTACAACGACCGCGCCATTGCCTACCGCGTCCACCACGGCTTCAAGCACGAGGATGTGTTCCTGTCGGCGGGCGTGCAGCTGATGGTGCGCTCCGGCGTCGGATCCTCGGGCGTGCTGTTCACGCTGGACACCGAATCGGGCTTTCGGGACGTCGTGTTCGTCACCTCCAGCTTCGGCCTGGGCGAGATGGTCGTACAGGGCGCGGTCAATCCAGACGAGTTCTACGTCTACAAGCCCACGCTCAAGCAGGGCAAGCCGGCAATCCTGCGCCGCTCGCTCGGCAGCAAGGCGCTGCGCATGGTGTATTCGGACGTGCCCGGCGAGCGCGTGCGGACCGAGGACACGCCGGTTGAGCTGCGCAACACCTTCTCGATCAGCGATGCCGACGTGCAGGAACTGTCGAAGCAGGCGCTGGTCATCGAGCAGCACTACGGTCGCCCGATGGACATCGAGTGGGCGAAGGACGGTGTGACCGGCAAGCTGTTCATCGTGCAGGCGCGCCCGGAAACCGTGAAGTCGCGCGCCAAGGCCACGCAGATCGAACGCTACGCGCTGGAGAAGCGCGGCGAGGTGATTGCCGAAGGTCGCGCGATCGGCCAGAAGATCGGCAGCGGTGTCGCCCGCGTGGTGCGCTCGCTGGACGACATGGCGCGCGTGCAGCCCGGCGACGTGCTGGTGGCCGACATGACCGACCCCGACTGGGAGCCGGTGATGAAGCGCGCCAGTGCCATCGTCACCAACCGTGGTGGGCGTACCTGCCATGCCGCCATCATCGCGCGCGAGCTGGGCGTACCCGCCGTGGTCGGCACCGGCAACGCACTGGACCTGGTCGCGGACGGCGTCGAAGTCACCGTCAGCTGCGCCGAAGGCGACACCGGCTTCATCTATGCCGGCGCCCTGCCCTTCGAGCGCACGACGACCGACCTCGCCGCCATGCCGCCAGCACCGCTGAAGATCATGATGAACGTCGCCAACCCGGAGCGCGCGTTCGATTTTGGCCAGTTGCCGAACGCCGGCATCGGCCTGGCGCGCCTGGAGATGATCATCGCCAGCCACATCGGCGTGCATCCGCTGGCGCTGCTGGAATACGACCGCCAGGACCTCGACGTCCGCAGGAAGATCGACGCCAAGACCGCCGGCTATGCCGACCCGGTCAGCTTCTACGTGGACCGGTTGGCGGAGGGCATCGCGACGATCACCGCCTCGGTCGCGCCGCATCCGGTGATCGTGCGCCTGTCGGACTTCAAGTCCAACGAGTACGCCAATCTCATCGGCGGCACGCGCTACGAGCCGCACGAAGAGAATCCGATGATCGGCTTCCGCGGCGCCAGCCGTTATGTCGATCCGTCGTTCGAGCCGGCGTTCGCGCTGGAATGCCAGGCGGTCCGCCGCGTTCGCGACGAGATGGGCCTGGACAACCTGTGGGTGATGATCCCGTTCGTCCGTACGCTGGAAGAGGGGCGCAAGGTCGTCGAGGTGCTGTCGAAGCACGGCCTGCGCCAGGGCGAGAACGGACTGAAGATCATCATGATGTGCGAAGTGCCGTCGAACGCACTGCTCGCCGAGGAGTTCCTCGACATCTTCGACGGTTTCTCGATCGGTTCGAACGACCTGACCCAGCTGACGCTGGGCCTGGACCGCGATTCCAGCATCGTCGCCAACCTGTTCGACGAGCGGAATCCCGCGGTCAAGAAGATGCTGTCGATGGCGATCAAGGCCGCGCGCGCCAAGGGCAAGTACGTCGGCATCTGCGGCCAGGGTCCCAGCGACCATCCGGACCTGGCCGAGTGGCTGATGGCCGAGGGCATCGAATCGGTGTCGCTGAATCCGGACACGGTGGTCGACACCTGGCTGCGGCTGGCGAAGACCAAGGCCGGCTGACGCCGGCCGCCGCGTTCTTCACGCAAACGCGGTTACCATCACCCTGTACACCCGGCACGCCCCTGATGGGGCGTGCTGCATTTCAGGAATGCCCATGCCCACCCACGCCGCAACGGCCACCGCGCCCGCCCTCGCCGACATTCCCACCGAACCGGCCGCGCTGATGCGCGAACTGCGCGGCATCGACTGGCTGCAATTGCTGGAAACCTGGGGCCTGAAGCTGCTGGCCGCCGCCCTCATCTTCCTGATCGGCATGTGGCTGGCCAGGCGGTTGAGCCTGGGGCTGGAGCGCGTCCTGGGCCGCACGCATGCGGATGCCACGCTCGGTGGCTTCCTGCGCCGCGCCAGCTACGCCGCGATGATGGTGCTGGTGATCATCACTGCGCTCACCTCCATGGGCGTGAACCCGACCTCGATGCTCGCCGTGCTCGGCGCCGCCGGCCTCGCCGTCGGTCTGGCACTGAAGGATTCCCTTTCGAACATCGCCTCCGGCGTGATGCTGATCGTGCTACGCCCGTTCCGCGACGGCGACGTCGTCCTTGCCGCCGGCCTGGAAGGGACCATCGAGGAAGTGCGCATCTTCCAGACCCGCATGCGCACGGCCGACAACCGCCTGATCGTCCTGCCGAACAGCTTGATCACAACGGCGCCGATCATCAATTTCACCGCCAAGCCGCGTCGGCGGATCGATATCGCCGTCGGCGTGGGCTACGACGACGACCTGAAGCGCGCCAAGCAGATCCTGTTGCAGATCGCCGCGGACCACCCCCTTGTCCTGCACGATCCCGCACCCAGCGTGGTCGTGTCGAAGCTGAGCGAGAGCAGCGTCGACCTCGTCCTGCACGCCTGGTCGAACACCCGGGATTTCGGCGAAGCGAAGAGCGACCTGACCGAAGCGGTGCGCACCGAAATCATCGGCAACGGCCTCAACATCCCGTACCCGCAGCGCGACCTGCACGTGTACCATCACAACAGCGACGGCACGCCGCTGACGGACATCATCACCAAGGGCGTCGCCGACGACGGCGACATGGCGAAACCGCCCGCGTAGCGTGCGCCGCGCGCACGACGCGAGATGATGACTCCCAAGGGTCGTGCGCATGGCGCACGCTACGTCACTCGGCGAGCGCGGCCATGTGCTTGCGGTAGTGGCGCAGTTCTTCGATGGAATCGCGGACATCGCTCAGCGCGGTATGGCTGGACTGCTTGCGTACGCCTTCCAGCACCTGCGGCGCCCAGCGGCGCGCGAGTTCCTTCAACGTGCTGACGTCGAGATTGCGGTAGTGGAAGTATTTCTCCAGCCGCGGCATCAGCCGGTGAAGGAAACGGCGGTCCTGGCAGATCGAGTTGCCGCACATCGGCGATGCGCCCGCAGGCAGCCACTCGCTGAGGAACGCCACGGTCTGCGCCTCGGCCTGGCCCAGCGACACCTGGCTCTCCACCACCCGCTTCCACAGGCCCGACCGGCCATGCTGGTTGCGGTTCCACTCGTCCATCGCCTCGAGCACGGATACCGGGTGGGCGATCGCGAACTCGGGGCCTTCCGCCAGCAGGTTCAACTTCGAATCGGTGACCACCGTGGCGATTTCCAGGATGGAATCGCGATCGGTATCCAGCCCGGTCATTTCCAGGTCGATCCAGATCAGGCGGTCGGTGTGCGCGTTGTTCGAGGCCATCGGCGGTCCGTGACGGGAAGAAGGTCCGGCCAGTCCACGCCGGTCATGCGGACATGCGGACATGCCGCATCGTGTCATCATAACGCAGACCACTCCGGCGACCGGCCCATGAACCCCTCCACCGACCATGCCGTGCTCACCGCGATGCTGGCGCCGGCGTTCTTCCTGACCGCGACCGCATCGCTGCTGCTGTCGGCCAACAACCGGCTCGCACGCATCATCGATCGCGCCCGCACGTTGCTGCGCGAACTGGCGGAAGCCGAAGAGGATGCGGAACGGACGTTGCTGGAGAGGCGCATCGCCCTGCAGCGCCTGCGCAGCCTGATCATCCTGCGCGCTGGACAACTGCTTTACGCCGCGATCAGCTGCTTCGTCGGCACCAGTCTCGCGGTCGCAGTGGATACGTTCACCGGCCATCGCCTGGGATCGCTGCCGACCTGGCTCGCCGCCCTGGGCGTAGTCGCGATGCTGGCAGCCAGCCTGCTGCTCGCGCGCGAATCCACGCTCGCCGTCACCGCCATCAACGAAGAGATGGACCACCGCAAGGTGAAGCGGAAGTTCCCGACGCCCTAGACCAGCGGCCTTCCGCGCTTGGCGCGGAAGTAGTTGGTGAGGCGGCGACCGGCCTCGTCGCCCAGCACCCCACTCTGCACCTCGATGCGGTGGTTGTGCCGCGGATCCGCGATCAGGTCGAACACGCCGCCGCATGCGCCCGTTTTCGGATCGGCGGCGCCAAACACGACCCGGGCCACGCGCGCGTGCACCAGCGCCATCGCGCACATCGCGCAGGGCTCCAGCGTGACGTACAGGGTGCAGCCGACCAGCCGATGGTTGCCGAGTGCCCTGCCCGCCTCCCGCATCGCGACGATCTCGGCATGCGCGCTGGGATCGTGGTCGAGGATGTTGCGGTTCCAGCCTTCGCCCAGCACCTGGCCGTCCGCGCCCACCAGCACCGCACCGACGGGGATCTCGTCGAACTCGCGTTCGGCCCGGTCGGCCAGCGCGAAAGCATGGCGCATCCAGGATGCATCGTCGGGTGCAGCAGGCACGGTATCGACAACCATCGAACTCATCCAGCGGATACGCGCCGCACCAGCGCCTGCAGCGTGCTGCGCGTCGGCGCAAAGAACGTGGCCCCCGTCCTGGCCACCGAGAAATCCAGCAGCCGGTCGTAGGCCCCCGGCGGGTCGCCCACGTACATGCGCTGCAGCATCTTCTCGATCACCCACAGGTGACGGGAGTAACCGATGAAGTATGTCCCGAACTCGTCCTGGCCCGGACGTCCGAACGGCATGTTGTCGCGCAGGATGTCGTGTTCGTTGCCCTCGGCATCGACGATCGTCGCCAGGGACTTGTGCGACTTCCGCGGGGCGTCGTCATCGTCGATCTCGACGTTGTCCACCTTGGTACGTCCGATGATCGCCTCCTGCACATCGGTCGGCACCTTGGACCAGGCACCCAGATCATGGAGATATTTCTGCACCACGACATAGCTGCCACCGCGATACGCCGCGTCCTCTGCGCCGACCAGTGAGGAGGCCGGCAGATCGACCCCGGTCGGGTTGGCCGTGCCATCCACGAAGCCCAGCAGATCGCGTGCGTCGAAATAGCGGAAGCCGCTCACTTCGTCGACCACCGACACGGCGCCACGCAGCGCATCCAGCAGCAGGCGCTCGAACTCGAAGCACAGGTCCTGACGCTCGGACCGGATGTGGAACAGCAGATCGCCTGGCGTGGAAGGCGCGTGGTGTACCGCGCCCTGGATCGGCTGGAACGGCTTGAGTTCCGCGGGCCTCTGCGTATCGTCCAGGCGATCCCACAGGCCGCGCCCGATACCGGCGATGCAGGACAGTCGTGCGGACAGGTCGCGGAATCCGACGGTCTTGACCAGATCGTCCAGTCCGTCGAGCACGGTGCAAACCTGCGCCAGCGCAGCCGCCTCCACGTCGACGGTCACTACCAGGAACACCGCCGCCTGCGACAGCGGCGCATCGATGCTCTGGGGATCGATCGGCACGCGATCCCACGACTCTTCGGACATCGGCATGCTTCCTTCTCGTGGTTCCTGGACTGGCGTCCCGCCCGGTGGAGGGGCGCCTGATGCTATGCCTGTCGGCTTATTCCCACTCGATCGTCGCCGGCGGCTTGCCGGAGATGTCGTAGACCACGCGCGAAACGCCGCGCAGTTCGTTGATGATGCGGTTCGACACGGTGCCGAGGAAATCGTACGGCAGATGCGCCCAATGCGCGGTCATGAAGTCGATCGTCTCGACCGCGCGCAGTGCGATGACCCATTCATAGGCGCGCGCATCGCCCACCACGCCGACCGACTTGACCGGCAGGAACACCGCGAACGCTTGCGACGTCTTGTCGTACAGGTCGGCCTTGCGCAGCTCGTCGATGAAGATCGCATCGGCCTTGGCCAGCAGTTCGGCGTACTCCGGCTTCACTTCGCCGAGGATGCGCACGCCCAGGCCAGGCCCCGGGAACGGATGGCGATAGACCATCGTGCGCGGCAGGCCGAGTTCGACGCCGAGGCGGCGCACCTCGTCCTTGAACAGTTCGCGCAGCGGCTCGACCAGGCCGAGCTTCATGTGCTCGGGCAGGCCGCCGACATTGTGGTGGCTCTTGATGACGTGCGCCTTGCCGGTCTTGCTGCCGGCGGACTCGATCACGTCCGGGTAGATCGTGCCCTGCGCCAGCCACTTGGCGTTCTTCAGCTTGTTCGATTCTTCCTCGAAGATCTCGACGAACAGGTTGCCGATGATCTTGCGCTTGGCTTCCGGATCGGCAACCCCTTCCAACGCCCTGAAGTAACGTTCGGCGGCATTCACGCGCACGACCTTGACGCCCATGCCGCCCTTATCGGCTTCGTTGGCGAACATCGCCATCACCTGGTCGCCTTCCTGCCAGCGCAACAGGCCGGTGTCGACGAACACGCAGGTCAGCTGCTCGCCGATGGCCTTGTGCAGCAGCGCGGCGACGACCGACGAATCCACGCCGCCGGACAGGCCGAGGATCACCTCGTCCGTGCCAACCTGCTCGCGCACGCGCGCGATCTGGTCATCAATGATGTTGGCGGCGGTCCACAGCGTCTTGCAGCCGCAGATGTCCGCGACGAAACGGCGCAGCAGCGTCTGGCCCTGCTTGGTGTGCGTCACTTCCGGATGGAACTGCACGCCGTACCAGTGCTTCTCTTCCAGCGCCATCGCGGCGACGGGAATGCGGTCGGTGGTGGCGGTGACCGTCCAGCCCGGCGGCGCTTTGGCGACATGGTCGCCATGGCTCATCCACACGTCGATGCGCGGCTCGCCCTGGTGATCACTGAGGCCGCCCAGCAGCGCGTCATGCGCGACCAGTTGCACTTCGGCATGGCCGAACTCGCGCGCGTCGGCGGCTTCGGTCGCACCGCCCAGCTGCGCGGCCAGCGTCTGCATGCCGTAGCAGATGCCGAGGATCGGCAGGCCGCTGTCGAACACCTGCTGCGGCGCGGCGGGGGCGCCATGCTGCGTGGTGGATTCCGGACCGCCCGACAGGATGATGCCCTTGGCGCCGAACTTCGCGATCTCCTCCGGGTCGTGGTCCCACGCCCAGATTTCGCAGTAGACGCCGATCTCGCGGATGCGGCGGGCGATCAGCTGCGTGTACTGCGCGCCGAAGTCGAGGATGAGGATCTTGTCGTCGTGAAGCCGTGATTCGGGATTGGTGATTCGTGATTCGTTGGCACCCGACATGTGTTCTCTGCTCCGCTTTGATCTCTAACGAATCACCCATCACCCATCACGCCGGATGGGCATCAGCCCATCCGGTAGTTCGGCGGCTCTTTGGTGATCTGCACGTCGTGCACGTGGCTCTCGCGCTGGCCGGCGCCGGTGATGACGACGAACTTCGGCTTGCTGCGCATCTCTTCGATGGTCGCGCAGCCGACGTAGCCCATCGTGGCGCGCAGGCCACCGACGAGCTGGTGGATGATGCCGCCGACCGACCCGCGATACGGCACGCGGCCTTCGATGCCTTCCGGCACCAGCTTGTCGGCGTCGCTGGCATCCTGGAAGTAACGGTCCTTGGACCCCTTCTCCATCGCACCCAGGCTGCCCATGCCGCGGTAGCTCTTGTAGCTGCGGCCCTGGAACAGCTCGACTTCGCCCGGGGCTTCCTCGGTGCCGGCGAACAGGCCGCCGATCATCACCGTCGAAGCGCCGGCGGCGATCGCCTTGCCGATGTCGCCCGAGTAGCGGATGCCGCCATCGGCGATCAGCGGGATACGGTCCTGCAGCGCCTCGGCGACCATGTCGATCGCGGTGATCTGCGGCACGCCGACGCCGGCGACCATGCGCGTGGTGCAGATGGAACCCGGGCCGACACCGACCTTCACCGCGTCGGCCCCGGCGTCCATCAGCGCCAGCGCGGCATCGCCGGTGACGATGTTGCCACCGATGACCTGCAGTTGCGGGAAGCGCTTCTTGACCCAGCTGACGCGGTCCAGCACGCCCTGCGAATGCCCGTGCGCGGTGTCGACGATGATGACGTCCACGCCCGCGGCCACCAGCGCTTCCACGCGCTGGTCGGTATCGCCGCCCACGCCCACCGCGGCGCCGACGACCAGGCGGCTGGCGCTGTCCTTGGCGGCGTTGGGGTTGTCGGTCTTCTTCTGGATGTCCTTGACGGTGATCAGGCCGCGCAGGTCGAACGCGTCGTTGACCACCAGCACCTTCTCGATGCGGTGCTTGTGCAGCAGTTGCAGCACTTCGCCGTCGCTGGCGCCTTCGCGCACGGTGATCAGGCGATCCTTCTTGGTCATGATGTGGCGGACCGGATCGTCGAGCTTGGTTTCGAAGCGCATGTCGCGGCTGGTGACGATGCCGACCAGCTGGCCGCCGTCGACCACCGGCACGCCGGAGATGTTGCGCGCGCGGGTCAGCTTGAGCACCTCGGCAATCGTCGTCTCGGGTCCGACGGTGAAGGGTTCCTTGATGACGCCGGCCTCGAACTTCTTGACCTTGGCCACTTCGGCGGCCTGCTGTTCGACGGTCAGGTTCTTGTGCAGGATGCCGATGCCGCCCAGCTGGGCCATGGCGATGGCGAGGCGGGCTTCGGTGACCGTATCCATGGCGGCCGAGACGATCGGCAGCTTCAGCCGCAGGTCGCGCGTCAGGCGCGTTTCCAGGCTGACATCCTTGGGCAGGACGGTGGAATGGGCGGGGACGAGGGAGACGTCGTCGTACGTCAGTGCTTCAGCCTGGATGCGCAGCATCGGCGGGCCCGGGAGAGTTGGGGAAGCGCGGCATTATAGCCTGATTGGTGGGTCTTCCGGCGGGTGCTTCAGGCGGAACGATGCATTCCCGGCGCTGCTGCCGATGCGGGTCGCTGCGGACCCTGTCTGTGGGAGCGACGTAAGTCGCGATGAGGCTTGCCCGGCAGTCCATCGCGACTTACGTCGCTCCCACAACAGCCCGGCCGGGATCAGGGGACGGCGGCTTCCGCCGCTTCCAAGGTGTTCTGCATCAACGTGGCCACGGTCATCGGGCCGACGCCGCCGGGGACAGGGGTAATCCAGCTCGCCCGCTCGAACGCAGCCTCGAAGCCGACATCGCCCACCAGTCGTCCGTCGTCCAGCCGGTTGATGCCGACGTCGATGACCACGGCGCCTGGCTTGACCCACTCGCCCGGGATCAGCCCCGGCTTGCCTGCCGCGACCACAAGGATGTCGGCATCACCGACCCGGGCCTGCAGGACATCCCGCGGCGTGAATTTGTGGCAACTGGTGACCGTGCAACCCGCGATCAGCAGCTCCAGCGCCATCGGGCGGCCCACGTGGTTGCTGACACCGACGATGGTGGCATTGCGGCCACGCACCGGCTGGTCGGTATAGCCCAGCAACGTGGTGATGCCGCGCGGCGTGCACGGCCGCAGGCCGAACTGCCGCAGCGCCAGATGGCCGACGTTGGCGGGATGGAAGCCATCGACGTCCTTGCGCGGGTCGATGCGCTCGATCAGGCGCGTCGCGTCCGGGATGCCCGGCAACGGCAACTGCACCAGGATGCCGTGGATCTTCGGATCGGCATTCAGCTGGTCGATCAGCGCCAGCAGTTGTGCCTCGGTGGTACCGGCCGGCAGGTCGTGGTCGAAGGCCTCGATGCCGACCTTCTCGGCCGCGCGGCGCTTGTTGCGCACGTAGACCGTCGAGGCCGGATCGCCGCCGACCAGCACCACGGCCAGGCCCGGCCGGCCCTGTCCCGCCGCCAGGCGCACATCGACCCGGACCTTGAGTTGGTCCAGCAGGTTCTCGGCGATGCGGCGGCCGTCCAGGATTCGGGCAGTCATGGGGAGGTGCGGTGTAGAGTCGGTGCGTATTGTCCCCGATTCCGGCATGGGTGTCTGTGGGAGCGACGTCAGTCGCGACGACATGACCGCTTCATCGCCCTGATCCGCGACCGACACCACCCACGCCTCCACCGTTCTACGGATCGCCCTGATGACCGACACCACTGCCCTCGAAGCCGCCGCGTTCCGCCGCCTGCTTAACCACCTCAACGACGACCGCACCGATGTGCAGAACATCGACCTGATGATCCTCGCGGGCTTCTGCCGCAACTGCCTGGCGGACTGGTATAGGGATGCCGCGCAGGACGCGGGCATTGCCATGGACAAGGAGCAGGCACGCGAGCACGTCTATGGCATGCCGTTCGCGCAATGGAAGGCGCAGCACCAGCGCGAGGCCACGCCCCAGCAACTGGCCGCCTTCAAGGCCGCGCAGGAGCGGCATGCCTGAGCGGCGCATCCGTCGCATGCTTGCCTGGGCCGCCATCGCCGTCGCGGCCGTCTATCTGGCGCTGTGCGCCCTGCTCTATGTCCAGCAGCGCCGCCTGATCTATTACCCGCAGTTCACGCAGGCAGCGCCGGAACACACCGACCTCGCGATCACCCGCCCCGATGCCGTGCTGCGCGGCTGGGTCGTCAATCCCGGGCAACAGGACGCCGTGCTGTATTTCGGTGGCAATGCCGAATCCGTGGACGCCAATCGTGAGGCCTTCGCGCAGTGGTTGCTCTCGCACGCGGCGTACCTGGTCGCATACCGGGGATACGGTGCGAGCGATGGCGAACCTTCCGAAGCGGCGCTGCTGGCCGACGCGCTCGCGGTGTACGACGAAGTCGCGAAACGTCATCCGCTAGGCGATATCGCCGTCGTCGGCCGCAGCCTGGGCAGCGGCGTGGCGACGCACGTGGCAGCGCAGCGAGAGGTCGGGAACCTGGTGCTCATCACGCCGTTCGACAGCCTGGCGGCGGTCGCCCAGTCGCACTATCCGGTGTTCCCCGTGCGCCTGCTGCTGCGGGACCGCTACGATTCCGTCGCCCGGCTACCGCACCATCGCGGCAGGCTGCTGGTCTTGCGGTCAGGCCGGGATGCCGTGGTACCGCCGCCGCATACGGACCGATTGCTGGCGGTATTCAAACGGCCGGCGCGGGTGGTCGATTTCCCGCACGCGAGCCATGACGACCTGTCGGCCGATCCGGCCTATTGGCCGGCGATCAGGAACTTCCTGGCCCGCGATACCGATTGATACCGCGGACTATTCCTCTTCTTCCTCACCGATGATCTCGGCGGCTTCCTCGTTCAGCGCCTTTGCTTCGCGCTTGGGCTTGGTGAACGGTGTCGGCGTGGGTTTGACCGGCCGGTTGTTGCCGTAGAGCGCGGGAATTCCGGACTTGAGGTCTCCGCCGCCTGCGATCTCGAGTTCGAAGCGCTCCGCATCACGGCGCCGGATCTCCAGCGCGATGGCTTCGGCCTCCTCGCGCGACGTGCCGACGCTCATCAACACGGCCTGTCCGAACTCCACGGCGGATTCGAATGTCTCGCGGATCTGGAAATCCACGCCCGCTGCGATCAGCGCGAGCGAGTGCTCGCGGTCGAAGGAGCGCACCAGGACCTGCGCCTGCGCAAACTCGTGCCTGACCAGTTCCACGATACGGCTGGCAGCGTCCTTGTCGTCGATGCAGATGGCGATGGACTGCGCGGTCTGCGCGCCGCAGGCACGCAGGACATCCAGACGGGTGCCGTCGCCATAGTAGATCTTGAAGCCGAATTCTTCGGCGCTGCGGATCATCTCGATGTCGGTGTCGATGATGGTCACGTCCACGTCGCGGGCGAGCAGCGACTGGCTCATCACCTGGCCGAAACGGCCGAAGCCGATGATCAGCACGCTGCCGCTGAGTCCCTTGGCCTCCTCGATGCCTTCCATCGACGGCTTCTCGGGATGCGTGAAGCGGCGCAGCAACAGGACGAACAACGGCGTCAGCGCCATCGACAGCACGACGATGGCGGTCAGGTTGGCGTTGACGGTCGCGTCGATGATGCCTGCCGACGCGGCAGCGGCGAACAGCACGAAGGCGAACTCGCCACCCTGCGCCATCAGCACCGCGCGGTCGAGCGATTCGGCATGTCCGCTGCGGGTGATGCGCGCGACCACATAGATGCAGACGGCCTTGACCACCATCATCGCCAGTACGGCGCTGACGATCAGCGGCCAGTTCGCGGCCACCACGGCCAGGTCCAGCGCCATGCCGACGCCGAGGAAGAACAGGCCCAGCAGGATGCCGCGGAACGGCTCGATATCGGCTTCGATCTGGTGGCGGAAGGTCGACTCTGACAGCAGTACGCCGGCCAGGAAGGCGCCCATCGCCATCGACAGGCCGCCCAGCTGCATCAACAGCGCTGCACCCAGCACCACCAGCAGGGCGGCGGCGGTCATCACTTCGCGTGCCTTGGCGGCGGCGAGAATGCGGAAGAATGGATTGAGCAGCCAGATGCCCGCCGCGATCAGGCCTGCCAGCGACGCCACGCCGATGCCGATCGCCGCCCAGCTCGAGCCTTCCTGCGGCTGCACGACCTGTGGCGACATGAAGGCCACCAGCACCAGCAGCGGCACGATCAGCAGGTCTTCGAACAGCAGGATCGAGACCACCTTCTGTCCGTTCGGCAGGGCCACGTCGCCGCGTTCGGCCAGCAACTGCATCACCACTGCCGTGGAGGTCAGCACGAAGCCCATGCCGCCGACGAACGACACCGGCAGCGGATAGCCGAACAGCAGGCCGACGCCGGTCAACAGCAGCGTACACACCGCGATCTGCAGTGCCCCAAGCCCGAAGATCTGCTTGCGCAGGCTCCACAGGTGGCTGGGCCGCATCTCCAGGCCGATGACGAACAGGAACATCACCACGCCGAGCTCGGCGACGTGCAGGATGGACTGCGGATCGGAAAACCATTTCAGGCCGAAGGGGCCGATCGCGAGGCCGGCGGCCAGGTAACCCAGGACCGATCCCAGGCCCAGACGCCGGAAGATCGGAACGGCAACGACGGCGGCACCCAGCAGGGCGACGACACTGACCAGCTGGCTGGCACCGGATTCTGCACTCATGCCGGCAGTCTACCGGATGGTCCAGCGATGCCGCTCCTAGCCTGCGGTATGCGCGTGCGCGACGGCGTCCCCACGTCGCCGGTAGTACGCAGCCCACACCGTGACCAGCACCATCACCCCCGTGGTCAGTGTGCCCGCAGCCAGCAGGTTGACCCGCGGCAGCCATGGCCAGAGCGCGAGCAGTGCCGCGATGCCGATGACATGCGACAGCGGCAGGCGCCCGTACACCACGCGCTTGAACAGCGCATTGCCCAGCAGGTAGATCATCGGGCCACTCACGAGCACTGCGGCGTATGCGCCCTTCACCGGGTCCAGCGGGTGGGCGACCACCAGGTCGTCGGCCACGGCGCAGACGATGACGCCGGCGATCAGCAGCACGTGGACGTAATGGAAGTAGGCGCCCAGCCGGCCAGGGTCTTTCGAATGCTCGATCACATGCGCCGCGTCGCCGCTGGAAGTGTCGAAATACATCCACCACATGGCGACGCAACCGACGAACGACACCAGGAAGGCGACCCACACCGCCGTACCCGGGTGCGCCGCATGCCCGAATGACGCGCCGGTCGCCAGCACGGATTCGCCCAGCGCGATGATGACGAACAATTGGCAGCGTTCCGCCAGGTGTCCCCCATCGATGGTCCAGTCGGACGTCTGCGAGCGCCCGAGTCCCGGGACCGGAAAGCCCGCCATCGGCGACAGGTACTCGCAGCCCACCGCCAGCAACCACAGCGCCAGGCGCGTGCTTCCCTCGTTCAGGCCGCCCGCGATCCACAGCGTGGCCGATACCAGCAACCAGCACAGGATGCGCAGGAAGTTGGGCGTCAGCAGGTGCCTGCGGCCGAGGCTGTACAGCACGAAGAGCGTCCGCCCCACCTGGATGGCGGCGAAGCTGCAGGCGAACAGCAGCCCGCGCTCGCCGAACGCCTCTGGAATGGCGGCGGACACCAGCAGGGCCAACCCCATCAGCACCATCAGCATGGTGCGGATGACCAGGTGCTCCGGATTGAACCAGTTGCTGACCCAGGCCGTGTACTGCCAGCCCAGCCAGACCGCGAACCACAGCGTCGCCGTCTGCACCACGCCCAGCCAGGTCAGGTGCTCAAGCAGATGGTGCGACAGCTGGGTGATGGCGAAGACGTAGACCAGGTCGAAGAACAGCTCGACATTGGCCACGCGGGCGGGCTGCCCGGCGGGACGCAGGAGCGGATGTGCGGGGTTCGTCACGACGGTGGCTCCGGAAGGTCCGATGGTGTCAGCGCTGCCTCGTCTTCCACGCCCACCACCACCCTGCCGCGACCGGCACCAGGTAGATTCCCGCCTGGATGGGCAGCTCTTCCTGCAGCGAGTAGCCGTGCGACATGCCCGTGCGCAGGTTCCACAGCACGGCCGCCAGCCAGCCGACGCTGAGGACCACCATCACGGTGCGACGCTTGCCGGGACTGGCCAGCGACATCGCGATACCCACCAGCAGCAGGCCGACGGCGATGAAGATCAAGGTACGCATGGAAGTCCTCTTCGATGGTGGTGGTGCGACCTCCCCACGTTATCGCAAGGGCGCGTCGCGCGACATGGGGCGGGCGGCGCTTCGCCTCCCACCCGCAGGGATCACTTGGTGGTGTAACCGCCATTGATCAGGATGGTCTGCCCGGTGATCCACCAGCCATCGCTGACCAGATGGCGGATGAAGGGCACCACGTCCTCGATGTCGGTCAGGCCGGTCTTGCTGTGGGGCGACAGCGCGGCGGCGGTCCTGTGGTACGCGACGGCATCCGCGCCCTCGGCCGGATAGAAGAAGGACGTGTCCATCGGGCCCGGACCGATGGCGGTCACCGAAATGCCGCGCGCGCCGAACTCCTTGGCCGCGGCGCGGGTGAAGTGCTCCACCGGCGCCTTGGTGCCGGCGTACGAGGCGTAAAACGGCGTGAATGCGCCCAGCAGCGAGGTGACCAGCGTGACCACCTTGCCGTTGTCGTTGACGTGCCGGCCGGCCTCCTTGAGGAAGAAGAACGCGGCCTTGGCATTGACCGCGGACATCTCGTCGTACTCGGCTTCGGAGATCTCGGTGATCGGCTTTTTCAGCACCTTGCCGACCGTATTGATGGCGATGTCGGGGCGGCCGACCGCGGCGATGGTGTCGGTAAACAGGCGCTCCATCGCGGCGGCACTGGTCAGGTCGCCCTGCAACGCGACCGCCTTCGTACCGGCGGCCTGGATGGCGGCGACGGTCGCCTCGGCGTCGGCCTGGCTGGCGGCGCTGTTGTAGTGGATCGCGATGGCGGCAGCGCCCTGCTGCGCCAGATCGCGGGCGATCAGGCCGCCCAGGTTCTTGGCGCCTCCGGCGATCAGTGCGACTTTGCCGCGAATGGAATGGTCGGTCATGCAACGCTCCTACAGGGACAGGAAGGGGAAGCTCCGGTGCGGGCGGCGTGTAGGCAACCCTGCGGAACGGTCCTAAGATGCGTGCGAAGCAGTCCGCCCGGCTTTCACGATGTCCGATCCGCTGTCAAATTCTCCGGCGCACGATGGATGGGAGTCTTCGCGCGAGGCTACCGCGGCGGCGGACGCCGGAATGCCGCCCTATACCGTGCTGGCGCAGGCCAACTGGCCGGGCGTTGAACTGCTGGTCTGCCGCGAGGACATCCGCCAGCGGACGCTGTGGGCCATCGACCAGCCCCGCCACACCGTCATCGTCCATCTCGGTGGCACGATGCGCGAGCTGGAAACCGAGATCGACGGCGCGGGATCGACCCATGCCCCGCCCTCCCCCGGCGACATCTGGCTGGTGCCCGCCAGGCGTCGCTACGCCAGCCAAGCCTGCGGACAGATCATCACCTACGCCGAACTGCGCCTGTCGCCGGCCGCCGACGTGGATGTGGGCCGGGAGGCATGCGTTCCGCTGGAAGACCTGATGCCCCGCCTCGGCCACCGCGACGAGTTCCTGCACTACAGCGTCGCGCGACTGGGCCGGCTCAGCCGGAACGGCGACGACCTGTCGGTGATGATGGCCGAGCGCCTGCAGTGGGTGCTGCGCCAGCATCTGTACGACGGCTACCGGTTGCCCGTGGTGACCCGGCCGGCGTCGGCCTCGCTGACGGTGTCCGCGGCGCGTCGCTTGTGCGACCACATCGAAAGCCGGCTGGACCAGCGCATCACCCTCGCGGAGCTGGCCGCCCTGGTCGACATGAGCGTGCACCAGTTGCTGATCGCCTTCCGGCGCAACTTCGGCACCACGCCGGCGCAGTACGTCCTGGCGCACCGCCTTCGCCGCGCCCGCTGGCACCTGCTCAATGGCAACGCCGACATCGCGGACATCGCGTTCGACTGCGGCTTCGCCAGCCACAGCCACCTCAGCGCCGCGTTCAAGCGCGACACCGGCATCACCCCGCGCCAGTTCCGCGAGGGGTTGCGCATGCGCGCGGTGTATTGATCAGGACGGGCGGCAGAACGCGGCGTAGTCGATGTAGCCCGGGAACGGCCGACCGGCAGCGCAGACCGGGCAGTCCGGATCATGGCGCAGGCGCGTTTCCCGGAAGCGCATGGCCAGCGCATCGAAATGCAGCAAGCGGCCGGCGAGCGTTTCACCGACACCCAGCAGCAGTTTGATCACTTCGGTGGCCTGCAACAGGCCGATCACGCCGGGCAGCACGCCGAGTACGCCGGCCTCGGCGCAGTTGGGGGCGAATTCCGGTGGCGGCGGCTCCGGGAACAGGCACCGGTAGCACGGCTGCACGCCGCGATGGCGTCCCGCATCGAACACACTCACCTGGCCTTCGAAACGTTGCACGGCGCCGTACACCAGCGGCGTGCCGAGCTTCACGCAGGCGTCATTGAGCAGGTAGCGGGCCGGAAAGTTGTCGGCGCCATCCAGCACCACGTCCACGCCTTCCAGCAGGCGCTCGACATTCTCCGCCGTGACGCGTTCGGCGACCGCTTCCACCTGCGTGCGTGGATTGAGCGCCGCCAGCGTCGCCTGCGCCGACGCCACCTTCGGCGTACCGATGCGGGCTTCGGTATGCAGGATCTGGCGCTGCAGGTTGCTGCGATCGACGATGTCGTCGTCCGCGATGCGCAACTGCCCTACCCCGGCGGCCGCCAGGTAGAAGCCGGCCGGCGAACCCAGTCCGCCCGCGCCGATCATCAATACGCGGGACTGCTGAAGGCGTTGCTGGCCAGCGACGCCCACTTCGGGCAGCAGCAGGTGGCGCGAGTAACGCTCGTTGAAGTCACGGGTGTCGTCAGACATCGCCGGCATCACGATCGGACGTTGCTCCTCGATCCAGCGCGAGGTGCCGCCCGCGACGGACGCCAGGCGGCGGTAGCCGGCGGCTTCCAGCACGCGGGCCGCATCCATCGACCGGCCGCCCTTCTGGCAGATCAGCACGATGCTGGCGTCTCGATCCGGCAGATGGGTCACCGGATCGCGTTCCAGCTCGCCCTTGGCGATGCCGCGCGCACCTTCGGCCTGACCGCCGACGCGTTCGTGCTCCTCGCGCACGTCGATGAACACGCTGCCCTGCGCGAGCAGCGCGGCAACGTCACGGGGATCGATTTCGCGGATGGCCATGCGGCGATTATCGCGCAAGTCGCGGCGCGAGCTGGCTCAGCAGCCGATCACGTCCACCACATCGCCGGCACGGTAGTCGTGCGCGCCTTCGGGAAAAACGATCAGCGCATTGCTGTCCGCCGCGGCACGCAGTTGGTGCGACGCATCGGCGGTGTTTGGCATCGCCTGAAGTCGTCCGTCGGGCGTGCTGTCCAACCGGCCACGCAGGAACTCAAGACGCTCGTGCTGTTTCTTCCACGGGGCGCCGAGCACGGCCTTCCATTGCGGGCGTGGCTCACGCCGGCGCTGCAGTCCGTCCAGCAGTTCACGTCCCAGCGTCAGGAAGGTCGCCAGCACGGAGACCGGATTGCCGGGCAGGCCCAGGAACAGGGCACGATCCATCTCGCCGAACAGCACCGGCATGCCGGGCTTCATCCGCACCTTCCAGAAATGGATGCGGCCGTGCTCCGCCAGCAGGCCGGGCAGATGGTCCTTCTCTCCCGCCGAGACGCCACCGCAGGTGATGACCACATCGAACGCCGTGGCGGCATCGGTGAGCATGGTCGTCATGCGCTCCGGATCGTCGGGCAGGCTGGGCCACGCGGTCGGCTCCAGGCCTTCCGCGCGCAGCAGCGCCATCAACAACTCGCGGTTGCTGTTGTAGATCTGGCCAGGCGCCAGTGGCAGCCCCGGTTCCACCAGTTCGTCACCGGTGGTGAATACGGCGACGGTCGGACGCTGCGTGACGGCCAGCGATGCGACCCCCAGGGCTGCGGCGAGCGACGCGCGCGCCGGCGTCAGCAGGCAACCTTCCTCGAGTACCAGAACGCCGGCACGCACATCCTCGCCACGGCGGCGGACATCCGCTCCGGCGGCGATACCCGCCGGTACGCGGACGACGACGCCCTCCTCGACGCAGTCCTCCTTGATGGCGACCGTGTCCGTACCGCGCGGCAGCGGTGCGCCGGTGGTGATGCGGACGCATTCACCCGGCGCCACGTCCAGGTCCTGCAGGAGACCGGCGAACTGTTCTCCCGCGAGTCGCAGGGCCATCGGCCCCTCCGCCGAAAGACTGCCATGCGCGAAGGCGAAGCCGTCCATGCGGCTGTTGTCGAAGGGCGGCAGGGCGATCGGCGAGGTGATCGCCTCGGCCAGCACGCGACCGCTGGCGCGGGTGACCGGCACGCGCTCGGCCTTCAACATCCGCTTGCCCGCGACGTCGCGGATGATCTCTGCGGCGGTGGCGAATTCGATGCGGGTCGGGTAACCCGTCACTTGCCGCGCTTGACGTGCCGGATCAGGCGGCGCTTCTTCGCGATCTGCTTCTCGGTCAGCACGTTCTTCTTGCCTTCGTAGGGATTGGCGCCCTCGCGGAAGATGAAACGTACCGGCGTACCGACCAGCTTGAAGCGCTTGCGGAAGAAGTTTTCCAGGTAGCGCTTGTACGACTCCGGCAGCACTTTCAGGCGCGTGCCGTGGACGATGAACGTCGGCGGATTGGCGCCGCCTGGATGCACGTAACGCAACTTGGAGACGTGGCCGCGGATGCTCGGCGGCGGGTTGGTTTCGTACGCGACCTCCAGCGCCTTGTTGACCTCGCTGGTACCGAATTCCCTGGTTGCAGAGGCGTGCGCGCGGTGGATCGCCTTGAACAGCTCGCGCAGGCCGGAGCCATGCAGCGCGGAAATGCGCACGACCTCGGCCCACTCGACGAAGCCCAGCTTTCGGGCCAGCAGGGCTTCGGCCTGTTCGCGCTGGTAGGTGGTCAGCCCGTCCCACTTGTTGATCGCGACCACCAGCGCACGTCCGGCATCGAGCACGGCACCCAGCACGCTCGCGTCCTGGTCGGTCACGCCCTCGGTGGCGTCCAGCAGCAACACGGCCACCTGGCATTGCTCGATGGCCTGCAGCGTCTTGACCACGCTGAACTTCTCGACCGCCTCTTCCACCTTGCCCTTGCGGCGCAGGCCGGCGGTATCGATCAGGCGGTACTGGCGGCCATCGCGCTCCATGTCCACGGCGATCGAGTCGCGCGTGGTGCCGGGTACTTCGGACGCGATCATGCGCTCCTCGCCCAGCAGGCGGTTCACCAGCGTGGACTTGCCCACGTTGGGGCGACCGACGAACGCAACGCGCATGCGGTTGGGATCGTTGTCCAGGCCGGCGGTCGCTCCCTCTTCCGGCAGGCGCTGGTGCACTTCTTCCAGCAGGTCGTCGATGCCCTGGCGATGCGAGGCCGAGATGGTGATGACGTCCGCGAAACCATAGCGTGCGAAGTCCGCGATCGCCGTGGTCTCGTTGATGCCGTCGATCTTGTTGATCACCAGCAGCGTGGGGCGCGCGGCCTTGCGCAGCCAGGCCAGGATCTCGTCGTCGAGCGCGGAGGCGCCTTCGCGGCCGTCCACGATGAACAGCACCAGGTCGGCCTCTTCGGCGGCGGCACGTGCCTGGCGCGCGGTCGCGCCCGCGAGTCCTTCCTCTTCACCGGCGATGCCGCCGGTATCGACCACCAGGAACGGATCTTCCTCGTCCAGGCGGCAGACCCCGTAATTGCGGTCGCGGGTCACGCCCGGCTGGTCGTGCACCAGGGCGTCACGACTGCGGGTCAGTGCGTTGAACAGGGTGGACTTGCCGACGTTGGGACGGCCCACCAGGGCGACGAGGGGCAGCATGCAGAGGGCAACCGTATAGAGGAGGGTCGCCGGAGGCGGGTCGCCACGCGGTTCGCGCGGCTGCTCCGGTCGGCCGAAAGGGCCGCCATGGTATCGGAATACGCCCCCTTCCGCGAAAAAGGGCCGCAATGCGGCCCTTTCCGGGACTAGGAAGGCGTGGCGCGGCCACGCCCTCCGTGTCAGGTCACTTGAAGCCGAATGCGGTCAGTCCGCCTTCCACGTCCTGGACCAGCAGGATGCCGTCGGCCACGACCGGCTTGCCACGGATGGCCTTGCCGCCGACGCGTGCACGGGCGGCCACCTCGCCGTTGTCCGTCTTCAGCCAGTGCAGGTACCCATCGAAGTCGCCCACCACGGCGTAGTCGCCATGGATCGTCGGCGCAGTCAGCGAGCGGCGGGCAAGCGTGGTGTTCGACCACAGTGCGCCGCCGTTGTACTTGTCCAGCCCCCACACCGTACCTGCCGGGTCGGACACGATGACGGCACTGCTGGTCACGCCCAGGCCACCCGCGCCGCCATTGTCGCGCGTCCAGAGTGGACGGCCGGACGGACCTTCGAGGGCGACCGTTTCCTTCTTGAAGCTCGTGGCGTACAGCGTCGTCCCCTCGAGCACGGGGGCGCCGTCGACGTCGGCCATGCGCTCCAGCTCACTCCGGCCCTCGGGCATGCCGACCGCCTGCGTCCACATGGGACGGCCGTCGTTGGCCGCCAGCGCGGTGACCGTTCCGTCGTCGCTGCCGGCGAACACCACACCCGGACCCAGGACGACCGGCGCGTTGCCACGCACGGTCAGGCTGGGGAGTTCGTTGTTCCAGAACCAGCGACGCTCGCCGTTGTCCGACGACAACGCCGTCACTCGTCCATCGTTGGTGCGGACATAGACCATGCCCTGGCCGATGGCCGGCGCCGCGATGACCTCGTTGGGCACCTTGGCCTGCCACTTTTCCGCTCCGGTTGCAGCGTCCAGCACGATGACCAGCCCGTCGAGCGTACCCACGGCCACCAGCCCCTGACCCACTCCCGGCCCACCCGAAAGGCGCAGGTCGGACTTGTACTGCCACACCTGCTTGCCCGTCTGCAGGTCGTATGCACGCACGCCACCTTCGACCGCTGCAGCATAGACGCGGCCATCCTCGACCACCGGCACCTGCTGCAGGCCAAGGCGCTTCTCGCCCTTGCCGACGTTGGCACTCCACAGTTTGGCGACGGACGCCGACGGCGTTATGTCGACGAGTTCGGCCGGATCGACCGGCTTCTCGCCCTCCTTGCCCTTGCCGGAGAACCAGCCTTTCACGGTGCTGCAACCGCCAAGGGCAACGATGATCGCGACAGTCGCGGCCACGCGGACAACGGGTGTCATGGCACGCGTCATGCGGCACCTCCGGCCTTCGGCGGAGTTCCGCCCGCATCGATCAGTTTCAATTCCACCAGCCGGCGCTGCGGCGACACCGCATCCAGCGTGGCCAGTGCACGGGTGTAGGCTTCCTGCGCTTCCTTGGCCTTGCCGGTCGCGAGCAACGCATCGCCACGAACCTCCAGGCTGGACGCATCGGTCGCCTTGTCCAGCACCTTCAGGGCTTCATCGTGCTTGCCTGCATCGATCAACAGGCGCGCCAGACGGAGATTGACCAGCGGCCGGAGTGCGTCATCGGGCGTAAGCGCTCGCAGTGTGGCGATGGCGGCATCGCGTTCTCCAGCCTGCAATTGCGCCTTGGCGAGCTGCAGGCCGGCGACGTCGGCGTAAAGCTCGTCCTCCTTCACCAGCGCGTCGACCGCGCCCTGCGTCTGCTTCAGGTCGCCGCTGGCGAGGCCTTCGACCGCTGTCTGGTAGCTCAGGTAGGCCTGTTCCTTCTTCCCCGCCTGATCCTTCTGCCACCACTGCCAGCCGAAGATGACACCCAGGCCAAGGACTACGCCTCCCAGCAAACCGGCACCATTGTTTCTCAGCCAGCTGCGGACGCGTTCGCTTTGTTCGTGCTCATCGAGCAGATCATCAATCGCCATGCGCTCTCTTGCCCCGCCTCGAGCGGGGTCTTTGGTCTAGGTTGGACAAACCCGCGCGCGGGTCAGTCGCGGACCGGCGCCAGGGAACCCTCAGAGGATACCGTAAAGCGTGCGACATTCGCTCGCTGGTACGGCGCCAAGTCCACCGTACTCCCCGATTGCTGAACCTCGACCGCCGTCGCATCGCCCAGTTTTATGCGGCCGACCTCGCCTGCGGCGTAACGACGTTCATCGCCGGCGCGAAGCAGTGCATGCTCGATTTTCCGGCCGTCCGGCGCGTTCACCTCCACCCAGCTGTCGCCCTTGAACGACAGCGACAACGCAGGCGCGGCCGAACGCGGCACCGGCGTCATCGAGGCGACATAAGGCGCTGTCTGCGGCTTGCCGGCAGGACGCATCCCGTGGTCCGCCTTGTCCGAAGCGCGCGGTGCACTCGGCACGACATCCAGCGATGCGGTGGCTGCATCCGGTGCCACGCCGGTCGTCGGCCGCAGCGCCATCCAGACAGGCGTGGCGATGACCAACGTCAACACGACGTACACCGCGCGGCGTTTGAAACTCTCGAAGAAATACTGCAGCTGCGGCGTGTGGGTATGGCTGACCAGTTCGGCGGGCCTCGCGACCACCGTATCCGCCTGCTGCAGGAACGGCTCCACATCCACCTTCAGGAGACGCCCGTAGCTGCGCAGCTGCCCGCGCACGAAGACCGCGCCACCCGACTGGTCCCACTGCCCCGACTCGAGGGACTGCAGCACCCGCACGGGCATCTTCAGCCGCTGACTGACGTCCTGCAAAGACAGGCCGGCCTGCTCACGCGCCGACCTCAACGCCTCGCCGCACCCCTGCGGCGGGGACACATCCCCGACTACCGATTGCGTCATGGCCCTGCATTTCCCCCGGTTGTGACGTCCTGCGCGTCGGGGAACTCCGCCCGAATACGCTGAACATATCGACTGGCAGCGGCCTTGTCGCCGAGTCTGTCCTCGATTTGTGATGCGAGTTTCAACACTCCCGCACTGGCCGGCGCGGCGGCCAGCCTGCGCTCCACGAACGCGCGGGCAGACATGTACTGCTGCTGGCGGAACTCGAGTTCCGCCATGGCTTCCAGCGCGGTCGCATTGGCGGGCTCGAGTACCAGCGCCTGGCGCAGGTCGCGCTCGGCACGCTCGGTCTGGCCCGACTTGAGCGCGCAGCTGCCGGCGTTCGCGGCGGCGAGCGCGGGCGTCGCATAGCCCGGCGCAGCGACCGCGCGGTCGAACCACACCAGCGATTCGGCGGCAAACCCGTTCGCGCACAGCCACGTGCCATAGTTGTTCTGCGTGGCGCCCTCGCCCGGCGCGAGCTCGGCGGCGCGGCGGTAGGATTCGCCCGCTTTCTCGCCACGCCCTTGCCGATCTTCGATCACGGCCAGCAGGGTAAGCGCATCCACCGAGTCGGGCTCGAGTTTGAGTGCCGACCGCGCTTCCTTTTCGGCAGCGTCCAGTTCTCCCGCGCGCAACCGTTGGAGCGAACGCGCGAGAATCGTCTGCACGCCCTGCCTGCGCTTTACCTCCGGACTGTCCTTGACCGAGTAGTCGGGCAACTCTTCCTGTCCGGCCAGCTGGCCCATCTTGCCCTTGGGACGGACAAAGGTCAGGCGACTGCAGGCGGTCGCCAGCAGGATGGTGATCAGCAGCAGGCAGAGTGCCTTAAGCCGCATCGTCGATACCCTGTTCCTGCAGTTGCCGACGGAACTCGGCCTGGCGGCGGGTGCGATCCATCACCTGCCCCTTCAGCTGGCCACAGGCGGCGTCTATGTCATCGCCCCGGGTGCGACGGACCATCGTCAGCACCTGGGAGTCCAGCAGCAATTTCTGGAAGGCGCGGATGTCTTCCTCCGGTGCGCGCTCGTAGCGCGTTCCCGGGAACGGGTTGAACGGAATCAGGTTGACCTTGCCGGCATCCTTCAGCTGCGCTGCGTTGCTGAACTTGCGCATCAGCTGCGCCAGCTGCCGTGCGTGCTCGGGCTGGTCGTTGACGCCCTTCATCAGCGTGTATTCGAACGTCACCGAATCGCGCTTCTTGTTCGCATGCAGGTAGCGCACGCACGACGCCATCAGCTCGGCGATCGGATACTTCCTGTTGAGCGGCACCAGTTGTTCGCGCAGCGCATCGTTTGGCGCGTGCAGCGACACCGCGAGCGACACGTCGGTCTCGGTGGAAAGGCGGTCGATCATCGGCACCAGGCCGGAGGTCGACAGCGTGACGCGCTTGCTGGCCAGGCCGTAGCCCAGGTCGTCGCGCATGATGTTCATCGCGCGCACGACGTTGTCGAAATTCAACAACGGCTCGCCCATCCCCATCATCACCACGTTGGTGAGACGACGATTCTGCGCGGGAACGTTGCCAAGATGGCGCGCCGTCACCCAGACCTGGCCGATGATCTCGGCGGTGGTGAGGTTGCGGTTGAATCCCTGCGTCGCGGTCGAGCAGAACGTGCAGTTCAGGCCACAACCGACCTGCGACGACACGCACAGCGTGCCGCGGTTCTTGTCGGGGATGTAGACGGTTTCAACGGCATTCTTGCCGTCCACGCCCATGCCGAGCAGCCACTTGTGCGTGCCGTCGGTGGAGGGCTTGTCGAACACGACCTGCGGCACGACGACGTCGGCATGTTCCTGCAGCTTGGCGCGCAGGTTCTTGCCGAGATCCGTCATCTCGCCGAAGTCGGTGACGTAGCGATGATGGATCCACTTCATGACCTGATGGGCGCGGAACTTCTGCTCGCCCAGCGTTTCGACGAAGAACCGCTCCAGCCCTTCGCGATCCAGGTCCATGAGGTTCTGCTTCGCGGACACGGGCACGCCGACAGCCACGGACGGTGCGTCCGTGGCCAGCTTCAACTCGATCGGCGGCAGGTCGTGGTTGCTCATCGCATATCGCTCAGCGCGAGAACACTTCGGTCGCGGCGAAGAAATACGCGATCTCGATGTTCGCGTTCTCGACCGAATCCGAACCGTGCGCGGCATTGGCATCGATGGAGTCGGCGAAGTCGGCGCGGATCGTACCCGGCGCAGCATCCTTCGGATTGGTGGCGCCGAGGATGTCGCGGTGCTTCAGCACGGCGTTCTCGCCTTCCAGCACCTGCACGACGACCGGACCGGAGATCATGAATTCGACCAGCGCGTTGAAGAACGGACGCTCGCGGTGCACGGCGTAGAAACCTTCGGCCTCACGACGCGACAGGTGCTTCATCTTCGAGGCAACGATCTTCAGGCCGTTCTTTTCGAAACGGGCATAGATTTCGCCGATGACGTTCTTGGCAACGGCATCGGGCTTGACGATCGACAGGGTGCGCTCCAGCGCCATGGGGATTTTCTCCGTTGGGCGGGCCACTGAAGGCCCAAGGTTAACATGAAAAACCCGCGTCGAAACGCGGGCTTAGACCAGAAAGCGTAGCGAGATTCTAACGTATCCAACGCAACTGTGCAGCCGCTCGCCGGCGAATTTGCTGCTTCGCAACATGACTCCCCGGCCTTGCCGGATCCACAATGAGTCAAACAAGCGTTTGATTCAGTCCCGGAGGGGATCATGGGCAACACCACGCATTTCTCCACCAAGGAGCGGATCCTGGGGGCGGCTGAAGAATTGTTCGCCCAGCACGGGTTCGCCGGCACTTCGCTGCGGCAGGTCACCAGCCGTGCGGACGTCAACATCGCCGCCGTCAACTACCACTTCGGCAGCAAGGAGAACCTGGTCAACGAGGTGTTCCGCCGCCGCATGGACGACATGACGGCCGCCCGCCTCGCCCTGCTGGAGCGGGCCTTGGTGGAACGGCCAGGCGAACTCGAGCCGATCCTGGCCGCCTTCGTCGAGCCGGCGCTGGCGCTCGCCCAGGACCGCCAAGGTGGCGGCGCCTTCGTCCGCGTCATCGCCCGCGCCTACGCCGAGAAGAACGACGGCCTGCGCAAGTTCCTGTCCGACCACTATGGCCACGTGCTGCGCGAGTTCGGCAAGGCCATCGCCGCCTGCGTACCGGGGCTCAGCAAGGAAGAACTCTACTGGCGGCTCGACTTCTTCTCGGGTGCGCTGACCTATGCCATGGCCGACTTCGGCCTGATCAAGCGCCCCACCGGTGTCACGGAAGCGGCACACCGTGAGCGTGCCGCCCGTGAACTGATCCGCTTCGCCGAGGCCGGCCTGCGCGCCGACCGCACCTAACCCCTGCAATCCAAGGAAATCCCATGTCCAACCCCCTGCTAGTTCGCAAGGCGGCCGTGCTGGGCGCCGGCGTGATGGGCGCACAGATCGCCGCGCACCTGACCAATGCCGGCGTCGACACCGTGCTGTTCGATCTTCCCGCCAAGGACGGCCATCCCGACGGCATCGTGCACAAGGCGATCGCCAACCTGGCCAAGCTCAGCCCTGCCCCGCTGGCCAGCAAGTCCCTGGCCGAAGCAATCACGGCGGCCAACTACGAGACCGGCCTTGAGCACCTGAAGGGCTGCGACCTGATCATCGAGGCCATTGCCGAGCGCATGGACTGGAAGCAGGACCTGTACAGGAAGATCGCTCCCTTCGTTGCCGACCATGCCGTGCTGGCGAGCAACACCTCGGGCCTGGGAATCAACAAGTTGGCGGAAGTTCTTCCGGAACAGCTTCGCCATCGCTTCTGCGGCGTGCACTTCTTCAACCCGCCGCGTTACATGCATCTGGCCGAGCTTATTCCCGCAAAGTCCACCGACGCTTCGGTGCTCGAAGGCCTGGAAGCCTTCCTGACAAGCACGCTCGGCAAGGGTGTGGTGTACGCCAAGGACACCCCGAATTTCATCGGCAACCGCATCGGCGTGTTCTCCATCCTGGCCACGGCCCACCATACCGGCGAGTTCAAGCTGGGCTTCGACGAGGTGGACGCCATCACCGGCCCGCTGATCGGTCGCCCGAAGTCGGCGACGTACCGCACCTCGGACGTGGTCGGCCTGGACACCATGGCCCACGTCATCAAGACCATGGCCGACACCCTGCCGGACGACCCGTGGCACAGCTACTTCAAGTCGCCGAAGTGGCTGGAAGCCCTGATCGCCAAGGGCGCCCTGGGCCAGAAGACCGGCGCCGGCATCTTCCGCAAGGTGGGCAAGGACATCGTGGTCCTGGATCTGGAGAAGCAGGATTACCGCGCCTCCGACCGTACTGCCGCTCCGGAAGTGGTCGATATCCTGAAGATCAGGAACCCGGCAGAGAAGTTCGCCAAGCTGCGCGAGAGCCAGCACCCGCAGGCGCAGTTCCTGTGGTCGGTGTTCCGTGATCTCTTCCACTACAGCGCCTACCACCTGGCCGATATCGCCGAGACCGCCCGCGATGTCGACCTTGCCATCCGCTGGGGTTACGGCTGGAGCCTCGGCCCGTTCGAAACCTGGCAGGCCGCCGGCTGGAAGCAGGTGGCGCAGTGGATCGCCGACGACATCGTGGCCGGCAAGGCTATGAGCGGCGCGCCGTTGCCGAACTGGGTGTTCGATGGCCGCGAAGGCGTGCATGCGGCCGAGGGCAGCTACAGCCCGGTGAAGAACGCCAAGCTGCCGCGCTCCTCGCTGCCCGTGTACCAGCGGCAGCGCTTCCCCGATCCGCTGCTGGGCGAAGCTTTCCCGCAAGGCGAGACCGTCTTCGAGAACGACGGCGTACGCCTGTGGACGGACGGCGACGGCATCGGCGTGGTCAGCTTCAAGACCAAGATGCACACCGTCTCGGATGCGGTGCTGGATGGCCTGCAGGAAGCGATCACCATCGCCGAGCAGAAGTTCAAGGGCCTGGTGATCTGGCAGCCGAAGGAGCCTTTCTCCGCCGGCGCCGACCTGGCGGGTGCGCTGGGTGCGTTGCAGGCGGGCAAGATCGCCGAGTTCGAGGCCATGGTGGCCAACTTCCAGGCCACCAGCCAGCGCATCAAGTATTCGCTGGTGCCCGTCGTTGCCGCGGTGCGCGGACTGGCACTGGGCGGCGGCTGCGAATTCCAGATGCACAGTGCCCGCACGGTCGCGCATCTGGAGAGCTACATCGGCCTGGTCGAAGCCGGCGTCGGCCTGCTGCCGGCCGGCGGCGGCCTGAAGGAGATCGCGGTGCGCGCCTCGCAGGCCGCAGGCCCGGGCGGCGACGTGTTCGCCGAACTGAAGAAGACCTTCGAAACCGTGGCCATGGCGAAAGTGTCCACCTCCGCCTTCGAAGCGAAGGAACTGGGCCTGGTGCGTGCAGGCGACAAGGTCGCTTTCAATGCGTACGAACTGCTGTACATCGCCAAGCAGGAAGTCCTGGCGCTGGCCGAGACGGGTTACCGCCCGCCCCTGCCGGCCCGACGCATCCAGGTGGCCGGCGACGTCGGCATCGCGACCTTCAAGATGATGCTGGTCAACATGCTGGAGGGCCGCTTCATCAGCCCGTACGACTACGAAATCGCGGTACGCATCGCCACCGTACTGTGCGGCGGTGACGTCGACCGCGGCGCGCTGGTCGACGAGGAATGGCTGCTCAAGCTGGAACGCCAGCATTTCGTTGAACTGGCCCAGCAGGAAAAGACCCAGGCCCGCATCGCGCACATGCTGAAGACCGGCAAGCCGCTGCGTAACTGACCGCCGACGACACAGGACACCGAGACATGAGCAAGCAAGTACAAGAAGCCTACATCGTCGCCGCCACCCGCACGCCGGTCGGCAAGGCGCCCAAGGGCGTGTTCCGCAACACCCGCCCTGACGACATGCTGGCGCACGTGCTGAAGTCGGTCGTGGCGCAGGCCCCGGGCATCGACCTCAATCGCATCGACGACGCCATCATCGGCTGTGCGATGCCGGAAGCCGAGCAAGGCATGAACGTGGCGCGCATCGGCCTGCTGCTGGCCGGCCTGCCGAACACGATCGCCGCGCAGACCATCAACCGCTTCTGTTCGTCCGGCCTACAGGCGGTGGCGATGGCGGCCGACCAGATCCGCCTGGGCAATGCCGATCTGATGCTGGCCGGCGGCACCGAGAGCATGAGCATGGTGCCGATGATGGGCAACAAGATCGCCATGGCGCCGAGCGTGTTCGACAACGACCACGTCGCCATCGCCTACGGCATGGGCATCACCGCCGAGAAAGTCGCCGAGGAATGGAAGATCTCGCGCGAGGACCAGGATGCGTTCGCCGTCGCTTCGCACCAGAAAGCGCTGGCCGCACAGGCCGCCGGCGAATTCCGGGACGAGATCAGCCCGTACGAAGTCATTTCGCGCCAGCCCGACCTCGCCGGCAATATCGTGCGCACGAAGAAGTTGCTGGTGGAACAGGATGAAGGCCCGCGCGCCGACACCTCGCTGGAAGGCCTGGCCAAGCTGCGTACCGTGTTTCGCAATCCGCAGTTCGGCGGCACGGTCACTGCGGGCACCTCGTCGCAGATGAGCGATGGCGCGGCCGGCGTGCTGCTGGCGTCGGAACAGGCCATCAAGGATTACGGCCTGACCCCGCTGGCCCGCTTCGTCAGCTTCTCGGTCGCCGGCGTGCGCCCTGAAGTGATGGGCATCGGTCCCATCGCGGCGATCCCGAAGGCGCTGAAGCAGGCCGGCCTGACCAAGGACCAGCTGGACTGGATCGAGCTCAACGAAGCCTTCGCCGCACAAGCGCTCGCGGTGATCCGTGACAGCGAACTGGATCCCTCCAGGATCAACCCGCTTGGCGGCGCCATCGCACTCGGCCACCCGCTCGGTGCGACCGGCGCCATCCGCACCGCGACGATCGTGCACGGCATGCGCCGCCAGCAGAAGAAGTACGGTATGGTGACCATGTGCATCGGCACCGGCATGGGCGCGGCGGGCATCTTCGAGTCGCTGTAAGCAGGGTGTTCGCCCACATAAACGAGGAATGGCGCCCGAGGGCGCCATTTCTTTGGGTTCGATGACTGTCGTCAGGCCATGCGCGTGCCGTCGGGCACCGGGCGTTCGACCGTCGTGACCACCACGCCTTCGTTGGTATGGAATCCGGTCAGCAGGAATTCCGAAATGAAAGGGCCGACCTGCTTGGGCGGGAAATTGATGACACCCACGATCTGGCGTCCGACCAGGTCTTCGGGTGCATACAGCGATCGGATCTGCGCACTGGTCTTCTTCACGCCATGCGGACCGAAGTCGACCCATACCTTCCACGCCGGCTTCCGCGCCTCCGGAAATGGCTCGACCTTCTGCACGGTGCCCGCGCACAACTGGACACGCATGAAGTCTTCCCACCCGATCGTGTCTGCGGTTCCACTCATGTTCGCTACGCCTTCTCCATCCGAGCCTTCCACGCGTCCTTCGCTTCCGCCCACCAGTAGCTGAGCTGGGCGCCCAGGAACCCCGCCGGCTTGATCGCCGACACCAATCCGTACGGGGCGAATTCGCGCCAGCGCTCATCGCCTTCCGCGATGGCGGACGCAATGACCTCGCCAGCCAGTGTGGTCGGCGCCACGCCATGCCCCCCAAAGGCCTGCGCCACCCATAGGCCTGGCTCCACCTGGCCGATCTGCGGCATCTCGTGGCGTGCGTAACTCATGAGGCCCGACCAGGCATAGTCGATGTCCACGCCCTCCAACTGCGGGAAGACCTTCAGCATGTCGCGATACAACAGGCGCCTTACCGCCTGCGGCGAGCGATCCAGGATGGAAATGCGCCCTCCCCACAGCAGGCGGGAATCGGGCAGTGGCCGGTAATAGTCGAAAGCGAAGCGGGTGTCGTAGACCGCGGCGCGGGTACGCATCGCCTCGTCCAGCCGTGCGCCGAGCGGCGCCGTGACCAGGACATAGGTCGCGATGGGCAGGACACCGGCATCCACCCGCCGGTGCAGGCCCGCCAGATAGCCACCGCAGGCCAGCACCACCTGCCTGGCCTCGACGCTTCCCGCGAGCGTCGTGACCCGCCAGCCATTGCCGGCACGGTCCAGCGAGACCGCCGGGGAGTGAGCGAACAACGAAACGCCTTGCTCAGCCGCCACACGCGCGAGTCCATTCGCATACTTCAATGGATGGAAGTGGAATGCCTGCGGTTCGTACAACGCATCGTGATACCGGGCCGTGCGCAGCTGGTGACGGACGTCGTCGCGGTCCATCCACCGCCAGTCCTGGCCGAACGCATCGGCGAGCAGGGCCTTGCGTTGCCTGAGTACTTCCTGGTCGCGGAACCAGTTCGCCCAGATGATGCCGGCCTGGGTGTCATCGCAGTCAATGCCATGGCGGACGATCCGGCGGCGGATCAATTCCACCGCATCGATGGTTCCCGCATACAACGCTTTCGCGTGCGATGGTCCAAGGTCGCGCAGCAGCGACGCTTCGCCGCGCGAGAAACCCCCGAACACGAATCCGCCGTTGCGGCCCGATGCACCGAATGCGGGAGTACCCGCTTCCAGCAGCACGACATCGCGAACACCGCGCTCGGCCAGACCCAGCGCTGTGTTCAACCCCGCAAAGCCGCCCCCGACGATGCAGACCTGGGCCTCGACGCGGGACTGCAACTGCGGCAACCCCGGCACCGCACCCGCGGTGTCCAGGTAGTAGTTGCCGGATGAGATCTGCACAGAAGGGAATCCCAGGCCAGCGAAGTCAGCTGGACGTCAAACACTATCGGGCAGGAGGCCGTCAGCCGAGGTCGCGGACACCCAGCTCGTTCAAGGAGTTCTGCATCATGTCGCGGGCCGCATCGCTGAGCTTCTCGTGGTCCAGCGCATAACGGATGGTGGCCTCGATCAGCCCGATGTGCGTGCCGCAATCGAAGCGCGTGCCCTGGAAGCGGTAGGCGTGGACCGGTTTCTCCGCGAGCAACGATGCGATGGCGTCGGTCAGCTGGATTTCGCCGCCGGCCCCCGGCGTCGTGCTTTCCAGCAGCGAGAAAATGCGCGAATCCAAAACATATCGGCCCACGACGGCGAGCGTGCTGGGCGCCACGTCCGGCTTGGGCTTTTCGACGATGGCGCTGATGCGCCCCTCGCGCCCCGAAAATGCTTCGGTCGCCACGATGCCATAGCTGCCCGTCTGTTCCGCCGGCACGTCCTGCACGGCGATGACACTGGCACCGCTGGCTTCCGCTGCATCGGCCATCTGCTTGAGCGCACCCGGACCCCGGTTCCAGATCAGGTCGTCCGGCAGCAGCACGGCGAAGGGTTCTTCCCCGACGATGGGTTTGGCGCAGAGAACGGCGTGCCCCAGCCCCAGTGCTTCGGCCTGGGTGACGAACACGGCCCGCACGTGCGGCGGCAGCACGTTGCGCACCAGTTCCAGCTGCTCGGCCTTGCCCGCACGCTCGAGCTTCTGTTCGAGTTCGTAGGCCTTGTCGAAATAGTCCGCCACCGCATGCTTGTAGCGGTTGGTGACGAAGATCAGCGTGTCGCAGCCAGCTTCGATGGCCTCATCGACGGCGTACTGGATCAGCGGCCGATCGATGATCGGCAGCATTTCCTTGGGAACCGTCTTGGTGGCCGGCAGGAAGCGGGTGCCGAGTCCCGCCACGGGGAACACGGCCTTGCGGATTCGGGCTTGGGTCATCGGGTCCTGCGTGCATCGCGGCCGGGGAAGACCACGATATTAGCCGAGGCGTCGTCCTGATCGTTCGACAGCGGCGAGAACTCGGGGACCGCCACACGCAGCACCTCGCCGAGTTCGGCGGTGTCGTACCGGGTGTACGCCGCGCGCAACCGCTGCAGGGCCAGGTCAAGGAACTCCGGCGACACATCGCGCGCCAGCGCCTTCATGATCTTCGAGTGGGACGTGGGCTGGTAGCGCTCATCCGCATGGAACAGGGTCTCATGCAGCTTTTCGCCAGGACGCAGGCCCGTGTACACAATGGCGATGTCGCGCCCGGGTTGCTTGCCCGCCAACCGGATCATCTGTTCCGCCAGCAGGCGGATCGGCACCGGGTCGCCCATGTCCAAGGTGTAGATCGACGCGTGAGCGGCGCCCGATGCGGCCTGCAGGATCAGCTGACACGCCTCGGGGATGGTCATGAAGTAGCGCGTCACGTCCGGGTCGGTAACCGTCACCGGCCCGCCCTTGCGGATCTGCTCGCGGAAAAGCGGCACCACGCTGCCTGCGGAGTCGAGGACGTTGCCGAAGCGCACGGTGACGAAGCGCGTACTGGCCCGGCCGTCATCCAGCGCCTGGCACGCCATTTCCGCCAACCGCTTGGTCGCGCCCAGCACATTGGCCGGATCCACCGCCTTGTCGGTCGAGATCAGGACGAAGGTCCCCACATCGGCGTCCCGACATGCCCGCGCCACCGTTTCGGTCGCGAGCACGTTGTTGCCTATCGCCTCGCGGAGATGCCCTTCCAGCAGGGGCACCTGCTTGTACGCGGCCGCATGGAAGACCGCATCCGGTTCGGCGATGCGCAACGCATGCGCGATGACGGCGGGATCTCCGCAATTGCCAAGAACCGGAAGCACTTCGAGGTCCGGGAATGCCCGCCGCAGGTCGCCCTGGATGGTGATGAGCGCCAGTTCATCGATCTCGACCAGCGCAATCCGCTGCGCGCCGTGGCGCGCACACTGCCGGCAGAGTTCCGAGCCGATGGAGCCGCCTGCACCCGTCACCATGACGGTGCGCCCCCCCAACCAACCGCGGATGAGTTTCCAGTCGGGTGTGACCGACTTGCGCCCCAGCAGATCCTCGATGGCCACTTCCTTGAGGTCGCCGGGCATCGACTGACCTTCCAGGACATTCACCAGGCGGGGAACCATCCTGAACGGCAAACCCGTGCTCTCGCAGATCGCCACGACACGCTGCATGGCAGGCGCATCGAGCGAAGGCATGGCGATGACGAGCATCCGCGCAGCGGTCTCCCGCGCAACCGCAGCAGCGCTCTCCAGTCCGCCCAGGACCGGGATGCCGAGCAATTTGGAGCCATGCAACCGCGAGGCGTCGTCGAGGAACGCCACGGGATGGTAGATACCCGTTCTCCGAAGTTCGCGGACCAGCGCCTCACCCGCCCGTCCGGCGCCCAGGACCAACACGCGAGAAGCGCTCTCGCTGCTGCGTTGAACCTGACTGTCTTTCCAGGCCCGATAGACCAACCGCGGCAGGCCGAGGAACCCGACCAGCGCGAACGGATAAAAACCCAGGACGGCGCGCGGAATGGATCCAAACCGGTTGTAGAAGAAGAGGCCGAGCACCACACCCAGAAATCCGAGCGCACATGCCTTCACGATGTTCCACAGGTCGGGGAGGCTGGCAAAGCGCCAAAGCCCCCGGTACAGGCCCATCCACCAGAAGACCGCGCCTTGCGCGAGAAGCACGACTGCGATTTCGTTCGACCAGAGCGGAAACTCCGGCGAGTGCGCGAGCATGGCGTAACGAAGCCTGTGCAGGACCTGCCAGCACAGCCAGACCATCGCCAAATCATGGATGGCCACCAGGGCGCGCGGCATGAATCCGCTCAATCGGTCCCGCCATGATTCCATCAGTTCCTTCTCCGGATGCTAGCCGCGCCATCCCCGACGCAACGAAAACCACAGCGTCCCGCCGACCCCGTAGATCACCCCCACCGCAGCGGAAGTAACCGGCAATGTCTCGCAAGACAGCGTATAGCTTAACAATAAACTAATGCCGCCGAACGCCATGTAAACCGAGGTTACTGCGGTATGCCCGAAACGCCGCGCGCCCATCTGATAGAGGTGTCCGACGTGGGGGGTCCACCATTTTTCCCTGCGGAGCATGCGCCCCGACAACGTGAAGCCGGCGTCGACAAGGAATGCGCACAGCGGCAGCAGCAACAGAGGCATCGTCGCTATGGGCGCATTGTCTGCAATGGCGGCCACGATGAGCCCAGCCAGCACGTAGCCCAGGGCCCCGCTGCCGACATCGCCAAGAAAGATCCGGGCGTTGGGAAAGTTGAACGGCAGGAAGCCGAGGCAGCCGGCGAGCAAGGCAAGTGCCAGCCAGCGCCACTCCCCCGACAACAGGCCTGCATAAGCCAGTGCGGCCAGCGCCGCCTGGCTGGCAGCCAGACCGTTGATGCCGTCCATGAAATTCCACACATTCACCAGCACCATCGCGGCGCCGAATGCCAGGAGGACCGGGAACCAGTGGCCGCTTTGCCACCCTGCCCCCACGCCCAGGATCAGCGCAGCCACCGCTTGTACCGCCAAGCGCAGCCAGGGCGACAGCGGACGGTGGTCGTCCCACCAGCCGATTCCGGCGACGATCAGCAACCCGGGCAGGAAGGCGATCAGCAATGGATCCACCGACGCCTGCCGCAAACCGAGATAAAGGCCAGAAACCACCACGGCCAGCACGATGGCGATGCCGCCACCACGAGGGGTGGCAACGTGATGGCTACGCCGCTCACCCGGCTGGTCCATCAGGTTGCCGCGCATCGCGTAGCGGCGTGCCACCCAGGTGGCGAAAGCGGTGCCCAGCGTGATGACCGCCAGCCAGACAGCGACCTGCGGCATCAGACCACCGCGTAATTCAGCAGCGGCTTCACCGTCCCCCACTCCTTGCAACTCGGGCACTGCCAGTGATGCGTCCGGGCGCCAAACCCGCAGCGCGTGCATCGATAGCTCGGATTGCGCACCAGCAACTGGTCGGTGATGTGCTTGAGGTCGTGCAGCGTGGCGGCAGGATCCGCACCTTCCGCCAGCGTCAGGTCGATCAGCGAGGCTTCGCCCCTGACCGACGGCCGATCCTTCAGCTGCCGCGCCAGATACGCGCGCGCCGCAGCGACGCCTTCCTGACGCTCCACCAGCTTCGTCAGCGCCAGTACCGGCGCGATGCCGCGATAGTGTTCGCACATCTCGGACAGGAATGCGCGGGCACCGGACAGGTCGCCTACCTGGTCGTAGCTGGCGAGCAGGCTGGGAAGGACCTCCGGCAGGTAGTCAGGATCGTGCCGGGCAGCCCGTTCGAACGCCCGTATGGCCGCCTCTGCATTGCCCGCATCGGTTTCGATGCGGCCTTCTATGATGCCGGCGCGCACACTGCCCGCATCGGCCTGGTAGGCGCGGGCGACTGCCGCGCGCGCGGCTTCGATGTTGTTGGCCGTGCGCTGCCGCTCGGCGAGTTCGCACTCGAACTGGGCCACCAGTTTGCCCATCGGCTCGGCGGTGACTTCTTCATAGCGCCGCGCGTTGTCGATCGCCTTCTCCCAGTCGCGCTCGGCCTGGTAGATGCCGATCAGGTGCTTGAGTGCCTGCGGCGCGCGTTGATCGATCTGGGCCAGGTCGCTGAAGACGGTTTCGGCACGATCGAGAAGACCCGAGCGCATGTAGTCCTCGCCCAGCGCGAGCAGCGCCTGCACGCGTTGCGCATCGCTCAGGTCGGCCCGCTGCACCAGTCCCTGATGCAGACGGATGGCGCGGTCCACCTCGCCGCGGCGGCGGAACAGATGGCCCAGCGCGACCTGGGTCTCGAAGGTTTCCTTGTCGAGTTCCGCGATATGCAGGAATAGTTCGATCGCCTTGTCAGGCTGCTCGTTGAGCAGGTAGTTCAGGCCACGGAAATAGGTGCTGGACAGCCGGCTGACCTGGGTATCGCCGTGCCGTTGTCCACCACGCCGGCCAATGACCCAACCGCTGAGTGCGGCCAGTGGCAGGAACAGGAAGAACCAGAACCACTCGGTAAGGAACGCCATCGTTCAGGCGCCACCATCGACAGCGGACGTGCCCGCGCCGGCAGGCGGTGCAACGCGGCTGGCCTTCCGCAATTTTGCGTAGAGCGGCCACACGAGCGTCGCCAGGACGATGAGGCCACCGATCACCACGCCCAACAGCAGCGACAGCATGATGCCGACCCCGGAAGACGTCTGGAAGTCGGTGAACAGGAGTTTCAGCGTGATCGGCTGCGTATTGAGCACGCCGATGATGAGTCCGTAGGCCAGGAACAGCAGTGCGACGACCAGGCGGAACATGTTCATCAGGCGACTCCTTGCGGGACGGCGCCTAGCTTAACGGACTCGACGCGGAACGACACGCGCCGGCGGCAGGGTTACTCCCCGCTTTCCTCGATGGGCGTGACATCGCTGACGCGTTCGCGCAGCTCCTTGCCCGGCTTGAAATGCGGCACATGCTTGGCCGGCAAGGCGACCGACTCGCCGGTCTTCGGATTGCGGCCCATGCGCGGCGGACGGTAGTGCAGCGAAAAGCTGCCAAAGCCGCGGATCTCGATACGATCGCCCTGCGACAGGGCGCCGCCCATCATCTCCAGCAATGCCTTGACGGCCAGGTCCACGTCCTCCGCCTTGAGGTGCGGCTGGCGGCGGCTGAGGATCTCGATGAGTTCGGATTTGGTCATCGCATGCGGATTCGGGGCGGATGTACCCGCGCCGGCCCGGGATCTCCGGGCCGGCGGGGAACGTTACTGCTGGCGGTACTGCAACGGCGAGAGCCGCTTACTCGGACTTGCCACCGTCCAGCTGTGCACGCAGCAGCGCACCCAGGCTGGTGGTACCGGTGGACGCTTCGGCGGCCGACTTGTTGTACTCGGCCAGCGCTTCGGCGGTCTCGGCTTCATCCTTCGCCTTGATCGACAGCTGCAGCGTGCGGCCCTTGCGGTCCATGCCGATGAACTTGGCTTCGACCTTGTCGCCGACCTTCAGGTGCTGGCTGGCATCGTCCACGCGGTCGTAGCTGATGTCGCGTGCCATCACGTAGCCTTCGATGCCGTCGGCCAGTTCGACCGTGGCGCCCTTGGCGTCCACTTCCTTCACCGTGCCTTCGACCTTCGAACCCTTCGGATGCGCGGCCATGTACTGGCCGAACGGATCCTGCTCCAGCTGCTTGACGCCCAGGCTGATGCGCTCGCGCTCCGGGTCCACGGCCAGCACCACGGCTTCCAGCGTGTCGCCCTTCTTGAAGTTGCGCACGATGTCTTCGCCGGTGGTGTTCCAGCTGATGTCGGACAGGTGGATCAGGCCGTCGATGCCGCCGTCCAGGCCGATGAAGATGCCGAAGTCGGTGATCGACTTGATCTGGCCGGACACCTTGTCGTTCTTCTTGTGGGTGGCCGCGAAGGTTTCCCACGGATTGGCGGCGACCTGCTTCATGCCCAGCGAGATGCGGCGACGCTCTTCGTCCACGTCCAGCACCATCACTTCGACCTCGTCGCCGACCTGCACGACCTTGGACGGGTTGACGTTCTTGTTGGTCCAGTCCATCTCGGACACGTGCACCAGGCCTTCGACGCCCGGCTCGATCTCGACGAACGCGCCGTAATCGGTGACGTTGGAAACCTTGCCGAACACGCGGCTGTTGGCCGGGTAACGGCGGGCGATGTTGTCCCACGGATCCTCGCCCAGCTGCTTCAGGCCCAGCGAGACGCGGTTGCGCTCACGGTCGTACTTCAGCACGCGGACGTCCAGCTCCTGGCCGACTTCCACGACTTCGGACGGATGACGCACGCGCTTCCACGCCATGTCGGTGATGTGCAGCAGGCCGTCGATGCCACCCAGGTCCACGAACGCGCCGTAATCGGTGAGGTTCTTGACCACGCCCTTCAGCACCACGCCTTCCTGCAGCTTGTCCATCAGCTGCTCGCGCTCTTCCGAATGCTCGCTCTCGACCACCGCGCGGCGGGAGACGACCACATTGTTGCGCTTGCGATCCAGCTTGATGAGCTTGAACTCCAGCTCCTTGCCTTCCAGGTAGCCCGGGTCGCGGACCGGACGCACGTCGACCAGCGAACCCGGCAGGAATGCGCGGACGTCCTTGATGTCGACGGTGAAGCCGCCCTTGACCTTGCCGCTGATGCGGCCGGTGATGGTTTCGTTCTTCTCGAGCGCCTGCTCCAGCTCGTCCCACACCATGGCGCGCTTGGCCTTCTCGCGCGAGAGGACGGTTTCGCCGAAGCCGTTCTCGATCGAGTCGAGGGCCACCTTCACTTCGTCGCCCACGCCCACGTCGATTTCGCCGGCGTCGTTCCGGAACTGTTCGATCGGCACGATGCCTTCGGACTTCAGGCCGGCGTTGATCACCACCACGTCGTTGCGGACTTCCACGACGACGCCGGTGACGATGGCGCCAGGCTTCAGCTTGGCCAGTTGGGTCTGGCTCTGTTCAAACAGTTCGGCAAATGATTCGGTCATTGAAAAAATACTCGGTTGATGAAACAGACCGGCGTACGGAGGTACGAACGGTCCACCCGTTGTCGGCCTGCGCGGGATGCGTATGACCGTGAGTGTTGTGGTTTTGAAACCGCACGGAGGATTCCGTACGGACCTTCTGCGGGACGGGAGCTAGCCCTTGCGTACCGGCACCAAAGCCAGCACGCGCTCGACGACCGCGTCGATGCCAAGACCGGTGGTGTCGATCAGGACGGCGTCGTCGGCCGGCCTCAAGGGCGCCACCGTGCGCTGGGCGTCACGGGCATCGCGGGCGAGGATCTCGCGTAGCAGACCGTCGATTGTGACGGAAACCCCTTTGTCTTTCAACTGCTTATAGCGCCTTTCGGCCCGCTCGTCGGCACTGGCGGTCAGAAAGACCTTGTAGGGAGCGTCGGGAAAGATGACCGTCCCCATGTCGCGCCCGTCGGCGACAAGGCCCGGCGACTGCCGGAACGCCCGCTGCCGCTCCTTGAGTGCGGAACGGACCTCGGGAATGGCGGCGATCGCCGAGGCGAGCGCGCCGGTCGTCTCGAGACGAAGCTCGTCCGTGGCGTCTAGGTCATCGACGATCACCCGGAGTCCCTGCTCCGAGTCCCGGAAGCTCACCCGGGTGTCGAACGCGCAGCGGACCAGCGCGGCCGGGTCCGAAATATCAAGGTCCGCCCAGCTCGCCGCCACGCCGACCGCCCGGTACAGCGCCCCGGAATCCAGATAGTGCCAACCCAGCCGGGCTGCGGCCAGGCGACTGACGGTACCTTTGCCGGCCCCCGAGGGACCATCGATGGTGAGGACGGGGGCGGCGTCGGACATGTGGTCTCCAAAGGGATTTTCAGGCGCATTATGGCGCCCGCGACAGGCGGTCGAGGGGCCAGCACCGCAGGCGTCGGCACGCAGGGGATGCAACCGCTTGATAAGGCAGCGGAATTGCCGCTAGAATAGCGGGCTTCGCTTCACCCCATATACTTTTACGCCGAGGTTTCAACTCATGAAGGTCCTGTCCTCCCTGAAGTCGGCGAAGGCCCGTCACCGCGACTGCAAGGTGGTCCGCCGCCGCGGCAAGGTCTTCGTGATCTGCAAGTCCAACCCGCGTTTCAAGGCGCGCCAGCGCTGAGGAACGGCACTGCCGGCTCCGTCCGGCAATGCGCGGAAAGCCGCCTTCGGGCGGTTTTTTGTTGCCTGCCTTTTGCTATAAAAGGCAGCTCACCCAGGGGAGTTCCACCATGAGCCGTCGCGCCCTCGCACTTCCGTTGATTGCCCTGCTCGGCCTCGCCGGCTCGGCGTTCGCCGACACGCTGCTGATCGAACGTAGCCAGGAACAACTCGCCGCCGCGCCCACCCGGGGGCAGACGACCGCCGACGTTGAGGCACGCTTTGGCGCTCCCCAGCAGAAGCTGGAACCCCGCGGCGGCCAGAAGCGCCAATGGCCGGTGATCCACCGCTGGGTCTATCCCGGCTTCACCGTCTACTTCGAGAAGAGCCGCGTCATCGACGTGGTGCTGAACAAGGCTTCTGCCGAGGAAATCGGCCCGAAGCCCCCCATCCGCTGACTGGCGCACCCGCGCCCCGCAACCCATGACCGATGCCTTTCGCTTTCCTGCGGAGTGGGAATCCCAGTCCGCGGTCCTGATCGCCTGGCCGCATGCCGAGACCGATTGGGCCGACCGTCTTGCCGAGGTCGAGGACACCTACGTCGCCCTCGTCGCCGCGATCACCCGCTTCCAGTCCGTCGTCATCTGCGTTGCCGACGACGATCTGCAGACCTACGCCGAAGCCCGCCTGCGATCCGCGCGCATCGACATGGCGCGCGTGCGTTTCGTGCCGGCCGAGTACGACGACACCTGGCTGCGCGATTCCGGCCCGATCACCCTGCGCGACGGCGATCGCTTCAAGCTGCTCGACTTCCGCTTCACCGGCTGGGGTGGCAAGTACGAAGCCAGCCGCGACGACCGCCTGGTCGGCGAACTTTCCGGCATGCAGCTGTTTCACAACTACTTCGTCCAAAGCATTGATTTTGCTTTGGAAGGTGGCGCCATCGAGACCGATGGCGCGGGCACGCTGCTGACGACGTGGCAATGCCTGCACGAGCGGCACCCCGATGCCTCGCGCGAGGAACTGACCGAGAAGCTGGCGCGCTGGCTGAAGCAGGACCGCGTGCTGTGGTTGGACCACGGCTATCTGGAAGGCGACGACACCGACGCCCATATCGACACCCTCGCCCGCTTCGCTCCGGGCGATGCCATCGTCTACCAGGCCTGCGATGACGCAGGCGATGTTCACCATGCGGAATTGCAGGCCATGGCGGCCGACATCGCCGCCCTGCGCACTGCCGATGGCCGTCCTTATCGTGCATTTCCGCTGCCGTGGGCGCAGCCGGTGATCGACGATGGCCGCCGGCTCGCGGCCTCGTACGCCAACTATCTGATCATCAACGGGGCGGTGCTGATGCCGGCCTATGGCGATGCTGCGGACGACCAGGCCGCCGCCGTGCTGGCGCACGCCTACCCGGACCGCGAGATCGTCCAGGTACCCTGCAGCGCCCTGATCTGGCAGAACGGCAGCCTGCACTGCATCACCATGCAACTGCCGGCGGGACTGATCGGCTGAGACCATGGCCGATGCCACGGCCCAAGGTACCGTGACATCAGTTGGGCGCAGATTGAACGCTTCGTTTACATCTCGCCCGACCTGATCCCGGATAACCACCGTTTCCCTGTGATCGAGGAGACGGCCGTGTATTCACGACGCAAGTTCCTGACGACCTCCGCGCTGGCCACGGCCGGCCTTGGGTTGGCCGCATGTCGCGATGCCGCGCAGGCTGGCGGCATGGGCGCGGCACCTCACGTTGCCTCGCCCGCCCCCGTCGCCGTGGGGCCGCTGAACCACCGCGCTATTCCTTCCACCGGCGAGCGCGTGCCGGTCATCGGCATGGGCACGTCCGGCAGCTTCGAAGTAGGCCAGAGTCCGGACGAACTGGACCCGCTACGCGAGGTGCTGAAGCGGTTTTTCGCCGCCGGCGCCACCCTGATCGATACCGCACCCACCTACAGCGTCGCCGAGGACGTGATGGGCGCATTGCTGGCCGAGCAGAACCTCACCGGAACGGCCTGGCTGGCCACCAAACTGTCCGGCGTGACCGGGCGCGAGGCGGGCGTGGCGCAGTTCGAGGACACGCTGCGCCGCCTCAAGACCGACAAGGTGGCGCTGCTGCAGGTCCACAACCTAGGTGACCTGAAGACGCAGATGGCGGTCGCGCGCGAGCTGAAGGCACAGGGCAAGGTGAAGTACGTCGGCGTCACCCATTACGTCGAGCGTGCGCAGGACGAATTCGCGAACGTCGTGCAGGCGGAGAAGCCGGATTTCCTGCAGATCAACTATTCCGTCGCCAGCCGCGGCGCCGAGAAGCGCGTACTGCCGCTGGCCCAGGAACTGGGCGTCGCCGTGCTGATCAATCGTGCGTTCGAGGACGGCAAGCTGTTCGCCCAGGTGAAGGACAAGCCAGTGCCTCCCGCGCTGGCCGAGGCCGGCGTGACCTCATGGGCGCAGGCGTTCCTGAAGTTCGCCCTCAGCCACCCGGCGGTGACGGCGGTGATTCCGGCGACCGGCAAGCCCGATCGCCAGACCGACAACCTGAAAGCCGGCACCGGCCCCGACCTGACCCCGGCGCAGCGCGATGCGCTGATCGCCGCGGTGGCCTGAGCCCATGTCGACCCCTCCCGCACCCGGCGTCGCCGGCTGGCTTGCCGGTCTCTTCAATGTCCGCCACCACGAGGCGCCGGTGGTGGGGGCCGGGCTGGCGATGTTCTTCCTGCTGTTCGCCGGCTATTTCATGTTGCGGCCGATCCGCGAAACGATGGGCGTCGCGGGCGGCGTCGACAACCTGCAATGGCTGTTCACCGGCACCTTCGTCGCCACCCTGGCGGTGCTGCCGCTGTATGGCTGGATCGCATCGAAGGTGTCGCGGCGACGCATCGTGCCGTGGGTCTTCGGGATGGTGGTCGCCAGTCTGCTGGGCTACGGCGCCGCGATGCTGGCGAGGCCGGACGATGTCTGGCTGGCCCGCACGTTCTACATCTGGGTCTCGGTGATCAACCTGCTGATGATCTCGCTCGCGTGGAGCGTGCTGGCGGACGTGATGGAAAGCCACGAGGCCA
This sequence comes from Pseudoxanthomonas sp., assembly GCF_036845285.1. Taxonomy (GTDB): domain Bacteria; phylum Pseudomonadota; class Gammaproteobacteria; order Xanthomonadales; family Xanthomonadaceae; genus Pseudoxanthomonas_A. The sequence goes on from NZ_DAIUEE010000012.1 coordinate 76,705, forward strand.
AGCGCCTGTTCGCGCTGATCGCCGCCGGCGCGAGCCTCGGTGGCCTGGCGGGGCCGTTGCTGACCACGCTGCTGGTGAAGCCGCTTGGACACGGCGGCCTGATGCTGCTCTCGGCACTGCTGATCGGTGCCAGCGCCGCCACCGCGACGTGGCTGCACCGCTGGCGCGACCGCCATCCCCTGCCGGCCGGTGCGAGTTCTTCGGAACAACGGCAGCGACCGCTCGGCGGCAACCCGTTCGCCGGCGCGACCGCCGTGTTCCGCTCGCCGTATCTGCTCGGTATCGCCTTCTTCGTGTTGTTGCTGGCGACGGTGACGACGTTCCTCTATTTCGAACAGGCCAAGCTGGTCGCGGAGCGGTTCACGAGCAAGGAAGAACAGACCCAGGTCTTCGGCCTGATCGACACCGTGGTGCAGACGCTGGCCATCCTCAGCCAGCTGTTCGTCACCGGCCGCATCGCGCAGCGGCTTGGCGTGGGCGTACTGCTGGTGGCGGTGCCCGTGGTCGTCGCGGCCGGTTTCCTGTGGCTGGCGCTGGCACCGGTGTTCGCCGTCTTCGTGGTGGTGATGGTGGTGCGGCGCGCGGGCGAGTACGCGTTCGTCCGGCCCGGTCGCGAGATGCTGTACACCGTGGTTCCCGCCGAGCAGAAGTACAAGGCGAAGAACTTCATCGACACCGTGGTCTACCGCGGTGGCGATGCGCTGAGCGGCTGGGTCAAGCGGGCGCTCGACGTGCTGGCCGAGCACCCTGCGGCTGCCATGCTCATCGGTGCCGGCGTGGCGGTGGCCTGGGCGATCACCGGCGTGGCCCTGGGCAGGCAGCAGCGGCGGACGGAAGCGCATCGCGACGCCGCATGACCACCGCGTTCACTGGCGGGACGCCTGCCGTCACGGGTGACGCGGTACCATGCGTCCTCCCCACTGTCTTTCATTGCGCACGATGAGCCGCACCACCCTGCCCGTTGCCCTGATCCAGGAAAAGAACCACGGCGATGCCGACGCCAACCTGTCGGTAATCGAAGCGCGTGTGGCCGAAGCCGCCAAACGCGGTGCGAAGCTGGTGCTGCTGCAGGAACTGCACAACGGCGCCTACTTCTGCCAGCACGAGTCGGTCAACGAGTTCGACCTGGCCGAACCGATTCCCGGCCCGAGCACGGAGCGTCTTGGCGCGCTGGCGAAGCAGCATGGCGTGGTGCTGGTGTCGTCGCTATTCGAGCGTCGCGCGGCGGGCCTGTACCACAACACCGCCGTCGTCTATGAGAAGGACGGCAGCATCACGGGCAAGTACCGCAAGATGCACATCCCGGACGATCCGGGCTTCTACGAGAAGTTCTATTTCACCCCGGGCGACATCGGCTTCACGCCGATCGATACGTCGGTGGGGCGCCTTGGCGTGCTGGTCTGTTGGGACCAGTGGTATCCGGAAGCCGCACGCCTGATGGCGCTGGCCGGCGCCGATCTGCTGCTGTATCCCACCGCGATCGGCTGGGATCCCGACGACGAGCAGGCGGAAAAGGACCGTCAGCGCGACGCATGGATACTGAGTCATCGCGGCCACGCGGTCGCCAATGGCCTGCCCGTGCTGAGCTGCAATCGCGTCGGCCATGAAGCGTCGCCACTCGGTGCCTCCGGTATCCGGTTCTGGGGCAACAGCCATGTGCTGGGTCCGCAGGGCGAGTTCATCGCCGAAGCGGGCGGCGATGCGACCATCCTGATGGCCGACGTCGATCTTCAGCGCAGCGAACACGTGCGCCGCATCTGGCCGTTCCTGCGCGACCGCCGCATCGATGCGTACGGCGACCTGCTCAAGCGCTACATCGACTGAGGCCGCCGCGTGCCGCTGAGCGTCCGTGATGCCACGCCGGCCGACGTGCCGGCGATCGCCGTCCTTTACGCGGACGAAGTCCGCGACCAAGTCAACACGTACGAGTACGAGGTGCCGGACGAGTCCGAGATGGCGCGCCGCATGCAGGGCATAGTGGACGCCGGCTATCCGTATCTGGTCGCCGAACTCGACGGCGCTTTCGTCGGTTACGCCTATGCCAGCAGCTACCGCGCCCGCGCGGGCTATCGCAAGACCGTCGAAAACTCGGTCTACGTGGTGCCCGGCCAGCAGGGCCATGGCATCGGCGCCGCGCTGATGCAGGCACTGATCGAGGCCTGCGAAGCCCGTGGTTATCGGCAGATGATCGCCGTGATCGGCGAACCAACCAACACCGCCTCCATCCGTCTGCACGAGAAATTCGGCTTCACCCTGGTCGGCGTCTTCCGCGGCATCGCCTGGAAGCACGACCGCTGGCTGGATACCGTGCAGATGCAACGTTCCCTCGGCGTCGGCACCACCGCGCCTCCGCAAGACGACTGACACGATGACCGATACGACGACCGCTTCTCCTGATCCACTGCATGGCCAGCCCCACGAGATCGTCGAGCGCGACGGCGTCCGCTACACGTTGCTCGGCACCGCGCACGTGTCGCGTGCCAGCGTCGACGCCGTGCGTGCCGCCGTGGCTAGCGGCGACTACGACAGCGTGGCGGTGGAGCTGGACGCCGGCCGCCTGCAGTCGCTGACCGATCCCGACACACTGGCGCGGCTGGACCTGGTGAAGGTGGTCCGCGAAGGCAAGACGCACCTGTTCGCCGCCAATCTCGCGCTGGCCGCCTACCAGCGCCGCCTGGCCGAACAACTCGGCGTCGAGCCAGGCGAAGAGTTGAAAGCCGGCGCGCTGGATGCGCAGGCGCGCGGCCTGCCCGTCCACCTGATCGACCGCGAGGTCGGCCTGACCTTCAAGCGTGCCTTGCAGTCGCTGGGCTGGTGGCAGCGGACCAAGGTCGGCGCCGGCATCCTGGCCAGCATGTTCGGCGACGAGGACGTCGGCGACGACGAAATCGAAAAACTCAAACAGGGCGACATGCTGGAGTCGAGCTTTGGCGAGTTCGCGAACGAAAGCCCGCAGCTGTACCAGGCCATCATCGCCGAGCGCGACCAGTACATGGCCTCGGCGCTGCGCCAGGTCGCCGCCGGCAAACCCGCCGATGCAGGGTCGCCTTACCGGGTGCTCGCCGTCGTCGGCGCGGGTCACCTGCCTGGCCTGGCCCGCCACCTGAAGGACGACACCGCCGACCCGGTCGAACTCCGCCGGTCGCTCGAAGTGGTGAAGGCAAAATCGCGCTTCCCGTGGATGGAAGTCATCATCGGCGTGTTCCTCATCGGCGGCTTCGCCTGGGGCTTCTGGCAGGGCGGCGTCGATGTCGGTTCCGACCTGCTGCTGCAGTGGGTGCTGGCCACCGGCGTGCTCGGTGCCATCGGCTGCGCCATTGCGGGTGGGCATCCCCTCAGCATCCTCGCGGCCTTCGTTTCCTCGCCGCTCACGCCGCTGCATCCGGCGCTGGCGTCAGGCACGGTCAGCGCCTTCGTGGAGGCCACGCTGCGCAAGCCGACGTATGCCGATTTCATGGCGCTGCGCGATGACGTGCAGACGATGCACGGCTGGTGGAAGAACCGGGTGGCACGCGTGCTGCTGAACTTCTTCCTGACCAGCCTCGGCACCGCCATCGGCGTGTGGACCGGCGGACTTCGGATGCTCGGCAAGCTCGTCGGCTGATTCCTCCCCGACACATCACCCAAAGAAAAAGCCGGGCGATGCCCGGCTTTTTCCTTTCGTCCGATGCTCACTCCGCGTGCATGCCGGCCACGCTGCTGGCGGTCGCCGCGGCACCGCCGCGTCCCTGACGTGCACGCTTGACCGTGCGCGCCGTACCGCTGCGCAGATCATCGAGGATGGCGTAGATGGTCGGCAGGAACAGCAGGCTGACCACGGTGGAGAACGCCAGGCCACCCGCGATGGCACGCGCCATCGGGGCATAGGCTGGACCGTCGCCCGCCATCTGCGTGTTCGCCATCGCGATCGGCACCATCGCCAGGATCGCCGTACCCATCGTCATCAGGATCGGGCGCAGGCGTTCGCGACTGCCTTCCACCAGCGCATCCGTGCGTGACAGGCCACGCCGCCGCAGGTTGTTGATGTGCTCGACCATCACGATGCCGTTGTTCACCACCACGCCCATCAGCACCAGGATGCCGATGAAGGACATGATGCCGAACGTGGTGCCGGTCAGCGCGAACAGCCAGAACACGCCGAACACCGAGAACACCACGCCGCTCATGATCGCCGCCGGGAACAGCAGCGACTCGAACACCGCCGCCATCACGATGTAGATCATCACCAGCGCGATCAGCAGATTGAACATCATCTGCGCCATCGCCTCGTCGTCCTCCTGGAAGGCGCTGCCATCGAACGAGTAGCTGTAACCCGCCGGGAACGTCATGCCGGACAGTGTCTCCTCCAGCGCCTTGCGTGCCTCCGGCACCGTGACCTTCTCGGCCAGGTTGGCCTGCACGGACAGCGTGGTCTGGCGGTTGGTGCGCTGGATCTGCGTGGCGGACGGCAACACGGCCACGTTCACCAGGCTCAGCAGCGGCACGGTGCGGCCATCGGGCGCACGCACCATGAAGCCCGCCAGGTCCTCGGTGCCGTAGTCCTCCGCGCCTGCGAAACGGACCCAGACCGGCACCTCCGTCTCGCCGCGGCGGAACTCACGCAGTGGCGCGCCGCGCAAGGCAAGGCTGACGAAGCGCGCCACCTCCTGCGCACTGAAGCCGAACGCCGCGGCACGCTCGCGGTCCACGCGCACGGTGAGTTCGCTGTTCTGGTCGCCGACGTCCACGCGCACGTCGCGCAGCTCCTTGCGCTTGGCGAGGATGGGGATCAGGTCGTTCGCGATTTCCGACAGCGTCTGCGTGGAGTCGCCGACCAGTTGGAACGACACGCCCTGCCCCGGCTGGCCGCCACCGCCCTGCCCGCCGCCTTCGCCGCGAATGCCGATGTTGGCGCGCGCCGACTTCGGCAGTTCCTTGCGCAACTGCTCCACCAGCGGCTTGGTTTCGCTGGCCTTGTCGGTATCGAACTTCACCTGCGTACCGCCCCAGCCCTGTTCGCTGAAGTATGAGTACACCTGGGTGATGTGGTACTTCTCGCGGTTGGACTGCAGGAACCGTTCGATCTTCAGGATCTCGTCGGACATCTGCTCCTTGGTATAGGCGCCCTTCCACTGGTAGTACAGCTCGGCTTCGCCGCTGCTGTCGCCGCCGAACATGTCGAACTTGGTGAACTTGATCGGCACGAAGCTCACCACCACGATCAGCAGGATGCCCAGCACGCTCCAGCCCCGGTGCTCCAGCGTCCAGCGCAGGAAACCGGCGTAGCGATTCTGCATGCGGGGAATGATGCCGCGCTCCGTGCGCACCAGCGGCGGCGTCTTCAGCCGCGCCGAGATCATCGGGATCAGGCTCACCGCCACCAGCCATGACGCGAGCAGCGACACCGAGATGGTGATGGCGATCTGGCCCAGGTAGATGCTGAGGAAATTGCGCTCGCCGAACAGGTTGGGCACGAACACGATGCAATGGCACAGCGTACCGGCCGACAGCGCGATGGCCACGTGGCGGGTGCCGACGATCGAGGCCCACACCGGATTTCCCGGGTATTTCTCGCGCTCCTGGTAGATGCTTTCCACCACCACGACCGCGTTGTCGACCAGCATGCCGATCGCGAGCAGCAGCCCCATCATCGACAGGATGTTGAGTGTCACGCCGGCGAAGTACATGAAGCCCAGGGTCATCACGAAACAGATCGGGATGGCCAGCGTGACCATCGCCACCGACGGCCAGTGGCGCAGGAAGAACCACAGCACCACGATCGACAGCACCAGGCCGATCAGGCCCGCTTCGGCCAGCTCCAGCAGCGAGGACGTGACGTTCTCGCCCTGGTTCTCGATGATCTTGACCTGCACGTCGCTGAGCGAGGGCTGCGAACGGATCGCCTCCACTTCCTTCAGCGCGTTGCTGGACACTTCCACCAGATTGGCGTTGCGCTCCTTGAAGATGTCCAGCCCGACCGCCGGCTGGCCGTCCAAGCGGCGACCGTAGTCCATGCGGGCCGGCTTCAGGCGCACGTCGGCGATGTCACCGAGCCGCACGTTGCCGCTGCCGACCACCAGGTCGCGCAGCTGCTGCAGGTCGGTCAGTTCACCGACCGGCTGCACGCGCAGGCGCTGCGACCCGTCGCTGATGACGCCGGCGGAGATCGAGAAATTGACCGCCTGCAATCGCGTGGTCAGGTCATTGAGGCTCAGGTTGTGCGCGGTCAGCCGGTCCTGGTTGATCGCGATCTCGACCTCGTTCGGCGGCGCGCCCGACACTTCGACGCGCGCCACGCCGGGAATGCGCTCGATCCGACGCTTGAACTCGCGCTCGATCATGTCGTACGCGCCGGTCAGGTCGGTCTTGCTGGCCAGGCGCACCCGCAGCACGGGCTGGTCGGTGGTGGAGAACTTGAAGACGAAGTAGCGCTGCAGGTCGTCCGGCAGGTCGTCGCGGATCGCATCCAGTCGCTCGCGCGCCTCCGACGCCGCGATGGCGACATCGCGGTCCCAGTTGGAGAACTGGATGAAGATCTGTGCGCCTTCGGCCTTGGCGTTGGACTCCATCCGCTTGATGCCGGCCATCGTCGACAGCGCTTCCTCGGCCGGACGCAGCACCGTGCGCTCGATCTCTTCCGGCGTCGAGCCGGTGTACGGCAGCGACACGAAGATGAAGGGCGGCGACACCTCGGGAAAGGCCTCCAGCGGCAGCCGGATCGCCGCGATCAGGCCGATCACGAACAGCGAGATGAAGAACATCACCGCCGTGACCGGCCGCTTGATGCTGAACTCCGCGACGCTCATGCGGGTTCGCCCTCCCCGTCCGCCGGCATCGCCGCCGGCTTCCTGGCGCGGCGACCGCGCGCCAGGTAGTAGTCGTCGGCGCGACGGTCGAGCAGGTCGTAGACCACCGGGATAACCAGCAGCGTCAGCAGCGTGGACACCAGCAGGCCGCCGATCACGGTGATCGCCATCGGCGAGCGGACTTCCGCGCCCGGGCTGCCGAACAGCGGCGCGGTGGCCAGCGGCAGGAAGCCGAACAGCGTGCACAGCGTGGTCATGATGATCGGACGCAGGCGCGAGCGCGCGCCTTCGACCAGCGCTTCGCGCTTGGACACGCCGGCTTCGCGCAGCTGGTTGACCTTGTCGATCAGGATGATGGCGTTCTTCGTCACCAGGCCAACCAGCAATATCAGGCCGATGAACACCACCACCGAGACCGGCGACCGGGTCAGGAACAGCGCCGCGACCGCACCCACGAGGGCCAGCGGAATGGTGAACAGGATGACGAACGGATGCAGCAGCGATTCGAACTGCGACGCCATCACCAGGTACACCAGGAACACCGCCAGGCCGAACGCGAACAGCAGCGAGTTGACCGATTCCGCGAGTTCTTCGCCCTGGCCGCCGATGTGCATGCCGACGCCGGCGCCGAGCGGATTCTCGGCGACCATCTTCTGCACTTCCTGCACCGCACTGCCCAGGTCGATGTCGCGCAGGTTGGCCGACACGATGGCCACGCGCACCTGGTCGGCGCGGTGGATCTCGCTGGGGCCGGTGGTGGCGACCACGTCGGCGACGGCCGACAGCGTCACCGGACGCGCGCTGCCGGGATTGACGATCAGCCTGCGGATGCTGTCCACCGAGGCGCGGTCGCCTTCCTGCGCACGCACCAGCACGTCGATCTTGCGGTCGCGGAAGCTGTAGCGGGTAGCGACTTCGCCACGCACCTTCTTCACCACCACATCGGCGATCTGGCGCGTCGTCAGGCCCAGCGCACCCGCACGCTCCTGGTCGAAGCGGATCTGGATCTCCGGGAAGCCCTGCTCCACCGTCGACTTGACGTCGGCATAGTGCGGATTGGTGCGCAGCAGTGCCGCCAGCTTCTGGCCCGCGTGTTCGATGCTGGCCAGGTCCTGGCCGCGCAGTTCGACTTCCAGCGGCGTGGAGAAGCTGAAGAGCTCCGGACGGCTGAAGTCGACCTGCGCACCCGGGTGGTCCTTCATCGTCGCGCGCAGCGCTTCGGTTTCGCGGGCTTCGATGGCTTCATTGCCGCCATTCGCCATCACCACCGTCAGCTTGCCGATGTTCTCGCCGCTCTCGGTCGGATTCGCATCCAGCCGCGTGCCGCTGCCGCTCACGCCGTACAGCGCGTGGATGCCTTCGGCCTTTGCGTGCTTGTTCTGCAACTCGCGGACCAGCGCGTCGGTCCTGGCCAACGGGGTGCCCGGCGGCAGCTTCACCGTCATCTCGAAGCGGTCCTGAGCCAGCTGCGGAATCAGGTCCGCGCCCAGCATCGGCACTGTGGCGAGGGCCACGAGGAAAGTCGCGGCGGCGAAACCCAGCACCAGCCACGGACGCTGCAGCGAGGCAGGCAGCAGGCGCATGTAACCGGCTTCGGCACGGTTGTACGGCGCCATCGCAAGATCGCTGGCCTTGCGCATGACCGGGCCGATGACGGCGGCCACGCCGCGCCACGCGCGCACCACCAGCCAGGCCAGGCCGAACGAGGCGCCACGGCCTGCCACACCGACGCCACGGCCCGTCGCGGCCAGCGGCTTCTGCCAGCGCGACTCGGGTTTCCACTGCGGATGTGGCGCTTCTTCCGGGAACGCCAGCGGCGGCCGGCCCTTCAGCGAGCTCAGCATCGGGATCAGCGTCATCGACACGATCAACGAAATGCCGATGGCGATGGCGACCGTCAGTGCCTGGTCGCGGAACAGCTGGCCGGCGATGCCCTGCACGAACACCAGCGGCAGGAACACCGCGATCGTCGTCAATGTCGACGCCACGACCGCCATGCTGACTTCGCGGGTGCCGACCATCGCGGCTTCCAGGATGCCCAGCCCGCGCTCGCGTGCCTTGGCGATGCTCTCCAGCACCACGATGGAGTCGTCCACCACCAGGCCGGTGGCCAATGCCAGGCCGCCCAGCGACATGACGTTGAGGCTCAGGCCCAGTTCGCCCATGAAGAAGAACGTGGTGACGATGGAGACCGGCAGCGACAGGCTGATGACGAAGGTGCTCCAGCCGTCGCGCAGGAACAGGAAGATGATCAGGATGGCCAGCAGGCCGCCGATCACGGCATCCTTCTTGACGTCGGCGATCGCGTGTTCGATGAACAACGACTGGTCGTCGATGATCGTCAGTTCCACATCCGGCGGCACCTGCTGCTTCAGCTGCTCCAGGCGGGTCTTCAGGGCCTCGGCCGTGGACACCGTATTGGCATCGCCTTCCTTGTAGATGGCCAGTTCCACGGCTTCCTTGCCCGCCAGGCGAATGATCGCCTCGCGCTCCTTGAAGCCCTGCTTTACCTGCGCCACATCCTTCAGGCGCACCGGCACACCACCGGCGATGACCGCGCCGCCACCGCCGGATGCGCTCTGCACCGACGCGGCCGCGGCCATCGCTTCGGCAGACCCGGTGGAGGCCGCGATCGCCGCCATCTGCGCGGCCGCCGACGCCGCGGCGTTGTCGCCGCCGCTCTGCGTGGTCACCAGCATCTCGCGGATTTCGTTGACCGTGGCGAACTGGTTGACCGTGCGCACGAGGTAACGCTGCGAGCCTTCTTCCAGGCGCCCACCGGAGATGTTGATGTTCTCCTGCTGCAAACGCTGGATGACGGTGTCGATCGGCAGGTTGAGCTGGGCCAGCTTCTGCTGGTCGATGTCGACCTGGATCTCGTCCTCCAGACCGCCGCCGACCTTCACCGCCGCCACGCCGGTGACCGGCTCCAGCTTCTTCTTCAGGTCGTCGTCCGCATAGCGGCGCAGTTCGGTGAGCAGGCGGATCGCGTCGGTGTCGTCCTTCGGTTCCTGCTTGTTGGACAGCACCAGGCGCAGGATCGGCTCGGTCGACGGATTGAAGCGCAGCAGCACCGGGGCCTTGGCCTCCAGCGGCAGCGACAGCACTTCCATCTTGTCGCGGACTTCCAGGCTGGCCTGATCCATGTCCGTGCCCCAGGCGAACTCCAGCACCACGTCGCTCTGGCCGGTACGCGAGACCGACTTCAGCTTGCGCAGGTTCTTCACCACGCCGACGGCTTCTTCCACCGGTTCGCTGATCAGCGTTTCGATCTCGGACGGCGCCGCGCCGGTGTACTCGGTGCGCACGGTGAGCGTGGGATAGCTGAGGTCGGGCAGCAGGTTGACCTTCAGCGAACCCAGCGCGATCACGCCGAACAGGAACATCGTGATCCAGAACATCGCGACGGTGACGCGACGACGGGTGGAGAACTCGACCAGTCCGCCGCCCACGGTTCCATCGTCCTTCACCGCGTGGGGGTCGTGCTCCCCCGGAGCGTGACCGGATGTGCTCATTGCTTGGTTCCGGTGTTCTTGTCTGCTTCGGGCTTGGCGGCAACCTTGGCGGGTTCGGCACCGATCACCTGCACGGCACTGCCTTCGCGCAGGGCCACCTTGCCGGCGGTCACGACCTGCTCGCCGGCCTTCAGGCCTTCGCGCACTTCGATCCACTCGCCGTCCACATAGCCCACCTTCACCGGCACGCGCGAGGCCTTGCCGTCGCGCACCGCGAACACGGCCGGGTCACCGTCGTCGAGCAGTGCGACGCGGGGGACCACGAGGGCATCGGCGCGCTGGTCGTAGTCGATGCGGATGCGGCCGAACATGCCCGGCTGCAGCACGCCGTCACTGGCGAACGAACCCACGACCCGGAACGTACCGCTGCCCGAGTCCACCACCGGCGCGATGCGGTCCACCGTGCCCTGGAACACCTTGCCGGGCAGCGCGTCCACCGACAGCGCGATCGGCAGGCCCGCCTTCAGCGTGGACAACTCGCGCTCGGGCACGTTCAACGTGGCCTCCAGGCGCGACTGGTCGACGATGCGGATGATCGGCGTATTGATCTGCACGAAGTTGCCGGTCTTGATCGAGCGCGACGCCACCACGCCCGAGATCGGCGCGGTGACGGTGGTGTACGACAGCTCCAGCGCGGCTGCGCGGTAGAAGGCGCGTGCGTTCTCGAGGTCGTACTTGATCTGGTCGACGTCGTTGGCGCTGATCATCTGCTGCTCGACCAGCTGCTGGGCGCGGCGGTAGTTGTTCTCCAGCTTGCGCATCTGCGCTTCGGCCTGGGCCACCTGCAGGCGCAGGCGGTCCGGATCCAGCCGCACCAGTGCCTGGCCGGCACGGACCACCTGGCCTTCCTCGACCAGCACGGCCAGCGCGACGCCGGAGGTCTTGGCGACAACCTGCGATTCGCCCAGCGCTTCCAGCGCCGCCGTACCGCTGTAACTGGCAGCCACCGGGCGATGGGTGACCTTGGCGACCTCGACCGGAACGGCATCCGGCTCCTTGGGGGCGTCGCCGTTCTTGGCCTGGGCCTCAGGCGTCGGGCCTCCCCCCTTGCAGGCGGACAGGACCAGCAGGCCGCACAGCACGGGGACCAGTGCGAGGCGCAGGAAGGAACGGCCGGAGGGGGGGCGGGGTCGGGACATGGGGCGGTACCCTGGTGGTGTTGTGGTGGTGTTGTATGAAGGTATATCACCCATGAATGACTTCCATGCGCCGAAGGTCATGGTGACTTGCGTCGCGCCTTGTGGTGCATCACCGGCCCGACCGATCGCAGGTTCGAGCATCACACTGCCGGCCGTGGCCGGGCATGACGACCGCCAGTTCGTCCGGCAACGAAGATGCAGCGATGGGGCACCTCGGGAACACGCGCAATGTTGCTTACCACCATGCAGAGGGGACGCGCTGTGCGTGACATTCGGTCGCAGGCTATACTTGCGTTCAGCCAAGCGCTGCGGTGGTACGTGGCGCGCGCAACCTGAGAGTTTTTCGAGAATGATGCGACCGCTGCCGCTCGCCGCTTGCCTTGCTTTGGCCGCCCTTCCGCTGGCTGCCTTGACCGCCCAACAGGAAACCCCGGCCACCCCGGCGCCGGTCGAGGCCGCGCCCGCCGCCACCGCTCCTGCTGCCGTGAAGCCGCTGGTCGGCAATGCCGACACCGGACGCACCCTCACCTATACCTGCCAAGGTTGCCATGGCATCGAGGGGTACAAGAATGCCTACCCGAGCTTCAAGGTGCCCAAGATCGGGGGCCAGTCGGCCGACTACCTGGCCAACGCGCTGCTCGAGTACCGCACCGGCAACCGCAAGCACCCCACGATGCAGGCCCAGGCGCAGAGTTTCTCCGACCAGGACATCGCCGACATCGCCGCTTTCCTTTCCACCGTCAAGTAAGACCACCATGCCCAACGCCAAGCACGCCCAGCGTCTAGCCATCGTCCTGTTCGCGGCCCTCGCCCTGGTGGCTTGCTCGAAGGAAAGCACCGAGGCCTCGGCCGAGAATCCCGGCCACGCCAGTGGCGAACACGGTTCCAGTTCGTCGGCCGGCCTGCCCAAGGGCCACCCGGCCAAGGGCGAGGAACTGGCCAAGGCCAAAGGCCAGGCAACCGGCCAGAGCTGCGTGGACTGCCACGGTGCCGAAGGCAATGCGCCGATCGACGATACTTACCCCAAGCTGGGTGGCCAGTACGGCGACTACCTGGCGCACGCGCTGCAGGCGTACCGCAGCGGCGACCGCCAGCACGCGCTGATGACGCCGCAGGCCGCCGGCCTGAGCGACCAGGACATTTCGGACCTGGCCGCGTATTTCGGTTCGCGTCCGTCGCAGCTGCGCGATCTGCACAAGGTGCACAGGTAAGTCGTCCCTCGCCGGGAACGAAAAAACGGAGCCGCAAGGCTCCGTTTCTGTTTGCAGCAACTGCATGCTCCCACTAGAGCACTGAAACCTGTGCGTTATCAGCTGTCGGTCGGGATGGGCGTGCGCTTGACCGGGATCTCCGGCGGTGGCCGCGCCTTGGGCGGTTCCGGGAACAGGCTGCCGAGACCGCAGCCGCCGCCGAGCTGCAGCACCGAGATCGAGCACTTGAGCTTCATGTTCGTGCCGGGAATGGCGATCTCCATCTCACGCACATTCCGTCGCACCCATTCGGCCAGCAGCGATTCGCTGGGTACCCAGTACTTGTCGAAACTGGTGGGTTCGTAGTCGTAGGGCGGACGTTGCAACCACGTGCCCGCTTCTTCCAGCCGCTCGCGCGTCCACTGGTCGTTACCGCCACCCGGCGCACCACGGTCCGCGATGGCGTCGCCCGCATTGCCGGGCACACGCAGGCTGCCATCGGCGTTGTAAAGCCCAGCCTTGTCACGGCCATCCGCTGCACTGTCGCCTGCCACGTTGTCGCGTGCGTTGCCCCAGTCGTCCGTGCGCGCCGGGGTGTTCCAGCCGCCGGGTTTTGCAGCCGGCAAGGGACCGCGTGTGCTGGCTGCCGGTGCGGTCGTGCCACGCGGCGCCGCGGTCGTCGCCGATGCATTTGGTGGTGTGGTCACCGAAGACGAGGCCGTGGACGGTGAGGCTGCCGTCGAGGTACCCGTCGACACCTGCGGGGCTGGCATCGGGGCGGGCCGTGGTGAAGGCTCGCGGATGTCGGCCTGGCGCACGCCGCGCTCCTGCGCCGTGACCGCGCGGGGCGTGACCTCGCGCGACGGCACCGGTGCCGCTCGCACCTGGGGCGCGGGCACCGCCATCTCGCGCTCGCGGACCGCTGCATCACGCGTGGCCATGGCGGGAACGTCGACCGTGCGAACCGGCACGTCGCGACGCACGACAGGCGCGGTGTCGGGCGCGGGTATCTCGCGCGTGGGAACACCCACGTCACGCACCGCAGGCTGCGTGATGTCCGGTTGCCGCGGCGTGGGCGGCGGTCGCACGAACGCGCGCGTGGGTTCGGCGACCTCGGTCACCCGCAGCGGCTGGTCCGCGACTTCGGGTACCGGCACATCGCGCGGCGGCACCGGTAGTACCTCCATCGCCACCGCAGGCGCGACGACCGACGGCGGCGGCGCTTGCTCCGCGGACGGCGATGCCGCGGGTGAAGGCGAGACCGACGGCGGGGATGCGGCTGCGGCACTGGCGGATTGCGCCGTGGAGGTTTCACCCGCCTGGGTGGCGCCGCCGACGTCTTCCGGACTGCCCTCCCCGACCATTTGCAGCCGCACGCGGCTGCTGTCGCCCGCCTCTTCCGGCGGTGGCGGGATCTTCACCAGCGCCACCCACAGCAGGAACAGGAAGAACAGCAGGTGCAGCACGCTGCTGCTGACGCCCGCCGCCCAGCGCATCCAGCGCTCTTCGCGCGGCGGCGGCCCCCATCCCTGGTAGAACAGCGAGCGCAGTGCGCGTGCCCTGCCCGGCAGGAACGGGACCGCACGCCGGCCGTGCGGCGCACGCACGGCCAGGGCGTCGACGATGGCGTCGGCCTTTTCCTTCGTGATGCGGCCCAGCCGTTCTGGCAATGCGCGCAACCACAGGCCCCAGCCGAAAGGCAGGCCAGTCTGGCGTTCAACGATCGGCGCCGCCTTGCGTGGCAGCAGGTGTGCGATGACGTCGGTGGCGCGCGTCACCGGCGTTCGACTCCGTCAGGCCGCGTTGCCGCGCGGGATGTACGGCGCATCGCCGGTCCCGTGATCGGTAGCGTCGCGCACGGCGGTGACCCCCGGGACGCGCGCCATCAACGTCTTTTCGATGCCCTGCTTGAGGGTGACGTCCGCCATGCCGCAGCCGTGGCAACCGCCGCCGAAGCGCAGCCACACCACGCCATCGCCACCGACCTCTTCCACCGCCACCCGCCCCTTGTGCGAGGCCAGCTGCGGATTGATCTCGTTGTCGATCACCCAGCGCACGCGTTCGACCAGCGACGCGGCCTCGTCCGGCGCCTCACCCTTGATGCGCGGCGCCTTGATCGTCAGCTGGGTGCTGGCCCCCTTCAACACGTAGTCGATGTCGGCACCGTCCAGCCAATGGACACTGGCCGCGTCGACATACAGCGTGAAGCCGTCGCAATCCACCGCCCATTCGTCGCCCGCCAGATCGCGCGGTTCGGCAAACTCGAGCCGCGCGTCGGCCTGCGCAGTACCGGGGTGGACCGCACTCAGGCGCACGCCAAGGCCGGGCAAGGCCTCGCGCTCGATCAGCTTGCGGAAGTGCGCCTGCGCGCTGTCGGAAATCTGGATCATGCGGCTATTCTAGCCGCTGCCCGACGGGCATTCACGTTCACCGACCGGTCGTCGCATTTCGTTCAGACTGGCCGCCCAGCAGGAGAAGCGCCATGTCCGACCTGATCCCCCTCGCCCGTGCGCGTTGCGTCCCGCTGCGTGGCAGCGAACACCGCCTGCCGCCGGCCCGCATCGCCGAACTGTTGCCGCAGATTCCGGGCTGGGAACTGGTGGAAGACGGGCATGCGCTGCTGCGCACGTTCCCGTTCGACAACTATTACGAGACCATGGCGTTCGTGAACGCCCTCGCCTTCGTCGCACATGCCGAGGACCACCACCCCGACCTCGGCGTGCACTACAACCGCGCCGTGGTGCGCTACTCCACGCACGACGTCGGTGGCCTGAGCGAGAACGACTTCATCTGCGCGGCCAAGGCCAGCGCCCTGCTGGGAGAATCCTGATGGAACGTCGCATCCCCGTAGCGCCGATGCTGCTGCTCGCCGGCATGTTCGCCCTGTCGGCCTGCGCCAAGAAGCAGGGAGAATCGACCGCACCGCTCATCGCGCCGACCGAACTGGCCGCGATCGATACCCCACCGCCTGCCTACCCAGCCGAAGCCGAATGCAACAGCGACGGCGGCACCACGGTGCTGCGCGTGACCATCGAGAAGGATGGCGTGCCCGCCCGCGTTGCCCAGGTACAGAGCAGTGGCAATGCCGCGCTCGACAAGGCCGCGCTGGCGGCGGTACAGACCTGGAAGTTCCGCGCCGCCACGCGCAACGGCAAGCCGGTCAGCCACACGATCAACGTACCGGTGACGTTCCCGCCGGTGCTGGAAAAGCCGACGCGCTGCTTCTCGCAGGGCGCTGGCTGACATCTACCAAAGTTGCGATGGATGGTGCACGCCTCATGCGCATTTTTCTTGATGTACGTGAATCGCAGTCACGTCGCACTGCCGGGGAACAACTCGATGAAGTTCCAGCTAAAGCTGTCCGCCAGTTGGACGGTAAAGTACGCGAGCGATGCAGAGGCCGGCTGGAGGTTTGATCCGGGCAAGGGCGTGTGGTGGTTGAAGCTCGTCCGGATCGAGCAACTCGTCAATGAGGCGATGACCACCTTGTCCTTTGGTGAATCCATCGACACCTATGTTTTCGGGTTCGAGATTCTGGATACCTCCGAGGGTTTCGGATTCGAAAGTACCCGAGACTACGTCAGCTATCGCCCCAAGATGAGACTGCTGCTGTCGGTCGGACAGGTGGACTGGCCCGACGTTCGATTCCTCAGCCCTGCCGCGCAGTGGGATGTTTTCACGCAGTCACTGCTGGATTCCATCCACCGCGCCGCAGCCGCCAAACGGAAGCCCCGGGATTTCAACCTCCAGGCGTTCCATTCCACGGTCACGCACGTGCTCGAAGGACTGGATCCCCAAGACTTCACGGCCTCGATGGATATCGCCTGACGCCCCTTCGTGTTCCATCCATCCCCATCCTGCAGCACGACCTGCTGATGGCGCTCAGCCCAACTGATCCAGTGCGGCGGCCAGATCGTCGGCCAGGGGCGCATTGAGCACGTAGGGCGTCCTGCCCCCATCCAATGCGAACTGCAGCGACGCTGCATGCAGGAACAGGCGCTTCAATCCGACCTGTTCGCGCAGGCGCTTGTTGACGGCCGGGTCGCCGTACTTGTCGTCGCCGGCGACGGGATGCCCGATGTGCTGGGCGTGCACGCGGATCTGGTGGGTGCGGCCGGTCTCGATGCGCACCTCGCAATACGAATGTCCGCCACGCCGTTCCAGCACGCGAAAGTGGCTCAGCGACGGCTTGCCGTCACGGTGCACCTGAACGTGGCGCTCGCCACCCTGGCGCAGGCCGATGTGCAACGCCGCGTCCACGCTCATCACACCATCGGGCATGCGGCCGACCAGCAGGGTCAGGTAGCGCTTTTCGATGCCGCGGGTGCCATCTTCGCTGTCCTCGCGAAGTAGCGCCTGCAGTTCGGACAGCGCCGAACGCTTCTTGGCCATCACCAGCAGCCCGGAGGTGTCGCGGTCCAGGCGGTGCACCAGTTCCAGCGTCTGGTTCGGGCGCAGCGCGCGCATCGTCTCGATGGCGCCATGGCTGATGCCGCTGCCGCCGTGGCTGGCCACGCCGGTCGGCTTGTTGATGACCAGCAGGCGCTCGTCCTCGAAGACGATGGCCGCCTCCATCCGCTTCAGGAAGCCGGCCGGCGGCGCGACCTTGTCTCCTTCCTCAACGAGACTGACCGGCGGAATCCGTACCTCGTCCCCGCCTTCCAGCTTGCGCTCGGCCTTCGCGCGCCCCCCGTTCACCCGCACCTGGCCGCTGCGCACCAGCTTGTAGACCAGGCTGCGCGGCACGCCTTTCAGCTGACCCAACAGGAAGTTGTCCAGCCGCTGCCCACCCCGGTCCTCCGGCACCTTGACCGTGCGCACGGCGCTCTTGGCGCCCGCGGCAGGCTTCTCGGACGGGAGGCTGGGGTTGGAGCCATTCATTCTGTTACACTCGGAGGGCGAGATAAGGGTTTGATTTCGCAGGGAGTTGCAGTTGGGCCAGAAGCCCGTCTCCCCGCGATTCCGGCAAGTGCGCGGCCACCGCCCCAGGGGCGGCCATGTTAGCGGCTGATCGGCAGGCCCGGATACCGCCGGGTGCGTGACGGCACCTGATGCTGAACATGTCCCGCGTGGCGCCCCCTCTAGAGGGAAGCTGCCTCCGGCCCCGCAACACCTATTAGAAAGAAAAGCGCTCCCGCGGCCTGCCGTGGTGTCGTAGCGCTGGAAACCCGATCTGTCCCGCTGCGCCTGCGCAAGGGGCGGTGCAACGTTCCAGAGGCGAAACCCCATGGCGTTCCGCGCGGTAGCAGCGCGCGAGGAACGCACAATGAAACGCATGTTGATCAACGCCACGCAGGCAGAAGAACTGCGCGTGGCCATCGTCGACGGTCAGACCCTGTACGACATCGATATCGAACAGCCGTCGAAGGAACAGAAGAAGTCCAACATCTACAAGGGCCGCATCACCCGACTCGAGCCCTCCCTGGAAGCCGCCTTCGTCGATTACGGCGCTGACCGCCATGGCTTCCTGCCGCTGAAGGAAATTTCCCGCGACTACTTCCAGGCCGGCGTCGACCACAACAAGGCCGGCATCCGCGAACTGCTGAAGGAAGGCCAGGAAGTCGTCGTCCAGGTGGACAAGGACGAACGCGGCAACAAGGGCGCCGCCCTGACCACGTTCATCTCGCTGGCCGGCCGCTACATGGTGCTGATGCCGAACTCGCCCACTGCCGGCGGCGTGTCGCGCCGCATCGAGGGCGACGACCGGGCCGAGCTGAAGAAGGCGATGGACGCGCTGGCCATCCCCGACGACATGGGCGTGATCATCCGCACCGCCGGCGTCGGCCGCGACGCCGAAGAACTGCAGTGGGACCTGGATTACCTGCTCAGCGTCTGGAAGGCGATCGCCGAAGCCGCGCTGACCAAGCCGGCCCCCTTCCTGATCTACCAGGAAAGCCGCCTGATCGTGCGCGCCCTGCGCGACTACCTGCGCAGCGACGTCGGCGAGATCCTGGTCGATACCGACGAGCTGTACGACACCGCCCGCGAGTTCATGCAGCAGGTCATGCCGCACAACCTGCGCAAGCTGAAGGCCTACAAGGACGACATCCCGCTGTTCAACCGCTTCCAGATCGAATCGCAGATCGAGGGTGCGTACGAGCGCAATGTCCGCCTGCCCTCCGGTGGCTCCATCGTGGTCGACCAGACCGAAGCCCTCACCGCGATCGACGTCAACTCGGCACGCGCCACCAAGGGCGGCGACATCGAGGAAACCGCGTTCCACACCAACATGGAAGCGGCCGAGGAAGTCGCCCGCCAGCTGCGCCTGCGCGACCTGGGCGGCCTGGTGGTGATCGACTTCATCGACATGTCGAGCAACAAGCACCAGCGCGACGTCGAGAACAAGTTGCAGAACGCGCTGAAGTACGACCGCGCCCGCGTGCAGATCGGCCGCATCTCGCGCTTCGGCCTGCTCGAAATGAGCCGCCAGCGCCTGCGTCCCTCGCTGGGCGAATCCAGCCAGATCGTCTGCCCGCGCTGCGAGGGCCATGGCCGCATGCGCAGCGTCGAGTCGCTGTCGCTGTCGATCATCCGCGTGGCCGAAGAGCATGCGATGAAGGACAACACCGGGCAGGTGCTGATCCAGGCCCCGCTGGAGATCGCCAACTTCCTGCTCAACGAGAAGCGCAGTGCCCTGCGCGAGATCGAGCAACGCCACGACGCGCCCGTCATCATCGTGGCCGACGAAGCGCTGCATACACCGCACTACGAAGTCACCCGCATCCGCGAGAACGAACTGGGCGAAGAAAGCAGCAAGCCCAGCTACCACCGCGGCACCCAGCGCAAGCTGCCGGTGCATGCGCTGACCAAGGCGCAGCTCAACATCCCGGCCGCGCCTGCCGTCACCCACGTCAAGCACACGCAGCCGGCCCCGGTGCGCGAAGAGCGTGAAGCGCCGGCTCCTGTCGCCGCACCGGCGCCGGTCGCCGCGCCCGTCGCCGTTGCTGCGCCTGCCTCGGGTGGCGTGGTCGGCTTCTTCAAGCGCCTGTTCGGCGGCGGCGAAGCCGCGGCCACTGCCCCGCAGACCCGTCCGCAGCAGGACAACCGCCAGCGCAGCGATCGCAACGGGAACGGCAACGGCCGTCGCGAGAACCGCGACAACCGTGACGCCCGCGGCCAGCAGAATCGTGGCGGCAAGCAGGACAACAACCGCCGCGACGAGCGCAACAAGGGCGACAAGGGCGACAAGGCACAGGGCGGCAACGCCCAGCAGCAGAAGCCGCGCAACGAGCCACAGGGCCAGAAGCAGCAGAAGCCGCAGGGCCAGCCGCAGAACGGCCAGGGCAATGCGCAGCAGCAGCCGAAGGCGCCCAGGCAGCCACAGGGCCAGCAGGGCAACAAGCCGGAAGGCCAGCGTCAGCCGCGCGCGCCGCAGCAGGAGACGGCCCCGCCCGTCGCCCCGGTCGCTGTCGACGCCGTGACGGCCGCCGCTGCCGTGGTCGCCACGACCGACGTCGTGCGCACCGCGCCGGTCGCCGCACCCGCCGCGATTCCCGCGTCGGACGTGCCGCAGCTCGACACCGATGCAACGCAGGCCATCGTCATCGACGGCGAAGAAGCTGCAGCGTCCGCCGACGGCGACACCGGTGAAGGCGGCCGCCGCCGCCGTGGCCGTCGTGGCGGCCGCCGCCGCCGCCGTGGCAATGGCGAAGCCGGGACCGCAGGCGAAGAAGGCCTGATGGCCGACGACCTCGGTAGCGACGACGACGCCCCCGTCGCCGACCGCTCGCAGCCCGAGTTCGACTTCGATGACGAAGAACCTGTCGTCGCCGCGCCGCGCCCGCCGAAGCCGCAGCCGGCCGCACCTGTCGCAGCTGCGATCGCTGCTCCGGTCGCGGTCGCTGCACCGGTCGTTGCGGCCGTGGCCACGACACCGGCAGCTGCCATCGTCGACACGCCGGTCGTGGTCGAGACGGCAACCGCCGTCGAGGTCATCCAGGAAGTAAAGGCCGAAGCTGCGCGCGTGCAGCCGGAAGTGATCGCCACGGTGCAGCACGAAGCACCGGCCGCCGTCGCCATCGTCGAGACGGTCAAGGCCGAGATCGCCGCCGAGCCGACGCCCGTGGTCGTCGAAGCGGTCGAGACGCCTGCACCGATCGTCGCCGCGGTCGAAACCGTGGAAGCCATCGTGGAGACCCCGGTGGTCGCCGCCGCGCGCAACGAGCCCGTGCAGATCGACCTGGTCGACGCGGTCAACGAAGCCACCGCCGAAGCCGAAGCACCGTTGGAGGCCGCTGCGCCGCCGCCGGCCGCGCCGAAACCCGTCACGACGCCGGCCACCGGTTCGCTGTTCTTCGTCGCCGATGCGGACACGCCGCCGTCGGTCACGCGCAGCCTGTTCGAGCCAGTGGTGACGCCGGTCAAGCCGGCCGACGAGATAGTGCAGGAAGAGCCGCAGGACGACGACACCACCGAGAATCGCAACGCCTGACGCGTTGTAATTCTTCCGATGTCGGAAAGCACACTGGCCGCGCAAGCGGCCAGTGTCGTGTCAGGGGTCAGCTATCACTGACGGGATCAGAGTTATGACGTGTACCGTCGTCCCAGCGAAGGCTGGAACCCATCTTGCGTTTGTCGTGACGCCAGCGGCTCGCACGCGCTATGGATTCCAGCGTTCGCTGGAATGACGGGATCGGTCGAGCGCATCGACCATTGCCGCCGTCCCAGCGAAGGCTAGGACCCATCTTGCTTTCGCCGCGACGCCAGCGGCTCGCACGCGCTATGGATTCCAGCGTTCGCTGGAATGACGGGATCGGTCGAGCGCATCGACCATTGCCGTCGTCCCAGCGAAGGCTGGACCCCATCTTGCTTTTGCCGTGACGCCAGCGGCTCGCAAGCGCTATGGATTCCAGCGTTCGCTGGAATCACGGGATCGCGTGGACGCCTCGACCATTGCCGTCGTCCCAGCGAAGGCTGGGACCCATATTGCTTTCGCCGCGACGTCAGCGGCTCGCACGGGCGATGGATTCCAGCATTCACTGGAAGAGCGGGATTGGAAGGACGGTACTGGGACAACGGCGCTGGGATGATGCCGGCCACGCGATTCCACGGACTGCGCGGAATCCCGCTCAGAGCGCGCGCGTCGGGTCCATCAGGCCCCACTGCGCGGCCAGCCGTGCGAGCGCGATGTTGTCCTGCACGCCGGTCTTCTCGAACAGACGCGTCTTGTGGGTGTTCACCGTCTTGGCGCTCAGGCTCAGGCGCTTGGCGATCTCTTCCTGGCGCAGGCCCTGCGTCAGCAGCATGGCCACTTCCAGTTCGCGCGGCGACAGCGCATCGAACGGCGAGGCATCGCCACCGACCGTGTGCAGCGCCAGGTTCTGCGCGACGTTGCTGCCGAGATAGCGCTTGCCGCGTGCCACATCGCGCACCGCACGGATCAGTTCCGTCGCATCGCCCGCCTTGCCGAGGTAACCGGAGGCACCGGCTTCCAGCAGGCGCTTCGGCAGCGGGCCGTCTTCCAGCACGGACACGATGATCACGCGCACCCCGATATCGGCACGTACCAGGCGCTCGGTCACTTCCAGGCCGCTATAGCCCGGCAGGTGCAGGTCGCACAACACCACGTCGGG
Source organism: Pseudoxanthomonas sp. (assembly GCF_036845285.1). Classification (GTDB taxonomy): domain Bacteria; phylum Pseudomonadota; class Gammaproteobacteria; order Xanthomonadales; family Xanthomonadaceae; genus Pseudoxanthomonas_A. Next base: position 98,906 of record NZ_DAIUEE010000012.1, read on the forward strand.
CTTGAGCTGGCGCACCATTGGCAATGCCGCCTCCCCCGTCTCGGCTTCGCCCACCACCTCGATATCGCTTTCCGTGCCAAGGATCAGGCGCAGGCCGGTGCGCACCAGCGCGTGGTCGTCGATCAGGAAAACGCGGATGGTCATGGATACGGATGCCTTGGGGACGGGTCGAGCGTAGGGGGGCCATCCATCGCCGCGCAATTAACATTGTAGCGATGTGCGTTCGCTACATGCGTATACGACGGTCCAGACGGCACGCGCACTGCGGCATACTCGGGCTTTCCATCGGGAATACCTCCATGTCCGACCTTCGACACCGCGTGTGCTTCGCCTTCCTGCTGTCGCTCGCTGCGGCGCCCGGGTTCGCCCGTGATGACGTATCCGCACGCTGGCAGACGCAGGTGGGCGACATCAGTGCGCATACCGATACCACCGCACGCGGCGATGCCATCGGTGCACGGCTGGACGCGATGGGCATTGCGTGGAAGCGCGAGCCGTTCGAGCAGCAGGGCCAGGCCGGGCAGAATCTGGTCGCCGACCTTGGCGGACCCGACAACGCCCCCCTGCTGCTGATCGGCGCGCACTACGACAAGGTCGCCGTCGGCCATGGCGCTACCGACAACGCCTCCGGCGTTGCCGCCGTGCTCGAACTGGCGCAGGCGCTGAAAACCAGGCCGCTCGCCCACCATCGCGTGCAGGTCGTGTTCTGGGACCTCGAAGAAAAGGGCCTGCTGGGTTCGAGTGCGTGGGTCGCCACCGAGGGGCGCGAGAAGCCGGCGCTGTACGTCAATTTCGACGTCTTCGGCTGGGGCGACACGCTGTGGATGATGGCGCCGGCCAACGACGGTCCGCTGGTCGCCACGCTTCGCACCGCCAGCGCGCAGGAGAAACTCGGCTTTTCCCCCGGCGACAAGTACCCGCCGACCGATCACCTCGCCTTCCTCAAGGCCGGCTGGCCGGCGGTGTCGTTCTCCCTGGTCGGGGGCGACGAGATCGATCCGATCCTCACCGTCTTCGGTGGCGGCAAGCCAGCGCAGATGCCGAAGGTGATGCAGGTGATCCACAGCGAGCGCGACACCACCGGCGAACTCGACAACACGCGTGTGGACGATGCGCTGCGCGTGGTCGAACAGAGCCTGCGTGCCTGGGACCTGGCTATGCACTGATCGCGTCGCGCACGGCGGATACACGAACGGGCCCTTTCGGGCCCGTTTGCGTTGGGGCGAGAACACGCCTGGCTCTCCGGGCGGCGACGGTGTCGGACTCGCGGTCCACCGCCAGGCGCAGCTAAGGAACAGGGGGTGTCCGGTACGCTGCGTTCGGTTCTCTCGTGGCGCCCTGGGTGTCAGCCTTGCGGCTCGGTAGCAGGGGGTGCGCGGGAGACGGAAGGGGTGGATCCGCCGGCCCGACCACTGCGCGCTGTTGTACGGGCGCGGATGCGAAGGCGGCGTGTAGACCGTTCAGCCCGACCGCACAGTTTTCTCACGCCTATGCACACGACTGAATCGTCGCAAACATCGGGCTGACCCCCTATGCATCGACGTCACGGAGCGTCGCGTAGGTTGCCGTGCAAGCAATGCGCGCTACATTCCCCATGATGACCTTCGACCTGTTCCACACACCGGCTGACGACGGTTCCTACGAACTGTCCATCAACGAGTCGCCTCCCCTGCACTTCAGTACGCCGGGCGCTGCACTCGGTTACGCGGTCAAGCTGGCCAACCAGCGCCACCAGCAGGGCTTGGACTACGCCATCAACATCGAAGGCGGCGACGGACGCTGGCGGCTGTTCGAAGGTTGGCGACTCTGCGCCTGAGCCGAGGCCACCCGCGCGAGGTCAGTGTCCGCATGTGGTGAGTCCGCCGGGCACGTGCATGGCACCCTTGGCATCCTGTCGATCCCGCGCCCATGACTGGAACACCATGACCGCCGCCGCACGCTTCCGCACCCTGCACACACAGGGTCTGCTCCGCCTCGCCAATGCCTGGGATGCCGGTACTGCCCGCCTGATCGAGCATCTGGGTGCCCCCGCCGTCGCCACCACCAGTGCCGGGCTGGCGTGGGCGCAGGGTTATCCCGATGGCGATGCCCTCGACGTGGACGCCCTGCTGCATGCCGTCGCCGGCATCGCGCGCGCCATCGACGTGCAGCTCACCGTCGACGTCGAAAGCGGCTACTCGGACGACCCCTCCCGTGTCGCCGACACGGTTCTGCGCGTGGTGCGCGCCGGGGCCGCCGGCATCAACCTGGAGGACGGCACCGGGGATCCGGCTGTGCTGACGTCGAAGATCCGTGCCATCCGCCGGGCCTGCGCAGCACAGGGCATCGATGTCTTCATCAATGCACGTACCGACGTCTACCTGCGCGGTCTGGCCGCGGAAGGCGAGCGCGTCGACGAAACCCTGCGGCGTGCCGCCGCCTATCGCGAGGCCGGCGCCGACGGCCTGTTCGTGCCGGGCCTGGTCGACGCCGACGCCATCCGCGCGATCGCGACGGCCACCGGCCTGCCGCTCAACGTGATGCTGCGCCCGCAGTTGCAGGACCTCGCCGCGCTGGAAGCCCTCGGCGTGCGCCGCGTGAGCACCGGCTCGGCGCTCGCCGAGTCGATGTACGGGCGACTGGCCACACAGGTCGGCACCTTCCTGCGCGACGACCGCACCGCCCTGCCCGACCAGCAGGGGATGGGCTACGGCGCGATCAACGGCCTGTTCGGCTGATCGCCAGATGGGTAGGAATTTTCCTACATCACGCCGGGGCGACACCCGACTGCGAATGTGAACATCCTGGGCGAGGATACCTACGTCCCCGGCAGCACGCCCTGCGCAGGCCACGAATGGCCGCTCTGCAATGGAAAAGGGCGCTGCCTTGAGCAAGCAGCACTGCCGGAGCCGGGGACTCCCCCTTTCAGACCCGACCGCCTTGGTCTGGTTTTCTTTTGGCTTGGCGACGCGTCAGCGGGTCGCGGGACCCAGCCAGAGTTCCGGCGCCTGCGCCAATCCGAACAGCACCAGCGCCGTCGCCGCAATCAGCAGCCACGCCATGCTCCGCACGACCAGCAAGCGCATAAGGGTCTCCTGTCCCGAGTGTGAGCCGACTATCGCGGCATGCACGGGGCGCGTCAAACGTAAATGCATTACGCCACGATCGCCGCCTGCGGTTCCGTGTACCGCGCACTTTCCTCCCCCCGCGCGGCCGCCAGGAACTCGCGTCCCCAGCGCGACAGGTCGTGATGACGCACGATGTCGAACAAGCGACGCTGGCGATCCTCGCGTTCGCCCGGTGTCATCGCCAATGCCTGCCGCAGCATGCGCGCCATGTCGGCCGGGTCGTGCGGATTGGTCAGCACGGCGCCCTTCAGCTCGGCGGCCGCACCGGCGAACTCCGACAGCACCAGCACGCCATCGCCGCCCTCCAGGCCCTGCACGGCCACGAACTCCTTGGCCACCAGGTTCAGGCCATCGCGCAGTGGCGTGATCCACATGACGTCCGCCGCGGCGTAGTGCGCCACCACGTCGGCGAACGGGAGCACCCGCGAGAAGAAGCGCACCGGCGTCCAGTCCAGCTGCGACAGCCGCCCATTGATGCGGCCCACCGCCTGCTCGATCTGCTGCTGCAACGGGCGGTAGACCGTCATCTCCTTCGCCGCCGGCACGCACACCAGCACCAGCGTCACCTCGCCGCGCAGTTCCGGCGATTCGTCCAGCAGGCGTTCGAACGCGTGGAGCTTCTGCAGGATGCCCTTGGTGTAGTCCAGCCGCTCGATCGACAGCACCAGCTTGCGACGGCCGATCTCGTCGCGGATGCGGGCGATGTCCTCCTCCACCTGCTCGGTTTCCAGGCTGGCGCGGATGCGGCCCACATCCGTGCCGATCGGATGCGCGCCGATGCGCACCGTGCGTCCGTCGATGCGAAGTTCGGTGGCCATGTCCTCCACGCCGACCGCGCAACCGAACGTCAGGAAGCGCGGCGCGCACGACGTGCGCTTCGTCACCTCCACCGGGAAGGTGCTGCGCACCGCATCAGTGAAATTCTCCGCATGGCGCGGGATGTGGAAGCCCACGTAATCGCAGGCCAGCAGGCTGCCGAGGATCTCGCGGCGCCACGGGAGGATCGCGAAGATGTCCGCCGACGGAAACTGCGTGTGGTGGAAGAAGGCGATCTTCACGTCCGGACGCAGTTCGCGCAGCACCGACGGCACCATCCACAGGTTGTAGTCGTGCAGCCACACGGTCGCGCCGGGCGCGGCTTCGGTGGCGGCGGCTTCGGCGAAGCGGCGGTTGACCCGCTTGAACAGTTCCCAGTCGTCCTCGTTGAAACGCGCGCGCTCCCAGAAGCTGTTGATCACCGGCCAGAACGCTTCCTTCGAGAAGCGCTTGTAGAACACGTCCACCTCGTGCTTCGTCAGCGGTACATGGGTCGCGGTCAGGCCGGGGTAGCGCTCGGCATCCACCGGTGCGCGCGCTTCGATCGGCGGCGCCTTCGGGTCCTCCACCGTCCATGCCACCCACGAACCGGGCTGGCCGTCGCCGAAGAAGCTCAGCAGGCTCGGAATGATGCCGTTCGGCGAACTGTGCGGCCGGCGCACACGCTGGCCGTCGACGATGTGCTCCTCGTACGGCAGGCGGTGATAGACCATCACCAGTTCCGCCTTGCCCGGCGGATGCAGCGTGGGTGGGTAATCATCGGCGTCCAGCAGCGCGAAGTGCGCCATCGCCTGCAGGATGCCGCCGCAGCCGGGCGCCTCCGCATGCAGCACGTTGTCCATGCCGGCGGTCGCGGCGACCAGGGCCGGCTCCGATTCGCCCACGCAGACGCCGGGGAAACCTTCGCCGTACATCGACAGGTCGTTGAGCGTGTCGCCGGCGACCAGCACGCGCGATGGTTCGAGGTTGAGCTTCTCGACCAGCGCGGTCAGCGTGCTGCCCTTGCGCGTATCGCGCGGCAGGATGTCCAGGTAGCGGTCGGCCGAATACAGCACTTCGCAGCCGAGCGAGGCGGCAACCGCTTCGACATCGGCCTGGATGGTGGAGAGCTGCTCCGGGTGGCAGTAGTACGAACAGCGCCGCTCCTGCGGCACTTCCTGGCGCACCAGCATGGAGAAGCGGCGCATCGCGTCGGCGACGACGTGCTCACCCGGCCAGCGCGATTCGATCTGCGACTGCAACGGCTGGATCGGTTGCATGTCGCTGGTGCGCAGCACGGTCGCGCCGACATCGCAGATCACGTAGTCCGGCGTCGGCAGGCCGGGATCGGCGAGCAGCGACAGGATGGCCTCGCGTCCACGGCCGGTGACCCACGCGAGCTTCACGTCCGGATGCGCATCGACCAGGTGGTACAGGCGCTTGCGCGCATCGTTGTCGCCCGCCAGGAAGGTGCCGTCGAGATCGGTAGCGAGCAGCAGTGGTTGCGAGGGTTGTTTCAAGAGGGTCATGCGGATGCACTCCGTGTTCGCGGGTGGATGCCGCGCACGAGGCACGACGCGGACGCGTCGAAGGACGCAGGCGGGGAATCACGCATCGAAAGTGCGCCGCAAGGCGGGCGCGAAGAGAGGGTGTGTCGCGTGCAAGGCACGCTGCGCGCAATGCGCGGCAGATGCGCGTCCGTCCCCGAGCGTGGACGCAAACATCGACTGATGCGATGCAGCATTGTAGTCCGCATCTCGCGCTGGAAGGTCAACGCGATGTTAAGAATGTTAAATCAATGCAGAAAACCAAGGTATTTCCGCATCTATCGCCTGACAACGCGAGCGACGCATGAGGCATGCGCGGGCAAGCATGGTCGTGTCCGAAGAGAACCACCGCTCATCTTTCGGTAGCACACCGCGACTTGACGGCCTGATCAGGCATGACGCCCACCGTGCTTCGCAACGGCGCGACGTCAGGCGCTCATGCGTGGTCAGGGCATCACGATCTTCATCAACGCGACGGCCGCGATGCCGGCCACCAGCCAGATGGCGACGCGCTTGAGCACCGCGGCATCGACACCTCCCCTGCCCGCCGCATTGCGGTTCGGATTGATGCCGACAACCAGCACGTGCATCGGCAGCGCGATTACCAGCAGGAACGCGAACACCCAGTACATCGTCTCGTCGCCGAGCTTCGGCCAGATGAGGGGCATCACGATGCCGGCGAAGAGGCCGGCGATGGCGGCGGTGATTGGGGTGGGAGTCAGGGCCATATGGGTGGTGTCTTGTTTAGGCGTGATCGGAGTCTAGCGGACCGCAGGCTCAAGGATCGCCTACCGAATAGTCGTAGGATGGGTTGAGCAACGCGATACCCATCATTGCGAACTGGGAGGTCAAGGATGACCCACTACCGACGCGCCTTCGTCCCCGGCGCCACCTACTTCTTCACCGTCAATCTCGCCGACCGCCGCAAGTCCCTGCTTGTCGACCACATCCACCTGCTGCGCGAAGCATTCCGCTACGTACGGCAACGACACCCCTTCGCCATCGACGCGATGGTCGTGCTCCCCGACCACCTCCACGCGATGTGGACCCTGCCCTCGGACGACGCCGGCTTCCCGCTCCGCTGGCGCCTCATCAAGACCTGGTTCTCGCGCAACCTGCCGCTTGGCGAACATCGACGCGCCAGCCGCGTCGACAAAGGCGAGCGCGGCATCTGGCAACGACGGTACTGGGAGCATCTGATACGCGATGAAGCCGATCTCGCGCGGCACGTGGATTACATCCACTGGAATCCGGTGAAGCACGGGCACGTGGCGCGGGCTAAGGATTGGCCTTACTCGACCATCCATCGGTTCGTGCGTGATGGGTTGTTGGCGGAGGATTGGTGTGAGGAGGGAGAGGATGCGAGCTTCGGAGAGCGTCAGTGATGGGTATCGCTTCGCTCAACCCATCCTACGTGTTAACCGTAGATTCGCTTGTAGGTGCTGCTGGCAAATTCGATGATGGCGACATTATTTTGCTGAACGCTTTTGCGTATCTCGCCGGGATCAATCGCCATGACATTCTTCAAGTGCTTCAGCACGCTCGGATTCTCCCAGTTCCATGCTGGCGACGCGATAACGGCCATGAACGCTTCTATTCGGTCGAAATGCCATGTAAGCATCGCAACAGCGTTTTGGCACTTCGCATACCCCTCGAACTTGAATACCTGCCCCTTTGCCGCAAGCGAGCGGAGTTTGATTATTGATGGCTGGAGGGCCTCCAACACACCGAGCAGACGCTTCGCATCTTGCTCTCCGTTCTTCTTGATGTAGGCAATTGCACCCTTAATTGCCTTGTCAGCATCCTCGCCGCTTCCCCACGTTGGCGCGTGACTCTCCATCCCGATCTTTGCCATCTCCAATAGCGTGATGGGCTTAGGCATCTCACCGATGTAGGCATGGGTAGCTTCAATCAGGGAATCGAGAAATTCTGCTTCCCGCTTGGCCTTGTCCTGCCGCTGCCAGTTCCTTAGAGCAAAGAACGCAATCAGCGCTGTCGCCACGGGAGCGAACGCTTCGACCAGCTCCAGCCATTTGATGCTCGTGATTACATCGAAAGACCACACAAGCGCTTCGCACATCAGAGGCCATCGTTGCATTGGAGGAAATGTAGCCCGTAGGATGGGTTGAGCGTAGCGATACCCATCCTCGCGACCTATCAGGCACCACAAAGGATGGGTATCGCTGCGCTCAACCCATCCTACATTTCATGGCTATCGAAGTGGCGGAGAGAGTGGGATTCGAACCCACGGTAGGCTTACACCTACGGCAGTTTTCAAGACTGCTGCCTTAAACCACTCGGCCATCTCTCCGTTGTTACGCGGATGGACCTCGATCCATCCCTGCTCGCCGCCCTACCCCGGTGGCGCGCCCGGCCCCTTGCAGGCCGGCGCGCATTTTCGCACGAACCGCGCCGCCGTGGCTTACGAAGCCTTCTTCACCTTGCCGGCGTTGGTGTTGTCGATCGCCATGGCGATGGCCTTCTCTTTTGCCTCCGCGCAGGCGCCGCCGCAATCCAGCCGCGACGACTCGATCTGTTGCGGCAGGTGCTCGGCCAGGAAATCGATGAACACCCGTACCGCCGGCAGCATGCCCCGGCGCGACGCGAACACCGCATGGCAGATGCCCTGCGGCAGGCTCCATTCCGGCAGCACCACCTCCAGCTCGCCCTTTCGCACGGCCTCGGCGCACACCGTCTCGGGCAGCAGCGTGATGCCGTAGCCGTCCTTCGCCATCGACTGCAGCAACGGGAAATCAAAACCGGCCAGGCGCGGATTCAGTTCGATCCGGCGCACCTCGCCTTCCGGCCCGTGCAGTTCCCAGCGCTGGCGCGCCTCGTCCTCGCTGATGCTCAGGGTGACGTGCTCGGCCAGGTCTTCCGGCACCTTCGGGCGGCCGGCACGGTTGAGGTACTTGGGGCTGGCGACCAGCAGTTCCTGGATCTGGCCGAAGCTGCGCATCACCAGGCTGCCGTCGTCGTCGAGCTTGGCGCGCACACGCAGTGCCACGTCGTAGCCCTCGTTGATGATGTCCACGCGGCGGTTGTTGACGTGCAACTGCAGCCGCACCTTCGGGTACTTGTCGAGGAACGCCGGCAGGATCTTCGGCAACTGCATCTGCGCTACCGCCACCGGCACGCTGACGCGCACCACGCCGCGCGGTTCCGCACTGAGGCGGTCGACCACTTCGCGAGCGGCCTGCGCCTCGGCCAGCATCGTCTGCGCATGGCGGTGCACGCTGGTGCCGACGTCGGTCACGGCGAAGCGGCGCGTCGAACGCTGCAGCAGGCGTACGCCCAGGTCGGTTTCCAGCTGGCTGATGCGCCGGCTCAGGCGGGACTTGGGAATACCCAGGGCGCGCTCGGCTGCGGCAAAGCCGCCGTGGTCCACCACCATGGCGAAGTAGTAGAGGTCGTTGAGGTCGTGCTGCATGACTATAATTCCGCCTTTAGAACAATCAGTGACGTTGGACCGAGTTTATCCCACCAATGCAACGATCTACAGTGCTCCCCAACGCGGCCAAGGCCGCACCCGACAGGAGCACCACCGTGAAACTATTGCATATCGACAGCAGCGCGCTGGCCGCCAATTCCGTCAGCCGACAACTGACCGCCGCCATCGTAGCCCGTTGGCAGGACAGCATGTCCGGGCTGGAGGTCACCTACCGCGACCTGGACGCCGACCCGCTGGCCCACCTGACCAATGCCGTACTGGGTGGGGGCGATGCCGCTGCCGCACAAGCCGGCGAGACCGCCCTGCAGCAGTTCCTGGCCGCCGATGTCATCGTGCTGGGCGTGCCGCGCTACAACTTCGGCGTGCCGTCCACACTGAAGGCCTGGATCGACCGCGTGGCCGTGGCCGGCCGCACCTTCAAGTACACCGAGAACGGCCCGGTCGGCCTGGCCGGTGGCAAGAAGGTCATCGTGGCGGAGGCCAGCGGCGGCGAATACGCCGGCACCGCGATCGACTTCGTGGCGCCTTACCTGAAGCAGGTGTTCGGCTTCGTGGGCATCACCGACGTGGAATTCATCCGCGCCGAGCGCGTGGCGTACTCGCCCGAGCACAAGGCGCAGGCCATCGAAGCCGCGCTGGCCAGCATCTCGGCCCCGCTGCGCGAAGCGGCCTGATTCGCCCAGCTCTCCCCGCTCCTCTCCCTTCGGCCCGCGCAAGCGGGCCGTTTTCTTTCGGCAAGAAGAAGCCTGGACCGCTTCCCTCTCCCTGCGTAGCGGGGAGAGGGTGCCAAAGGCGGGTGAGGGGCGAACGGAGGCGAAATGCCGGAAGCTCTCACTTACCTCCAACGTTCGACTAGATGCAGACAGCCGGACGGGAAGTCCCGAGCGAACAGCTGCCCCTCATCCGCGCTTCGGGCACCTTCTCCCCGCTGGCGGGGAGAAGGAATCAACACCCTCCCCCGCTGGCGGGGAAAAGGGGGTAAGACATCAGGCGATCCGTTCCGCCCCACCCATATACGGCCGCAGGACTTCGGGCACGGTGATCGAGCCGTCGGCGTTCTGGTAGTTCTCCATCACCGCGATCAGTGCACGGCCGACGGCCGTACCGGAGCCGTTGAGCGTATGCACGGGTTCCGGCTTTCCGGTGGCAGGATTGCGCCAGCGGGCCTGCATGCGGCGGGCCTGGAAATCCTCGCAGTTCGAGCACGAGGAGATTTCGCGGTACGTGTCCTGCGACGGCAGCCAGACTTCCAGGTCGAACGTCCGGGTGGCGCCGAAACCCATGTCGCCGGTGCACAGCAGCATGCGACGGTACGGCAGGCCGAGTTTCTCGAGCACGGTCTCGGCGGCGCGGGTCATGCGCTCCTGCTCGTCGTAGCTTTCCGACGGGCGCGCGATGGAGACCAGTTCCACCTTCTCGAACTGGTGCTGGCGGATCATGCCGCGCACGTCGCGGCCGCCGCTGCCGGCTTCGGAACGGAAGCACATCGAATGCGCAGTCATGCGCAGCGGCAGGCGGGCGTCGTCGAGGATCTCGTCGCGGACGATATTGGTCAGCGGCACTTCCGAGGTCGGGATCAGGTAGCGCGTGTGCTCGCCCAACTGGGTGGCGAACAGGTCTTCCTCGAACTTAGGCAACTGGCCGGTGCCGCGCATCGAGTCGGCGTTGACGATGACGGGAACGCTGGTTTCCTCGTAGCCGTGTTCGTTGGTGTGCAGGTCGAGCATGAACTGCGCGAGCGCGCGGTGCAGGCGCGCCAGCTGGCCACGCAGCACGGTGAAGCGTGCACCGGACAGCTTGGCGGCGGTATCGGCATCCAGCCAGCCGTGGCGAGCGCCGAGTTCCACATGGTCCTTGACCGAGAAGTCGAACGTGCGTGGCGTGCCCCAGCGGTGCTGCTCGACGTTGCCGGCCTCGTCGCTGCCGACCGGCACGCTGGCATGCGGCAGGTTGGGGATGCCGAGCGCGATCGCTTCGATCTCGCTGCGGATCTCGTCCAGCTTCACTTCCGAAGCCTTCAGCTCGTCGCCGAAGCCGGCCACTTCCGCCATCAGCGCGGACACGTCCTCGCCCTTGGCCTTGGCCTGGCCGATCGCCTTGGAGCGGGTGTTGCGCAGGTTCTGCAGTTCCTCGGTGCGCTTCTGGAGCTGCTTGCGGGCGGCCTCCAGGTCGGCGATGCGGGACACGTCCAGGTCGAAACCGCGGGTCTCCTTGAGGCGCTGGGCGAGTTCGGCGGGCTGGGTACGGAGCAGGACGGGATCGAGCATGGAAACAGCAGTCTGGCGTGGGAGGCCGGCATTATCGCCCATCTGCGACCGCCTGCCCGTGCGGTTAACTCCGGCTGTGCAAGAATCGGCGCGTCTTTTCCGGTGATCCCCATGTCGGCCCAGCAACCGCACGACCCGCACTTCACCTTCCGCCTGCCCCGCACCGCCCTGCGCAACGCCGGCATCGCCTTCGGCATCGGACTGCTGCTGTTCCTGATCGTCTGGTGGGCGGGTCGCGACGATGGCTTCTACACGCCGGAAGCGGCCGTACCGGGCAAACCACTGACGATCGAGGCGCTGCCCGAGCCGCTGTCCAATGCCAACGGCGCCAGCGGCATGGAGGAACCCGCACCACGTCCGGCCGCCGACGAGCGTCCGCAGCTGGTCGAAGAAAAGCCGATGCCGATGCCCGTCTCCGAAACGCCGGTGGCGACGGCGCCGGTCGACGGCCCTGCTGCCGCACCCGTGGCCGCGCTGGCGCCCGGCGAGGTGCCCGTGCCGATTCCGGGCCAGACACCGGCACCGGAGTATCCGTCCTCCGCGATGCGCAACGGCGACCAGGGCACGGTGATGGTGCGCGTCGACGTGGGCGCCGATGGTGTACCGACCTCGGTGGAGGTTGCGCAACGCAGTGGCTCCCGCGACCTCGATCGTGCCGCCGTCAATGCGGTACGCCAATGGCGATTCCAGCCGGCTCAACGCGATGGCCAGGCCGTGGCGGGCGCGGTGACGGTGCCGATCGATTTCAAGATGCGGTGACATCTTCTGCGTCGCACGCAGCGGCAAACAACCGCAGTTGCCGCGCGCGCAATCGCATCGTCTGCACGCGCGATGCGGATCCAGTGCGGACAAGACATGGCTCCACGCTTCTGCACGCGTCCTGCACACGCATGAACGCGTGTTCGGCTAGCTGAACTTCAACCGGCTCGCCACGCCACGGACTCACGCATCGCAAACATCCCCAAGCCAAGACTCGGCACCGTTCCAACGCGGAACCCACAACGCGAAACGGAGGTTCATATGTCGACGCCCATCAACAACGAATACCGCACGCCCGACACCGTGGAAGAGACCACGGTGGAACCGCGCCGCAACACCTCGCCCGTCCTGCTGATGCTGCTGGCATTCGCCGTCACTGCGGGCGGCCTGATCTGGTGGAGCCAGTCGCGTGGACCGGTCGAGACTCCGGTTGCCGCGATGCCGGCACCGATCCCGGAAGACGGCACGGCGATGGCGCCTGCCAAGGAACGCGCCACGGCCACCGCCACCCGTGAGCGCGCCGAACGGGCGGCAACCCGCCAGGCGGCGATCAGCCGCGATGCTCGCCCGCTGGCGAGCAATGCCGAACCGAAGTACCCGGCATCGATGCTGCGCGCCGGCGTCGGTGGCACCGTCGTCGTCCTGGCCGACGTGGATGCGCAGGGCAACGCGATCGACGTACGCGTGGTCGAGCGCAGCGGCGAGCGTGATCTCGATCGTGCTGCATTGACTGCCGTGCGCCAGTGGCGCTTCGAGCCGGCCATGCGCAATGGCAAGGCCGTCGCCACCAGCGTGAAGGTGCCGGTGGACTTCAAACCGATCTGACCCGAAGCACCAACGCTCCTGACATGGAGCGGACGAGGAAAGGAAAGGGGGACGCGGGCAAGGCGTCCCCCTTTCCATGTACGGGTTTGCTGGGCGGCTTTCTGTAGGAGCGACGTAAGTCGCGACCGGAAACCTTCCGCATACGCATGCCGACGGTTTACCCGCGATCTCGCGTTCCGACATCAATGATCTGCCGAGATCGCGGTCGCGACTTACGTCGCTCCTACAGAGAGCAACAACCTCACGCCTTGCACAGCGCGAAACCGGCGCCGGTTGCCAGCGTATCGAAGCCAGGGAACGAGGTCGCCACGTTCGCCACATCGCCGATGCGCACATCGCCTTTCGCCAACTGGCCGGCGATGGAGAACGCCATCGCGATGCGGTGGTCGCCATGACTGTCGACCACGCCACCCTGCAACGGACCCGGGAAGATCGTCGCGCCATCCGGCGTTTCGTCCACGCGCAGGCCGAGCGTACGCAGGCCGTTGGCCATGGCGGCGAGGCGATCCGACTCCTTCACCCGCAACTCCGCGGCGCCGCGCACGACGGTGGGACCGTCCGCCGCCGCCGCCGCGACGAAAAGCGCCGGGAATTCGTCGATCATGTCCGGCACCAGCGCCTCGGGCACCGCGATGCCATGCAGTGGCGCATACCGCACAACGAGGTCGGCGACCGGCTCGCCGCCGTGTTCGCTGGCGCTTTCTTCGGTGATATCGGCGCCCATCAGGCGCAGCGCCTGCAACAGGCCGGTGCGGCGCGGATTGAGGCCGACGGCGCGCAGACGCAGTTCCGAGCCGGGAATGATGCTCGCCGCCACCAGGAAGAAGGCGGCCGATGAGAAATCCGCCGGCACCGCGATATCGGTCGCGGTCAGCCGTTGGCCGCCGCGCAGCCGCGCGAAACCCGGCGAGAAGTCGATATCCACGCCGAAGGCCTTGAGCATGCGCTCGGTGTAGTCGCGGGTGGGATGCGGCTCGCGCACGACCGTCTCTCCAGTGGCATACAGGCCGGCCAGCAGGACGGCGGACTTCACCTGCGCGCTGGCGACTTCCAGCGTGTAGTCGATGCCGGCGAGCGGCTGGCCGCCATGGATGCGCAGCGGCGGCAGGCCGCCTGTTTCGGTGTCGATGCGCGCGCCCATCGTCGACAGCGGACCGGTGACGCGGCGCATCGGACGCTTCGACAGCGACGCATCACCGACCAGCACGCTGTCGAACCGCTGCGCGGCCAGCAGGCCGGCGAGCAGCCGCATGCCGGTGCCGGCATTGCCGCAGTCCAGTTCGCCTTCCGTCGCCTTCAGGCCATCCACGCCGACGCCATGCACGACGCGGCGCGAGGGCGACGGGGTTTCGATGCGCACACCGAGCCGCGAGAAGATCGCTGCGGTCGCGCGGGTATCTTCGCCTTCGAGGAAGCCGTCGATGATCGACACGCCATCGGCCAGCGCGGCGAACATCACCGCGCGGTGCGAGACCGACTTGTCGCCGGGAATGTCGAGGGTGCCGCGCAGCGGTTGGCCGGCGGAGGCGATCCAGTCCTGTTTCATGCTCATTGGATTTCTCGGTTTCTGCTCCCTCCTCCGCTTGCGGGGGAGGGTTGGGGTGGGGGCAAGCCGGGAACGCGGGCGGGCACGCGATTTGCCCCCATCCGCCCTTCGGGCACCTTCCCCCGCAGGCGGGGGAAGGACTTCATCACGGCACGGCGACGGGGTACGAACCCAGCACCTTGATTTGTGCGGAATGCTGCTCGAGTTCGGCCAGCGCCTGCTTCATCGCTTCGTCGTCGATGTGGCCGGCGAGGTCGATGAAGAAGCCGTACTCCCACTTGGCGTGGTGCGACGGACGCGATTCGATGCGGTTCATGCTGATGCCGTGGCGCGCGAACGGACTGAGCACGTCGAACAGCGCGCCGGGCTTGTCGTGGATGAAGACCAGCACCGAGGTGCGGTCGTGGCCGGACGGCGGAAACAGGCTGCGGCCGATCACCAGGAAGCGCGTGGTGTTGTCCTTGTCGTCCTGGATCGGACTCATGACGACCTTCTTCAGGCCGTACACGTGCGCCGCGCTCTCGCCACCGATCGCGGCCGCGTCGTCATTGCCGCGCGCGCGGCGCGCGCCCTCGGCGTTGCTCGACACCGGCACCTTCTCCACCTTCGGCAGGTTGGCGCGCAGCCAGCCCGCGGTCTGCGCGAACGACTGCGGATGCGCGTAGATGCGCTCGATGTCGTCGATGCGACCGGTGCGCGACATCAGGAACTGGTGCACGCGCAGTTCGACTTCGCCGCAGATCTTCAGGTCCGAGGTCAGGAACATGTCCAGCGTGATCTGGATGGTGCCCTGCCCCGAGTTTTCCACTGGCACGACGCCGAAATCGGCGTTGCCGCTGGCGACTTCCTGGAACACTTCCTCGATGCTCGCCAGCGGCAGGCCATGCGCCGAACGACCGAAGTGCTTGAGCACGGCCTGCTGGCTGAAGGTGCCTTCCGGGCCGAGGTAGCCGATCTTCAGCGGCTCCTGCTGCGCCAGGCAGGCGGACATGATCTCGCGGAAGACGTGCACCAGCACTTCGTCGGACAGCGGCCCCTCGTTGCGGTCCACCACCATGCGCAGCACCTGCGCTTCACGCTCAGGGCGGTAGTAGTCGACGGCGGCAGCCAGCTTGCCCTTGGCCTTGCCGACCTGGTGGGCGAACTGCGCGCGCTCGGCGATCAGCGACTGGATCTGGCGGTCGATGCCGTCGATCTTGGCGCGGACGTCGGAGAGGGCCGGTGCGGGTGCCGCATCGATCTTCTTGCCGGTTACGGGCTTGGTGGTTTTCTTCGGTTTGGTGGGCTTGGAAGCCATCTGGCGTGTCCTGAGAGTGCTATCTGTAGGAGCGACGTGAGTCGCGACCGGATAGTTGGCGGTCGCGACTCACGTCGCTCCTACAAGGGCTTGATTCATCCGTTCCGCTGCTGGAAGTCGCGCATGAAACCGACCAGCGCCTGCGCGCCT
The DNA here is from genome assembly GCF_036845285.1 of Pseudoxanthomonas sp. Lineage (GTDB taxonomy): Bacteria > Pseudomonadota > Gammaproteobacteria > Xanthomonadales > Xanthomonadaceae > Pseudoxanthomonas_A. The sequence continues at coordinate 114,650 of NZ_DAIUEE010000012.1, forward strand.
TCCACCGGCAGCGCGTTGTACAGCGAGGCACGGATCCCGCCGACCGCCTTGTGGCCCTTGAGCGCCAGCAGGCCGGCCGCCTTGGAGTCGGCTACGAAACGCGCGTTGAGCGTCTCGTCCGGCAGGAAGAACGGGATGTTCATCCGCGAGCGCGCCGCAGGCGCCACCTCGTTGCGATAGAAGCCACCGGAGGCGTCGATGGCGTCGTAGACCAGCGACGACTTCACCGCGTTGCGCCGCGCGAACTCGGCGACACCGCCTTCGGCCAGCATCCACTTGAACACCAGGCCGGCCAGGTACCAGTTCCAGGTCGGCGGCGTGTTGAGCATGGAGTCGCGCGCGGCGTGCGAGCGGTAATCGAAGATGTCGGCACGCGGCTGGCCGCTGCGTTCGAACAGGTCCTTGCGGATGATGACCACCGCCACGCCGACGGGGCCGAGGTTCTTCTGCGCACCGGCGTAGATCACGCCGTACTTCGACACGTCCAGCGGCTCTGAGGCGATCGACGAACTGAAATCGGCGAACAGTGGTACGTCGCCGACATCCGGCGTGTCGCGGAACTCGACGCCGTGGATGGTCTCGTTGGCGGTGATGTGCACGTAGGCGGCACCCGGCGTGAGCCGCCAGGTATCGCGCGCCGGAATGTCGTGGAAGCCGCCCGCCTCGCCGTCGGCGGCGATGTTGACCGTGCAGTACGGCCTGGCCTGCTTGATCGCCGTCTTGCCCCAGTGCCCGGTCACCACGTAGTCGACGACCTGGCCGGGTGCGGCGAAGTTCAGCGCCAGCAACGCCTGGTGGGTGGTGGCGCCGCCGGACAGGAACAGCACGGCATAGTCGTCGGGGATGCCGACCAGTGCCCGCAGGTCGGCCTCTGCCTGTGCGGCCACCGCGATGAAGTCCTGGCCGCGGTGGCTGATTTCCACGATCGACGCGCCGATGCCGTTCCAGTCGAGCATCTCGGCCTGGGCCTGGCGCAGCACGGCTTCGGGCAACGTGGCGGGGCCGGCACTGAAGTTGAACGCGCGCGTCATGGGGCACCTGAACAGGAGGACCCGTAGTATGCCGCAGCGCATCAGTTGCAGGGGCAACGAAGCGGACGCACGGGCATGAATCGCGTACGCCTTGCATCCTGCGATCACCTGCCTGCGTATAGCCTGTGTCGCATCGTCCCGGCGGGAATTTTTCGGCGCGAACTGCGTCCAACCGCCATCGCCCCTTCCCGGAGAACCCCATGTCCCTGCGCGATGCCCTCAGGATTCCTGCTTCGCAGGTTACGGACGAATCGGTCTACCTGGATCGTCGGCGCCTGCTGCAGGCGTTCGCCGCCGCCCCCGCCCTTGCGCTGGCTGGCTGCGCCGAGGCCGAGCCACCCCCGCCGCCGAAGATCGCGGTGACGCCTGAACAGGCACGCTCGGGGTTCCGCACCACCGAAGCGCTGACCCGGCTTGAGGACGTCAGCAGCTACAACAATTTCTACGAGTTCGGTACCGGCAAGGCCGATCCGTCGAACGCCCGCAAGACCCTGAAGACCTCGCCGTGGACGGTGGTGGTCGGCGGCGAATGCGCCAAGCCCGGCAAGCTCTCGCTGGAGGATCTGGTGAAGGGCCTGACACCCGAAGAGCGCGTGTACCGCCTGCGCTGCGTGGAGGGCTGGTCGATGGTGATCCCGTGGCTGGGCGTGCCGCTGGGCCAGGTGCTCAAGAAGTTCGAACCCACGTCCAAGGCGAAGTACGTGGCCTTCACCACCCTCGCCGACCCCATGCAGATGCCGGGCGTGCGCTACCGCTCGATCAACTGGCCCTACCGCGAGGGCCTGCGCATCGACGAGGCGATGCATCCGCTGACCCTGCTGGCCACCGGCCTGTACGGCAAGCCGCTGCCGCAGCAGAACGGTGCGCCGCTGCGGCTGGTGGTGCCGTGGAAGTACGGCTTCAAGAGCATCAAGTCGATCGTGGAAATCAAGTTCGTCGAGAAGATGCCCGAGACTGCCTGGCACGACCTGCAGCCCTCGGAATACGGTTTCTTCTCCAACGTCAACCCGAACGTCGACCATCCGCGCTGGAGCCAGAAGACCGAGCGCCGCATCGCCGGCACCCAGAGCAAGCTGTTCGCCGAACGCATTCCGACGCGGATGTTCAATGGCTATGCCGACCAGGTCGCATCGATGTACACCGGCCTCGACCTGAAGAAGTGGTACTGAGTGGCACCGGCGCGCAAGGCCTCGGCGGGACTCATTGCCGCGAAGGCGGCGGTGCACGCATTGGCGCTGACGCCGCTGGCGATCCTGGCCTGGCAGTTCTACGACGTATGGCAGACCGGGAGCGACGCGCTGGGCGCCGACCCGGTGGCGGAGATCGAACACCGCACCGGGCTGTGGGCGCTGCGCTTCCTGATGATCGCGCTGGCGGTCACGCCGCTGCGGCAGCTGACAGGCCAGTCGATGCTGCTGCGCTTCCGGCGGATGCTGGGCCTGTACGCGTTCTTCTACGCCACGCTGCACCTGGGCGTGTACCTGGGCCTGGACCTGCGCGGCTACTGGACGCAGATCTTCGAGGAGATCGTCAAGCGGCCCTACATCACCGTCGGCTTCGCGGCATGGCTGTTGCTGGTGCCGCTGGCGATCACCTCGACGCAGGGCTGGATGCGCCGTCTCGGCCGCCGCTGGGGCCAACTGCACAAGCTCGTCTACGCCATCGGCGTGCTGGCCGTACTGCACTTCTGGTGGCTGGTGAAGTCCGATATCCGCGAGCCGCTGCTGTACGCCGGCATCCTCGCCGCCCTGCTGGGCTGGCGCGCGTGGAAGAAGTTCAGCCCGCGCCGAACAGCAGCAGCGCGCTGAGCGCGCCCGCCATCAGCAACGCGGCCAGCAACAGCCACGGCCAGCGCAGCACGGACGACGTCGACGCGGCACGCGCATCGCCGTCCGTGGATCCTGCCGACGTATCGTCCAGCGGCGCCGGTTCATCGACTTTCGCGCTGGGCGCCCACGGCACTTCCAGCACGAAGCGGTGCTGGGCATCGAAGACGACCTGGTCGCCCGCGGCCAACAGGGCGTCGCGCACCGCGACCCCGTTCACCCGCGTGCCGTCGGCCGCCCCCAGGTCGCGCAGCAGGACGCGCTCGCCGCGCAGTTCGAGCCGCGCATGGCGCTCGGCGAAAGCCGGGTCGTCGACGCGTATCTGTGCGTCGCGTGCCCGTCCGACCACGCAGGGCTGCTCGAGCGAGATGCTCCTGCCGTGGTACTTGCCGCCCAACCCCCGCAATACCACGCGGGCATCGCCCTGGCTGGCGTCGGCATCGTGCAGGCCCGCCGCCGACTGGAAACCGGACTGCAACAGCAGTTCCACGCCTTCGACATAGACCGCGTCGCCCGGACGAAGCACCGCCATCCGCTTCACCGGACGGCCATTGATGTGCACGCCGCGCATGCCGTTGGCCACCTGCAGCCACAGGCCACGCCGGTCCACACAGATCTGCGCGAGCAGCGCGCCCTGCAAGGCGTCGCCCACGCCGATCGTGCCCGCCGCTTCACGCACGATGCGATGCACGCCGGTGGTCAGTGGACGGTCCGGCGACGGGCGATTTGTGAAGTGAAGTCGGAGGTTCTGCACGCCCGGGGAGCCTATCAGGTTGGTACGCATCCGGCAGCCCCGGCTTGGCATCCCGCCATCGCGCTGCGCAGAATACCGGACGACCCACGGAGCCCGCACATGGCCAGCATCGACATCCAGCATCCGCATTCCAAGTCGCCCGCGCAGGCACGCAAGGCCATCGAAAGCGTCGCGAAGAAACTCGCCGAACGCTTCGACATGGACTACGGCTGGGACGGCGACACGCTCAACTTCAGCCGCTCTGGCGTGGAAGGCAAGATCGCGCTGCTGGCCGACAAGCTGCGCGTCACCGCGAACCTGGGCTTCCTGCTGTCGGCGATGAAGGGACCGATCGAGGCCGAGATCCGCCGGGTGCTGAGCGAAAAGTTCGACTGACCTTCAATCGCGGAACGGATCCGGGTCCGCGGCGAACAGGCGACGCGACACGGCCCGTTCCGTCCGCTCGATGTCGCGCACGAAGGCCTTGCCGTCGCCGAGTGCGCCGAACGCGGCGAATCCACGCTCCAGGAACCCCTGCAACTCGCCCAGCCCCGTCGCCTTGGCGGGACCGCGCGACAGTTTGAGCAACGTCGCCACGCCCGGTGTCTTCACCGCACGGGCCAGGCCCACGCCGACCTCCGCGATCAGGTCGATCTGGTGCCTGCGCAGGCGCCGCAGGCCCACCTCGCGATAGGCCTGTCCATACAGGTCGGCGTCGAGCTTGCGCCGGGTCGGCGCCAGCCGGTGCAGCGCCTCGGCCATGCGCATGTCCAGCGCATGCGTCAGCACACCCAGTTCGATGCCATGGGCGACGGTCTCCAGCACGGCGCCGGGCAGCAGGCGCTGCATCATCGGCATCACCTTGGCGACATTGGCATCGCGTCCGCTGAAGTCGTGGTCGCCGTACACATCGGTAAGGAAGAACATCGCCGCCGCGCGCCGCTTCGGATCGTCGAGGAAGTGCGCGAAGCTGTCCTCCAGGCGGGCCGCCTGCCAGCGCCGGACCTCGGGCAGCCAGCGCAACCGGTTGCGGGGTTCATGCGTCGGATCGTGCGCGGCCTGGTGCCAAGCCAGGCGCCTGCCTACACGTTCGATCAGCGGATTTCCTCGGGCCATGGGCGCCATGATCCGGGCAGGCCACGACCACCGCAACCTGCCTGCCCGTCGGCTACACTCGGGCGGCAAGGTCACCACGGGTAGTACATGCTTTCGATCCACAGTGCGAGGCAGCGGGGCCACAACGGCAAGATCGGGCTGGCCATCGCCGGCGGCGGCCCCATCGGCGGCATGTACGAGCTGGGTGCCCTGCGCGCCCTGGACGAAGCGCTGGACGGCCTGGACCTGACCCGCATGGACTGCTACGTGGGCGTCAGCTCGGGCGCCTTCCTCGCGGCGGGACTGGCCAACCGGATGGGGACGGCGGAGATGTGCCGCATCTTCATCACCGGCACCAGCGACGATGCCGAATTCCGTCCCGAGACCTTTCTGCGTCCGAATGTCGGCGAGTACCTGCGCCGCGCCGCCAGCCTGCCGGGACTCTACGCCGACTGGCTGTCGCGGCTGGTCCGCAATCCCCGCCGCGCCACGCGCTGGTCGGACCTGTTCCTGCGCTTCGGCGGGCTGGTCCCCACCGGCATCTTCGACAACGAGGAAGTCGAACGCTTCCTGCGCGACATCTTCAGCCGCCGCGGGCGCAGCAACGATTTCCGCAGCCTGGATGCCGACCTGTTCGTGGTCGCGGTCGACCTGGACAGCGGCGAGGCGGTGCGCTTCGGCGAGGAGGGCTGGGACGACGTCCCGATCTCGCGCGCGGTGCAGGCCAGTTCCGCCCTGCCCGGCCTGTACCCACCGGTGGAAATCGGCGGCCGTCACTTCCTTGACGGCGCCCTACGCCGCACCATGCATGCGAGCACGGTGCTGGACCGCGGCATCGACCTGATGATCGGCATCAACCCGCTGGTCCCGTTCGACGCCAACCAGGCCGTTCCGCAGGCGGACGAAGCCGAACAGGTCGGCCTGGCCAGCGGCGGCCTGCCTGCGGTGCTGTCGCAGACGCTGCGTACGCTGCTGCAGTCGCGCATGCAGATCGGCATGGAAAAGTACCCGCATCGTTATCCGGACATCGACCAGCTCGTCTTCGAACCCAACTCGGACGACAGCGAGCTGTTCTTCACCAACCTCTTCAGCTTCTCGTCGCGCCATCGCGTCTGCCAGCTGGCGTACCGCAATACGCTGGCCGACCTGCGCAAGCGCGCCGCCGTGCTCAAGCCGATGCTGGCCGCCCATGGCATCCGCTACAACGAGGACATCGTCAACAACCGCCATCGCTCGATCCTCGACGGGCTGGACGTGATGCCGCGCATGACCGAAACCACTGCGCGCCTGCGCCGCGCCCTGGATGACGTGGACCAGCTGGTATCGCGCCGCCGGGCGGCCCGCCGTTCGTGACCCGCTCACGGCCGCATCACCGGCTGGTGTGAAAACTCTAGACGCGCCGTCGATTCTGGCGCGCACTCCCTACACCCTCATCGACGGAACGCCATGGCCACGCTGAAGAAATCCGCACGCAAGAAGACCGCTTCCGCTTCCAAGAATGAAGACCTGCAGGCACAGGCCGAGCAGATGTCCAAGCGCCTCGGCGAATCCGCGCAGCAGGTCTGGCTGGCCGGCGTCGGCGCCTTCGGGCGCGCGCAGGCCGAAGGCACCAAGCTGTTCGAGACGCTGGTGAAGGAAGGCCTGTCGCTGGAACACCTCACCCGCAAGGCCGCCGGCGGCAAGGCGCAGGCGATGCGCGATGCGGTCGAGACTACGGTCGGCCAGGCGCGTGAGCGCGCTTCCGATACGTGGGATCGCCTGGAAAAGGTGTTCGAAGAACGCGTGCACCGCGCCCTGCGCCGCCTTGAAGTTCCCAGCCGCGAAGATCTTTCCGCACTGATCGACCGCGTGGACGCGCTGAATGCCCAGTTGCGCAAGATGGGTGGCGCGCCGACCGCGAAACCGGCCCGCGCCGCCCGCCCGCGCAAGGCTGCCGTCAAGAAAACGGCGCCCGCGACAGCGAAGAAAACGCCCGCGAAACGTGCATCGCGCAAGAAGGCTGCACCATAAGGTCGCAACGCGAATTTCGTGGCTCTCGCTGAACAAATTTTTGTTGCGCAGCACCATTCATTGGCGTAACAATCATTCCGGCCCGCCAGTCCATCGAAGTTCGTTTGCTCCCCTCCCCTTACGGCTTCGGACTGGCGGGCTTTTTCATGCCCGCCGTCCGGCACGCCGCCGCACGATCACAGACACGCGCAGGGTCGGCCCGGTAGAATCGCGGGCCTAAAAACAACAACGCACGCGCGACGCATGTCCATCTGGCTTCTCGGCTTGGCCGTTACCCTCGTGAGCGGCATTGCAGCCAACGCTTATCTCTGGCTGGTCCGCCGCCCCCGGGACGAAATGTCCTACGGCCTCCACGCACTCTCCGGCCTGCGCTGGCGCGAGTTCTCCAAGCTCGTGCTTGCCGCCATGGCCGACCGTGGGCTGGTGGAAGCGACGCCGGACCAGCAGGAGTCGCGCGAACCCCAGTCGACCTTCCTGCTCGCGCGTGGCGACGAACGCTGGCTGCTGTCCTGCAAGCACGGCTCCGCCTACCGGATTGCGGCCGCACCCGTCCAGGAACTCGCCGCCAGCATCCGCCTGGGCGCCGCGCAGGGCGGCATCCTGGCGACCGAGGGCAAGGTGGAAAAGGAGGGCCGCGAGGCCGCGCATGGCACCAACATCGAGCTGCTCGACGGTCCGCGCCTGTGGCCCGAAGTACGCGACCTGATCGAACCCGCGCTTCGCGAGCAGATCGCCCACTACGCCACGGCGCGAGCCAAGCGCCATGCGGGTATCTCGTGGCTGGGCGCGGTCACGCTGGGAGCGTTGTCCATGGCCGTCTGGTCCGGCACCCATCCGACAGTCGCCGACGATGCGCCCGCGACGGCGGCACGCGTCGCACCCGCTGCACCGGCCGCTGTGCCTGCTGCACCCGTGCCTGCTCCACAGGAGAGCTTCCGTGAACCCACGGACGAGGAACTCGAGGTGCAGATGCGCGAGGTGCTGAAGGCCTTGTCGAAGACACCCGGCATCACGCGTGGCGTCTGGCAGACCAAGCTCACGCTGAGCATCGACCGCGTTGCCAGCGAGAAGGACATCTGGCCGTGGATCTGCCTGGAACTGGAGCGTTACCCCGCCCTTCGCGCCACCCGCGTGCAGCTCAATCCGCCGCCGGGTAGCAGCGAACCGGTGCGCTGGCGTCAATGCAGGACGATGTGAGCAAGGGTGCGCCGCGACGTTCCGTCGCTGGCCGCGCCTTCCGAGCAGGCGGATGATCCCGCGATCTTCCCGCGCCCTTGACTCATGACCGACGCTTCCACCCTCTACGACCGCATCGGCGGTGAAGCCGGCCTGCGCCGGATGACCCGGCGCATGTACGCGCTGATGGACAGCTTGCCGGAAGCCGCCGCCGTGCGCGCACAGCATCCGGATTCGCTCGATGGCAGCGAGCAGAAGCTGTTCGAATTCCTCAGCGGCTGGCTGGGTGGCCCTCCGTTGTTCACCCAGAAGCACGGCGCACCGATGCTGCGTGCCCGCCACCTGCCCTTCCGGATCGGCATGGAGGAAGCCAGCGGCTGGCTCGCGTGCTTCCACGGCGCGATGACGGAAACCGTCGAAGACGCCGAACTGCGCGACGTCATGTGGTCGCGGATCGAACCGTTGGCGCTGCATATGCGCAACCTGCAGGCGGTGCCGTTGCGATGGGCTGAAGGAAGCTAGTTCGGCCAGCTAGCGCTTCAAATGCATATACCCATTGGGGCATCGGGATCACGACCTGGTTCCGCCGACAGCACCTGATAGAACACCTCACTCCCGGTATCGATGTTGCTCTTGAAACCAGCCGAGTAAGCGGCACGCCTCTTGCCGTCCACGCAGACCATGGCGCCGCCTTCGAAACAAGGCATTCCGCAATTGAATTCCGACGCGCTCTCCAGGACGACCAGTTTCGTTGCAGCAGCCTTCAGGCGTTGGACAGTCGCTGCGCCCAGGACCGCCTGATGCCGGCTGCGGAACTCGCCGCCGATGAAATGTCCTGCATCACCGTGACCATCGTAATAGACCCTACCATCGCGCTTGCCTTGGATCAGAACAGCCGTCTTCGATGCGCAGCCACTGGATACGATCAGTACTTTTAATTCGCCCAACGAACAGCTGAAGTCGGTCTGCGGTATTCGCGTAGACCTGAGCGCCGCTTCGATCGGCCAAGCAGCCTCGTCGAACCGACGGTCCGTCAGCATCTCCTGATCGACCTTCGCGGATGCGCCGACACCTTGTAGCCGGGACGCCGATACCACCAGCAAGACCAGCAAGAGCAAAACGCCAGCGATGCTCAGAACGACGCTTCGGCGTGGGGCCTTCAACGCCAGACACCTACCAATGCACGCCCCGCATCAGCGATGCAAAGGCGATCTGCTCCTGGCTGGGCGCAGACTGCTTCAACGCCTTGCGATCGCCCTTGGCGGCCGCCGAATCCGGGAACAGCTCGAATGCGGTGTTCATCACCACTTCGTAGGCCTTCGGCGCCACCGCATTGACCAGCGCGGCGAAAATGCCGAGGCGCGTGGCGATGCGACTGGGTTTCTCGATGATCGCCTTGACCAGCAGGTCGGCCGCTTCTTCCGGGGACAGCGTCGGCACGCTGTCGTACATCTTGGTCGGCGCGATCATCGGCGTCTTCACCAGCGGCATGTTGATGGTGGTGAAGCTGATGCCCTTGCCCGACAGTTCGCCCTGCGCGCACCGGCTGAACGCATCCAGCGCGGCCTTCGACGCCACGTAGGCCGAAAAGCGCGGCGAATTCGCCAGCACGCCGATCGAACTGATGTTGATGATGTGGCCCTTGCGCCGCTCGGTCATCTTCGGCAGGAAGCCCATGATCAGGCGGATGCTGCCGAAGTAATTCAGCTGCATCGTGCGCTCGAAATCATGGAAGCGGTCGTAGCTGGCCTCGATGGAGCGACGGATCGAACGGCCGGCATTGTTGATCAGGATGTCGACCTGCCCGTGCTCGTCCAGCACGGTCTTCACCAGCCTGTCGCAGTCCGCCATGTCGGCCAGGTCGGCGGTGTAGGCGAACACCTTGCCACCGGCCTTCTTCATGTCGTCGCGGGCCTTGAACAGTTCCTCCTCGCCGCGCGCCACGATGATCGTGGTGGCGCCCGCTTCGGCGACGCGCTGCGCGGTGGACAGGCCGATGCCCGAGGAGCCGCCGGTGATCACCACGACCTTGTTGCGCACCTTGCCCTTCAGCGAGCGATCGATGAACAGGTCCGGATCGAGGTGGCGCTCCCAGTAATCCCATAAACGCCACGCATAATCGTCCAGGCGTGGCACTGCGATGCCGCTGCCCTTCAGCGCACGCTCGGTCTCGCGGCTGTCGAAGCGCGTCGGATAGGTGATGAACTTCAGCACTTCCTTCGGGATCTTGAAGTCGCGCAGCAGCATGCCGATGAAGCGCCGCACCGGCGGCAGGTTGCCAACCGCCATGCGGATGCCGCCGGGCACGAAGGCGAACATGCGTGCGTCGATGCGCATCGTCATTTCCGGCGCATGGCCCGCGCGGCAGAAGGTGTTCAGCACCTCACCCACGCGCATCGGCTCGGGATCGGTCAGGTGGAAGGTGTGGCCGTCCAGCTTCGGCTTGTGCGCGATGTGGTCCATGGCGTCGGCGACAAAATCCACCGGCACGATGTTGATGCGGCCGCCTTCGATGCCAAGCACCGGCATCCACTGCGGCAACAGCTCGCGCAGTTTCTTGATCAGCGTGAAGAAATAGTACGGACCATCGATCTTGTCGATCTCGCCGGTCTTCGAGTGACCGACCACCATGCCGGGTCGATAGATGCGCCACTTGATGCGCGTTTCCTTTCGCACCAGACCTTCGGAATCGTGCTTGGTGCGCAGGTAGGGGTCGTCCAGCCCCTCGGCTTCTTCGAACATGTCCTCGCGGAAGATGCCCGGATACAGGCCGGCGGCGGCAATGGAACTGGTGTGGTGGAAGCAGCCGGCCTTCAGCGCCGCCGCCAGGTCGAGCGCATGCTGGGTACCGTCGATGTTCGCGGCCTGCTGGGCCTCGCGGCTCGCGGTCAGGTCGTAGACGGCGGCCAGATGGAAGAAGTGCTTCACCTTGCCGGAGAGCGCGCGCAACTGGGCGGGCGTCAGCCCGCACTTGGGCTTGGTCATGTCGCCATGCACCACGGACACGCGTTTCATGTCCCAGCCGGCCTTCTTTGCGATGGCGTCGAACTTCTTCTGCGAGTCCTTGCGGACCAGCACGTGGACCGTCCCGCTGCGCTTGAGGAGGTTGCCGACCAGGTAGCGGCCAATGAATCCCGTGGCGCCCGTGACGAAATAGCTCATGACGACCCAATCCTCGCTGTGTGGGCAAGCCCCTCCGACCGCCCTGCGGGCTAACTTGCCAGAGCCGCCCACGTTCGACAATCCCGTCACGGATTGACCGCCTTGACCGCCCGTGGTCAGATGGCCGCGATCACTGGGAGGGATCATCCATGGCAGATCTGAAGAGCGCATTCGACCAGGCATCCAAGGACATCCAGACGCTGGCCGAGCGCCCGGACAACGATACGTTGCTGCGGCTCTACGGCCTGTACAAGCAGGGCGCCGAGGGCGACGTGAAGGGCGACAAGCCCGGATTCTTCGATTTCGTCGGCACCGCCAAGTACGAGGCCTGGGCCAAGCTCAAGGGCACCGCACAGGAAGATGCGCAGAAGAAGTACGTGGACCTGGTGAAGAAGCTCATCGCGTAGTGGCGCGCGATACCCGCCAGCGCATCCTCGACGCCGCCCTGGCGATGTTCAACACGCAGGGCGAGCCGCACGTCACCACCAACCACATCGCCGACGAGCTGGAGATCAGCCCGGGCAACCTGTACTACCACTTCCGCAACAAGGACGACATCATCGAGCAGCTCTTCGCACGCTACGAAGAGCGCATGGATGCGGCCCTGACGCCGCCGACCGACCGGCTGCCGGGACTGGAAGACATCTGGCTGCAACTGCACCTGGTGTTCGAGTGCATCTGGGACTACCGGTTCCTCTATCGCGACCTGGTCGAGATCCTCAGCCGCAACCGTCGCCTGCGGCTGCGCTTCGCCCGCATCCTCAAGCGCGCCGACGACAGCGCGCATGCGGTGATGCGCGGCATGGGCCATGCCGGCGTGATGCGCGCTTCCGCCGCGGAACTCGCGGCGACCGCCACCAACGTCCTGGTGATCTCCACCTTCTGGCTCAACTATGCCGCCACGCGCGGCGAGAAGGACGAACAGGCCGCCATCCGCCAGGGCATCGTGCAGGTGATGATGCTGGTGGCGCCGTTCCTGCGCGATGCCGAGCGCGTGCACCTGAACACGTTGACGCAGGCGTATACCGACTGAGCGTTCGCAGGAGGGTTCAGCCCTGGCGCTTTCCGCGCAGCCCGCAGGACTCCAGGAAAAAGCGTCGGGGCTGAAGCCCCTCCTACATGTATTCCGATAACGCCATGGATCAGGCGGCGGCCAGCGCGGCACCCAGCCGGGTCGACGCCGCCCGCAACTCAGGCAGCAGGCCGCGATCGTCGACGATCTCGAACTCCGGGCCGATCAGGGCCATCAATGCGAGCAGCGCGTCGATGGATTCCGCGCCCAGCTCGAGCATGCAGTGGTGCGCGTCGCCGGCCTCGAGGATGCCGCACCACGTCGGTACCCGTGTGGCCTGCGCTTCCACCGGCCCGGGAAGACGCAACCTGACCTGGTAGCGGGTGAATGGCAGGGTGATCGATTTGGCCACGTAGTCCGCCACGTCGCCGGGAAACTCACGCGGCGGGAACTGCATGCCGGTGTCGTGCAGCGACTGCACGCGGTCCACGCGGAAGGTGCGCCAATCCTCGCGCTTCAGGTCCCACGCCACCAGGTACCAGCGACTGCCGGTGTGCACCAGCCGCAGCGGCTCGATCACGCGCTCGCTGGCGCGCTGGCTGCGGTCGCGGTAATGCATGCGCAGGCGAAAGCCGTCGCGGCAGGCGCCCGCGATGCGCAGCAGCAGGTCCACGTCGGAGGTCGGCACGCCGCCGGCCAGCGACAGCGTGACCGAATAAAGCGCGCTGGCGCGCTTGCGCAGGCGCGCGGGCAGCCACTGGTCGAGCTTGGACAGCAGGCGCAGCGCGGTGTCTTCCATCCGCCCCACGCTGGCTGCGGCCGTGCGCAGGGCCACCGCCACTGCGACGGCCTCGTCGTCTTCCAGCAGTACCGGCGGCATGGCGGCCCCGGAACCCAGCCGGTAACCGCCGCCCAGGCCGGGCGACGCGTCGATGGGATAGCCCAGTTCGCGCAGGCGCTCGACGTCGCGCCGGAGGGTGCGGCGGTCGACTTCCAGCCGCTGGCTCAGCTCGGCACCGGTCCAGTGGCGACGGGACTGCATCAACGACAGCAGGCGGAGAAGGCGGTTGGAGGTGCTCAGCATGGGGCCAGTATGCGCCCCCATTGAGGACTGATTCTGTCCTCGATCACCGCGATGCTGGCGCTGCACATCCCGACAAGGAACAAGCCCGATGACCGTCCAGACCTGCCATGGCAGCTGCCACTGCGGCGCCGTGCGTTATGAAGTCGACCTCGACCTGAGCGCCGGCAGCGGTCGCTGCAACTGCTCGATCTGCACCAAGACGCGGTACTGGGGCGCCATCGTCAGGCCGGAGGCCTTCCGCCTGCTGCACGGCGAAGACGCACTGACCCGTTACCCCTTCGGCACCGGCATGGTGGAACACCTGTTCTGCAGGCACTGCGGCGTGAAATCGTTCGGTCGTGGCGAACTGGAGGTCCTGGGCGGACGCTACTACTCGGTGAACCTGGCGTGCCTGGACGATGTCGAGCACGCCGCACTGGCGGAGGTGCCGATCCGCTACGCCAACGGGCGCGACAACGACTGGTTCTCCGAACCTGCCGTCACCCGGCATCTCTGATCCAACACGCCATGACAGAACGCCCCTGCAGGCCGGGGCGTTCTCATTACCGGTGCCGGGAGCCGGCGGTCAGGCGCGGCTGCGGCGGACCGGGCGCTTCGGTGCAGGTTTGCGGGGCGCGGCGGCGCGCGTGCGCTTCGCGGCCGGCTTCTTGCGGGCACGGGGCGCAGCCTTCGTGCGTGCGGGCTTCTTCAGGCCCAGCTTGGCCAGCACGGGCTGCAGGCGGGCTTCGACATCGGCGCTGAAACGCTCGACACTGGCTTCGCCCTGCTCGCGCGCGTTGGCCAGGCGCGCCAGCGCGTCGCGCTGGGCCTGCCCGGCCAAGGCTTCCGCCTGTTCGCGCACGGCCTGCAGCTTGCCGACGGCTTCGGCTGCGGCACCGAGGGTTTCGCGACGGGCCACGGCGATCAGGCCGAGGCCGGCGAGCCAGACATGGCGCAGGGTGGGTTCGGGGGTCTTGCGGGTCTGCTTCTTGGCGGCCATGGGGGCATCCACATGCCGACCCCGATGGTCGGCTTCCATGAGTGGATGCTGTCCGGCCTGCGTCGAGCAATCACACTATTGGCCGCTGGCGCGACGGATTGCGTAGGGGTTGCCTGTGGACCACGTTCGCGGCGATGCTCGCCGCTCCCCGGGAGCGACGAACGATGGCAGGAAAAACCGCGAAGTGGGCACAGTTTCCGCATGACGCCAAGGGCTACGCCTATGCGGGCGATGCCTTGAAGAAGGCCTGGCCCGTGCTGCACGCCGGCGACCAGGAACCCTACCCCGACGAAAAGCGCGCGAAGGCGCTGATCGCCGCTGCCGGCAAGGCCGCCAAGGGCATCGAACCCGCCGACCTCGCCCAGCGCCTGCAGGACGCATGGCGCGCATTCCATCGCGGCGATTTCCAGGCGGCTTACGAGGCCGGCGAAGCGCTCGGGCCGCTGGGGGCCTCCGTCGCCGTCAAGGCGATCGGCATCCACGCCACGTATCTCGTGGACGACGAGGCGGAGCAGCTCAAGCGTTTCGAACAGGCCGCCAAGCTGGCGGAAGCCGCGATCAAGGCACTCCCCGACGAAGCCAACAGCCATTACCGCCACGCATTCGCGCTGGGCCGCTACAGCCAGGGCCTGAGCATCGCCAAGGCATTGAAGCAAGGCATCGCCGGCAAGGTCCGCGTGGCGCTGGACGCCACGCTGGCCCGCGAGCCCAAGCATGCCGAGGCGCATACGGCGCTGGCGCTGTACCACGCCGAGATCATCGACAAGATCGGCGCGATGATCGGCGGCCTGACCTATGGCGCCAAGGCCAGTGAAGCGGAGTCGCATATCAAGACGGCCCTGAAGCTGACCCCGGACTCGCCCATCGCGCACGTGGAATACGCCAACGTGCTGTTGCTCCTGCATGGCGACAAGAAGGAAGACGCGGCCGCGGCCTCGTTCGAGAAGGCCGGCAAGCTGAAACCGCGCGATGCCATGGAAGCGCTGGACGCCGCCCACGCGAATGCGCAGATCGAGTAAGGCGCTGCCGCTCGTGCTGGCGGCCTTCGGGCTGGCCGGCATGGCCCCCGTGGTGTCGGCGCAGTCGGTAGCCGTCCCGCCACCCGCCGCATCCGGTCCGACGGACACGCTGCTGGACGCGCTTGCGTGCCGCACCGCGATCGCCGACCTGCCTGGCCTGCTGCCACGGCTTCGACGCGAACGCCCGACGGAATTCGGGCAGACCGAGCGGCAGTACAGCGCGCCGATGATGGATCTCTACCGCCTGGAAGATCCGGTGGACGCATGGGGCCTCCGCAGCAGCGCGGTCGTCATCACCGACGATCGCGTGCTGCTGCTGGTGGACAGTCCCATCGAACAGGCGACCGCACAGCTGGAACGTGCGCTGGAAGCAAGCAAGGATGCCCCGCTGGCCGGCGCGCTCGACGATGCGCACGCGCTGGTCGTCTATCCGGGCGAGCGTCCCGGACTGACCGGACGCACCCTGGTCGGCTGCGAATACCGCATGCCGTCGCTGTCGTTGCTGGCCGATCCCGCCGACGCCTGGCGCCTCCCCCACCCCACGCCGGCCCCCGCGCCCACGCCGTGACGGCGGTGCGCATCGCGCGCACCCGATCCCTCCATTGCCCCGATCACGCGCCCGCATCAGGGAGTGATCGCGTGCGCCTGCGCCGAAGCGCGCCGTTAACGGCATCGTCCGCCCCTTCTTTAGGGCTGCCGTCACGTTTTCCATGACCGACGGAAAGCCCCTCCCATGCGGGCTTCCCACGACCTAGCACATTTTTTTCCACGCCCCCTAAAGGTTTTTTTGGCTGCGCCGTTATTCATTTCGCAACACGAAGACGACTAGCCCAACACAACAAACCGGCAGCGTCTTTTCCCTTCAACGCCGTGAATCCAAATAAGAGGAGACGAACATGGCACAGGTAATCAACACCAACACGATGTCGCTCAACGCTCAGCGCAACCTGAGCACCAGCGGCGCTTCGCTCGCCACCACCATCCAGCGCCTGTCGTCGGGCCTGCGCATCAACAGCGCGAAGGACGACGCGGCCGGCCTGGCGATCTCCGAGCGCTTCTCCACCCAGATCCGTGGTCTGGACGTCGCCGTGCGCAACGCCAACGACGGCATCTCGCTGGCCCAGGTCGCCGAAGGCTCGCTGACCGAGATCGGCAACAACCTGCAGCGCATCCGCGAACTGGCCGTGCAGTCCTCGAACGCCAGCAACTCGTCGTCCGACCGCGCTGCGCTGAACGCCGAAGTCAAGCAGCTGTCGGCCGAAATCGACCGCGTCGCCAAGCAGGCGGACTTCAACGGCACCAAGCTGCTGGACGGTTCGTTCACCAGCCAGCTGTTCCAGGTGGGCGCCAACGCCGGCCAGGCCATCGCCATCGACAAGGTGGTCGATGCGCGCGCACAGACACTGGGCGGCGTGACCTTCGCCAACCTCTACACCGGCACCGCGCTGGGCACGGATGCGGCCGCGGCCGACACCACCTTCTCCCAGTTGCAGGTCACGGTCACGCCGACCGGCGGCACCGCGACCACGTTCGACATCGGCGCCTTCGAAGTGAAGGCCGGCCAGTCGATCACCCAGGGCGCAGCAGCCGCGCTGAACGCCCGGCTCGGCGAGACCGGCGTCTACGCTGAGGTCAAGGCCGGCGTCATCAATCTGACCGGCATCAAGGGCGGCCAGGAATTCGCCCTCGCCTTCGGCGGCCCGGTTGTCGCCGGTGCCACCGCCTCGACGGCCGCCAACCTGGGCCTGACCGAAACCAGTACCAACGGCGGCGATCTGGCGGCGACCGGCTCCTTCGTCCAGGCCCTGGACATCACCACTTTCGCCGGCGCGCAGCGCGCCCTGGAAGTGGTGGACAAGGCGCTGACCTCGGTCAACGGCGCGCGCGCCGACCTGGGTGCGGTGCAGAACCGCTTCACCTCGGTGGTCGCCAACCTGCAGACCAGCTCGGAAAACCTGGCCGCCTCGCGCAGCCGCATCCGCGACACCGATTTCGCCAAGGAAACCGCCGAACTGACCCGCACCCAGATCCTGCAGCAGGCCGGTACAGCCATGCTGGCCCAGGCCAACCAGGTGCCGCAGAACGTGATGTCGCTGCTGCGGAACTAAGCCTTTGACGTCCCGGGTTGCACGGCCGGGAAGCGTTGACCACTCCACCCCCCGTGCGACACACGCCTAAGGAAAACTCTCATGGCACAGGTAATCAACACCAACACGATGTCGTTGAATGCTCAGCGCAACCTGAGCACCAGCGGCGCCTCGCTGGCCACGACCATCCAGCGTCTGTCGTCGGGTCTCCGCATCAACAGCGCCAAGGACGACGCGGCCGGTCTGGCCATCTCCGAACGCTTCAGCACGCAGATCCGTGGTCTGGACGTCGCCGTGCGCAATGCCAACGACGGCATTTCGCTGGCCCAGGTCGCCGAAGGTTCTCTGACCGAGATCGGCAACAACCTGCAGCGCATCCGTGAGCTGTCGGTGCAGTCGGCCAACGCGACCAACTCTTCCTCCGACCGCGCCGCGCTGAATGCGGAAGTCAAGCAGCTCACCGCTGAAATCGACCGCGTCGCCAAGCAGTCCGAGTTCAACGGCACCAAGCTGCTGGACGGCTCGTTCTCCAGCCAGCTGTTCCAGGTCGGTGCCAACGCCGGCCAGGCCATCGCCATCGACAAGACCGTCGATGCCAAGGCGAACGCGCTGGGCGGTGCCCAGTTCGCCAGCGGCACGATCGCGGCGGTGACAGGCACGGACAACACCGACCAGGTGGTGGCGGCGTTCACCATCACCGACAGCAAGGGCACGGCGGTCAGCTTCGAAGGCCTGACCGTCAAGAGCGTCGGCCTGGCCGCCGCAAACGCCAGCGAGACCGGCAAGCAGCTGGCCGCGCACATCAACACCAAGGTCGGCGAAACCGGCGTCTACGCCGAAGCCAACGCCGCCGGCGCGGTCACCCTGACCTCGGTCAAGGACAGCGTCAACAGCAGCGGCGCTTTCACCGCGTTCGCCACCACCGCAGCCGGCTACACCGCCGATGCGGCCCCGGCCCGCCAGTACGCCAGCAACCTGGACATCAGCTCGGTCAAGGGTGCGCAGCAGGCGCTGGAAATCGTCGACAAGGCGCTGACCTCGGTCAACGGTGCCCGCGCCGACCTGGGTGCGGTGCAGAACCGCTTCACCTCGGTGGTCGCCAACCTGCAGACCAGCTCGGAAAACCTGGCCGCCTCGCGCAGCCGCATCCGCGACACCGATTTCGCCAAGGAAACCGCCGAACTGACCCGCACCCAGATCCTGCAGCAGGCCGGTACGGCCATGCTGGCCCAGGCCAACCAGGTGCCGCAGAACGTGATGTCGCTGCTGCGTTAAGCCGCTGAACGGCATCGGGCGGGCGACTCTCTCCCCGCACGCCTGATGCCCATCCCTCCAACGCCTTGAGGAACCCTCCATGGCACAAGTCATCAACACCAATACGATGTCGTTGAACGCTCAGCGCAACCTGAGCACCAGCGGCGCCTCGCTCGCCACCACCATCCAGCGCCTGTCGTCGGGCCTGCGCATCAACAGCGCGAAGGACGACGCGGCCGGCCTGGCGATCTCCGAGCGCTTCTCCACCCAGATCCGTGGTCTGGACGTCGCCGTGCGCAACGCCAACGACGGCATCTCGCTGGCCCAGGTCGCCGAAGGCTCGCTGACCGAGATCGGCAACAACCTGCAGCGCATCCGCGAGCTGTCGGTGCAGTCGGCCAATGCGACGAACTCCTCGTCCGACCGTGCCGCGCTGAACGCCGAAGTGAAGCAGCTGGCGTCAGAAATCGACCGCGTCGCCAAGCAGTCCGAGTTCAACGGCACGAAGCTGCTGGACGGATCCTTCTCCAGCCAGCTGTTCCAGGTCGGCGCCAACGCCGGCCAGGCCATCGCCATCGACAAGGTGGTCAATGCCAAGGCCAATGCACTGGGTGGCGTGAAGTTCGCCGCCGACCGCGTCGCCACCACCGATGCCGCCGCTGCCACCTCCGACGGCAAGCTGTCCGGCATGGTGTTGAATGGCGTCACCATCAACGATGTCAGCTGGAAGGCCGGCGACACTGGCGCCGACGTGGCCAAGGCCGTCGCTGCCGGTCTCAATGCGCAGATGGGCGAAACCGGCCTGCGCGCCACGGTCAGTGCGACAGGCGGCATCACGCTGGAATCGCTGAAGGCCGACAAGGACGTGACGCTGACCGCAGGCACGATCACCGGCGGTGCCGGTACCGTGGCCGTGCCGACCAACGCAACCGAAATCGGCCTGACCGGCATCACCGCCGTCACCGCCGCCGCCACCGCCAACGCCAGCTTCGTCTCCTCGCTCGACATCAGTTCGGTCAAGGGTGCGCAGCAGGCGCTGGAAGTCGTCGACAAGGCGTTGACCTCGGTCAACGGTGCCCGCGCCGACCTGGGTGCGGTGCAGAACCGCTTCACCTCGGTGGTCGCCAACCTGCAGACCAGCTCGGAAAACCTGGCCGCCTCGCGCAGCCGCATCCGCGACACCGATTTCGCCAAGGAAACCGCCGAACTGACCCGCACCCAGATCCTGCAGCAGGCCGGTACGGCCATGCTGGCCCAGGCCAACCAGGTGCCCCAGAACGTGATGTCCCTGCTCCGCTAAACCGCTTCACGGGAATCGTTGCCTGGCGCAGGCGTCCCGGACGGATTCGTCTCCCTCCGATTGACGCCGGGATGAAGGGCTTGGCCCTTCATCCGCCCTCCACCGGCCTGGTGGAGGGCGCCGGGCTTTCCTCTCCGCATCAATTCCAAGCCCCAGGCTTCGCCCTCCCATTTTCCAGGACCCCGTCATGGCACAGGTCATCAATACCAACACGATGTCGCTCAACGCTCAGCGCAACCTGAGCACCAGCGGCGCTTCGCTCGCCACCACCATCCAGCGCCTGTCGTCGGGCCTGCGCATCAACAGCGCGAAGGACGACGCGGCCGGCCTGGCGATTTCCGAGCGCTTCTCCACCCAGATCCGCGGCCTCGACGTCGCCGTGCGCAATGCCAACGACGGCATTTCGCTGGCCCAGGTCGCCGAAGGTTCGCTGACCGAGATCGGCAACAACCTGCAGCGCATCCGCGAGCTGTCGGTGCAGTCGTCCAACGCCACCAACTCCGCCTCCGACCGCGCCGCGCTGAACGCCGAAGTCAAGCAGCTGTCCGCTGAAATCGACCGCGTGGCCAAGCAGTCCGAGTTCAACGGCACCAAGCTGCTGGACGGCTCGTTCTCCAGCCAACTGTTCCAGGTGGGCGCCAATGCCGGCCAGGCGATCGCGATCGACAAGGTGGTCGATGCCAAGGCCGCTTCGCTGGGCAACGTCAAGTTCGCCGCCGACGTGACCAGCGCCGCCATCGGCAACGCCGGCGCCGATGGCAGCATCACCGGCATGACGCTCAACGGCGTCACCATCGACACCGTGGAATACAAGAACGGCGCTGCAGGCACCGACATCGCCAAGGCCCTGTCCACTGCGATCAACGCCAAGATGGGCGAAACCGGCGTCTATGCGACCGTCGGTGGCGCCGGCAACAACGAGGTCACCCTGGCATCGGTCAAGGCCGGCAAGGACCTGACCATCGCCGGTACGCCCGCCAACTCCGGCTTCACCGCCGGCCAGTCGGTCACCGCAGCCGCCACCGCGACCGCCACGGTCATTTCCGGCCTGGACATCAGCACGGTGAAGGGCGCGCAGCAGGCCCTGGACGTGGTGGACGAAGCGCTGAAGTCGGTCAACTCGGCCCGCGCCGACCTGGGTGCGGTGCAGAACCGCTTCACGTCGGTGGTCGCCAACCTGCAGACCAGCTCGGAAAACCTGGCCGCCTCGCGCAGCCGCATCCGCGACACCGATTTCGCCAAGGAAACCGCCGAACTGACCCGCACCCAGATCCTGCAGCAGGCCGGTACGGCCATGCTGGCCCAGGCCAACCAGGTGCCCCAGAACGTGATGTCCCTGCTCCGCTAAACCGCTTCACGGGAATCGTTGCCTGGCGCAGGCGTCCCGGACGGATTCGTCTCCCTCCGATTGACGCCGGGATGAAGGGCTTGGCCCTTCATCCGCCCTCCACCGGCCTGGTGGCGGGCGCCAGGCCTTCCTGCTTCGCAACACCCCCTCTCTTCCCCAGGTCCGCGTCATGGCACAGGTCATCAATACCAACACGATGTCGCTCAACGCTCAGCGCAACCTGAGCACCAGCGGCGCTTCGCTCGCCACCACCATCCAGCGCCTGTCGTCGGGCCTGCGCATCAACAGCGCGAAGGACGACGCGGCCGGCCTCGCGATCTCCGAGCGCTTCAGCACCCAGATCCGCGGCCTCGATGTCGCCGTGCGCAACGCCAACGACGGCATCTCGCTGGCCCAGGTCGCCGAAGGTTCGCTGACCGAAATCGGCAACAACCTGCAACGCATCCGCGAACTGGCCGTGCAATCGTCCAACGCGACCAATTCCTCCTCCGACCGCGCCGCGTTGAACGCCGAGGTCAAGCAGTTGACCGCCGAGATCGATCGCGTGGCCAAGCAGTCGGAGTTCAACGGCACCAAGCTGCTGGACGGCTCGTTCTCCAGCCAGTTGTTCCAGGTCGGCGCCAACGCCGGCCAGGCCATCGCCATCGACAAGGTGGTCGATGCCAAGTCCACCTCGCTTGGCAAGGCGCAGTTCGGTTCCACCGGCGGCGTCAATGTCATGACAGGCACGGCCACCGCCGACGGCAAGATCACCGGAATCTCGGTGACCAACGCCAGCGGCAAGACGTTCGCGATCGACGACGTCGACGTGAAGGCCGGCGACACTGGCGCCCAGGTCACCGCCAAGGTGATGGGTGCCATCAATGCCAAGGTCGGCGAACACGGCATCTATGCCGAATCGAGCGGCACGACGGGTTCGTTCTACACGGTGGGCGAAGCCGTCAACGCCAGCGGTGCGCCAGCGGCGATCAGCATCGTCTACGGCGCCAGCGGCGCTGCCGGCATCACCTCGGGCACCGGCGTGAACGGCAGTGCGCCGGGTGCGGGCGAAGTGAAAGGCCTGTCCGACCTGGACGTCACCTCGTACCTCGACGCCTCGCGCGCGGTCACCATCGTCGACAAGGCGCTGACCGTGGTGAACTCGGCCCGCGCCGACCTGGGTGCGGTGCAGAACCGCTTCACCTCGGTGGTCGCCAACCTGCAGACCAGCTCGGAAAACCTGGCCGCCTCGCGCAGCCGCATCCGCGACACCGATTTCGCCAAGGAAACCGCCGAACTGACCCGCACCCAGATCCTGCAGCAGGCCGGTACAGCCATGCTGGCCCAGGCCAACCAGGTGCCCCAGAACGTGATGTCCCTGCTGCGCTGATGCGCGGCGGCCGCGCTCTTCGCTAGTTCCCTGTCGTCACGGACGGATTCGTCTCCCTCCGTTTGGCAGTACCCCAACCCCTGCCGGCGACGGCGGGGGTCTTTTTTTGGGAGCCGTGATTGGTGATTGGGGATTCGTGATTGGCAATGCAGAGAGGCCCGCTGTTCCCCACCAATCACCAATCACGGCCCTTCTGGCACAAACCCTGCATCCCGGCTCATGCCTGCATTTCTCACCAGCACGCCGGATCCACGGCGGCGGTGGGAGACGGAGAAATGCGGCTAAAGAACGGTGCTCCGGGGCCGTTATTGGTACTGCACGGGCGGGTCCCATTCGTCATCGGATGGCGGCCCGCCCGGCCTTCCCTTTCCGCGGAAAGGGTCAGACAGGAGACAGGGCAATGGCAGATTATTCATTGGGTTACGGCGGCGTCGGTTCCGGCATGAACATCACCGGGATGGTCGAACAGCTGGTCGCGGCCGATCGCAAGCCCGCCGACAACCGCCTGAACCGCATCGAGAGCCAGGCCAAGTTCAAGCTGTCCGCCATCGGCACTGTCAGCTCGGCTTTCAGCACCCTGGACACCGCACTCAAGGCGCTGAAATCCGCCACCGCCTTCGACGTGCGCACGGTCAAGTCGGCCACCGACACGGTCGCCGGCGCCAGCGTCTCCAGCGGCACGCCCAATGGCACCTACAACGTGGAGGTGGTCGACCTGGCCACCGCCAACAAATGGATCACCAACACGCCGGTCGCCGCCACCCAGACCTTCGGCGCCGGACAGTTGACGCTGACCGTCGGCGGCGAATCGCTGGCCATCGACATCGCCGAAGGCGCCACCCTGCAGGACGTGCGCGGCGCGATCAACGACGCGGCGCGCAGCAAGGGCGTGCAGGCCAGCGTGCTGACCTCCAACGACGGCCAGTACCTGTCGGTGTCGTCGGACAAGACCGGTGCCGCGAACGGCCTCACCCTCGCCTTCACCTCCGGCGGCAGCGACCTGCAGTCGCTGGTCGGCAGCCTGCAGGAGCGCGTTCCCGCCGCCGACGCCAAGGTGGTGATCGACGGCCTGACCGTCACCGCAAGCACCAACAAGATCACCGAAGCCGTGCCCGGCCTGACCCTGGACCTGAAGACCAAGGGAACCAGCACGGTCACCGTGTCCACCGACACCGCCGCGGCCAGCAAGCTGATGCAGGACGTCGTGACGGCGTACAACGCAGCCATCACCTCGATCAACACCAGCACCAAGTACAACGCCGAACGGAACGAACCGTCCGCGCTGACCGGCGATGCGCAGATGCGCAGTGCGTCGGGTCAGCTGCGCAACCTGATGAGCGAACTGCTCGGTGGATTGGCCGCGCAAGGGCTGGATGCGAAGACGCTGGGGCTGCAGACCAAGGGCTACCCGAGCGCCGACGGCACGCTGGTCTTCGACAGCAGCAAGTTCACCGCGGCCCTGACCGCCGATCCGCAGAAGATCCGCACCGCCTTTACCGGCGACAGCGCGTTCGCCGGCACGCTGCAGAAAGCCGTCGGCAGCTACATCGGCACCGATGGGGCATTCACCCTGCGCAGCAACGGACTCAATGCGCAGATCAAGGACGTCGCCACCCAGCGCACCGCCCTGGACGCGCGCATGGAAGCCGTGGGCAACCGCTACAAGGCGCAGTTCGTCGCCATGGATGCCCTGGTCGGCCAGATGAGCACCACCAGCAGTTACCTGTCCCAGCAACTGGCCGCACTCGCCAAGCAGTCCGGATAACACCGTGGGTCCGCGGCGCGCCCCGGGCCCCAGGAGAATATGGAATGTCACTTCAGTCCTATGCCGCGCAGTACCGCAACACCGGCCTCAGCAGCGCCGTGATGGAAGCGGATCCGCACCGCCTGGTCGCCCTGCTGCTGTCAGGCGCCTGCGAGCGCCTGCGGCTGGCCGAAGCCTGCGTGATGCGCGGCGATCTCGCGCGCAAGGGCAAGGCCATCGGCGAGGTCTGCGCGATCATCGGCCACCTCAACGGTTCGCTGGACCATGAGGCCGGCGGCGAGATCGCCGGCAGCCTGTCGGCGCTGTACGACTACGTGCAGACGCGCCTGATCGACGCCAACCTGCACAACGATCCCGCCGCACTGCGGGAGTCGCTGGAACTGCTGGGCGAGATCGAATCGGCCTGGAACGCCATCCCGAACGAGCAACGCCAGGTCCCGGCGATGGCCGTGGCAGGATGAGCGCCGCGCCGGCCCTCGACGACCTGTTCGCGCAACTGGACGGCATGCGCCACGCGCTGCACGCCGGCGAACTGGAGGACGTGGAGCGCCTGCTCAACCGCCACGACCACGACGTGCGCGCCTTCCTGCATGCCGATGGCGGCAGGACCGCGGGCTACGACGCGCTGGCCGTGCTGCTGCGTGCGCAACTGGAATTGCAGAAGACCATGCAGGACGCGCGCGAACAGGCGCGTGTGCGCATGCACGCCACCCAGCGCGCCGATCGCGCCGCGCGCGCGTACCTGTCCGTCGTCGAGGAATGAGCCATGACCACGTCGATCGTCCTGGTGGAACATCCTGCCGAACACACCCTGTTCGATGGCGCCCTCACCTGCGACGTGGTCCTGCCGGCGCGTTTCGATGCAGGACGACGCGCGGTGATGCAGGCACCGTCGGAGGCATTGCTGAAGGGACTGGCGGTCGCCGAAGACGTCCGTGGCGATGATCCCGAGGAACGCAAGGAAGCCACGCCCACGCAGCAACGCATCGAAGCCAAGCTCGATCTGGTGCTGTCGCTGCTGGGGCGCCTTGCGCGCCGGCACGAGGACAGCCTGCCGGTGACCGCGCTGCGCTGGTCGCATCGCGGCATCCGGCTCGACGTGGCGTCGACCACGGCGCTCGCATCGGGAACGCAGGGCATCGTGACGATCCAGCCCGCCACCTGGTTGAGCGACCAGATCGAGCTTCCCGCCGTCGTGATGGACCATGTCGAAGGCTCCGAGGGCCAGCACCACCTGTGGTTGCAGTTCGAGGGTCTGAACGCGGGACTGGCCGAAGCGATGGATCGTCATCTGTTCCGCCTGCACCGACGGCAGATCGCCGAAGTCCGGCAACACCAGCACGCACGCACGTAAGGTTCTGCTGCGTAAACCCGCGGGAGCACAGTGCTGGCCAGCGGGATGCGCCACGCACCGACATTGCGGAATGCGTGGTTTTCCACCAGCACGGCCGCCTCAACTGTGATTCGTGTCGTGGTTTCACGCCTCCATCGCGATTATGAATTGGCGACGCCGCGTCGCACCGCTATCGTGCCTGCATTCAAAAACGCGACAGCGACTGGTTTCCCTCCGTGCGTGTACTCATCGTCGACGACCACACCCTGGTCCGCGCCGGCATCGGACGCCTGCTGCAGGCGTTGCCCGATGTCGATGTCGTGGCCGAAGCGAGCAACGCGCAACAGGCGCTGGACATGGCCGAGATCCACCGGCCCGACCTGATCCTGCTCGACCTCTCACTGCCCGATCGCAGCGGCCTGGACCTGTTGCCGCTGTTGCGCGAATCGCTGCCGCAGACACGCGTGGTGATGATGTCCATGCACAACGATCCCACCCAGGTAGTCGGCCCTGCAAAATTCATCCAGCAACCGCGTGAGCGACAGCCCACCGATG
>NZ_DAIUEE010000013.1:0-136137 GCF_036845285.1 Pseudoxanthomonas sp.
CATCGTGCAGATGGACGAGACCACCCAGCAGAACGCGGCCCTGGTGGAAGAAGCCTCCGCCGCAGCGCGTTCGATGGAAGAACAGGCGGAGGCGCTGAACGATGCCGTGTCCAGCTTCCGCCTGGACGGCCACGGCCGCGTCGCGCGCCTGGTCCAGGAGCGTGTCACCCGCATCGCCGCCGGCGGTGCTCCGCGCCCCGTGTCCGAACCGCACGCCTACTGAACCCGCTAAAGAAACCCCGCCCGGGGCCGATCTAGGCCTTGACCGGTTCCGCCCCGGGAACCCGCCCCCTTACCGGCTGCAACAGGAGCCCGACGAATGAGCGACAAGAAGACCCAGGCCGCGGCGAGCGCGGACGAGTTCCTCAGCTTCACCCTGGGAGACGAGCACTACGGGGTGGACATCCTGAAGGTGCAGGAAATCCGCGGCTACGACTCGGTGACCCGCCTGCCCGACGCGCCGGACTACATCAAGGGCGTGATCAACCTGCGCGGCACCATCGTGCCGGTGATCGACCTGCGCCTGAAGCTGCGATTGAAGGAAGCGCGCTACGACGCCTTCACCGTGATGATCGTGCTGAACGTGGAAGACCGCGTGGTCGGCATCGTCGTGGACAGCGTGTCGGACGTGCTGGCGCTGAACGCCGAGCAGATCCGCCCGACTCCCGAGTTCGGTGCCAGCGTCGATACCCGTTTCATCTCCGGCATCGGCACGGTGGACGAACGCATGCTGATCCTGCTCGACATCGAGACGCTGATCGACAGCGCCGACCTTGGCCAGCCGCTGCCGGAACAGGTCGCCGCCTGACCCCGCCGGGCGACCGGCAGGGCGAGGTTTCCCCGGACCGCGGACCGCAAGGCCCGCGGTCTTCGCTTTTTTACGCGCCCCGATCCCCGGCATGCGCCTTTCGTCGCAGGGCGCCTCACCTGACTGAAAGTTCCGACGCCGCGGCCGATAACCACAGCGGGACATCTGCGTCCCGCCCTCCTCCCTGCGCACCACCCCCGTCGTCCGAGATCGCCATGACGTTCCCCGCCAAGATCGCCGCCACCCTGTCCTCGCTGCCCCTCAAGCGCCGCTTCCTGATCCAGACCGCCCTGGTCGCCCTGGGGGTCGTGTCGCTCGCCGTCGTCGCGGCACGCATGCAGTACGTGGACCTGAACGCAACGCGCCAGGCCGGACTGAAGGCGCAGACCGACATGGCGCTGGGCGTGATCGAAAGCTACGCGAAGCAGGCCGACGCCGGCGTGCTGGACGAAGCCGACGCGAAGGAACGCGCCCTCGCCGCCCTCGCCGCCATGCAGGCCAACCAGGGCGTGGACTATTTCTTCGTCACCGACGAAGCGCCGACGATGCTGATGCATCCCTCGCGGCCCGACCTGATCGGCAAACCGCTGGACCAGGTGGAAAGCCCGGACGGCAAGCGGATCTTCCCGGAGTTCGTGCGGGTGGCACGCGCCGGCGGCGGCCATGTCGACTATCGCTGGGCCAAGGCCGGCGAGGACGCCCCCGTTCCCAAGACCTCCTATGCCGCGCTGTACCAGCCCTGGGGCTGGGTGGTCGGCACCGGCGTCTACCTCGACGACACGCAGGCGCAGGCGCTGCAGTTCACCTTCATCATGACGGCGGTCGGTGGCCTGCTGGTGCTGCTGAGCATGGCGATCAGCTGGGTCATCGGCCAGTCGGTGCTGGAGCCCGTGGCACGCGCCCTGTCGGCGATCAAGGGCGTGTCGCGCGGCGACCTGAGCGTGCGCACCGGCCACCATGGCCGCGACGAGGTCGGCCAGATGCTGAAGGCGACCGACGACATGGTGCACATGCTGGAGCGCTTCTCGCACGAGACCCGCGACATGATCCGCCTGCACGGCGCCGAGGACATCAGCCACCGCATGCCGGAGGATTTCCCCGGCGTGTACGGTGAACTGGCCGGCGGCATCAACACCATGATGTTCGAGCACCTGGACGCCTTCCGCGATGCCATCGGCATCCTCGAACGCTACGCCAACGGCGACCTGAGCCAGGACGCGCGCCGGCTGCCCGGCACGCGCGCGTTCCTGCACGAGGCGATGGACGCGGCCAAGCAGAGCCTGCTGGCCATCAATGGCGAGATCAAGCGCCTGGCGCAGGCGGCATCGCTGGGCGATTTCACCGCACGCGGCGACGAGGCCGGCTTCCGCGACGATTTCCGCGACATGGTGCAGGGCCTCAACAGCATGATGGCCACCAGCGACCGCAACCTCGCGCAGCTGTCGTCACTGCTGCGCGCGATCGCCGATGGCGACCTGACGGCACGCATGGAAGGCGACTTCCATGGCGTGTTCGCCACCATGCGCGACGACGCCAACGCCACCGTCGCGCAGCTGACCGACATCGTCGGCCGCATCCAGGATGCCTCCGGTTCCATCAACACCGCCGCAGGCGAAATCGCCAGCGGCAACAGTGATCTTTCCCGTCGCACGGAACAGCAGGCCGCCAACCTGGAAGAAACCGCCGCCTCGATGGAGGAACTGACCTCCACCGTGCGCCAGAACGCCGAGTCGGCCCGCCAGGCCAACCAGCTCGCCATCGGCGCCGCGTCCGTTGCTTCGCAGGGCGGCGACGTGGTCGGCAAGGTCGTTACGACCATGACCGACATCGAACAGTCGTCGAAGAAGATCGCCGAGATCATCTCGGTCATCGATGGCATCGCCTTCCAGACCAACATCCTGGCGCTCAATGCGGCGGTGGAAGCGGCGCGTGCCGGTGAGCAGGGTCGCGGCTTCGCGGTCGTGGCGAGCGAAGTCCGCACCCTCGCCCAGCGCAGCGCCAACGCCGCCAAGGAGATCAAGGGCCTGATCGAGACCTCGGTGGACAAGGTGGCCGACGGCTCGGCGCTGGTGAACCAGGCCGGCGCGACCATGGCCGAGATCGTGGCCAGCGTGCAGCGCGTGACCGACATCATGGCCGAGATCTCCGCAGCCTCGCAGGAACAGAGCGCCGGCATCGAACAGGTCAACCAGACCATCACCCAGATGGACGAAGCGACCCAGCAGAATGCCGCGCTGGTGGAGGAAGCCACCGCCGCCGCCCGTTCGATGGAAGAACAGGCGCAGTCGCTGACCGAGTCGGTATCGGTATTCAAGCTGCAGACCACGGTCAGCGCACCGGTACGCAAGGCGGCCACCGCATCCAGCGTGGCGGCGCCCAGGCCGGCCGCCAGGGCCACCGCACGCACACCGATGGCGCGCAAGCCCGAACCCGCCCTCGCCGACGGCGACTGGCAGGAGTTCTGATCGGCCGCGCGCCGCATGCCTCGCCCGGCCCGTGACCGCGTTCAAGTAACCCGGACACCCGCCGATATGTCACCTGAAGGCACTCTTTCCTGGCTCCCGATGACCGTCGCACTTCCCGCCACCGACGACGCCAGCCACCCGGCCACCATGCACGACAAGGACAGCGCATGCTTCGCCGCACGATGAACGCGCTGACACCCTTGCGCGACGCCCAGGCAGCCGTTGGACCGGCGCAGGACAGCCTCTGGCACGTGCTCGAGCAGTCCGTCGACGCGGCCTTCGTCATCGACAGCCGCCACCGCGTGGTGCTGTTCAATCCGGCCGCGGAAGCCCTGTGGGGCTGCCGGCGCGAGGATGTGCACGGCCTGCCGTTCACCCGACTGCTGGCGGAGCCGCCCGCCGACGGCACTGCCGAGTCCACCCTGTCATCGTTGCTGGGCAGCCATCGCGATGCACTGCTGCGACGGCAGGATGGCAGCGAAAGCGCCTGTTCGGTATCGATGTCGAAGGTCGTCGTCGGCGAACATGTCTTCCATACCGCCTTCGTCCGCGACACCAGCGACCAGCAGCGGCAACTGGCGCGTTTGCGGCAGCTGTCCATCGTGGTGGACAGCAGCGACAACGCGATCTTCATCAGTTCCGCCGACCGCGAGGTCGTCTACGTCAACAGCGGCTTCACCCGCATGCTCGGCTACCGGCTGGAAGAACTGCACGGCGTGAAGCCGGCGCAGCTGCTGTCCGGCCCGCACACCGACGGCAGCCTGGACGAACGCATCAACCGCGCGATGGAGGCCGGTGAGGGCCTGCAGACCGAAGTGCTGCTGTACACCAAGGCCGGTCGCCCGCTGTGGCTGTCCACCGCGATCAATCCCGTGCACGACGAGGACGGATCGCTGCTGGGGCTGGTCAGCGTGCTCAGCGACAT
This sequence comes from Pseudoxanthomonas sp., assembly GCF_036845285.1. Lineage (GTDB taxonomy): Bacteria > Pseudomonadota > Gammaproteobacteria > Xanthomonadales > Xanthomonadaceae > Pseudoxanthomonas_A. The sequence goes on from NZ_DAIUEE010000013.1 coordinate 4,199, forward strand.
CACCCAGACCAAGATGCACCAGGTGCTGCACAACAAGGTGCTGGACGCGCTGGTGCACGAATGGAACGTCGCCGACGTGATGACCCTGATCTGCCGCGAGGTGGAACACATCGCGCCGGAGTTGACGGTGTCCATCATCACCGTCGACAACGAAGGGCTGATGCATGCCCTCGCTTCGCCCAGCATGCCGGAAGCCTGGGCGCGCAAGATCAACGGCCTGCCGATCGGGCCGCGCGCCGGCGTCTGCGGCGTGGCCGCATGGCGTGGCCGCGCCGTGCTGGTCAAGGACATCGCCAGCGATCCGCTGTGCGCCAACACCCGCCACCTGACCACGCCACTCGGCCTGCGCGCGTGCTGGACCCACCCGATCAAGTCCAGCAGCGGCCGCGTACTCGGCACGCTGTCGTTCTACTACCGCGAGAACCGCGGTCCGGAAGAGCTGCACGAACGTCTCGCCGACACCTGCCTGCACCTCTGTTCGCTGACGCTGGAGCGCGAGCAGACCAACGAACGCGTTCACCAGTTGGCGTTCTACGACACGCTGACCGGATTGCCGAACCGCATCATGTTCAGCGCCAAGGCCGAGCAGGCACTGGCCAACGTCGCCCAGACCAACGGCACGGCCGCGGTGCTGTTCATCGATCTCGACCGCTTCAAGCGGGTGAACGACGCGCAGGGGCATGCCGCCGGCGATGGCCTGCTGCGCGATGTCGCCGCGCGCCTCAGCGAGGAACTGGGCGGCATCAACATCGTCGGCCGCCAGGCTGGCGACGAATTCGTCGCCGTGCTGCCGATGTGCAGCGCCGAACAGGCGGGCAGTGTCGCGGAGCGGCTGCTGGGTACGCTCGCCGCGCCCACCAGCGCCGGCCTGATGACGTTGCATCCCAGCGCCAGCATCGGCGTGGCGATGTTTCCGGACGATGGCCGCGACATCGACCTGCTGGTCCGCCACGCCGACATGGCGATGTACCGCGCCAAGCGCGACGGCGGCAGCGGCTTCCGCTTCTTCAGCGTGGACATGAACCGGCTGGCGCAGGAGCGCGTGTCGCTGGAAGCGGCGCTGCGCGACGCCCTGAAGCTGAACCAGTTGGACCTGCACTACCAGCCGCAGGTCGGCGGCGGGACCAGCCGCGAACTCTATGGCGTGGAGGCCCTGCTGCGCTGGCACCATGCCGACCTGGGCGTCATCCCCCCGTCGCGCTTCGTGCCCGTGGCCGAGGAGTGCGGCCTGATCGCCGACCTCAGCCTGTGGGTGCTGCAGCGGGCCTGCGCGCAGATGGCCGACTGGCGCCGCCGCGGCATCGACATTCCGCGGGTGTCGGTGAACATTTCCGCGATCAACTTCCGCGATCCGCAGCTGTCGCTGCAGATCTCCGACCTGCTGGACGAACACGACCTGGCGCCCAGCGACCTGACGCTGGAGATCACCGAAAGCGTCATGCTGGACCCGGATCCCGACGTGCTGGAGAACATCGAGGCCATCTACGTGCTCGGCGTGCGCCTGTCGCTGGACGATTTCGGCACTGGCTATTCCAGCCTCAGCCACCTGCACCGCCTGCCGATCAGCGAACTCAAGCTCGACCAGAGCTTCGTGCGCGACATCGACACGAGCGCCATCGCCCGCACGTTGACCTCGTCGGTGCTGCGCATCGGCGAAAGCCTGGGCATGAAGGTGGTGGCCGAGGGCGTGGAAACCGAATCCCAGCATCGCTTCCTCGCCGAACAGCGCTTCCCCGTCCTGCAGGGCTACCTGTTCTCGCCGCCATTGCCGCCCGGACCGCTGGAGCAGTGGCTGCACGCCCATCCGCATGCCTGCGTGCGCGATGTGGATGTCGTTGCGGACGCCACCGCCACGGCCTGATGCCGCCGTTCCGTGCCGCTGCGCACCCATCACGAAATGTGATGCAGCTCCCAGTCACGTGCATCGCCGCGCATTGATACCTCCGTCAACTCAAGTTTGCGTGTGCGGCGCCGATCTCAGGCGGTGAGCGTTTCCCACTATCCCTGCCCATCCGGAGTTCCTGGCATGAAGATCGCATCCGTCCTGACCCTGTCCATCGCCGTCGTCGGCGCCGCCCTGCTGATGCCTGCCGCCCCGGCCAGCAGCCAGTCGCAGATCGACAACGCGATTCCGGCCGACATGGCGCCGCGCTTCACCGGCAAGGCCGGCACCGTCTGCGGCAAGGTCGGCAAGGCCCGTTTCGCCGAGAACACCGAAGGCACCCCGACGTTCCTGTACATGGGCGGCAACTTCCCGCGCCACACCTTCACCGCGCGCATCCCGGGCGACGCCCGCGCCAAGTTCAAGCCGGCGCCGGAAGAACTGGAAGGCAAGGACGTCTGCGTGATCGGCAACATCGAGCGCGACCAGTCGCGCGCCGAGATCGTAGTGAGCTCGCCGTCGAACCTGAAGCTGGCCACGATCCGCTGATCCCGCGGTCCGTTCCACGGGCAGGGCGTCATCGACGCCCCGCCCTGCCCCGGTTGCACCTGAGAGCGGCGCGGCGCGCGCCCCGGTAAAGGAAAAGAATCCCATGCAGCGGATCAAGAATTTCAAACTGACGACGAAGATGATGCTCGCCTTCGGTGTCGTGCTGGCCCTGATGCTGGTCCAGGGCATCGCCGCCTTCGTCGGCCTGAATTCCCTCAACGGCGTCACCAGCCAGGTTACCGACAACGTGCTGCCCAGCGTGAAAGCCGCCGGCGACCTGCGCGGGATGATTGGCGAGTACCGCACCACCACGTATCGCCAGCACGTGCGGGCCAGCGACGCCATCAAGGCCGAGGCCAAGGCAGGCGCCGCCCAGCAGGAGAAGGAGATCGATGCGGCTATCAAGGAGTACGCCAAGCTGGTGGCGACAGCCCAGGAAAAGAAGGCCTATGACCTGTTCCTGAAGGAATGGACGGCGGCCAAGCAGTCCTATGCCGACGTGCAGGAAATGCTCGACCTCGGCCTGCCGGACGATGCGGTGGACACGTTCATCGGCGCGACGCGCGACCAGCACACCAAGACCGCCAACGCACTGACCGCGCTCATCACGATCGTCGACAACGAAGCGAAGGAGGCCAACATCAATGCCGACAGAACCTTCACCGCCAGCAGCACGCTGATGATCGTCATGCTGCTGGCCGGCATCGTCGGCGGCCTGGCCCTGGCGTGGTTCTTCGCCCGTGCCATCGCCAACGCCGTCGGTGAGGCCGTGCGCGTGGCCAACGACGTCTCCGCCGGCAAGCTGGACGGCAAGATCGACACCAGCCGCTCGGACGAAGTCGGCCAGCTGCTCACCGCCATGCAGCGCATGCAGACGCAGGTGCAGTCGGTGATCGCCGCACAGAGCGAGATGGCCACGCGCCACGACGAAGGCCAGATCAGCTACCGCATGGACGACAGCGCGTTCCCCGGCGAGTACGGCCGCATGGTGCGCGACACCAACGCGCTGGTCGCCTCGCACCTGCAGGCGATCGGCGATGCGCTGAAGATCATGCAGCGCTACTCGATCGGCGACCTGAGCCTGGACATGCCGAAGCTGCCGGGCGAGAAAGCCAACCTGACCGAGACGATGGACGCCACCAAGGCCAACCTGTCGGCGATCAATGCGGAGATCAAGCGCCTGGCCATGGCGGCCTCGTCCGGCGACTTCAGCCAGCGCGGCGACGTGGACAAGTACCAGTACGACTTCCGCGACATGATCGACGGCCTGAACCAGTTGATGGAGACGACCGACGAGAACCTGGCTGAAGTGTCGGAACTGCTGCAGGCGATCGCCCGCGGCGACCTGACGGCACGCATGGAAGGCGACTTCCATGGCGTGTTCGCCACCATGCGCGACGACGCCAATGCCACCGTCGCCCAGCTGACCGACATCGTCGGCCGCATCCAGGATGCGTCCAGTTCGATCAACACTGCTGCCGGCGAGATCGCCAGCGGCAACTCCGACCTGTCGCGCCGTACCGAACAGCAGGCCGCCAACCTGGAAGAAACCGCCGCCTCGATGGAGGAACTGACCTCCACCGTGCGCCAGAACGCCGAGTCGGCCCGCCAGGCCAACCAGTTGTCGATCGGCGCCGCCGGTGTCGCATCGCAAGGTGGCGAGGTGGTCGGCAAGGTCGTCACCACGATGCGCGACATCGAGCAGTCGTCGAAGAAGATCGCCGACATCATCTCGGTCATCGACGGCATCGCCTTCCAGACCAACATCCTGGCGCTGAACGCCGCGGTGGAAGCGGCACGTGCCGGCGAACAGGGCCGCGGCTTCGCGGTCGTGGCGAGCGAAGTGCGCACCCTCGCCCAGCGCAGCGCGAACGCCGCCAAGGAGATCAAGGGCCTGATCGAAACCTCGGTCGACAAGGTCACGGACGGTTCCAAGTTGGTGAACCAGGCCGGCGCCACGATGGGCGAGATCGTCGCCAGCGTGCAGCGCGTGACCGACATCATGGCCGAGATCTCCGCCGCCTCGCAGGAACAGAGCGCCGGTATCGAACAGGTCAACCAGACCATCACCCAGATGGACGAGACCACGCAGCAGAACGCCGCGCTGGTGGAGGAAGCCTCCGCTGCCGCCCGTTCGATGGAGGAGCAGGCGCAGGCGCTCAGCGAATCGGTGTCGGTGTTCAAGCTGCACGCCCATGCCGCGCCGACGGCGGCGGCCAAGCCCGCCAAGGCCGCGCCCGCAAGCACCCCGGCCAAGGCGGTGGTGCGCGTGGCCACGCCCGCCAGGCTGGAACCGGCACTGGCGGACGGCGACGACTGGCAGGAGTTCTGAGGCACGCGGCTTGCCTCAGTCCGGCCGATGATCGATGCGCCGTCCTGGTGACGGTGCATCGTTCGAGTACTCCATCAGTACCCGCTCTTTCGAGACGCCCATGTCCGTCAGTACCCGCTCCCTTGCCCCGGCTACCGCGACCCGACGGACCGCTGCCCTCCCCGCCCGCGATGATGCCCTTGCCGCAGGTGCGCGCGATTTCGAATTCGACGACCGGGATTTCCGCCGCGTCGTCGAGCTGATCCGGCAACGTGCCGGCATCGCCCTGGCCGACGGCAAACGCGACATGGTCTACGGCCGGCTCTCGCGCCGCCTGCGCGCGCTCGGCCTGCGCAGCTTCAAGGACTACCTGGACACGCTGGAACGCGATGGCGGCGACGAGTGGCAGGCATTCACCAATGCGCTGACCACCAACCTCACCTCGTTCTTCCGCGAGCCGCACCATTTCGAGCGGTTGCAGGAAGAACTGGCCAAGCGCCGGCACGACGGCCCGCTGAAGCTCTGGTCCTGCGCCGCCTCCACCGGCGAGGAGCCCTACTCGATCGCGATCTCCGCCTGCGAGGCCTACGGCACACTGACACCGCCGGTACGCATCCTGGCCACCGACGTCGACACCCAGGTGCTGGCTACCGGCGAGCGCGGGATCTATCCGGTCGAGCGCATCGCCGGCCTGGACGATGCGCTGAAGCGGCGCTACTTCCAGCGCGGCAGCGGACCGAACGAGGGCAAGTGCCGCGTGCATCCGGCCCTGCGCCAGATGATCGACTTCCGCCCGCTCAACCTGCTGGCGCCGCGCTACGACGTGGCCGGCCCGTTCACGGCGGTGTTCTGCCGCAACGTGATGATCTATTTCGACAAGCCGACCCAGCGCGGCATCCTCACGCGCCTGGTGCCGCACCTGGCCGACGACGGCATGCTGTACACCGGCCATTCGGAAAACTACCTGCACGCGGCCGACATCATCCAGCCCTGCGGCCGCACGCTGTACCGCCGCGCCGGGGCCGCCGCATGAGCGCCGCCGCGGCCGCCTTCGCCGATGGCAGCGTGATGCGCTACCACGACATCCGCTTCAAGACCGCCGCCGCCAAACTGCTGCCAACGCAGTACCTCGTGGTCGACGACCACACGGCGCTGGTCACCGTGCTCGGCTCGTGCGTGGCCGCCTGCATCCGCGACCCGCTGCTGAAGCTGGGCGGCATGAACCACTTCCTGCTGCCCGACGGCAACGTCGGCGACGGCGCGCCCGCGCGCTACGGCAGCTATGCGATGGAACTGCTGATCAACGACCTGCTCAAGCGGGGCGCCGCGCGCAACCGGCTGCAGGCCAAGGTGTTCGGCGGCGCCAATGTGCTGAAGGGCTTCACCAGCAATCCGGTGGGAACGCGCAACGCCGAATTCGTCCGCCGCTACCTGGACGCCGAGCGCATCCCGGTGGTGGCCGAGGACCTGCGCGGCATCCACCCGCGCAAGGTCTGGTATTTCCCCGACACCGGCCGCGCGGTCGTGCAGCGCCTGCCGCACGCGCACGATGCCGAAGTGCTGGCAGCCGAATCCGCCGCCCGCGCCCGCCTGTCCAGGGCTCCTGTCACCGGGGGCGTGGAGCTGTTCTGATGAGTACGTCCCCTTGCCGCGTGCTGATCGTCGACGACTCGGCGGTCGTGCGCCAGATCCTGACCGAAATCCTGTCCCGCGACCCCGGCATCGAGGTCGTCGGCGCCGCTGCCGATCCGCTGCTGGCCCGCGACAAGATCAAGCGCCTCAATCCGGACGTGATGACGCTGGACGTGGAAATGCCGCGCATGGACGGGCTGGCGTTCCTCGAGAACGTCATGCGGCTGCGGCCGATGCCGGTGGTGATGATCTCGTCGCTGACCGAGCGCGGCGCCGACACCACGCTGCAGGCGCTGGCGCTGGGCGCGGTGGACTTCGTCTCCAAGCCGAAACTCGATGTCGCCAGCGGCCTGCAGGCGTATTCCGACGAGATCATCGCCAAGGTCAAGACTGCGGCGAAGGCGCGCGTGCGCCCGCTGGCGCGCACCGGCGCGCCGCGCGTGAACCTGGATGCCGCGCTACCGGCGCCGCCCGCGCTGCGTTTCCGCACCACCGACCGGCTGATCGCCATCGGTGCGTCCGCCGGCGGCACCGAAGCATTGCGCGTGGTGCTGGAGCAGATGCCCGCCGACGCACCCGCCATCGTGCTGACCCAGCACATCCCCGCCGGGTTCAGCCGCGCCTTCGCCGAACGCCTGGACCGTCATTCGGCGATGGCCGTGCGCGAGGCCAGCGACGGCGAAGCCATCCTGCCCGGCCACGCCTACCTGCCGCCCGGCGGCCAGCACATGCGGGTCATCCGCGACGGTGCGCGCTGGCGCTGCCGCGTCGACGACGGCCCGGCCGTGAACCGGCACAAGCCGGCGGTCGACGTGCTGCTCCGCTCCGTCGCGCAGAGCGCCGGTGGCAATGCGGTCGGCGCCATCCTCACCGGCATGGGCGACGACGGCGCACGTGGCCTGCTGGAAATGAGCCAGGCCGGCGCCCCCACGCTGGTGCAGGACGAAGCGAGCAGCGTGGTCTGGGGCATGCCCGGCGCCGCGATGCGGCTGGGCGCGGCCAAGGAAGCCCTGCCGCTGGAACGCATCGCCCAGCGCCTGCTCGACCTGGCGGCGGCGATCGCCTGAGCCTTCGGGATTCTCTCCTGTGGGAGCGACTGTAGGAGCGACGTAAGTCGCGACCGCGCGCCAACCCGTTCCCGGATATTCGCCGCAGACAAGAAGCAGTGATGGGCGGAGATTCCACCCCATGCAGGTCACCGGCCTCTCCCTGCTGCGGTCGCGACTCACGTCGCTCCTACAACAAGCAGCAACGGTGGTCACAGATCTCCTGTCACGCAAAAACCGGCGGATTTCCCGCCTAAAGAGCCGTTCGCCACGGCCGATACTCATCAGTGAGCTTCATCAGAGAGCACCCATGTATTCGCGCATCCTGGTTCGTCTGGCGGCACCCCTCATCCTGACCCTGCTGTTCCCGCTGTCGGTCGGTCTCGACTGGCCCAACGCCCTGCAATGGGCCTTGCTGACATCGCTGACGCTGGCCTGGCTGATCTTCGCCTGGCTGACCGTCGTCAACTCGCACCAGATCTCCCCTGAGCACGCCAGCGTCGTGCGCGAGCAGGATGCCCTGCTGACCGAGCTGCGTCGCTTCGTCAACAACGAGATCGAGGGCTCGCGCAGCGAGATCGACCGTGCCCGCGAACTGATCCGCGAGGCGGTCAGCAACCTCGGCGGCAGTTTCGATGCGATGAACCGCAAGTCGCGCGAACAGAGCGCGGCGATCTCGCGCATCATCGACCGCAACGGCGAGGGCGACCGCGCCGGCGTGGACGTGGCCCGCTTCGCCCAGAACGCCAGCCAGCGCATGGAACAGCTGGTCGAGGCGCTGGAACAGGTCGCCGGCCAGAGCGGCACCACCGTGCACCACATCGACGACATGGCACAGCACCTGGACGGCATCTTCTCGCTGCTCGAGGACGTCAAGTCGATCGCCGACCAGACCAACCTGCTGGCGCTGAACGCGGCGATCGAAGCGGCGCGCGCCGGCGAAGCCGGTCGCGGCTTCGCGGTGGTGGCCGACGAGGTGCGCAACCTGTCCGAGCGCTCCACCGCCTTCAACGAGCAGATCCGCAAGCTGGCCCACAGCTCGAAGGAATCCATCGCCAAGGTACGCGACACCGTGTCCAACATGGCCTCGCGCGACCTGGACCGTTCGCGGGAGGCCCGCTCGGAAGCCGCCGGCATGCTGAACCAGGTCGCGGCGATCAACGCCTCGCTGGGCGACGGCATGCGCGAGGTCTCGCTGTGCGGCCACGCCATCGATGCCAGCGTCGCCGATGCCGTGCGTTCGCTGCAGTTCGAGGACATCGCCACGCAGTCGCTGGGCAGTGCCAACACCCACCTGGACCGCCTGACCGCGATCAACAAGGAAGCCCTGGCCCTGCAGGAACTGCTGCACCGCACCGGCGGCGCCACCGACAACGAATTGCTCAGCGCGCTGCGCCTGATCGGCAACCGCCTGCGCGACCAGCGCACCGAGTGGGAGCGTCCGCCGCACAAGCCGGTCGCGCAGCAGAACATGGGCGCAGGCACGGTCGAGCTGTTCTGACCCACCCATCCCGGCAGAAGCACACGATGGGGCGGCCAGCGATGGTCGCCCTTTCGCGTTCAGGCCCGCGCAGCGCCATCACCCCGCGGCATGGCTGGCATACTGCCGACGGTCCCGCTCCCGCATCGCCCATGTCGACGTCTCCTTCCTCCGACCTGCTGCTGCAATTGTTCCGCCTGCAGGAAGCCGAGCGCCATCGTGTCGGTCGCGCCCTGCACAACCAGGTCGGCCAGGCGCTGTCGGCGATCCGGATGGGCGCGCACCTCGTGCAGTCGGAAGACGATGCCGACGTGCGCGCGGAAGACCTGCAGGAGATCATCCGCGCCAGCGACGAGGCCGTCGCCATCGTGCGCGACCTGCACGCCACGCTGCACCCGCCACAGCTGGATTCCATCGGGCTGGATGCCGCGCTGCGCGCCGAGCATGAGCGCCTGTTCGCCAATGGCACGGTGGCCCTGGCGCCCTTGCCGCATGCGCCCGCGGCGGACACCGCACTGGTGGCGTTCCGCATCGCGCAGGCACTGATGCGCGCCATCGCACAGGCAGGCGGCACGCCTTCGCTGGCACTGGCGGGCGACGCCGATGCCGCCGGCGACCTCACCCTGGCGGTGGACGCCGATACCGCGCACGACATGACCGGACTGCCCCTGCTGCAGGCGCTGGCCATCGCCGCTGGCGGTGGCCTCGACGGCGGCGGCACGCGCTGGCGACTTCGCCTACCCTATGCGGCCACGTCCGCGACACCTGCCGATCCCGCGTGAACACCGAGCACGCCCACCTGCCCCGCCTGCCGCGCCTCGGCGCCGGCGAACCCGACCTGCAGCGCATGGTCGACATCGCCACGGCCGACGGGACGCCGTTGATGCTGCTGTACATCGACATCGACCATTTCCGCTCGATCAACGAGAACATGGGCGTGGAGGTCGGCGACGAGGCGCTGGCCATCCTCAGCGATCGGCTGCAGCGCGCGCTGGGACCCGAGTCGCGCGCCTGGCGCCACGGCAGCGACGAGTTCATCGTGGCCGTGCCGCGCCTGCCCGGTACGCTGCCGCCGGAGCGCTTCGGCGACCTGCTGCGCGAGCAGATCGAACTGCCGATGACGGTCCTGCCGTACACGCTGTTCCTGACCGGCACGCTCGGCGTGGCACTGTGCCCGGAACATGCCGATACCGCATCCGGCCTGCTGCAATGCGCGGAAAGCGCGATGGAACAGGCCAAGCACGAAGGCATGAACCTGGTGCGCCTGTACCGCCGCGGCGCCGCGATCACCGCGCGCAGCGACAGCATCATCGCGCGGCAGATCGTCAACGCCATCCACCACAACGAGTTGCGCCTGTTCTACCAGCCGCAGATCAACGCGCACGACGGCCGCGTGGTCGGCATGGAGACGCTGCTGCGCTGGTACTCGCCCGCGCTCGGCCTGCTGGTGCCGGAACGCTTCATGCACGTGGCCGAGAAGCTCGGCGTGATCGTGCAGATCGGCGACTGGGTGCTGCGCAACGCGTTCAAGCAGGCCCGCGTGTGGCGCGACTGGGGCTTCGACGACTTCGAGATCGCCGTCAACGTCTCCACGCTGCAGTTGCTGCGCCCCAGCTTCGTCTCCGAAGTGCTGGAAGCGATGCAGGAGGCCGGCATCCCGCCGCAGATGGTGGTGCTGGAAGTCCGCCAGAACGCGCTGGCCAAGGACATGAACCTGGTCCACCGCACGCTGGCGCAGCTGCACCGCGAAGGCGTGCGGCTGACGCTGGACGACTTCGGCATGGGCGATTCCAACCTGGATTCGCTGGTGCGCTTCTCGGTGGACAAGATCAAGATCGACCGCAACTTCGTGAAGGGCGTGCCGTCCGGCAACCGCGAAGTCGCCATCACCTGCGCCATCATCGCGATGGGCCACCAGCTGGGCATGAAGGTCATCGCGCACGGCGTGGAGACCGACACGCAGCTCGGCTTCCTGCGCCGCAACCAGTGCGACATGTTCCAGGGCCACCTCTTCGGCGAACCGATGTCGGCCGAGGACGCCGGTGCCGTGCTGCGCCGCCGCTACCTGCGCGCGGACGCCTTCGCCGCCACCAAGCCCGACCGCACGCTGCTGCTGCTGGACGACGAGGAGAACATCCTGCGCTCGCTGGTGCGCCTGTTCCGCCGCGACGGCTACCGCATCCTCGCCGCCAGCAACGTCACCGATGCGTTCGAACTGCTGGCGACCAACGACGTGCAGGTCATCCTGTCCGACCAGCGCATGTCGGACATGAGCGGCACCGAATTCCTCGGCCGCGTGCGCCTGCTGTATCCGGATACCGTACGGCTGGTGCTGTCCGGCTATACCGACCTGGCCACGGTGACCGAAGCGATCAACCGCGGCGAGATCTACCGCTTCCTGACCAAGCCGTGGAACGACGACGACCTGCGCGAACACATCCGCCAGGCCTTCACCACCTACGAGAACCAGCCGCACCACCGCGCGCATGCCTGACAGCGGCACGACGACGCCGGACGGCTGGTGCCTGTACCTGCTGGAATGCCGCAACGGCGCCTTCTACGCCGGCATCACCAACCGCCTGGACGCGCGCTATGCCGCGCATGCGGCCGGTACCGGCGCGAAGTACACGCGGGCGAACCCGCCAGTGCGCGTGCTGGCCAGTCGCGGCTATCCGGACCGCAGCGCGGCCTCGCGCGCGGAAGCGCAGCTGAAGCGGTTGCCGCGGGACAAGAAGCTGGCGTTCTTCGCCTAGCCTCTCCCCTCTCCCTGCATAGCGGGGAGAGGGCGCCGAAGGCGGGTGAGGGGCGAACGGAGACGGTTCGCATCAATGTCGCTTACGAACAACGTGCGCAAAGCAGTTTCTTGTGCAGCGTGTCGCTCGCGCTCGCCCCTCATCCGCCCTCCGGGCACCTTCTCCCCGCCTCGCGGGGAGAAGGAAGCAACATCACGCCGCGTCTGCAGCCGGCTGGCGGATCGGCAGCATGATGCGGAAGCAGGCGCCCGCGCCGGGCACGTTGCGCGCTTCGATGCGGCCGTTGTGCTTCTTGACGATGCCGTAGGAGATCGACAGGCCCAGGCCAGTGCCGCTGCCGACCGGCTTGGTGGTGAAGAACGGATCGAAGATGCGTTGCAGGATCTCGTCGGGAATGCCGTGGCCGCTGTCCTGGACTTCGATCCAGACCTCGTCGCCCTCCACGCCCGTGCTGACGCCGATCGTGCCGCGTTCGTCGATCGCATGGCTGGCGTTGAGCAGGATGTTCATGAACACCTGGTTCAACTCGGAGGGGCGGCACTGCACCAGCGGCAGCTTGCCGTAGTGCTTCTCAAGAGTGACCTTGTACTTCAGCTCGTTCCAGATGATGTTGATCGTCGAATCGAGGCCGGCATGCAGGTCGGCGGATTTCCAGCTGTCGTCGCGGCCGGAGTACGAGAAGTCCTTCAGGTTGCGCACGATGGCGGTCACGCGCTCGATGCCCTCGCGTGATTCGGACATCAGCTGCGGCAGGTCGCCGGTGATGAAGTCGATGTCGGCACGCGCCCGCAGGTCTTCGATCTCGGGCAGCATCGCCTTCGGGTCCGGCAGGCGCAGCGCACGCTCGTACACCTCGATCAGCGAGAACAGGCTGTGCAGGTACTCCTGCAGCGAGCCGAGGTTGGAATGCACGTAGCCGATCGGATTGTTGATCTCGTGCGCGACGCCGGCGGCGAGTTGGCCGATCGAAGCCATCTTCTCCGACTGCACCAGCTGTTCCTGCGCACCGGCCAGGCGCACCAGCGTCTGGCGGAGCTGCGCGTGGCGCCGCTGCAGTTCCTGCTGGCGCGCATGCGCCTCGCTGACATCGTGGAACACGACCAGGCAGTGACCGCCACCCGCGTTGCCGTGGAAGTAGGCGCGTACCTGCAGCACCAGGCCATCGGCGAGCGTCAGGTCGGCGTTCCAGCGCCCGGTCTCGCGCGCGGTGCGGATCGCATCCGCCGGCAGCAGCCGGGACAGCGCGCCCAGCGCATCGCCGTCGTCGCTGACCAGCGCGCGCGCGGCAGCGTTGGCATGCAGCGGACGCGCATCGCCACGGCACAGCAGGTAGCCATCGTCCATCAGTTCGGCCAGCGCCTTGAGATCGGCGAAGGTCGGGATGTCGTCCACGGCGCAGGCGCTGGCGGAAGGATTCAAAGGCGGGACTGTGGCCACGGATGCATCGGGTGGCAGCGATGGAGCGCCAGTATCCGGCGCGGCCGCAGGAGCGGCAAGGTGCGGTGTCGCAGTTTTCGGATCCGGCACCGGACTCAGGCGACGGCGAGCGGGCGCGGCGCGGAGGCGGTCGAGGTCTGGCCCTGGGCGTCGTAGGCGCCATGGCTTTCGCTGCGGCCCAGGTGGCGCAGCGCCCAGTTCACTTCACGACGGCGACGCGCCAGCAGGATGCCGTTCGCGTGGTTCTTCTCTGCCAGCTCGGCCAGGTTCTCGCGCAGGTCGTCGGGGAAACCGAAGCCGGCGGCGGCGGTTTCCAGCGCGCGCAGCGCATCCAGCTTGTCCTGCGTGCAGCGCACCAGCGCTTCCACGTCGTGCTCGACGATGGCGCGCCGCTCCTCTTCCAGGGCCGCGGACAGTCGCTGGAGGGAGGCGTGGCTCATGGTGCTCAGCCGCCCAGTTGGTCTTCCAGACCCAGCATGCCGTCGGCGATCGCCTCGGCATTGACCTTGTACGTACCGGCCTGCAGCGCTTCGCGCACGGCCGCCACGCGGGCTTCGTTGATCGCCGGCGCGGTGGCCAGTTCGCGCTGCATCGCCTGCAGGCTGGTGGCTTCACCGGTCAGACGCAGGCTGTCGCCCGCCGCACTGGCTTCCACGGGGCTGGAACGATCGGCGCCTGCGGAGGCCACCCGGCCACTCACGGGGCCGGTGGTACGGATGGCGGCAGGGGGAGTGCCTTCGATTTTCTGGTTCATGTCAGTCACCTGTCACAGGGTTCATGGGAGTTATCGGCCGCCACCCGTTCGACTTTAGTGACGGATCGCACATTTCCGAGGAAGGTCCGGGTTTTGCCCGATGTCCTTCCACCCAGCGTCGGTATCGGCACCCTCCGGCACATCTTGAGGGCGGATCTGCATTTTTTTTCATCGGCTTACCCAGACGTCGCCGCCCGCGCCCACGATGCCCTGCACCACCCGGCGCGAGGACAGGTTTTCGACCGTGACACGCTCGTTCTCCCCCGCATCGGCCAGCGCCTTGCCGGCCACGCGGACTTCCACCCCGCCGCGACGGGACACCAGCGCCACGTTGTCGCCACGCCGCACCAGGCGCTGCGCGACCAGGTCGGTCGAGGCCAGCACGGCGCCCGCCGACAGCATGCGCCGCGCGACGCGTCCCACCGCCTGCGAAGGATCGGCGACGGCGGCACCGACGATGCGCGAGGCGTCGCGGCGTTCTTCGACGAAGGCATCGGCGGTGATGGTTTCGCCGGGTGCGACGCCGCGCGCCAGCACCAGCACGGTCTGGCTGCGGCGCACGCGTACCGGCACGAACAGGCGCCAGCCATCCGGACAGCCGACTTCGACGCTGTTGCTGCCCTGCACGCGCGCGACCAGCGCGGCACTGCATCGGGGCAGGCGCAAGGCGGGATCGAGCGTTGCCTCGGCGTCGCTGCCGGCCGGCAGGGCACCGATGGCGGCGGCCTTGATGCTGTCGACCGGCTGGAAATCCGCGGCCAGCACGGCGCATGCGGTCAGTCCGCCGATCAGGGCGGTGGTCAGGCGCAGCAGCATGGGCGGGTTCCGTCGGTTCATCGGCGGGGAAGGTGCAAGCGGTGTGCCAGTCAAGCCCCTCTCCCCTCGGGAGAGGGGTTGGGGTGAGGGGCAACGGAGTCCTTGTCTTCAGGTCGCCACTGGCTGTCACCACATTCGCGACGAACCTTTCGTTCGATGGCCTCGCGGGGTGGAACTTCTTTTACTCACGCATGGTGCCGCTCGCCGCGGGGGCCTTCTTTCTTTGCGTGTGCAAAGAAAGAAGCAAAGAAACACACCCCAGGCGGCACGCCCTGCGCTGCGCGCAGGGTCCGCGAGCGGGCCGGGAATTTTCGTAAGGCACCTCCATGTGCCATACGAAAACGCCGTCATCCATGACGGCGCCCTTCGGGTTGTACCCGGCCCACCCGCCGTGCCTCATGGGGACCCGGAAGCAAGCAAAAGCAAAGGCGGCGCGCGCGGAGGCTTCTGCTTTGGCTGTTGGGCCCCCTGAGGTCCGGCAGTCCCGGCGGGTAAAACCCCGCAGGGGCGGCGCACAAGGATGTGCGCCGTTTTCGGCCGGGGCAGGATGCCCCGTACGAAAATTCCTGCCGGGACTGCGCACCCGCCGCGCAGCGGCGGGCGGACCGCCGGGGTGTGTTTCTTTTGCCTACTTTTCTTTGCACAAGCAAAGAAAAGTAGGGCCTCCGCGGCCAGCGGCGCCATGTGGATTCACCAAGAAAACTGTCCCGACAGGCCCAGAAAGCCAACGCGAGGACCTGGACAGGCCGATGGCTCACACAGCAATGGACTCCGTTACCCCTCACCCCAACCCCTCTCCCGCAGGGAGAGGGGCTTCCAGCGCAGGGAGAGGAGCGTTCAGCGGTCCGGCACGCCCACTCAAGTGCCCCCCACCCCGGCCGATATGCTGGACATGACCCAGGATCTGCTCAACCGCATCGACCAGCGCACCCGCCTGGCCGGCCACAACCGCCTCGCCCTGTTGCTGTTCCGCCTGGGCGGGCGTCAGCTTTTTGGCGTCAACGTCTTCAAGGTGCAGGAAGTCCTGCGCCGGCCGTCCCTGTTCCAGTTGCCCGGCCTGCCTACCGAGTTCGTCGGCGTGGCCGACGTGCGCGGGCGGTCGGTGCCCGTGCTGGACCTGGGCCTGAGCATCCGCCACCCCGAGCGCGACCCGAATCCCGAGAACGCCCCCAACTACCTGGTCGTCACCGAGTTCAACCGCTCGGTGCAGGGCTTCCTGGTGAGCGGCGTGGAGCGGATCGTCAACATCGCGGTGGAAGACATCCACCCGCCGCCGGAGCTGGGGGCGGAAAACAGCTTCCTGACCGCCGTAACGCGGTTCCAGGGCGAACTGATCCAGGTGATCGACGTGGAAAGCGTGCTGGCCGACATCTGCCAGTCGCGCATGGACGCGACGCTGGCGCCGGAGATGGCCCTGCCCGCCGACGCCCCGCCGATGCAGGTGCTGGTGGTGGACGACTCGCGCGTGGCCCGCTCGCAGATCCGCAGCGTGCTGGAGCAGCTGGGCGTCACCGCCACCCTGCTCTCCGACGGCCGCCAGGCACTGGACCATCTCTTGCAGGTGCACGCCGCCGGCGAGAACCCGGCCGAGCGCTACGCCATGGTCATCTCCGACATCGAGATGCCGGCCATGGACGGCTACACGCTGACGACGGAAATCCGTCGCCATCCGGGCCTGGCCGGCCTGTACGTGCTGCTGCACACGTCCCTGTCGGGCGTGTTCAACAACGCCATGGTCGAACGGGTCGGGGCAAACGCCTTCGTGGCCAAGTACAGCCCGCACGAGCTGGCTGAGCACGTGCTGTTCCGGCTGAACCAGGTGGTTTCGGCAAGAATGGCGGCGTAAAGCGCCCCTCATCCGCCCTTCGGGCACCTTCTCCCCGCGTTGCAGGGAGAAGGAAACGCGCGATCTGGCACACGCCTTGCAGCTGCCCCGGCAACGGTCTGCCGGAGCGGTGCCATGTCCAATCCCATCTCCAATTACCTTGGTGTCCACGCCGCGGCACTGCCGCTGCGTGAGCAGCGGATGCAGCTGATCGCCAGCAACCTGTCCAACGCCGACACACCCAACTTCAAGGCCAGGGACCTGGACTTCCAGGCCGCGCTGGAACAGGCCGCCGCCAAGGCTGCGCCGCTGCGCAACACGAACGAGCAGCACATGACGCTGCTGAACGCCTCGCCGCGCATCTTCGAGCGCGCCGGCGTGCAGCCCAGCCTGGACGGCAACACCGTCGACGCCGACACCGAGCGCGCCGCCTATGGCCGCGCCGCGCTGGAATACCGCGCCTCGCTGAGCTTCATCGAATCCAAGGTGCGCACCATGCTCACCGCGATCACCGGCCAGTAAGGAGGCATGGCATGAGCAACCTGCCCATCTTCGACGTCGCCGGCTCCGCGCTGCAGGCGCAGTCCGTGCGCCTGAACACCATCGCCAGCAACCTCTCCAACGCCGATTCCATCGCCTCGTCGCCGGAAGCCGTCTACAAGCCGATCGAACCGATCTTCCAGGCGCGCAGACTGAGTGCCGACGGCACGCTGACGTCGGTGCAGGTGAAGGAAATCACCCAGAGCGAGGCGCCGCCGATCAAGCGCTACGAACCCGGCCACCCGATGGCCGACGGCGACGGCTACGTCTATGCACCGGATGTCGATCCGGTCGCGCAGATGGTCAACCTGATCTCCGCCTCGCGCGGCTACCAGGCCGGCGTGGAAGTGCTGAACACCGCCAAGGAACTCGCCCTGGCCACCCTGACCATGGGCCGCTGACGCCCCGCCCCCTGACCGAGCACGCACATGACGACCGTCAATGGCGATCCGTTCGCCGCCCTCAACACCAGCGGCACCGGCGCGACCCCGAAAAAGAAGGCCGACACGCTGGGCCAGGCCGACTTCATGCGGCTGATGACCGAGCAACTGAGCAACCAGGATCCGCTGAAGCCGCTGTCCAACAGCGAGTTCGTCGCCCAGCTGGCGCAGTTCTCCACCGTGCAGGGCATCAGCGACCTCAACAGCACCGTCAACGGTTTCACCGCCGCGCTGACCGGCGACCAGGTGCTCAAGGGCGCTTCGCTGGTCGGGCATTCGGTGGTGGTGCCGTCCGAATCCATTGCCCTGCCCGCCTCCGGCAACGCCACCGGCCTGGTGATGTCGCCGGGCGCCGGCAAGGTGACCTTCGAGATCAAGGACGCCAGCGGCATCGTCGTCGACACGGTCGAAGTCGAAGCCACCGGCAAAGGCGAGACCGCGTTCGCGTGGGACGGCCTGAAAGCCAACGGCGAACGCGCCGAGGCCGGCAAGTATTCGATCAAGGCCACCCACACCGCGACCGACGGCACCGGCACCGCACTCAACACCTACGTCGACGCCCACGTGGACAGCGTGACCATCGGCTCCGACGGCCTGTACCTCAACCTGCCCGGCCTGGGCACCGCCCCGCTCGACTACGTGCTGCGCATCGGCAAGTCGGCGTCCTGACCCTCTCACTCCCACCGCATCCTGCAAGGAGTCTTCCATGGCTTTCAACAGCTCGCTGTCCGGCATGAGGGCGGCCAACGCCGACCTCAACGTGACCTCGCACAACATCGCCAACGTCAACACCACCGGCTTCAAGGAGTCGCGCGCGGAGTTCGCCGAGGTGTTCTCGTCCACCGGCTACGGCCTGATGCGCAACGGCATCGGCGCCGGCGTACGCCTGACCAACGTGGCCCAGCAGTTCTCCCAGGGCGACATCAACCAGACCGGGCGCTACCTGGACATGGCCGTCGACAAGGAAGGCTTCTTCACGGTCAGCAACAACGGCACCAATGTCTACACGCGCGCCGGCAACTTCCAGCGCGACCCGAACGGCTATGTCACCACGCCGGAAGGCTATCGCCTGCAGGTGTTCCCGCCGCGCGCCGACGGCGTCGGCTTCGACACCGGCAACATGACCGACCTGCGCCTGCTGACCACCGACAGCCCGCCGTCGCCGACCACCAACGTCGAACTGGGCGTCACCCTGCCCGGCAACGCCGCGCAGCCGACCATCGCGCCGTTCTCGCCGACCGACAGCGCCAGCTACAACGAGACGACTTCCGTCACCGTGTACGACTCGCTGGGCGTGGCCCACCAGCAGACCGTCTACTACGTGAAGACGCCGAACCCGAACGAATGGCAGATGCACACGTACGTGGACGGCGCCTCGATGGGCGCGCCGACCACGGTGCAGTTCGACAACAACGGCACCCTGACCGCGCCGGCCAATGGCCTGGTCACGCTGGCGCCGTTCACGCCCAGCACCGGTGCCGGCGTGCTGAACATGACGATGAACATCAGCGGCACCACGCAGTACGGCGAACAGTTCGCCAAGCGCATCCAGAACCAGGACGGCTACGCCACCGGCAAGCTCAACGAGTTCAGCGTGTCCGAAACCGGTGTGGTCTATGCGCGCTATTCCAACGGCGTGGACCAGGCATTGGGCCAGGTCGCGCTGGCGAACTTCAGCAACCCGCAGGGCCTGGTCTCGCAGGGCAACAACACCTGGACGCACAGCTACGCCTCGGGCGAACCGCGCATCGGCGCACCGGGCACGTCGGACTTCGGCCAGGTGGCCTCCGGTGCGCTGGAAGCCTCGACCGTCGACCTGACCGAGCAGCTGGTCAACATGATCGTGGCGCAGCGCAACTTCCAGGCCAATTCGCAGGCCCTGTCCACCCAGGACCAGATCACCCAGGCCGTGATCAACATCCGCTGATCCGGCCGACGCCGACGGAGACTGACCCATGGACAAGGCCCTTTATGTCGCCATGACCGGCGCCCGCGCTTCGCTGCAGGCGCAGGGCACCGTGTCGCACAACCTGGCCAACGTGGACACCAAGGGCTTCAAGGCCGCATTGGCCGGCACCGAGGCGTTCAGGATCCAGGGCCAGGGCTTTCCCTCGCGCGTGGACGCGGTGCTGATCGATCCCGGTTTCGACGGGCGCACCGGTTCGCAGATGGTCACCGGCCGCTCGCTCGACATCTCGCTGCAGCCGAACCGCTGGATGGCCGTGCAGGCCGCCGACGGCGGCACGGCGTACACGCGCAACGGCGAACTGAGCATCACCCCGAATGGCCAGCTGGTCACCGCCGGCGGCCGCGCGGTGCTGGACGACAACGGCAATCCGATCGCGGTGCCGCCGGCGCAGTCGATCGACATCGGCGCAGATGGCACGGTATCGATCATCCCGCAGGGCGAAGGCCCGCAGACGATGGCCGTGGTCGGCCGCATGCGCATCGTGGAAGCCGCGCAATCGCAGCTCGCCCGCGGTGGCGACGGCCTGGTGCGTCCATCGGATCCGCAGGCGCCCGCGTTGCCGGCGGCCACTGGCAACAGCCTGACGATGGGTGTGCTGGAAGGCAGCAACGTGGATGCGGCGGGTGCGCTGGTGCAGATGATCCAGTTGCAGCGTCAGTTCGAGATGCAGGTGAAGGTGATCCGCAGCGGCGACGAGATGGCGCAGTCGTCGAATCAGTTGCTGCGGTTGGGTGGTTGACGCTTAGCGCTACTCTCCCTGCGTTGTGAGTCCCTCTCCCACCGGGAGAGGGGTTGGGGTGAGGGGCAACGAAGACCATGTTTTCAGGCCACCACTGGCTGTCATCACATCCGCGGCGAATCTTTGGTTCGATGGCCTTGCGGGATAAATCTTCTTTCTCACGCATGGTGCCGCTCGCCGCGGAGGCCCTACTTTCTTTGCTTGTGCAAAGAAAGTAGGCAAAGAAAGCACACCCCAGGCGGCACGCCCTGCGCTTCGCTCCGGGTCCGCGAGCGGGCCGGGAATTTCCGTAAGGCACATCCATGTGCCATACGGAAACGCCGTCATCCATGACGGCGCCCTGCGGGTTTTACCCGGCCCACCCGCCGTGCCTCATGGGGACCCGAAAAGACAGGATCAAAAGCATGCACTTGGATTCTCTCGGCGTGAGCTGTCGGGACCCCTGAGGTCCGGCAGTCCTGGTGGGTAAAACCCGAAGGGCGGCGCACAGAACGTGCGCCGTTTTCGTACAGGGCAGAGCCTGCCCCGTACTCGATACAGGGATGCCCTGCACGAAAATTCCCGCCGGGACTGCGCACCCGCCGCGCAGCGGCGGGCGGACCGCCGGGGTGTGTTTCTTTTGCTTACTTTTCTTTGCACAAGCAAAGAAAAGTAAGGCCCCCGCGGCGAGCGGCGCCATCCTTGACCCAAAGCCTCGCCTCCGAAAGGCGCACTCAACACGCTCACCGTGAGCGCGCGTTTCGAGTGAATGGTGGATCTGGAAGCATGGCTGATAGGCGGGGTTAACCGGCTTTGTTGCCCCCCTCACCCCAACCCCTCTCCCGATGGGAGAGGGGCTGACGCCAGGCCCCGCCGGTTTTCCGCCACGCCTCCACTGCGAGCGGCCCCCCGTCCCACTTCGGCATGGATCCCGGCGCCAGAACCACGACACCCGTTTCGGCACAGGACTTGCTTGAGAGGAGGCGAGGAACCGCACCGCGCGATTCCACCCCTTCAATCCGCGAGGAACCACGCCATGAACCAGGCCCTCTGGGTCGCCAAGACCGGACTGGACGCGCAGCAGACGCGCATGTCCGTGGTCTCCAACAACCTGGCGAACACCAACACCACCGGCTTCAAGCGCGACCGCGCCAGCTTCGAGGACCTGCTGTACCAGCAGGTCCGCCAGCCAGGTGGCTCCACCTCCTCGCAGACCCAGCTGCCCTCCGGCCTGCAGCTCGGCACCGGCGTGCGCGTCGTGTCGACCTCCAAGGATTTCCAGCAGGGCAACCCGCAGCAGACCGGACGCTCGCTCGACGTCATGGTCAACGGGCGCGGCTTCTTCGAAGTGCTGCTGCCCGACGGCTCGCCGGCCTACACGCGCGACGGCTCGTTCCAGATCAATGCGCAGGGCGAACTGGTCACCAACAGCGGTTATCCGGTGCAGCCAGGCATCCAGGTGCCGGAGGGTGCGCAGTCGATGACCATCGGCAACGACGGCACCGTCAGCGTGACGATGGCCGGCCAGGCGCAGGCGCTGGAGATCGGCTCGCTGACGCTCACCGACTTCGTCAATCCGTCCGGCCTGCAGGCCAAGGGCGAAAACCTCTACGTCGAGACCACCGCCTCCGGTCCCGCGCAGAACGGCACGCCCGGCCTCAACGGCCTGGGCAGCGTGGTGCAGGGCTCGCTGGAAGGCTCCAACGTCAACGTGGTGGAAGAGCTGGTCAGCATGATCGAGACCCAGCGCGCCTACGAGATGAACGCCAAGGCCATTTCCACCACCGACTCGATGCTCGGTTACCTCAACAACAACGTCTGACGCCGCATCCCACCGTCACGCCACGAGACACGCCATGAAGCGCATAACGTCCGCCACCACCCTCGCCTGCGCGCTGATGCTGCTGCCCGGTTGCACACGCTATGTCGGCGATGTGCGTCCGTACGCACCGATGCAGCCGATCCAGCCGGTGGTCGCCGCGCAGGCACCCGCCACCGCTGGTTCCATCTACCGCGCCGGCCCTGGCCTGAACCTGTACGCCGACCGCCGCGCGCGCGACGTGGGCGACCTGCTGACGATCAACCTGGTGGAGAACACCGCGGCGCAGACCTCGGCCACCACCTCGGTCGACAAGAAGAGCGAGATCGCGCTGGCTGCGCCGAACATCGCCGGCGCGGCCGTTACGCTCAACGGCCGCGACATCCTCAGCGCCTCGGTCAATGGCGACCGCGGCTTCAACGGGAGCGGCAACAGCGCGCAGAGCAACCGCCTGCTGGGCAGCGTGACGGTCACCGTGATCCAGCGCCTGCCGAACGGCAACCTGGTCGTGCAGGGCCAGAAGAACATGCGCCTGAACCAGGGCGACGAGCTGGTACAGATCCAGGGCATCGTGCGCCCGGCCGACATCAATCCGGACAACACGATCTCCTCCGGCAAGGTCGCCGACGCGCGCATCGCCTACGGCGGCCGCGGCGCCATCGCGCAGTCCAATTCGATGGGCTGGCTGGGCCGCTTCTTCAATTCCCCGATCTTCCCGAACTGAGCGCCGCGCGATGGACACCAACGAATCCAACCACGCTGCGCCGACGCCCGCGAAGAAGCCGCGCCGCATCGACACCTACACGCTGCTCGGCCTGCTGGCCTGGATCGGCCTGGTGCTGATCTGCCTGGCGCCAGCCGCGCGGGCCGAGCGCATCAAGGACCTCGCCCAGGTCGGCGGCGTGCGCAGCAATCCGCTGGTCGGCTACGGCCTGGTGGTAGGCCTGGACGGCAGCGGCGACCGCACCAGCCAGGCACCCTTCACCGTGCAGAGCCTGAAGAACCTGCTGGGCGAGCTGGGCGTCAACGTCCCGGCCAACGTCAATCCGCAGCTGAAGAACGTGGCCGCCGTGGCCATCCATGCCGACCTGCCTGCCTTCGCCAAGCCCGGGCAGCCGATCGACATCACCGTGTCGTCCATCGGCAACGCCACCTCGCTGCGCGGCGGCAGCCTGCTGATGGCGCCGCTGCGCGGTGCCGACGGCGAGGTCTACGCCATCGCCCAGGGCAACCTGGTGGTCGGCGGCTTCGGTGCGCAGGGCAAGGACGGCTCGCGCGTGTCGGTCAACGTGCCGAGCGTGGGCCGCATTCCCAACGGTGCCACCGTCGAGCGCGCGATCCCGAATGCGCTGGACAGCGGCGAAGGCACCATCACCTTGAACCTGCACCGCGCCGACTTCACCACGGTGTCGCGCATGGTCGCGGCGCTGGAACAGAGCTTCGGCACCGGCAATGCCTATGCGCTGGATGCGGTGACCGTCGCCGTGCGCGCACCCGCCGACATTTCCCGCCGGGTCAACTTCCTGGCCCAGGTCGAGAACCTGGAACTGACGCCCGGCAGCGCGCCGGCCAAGGTCATCGTCAACGCACGCACCGGTACCGTCGTCATCGGCGCGCAGGTAAAGGTGATGCCGGCCGCGGTGACGCATGGCTCGCTGACGGTGACGATCACCGAATCCGCCAACGTCAGCCAGCCGAACGAATTCTCGCGTGGTGGCCAGACCGTGGTGACGCCGCAGTCCAGCGTGTCGGTGACGCAGGAAGGCAACCGCATGTTCAAGTTCGAAGGCGGCACGTCG
This sequence comes from Pseudoxanthomonas sp., assembly GCF_036845285.1. Taxonomy (GTDB): domain Bacteria; phylum Pseudomonadota; class Gammaproteobacteria; order Xanthomonadales; family Xanthomonadaceae; genus Pseudoxanthomonas_A. The sequence goes on from NZ_DAIUEE010000013.1 coordinate 27,969, forward strand.
CTGGACGAGATCGTCCGCGCGGTCAACGAGGTCGGCGCCGCTCCCGGCGACCTGATCGCGATCCTGGAAGCCCTGAAGCAGGCCGGCGCCTTGCGCGCGGAGCTCGAGGTGATCTGACATGGCCAGCATGCCCATCGGAACGTTGAACCCCTCCCTGTCGCTGGCCGATGCCGGCGGCACGCCCGACAACGCGCGCATCCACGATGTCGCGAAGAAGCTGGAGGGCCAGTTCGCGCAGATGATGATCAAGTGCATGCGCGAGGCCGGTTTCGGTGATTCGCTGTTCCCCGGCGAAAACCAGGTCTTCCGCGACATGTACGACCAGCAGCTGGCCACGGCGATGTCGCAGGGCCGCGGGCTGGGCCTGGCGCCGATGATCGCGCGCCAGCTGGGCGCCACCGATATCAATACGCCGGCGGTGCCGGCCAGCACCGCGCTGTCGGCCTACAAGCGCCTGCTGCCGGGCGGCGAAGCCGATTCCATGCTCGACGCGATCGCCGGCCGCGGCATCGGCAGCAGTGCGCGCGATACCGCGGCGCTGCCCGGCGCGATCACGCTGGACACCATCACCGTGCGCCCGGATGCCGCCTGCGACGAGGTGGAACAGGTCGCGTCGGCCGATCCGTCCAAATATGCGCGCAACACGCCGGAGCGCTTCGTCGCCGAGATCTGGGACCACGCCAAGCAGGCCGCGAAGGAACTCGGTGTGGACCCGCGCGCGCTGGTCGCGCAAGCGGCGCTGGAAACCGGCTGGGGCAAGCGCCAGATCAAGACCGGCGATGGCGACAGCGCGCACAACCTGTTCGGCATCAAGGCCACCGGCTGGAAAGGCGAACGCGCCCGCACCGCCACCCACGAGTACAGCAACGGCGTGAAGCGCACCGAGACCGCGGACTTCCGCGCCTACGCCTCGCCCGCCGAGAGCTTCGCCGACTACGTGCGGCTGCTGAAGACCAACCCGCGCTACCAGCAGGCGCTGTCCGCCGGCAAGGACATCGCCGGCTTCGCGCGCGGCCTGCAGCGCGCCGGCTACGCCACCGACCCCACCTACGCCAACAAGATCGCCTCGATCGCCAACGGCCCGACGCTGGGCAAGGTGCTGTCGTCGATCGGCGACGCCGTCGGCGGCAAGGTCGGTAGCGTGGTAGGCAACGCCATCGGCAACGCGCTGCGGCGCTGACCTGGGGAACACGCATGTCGAACCTTCTCGCCACCGGCAGCAGCGCCCTGATCGCTTTCCAGCGCGCCCTGTCCACCGTCGGCCACAATGTCGCCAACATCAACACGCCGGGCTACTCGCGCCAGCGCGTGGAGTTCGAGGCGCGCGACGGCACCTACTTTGGCTACGGCTACCAGGGCAACGGCGTGCAGATCGTCGACGTGCGCCGGATGGCCGATTCGCTGGCGACCTCGCGCCTGCTGGACAGCGGCGGCGAACTCGCGCGCCTGCAGCAGCTGTCCACGCTGTCCACGCGCATGGACCAGCTGTTCTCCGAGAAGGCGACCGGCATCAGCGCGCCGTGGTCGAGCTTCTTCGATTCGGTCAACGCGCTGTCGTCAAATGCGGCCGGCTCGGCCGACCGCGAAAGCGTGCTGGCGCAGGCGAATGCGCTGGTCACCCGGTTCCACCAGATCGACAAGCATCTCGACGGGCTGGATATCGAGGTCAATGCCGGCCTGACCGCCGCCACCGGCGAAGTGAACCGGCTGGCGAAAGAGATCGCCCAGCTCAACGGGCGCATCGGCGGCAGCACCAGCCCCTCCGGCGACCTGCTGGACCGCCGCGACCAGCTGATCAGCGAACTGGTGGGCTACACCGGCGGCAATGCGATCGTGCAGGACGGGGGTCTGGTCAATGTGTTCAGCGCCGGCGGCCAACCGCTGGTGGTAGGCGCGTCCGCCAGCACGCTGGTGACCGTGCCCGATCCGTACCGTCCCGAACGCCTGCAGGTGGCGCTGGAAACCAACGGCCAGCGCACCACGCTGGACAAGCGCGCCCTCGGCGGCCAGATCGGCGGCCTGATCGAATTCCGCACGACGGTGCTGGACCCGGCCATGGCCGAACTCGGCCGCGTCGCCACCTCGCTGGCGCAGACGTTCAACGCCGGCCATCGCGCCGGCATGGACCAGTACGGCCAGATGGGCGCGGATTTCTTCAGCCTGCCCGCGCCGCGCATCTCGTCCAACGCCGGCAACAGCGGCAACGCCGTGCTGCAGACCTCGGTCGGTAGCGTGGGCGCACTGAATTCGCAGAACGTACTGCTGCGCTTCGACGGCGCCGCCTGGGTGGCGACGAATCCCGATACCGGCGCCAACATCCCGATGACCGGCACCGGCACGGCCGCCGATCCACTGGTGATCAACGGCATCGAACTGCGACTGGCGCCGGGCACCACGCCGGGCACCAACGACCGCTTCCTGCTGCAACCCACTGCGGGCGCGGCCGGCAACCTCGGCGTGGCCATCACCGATCCCGGCCGCATCGCCGCCGCCACGCCGGTCAAGGCGAACACCGACCTGGCCAATACCGGCAGCGGCAAACTCAGCGGCCTGAAAGTCACCGACGCCGCGAACGCCAACCTGCTGGCGCCGGTGGACATCGATTTCCTCGACGCCACGCAGTACACGATCAACGGCACCGGCCCGTTCCCCTACACCCCCGGCCAGACCGTGGCGTACAACGGCTGGAGCGTGTCGCTGGATGGCGCACCCGCTGCCGGCGACAGCTTCCGCATCGGTCCGACCGGCGCGAATTCCAGCGACAACGGCAACGCCAGGCTGCTATCCAACCTGGACGATGCGCGCGTGCTCAACGGCGGCACGCTGACGCTCAACGGCGCCATCGGCGGACTGACCACGCAGGTCGGTTCCGCGGCGCGGCAGGCCGATTATTCGGCGCAGGCGCAGCAGGTCATCCACGACCAGGCGCAGGCCTCGCGCGATGCGATTTCCGGCGTGAACCTGGACGAGGAAGCCGCCGACCTGATGCGCCTGCAGCAGGCCTACCAGGCGGCGTCGCAGATCATCGCCACCGCCGACACGCTTTTCCAATCGCTCCTGGCTGCGACCCGCCGATGAACTACCGCATCTCCACCACCATGATGTACCAGCAGTCGATCACGACGATGCTGGCCAAGCAGGCGAAGCTGGCGCACACCCAGCAGCAACTCGCCAGCGGGCAGCGGCTGGTGACGGCGAAGGACGATCCCGTCGCCGCCGGCACCGCCGTCGGCCTGGACCGCGCGGTCGCCGAACTGGAACGCTTCGGCCAGAACGCCAACGCGGTGCAGAACCGCCTGGGCCTGCAGGAAAACGCGCTGACCCGCGTGGGCGATGCGATGGCGCGCGTCAACGAACTCGTCATCCAGGCCAACAACGCCGCCATGGGCGACGACAGCCGCCATGCGATCAGCACCGAGCTGAAGGCGATCCATGCCGGCCTGCTGGACCTGGCCAACAGCACCGACGGCGCCGGCCGCTACCTGTTCGGCGGCACCAGCGACGGCAGCGCACCGTTCGCCATCGCCGGGGGCAACATCGTCTACAGCGGCGACCAGACGCAGCGGCAGGTGGAAGTGGCGCCGGACATGTTCGTCTCCGACACCCTGCCCGGCAGCGATGTCTTCCTGCGCCTGCGCACCGGCGACGGCCGCATCGACGGCCAGCCCGCCAGCGGCAACACCGGCACCGGCCTGCTGATGGGCTTCAGCGTCACCGATTCCTCGGTGTGGAACGGCGGCACCTACACGCTGTCGTTCGGCGCCAACAACGCCTACCAGGTGCTGGACGCGGGCGGCAATCCCGTTGCGTCCGGCACCTATGCCAAGGGCGAGAGCATCGCCTTCGCCGGCGTGCAGATGAAGATCGATGGCCAGCCGGCCAACGGCGACAGCTTCACGCTGGGGCCATCCGGCAGCCGCGACATCTTCGCCACCGTGCAGGGCCTGATCGATACGCTGGACACCAGCCCGACCACCGACGCACAACGCGCCGCCATGCAGAACAGCCTGCAGGGCGCCATGCGCGACATCGGCACCGCGCAAGGCCGGATGATCGACGCACGCGCCAGCGGTGGCGCGCAGCTGTCCGCCATCGAGACCGCCGCCTCGCTGCGCGAGGCCAACAACATCACGCTGAAAGACACCCTGTCCGGGCTGCGCGACCTGGACTGGGCCGAGGCCATCGGCCGCTACCAGATGGAAAACACCGCATTGCAAGCCGCGCAGACGGTCTTCATGCAGATGCAGCAGCTGTCGCTGTTCAAGCTGATGGGTTGACCGCCTCCCTCCCCTTTTCACGCAGTCCCTGCCCTCCACGCCGCGACGCCCTCGCGGCGTTTTTTTTGCCTTGCTCCCTTCTCCCCGCCTGCGGGGAGAAGGTGCCCGGAGGGCGGATGAGGGGCGCCCTTCGCGTGGAGTTACCGCACCCTGATCGCTGACGGATGCTGGTCGTCTATCTCAGCGGAAGCACCTCCTCTCCGCTCGCCCCTCACCCGCCTTTGGCACCCTCTCCCCGCTGCGCAGGGAGAGGGGTTCCATCCGGCCTCACCCGGAACACCACACTGATCCGCGGCCCCTGCGCTCGCCGTGTCTTCGGTATCCCATGTTCGTGCGTGCGTTGCGAGGCATGGCTCATCGACAGCACGCTGCCGGGTGCGAGGTCCACGGACAGCGTTTCGCGCCGGCCATCCCGCGCACGGATCAGCATGCGCCGCGGCGCGCCCAGCGAGACCAGGGTGATCGGGTGGCGTGCCGCCACGGTGTGCAGCTTGTCGCCATGCATGGCGACGCTGTCGTGGCCGTCGCGGTACAGGTTCATGCCGATGTGCGAGTACGGCGCGGGCGCCTTCGTCTGCACACAGGCCAGCAGCTGCGCCAGCGGCAGATCGTCGGGCAGCGCGTCCACGGCGTAGTTCGCCAGCAGCCGCGGCACGTCGACGATGCGGTCGTACATCGGCCGCTGCAGGTGCGTCCAGGCAGCCCGCGCCTGCAGGATGTCGAACCAGGCACGTGCCATGGCCGGATCGATGGCGTCCGGCCAATAGCGGACGCCGCCTTCGGCATCGTCCACCAGTTGCACCATCACGGGCGCGAACAGGTCGTCGGTCAGTGTGGAGAGCGCGTGCATCGTGGGACTCAGTGGAAGTCGCGCGAGCCGGGCTGGATCTCGCCCAGCAGGTGGCTGAAATCCTCCAGCCGGCGCGCGATCAGGTGCTCCACGCCATCCACCTGTTCCCATCGTCCGCGCACGGCCATCAGCCGCGCACCGAGCAGCGCCTTGCGGTCGCGCAGCGCCACGTGCGACCACACCACCACGTTGACCATGCCGTGCTCGTCTTCGAGGGTGACGAAGATCGTGCCCTTCGCCGTCGCCGGCCGTTGCCGCTGGGTGACGATGCCGGCAGCGAACGCGCCGCGTCCGTGCGGCAATCCACGCAGCTGGCGCGAATCGACCACGCGATGCCGCCGCAGGCGTTCGCGCAGCAGGGACAGCGGGTGCGCACCCAGCGTCAATCCGGTGGTGCGATAGTCAGAAGTGACGTCCTCTCCCGCCGTGGGTGCGGGCAATGCGATGGCGTCCTCGTCCGGGCTGCCGGGCAGCAGCGGGCGCTGTCGTTCGATGCCGGCCACGGCCCAGCGCGCCGCATGGCGATGGCCGGCCAGCGACTGCAACGCACCCGCTTCCGCCAGCGCGTTGCGCGCCTTCTCGTCGAGGCGCGCACGCAGGCACAGGTCGCGCACGTCGGTGAAGATGGCTTGCGCACGTGCGGCCATGATGGCGTTGCCGACGCCTTCCGACAGGCCGGCGACCTGCCTGAAGCCGAGTCGCAACGCGGGCTGCCCTTCGTTATCGATGGAGCGCCGCGTATGCCCGCCCTCCAGCGTGCTGTCCCAGTCGCTGTGCAGTACGTCGACCGGCAGGATATCGATCCCCACGCGCCCGCCCTTGCCACGTCGTGCGTCCTGCACGATCTGGCTGGCGGAATAGAACCCCATCGGCTGCGCATTGAGCAGCGCGCAGGCGAACGCCGCAGGCTGGTGGCGCTTCAGCCAGCAGCTGATGTAGACCAGCTTGGCGAACGAGGCGGCGTGGCTCTGCGGGAAACCGTAGGAGCCGAAGCCCTTGATCTGTTCGAAGATCTGGTCGATGAACTCCGACGAGTAGTTCTTCTTTTCCATGAGTTCGCGGATGCGCACGCGGTGCGGCTCCATGTCGCCGCCGCGCTTCCAGGCCGCCATTGATCGACGCAGTTTGTCCGCCTCATGCGGTTCGTAGCCAGCGTGGATCATCAACTCCATCACCTGCTCCTGGAACAGGGGAATACCGAGAGTTTTCCCAAGAATGTCCTTCACGCCTTCCGAGGGATACGTCACATCCTCTTTCTTTTGCCGACGCCGCAGATAAGGATGAACCATGCCGCCCTGGATCGGACCGGGCCGTACGATGGCCACTTCGATCACCAAATCGTAAAAATCCTCCGGCTTGAGCCGCGGCAGCATGCTCATCTGCGCTCGCGATTCGATCTGGAACACCCCGACCGTGTCGGCAGCCTGGATCATCTCGAAAGTGGACGTCTTGTCTCCCTCCGGAAGCTTCGCAATATCCGGTTTGAAACCGCGATGTTGCTCCACCAGATCCAGCGCTTTCCTGATACAGGTCAGCATGCCAAGGGCCAGGCAATCGACCTTGAGAAGACCCATCGTCTCCAGATCGTCCTTGTCCCACTGGATGATCGTGCGATCGTCCATCGAGGCGTTTTCCACCGGAACCAGCTCGGAGAGCGGCCCGTCGTTGATGACAAAGCCACCGACATGCTGCGACAGGTGACGCGGGTGGTCGCGTAGCTGGCGGGTCACTGACAGAACTCTCTGGATCAGCGGATTGCCCGGATCGAAGCCGGCCTCACGCAGGCGTTGATCCATCGGCGCCTCGCCGTTGCCCCAGCCGTAGCACTCGGCCAGCAGCGCGACCTGGTCCGGCGGCAGGCCAAACGCCTTGGCCACATCGCGCACCGCGCTTTTGCCCCGATAGCGGATGACCGTGGCAGCCAGCGCCGCGCGGCGACGGCCATACTTGCTGTAAACGTACTGCAGCACTTCTTCGCGCCGTTCGTGCTCGAAGTCGACATCGATATCCGGTGGTTCGTTGCGTTCCTTCGAGAGGAAACGAGCCATCAGCAAACGGCTCTCCGCAGGATCCACCACGGTGATGCCAAGCGCGAAGCACACGGCGGAATTCGCCGATGAACCACGCCCCTGGCAAAGAATGTTCTGCTCTTTGGCGAAGCGCACGATGTCCCACACCGTGAGGAAGAACGCCTCGTATTTCAGGTCGGCGATCAAGAGCAACTCACCGTTGATCCGATCCTCGACCTCGATGGGTATGCCACCCGGCCAGCGCTCCTGCATACCCCGCTCAGTCAGTTTGCGCAGCCACGTCGTCGGGGTATGACCTTCAGGCACCAGCTCAGCCGGATACCGATAGTCGATGTCGCGCTTGAGGTCGAACGCGCAACGATTGGCCAGCCGCAGGGCTGCGTCGAGCAGATCGCGTGGATAGATGTTGCCCAGCGCCCGCCGCGTGCGCAGGTGGCGTTCGCCATTGCGGAACAGGTGCGCCCCGCAGTCGGCCAGCGGCGTGACGTGGCGGATCGCGGTCATCGTGTCCTGCAGCGCACGGCGGCGACGCACGTCCATGTGTACGTCGCCGGCCGCCAACGGCACCATCCCCAGGCGCAACGCTGCCGCCAGCAGGTCCGCGAGTCGCGCCGCATCGTCCTGCTCGCGATGCAGTTCCACCGCCAGATGCGCACGTTCGCCGAACACCGACTGCAACCAGCGACCTGCCTCATCGTCGACGTGTTGCGGGGGAAGCCACAGTGCGAACAGGCCACAGGCCGCCGGATCGGTATCGGATACGATGCGTTCCACGTCCTGCCGCGTGAGCCGGTAGCCCTTCTTGTCGACCGCGCGCCGCGCGGTGGTGATCAGTTCGCACAGCCGGGTATAGCCGGCGGCGGTTTCCACCAGCAGTACGCATTTCATTCCGCAGGCCAGGGTGAACTCGCTGCCGACGATGAGCTTCACCCCGGTCGCACGCGCGGCTTCCCAGCCACGCACGATGCCGGCCAGCGAGCATTCGTCGGTGATCGCCAGCGCGGCATACCCGAGATCGCGCGCACGCTCGAACAGTTCCTCCGCGCTGGCCGCCCCGCGCAGGAACGAGAAATCCGACAGGCAATGCAGCTCCGCATAAGGCGGCCACGCATCCTCGCGCGGCGTGTCGTCGTTGGCGGCCATGGAAAGGCGCAAACGCTGCGCCACTTCCCACGCGCGCGGCGGACGACAGCCGGGCGTATCGCGGTCGACGCCGTCCACCGCATCGTCCCAGCTCACGCGAACCACCCATGCAGCATCCAGCCACCCTGCTCGCCCGGCGGCGCGAACGCCCACGCGCGCTGGCCCTGCGAGGTTTCCAGCACGTAGTAGTCGCGGCGTGCGTCGTCGCCGTCCCACCAGCCGCTTTCCAACCGCTCAGGGCCGGACACGATGCGCGGATGCGGATCGCGCAGCGGCACCGGCTGCGGCAGCAGCCAGGCCGGACGTGGCGGTCGCACCGGCGCCACCGGAATGCACGCACCGTCGCCCAGCACGCGTCGCCACGCACGCTCGGGGCGCGGATCGCCGGCGGGCGCCACGCGATGCACCGCGTCGTCGCCCAGGCGCGCGCGCAGGCGTTCGCGCAGCTGCGGCCACGGCAGTTGCTGCTGCGGACGCGTGTCGAACAGGTCGCGCGCCGCCGGCACGAACGGTGGCAGCTCGCGCGCCAGCAATCGCATGCCGATCACCGGATGTTCGATCTGCACGCGTTCCAGCCGGTTGCGGGTCAGCTCGAACAGCATCGCCGGTTCGCGCTCGGCGGCCAGCAGGCCGACCTCGACATCGGTGTGGCCTTGCTCGTGCTCCAGCCGCAGCACGAAGCGCTGCACGCCGCCATCGCGGATGGACAGGTAAGTGCACAGGTCGCCGATCAGCCGGCGCAGCGGGAACAGCAGCGCCATGTGGCTCTCGACTTCGTAGCCGAGTTCGATGCGTGCATCGAAATGGTCCGGTGGTGCGTAACAGGCCAGCGGATCGTCGGCCAGCCCGTACAGCCGATCCAGGTACTCCAGCACCGGCAGGCCGAAACGGCGGCGCAGGCTGTCGCGCGGCAGACCGCGCAGCGTGCGCAGGTCGCGGATCCCCATGCGGTGCAGGCGCTCGCCGTTGTCGTCCGGCAGCCGCGCACGCCGCACCGGTACGCGATCCAGCAGATCGGCCATCGCCTCGGCCTGCATCACCGCCAGGCCATCGCGCAGGCCGGCGAACACATGCGCGGCGCGCGGCGTCGGCGCCATGGCGATGCGATGCTGGAAACCCAGCCCGCCGAGTTCTTCGCGCAACCGTGCCTCGATGCGCGGCCACGGCCCCAGCAGGCGGAAGCTGGCGCGCACTTCCAGCACCAGGCAGCCGGGCCACTGCGCGCTGACCAGCGAGCTGTGCCGGTACGCCCATGACGCGAGGAAGCGCTGCATGCGCGACTCGGCCTGCGGGTCGTGCTCGACCATCGCGAACTCCGGCAGCAAGGCGTGCGCGGCGGTCAGGCGCATGCCGGCCCGCAAGCCCGCTTGCGCGGCGGACAGGTTCACCGCATGCAGGGTGCGCAGCTGCGCAGAACCACCTATCAGCGCCAGCGGCGCCTCAGGTTGAGGCAACCGCCGGAGGACGGCGTCCAGCGCCAGCTGCGGCAGCAGTACACAGGCCCAGAGCATGCGCAGACCTCAATGCGTGGCCAGCGCGAACGGATGCGCCGGCGCCGGTCCGCCACGGCATTTGCGCACCTGCCAGACGGTGTCGCCGCGCGGATCGCTGACGGCTTCCAGCCGCAACGCGGCGGCCGAGGGATTGGCCGCATGGCGACGGTCGCGCACTGCGAACCCCAGGCACTCGCCGCTGTCGGCCGCCACCTGCAGCCGGCGCAGCGCAGGCCCGTCGGCATGCACCGGCCATCCCAGCACGGCGGCGCAGGCGCCGCTGCGCAGGCATTGTTCGAAGGCCCACAACGCATCCCGCGGCGTGGCGTCGATGATCTCGAGCCGGGACAGGTCCACGCCTGCGACCTGCCAGGCCGTCGCATACGGGATATACGGGGGCGCGATCACCGCCACCGCGCTACCGGCCTGGGTCATCCGCGCCAGTGTCGGCAGCAGCAGCGCCAGTTCGCCCACCCCGTCGGCGGGCAGCAGCAATTCGGTCAGGGAACGGCGTGGCCAGCCACCCTGCGGCAGCAAGGCATCCAGCGCGTCGTGGCCGGTGGATTCGCCATCGGCGGCGATGGCCGTGCTGCGGCCGGCATGCCACAGCGTGCGTGCGGCCAGCAGCGTGTCGAGGGCAACGACGGCGCCCATGTCAGCCGCGCCGCACCAGGCCGCAGTAGACGCCTTCGATGGCGAAGTCCTGTCCCGGCTGCACATCGATGGGCGCGTGCGCAGGATTGCGTGGCAACAGGCGGATGCGCCGGCGTTCGCGTTGCAGGCGCTTGATCGTCAGCTCGCCATCGATGCGCGCCACCACGGTCTGGCCGTCGCGCGCCTCCGGCGTGCGGTGCACGCCGACCAGGTCGCCGTCGACGATGCCGTCGTCGATCATCGAATCGCCCTGCACCTTCAGCAGGTAATCCGGCTGCGGCGAGAACAGCCGGCGGTCCAGCCACAGCTGCTCGTCCAGGCCGATGTCGGCACCGATCGGCTGGCCGGCGGCCACCCGTCCCAATACCGGCAGCGGCAGCAGGTCGGCCATGCCGCCGGGCAGGCGCAAGCCGCGCTTCTGGCCGGGCGCCTGCTCCAGCAGGCCGTCGGCGACCAGCGCCTGCACATGCTTCTGCGCGGCATTGCGCGAGGCGAAACCGAAGGCGGCGGCGATGTCCGCCAGGCTGGGCGCGCGCCCGGCCGCCAGCTCCCGGCGCAGGAAGGCCAGGACGGCGGCACGTTGCGGGGGAAGATCGACAGGGTCCATGGGTGTACATTTGTACACCCTAACGTCTCACATGGCGAGACATCACCGACCGCTTGCCACTCCCTCCCCTCTCGCTGCAATATAACCCTCGTTATAACGCCATGGAGGCGCCATGAAGCTCAAGATCACCACCGTCGGCAACTCCGCCGGCGTCATCCTGCCCAAGGAACTCCTGTCACGCCTGCGCCTGGAGAAGGGCGACGAGTTGCACGCGCTGGAGACGTCCGACGGCATCCGCCTGACGGTCTACGACCCGGCCCTCGCCGAACAGATGGACGTGGCCGAGCAGGTCATGCGCCGTCGCCGCACCCTGCTCAACAAGCTGGCGCAATGACGCGGCGCCCATGATCGTCTGGATCAGCCGGGTGCTGGCTCTGGCCATCCACGACAGGCAATTGGCCGAACATGGCGGCGGAACCGGCGTACGCGATGAAGGGCTGCTGGAATCGGCGCTGGCACGTCCCCGGCAGTTGCATGCCTACGGCCAGCCTGCGCCGGACCTGGCCGATCTGGCAGCGGCCACGGCCTTCGGCCTGGCCCGCAATCATCCCTTCGTGGATGGCAACAAGCGCACGGCCGCCGTCGCGTGCGAAGTCTTCATCGTGCTCAATGGCGCTACGCTGTCGGCCGAGGACCACGAACTCTACCCGCAGTACCTAGGCCTGTCGGAAGGCAGCCTCGACGAAGCCGAATTCGCCGAATGGTTACGCCCGCGGATCATCGCGAAAGTCCCTGGCAAGGTGCAGGAACCCGCTTCCTCCCATGGCCCCTGATGGCGATGCGCGCACCGTCGTCCCAGCCAAGGCCGGCCCCCATCCTGCCGCTGCCTTCCCCGCCGTAGGGGAAGGATGGACATCGCGGGTGGACCATGGATTCCAGCCTTCGCTGGAACGACAGCCGACCTCCAATGACCACCGCGCTCCACGCGGTGGAAGGGCGGAATCGCAGACGATCATGGCGCGTCCAAGGGCACCCGTGGCATCGACAAGGCGTCAGGCGGCCTGTTCCTCGGCGCGCTCGACCATGGTTTCGGCCATCTGCCGCCAGCCGGGCAGCTGGTCCAGCACGCCCAGCGACTTCAGGTAGCCCTCGTCCACCGGCTCGTTGCTGGCCAGTGCACCGGCCACGTGCACGGCGCCCGGCACCCAGAAGCTGCGCAGGCTGGAACGCTGCGGTTGGCGGTGGAACGCCACCGCTTCGACGATCGGCATCGGCAGGCCCCACCGGCCGAGCAGGTAGGCGCCGGCCTCGGTGTGGCCGGGGCGGTCGTCGTCCTCGGCGGCCGGCGTCTCGCGCTCGTCGCGCACGCCGGGCAGCAGCAGGCCGATATCGGCCAGCAGTGCCGCGGTGGCGCCCAGTTCGGAGCTGGTGCGCGGCAGGATCTTCGCCGCCAACCGCGAGGCCAGCAACGCACGCTGCTGCAGCGCACTGCGGTCGACGCCGGACGTGGTCTTCATCGAGAACACCTCGCTGGCCAGCACCAGGTCGCGCAGCGTACCCAGGCCCAGGCGGGTCACCGCCGCCCGCAGGTCGGTGATCGAACGGCCGCTGGAGAAATAGGCCGAGTTGCAGAGCTGCAGCACCTTGGCGGCGATGGCCGGATCGCCCGCCACCAGCGTGGCGATGTCGTTGGCCGTCCCTTCGTCCTCTTCCAGCGCACGCGTCAGCGCGAAGTACAGGTGCGGCGGCGACGGCAGGTGTTCGACGCGGCCGATGGCGCGGCGCAGGCGCGGGCTGTCCAGCAGGTCGCGCAGTTCTTCCAGGCTGTGGATCGATTCCAGCACCGTTTCCGACGACAGCGGCAGCGGCAGGAAGCGGTGCGCCACGCCGATCAGCTTGATCGGCGTGGCCAGGCTGTCGACGCTGCCTTCCAGCAGCGCGATGCGGATGGTTTCCGGACGGAGCGTGCGGATCTGGCCCAGCAGCGTGGCCGGCGGCAGGTCGGACAGCGCCGGTCCCACCATCACCACGTCGACCGGACCATTGGCGACCGCGAACATCGCCGACTTGCCGTCGGCGACCGATTCGACGGTCCACTCGTCCCCCATGTCGCCGATGTAGTCGGCCAGGTCGTCAGGCAGGCAAGCGGTGTCGCCAACGTACAGAATGCGCAAGGCACGTCCCCTTAATGTTGCAAGTTCAATGCGCGCCTCCTGTCTCGAGGAGGCACGGACCCGATGGAATCTAGCAAGGGTGTCGGCCGCAACCGCGCATTCTTGAGACGCAATGCGGGGAATGCGCAACGCTTCACACTCCACTGTCGGTGGAATCCCGACAGCCGCGGTTTCAGAAGCGCAGCAGCGCCAGCAGTTGCGGGCCGCGGTTGTTGAGGTCGAGATTGCCGTCGAAGCGCGTACGCGTGAAATCAAGGTCCACGTCGTTGTAGTTGTAGCGCAGCGAGAAGCCGAACCGCTGCCATGGGAGATAGTCCAGCCGCACCTGCACGTCGCGCGCATCGCCGGTGACGTTGCCGCCGGTCTTCTTCGTGTAGGCCAGTGATGCGCCCCAGCGCCAGTGCTCCGACAGCGAGTGCGCGTATTCCGCGCGCAGCATCGGCGCCCAAGCATCCTCGGACAGATCGTTCGCATACGCGACCGGCGTGCCGGCGACCGCGGCGCTTGCGTCCAGGTCGGCCGCGATCTCGTATCGCATCGCCCCCAGCCCCACGCCGAACGCGCGCCGACCGTCCTGCAGGAACATCCAGGTGTAGGACACGCCGGTGATGTCCAGGTCCAGGCGGCCGTCGAATGCCGCATCGACCGGGTAGGCGTTGTCGCCGATCTCCAGCGCGCGGTCGAGCACGCGCGTGCTGGCGTCGTCGTAGTCGTAGCCGAAGGCATCCAACTTGTGCCGCCGTTCCGCACCCACGCTGCCGCCGATGCTCCATACCAGCGCATCCTGGCGATCCACGAAGCCGAGGTCGCGCTGGAAGTTGACGTGCGTGCCCACCGCACCATCGCTGGCATCCCAGCGCGTGTCCAGGTCGTGGTCGGCCCAGTAGCGCCCCGCCCCGGCGTAGAAACGGTCGACCGGAGGCAGGAATTCCTGCGCGGCGGCCATCGTCGGAAGACCGGCGCCGAGCAGCAGGCAGAAGACGGCGGAACGTGGCATGGACGGCTCCTGCGGGACGACGGACAGGGATTGCGATCGTCGGCCGATCGACGCGGGCAGCATCCGCCCCGCCCTGCATGCGGTCAAGGCGCCGCGCGGACCGCTGCATCCACCACAGGACCGTCCGTGCCGGACGCTGTCGACAGGTGCAGCAGCAAATGCGCCAGCGTCACCACGTCCTGGAAGTTGTGCTGCAGCACGCGCCGCAGCAGGCCGGCATCGCCGCCACGCAGGTACTGCAGCCACGCACCGGGCGCTTCCGATCCCGGCAGGTCGTCCTCGCGCACGATGCCGAGCGCGTGGCGCTCGATGGTCGCCAGCCGGCAGTTCTCCCACACGCCGCGGTAACGACGGCGCGTGGGGAACAGCAGGTCGAGGTGTTCGATGCCGGCCAGCGGCGTGCCCTGCCGTGCCAGCCGGTAACGCGCGGCAAGCAGCGGCGCGTCATAGCAACGGCCGTTGTAGCTGACCAGGCGCGTGTCTTCCGCCAGCCAGCCGGCGAACGCGCGCAGCATCGCCGGCTCGGCCGACAGGTGGGTGATCAGCAACTGGCGTATGCGCAGGCAGCCGGGCACGAAATCCGACGCCCCGACCATGAAGGCGCGCGTGCCGGTGCCGCCGGACAGGCCGGTGGTCTCGGTATCGAAGAACAACAGGTTGGACGTGGACAGGGTTCCCATCCGCGCGAACGTGCCGTCGACCTGCGTTGCCACCGGGTCGAACGGAAGCGTCTCCTCCAGCAAGCGCAAGCCCGGTGCGATTTCGTCGCCCGGCAATGCGCGATCGCGTGCAGGCACCACGATGGATGGACGCGCCCGTTCGCGAATCCCCAGCATGCGCCGCAGTGCGGGCAAGGGATCATGCACCGACGGCAGCGGCGTGGACGACGACACGGCATTTCCGTGTCCGGCCTGCCGTCGCAGGCGCTGCAGTTTCTCCAGGCTGACGCTCATGCGGCGTCCAGCAACTGCAGCACGCGTGCGGCCAGCGCACGCGGCGTGGTGTCGGCGTCCTCGTCGTTCGCCAGCACCGGGCCGACGCAGGCGGGACAACCGGCCTTGCAATCGCAACCGGCCACCAGGCGTACCGCGCGCTGCACCAGTTCGCGCTGGCGTCGCCACAACGGTTCGCTCAGACCGATGCCGCCGGGATAGTTGTCGTAGAGGTATGCGGTCGGCACGAAGCGTTCGCCCGACACCGGCGACAGCACCTGGCTCTCGGTGCCGCGCAACTGGCCGCGCCCCTGCGTGTCCGGCAGCGCGAACCACGCGCCATCGCCGTCGCCGACCGCCCTCTGCAGGTCGCGACCTTCCGCCATCACCGCGACCGTGGCGGCGATGTGCAGCGCGTAGGCCGCGCCGAGGAAGCCGTCCAGCGCGTCCTGCCGGGACTCGAAGGCGGACTCCAGCAGCGCCGGCGGCAGCTGCCACCACAGGCTGGTGGTGTGCATCTCCTGGTCGGGAAGATTCACCGGGCCGTAGCCGATGTTCTCGTGCGTGTAGTAGCGGATCTTCTTGTACCCGGCCACGCGGCGCACCACGTGCACCTCGCCGTGGTGGCAGGTGCCCTGCCCCGCGATGCAGCCGTCGAAGCGCTCCAGCACCTTCAGCTTGGTGTAGTCGATCGCGTCGGTGTAGTAGTCCACGTGCGTGCGGATGACGTAGGCCTTGCGCCCTTCCCAGTCCAGCCGCTCCACCTGGTAGGGCGTGGACTGGATCATGTGGATGGCCCCTTCGTACAGCGTCAGCGGCGCGGCGCTGAAATCGACCTCGGCGATGATCGTCTGGCGACCATCGGTACGATCCACGACGACGAAGTTGCCGTCCGCCACCGAGCGCAGACTCACCGCGTTGGCCGGATAGCTGTCGGCGATCCACTCGTAGCGGTCGCCTTCGCGATGCACCACGCTGTCTTCGTCCAGCAGTTGCAGGAACGGCGTCGGATCGACCGGCCCGAACGGTTCGCCGGCGAGGAATGGCAGTTCGAACGCGGCGCAGCGCACGTGGTCGAGCAGGATCATCGGCTGGTCCGGTGCGATGCGCGCGTGCTCCGGCGGACTGTCGGCGAAGAACTCCGGATGCCGCACCACGTACTGGTCCAGCGGCTGCGAACTGGCGACGAGGATCCCGAGCGAGGTCTGCTGCCGTCGTCCGGCGCGGCCGAAGCGCTGCCATGTCGCGGCGATGGAACCGGGATAACCGTTCAGTACCACCGCATCCAGGCTGCCGATGTCCACGCCGAGTTCCAGCGCCGACGTTGACACGATGCCGTCCACGCGCCCGTCGCGCATCGCGCGCTCGGCCTCGCGCCGTTCGGTCGGCAGGTAGCCACCGCGGTAGGCGCGGATGCGTGCCGGCAGGCGCGGATCGCTGTCGAACACATCCTTCAGGTACTTGGTCAGCACCTCGACCATCGTGCGCGACTGCGCGAACACCAGCGTCTTCAGCCCAGCCTTGATCGCCAGCCGCGCGATGCGGTTGCTCTGCGAGCGCGCCGATGCACGCAGACCCAGGTCGGGATTGACCACCGGCGGATTCCACAGCAGCACGTGCTTCTCGCCGCTCGGCGCGCCGGAGTCGGTGATCGCATGCACCGGCAGTTCCAGCAGCGCTTCCGCATGCGCCTGCGGATTGCCGATGGTGGCCGAGCAGACGATGAACTGCGGCGTGGCGCCGTAGAACGCGCACACACGCTTCAACCGCCGCAGCACGTTGGCCACGTGGCTGCCGAACACGCCGCGGTAGGTATGCACTTCGTCGATCACCACGTAGCGCAGGTTCTCGAAGAACTGCGCCCACTTGGTGTGGTGCGGCAGGATGGCCTGGTGCAGCATGTCCGGATTGCTGACCACGATGTCGCCATGCAGACGGATCGCCTGCCGCGCATCGCCCGGCGTGTCACCGTCGAAGGTGAAGGCCTTCAGGCCCAGGTCGCCGGCCTTGCTCAGGTCGAGCAGTTCCGCCACCTGGTCCTGCGCCAGCGCCTTGGTCGGGAACAGGTACAGCGCCTTGCCGCGCTTCGACAGCGCCGAGGCCACCACCGGCAGCGTGTAGCAGATCGACTTGCCGGAGGCGGTCGGGGTGACGATGGCGAGGTGGTCGCCAGCCTGCGCCTGCCGCCACGCCTCGGCCTGGTGCGAATACAGCCGTTCGATGCCGCGCTGGCGCAACGCGGTGGCCAGTGCCGCCGGCAGATCGTCGGGCAGCGCCTCGTAGCGTCCTTCGCGCGCGGGAATGACGAACTGTCCGGTGACCCGGTCGCGGTACTTCCCCGCCAGCCGCTCCGCCAGGGCGCTGCCATCGGCGCCCTGCGTCGGCAGCAGCGCGGCATCGGTGGCGTGGTGGCGGATCAGCGATGTCTGGGCGGGCATGGGCGTGTCCGGAAGCGGCGTGCCGGCCATCAGACGCGCCCCACGTCTCACCTGCTGAGACTGACCGCCGGCTGATCGCAACCGCCCGCCTCAGCTTTGTGATCGGCCATTGAAGGCAACGCTCACCCCTGGGTAACGCCGTGCGCGATACCACGTGGGGTGTGATCCGGAGACCGCCATGAACCGTCATCTCTACCGCACGCAACTCCATGCCCTGCGACAGACCACGCCTTCGGGCGCAAGCGATCCCTTCGCCGCCTTCACGGCCTACGACTACGGCCGCCGCCGGCGCCTGCATCCGGACGTGGCATGGGCGGACGCGTGCCGCGCGTATGCCTTCGCCGCCGCGTCGCATGCCGACCACGCGGGCGAACTGGATCTCGATACCGAACTCGCACTGGAAGATCACTGGGATCGCCTGCGCGGCGACGCAGGCCCGGACTGGCCGGTGACGCGCACCCTGCTGCGTGAAGCGTGGCGCTGGCTGGACGAACATGCGGCCGAACGCCCGCGCATGCATTGACCGCAAGAATCGACCGGAGGAACGGCGCCGCGTGACGACGAACGGTTGGCCGGCACGCGCAGGCTCCGTCGTCTTCCTCGGTGCAGGGGCGACAATCACCTGGCCAGGCAGGGCCGCGGACCACATCTCCTTCCGGGGAGGATGGAGCATCACGTTGCCACGGGGGGGTTTCGCGCAGTCGTTGACTGCGACGGCGGGCACACGCCGGTGGTTGGCCCATTCACCGACCGTCCTTCATCCATGCGGTCCACGCGCTGCCTGGCCTCGCGCCATGGAGGGGACCCCATGCCATGCCTGCACGATCCACTTGCCCACGCCTGGGCCGATGACGCGATGCCGTGTGCCGTCGTGGACATCCAGTCGGAACTGCATTTCTGGGCGGACACCTACGCCCAACAGGCCTTCCACCGGTCAGGCACGCCGTTCCGCCATTACGTGCCGACGCTGAAGTTCGCCTACGACACCTACCTGCTCTCGCACCGACGCTCGCTGCAGGAACTGTTGCCGTCGCTGCCGTCGCGCTACCAGGCCGGCATCGTGCGCGGCGTGCGGCTGGACTGGCCCTTGGCGCAGGCAGTCATCGCGCGCGTATGGGAGCGCCTCAACGCGCCGCTGGAAGAAGACCCTCCCTTGTTCCTGCCACCGCCGGGCGCGATGGAGGAACGCGCACTGCTGGCCGATGCCGCACGCCGTCGCTAGACATCGCTCGTCACGCCATGTTTTCAAACGTGAACCAAAACGCCTTCGAGGGGTTAAATCACGGTTAAAACGGCTTTTATTTCACTTAAGCATCACCGTGGAAAACAAAAAATTCCCGACGTCACCACCATGTCGAAACGGGGATCACCATGGCTGCTCACTACGCTCGCACCGCCCACTCCACTGCGCAGATCGTCGACATCGACGCCGAACTGGCCTACTGGAAGACGCGCCTCAACGAAGACACGTTCCAGGTCGTCGGTGCCACGGTGGGGGACCTGGAGAAATGCCTGAAGATCGGCTACGACGCCTACCTGCTGCACCACCGGCAGGAGTTCGACGAGATCGCGCCGGCGTTGCGGGACCGCCTGCAGCGGGATTGCCCGGACACACCGATCGGCTGGTACCGCGCGCAACCGATCATGCGCGCGGTCTGGCAGCGGCTGAAGCCGGCGCCGACGGTGGGCCACGTCTGACGTCTGACACAAGGCAGGCGATGCGCCTGCCCTTCCAGCGCGGGAATCAGTCGCGCAATCCCAGCGCGTGCTCGATCGCGCCAAACAGCGACTGCACCTGTACCGGCTTGACCACCGTGGCGGTGCAGTCGTGCTCGTCGGCCTGCCGGCCGGGTTCGCGCAGGCGGATCACCGGGCCTTCGAAGCCGGCCTCACGCAGCACCGCCAGCACGTCCGCCGCCGACAGCAGCAGGATGTCTTCGTCGATGATCGCCACGGCCGGCAGCCCATCGCTGGCGATCTGCTGCAACGCATTCGCACCGTCTGGCGCCATGACCGGGTCGTACCCCTGTGCGGCCAGCGCATTGCCCAGCAGCGACAAGCGCGTCGCATCGCCATCGACCAGCAGGATCCGGCTCCCTTTGCCGTCGAGGAAGGCCGCGTCTTCCGCGCCCACCCATTCGTCGATGGCCGGCGCCGGCAGGTGCAGTTCGAATGCAGTGCCCTGCCCCAGCGCGCTGTTCACTTCGATGCGTCCCTTCACCGCCTCCACGATGCGCTTGCACGACATCAGGCCGAGGCCGGTACCGCTGGCCTTGGTGGTGAAGAACGGCGTGAACAACTGCTGCCGCGTCGCTTCGTCCATGCCGCTGCCTTCGTCCGCCACGCGCAGCACCACGTAGTCGCGACCGTCGGCCGCAACGGTCTGCTGCGCCGACAGGGTCAATTGGCCCCCGCGTTCGGCCATCGCCTGGATGCCGTTGAGGCACAGGTTGATCAGGCACTGCTGGAACTCGGTGTAGTTGCCCTCGATCAGCAGGTCTTCCGGCGGCTGTTCCACCGTCAGGCGGACCTGCCGCGACAGGCTGCCCTGCAGCAGCAGTTGCACGGCGCTGAACAGCGCCGCCACGCTGATGGTCTCGCTGGCCTTGCGCGAGCCGCGCACGAACGACAGCATCGAATCGGCCATTTCGTGGCCGCGCTTGCCGCTCTCCGAGATCACCGCACCCAACCGCAGGATCTTCGGATCGTCGCTGTAGGTCGACAGCAGGTCGGGCACGATCAACAGCGGCTGCAGGATGTTGCGCAGGTCGTGGCTGAGGCCGGCCGCCAGCATCGCCAGGCAGTCCAGCCGCTGCGAGCGCATCAGTTCGCGCTCGGCATGCTCGCGTTCGCGCTCGGTGCGCGCCTCGCGGATGGCGCGCGCGACGGCGGCCGGCAAGCGTGCCGGGGAATGCTTCAGCACGTAATCGCTGGCGCCCTCCTGCAACGCCTTGACGGCGGCGTCCTCGCCGATCGTGCCGGAGAAGAACACGAACGGCAGTTTCGTATCGTGCCGGCGGAGGATCTCCAGCGCCTCGTACCCGGAAAAGCCCGGCAGTTCCATGTCCGACAGCACCAGGTCGAACGGCGCGCCGGCCAGCGCCGTCCGCATGTCGTCCGCGCCATCCACGCGGATGAACTCGCCCGCCAGGCCGGCATCCTGCAACTGCTCGACCAGCAATTCGGCATCCAGCGCCGAATCCTCCACCAGCAGGATGCGGACAGGGCCCAGTGGCGTCCCGGACTGCGGCACCGGTCAGCCTCCCCCCGGTGTTTCGTTGATGACCGCCCAGAACGTACCCAGCGTCTTCACGGCCTGGAAGAACTGGTCGATGTCGACCGGCTTGACGACGTAGGCGTTCACGCCCAGGTCCCAACTGCGCGCCAGGTCGCTTTCCTCGCGCGAGGACGACAGGATCACCACCGGCAGGTGCTTGAGCTTCTCGTCGCCACGGATGTGCTTCAGCACTTCCAGCCCATCCATGCGCGGCATCTTGATGTCCAGCAGCAGCACCGACGGCATGCCGTCCTCGCGGTCGGCGTGCGCGCCGCGGCGCAGCAGGTAGTCCAGCGCCTCGACCCCGTCCTCCACGTGCACGATGGGATTGGCCAGGTTGGCCTCGCGCAGCGCGTCGATCGCCATTTCGGCGTCGGCCAGGCTGTCCTCTGCCAGCAGGATGGTGCGGATGTCGCTCATGCGTCTTTCTCTCTGGAAGGCGGAGCGTCAAGCGCCGCTGGAAGGGTGAAATGGAACGTGGCGCCCTCGCCCGGCGTCGACTCGGCCCAGATCCGCCCGCCATGCCGGCCGAGCACGCGGCGGACGCTGGCCAGGCCGATGCCGGTACCGGGGAAATCGCTGGCCTTGTGCAGGCGCTGGAACACGCCGAACAGTTTGCCTGCGTACGCCATATCGAAGCCAGCGCCGTTGTCGCGCACGCTGAACAGGTGGCTGCCATCGCTCTGCAGGCGGTGCTCCACCTCGACGACGGAACGCTCGCGCCGGCTGCTGTACTTCACCGCGTTGCCCAGCAGGTTGCTCCAGACCTGGCGCATCATGTTTTCGTCGGCCACCACGATCGGCATCGGCGCGATGCGCCACTCCACGCGATCCGCCCGTCCCTCGCTGGATTCGTTCGCATCCAGCATCGCCCGCGCTTCGGCCACCAGCGACTGCATGTCCACGGCCTGCAGGCGCAAGGCGCTCCGGCCCAGGCGCGAATAGACCAGCAGGTCGTCGATCAGCTGCGACATGCGGCGGGCGGAGTCGCCGATCACGCTGAGGTAATGCCGGCTCTTGTCGTCGATGTCCTCGCCCAGGTGGCGGCCCAGCTTGTCCGAGAACCCGGCGACGTGGCGCAGGGGTGCGCGCAGATCGTGCGACACCGAATAGCTGAACGCCTCCAGCTCGCGGTTCACTTCCAACACCTGCTCCACCTTGCCTTCCAACTGGCGGTTGAGCGCGGCGATTTCCTGTTGCGCGGTCTTCTGCAGCGAGACGTCGCTGACCGTCACCAGCACCGCATGGTCGTCCGTATCCGGCAACGGCATGCGGCGCGCGTTGAGCAGTACGGTGCGGCGCAGGCCATCGCTGGTCTCCTGCTGCAATTCGTAGTCCCACAACTCGCGTCCGCGCGCCAGCACATCGTGCAGCCGCTGGCGCATGACCTTGTCCTGCCAGGCGGCGCCCAGGTCGTCCAGGCTGCCGGCCTTCGCGCCCTGCTCGATGCCGTACAGGTCGGCGAACGCCATGTTGTGCATCTGGATGCGCTGCGCGTCGTCCAGCAGCACGATGGGCTCGCGCACCGTGTCCAGCACCACCAGCGCCCGTTGGCTCGCACGCGCGGTCTGCTTCTCGGCGTTCAGTCGGCGCGCCACCTGACGGCCCAGCGACATCAACACCAGCGAGAGCAGCAGCAACTGCGCACCCAGCGCGATCATCCTGATCCACTCCATGCGCTGGCGCTGCACGGTCGCATCGCCACTCCGCTGCGTGAGCAGCGAGCGTTCGTCGGCGAGGATGTCGTTCAGCAGGCCGCGGATGGGGAACCGGGTCGCCAGCGGTGCGACCACGCTGCCACGGTAGGCATCCGGCGCCTCGATCAACTGGTCGACCACTTCGATGCGGGCGTCCACCAACTCGCGCAGGCGTCCGATGCGCACCAGCTGCTCGGGATTGTCCGAAGTCAACCGGGCCAGCGTGTCGAACCGCTCGGGCAGCGACGCGCGGCCGGAGACCAGGCGTTCGCGTGCCAGCGGATGGTCCGCGCCGAGCGCGATCAGCATCGCGGAGCTTTCCATCTCGCGGACATCGAGCGCCAGCCCGAGCACGGCCGCTTCCACCTGATGGGTATGGATGACGACGTCCGTCGCTTCCTGGTTGGCGCGCGACAGCCGCTGCAGCAGCATGACCGGCGCCACGACGATGAGCAGGATGACCAGCCCGAGCACCGGCAGGCGGGATTTCCCCCACATCGCGCGGGTGCGTTCTTCGTTCATGTTCCCCTGGTCATCGGTTGGACGCGTCCAGACGAGGCATGCCCGCGCAAACGTTCCGCCGATGCTATCGCAGGGTTGTCACATTTGGAATCGCGCCTGCCCGTTCAGGCGCTTCAGGCCACGTGCACGCGATCGCGGCCATCGCGCTTGGCTTCGTACAACGCCAGATCCGCGCGGCGCATCTGGTCGCGCAGGGTTTCGCCTGGCCGGTGCTCGGCGATGCCGGCGGACAACGTCGTGACCAGGTCGCCCTGCGCCTTGCCGAATTCCCGGCGCAGGCGCTCGGCGAAGGCGTGTGCGGACGCGGCATCGTTTCCATCCAGCAACACCGCGAACTCTTCACCGCCGATGCGCGCCACGCAATCGTTCGCCCCCATGCGGGCGCGCATGATGTCGCCCAGCCGCTGCAGCACCGCGTCGCCCCGCTCGTGGCCGTGGTCGTCGTTGATGCGCTTGAAGTAATCGATGTCCAGCACCACGACCGCGACCGGCCGGCCGGCGTCCATCGCCTGCGCGTGCGCCGCGACGGCACGTTCGCTCCAGCCATTGCGGTTCAGCAGGCCGGTCAGCTCATCGGTGTGCGCCTGCTGCACGAGGCGCCGCCGCATCTGCCACGCGGACACGGCAAAATCCGTGCGGTATCCGGCCAGCACCAGGCCGAAGCCGATGGTGGTCAGTGTGTACAGCCAGTACAGCGCCGTGCCGGTGCCTGGCGCGCCGTACAGCACGATGCGCAGCTGCGCCATCACGACGATCAGCAAGGCCAGCGCGAGCAGCGACATCGGCCGCACCGTCAATGCCATCAGCGCCAGCGGCAGCAACTGGAACAGGCCGGTCCGCAGCGCCAGCTGCCCGGTCGCACCCGGCAGGGGCATGCTCATGAAGATGCCGGTAAGCAGCATGCCGACCAGCACCAGGATCAACCGATGCTGCCAATGCAGCAGCCGCGCGACGCCGGCGGCGCAGGCCGCCACCCCGATGGCAGCCATCCCCTGCGCCCACACCGGATACCCGATGGACGGCGTTACCTGCGCCAGTTCGAACAGCGCGATGATCGCCAGCAGCACCGCCCCGCACAGCAGCACGCCGCTGACGATCGGCCGCGTGGCGCGCAACTGCGCCTGGATCAGGTCTTCGCGCTCGGGGGCCGTCAGCAGGCGCGTCGACCGGCGCGACAGCAAGGCGCGCAGGCTGTGCAGCATGCCGCCCGGGACAGCGATCGGTACATGGACGAGGCGTGCGCGCATGCGCGATTCCTGGGCGTTATGGCTGCTGCGATGCAACCCTCGTGCCACCTCGCCGGAAGTGCCGTCGCCCAGTGCCGTGCGGCGGCGTTTCACCCGCCCCATGCCACCGGCATGACGCCGTCCGCCCTCGACTGACGCCCTGCGTCGGTAGCGGACCGCATGCGCGCGCGGGGCCTCATCCGCCGAACGCGGCCCGCATGCGCGCTTCGTCCGGCCGCTCGATCACGCCCTTCTCGGTGACGATGGCGTCGATCAGCGAAGCCGGGGTGACGTCGAACACCGGGTTCCAGGCCGCGACGCCCTCGGCCACGATGCGCGTGCCGCCGATGCCGAGCAGCTCGGCCGGGTCGCGCTCTTCGATATGGATGGCATCGCCGTCCGGCGTGGCCATGTCGACCGTCGACGATGGCGCCACCACCATGAACTTCGCACCGTGGTGGCGCGCGGCGATGGCCAGCTGGTAGGTACCGATCTTGTTGGCGGTGTCGCCGTTCGCGCAGATGCGGTCCGCGCCCACCACCACCCACTGCACGGCACCGGTCTTCATCAGGTGGGAGGCGGCGGAGTCGGCGATCAGCGTCGCCGGAATGCCGTCCTGCTGCAGCTCCCACGCGGTCAGGCGCGCGCCCTGCTGCCACGGCCGCGTCTCGCCGGCATAGACCTTGCCGATGCGGCCCTGCGCCACGCCGGCTCGAATCACGCCCAGCGCCGTGCCGAAGCCGGCGGTCGCCAGCGACCCGGTATTGCAGTGGGTCAACACGCCACTGCCCTCATCGATCAATGCCGCACCCAGCTCGCCCATGTGGCGGTTGGCGGCCAGGTCTTCCTCGGCGATCGCCAGCGCTTCCAGTTCCAGTACCCCGCGCCAGTCGCTGCCGGCGCTGCGCAGGGCGGCCCGCATGCGCGCCAAGGCCCACGCCAGGTTTACCGCCGTGGGCCGTGCCTCGTTGAGGCGTTGCAGGGCGGGTTCCAGTTTCTCCAGCGCCTCGGCAGGCGTCGCCGCCAACACCTCGCGCGAGGCCAGCACCACGCCCCAGGCGGCGGCAATGCCGATGGCAGGCGCGCCGCGCACCGCCAGGTCGTGGATGGCGGCGGCCACCTCATCGCTGGTCGTGCAGGCCAGGTACTCCACCACGAACGGAAGCTTGCGCTGATCCAGCAGTTCCAAGGCAGTGCCGGTCCAGCGGATGGGACGGATGCGGTCGTAGCGGGCGTAATCGATGGCGTCGTTCATGCCCGCATTGTAACGGCCCGCCGTGAGCTGGCCGTGCTTCGTTCGGAACTCACCAGCTGCGGAATTCCGCACGGCAGCCGCTGGTCACCCAGACGCCACGGTTGTCGCGACCCCAGGTACGACCCTCGATGCAGGCGTTGCTCGACAGCTGACGGACCAGTTCAACACGGCGGCCATCGGCACTGCAGGTGCGCGTGCGGCCGTTGTCGGATTCGCAGCGGAACGTGCGCCCGTTGCCACCGTTGTTGCCCCAGCCGCCCCCATTTCCCCAGCCGTTGCCACGGCCATAGACCTCGAACTCGCCCCGGCAGCCCTGCGTCACCCACAGCCCATTGCGGTCCTGGCCCCACGTCTGGCCTTCGACACAACGCGAACTGGACAGCTGGCGCACCAGGCGAACGTCAGCGCGCGATGGAATCGGGCAGGTGCGCGTGCGGCCGTTGTCCGATTCGCAGCGGATGCGCTGGCCGTTGCCCGACCAGCCACCGCCGTTGCCCCAGCCACCGCCGCGCCCGCTGGCGAATTCGGCACGGCAGCCGCGATCCACCCACACGCCGCCCCGCCCCTGGCCCCAGGTGCGACCCTCCTCGCAACGCGTGCTCGACAACTGTCGCGTCAACTGCACGCCGCCGCGGGTATCCATCGGACATTCGCGGTAGCGGTTGCTCGGCGATTCGCAGCGGACGGTCTGTCCGCCGCCGGAATAGCGATCGTCGTACTGCGGCGCAGCCTTCGCCGCAGCGGTGCCGAGCAGCGCGAAGGTTCCCAACATCAACGAAGCGATCAGGTGGCGTTCCATGGCAGGTGTCCTCTTGGGTGTTGGCTCGCAATCTACGCAGCGAAAATGAACACGGGCTCACGAAACCGTTTGCAGTCCGCACGACCCGCGCGCGATGTTTGGCTGGCTTTCAGGCGCGCGCGAAGTCGAAGGCCAGCACGTCGGCGATGCGCGGCGTATCCAGCATCGCCATCAACAAGCGGTCCACCCCCAGCGCCACGCCCGCGCACGCCGGCATGCCTTGTGCCAGTGCGGCAAGCAGCCCCTCGTCCAGCGGCGGCGCCACGTCACCCCGCGCCTTCCGCACGGCGACGTCGCGTTCGAAACGCCCACGCTGTTCCACCGCATCTGTCAGTTCGTGGTAGCCGTTGGCCAGTTCCAGCGGTCCCAGGTACAGCTCGAAGCGCTCCGCCACCGGCACGCCATCGCGCTCCACCACGCGTGCCAACGCCGACTGCGTGGCCGGATAGTCATACACCACATGGATGTCGCGACCGAATGCAGGTTGCACACGGTGCGTCATCAGCAGGTCCAGCCAGTCGTCGCGCGTCAGGCCTTCGCCATCGATGGCGATACCGGAGGCCGCGTTGCGGACCGTCTCCAGGTCGGCCGTCATCGGGTCGAAGCCGAGCCTCTGCGCATACAGGTCGCGGAAGCGAATGCGCGACACCGTCGCCTCCCGTCCGATCGTGGACAGCGCCGCCTGCACCAGCACCACCGTCTCGTCGATCAGCGGCTCCAGCGTCCAGCCCACGCGGTACCACTCCAGCATGGTGAATTCCGGGTTGTGGCGACCGCCCGCTTCCCCGTCACGGAACACCCTGCCGAGTTCGAAGCAGTCGCCTGCGCCCGCCGCGAGCAGGCGCTTCAACGGGAACTCCGGCGAGGTGCGCAACCAGCACGTGCGCGGCGCACCGTCGGTGCGACCGGAGAAGTCCAGCGAGAATGAAGCGATGTTCGCGTCGGTGTTACCCGCGCGCGACATCATCGGCGTCTCGACTTCCAGCACGTTGCGGGCGTGGAAGAATTCGCGCACGAGGCGATTGAGCGCGGCGCGCAGGCGGAGAGCATCCATCGTCGCAGTGGGTTGCCAAGTCATTAGCCCCGCTTCCTTGCAGGAGCGACGTAAGTCGCGACCCCACGTCCGAAGCAACCGGCGTCCTGTCGGCGCGCGCGATAGACGGATTGTCCGGGAGTGGAGTTCTTCCGGTCGCGACTCACGTCGCTCCTACAGAGGCATCCCTGCAGCCTCATGCATGCCGCTCCAGAAACGCCAGCAGCTGCGCTTCGTCCCAGACCTCGATGCCCAGTTCCTGCGCCTTGGCGAGCTTGGAACCCGCGGCCTCGCCCGCCACTACCAGATGCGTCTTCTTCGACACACTGCCGGCCACCTTGGCGCCGAGGGCTTCGAGTTTCTCGCCGGCTTCGTCGCGGCTCATCGCGGCCAGGCCGCCGGTGAGGACGACGGTCTTGCCATCGAGCGGGCCGGCGGGGACCTCGACGTCCTCTGGCGTGTTCGTGAGCAGTTCGTCGAGCGCGGCGCCGCTATGTGTCAGCAGCTTGGCATTTGCTTCGTCCTCCAGCCACGCGGCGAATGCGTTCGCTGAATCGCTCGGCAAACCCGCGGTGACGAAGTTGTGCGCGGGCGCATCCAGCAGCGCGTCCACGGACGGGAACGCGGAGGCCAGTTGTTCTGCGCGCACGCGGGTGACCTTGGGAATCTCCAGGTCGACCAGCAGCGTGGCGAGGTCCAGGCCAGGCCGCAGTTTGCCCGACGGCGGATGCGTGTCACCGATCACCACGCCGCGCGCCAGCAGATCGTCGATGGCACGCTGGTTGCCCGGCTGGTCGAAGAAATGGCCGAGCGAACGCGCCACTTCGCCGCCGATGTCGGGCACGCGCTTGAACAGCGGCCACGGCAGGTGGCGAATGCGCTGCAGGTCGCCGAGCCACGCGGCGAGCGCCTTGGCCGTGCTCTCACCGACGTGCTGGATGCCGAGCGCGAACAGGAAGCGCTCCAGCGTCGTGCGGCGGCTGCGGTCGATGGCCTCGATCAGGTTCTCGGCCCACTTGGTCGCCACTTTCCCCGACTTCACCGTCTCGGGCGTGGTGCTCGCCGCCTCCGCGGGGACAGGCTTGCGCTCGTCGGCGCGGCGCTTCATCTCCAGCAGGTCGTCCAGCGTCAACTGATAGAGATCGGCGATGGAATCCAGATAGCCGAGGTCCGACAGGTCCTCGATGTAGCGGTCGCCCAGACCCTCGATGTCCATCGCGCGGCGCGAGGCGAAGTGACGCAGCGACTCCTTGCGCTGGGCGGGGCAGCTCAGTTCGCCGGAGCAGCGCCAGACCGCCTCGCCTTCCTCGCGCACGATCTCGGCACCGCACACCGGGCAATGCGTCGGCATCTGCCACGGCACGGTGCCGTCGGGGCGGCGGTCGAGGATCACGCCTGCCACTTCCGGAATGACGTCGCCGGCGCGACGCACGATGACATGGTCGCCCACGCGCACGTCCAGCCGCGCGATCTGGTCGGCGTTGTGCAGCGTGGCATTGGTGACGATCACGCCGGCCACGTGCACCGGCGCCAGCCGCGCGACCGGGGTAGCGGCGCCGGTGCGGCCGATCTGGATCTCGATGGCCTCGACGGTGGTCGCCTGCTCCTGGGCCGGGAACTTGTGCGCGATCGCCCAGCGTGGCGCGCGCGAGACGAAGCCCATCTCGCGCTGCCCTGCATAGTCATCCAACTTGTACACAACACCATCAATGTCGAATGGGAGGACGTCTCGTTGTTCGCCAACGAACCGGTAGTAATCCAGTAGACCACTAGCTCCCTCGACAACCTTGCATAGAGAGCTAATAGGAAAGCCCCAGTCACGCAAAGAGGTCAAAGTTCTTGAATGTGTGCTGGGTAGGATCGATTCTTCTCCAAACAGAACCCCCTCGTTCTTTACCTCTCCCACTCCGTACGCAAAGAAAGACAGCCTTCTTTCAGCAGTTATCCGCGAATCGAGCTGCCGTAAAGAACCAGCCGCGCCGTTCCTAGGATTCGCAAGAACCTTCTTTTGATTCTTTAGCGCGTAGCTGTTGTAACGCTCAAAGTCGCGGCGAGACATGTATACCTCACCACGAACTTCGAGCACATCCGGCCACCCAGTACTCCGAAGCTTCATCGGGATGGACTTAACAGTTTTTAGATTCTTGGTTACATCCTCGCCAATTGTACCGTCACCGCGAGTGGACCCTCGAACGAACCGACCTCTTTCATAGCGCAAACTGATAGCAAGGCCATCCAGCTTTGGCTCTGCAGAAAACATGACGCGAGAACGCCTCAGCTTCCCTTTGATTCGTCGAACGAAGTCGACAACCTCTTGATCACTAAATGCGTTACCTAGCGAGAGCATTGGAACTTCATGATGAATCTGTCGAAATGACTTGACGGGTTCATCTCCCGCTCGCTTGGTCGGAGAGTCTTCGGTGACCAGGTCTGGATGCGCCGCCTCCAGTTCATCCAGCTCGCGCAGCAGGCGGTCGTACTCGGCGTCCGGGATGCTGGGTTCGTCCAGCACGTGGTAGCGGTAGTTGGCGTCCTCCAACTGGCGGCGGAGGTCGGCGATGCGGGCGGCAGGTTCCATGGCGTGATTCTACCGGCCACGGTGCGGTGCGAGCGTCACTCCAGGATGGCGCGCACCACGTCCAATGCTTCCTGCACCAGACCATCCGGCGCCCTCTCGATCCGCTTGAAGGTGCGCGCACGCGCGTCCACGGTTCGCGTCTGGTCGCACAGAACGATCCCCTGCGTGCGCAGCCCCGTCCCCATCAACGTCACTCCGAAGCCATTCACGCGGGCCGCCTGACCGCCCTGCGTGATCGGGGCCACGAGAAGCAGGCCAGAGGCCTGATTGAATGCGCTGGCGGACAACACCAGAACCGGACGGGCGCCGCGGATCTCGCGTCCCTGTGTCGGGTCCAGGCTCAGTTCCAGAATGTCGCCGCGCTGTGGGATTCCCTTGCCCATGATGTCCGCTCCTCCTAGAGCAGTTCGCGCCCGGCCGGCTCATCCTCGAGCCACGCCTCGTCCCTGTTCCACGCACCGGGCGCGGCGGGACTCGCAGCCAAGCGATCCGCCAGCGAACGGCGCGCCGGCGATACCGTCAAGGTGCGACCTTCCACCATCAACTCCACGACCGAACCTGCCTCGACAGCCAGGGTGCTGGCGATGGCCTTCGGGATGGACAGGATGATGGAGCCGCCGGACTGGCGGAGGACAGCGGTACAGGACATGACGGTGCCCGATAAAGTTTTACTGGGGTAAAACTACGTTACTCCCCCCTGATCCTGCAAGCAAGCAGCACCTTCCTGATCGCTCCAACGCACATGATTACTGAGCGAATATCTCCCACCGCGATGCCAGTCGAATCACTCGCCGCTCATCGCGGTGCGGTTACGGCATACCTGCACCGACCGTCATCCGCACCGGGATGCCGGCAGGGTCGAACCCGGCGAGGCAATACACGTTGACGCCGTAATGGTCAGGGGTGACGCGCTTGCGGTGGAACGGGTAGATGCCGCAGAGCTTGCAAAAATGGTGGTGCGCGGTATGCGTGTGGAACTGGTAGTCGGCCAGCGCGTCCGCGCCGGCCAGCAGGCGGAAGGCGCTTTCGTGCACCTTCACCATCAGCGCGTTCTTCTTGCGGCAAATCGAGCAGTCGCACTGGGTCAGCTCGGGGAAGTCGGTGTCGATCTCGAAGCGGATCGCGCCGCAGTGGCAGCTGCCTTTGTAGGTCTGGAGGGGCCGGCTCATACCTCATACATCGAAGGGTAGTTCGAACGGGACACCGACATGCTACCGCGTGACGACATCGCGCCAGATCAGCAGGATCTCGGCCGCACGCGCGGCCCGCTCCTGCGTCCCCGGCAATCCCATCGATACGTCTGCGATACCGACAAGATGGGCGACCAGCGTGTCCGCATCCGCTCCGCGCCACAGCAGTCCACAGACGCCATCCACGTAGCCGTCGTATTCGTCGCGCGCTTCGGGGGTTCCCGCTACGCCGATGGGATCCCACAGGTAGTGCAGCACTTCGCTGACGGCACGCTGGAGCGCCGCGGCGTCCGTTCCCAAGGTCGAGGTCATGGCGAAATCTGGTGCAAGGGAGCGCCAGCGTAACTGCAGATCAGGCCGCGGGCAGGAAGCGCGATACCTTCTGCTTGAGCAGGCGTACCAGCGCGGGGTCCATGTACGCGTAGTCGTCCGGGATATCAAGGCAGATCACGCGCTTGCCATTGAGATGGCGCTTGAACTTCGCGGACAGGCGGTTGCGGTGCGCCTTCTCCATGACGAACACCGTATCCGCCCACGCCAGCAGCTCGGGCGAGACCGGCACCTCCGCATCGTTGCCGAGGCCGTCTCCACGCCCGGCCAGTCGGCGAATACCTGCTCCGCGGTTGGGCTGCGCAGACGGTTCTGGGTGCAGATGAAGAGGACGTTGCGGGGCATGGGGTCTACTCGCGGACGATGTCCAGGATCTCCGCTTCGCGTTCGAGGCGACGCAGGCAGGCCTTGTCGACGCCCGTGGTCGCGGTGGTCTTCGCTGCCGCGATGGCAGCGCGGCCCGCTTCGTGCCACAGCTCCCTGGACACATCGACACGGTGACTCTGCAACCAGAACCAGAGTTCGCCACCCACAGCATTCTCATCGACCACGTTGAGGTCGCGGCAATAGCCGATGGCTTCGTCCACCAGCTCCGGTCCGCTGCGCGTATCGAGGACCAGTGCATCGCTGCGGTCGGGCGTCCCGGTATCGAGCGTTACATGGACCGTAATGGCGTCGACGGAACGCCGCAGTGCCGGCTCCGGGCGGTAGGGAGGCCCCGCGTCGGACCTCACCAGGTGCGTTCTCGGGACGTCGTATCGCACTGACTGCCCCGCACGCGAGGCACCCACGAGCAGACCGCCATCCTCGTCGCACCTGTCGCGCTGGTCCTCGCCGTCCTCCACGTCGTGCAGTGTCGGATCGGATTCGAAGTAATAAGCGTCGCCATCCGGCACCGCGATCCACGCAGCAGCGATTGGCGGCGTCTGCTTCCTGCAGGGCGACCCCAGCCATGCCGCCAGTCCGGCGAGATCAAGGGCCGGGAAGCCGTCGGGAAACAGCAATGCGATGCGTCCGCCGGGTTGCGGATGGAGTTCGACGCGGAAGCTGTCGGGGCGATGCACGACGAACCAAATCGCGGCATAGGACGCGATGTCAGCCTGCACCGCCTCGGGCGTCTCGTCCACCAGGATCCACCCCTGTGCGGGCACGAAGGCGGGATCGCGGTTCTGCGCCATCGCCTCCGCTGACGCCAGACACGCCAACAGGGTCATCAAGAGATACCGTTGCATGCTCCACCTCCGTTGCGGTCACACACCTGTTCCGGGCATTCCGTGCCGGGTCACGGTATCAGCGCAGGATCTTCTCCGTCGCCTTCCCCTTCGCCAGTTCGTCCACCAGCTTGTCGAGGTAGCGGATCTTCTGCATCAGCGAATCGTCGACGTCCTCGACACGGACACCGCAGACCGCGCCCTTGATGAGCGACGCATGTGGATGGAGTTGCGGGGCCTCAGCGAAGAAGGCCTCGAAGTCCTTCTTCGCGTCGATCTGCCGTTCGAGTCCGGCCTGGTCGTAACCGGTCAGCCAGCGGAAGACCTCGTCGACGTCGGCCTTCGTCCGATCCTTGCGCTCGGCCTTCTTCACGTACAGCGGATACACGCTGGCGAAGGTGGTGGTGAAGATGCGGTGCGACATCGGAATCACTCCATTGCGTTGCAATCGGCAGGGATCCTATGGGTTGGGGTGAGCGAAGCTAACCCCAACACGCGCCCTCGATTCTATCCAGCGCCTGACCAACCCGTGGGACATTGAGCTTCGCTTCGCTCACCCCAACCTATGCGCAGTGATCTACCTCTTCGGCCAATCGAAGGCGTCTGGCCCTTGCTCCCACTTCTGCCGTAGCCGAAACAGGTCGTTGAGTGCCTCAATCGATTCTTCGAGATAGCCGCTTCTTCCACATCGCTGAGCATGAAGCTCGTATGGCGCATTTCCCTTGAGGTACAGCAGCATTGCCCTACCCTCGCTGAGATCCCAGCTGTACTCCGGTCCAAAGTACTCTTCGACCGTGCTGAAGTCCGCGCCCCTGTAATGCGGACCTTTCCAGGATTCATGCACCTTCCACCTGACTGTACGTACGGGGGGATCTTTCGGTGCGCCTTTTACGACCACCTTCTCGACGGTGGCTACGACCACGACGGACGCCATGCCGAAGTGCGCAATCTGATCCTTGTCTCCCCAAGGACAGTTGTACCAAATCGAGGTCGCGGCAGCTTGCTGAGGAAACAGAAAGGTCAGTGCCAGCGCAACGAAGAATGACCATGGACCCAAACCCGATATCACTGCCCTTTTGAAGGCTCGCCGCATTTCGTACTCCCCGCTAAGAAGACATAAGAAAGGCGAAGCGGGATCAGCAAACTGGGCAGAACGATTCATTCATCGCTCCGCGCCTGCCAAACCAAGCGAATGGCAACCTTACCAGCGCGGCGCCTTAGTCAACGGCGGCGCCTCATGCTGGCGGTCATACGCGCGCAGTTCCTCGCGGATGTGCTGGATGCGCTGGCGGCCGAGGGTGTTGCGGCTGTCGTCGAGGACCACGCCGCCGAGCAGTTCGGCCATGCGTTCGACGTTGGGGACCAGCTTCTCCCACGCTTCCAGCGCCGTCATTGGCGCCGGCAGCGTGAGGAAGAACGCGATCGCCGGGGTTTCCAGTGCGCGGATGTTGGCCATGTCGAAACTGCCCGGCTGCATGATGTTGGCCATGCTGAAGACCGGGCCGCGTTCCGGGTGCCCTTCCACCAATCGGTGGAAGACATTCATGTGGCCGAAGGTCAGGCCTGTCTTCTCGGCCGCGACCACGATGTCCTCGCCGCGCAGCACCTGCCCGGCCTTGGCCGCGACATAGAGCGACACGATCTTGTCGAAATCCTGATTCGGGCGCTTGCCGAGGTCGCTTTCCACGCCCGCCACCGGCGTGCCGCCGGGCAGGCCGAGTTCGGGCTGGCTGACGCGTTCGCCGCTGTAGTCCTGCACCTGCTCGCTGGTGTCGTCACCGGCCAGGCTGGGTTCAACGCGTGAGGTGTCGCGTTCGGCAGGTTCCAGGCGGCGGCCCTGGCTGGGTTTCTTGGGTCGGCCGAACAGGAAGATCGCCGCCAGCAACAGCAGGCCGGCGACGATGATTCCGATACGAAGCATGGCCATGTCGGACACAGGGGATTCTCCGGCAGGGTGGAATGAAGGGTCAGGCGGCGCCAGCCAGGCGGGCGGCCTCTTCCAGGTCCACCGACACCAGCCGGCTGACACCGGGTTCCCGCATGGTAACGCCACTGAGCTGGTGTGCGGCTTCCATCGTCGCCTTGTTGTGCGACACGAACAGGAACTGCACCTTCTCGCTCATCTCTTTCACCATGGCGGTGAAGCGGCCGACGTTGGCCTCGTCGAGCGGCGCGTCGACTTCGTCCAGCAGGCAGAACGGCGCGGGATTGAGCTGGAAGATGGCGAACACCAGCGCCACCGCGGTCATCGCCTTCTCGCCGCCGGACAGCAGCGAGATGTTGGACACGCGCTTGCCGGGCGGGCGCGCCATGATGGCCACGCCGGTATCGAGCAGGTCTTCGCCGGTGAGTTCGAGGTAGGCGTGGCCGCCGCCGAACAGGCGCGGATACAGCTGCTGCACGCCGGCGTTGACGCGGTCGAAGGTGTCCTTGAAGCGCCCACGGGTCTCGCGGTCGATCTTGCGGATGGCCTCTTCCAGCGTTTCCAGCGCAGTGGTGAGGTCGGTGTTCTGTGCGTCCAGATACTCCGAGCGCTGGCTGGCCTCGCCGTATTCGTGGATCGCGGCCAGGTTGACCGGCTCCAGCCGGCGCATGCGGCCGTCGATCTGGGTGACGCTCTGCTCCCACTCACGGATGTCAGCGACCTCGGGCAGCGTATTGATGACGTCGTCCAGCACGAAGCCGCCGGCGACGACGGCCTCGGACAGCTGCTCGGCCTTCAGCGCGAGCGCCTGCTGGTCGAGCTTGCGCTGCGAGATGCGCTCGCGCTGGGCCAGTGCCTGCTCGTCGCGCTGCTGGCGGGTCTGTTCGTACTTGCGCAGCTCGTTGTCGATGCCTTCCAGCAGCGAACGCGCCTCGGCGAGCTGGCGATCGGCAGTGACGCGGTGTTCCAGCGCGGCCTGGCGTTGGGTTTCCAGTTCCTGCACAGGCGAATCGCCTTCGCTCAGTTGCAGGGTGAGTTCTTCAAGCCGTGAATCCAGGTGGCCGCGCTGGCCGCCCATGCGATCCAGCGCCTGGCTCAGCGAGACGATCTGGGTGCGCTGCGATTCCAGCGTCAGCGCCAGGGCGTGGGCGGTATCGCGCGAGGTGCGTGCGGCTTCGCGGGCCTGGTCGCGGGCATCGACCAGTTGGCGGCGCTCATTTTCCAGCGCCTGCCGGGCCGATTCCAGATCGCCCATGCGGGTGACCGCGTCTTCCAGCTTGCTGCGGGCCTCGCGGGCCTGCTCGCGGCTGGTGTCCAGCGTTTCGACAAGCTGCGCGATTTCGCCATCGATGCGTTCCAGGCGGGTACGCGTGGCCTCCACCTTGCCCTGCTGGCTCTGCAACTGGCCGGCCAGTTCGGACACGCCGCGATGCGCCATGTACAGCGTGCGCTGGGCGTCTTCGCGCTGCTGCTCGGCGGCGAGCAACTGGTCGCGCAGGCTGGCCAGGCGTTCTTCCAGTTCGGCCTCGCGCGCCTGCAGGGTTTCGATCTCGCCGCGCAGCGACTGGATCTCGCGCTCGCGCAGCAATGCGCCCTGCTTGGCCGCGCCGGAGCGCAGCACGCGCACCCAGCCCGCACCGAGACGTTCGCCGTTGCGGGTGATGACGGAATCGCCTTCGCCGAGTTGGGATTGCAGGCGGCGGGCTTCGGCGAGGTCGTCGGCCATATGCAGACGGGCCAGCAGGCGGCGGATCGCCGCCGGACCCTGCACCTTCGCGGCCAACGAGGTCGGCGCGAACGCGACGTCGCCACGATCGTCCGACACCAGCGCGATGCGGCCGTCGCCGAGTTCGCCCAGCGCGTCGACCAGCGCTTCGGGCGCATCGACCAGCACGCCTTCGATCAGTTGGCCGAGCGCGCCTTCGACGGCGTTTTCCCAGCCCGGCTCGACGGTCAGTTTCTCGCCGACGCGCGAGGCGTTGTCGAGACCTCGCGCCTTCAGCCAACTCATCGCGGCGCCCTGCTCCTGGCCCAACGCGGCGTGCTGCAAGGTTTCCAGCGACGACAGGCGGCCACGGGCCTCCTGTGCGCGCTTGCGCACGTCGGACAGCTCGGTCTGCGTACCGCGCTGCTGTTCCTGCACGTCGGCGGCGCCCTGCTTGCGCGCCTCGACCTGCTCGGTCAGCGTCTCCAGCGATTCCTTCTGCGTGTCGTGCTGCAGCTGCAACTGCTCGAACGCGGAGGCCAGCGCGTCCAGGTCCAGCCCGGTGCGTTCGTTGGCCAGCGCTTCGCGGCGGCGCTCGGCTTCCAGCGATTGGCGGTCGAGGTAGTCAACGCGGGTGCGTTCGACGTCGCCGGCGCGCGAGGCCTCGGCGGAGTCGCGACTGTGGGTTTCCCAGCGCTGCTGCCAGTCGGCCAGCGCCGTCTCGGCCTCGCGCAGCGCGTCCTGGCGGAATACGTCCTCCTCGCGCAGCTGTTCGAGCTGCGGTTCGGCATCGGCGACCGATTCGCGCAAGACGTTGAGACGGGTCTCGTCGCCGCTGATGTGCTGGCCGAGTTCCTGCAGGGCGTTGTGCGCTTCGTCGCGCGCGCGCTTCAGGCGGTCGCCGAGTTCACGCTGGTGCTGGATCTGCTGTTCGATGCGGGCCAGCGTGCTGCCGACCTGGTAGACCTCGCCCTGCGCCTTGTTGAGTCCGTCGGCGGCTTCCTCGCGGCGCACGCGATCGGTTTCCAGCAGGCGCTCGGCTTCGCGCTGTTCGGCTATCAGCTGTTGCAGCTTCGTCTCTTCCTGCGACAACGCCTCGCGCAGGCCCTGCAGCCTACCGTCCAGGCCGCGGTATTCCAGCGCCTTCCACTCGGCGTCCTTGACCCGGCGCTCTTCCTGCAGCGCCTTGTACTGCTCGGCCTGCTTGGCCTGGCGCTTGAGGTGTTCGAGCTGCTTGCCGATCTCCTCGCGCAGGTCGTTGAGGCGGTCCAGGTTCTCGCGGGTGTGGCGGATGCGGGTTTCGGTTTCCTTGCGGCGCTCCTTGTACTTGGAGATGCCGGCGGCTTCCTCCAGGTACACGCGCAGGTCTTCGGGACGCGCCTCGATGATCTGGCTGATCATGCCCTGCTCGATGATCGAGTAGCTGCGCGGGCCCAGGCCGGTACCGAGGAACAGGTCGGTAATGTCGCGCCGGCGG
This sequence comes from Pseudoxanthomonas sp., assembly GCF_036845285.1. Taxonomy (GTDB): domain Bacteria; phylum Pseudomonadota; class Gammaproteobacteria; order Xanthomonadales; family Xanthomonadaceae; genus Pseudoxanthomonas_A. The sequence goes on from NZ_DAIUEE010000013.1 coordinate 65,728, forward strand.
CACTTGGTGCCGTTGAGGTAGTAGTTGCTCTGGCCGTCGCGGCTGACCAGGCGGCGGACCGAGATTTCGTTGAAGGCGGCGAATTCGCCGCTGATGGTGTGGTCGCTGTTGTCGAAGATCAGCTCGACCGAGGCCTGCGACACAGGTTTGCGTGCGGCCGAGCCGGAGAAGATCACGTCCGTCAGCGAGTCGCCACGCAGGCGGCTGGCCGAGCTTTCGCCCATCACCCAGCGCACGGCGTCGATGATGTTGGACTTGCCGCAGCCGTTCGGGCCGACCACGCCGGTCATGTTGGTCGGCAGGTGCAGCACGGTGGGATCGACGAACGACTTGAAGCCGGACAGCTTGATGGTGGAAAGGCGCATGCGACGGTGTCTTCCGGGCACCGCGACCGGACCGGTCCGACGCGCTGCCGCAAGTGTGAAATGGGATCAGCTTCGACTGCCAACTCATTGATTCCGTGGCAATCAGGCCTGCCGTCAGGCACGCCAACGGATGAGTATAGCCGCCCATGGCATGGGATGCCCGGACCGTCGGGCGCCGTACGCTTGCAGGCAGCCGGCGTACGGAAGAGGCCCGCGCCTGTTAGCATCGCCGGCGGCTTCACCCCCCTCCCTCACACATCCAACGGTCCCCACTCCGTGTCTCTTTTTGCATCCGTCGAACTGGTGCCCGGCGACCCCATCCTGGGGCTGACCGAGGCGTACAACGCCGATCCCCGTACCCAGAAGGTCAACCTGGGCGTCGGCATCTACTACGACGAACAGGGCCGCATTCCCCTGCTCGACTGCGTCCGCCAGGTGGAACAGGCCCTCGCCGCCGCCGGCAAACCACGCGGCTACCTGCCGATCGATGGCCTGGCCGCCTATGACGCCGCCACCCGCGAGCTGGTCTTCGGCAAGGACTCCGACCTCGTCGCCGCCGGTCGCGTGGCCACCACCCAGACGATCGGCGGCAGCGGTGCGCTGCGCGTCGGCGCGGACCTGCTGAAGAAGCTGCTGCCGCACGCCACCATCGCAATCAGCAATCCGAGCTGGGAGAACCACCGCGCGGTGTTCGGCGCGGCAGGCTTCGACATCGTCGACTACACCTACTTCGATGCCGCCACGCATGGCCTGGACTTCGCCGGGATGCTGGCCGACCTGGGCCAGCTGAAGCCGGGCACCGTCGTCCTGCTGCATGCCTGCTGCCACAACCCCACCGGCGCCGACCTGACGGTCGAGCAGTGGAAGCAGGTCGCCGCGCTGATGAAGGACCGCGGGTTGTTCCCCTTCATCGACATGGCCTACCAGGGCTTCGACAAGGGCATCGCCGAAGACGGCGCCGCCGTGCGCATCGTCGCCGAGGCCGGCATCGACAGCTTCATCGTCGCCAACTCGTACTCCAAGTCGTTCTCGCTGTACGGCGAGCGCATCGGGGCGTTGTCGGTGGTCGGACCGGATGCGGCCGCGGCCAAGGCCGTGCAGTCGCAGGTCAAGCGCATCATCCGCACGATCTACTCCAGCCCGTCGACTCACGGTGCGGCACTCGTGGCCGGCGTGCTGACCAGCAGCGAGCTGCGCACGCAGTGGGAAAGCGAACTGGGCGGCATGCGCGAACGCATCCATGCCCTGCGCGCCGGCCTGGTGGACCAGCTGGCCGCCCTCGGCGCGCCGGAGTTCGCCTTCATCCAGCAGCAGGCCGGCATGTTCTCGTACTCCGGCCTGAGCAAGGCGCAGGTGGACCGCTTGCGCGACGAGTTCGGCATTTACGCGGTCGGCACCGGTCGCATCTGCGTGGCCGCGCTGAACCAGCAGAACCTGGCCTACGTGGCGGAGGCGGTGCGTACGGTCAGCCGCGGCTGACGCACCACGCACGCATGCTCCAGACGAAGAAGGGAGGCCTCGGCCTCCCTTCTTTCTTTCCGCATCCCGCGTGGGTCAGCCCAGCCGCAATCCGGTGTCCGGATCGAAGACATGCAGCGCGGCGCCTTCGACGGTCACCCGCAATGCCTGCCCCGGTTCGGGCAGGTGCTGCGGCGGCATGCGGGCGACCAGCGCGTGGCCGGCATAGGCCAGGTTGACGAAGACTTCGTTGCCGACCGGTTCGATCAGGTCCACCTGCGCCTCGAACGCCGCCTTGCCGATGCCGGCAGGCGACAGGTGTTCCGGCCGCACGCCCACCGCGACGCGACGACCAAGCCACGACTCCGCACCCGTGGCCTGCCCCAGCGGCAGCGTGGTGCCGTCGTCGAGCGCCAGGTGCAGTCCGTCCGCCTGGTGCAGCGTGCCGTGCAGTACGTTCATGGCCGGGCTGCCGAGGAAGCCGGCGACGAACAGGTTGGCCGGCTTTTCGTACAGCGCCATCGGCGTGTCGATCTGCTGGATCTCGCCGTCCTTCAGTACCACGATGCGCTGCCCCAGCGTCATCGCTTCGACCTGGTCGTGGGTCACGTAGATCATCGTCGCACCGAGCTGGCGATGCAGGCGGCCGATCTCGGTGCGCACGGAATGGCGCAACTTGGCGTCGAGGTTCGACAGCGGTTCGTCGAGCAGGAACACCGACGGTTCGCGCACCAGCGCACGGCCCAGGGCCACGCGCTGTCGCTGTCCACCGGACATCTCGCGCGGCAGCTTGCCCAGCATGGACGTCATGCCCAGCGTTTCCGCCGCCGCGCTGACGCGCCGGTCGATCTCCGCGCGCGGCACGCCGCGCAGTTTCAGCCCGAACGCGAGGTTCTCGGCCACGGTCATGTGCGGGTACAGCGCATAGCTCTGGAACACCATCGCGATGTCGCGGTCTTTCGGGGCCACATCGTTGACGCGGCGCTCGCCGATCAGCAGGTTGCCATCGGAAATCTCTTCCAGGCCGGCGATCATCCGCAGCAGCGTGGACTTGCCGCAGCCGGATGGGCCGACCAGCACCATCAGCTCGCCGTCGGCGATCTCGAAACTGGCCCCGTGCACGGCCACCTGACCGTTGTCGTACACCTTGCGCACGCGGTCGAGTTGGACACTGGCCATCATTGCTCCGGTCGGGCGGCGCCCGTGATTGTTCGCTGCGGCCCGGCCCTCCCGGGTGCAGGCATGCCTTCGCAGGCGATGCGCTCGGCTTCCCGTTCCGTGGTCGGGGAAGGTGCGCTATTCTGCCATGTAACCGTTTTCACAGCACCAGCGGATCGCGTGCCTGCCTGCTCCCGATCCCGCACACGCCCGGCGCCGTCCATGTCATTGCCATCGCACTCGATACGCGCCCGCGCCGCCACCTGTTGCGGAATGACGCATACGTATACGGATGGCGCATGCGCGTGCGGGCTTGCACGCCGCCGGCGCAGGTGCGCGCTATCATGCGCCGCCCACGCGATGTGGCCCTTTCACGGCAGCACAGGATCGACCAGGCGAATGCAGCGGACCCGTTTTGGAAGCCACCCCGCACTGAACAGGATGTCTGCCGCATGAGCAACGCCGATCGCGTCCTGCTCGCCGACATCGGCGGCACCAATGCGCGCTTCGCGCTGGCCGATACGTCCGCCTCCGTTCCCTTGCTGGACGAGAGCGTGCGCGAGTTCGTGGTCGCCGATTTCCCGTCGCTCGCCGAGGCCGCGCAGCACTACCTGGATGAAACCGGCGCGACCGCGCAGAACGGTGTGTTCGCCGTCGCCGGCCGCGTCGATGGCGACGAAGCCCGCATCACCAACCATCCGTGGGTGATCTCGGTGAACCGCACGCGGCAGGCACTGGGTTTCCAGGGCCTGAAGCTGGTCAACGACTTCGCCGCGCAGGCGATGGCGGTGTCGCTGCTGACGCCTAAGGATGTCGTGGCGATCGGCGGCGTGCAGTGGAAGCCCGCACCGTTGTCGGTGCCGCGCACCTACGCCGTGATCGGCCCCGGCACCGGCCTGGGCGTGGCCGCGCTGATCATCCGTGACGGTCGTGCGTATCCACTGGAAACCGAAGGCGGCCACGTCAGCTTTCCGCCCGGCACGCCGGAAGAAATCCGCATCCTCGACATCCTGTCGGCGCAGTTCGGCCGCGTGTCGAACGAGCGCCTGATCTGCGGCCCCGGCCTGGTCAATCTGTACCGCGCGCTCAGCGAGATCGCGGGCGAGGATCCGGGTGGCCCGCTGGAACCGAAGGACGTCACCGCACGCGCCGCCGCCGGCGATCCGCGCTGCGTGCGCACGCTGGACGTGTTCTGCGCGGTGTTCGGCGCGATCGCCGGCGACCTGGTGCTCACCACCGGCGCATGGGATGGCGTGTTCCTCACCGGCGGACTGGTGCCGAAGCTGCTGACCTCGCTGCAGCATTCCGGCTTCCGCCAGCGCTTCGAACACAAGGGCCGCTTCTCGCCTGCGATGGGCCGCGTGCCGACGCTCGCGAACATGCATCCGCGTCCCGGCCTGCTCGGTGCGGCCGCGTACGCGGTCGAACTGTTCGGTCCGAAAACCGCCGCGCACGCGTGAGGTTTTGCGCAGAGGCGCGCTGCAATGCAGCACGCGCGGCGCCATGACACGCGGACTGGTCTGACTTTGGTCGCTTTCGCCCCTGCGGCAAAGGCGGTAGAAAGCATCATGCCGTCGCCGTCGTTCACCGCCCTTCCCCTCCACGCGCTGGAGTTGCAGGAAGGCCGCTGCCTCACGGCCCTTCTTCGCCACGCCATGCAGAATGCTTCTGTCTGCAGCACAGCCCTACGCCCATGAGCCTGCACCCCCGCATCCAGGAAGTCACCGAACGCATCCGCCAGCGCAGCGCACCCTTGCGCCGCGCCTATCTCGACGGCATCGATGCCGCGCATCGCGACGGGCCGCAACGCGCGCGCCTGAGCTGCGGCAACCTCGCGCACGCGTTCGCGGCGTGTGGTCCCACCGACAAGGGCCGGTTGCGTGCCGACGTGACGCCGAACCTCGGCATCATCAACGCGTACAACGACATGCTGTCGGCGCACCAGCCGTTCGAGCACTACCCCGGGATCATCCGCCAGGTCGCGCGCGACCTCGGCGCCACCGCGCAGGTCGCCGGCGGCGTGCCTGCGATGTGCGACGGCGTGACCCAGGGCCGTCCCGGCATGGAGCTGTCGCTGTTCTCGCGCGACGTGATCGCGCAGGCCACGGCGATCTCGCTGAGCCACGACATGTTCGACGCCGCGCTGTACCTGGGCGTGTGCGACAAGATCGTGCCCGGCCTGCTGATGGGCGCGCTGGCCTTCGGCCACCTGCCTGCGGTGTTCGTGCCGGCCGGACCGATGTCACCGGGCATCCCGAACAAGGAAAAGGCCGCCGTCCGCGAGCGCTACGCCGCCGGCGAAGCGACCCGCGAGGAACTGCTGGAAGCCGAAGCGGCCAGCTACCACGCCGCCGGCACCTGCACGTTCTACGGCACCGCCAATTCCAACCAGGTATTGCTGGAAGCGATGGGCCTGCAGCTGCCGGGCACGTCGTTCGTCAATCCCGACCAGCCGCTGCGCGATGTACTGACGCGTGCCGCCGCCGAGCGCGCGCTGCGCATCACCGCGCTCGGCGACGACTACCGCCCGATCGGACGCCTGATCGACGAGTGCGCCATCGTCAACGCGATGGCCGCACTCATGGCGACCGGCGGTTCCACCAACCACACCATCCACTGGATCGCCGTCGCGCGTTCGGCCGGCATCGTGCTGACCTGGGACGACATGGACGTGATCGCGCAGACCGTGCCGCTGCTCGCACGCGTCTATCCCAACGGCGAGGCGGACGTGAACCGTTTCGCCGCCGCGGGCGGCACGCAATTCGTGTTCCGCGAACTGCTCGATGCGGGGCTGATGCACGACATCACCACCATCGTCCCCGGCGGACTGCGCGCATTCTGCGACGAACCACGCCTTCAGGACGGCAAGCTCGCCTACGCGCCCGGCATCGTGCAGAGCGCGGACGAGGATGTCGCACGGCCGGTGTCGCGCGCGTTCGAAGCGCAGGGCGGCCTGCGCCTGCTGCGCGGCAACCTGGGGCGTTCGCTGATCAAGACCTCGGCGGTGAAACAGGAGTACCGATACATCGAGGCGCCGGCCGTCGTCGTCGACGATCCGCGCGCGCTCAACAAGCTGCATGCCGCCGGCGTCTTGCCGCAGGACTTCGTCGCGGTGGTCCGCTACCAGGGCCCGCGTGCGAACGGCATGCCGGAACTCCACTCGCTCGCGCCGCTGCTCGGCCTGCTGCAGAACCAGGGCCGGCGCGTGGCGCTGGTCACCGACGGTCGCCTGTCCGGCGCCTCGGGAAAGATTCCCGCCGCCATCCACCTGACCCCGGAAGCCGCACGTGGTGGTCCGCTGGCGAAGCTGCGCGAAGGCGACATCATCCGACTCGATGCCGAAGCCGGCACGCTGGAAGCCCTGGTCGATGCGACCGAATGGGCGGCACGCGAACTCGCGCCGAACACGTCTCCCGCCGCGCTGGACCTGGGTCGCAACCTGTTCGCGGTCAGTCGCGACGTGGTGACGCCCGCCGACCGCGGCGCGATGTCGATCTCCTGCGGTCTGCCGTACCACGATGGCACCTGGGAATACGACGCCGAGTATGAGTTGGGCGATGCTGCGCATGCAGCCGAGGCACCGCACGAAGCCAAGGATGCGTAACGCCAAAGCAGGCCTTTCACTGGACATCATTGCTGTGGGAGCGACGTAAGTCGCGAAGCTTCCACCTGACATCGATCGCGACTTACGTCGCTCCCACAACACGAATTCCGATTGCCCCCAATGACCATCGAAGCCCGCCAGCAGAAAGCCGAATCCCTCCTCCGCGCCGCCGGCATCCTGCCGGTCGTTACGGTGCATACGCTGGACGAGGCACGCAAGGTGTCCGAGGCGCTGTTGAAAGGCGGCCTGCCGGCGATCGAGCTGACGCTCCGCACGCCGGTGGCGATGGAAGCGCTGGCGATGCTGAAAAAGGAACTGCCCGACATCGTGATCGGTGCGGGCACGGTGCTGACGACCGAGCAGATGAAGCAGTCCATCGATGCGGGTGCCGACTTCCTGGTCACGCCGGGCACGCCACCGGCACTCGCAGACGAGTTGGCCGCTGCGGACATACCGGTGGTGCCGGGCGCCGCCACGCCGACCGAACTGCTGGCGCTGATGGCGCGCGGCTTTCGCGTCTGCAAACTGTTTCCCGCCACCGCCGTCGGTGGACTGGCGATGCTGAAGGGGCTTGCAGGCCCGATGTCGGAACTGAAGATCTGTCCCACCGGCGGCATCACCGAAGACACCGCGGCCGACTATCTGTCGCAGCCGAACGTGGTCTGCATCGGCGGTTCGTGGATGGTGCCGAAGGGCTGGCTCGACAACGGCGAGTGGGACAAGGTCACCGAAAGCTCGGCCAAGGCGGCGGGCATCGTGCAGCGCGTGCGCGGTAACTAGACACGCGACGCGGATTCCCCGAGACACGAAAAAGCGCCGGCAAGCCGGCGCTTTTTTGTTGCCTCATGGCGCGCGGATGACGACCTTCACCGGCAGCGTGGTGATGCGCAGCTCGCCATCTTTCCACTGCGCCGGCTTGCCGTTGATACGCGTCTCGCCGGGAGCATCCTTGTAGGGCCACGGCAGCACCAGGCCACCGGGCGGCAGCTTCAACCCGGCCTTCACGTCCAATACCACCTCGCTGCCGGTTCTGCGCAGTGAATACCCCAGCACGCCGTTCGGCGTCCGCAGGCCGTCGATGGCGATGCCCTCGCCGTCCAGCCAGGTGGCCGGCACGCCCGCCGCCAGCACCAGGCTGTCGTCGAGTTCGCGCGAGTACGCGAACATGTCCAGCGCCGAGCGCACGAAGTCCGAGGCCACCCACGCATGCGGCAGGTCGCCGACGAAGAACGGCGTGCGCGGCGTGCGCGAGACCACTTCCGCCCACTGGTTCCAGGGCTGCGGCGCGCGGTCCTTGAAGAAGAACTCCAGCACGTCCCACGCGCGTTCGCGCCAACCGAGGCGGACGAATGCCGCCACGTTGCGCCATTCGTACGGCGTGTAGTCCTTCCACGCGCGCGTGCCATCGCGGCGTTGCACGAACTCGGTCCAGTAACGCTCGAAGGTGCCGAGCAGCAGGTCCGCCGGCAGCGTGCCCTGCTCGCCGCCCGGCGCCAGCGCAATGGTCGTCGAGGTGGGATCGAAGTCGCCGATCTCGGCCGCGCCCGGCAGGTAGGTGATGCCATGCAGCTTGGTCGCCGCCTGCAGCGAGGCGTAGAGATCGTCGCGGAACTGGTCGCGCGAGGCGGCCATGCGCTTCGATTCCGTCGTCTGGCCAAGTGCGTCAGCCACTTCGACCGCATCCTTGTAGCCGCGCAGCGCCCAGAAATTGTCCCAGTACGAATGCATCGGCTTGGCCGAATAGCCTTCGTGGCTGATCGAAGCCGGCATCATGCCGTAGAAGGCCGCGTTGACCGCGCGATTCGCCTCGGTGCGTTCGCTCAGGCGCAGTGCCTCCATGTAGGCGAACGCGCCCTGCACGTGCGGCCACATTTTCCTCAGGAAAGCCTTGTCGCCTGTATAGCGGTAGTACTCGGCGATGTTGAAGATCAGCTCGCCGTGGCTGTCGTTTTCCGGCACCGGATCGCTGCCGCGGTCGTCGACGCAGCATGGCACCTTGCCGTTCTCGAACTGGTATGGCGCGTAGTACTCCACGTACTCCTTCACCACTTCAGGGCGACCAAGGCGCAGCAGGCCTTCGGAAATCATCGCGCCGTCGCGGATCCAGCTGCGCGAGTACGAGCGCGTGCCCGGTTGCAGGCGCGGGCCGATGCGCGAGATCAGCATGTGCGCGAGCGCCGTGCGCAGGGTATCGGCGACCGGTTGCCCTTCAGCGGGTACCTGCAGCTTCATCTCGCCGAGCTTGCCGCGCCACATCGCCGCGGTCGCCTGCTGTTCGCGCGCCGCATCGATCTTCGCGGGCAATGCGCCTTCCAGCGGCGCCACCCAGTCGATGTCGCGGCTTTCACCCGCCGCCAGCGTGATGCGGTACAGCACGGCGGCGGATGCGAGTCCGCTCGGTTCGCCCGCCACCTGCGCATCAGCGCCGTTGGCCATGCCGTCCATCGACGCCAACCGCTCGCGCACCAGCCCTTCGTCGAAGCGCGACGCCAGCGCTGCATCCGGCTTGGCGAAGCGCAGACTGGCGCGACCATTCACGCTGACCACGCCGTCGCGGATCGCCAGATCGTTGATCGGGCTGAAGCCGCCGGTCGTGTTGAGGAACTGGCTGGGCGGATTGACCTGCCACGGCTGCACGGCCAGCGCCAGCACATAGTCGCGCGGCACGCTGCCGGTGTTGGTCAGGCGATGGCGCGCGACGACGCGCGAGTCGCCAGGTTTGCCTGCCGCGAACGCGGTGGTCGTCAGCGCGAAGTCGGCGTGCTTCCATGCGACGGTCGGAATCGGCAGGTATCCATCCTGCAGCGACTGTGTCGCCTGCACGTCGGACCAGCCGATCCAGCGCCCGTCGACCTGCACGAACGGCTCGACGCTCACGCCGCCCTTGGCGATCTCGATGGCACCATCTTCGCCGATCAGGCCCTGCTCGCGCCCGCCGTCGAGGCCGACGATGGTCCAGTACGGCTGTTCGCCGCTGAAGCCGCGCGGGAACCAGCCTTTCGGCGATTCGGCCGCCATCGCCTTGATCAGGTCGTTGGGATGCGCGGCGAAGGCCAGCGGCTTCACCTCAAGCTCGGCCAGCGCGAACGAACGGCCCGGTCCGTCGCCGACCGTGAGCCGTACATAGCGCGCTTCCGACTCCGGCAGTGCCAGATAGTCGTTGCCACCGTTGCCATCGACCACGGTTCGCACGTCGCGCCAGCGCATGCCATCGTCGGACAGCTGCACCAGGTAATCCGACGCATGCTGGTCGGGCTTCCATCGCAGCACCAGGCCGCCGAACTCGCGCACCTTGCCCAGGTCCAGGGTCAGCTGCGGATCCTTCTCGCCGTGCAAGTCGGCGGACCACGCCGTATCCGCCTTGCCGTCGACGGCCAAGGCAGCGGCGCCGGCCGGAAACGCGACGGAAGCACTGGCCTTGCCGGTCAGCGGCGCGCCGTCATCCACCGGCAGCGGCTGGAACGTCAGCTGGTCGAAGCAGACCGAACCCTTGCCGCCGACGTTGTTGTAGACGGTGAACTCGAGCTTGACGCTCCTGCGCAGTACGCGATCCGGGTCGGGTCCCCAGGCCTTGTCGATATGACGCTGCTTGTAGCGCACCGGCGTCCATGCCGTCGGGTATTCGTACTTCGGCCGGTTCACCCACCAGACGTTGTCGCCGCTCGCATCGACGACCTTGAACTGCAGGTCGTTGCGTGGCGAGTCGCCGCGCAGCTGGAAGTCGAACTGGTAGTTCTGCGGATACTCGATAAGCAGGTCGCGTTGGATACCCGCGTGGCCCGACACACCGTTGAAGTTGTAGTCCAGGCACACTGCCTTCCCGTCCACGCCATCGACCGGTCGCAGTGCGCCGCTGACCTGGTTGGACGTCACCACGCGCCAGGTCGACGGATCATTGAAGTCGTCGAGGACGCGGGCGCCCTCCTGTGCGGCGAAGGCGGGCGCGGCGCACGCGAGCAGCAGGCCGCAAGCCAGCGCAGTGTTGCGGGAGGCGAAGCCTTTGGGTTCCCGCCTGCGCAGGAATGACGATTCGATCTTCATGGTGATTCAAACTCCACGATGACCCGCTCCGGGTCAGCCTTTGACGCTGCCCAGCAACAGGCCCTGGATGTAGTAGCGCTGCAATGCCAGGAACAGCAGCAGCACCGGCAGGATGGTGACGACCGAGCCGGCCATCATCAGTTCGTAGTCCATCACGTGCTCGCGCGACAGGCCCGCCAGTGCGACCGGCAAGGTCTGCAGGCTGTCGTCGCTCAGCACGATCAGCGGCCACATGAAATCGTTCCATGCGCCGAGGAAGCTGAAGATCGCCAGCGTCACCAGGATCGGCTTCAGGCCAGGCAAAACGATCTGGAAGAAGATCCGCGCCTCGCTGGCGCCGTCGATGCGCGCGGCCTCCAGCAGTTCGTCCGGGATCGAGCGTGCGTACTGGCGCACCAGGAAGATGCCGAAGATCGCCGCCATGCCGGGCACAATGGCGCCAGCGTAGGTGTTCACCAGGCCCATCTGCTTGAGCAGCAGGAACAGCGGCATCATCGCCACCTGCGCCGGGATCACCAGCGCCGCCAGCAGCGCGCGGAAGGTGCGGTCGCGCCCCCTGAAGCGCAGCTTCGCGAACGCGTAGCCGGCCATGGTGTTGAACAGCAGCGACAGCAGCATGACGCAGGTCGACACGATGAAGCTGTTCAACAGATAGCGACCCATGCCGGCGCGCACGAACAGCTCGCGGTAGTTGTCCAGCGTCGGCGCGGACGGCAACAACGGCGGCGGGAAGTGGCCAGCCTCGCCGGTCTGCATGAAGGACACCGACAGCATCCACAGCAGCGGCCCCAGGCTGACCACGGCCAGCGCGACCAGCAGCGCGTTGACGACAACGGTAGCCAGGCGCTGGTTCATTCCACACCCCGCTTGCGCGCGAACCACAGCAGGCCGCTGGTCACGACCGTCATCAGCACGAACAGCAGGAACGCCACCGCGGATGCGTTGCCGAGGTTCCACCACTTGAAGCCTTCTTCGTACATCAGGTACAGCACGCTCTTGGTGCTCTCCAGCGGACCGCCCTGCGTCATCACGTAGGGTTCGGCGAACAACTGGAAGTAACCCGCCATGGTCAGGATGCCGACCAGCAGCAGCACCGGACCCAGCTGCGGCAGGGTGACGTGGCGGAACTGCGCCCAGCGCGACGCGCCGTCGATGCGGGCGGCCTCGTACAGGTCTTCCGGGATGCTCTGCAGCCCGGCGAGGAAGACGATCATGTTGTAGCCGAAGTTCTTCCACACGGCGAACAGGATGATGGTCGGCATGGCCCAGGTGGGATCGCCCAGCCAGTCGACGGGATCGATACCGATCCACGACAGACCCCAGTTCACCAAGCCGTACTTGGTGTGGAACAGGTAACGCCAGATCACCGCCACCGCGACCACGGTGGTCACCACCGGCGCGAAGAAGGCCGTGCGGAAGAAGCCCTTGAAGCGGCCGAGCCTGGAATGCAGCAACAGCGCCGCCCCCAGCGACAGCGCCACCGACAGCGGCACGCCCACCACCACGAAGTACACGGTGTTGCCCAGGGACTTCCAGAACATCGGGTTCTGCAACAGGCCGATGTAGTTGTCGACGCCGACGAAGCGCAGGTTATTGATGTCGGCCAGTGCGTAGATATCGAAGTCGGTCAGGCTGAGCGCCAACGCGGCCAGCACCGGCAGGCCGAAGAAGACCACGATGACCGTCAGCGCGGGCGCGGCGAACAACCAGCCGGCCAGCGAATGCGACGACCTCATGGCGTCCCTCCGGGTTTCGCTGCGTGGTCCAGCATCCAGCGACGCTTTTCGAGGATACGGTCGGCACGGCGGTCCAGTTCCTCGGCCGCCTGGTGGACGGTGAGGCGACCATTGGCGACCTGCTCACCGACCAGCCGCATTTCCGTCGCGATGCGCTCCCACTCCGGCACCTTCGGCGTGGACACGGCGCGTTCGAGCTGCTCACGGAACGCCTTGGCATACGGATCGTTCGCCAGGGCGGGCGTAAGCCAGGGCGAGCGGCGCGGTGGCAGGTCGCCGGTCAGCGCATGGAATTCGGCCTGCACGGCCGGCGACGACAGCCAGGCGATCAGCTGCCACGCCGCGTCCTTGTTGGGCGAATCCTTGAACACCACAAAGCTGGTGCCGTTGGCGAGCGATGCACCGGGGCCCTCAGGACCGGGCAGCGGCATCGTCATCCAGTCGGCCTGCTGGGATGCCGGCAGGCGTTCCTTGAACTTGGCGATATTCCAGGGACCGGAAATGTAGAACGAATAGAAACCCTTGCCGAACTCGTCCCACACATTGGAGATCTGGTTGTTGGTGACGACCGGCGCCCACTGCCGATCGAACATCTCCTTGTAGAACCCGAGCGACTGCCGGAAGCCCGCACTGCGGAAATTGCCGTAGCGCCCGCCGTCGCGCAGCAGCGGCTCCGGCTGCTGGATCGCCAGGCTGAGCAGCGGTTCGAATTCGTTGAGCGGCAACAGGATCGAATAGTTGCCCTGCCCCGCGACCCGCTTGACCTCGCGCATCGCCACGCGCCATTCGTCCCAGCTGGCCGGCAAGGTCTTCACGCCGGCCTTGGCCAGCATGTCGCGCCGGTAGAACGGCAGGCGCGTTTCGACGTACCACGGCACCGCATAGGCACGCCCATCGATCACGCCAGTGTCCCAGACGCCGGGGAAAAAATCCGCCTGCTCGAAACCCGGGGTGGCTGCGATCTCGTCGTCCAGCGGTTCGAGCGCGCCCAGGGCGGCGAACTCCGGGATCCACGTGTTGCCGATCGGACTGACATCGGGCAGCGATTCGCCGGCGAAGGCCGTCAGCAGCTTTTCGTGCGCGGAAAGCCAAGGCACGATCTGCAGGTCGACATGGATGTCGGGATGCTGACGCTCGAACTCGGGCAACAGCTTCGCGACGACCTCGCCCTCATAGCCCATCACCCAGAACCGCACAACGGTGCGATCGTCCCGCGTGCGTGCGCAGCCGGCGACCATCAGTGCGAGCATCAGGGCCACGAGGGAACAGCAGCGCACCAGGGTCCTCCTTCCACCGGAGAAGACCCTGATGCGTGCCGGAGAGACCCTGGCTGGCGCACACGGTTCCATGCGGACAGCTTACTCTGGCTGCTGCGGGCGCACCGCCTCGGGCTGTGCCGCCTGGTTGGCGCGCGACTCCGCCGTTCCCAGCGCACGCGCCGCCGCCGCATCGAGATCCGGCGGCGCGGTCGGCGCGGTCTCCGCGCCCGCTGCGGCCTGCCCCGCCTTCGCGTCCAGCCAACCGCCCTGGAAGCCGGCCTTCTTCAGGCCATCGCGGATGTACGGATTCTTCTTCATCACGCTCCAGACGAAGTCGTTCCGGTAGTTCGCGATCATCGCCAGGATCGGACCCTGGTCGATGCCGATGTAATCGCTCGCCACCCAGCCCTTGCCCGGCACGATGCGCCCGGTCTTCAGTGGAATGTCGTAGTCGAAGCTGGGATTGAACGAATCCAGGAAACCGTAGCTGGAGTAGAGATAGTCGCCGTAACGCCGATGCATTTCCTCGGTCGCCGGAATCACGATCTCCGGCGCGAACGGCAGCGAGGCGATGGCGGCGGTCGGCGCAATGGTGCCGTCGTCGAAGTTCTCGCGGAAGCCCGCGCCACGGGCCGAATAGTGGCGGAACGGACGCTGCTCGCCGCGGTATTCCTGCAAGGTCTGCTGCGGGCCGTCCGAGGCGGTCAGGCCCCAGACGTTCTCGCCGTAGTCCTTCCACTTCATCGGGTTCTCGATCGCATACGCACGTTGCGCATACGTGGCGCGACGGCTGTTCTCGAAGTAGTCCATCCCGCGCTCACGCATGTACGCGTCCTGGATGCCACGGAAATCGATCCAGACATGGCTGTACTGGTGGCCGAAGTGCGGCGCGAAGGTCAGGTATTCCTGTCCCTGGAACACGCCCCACAGTTCGCTGTAGCTGCGCGTCCACACTTCCCACGCTTCCGGGCCGACCGGATGCGTCGGCGACGCCATCGCCAGCACGTAGACCATCATGGCCTCGTTGTAGCCCTTCCAGTCGTGCGGAATGACGCCGCTCTCGGGGAACCAGCCCATCGAGATCAGCGGCTTGTTGTTCTGCAGGAACGTCCAGTCCACGCGCTTGTAGATCATGTCGGCGATCGCGCGGATCTCCTTTTCGCGTGCATCGTCGCGGTCGTAGTACGACTGCGCGAACAACACGCCCATCAGCAGCAGCGACGTGTCCACGCTGGAGAGTTCCACCCAGGTGTTGAAGCGCTCGCCGGTATTCATGTCAAGGAAGTGGTAGTAGAACCCCTTGTGGCCGGCCTTCCCTTCCTTCTGCGGCCCCTGCGGCACATCCCGCAGGAACTTCAGCGTGGTCAGGGTGCGATCCACCGCCTGCGTACGGCTGACCCAGCCGTTCTCAATGCCGATGGGGTATGCGGTCAGCGCATAGCCGATCGACGCGATGCTGGCGAACGGACGCGACGGATAGCGGTCCGGCGTCATGCCGTTCGTTTCGTTGGTGGTGTCCCAGAAGAACTGGAACGTGCGGCGTTCGATATCGCGGAACAGCGGCGGCAGTTCGGGCTTCGCCGGCGGTTCCGGCTTCGCCACCACCACGGGCGCGGCTGCCGGCTTTGCGACCGGTGCGGCTTTCTCTTCCGGCGCCTTCTGGCAACCGGCGATCAACAGAGTCAGCGCGACGCCGATGAACCAGGACGTACGCGGGGCTGGGGTGATCTTGTTCAAAGCGTTTTCCTGTTGTAACCGATTCCAAAAGAGCGTCAAACAAACCCGCCGGTCAGGCGACGCCGATGGGCGCCGCCCGAGGGCGGGGGCGACTTACCAGTCGAGGCCGAAGGACAACTTGAACGTCCGGGTAGGCAACTCGATGCTGTTGCCGTTGCGTTGCCCCACCGTGGGATTCATAGGCCCACCGGCAGGCCCCCAATTGGTGTTGAACGATGTCCAATTGCGCCAGTTGAAGGCATTCAACAGGTCAGCGCGCACCTTGAAAGTAAGATCGGTACCGGTGTCCCAGCGCTTTTCCAGGGCCAGATCCAACTGCTTGAAGCCCAAGGTGCCGTCTGGGGTGACCGGATCGTGGTACGCGCGCAGGTCGTTGCAAGTCGCTACTCCCGTCACCGGTGCGCACGTGTTGGGGGCGGGCGAATTAAGGCGATTGATGGACGATAGCGGCTTCGGTGTGGACAGGATCAACTTGCCACTGAAGATAAGATCCCAGCCCGGCGAATAAATGCCTGACAAGACCAGGCGATGCTTGGCCACGCCCGTCGATTCGTAGAACTCGTTACTGACCCACGGATAGTCGAATACGAATGTCGCATCCGATGTCGTCGAACCAGGCCGGTTCTCTTCGCCCTCGCTGTACGTATAAGCGAGATTGACGCCCCACTTCGATGCCTCGGTATAGGGCTTGTCCAGCGAAACCAGCAGCGAGGTGGTGCGGTACTCGAAACCATTCACACCAAGTAGCAGATTACTCTGTCCAGCGGGGTTTCCAGGACCACCGCCGTATGTCTGACCTTGCGCCTCAAATTGATGGAAACTGCCATCCGGACGCCGGCGGCCAGTAGGAAAATAGATGCCATCGTAGCTACGGATGTGCGACACGGCGACGGACGAGTTCCAGTCTTGTTCCCATAATGCGAAGGTATTGCGCATGCCCAAGCTGAACTGGTCCGAGTACGGCGTTTTGATTTCGTTGTCAATCAGAAGCACTTCACCATTGGCATTGATTGGATTGGCCGCCAAGTAGGCGGCAATGCCGTCTTCCGTCAGCAGTGCCGGATTCCAAGGCACACAGGCCCGACTCGCATTGCAAGGATGAAGCGCCGTTGCGAAATTGAGCGTGGCGTTGGCCCTCGACCCCGCCGTGAACTCGCGCGCCATGTGATCGAAGATGTTGCGATCGTAGGCCCGGCCGACTCCGCCGAAGATCACATGCCGCTGATCACCGAATAGGTCGTACGAGAAACCCAGACGCGGCTGGATGGCGCCCTTGAACGCAGAGCGGTTGTTGCCGTTGCTGATGAAGTCTTCGATGTTGTAGTCGAGATTCGTGATGCTCGCCGCATAGGCGCGTACGGTCGTGGCGATGGTGGGATTCAGTACGTAGTTCTCGAAGCTCGGATTTCGCTCGTAATCCCAGCGGACACCCAGGTTAAGCATTAGCTTCTCGTTGACCTCCCAGTCGTCCTGGATGTAGACGCCGAACTGCTTATTCTCGGACAAGACGTTAGGCGAGCGGCCCGGACGCACCGCGTTGTAGGTCAATTGGTATGGAAGACCTGAAGGATCGTTGATGTCGTAGGTATATTGCGTCGGAGGGTTCGAGAACGAACTCAGGTCAACCTGCTTGTACTTTATGCCCATCTTCAGGGTATGGCCTTCCCAGCCGAACCAGGTCAGGTCGTCCTGTACGCTCCAACCCTTCTGCCCCTTGTCCTGGTTGTTGGTGCCGGCGCCGATCCACAACACGCGCGTATTTCTGGTCGGGTCGGTCTGGTTGGGTTCGACGACCGTGTAGAAAATAGCAGGCCCCGACACCACCGCGGACGGGTTGTAGGCGGACTCTTCGTAGGTGAGGTGCGCATCGTTCAACCAATTCATGGAAGTGAACTGATGGCGCAGGTCGATGCGTGTTTCGTCGTTGACTAGCGCAGTGGCGGCGGATTCAGTCCGCGTGCCACCGACATCCAGCAAGCCCACTTCATCACGATACTTGGCCGAAAGCTCGAACAAGTTCGACTCATTGGCCAACCAGCTCAACTTGCCGAAATACACTTCTTGCTTGAAAGGCTGGCTGGTAGGGCCGTAGTAGCTGGTGATCCAGGAAGGCAATTGTTGCGAACTCACCACGGCCGACGGCGGTGCAAGCATCCGTGGCACGATGTAATCCTTGGCTTCGTACGTCACGAAGAAATGCAGTTTGTCCTTGATGATCGGCCCACCGAATGCAAGACCGTATTGCTGGGTGGATTCCTCGGCCTTTCTACCCGCAACTTCCTCCTGTGGCGTCGGCCTGCGCCACGCATCGGATGTGCGATCCCAGAAAAAGCTGCCGCTGAACTCATTGGTGCCCGACTTGGTCACCGCCGTCACCGCCGCGCTACTGATCTGGTCGTACTCGGCCTTGTAGTTCGAAGTGATGACTTTGTACTCACCGATCGCAAGTTGCGGGAACGGATTTCCGCGACTGTCATCCTGTCCGGTCAGGCCACCGGGCGTCACGTAATTCTTCTGGCCGACACCATCAATGTAGACGTTGATGTTGTTGGCGCCCTGGGCGCCGCTGCGCAACTGCGATTCGCCGTTGCCGGACGCGACGGTGAACTCCATGCCCGGTACCAGGTCGGCGAACGCCAGGAAGTTGCGCGAATTCTGCGGCAGCAGTTCAATCTGCTTGTTCGACACGTACGTCGCCACTTCCGACGTCTTGGTTTCCACCAGCATCGGCGCGGTGACGCGCACGGTATCCAGCGTGGTGGCGTCGCCTGCCGGTGCGGACACCGGCGGCGCCTCCTGCAGGTTCAGCGTGGCGGTCTGGCCCACGGCCAAGGTCACCGCGCGGCTGCTGGTCTGGCCGCCGGCGTTGACCTCGATCCGGTACGTGCCTGGCGGCAGGCCGCCGATGTTGTAACTGCCGTTGGACGCTTTTGCCGTGCGGGTAAGACCGGTATCGACATTGGTAACGGTGACGGTCGCGTCGGCGATCGCTGCGCCGCGCAACGTGGCAGATGTCGATTGCGCCAGCACCTGGGGCGCGGCCATTGCCAGACAACTCGCCAGGGCGCAGGACAACAGCTTGCGATTGGGATGGAACATGGTCCGTGCGTGATGCTTCATTGGTCTCCCCTCCAAGAATGAGGTACCGCGTCCGCAGTACCGATAACGCGTGTAATCGATTACATCGCGATTCAAAAAAAACCGGCTACATCCGGGTGTAGTGCAGCATGTCGATGCTCCCCGCGCCGACCGTGCCACTACCATCGCGCTCCGGCACTGGATGCACGCGCAGTGCCGCTACTGCGTCCATCCTTCGAATGAACGCGAAACCATCAGGACAGCTCTGTGTCACGTCCGCCCTCCACGGCCGACTCTTCACATCCGGCAATGTAACCGTTTTCAGAGCGAGGGGCAAAAGCATTTGCCCGGCCAGCGGAACAGCATCCAAGCCACTGAAGTGCCAAAGGAAATCATCCAGGTTTTTGCTGCATCGCAACGCGATGGGGACATCACGGCGCAGCCGCGCGGCAGTGCCGGTCGATGAAGGCCTGATGCGCCGGCATGGCATCCACGCAATTACTGACGATCCTGCCGACGCCCGAAACGAATCCCTCCAGTTCTTCATCCGACAGCTGATCCACGAACGGGTGGTAGCTGCGAGGAACGATGCCCTGCCCCAGCATCACCTGCACCCAGCTCATCTCGGCGAACATCTCCTCGCCATTACGGTAGAAACGGCCGCTGTCGCGGAACAGCGTGATGACGTCCTGCAGTTCCCGAGGGATCGACATGTCGCGGCATTGCCGCCAGAACGCGGTGTCGTCGCGCTGGGTGGCGTGGTAGTGCAGGATCAGGAAATCGCGGATGCGTTCGAAATCGAACACCATCTGCGTGTTGTAGCGGTCGATCAGCGCCTGGCTGAAGCCATCGCGCGGGAACAGACTGAGCAGGCGCATGATGCCCGACTGGATCGAATAGATGCTGGTCGCCTCCAGCGGCTCGACGAAACCACTGGACAGGCCGATCGCCACGACGTTCTTGTTCCAGAACTGCTTGCGGCGACCGGTAACGAAACGCAGCGGGCGCGGATCGTCCAGCGCGCGGCCATCCAGGTGTTTCAGCAACGTGGCGGCCGCCTCGTCGTCGCTGATATGGGCGCTGGAATAGACGTAGCCGTTGCCGGTGCGGTGCTGGAGCGGGATGCGCCATTGCCAGCCAGCTTCGCGTGCCGTAGCGCGTGTGTACGGCGTCGGTGGCCCCACGTTTTCGCAGGGCACCGCCAAGGCACGGTCGCAGGGCAGCCAATGATTGAATGCCACGTAGCCCGTCTTCAGGGCCTCTTCGATGAGCAGGCCGCGAAAGCCGGAGCAGTCGATGAACAGGTCGCCACGGATCGTCTCGCCGTTGTCCAGATCGATCGCTTCGACGTGGCCGGACTCGGGATCCAACGCCACGCGCGCAACGATGCCTTCGGTGCGCTGGACGCCGCGCTGTTCGGAGTACGCACGCAGGTAGCGCGCATACAGGCCGGCGTCGAAGTGGTAGGCGTAGGCGATATTCGCCAACGGCGACGTCTGCGGCACGTCATTGGCCGAGACCATGAACTTGCCGCGCGGGGCCGCGAGCGAACTCAGTACATAACTGCCGATGTCGTCGGCCTTGCCGGCGCGCGAAGCCTTGATCCAGCACTGGTGGAATGGAAGCAGACCGAGGTTCTGCCCGATGCCATTGCCGAAACCATGCATGTAGGTATCGCCGACCCTGCCCCAGTTGTTGAACTGCACGCCCAGCTTGAACGTGCCCTGGGTCTTGCGGACGAAGTCGGTCTCGTCGATCTGAAGCAGGCTGTTGAACAACCGGATGTGCGGGATAGTGCCCTCGCCCACGCCGACGGTGCCGATGGCTTCAGATTCGACCAGTCGGATCGTGTAGGCACTGCCAAGCACTTTGGACAGTACCGCGGCCGTCATCCAGCCTGCGGTTCCGCCGCCCACGATGACGATGGTCCTGATTGCGTCTTCGCTCATCGAACTCCACCTCTCTCACGTGAATGCCGGGTCGGCGACGCGCCGGACATCCATCCGTTGGATCTGGGAACACCCGCAAGACAAGACCCGCCGAAGCGGGTCTTGTGGTTGTTGCACGACCGTTGGATCGTTACCAGATGACGCGGGCACTCAGGAACAGTGCGCGCGGCTGGGTGAATTGCGACCCGTAAGGCTGCTGCGACACCTGCGGGTTGTAAACGCCGCCGCCGCCCCAGTTGATGATGTAACCACTCAAATTGTCGTTGTTGAGGGCGTTCATCAAATCAGCACGCACCTGTACGGTCACGTTCTCCGTCACGAACATGTCCTTGGACAGCGACAGGTCGAGCTGCTTGACACCAAAGGTCTGCGGCGCATCCAGTGCCACCGGCCTCGGAAGTGTCGTGTCCGGTGCGCCATAGTTGTACCAGCCCACGACTTCGTTCAACGGCGGCGGGGTGGACAAGGTCAGCTTCGCGGAAGCCGTGATGTTCCAAGGAAGATCGTAGATGCCCGTCATGACCAAGCGATGCTCGGGTACGGCCTTCAGGTCGATGAAGGGGTACTGCTCGATGGTCGGTGCGTCGAACGCATAGTGCTCGTCGCCACCCCGATTGCCCTTGGCATGCGACCACGTATAGGCAGCCGTGAAGCCCCAGCCGCTTTCCTTGGTATACGGCTTGTCCAGCGACAGCAGCAACTGCGTGGTCTTGGTCTCGATACCGTTGTCGCCCAGGATCAGCGCGCCGAAGCCTGGCGGCGTATGGCCCCAGGGCTGCGAACCGTTCTGGTACCAGTCGCCATTCGGGTAACGGTTGCCGAGGGTGAAGACGAAACCCTCCTTGCTGTGGATGTAGGCGAGCGTGGCTGACGTGTTCCATTCACCGACGCTGTTGCGCATACCCAGCGAGATCTGGTCTGAATACGGCGTCTCCAGATCGTTGTTCAGCAGGTCGATCTCGCCGTTGCGAACGCGCGACGTTGCCAGAGAAGCCAACGCCGCCGGATCGGTCAGGTATGCCGGATTGAACGGGGCGCAGCTGTTCGGCGTCGGAGTGCAACCGGTGACATCGGAGAAGCGCACTTCATAACCCGATAGCGCGGACTTGACCTGTTCCAGACCCATGTAGTCGTAAAGGTTGCGATCGTAGCTGCGGCCGATACCACCGAAGATCACGTGCCGCTCGTCGCCGCCCAGATCGAAGGAGAAGCCCAGGCGCGGTGCGAAGTTGTCCTTGTCCGCCTTGCGGCTGTTGCCATTGCTCAGATAGTCATTGATGTCGATGCCGCCCTTGAGGAGCTGCTCGGCATAGGTCGCGCTGATGGCAGGATTCGTACCCGGCCCTGTCAGCGCCGCCCTGACTTCGGCCGGCGTGACGTTGTCGACGTAGGAGGGGATCTCTTCGTAATCCCAGCGCAGGCCGATGTTCAGCTGCAGCCTGTCCGTGACGTTCCAGTCATCCTGGATATAGAGACCCAGCTGCTTGCTCGCCGTGGTGACCGAAGGCGTCGCACCCGCAAACGGCAGGTTGAACTTCACCATGTAGGGGACGGTCGCCGTACCGACCGGCAGACCGGGGATCGATCCGTCGTTCACCGCATAGTAGAACG
This sequence comes from Pseudoxanthomonas sp., assembly GCF_036845285.1. GTDB lineage: Bacteria > Pseudomonadota > Gammaproteobacteria > Xanthomonadales > Xanthomonadaceae > Pseudoxanthomonas_A. Next base: position 87,724 of record NZ_DAIUEE010000013.1, read on the forward strand.
AGGGATTGGAGATCGAGTTTTCGCTTTGCGTCAGGTCGACCTGCTTGTACTTGATGCCGGCCTTGATGACATGGTCACCCAGGGAGGTGAAGGTGATGTCGTTCTGGAACGCAGGACCCTTCTGGCCTTTCAGCTGGATCGCCAAGCCGCTGGTGGCATCATCGAACAGCACGACATCGTTCTGGACAAGACCACGGGTGTAAACCGACTGGTTACCGATCGTATAGGCGGTGGGATTGAAGAACGCATCTTCGTACGTGATGCGCATTTCATTCAAATACGACTCGCCGTAATGCTCCCAGCTCAAGTCGTAGCGCTTTTCCGAGTTGTTGTTGACTTTGGCTGCGTCGGCGGTGGTGGTATTACCCACGCTGTCACGGCTGTCCTCTTCGCGGACCTTGGCCGAGAACTCCAGGCGATCGTTGTCGCCGATGTCCCAACTCAACTTGCCGAAGTACAGGTCTTCCTTGAACGGACGCGTGACCGGACCCAGCTTGGCCTGCACGTCCTGCGGCAGGAAGGCGCCAATGCCAACGTTCATGCCCGGCACGACAGGATCGGCACTGATCTCGAAGCCCTTTCCTTCATAGCTGAAGAAGAAGTGCATCTTGTCCTGGATGATCGGGCCACCCAATGCGAAACCGTATTCGTCCTGGTGGGTCTTCTGCTTACTCTTTCCGGGTTCAAGTTCAGCTGCCGTCGGCTGCCGGAAACTGCTGTTGGTCGTACGGCCGAACACCTCGCCGTGGAACTCGTTGGTGCCCGACTTCGTCGATGCGACGATCGCCGCCGAACCGACCTGATCGAATTCGGCCTTGTAGTTCGACGTGATGACCTTGTACTCGCCGATGGCGAGCTGCGGGAACGGGTTGCCTGCGCTCTGCTGCTGGCCGGACACACCGCCGAACAGATAGCTCTTCTGGCCGACGCCGTCGATGTAGACGTTGACGGCGCTGGTGGTCTGGGCGCCACCGCGGATATCGCTATGGCCGGAGCCATCCGTCGTGAACTGCATGCCCGGCACGGTGTCCGCGAACTCGAGGAAGTTGCGGGTCAGCTGCGGGACTGTGTTGATCTGCTTCAACGACACGTTGGTGCCGACTTCGGAGGTCTTGACCTCCTGCAGCGGCGGCGCAGTCACGCGCACCGTGTCGAGGGTAGTCGCGTCGCCCGCCGGAGCAGCCGGGGCGCCCGCCAGATCGAGATTGACCGACGTGGCGACCTGCAACGTGACGGTGCGTTCCGTACCACCGGCCGATACGGAATAGGTGCCCGGCGGCAAGCCGACCAGCGCATAGTTGCCGTCCGAGTTCGCGGTGACGACGCGCTTGGAGCCGGTCGCGGTGTTGGTGGCCGTGACCTGCGCGCCTGCTTCGGCCTTGCCGCGCAAGGTGGCGTTGGACGACTGCGCCAGCGCCTGCCCGCCGGCGATGAGCAGTACGCTGGCCAGCGCACAGGTCAGCAGTTTGCGTTGGGGTTGTGTCGTAGTGCGGTTGCGGTGCTTCATCTGGCTCTCTCCCTCCAAAAGATTGAACATCATGTTTCGGCGTTTTCGCCGCTTGTAATCGGTTACAGGTGCAGTAAAAAAAAACCGCCCCCGGTCATGCTCATTCCTTTGCGTGCCGGCCTTCCCCCACGCTCGATGCCCTGACCACCAACTCCGGCACCAGCATCGAAGACGGCGCCACGCGCGCGCCGTCGGACTCGATCGTTTCCAGCAGCCGGCTCATCGCCTGTTCCCCCAGTTCGGCAATACTGACCCGCATCGTGGTCAAGGTCGGGTGAACGAAACGCGCCAGCGGGATGTCGTCGAAGCCGGCCAGCGCGATGTCCTGAGGGACACGCACGCCGGCTTCGTTGAAGGCGTACAGGCAGCCCAGCGCCATCATGTCGTTGGCGGCGAACACGGCGTGCGGCTTCTCCGCCGACTGCGTGATGCGCTTGCCCGCCTCGTATCCGGACGACTCGCTGAAGTCGCCGGCGAACTCCTGGACCTGCGTGCCGGGCACGAAGCGCGCCATCGCATCGCGGTAACCGCGCAGGCGTTCGCGGGCATCGAAGTTGCCCTCGGGACCGCCGATGAAGGCGACGCGGCGATGCCCGGCCTGTGCCAGATGCTCCACCATCGCCACGGCAGCGCCGTAGTTGTCGATGGTCAGCGCCGGGTACGACGCATCCTGCACATCGGTGTTGATCAGCACGACGGGCAGCGACGACGGCAGGTTGTCGACCAGGAAGCCGGGACGGTCGGTGTAAGGCGACAGCACCAGCAATCCGTCGACACGACCCCGCATCGCGCGCAGGGCTTCGCCCTGCTCTTCCGGATGGCCGTGGTAGCTGGAGACCAGCAGGTGCTGGCGGCGTGCACGGGCGACCTGGTCGACACCGCGGATCAGTTCGGAAAAGAACTCGCCGTACAGGTCGGGCAACACCACGCCGATGGTCTGGGTGCGCCGGCTGCTGAGGCTGCGCGCGGCGGCATGCGGCTGGTAGCGCAGGCGGTCGGCCGTGGCGAGGACCTGCTGGCGGACGGATTCGGCGACGTTCTCGTGGCCGTTCAAGGCACGCGACACGGTGGCGACGGAAACCCGCGCCTCACGTGCGACATCCTTGATGGTGACCGAGGTTCGCGCCATTCCCCGCCCCTCCGCGGTGATGACAGCCTTGAGTGGCGCGGACTGTAACCGTTTTCACGGAAACGTGTAAAGCCCGCGTTATTCGACGCTCAAACCCTCACGAATTCATGCACTTACGGACACTGGCAGGTATCCGCAAGTATTTTGCATTGCAGCAAATCCATGCGGCTGCAACGCGTGCATTTACTTGGCGGCGACCTCGAAGGCGACCTCGCGCGTGCGGTCGGAACTGCCGCCCACGAACGCCGTGAACGTACCCGGCTCCACCACCTGCTGCATGCGGTCGTCGTACATCGCCAGGTCTTCGAACCCGAGGTCGAACGTGACCGTCTTCGACTCCCCGGGCGCCAGCGACACACGCTGGAAGCCGCGCAGCTGTTTCACCGGACGGGTGACGCTGGCGACGTCATCGCGCACGTACAGCTGCACCACCTCCTCGCCCGCCCGCTTGCCGGTGTTGGTGACCCTCACGCTCACCTGCTGTTGCAGGGCGGACGGCGCCAGCGTCTTCTTCGCCACCACAGGCGCGTCGTAACGGAACGTCGTGTAGCTGAGTCCGTGGCCGAAGGCGTACAGCGGCGTCCACGGTACGTCGAGGTACTTGCTGGTGTACTTCTCCTGCTCGCTCGGCGGACGACCGGTGTTCTTGTGCGCGTAGTAGATCGGCACCTGGCCGACGTTGTGCGGGAACGTCACCGGCAGCTTGGCCGACGGGTTGACGTCGCCGAACAGCACGTCGGTGATCGCATGCCCGCCCTCCACGCCCGGGAACCAGGCCTCGAGGATCGCCGACACCTTGCCCTTCAGGCCACCGATGGACAGCGGGCGTCCATTCAACAGCACGGCCACCACCGGCTTGCCGGTCGCGGCCACCGCCAGCGCGAGTTGTTCCTGCACGCCCGGCAGGTCGAGCGAGGTACGGTTGTTCGCTTCGGCGCTCATGTCGGGATGCTCGCCGAGGAACATCACCACCGCATCGGCCTGCTTCGCCGCCGCAACGGCCTGTGCGAAGCCGGAGGTGTCCTGGCTGTCGATGTCGGCGCCTTTCGCCAGCACCAGGCGGGTGCCATCCCCGAGCGCCGCCTTCAGGCCTTCGAGCGGGGTGACCGCATCCTCTTCGCGTCCGGCCACCGCCCAGTTGCCGAGCATCGCGCGGCGATGGTCGGCGAGCGGGCCGATCACCGCCAGCGTGCGCACCGACTTCGACAGCGGCAGCACGTCGTTGTCGTTCTCCAGCAGCACCAGCGATTTCTGCGCCATCCGGCGTGCGTCGGCGCGGTGTTCCGGTGTCAGCGTCATCGCGCGCTCGTGCGCGCCATCGTCGGTGCAGGAACGGTAGGGATCGTCGAACAGGCCCAGCCGGTACTTCGCGTTGAGCACACGGCGCACCGACGCATCCACCTGTGCCATCGGCACCCGACCCGCCTTCACTTCGGCCGGCAGGTCCTTCACGTAGATCTGGCTGACCATGTCGACGTCGACGCCGGCACGCAGGCCCAGCGCGCCCGCCTGCTTGCGGTCGGCGGCGACGCCATGCGGCATCAGCTCCATCACGCCGGTGTAGTCGCTGACCAGCAGGCCGTCCCAGCCCCAGGCCTTGCGCAGCAGGTCCTCGATCAGCGGCCGGTGCGCATGCATGGGGACGCCAGCGACCTCGTTGAAGGCCGCCATGATCGATTGCGCACCGGCATCCACCGCCGCCTTGAACGGCGGCAGGTAGACCTCGTGCAGGGTGCGTTCGGAGATGTCGGCCACGTCGTAGTCGCGGCCGCCTTCGGCGGCGCCGTACGCGACGAAATGCTTGGCCGTGGCCAGCACGGCGTCCGGCTTGCGCAGGTCGTCGCCCTGGAAACCGCGCACGCGCGCCGCCGCCAGCACCGACCCCAGGTAGGGATCCTCGCCCGCGCCTTCCACCACCCGGCCCCAGCGCGGATCGCGCGCGATGTCGACCATCGGCGCGTAGGTCCAGTGGATACCGTGGGCCGCCGCTTCGATCGCCGCGACGCGGGCGGCATGCTGCACTTCGACCGGATCGAAACTGGCGGACTCGCCCAGCGGCACCGGGAACACGGTGCGGTGGCCGTGGATGACGTCGTAACCGAACAGCAGGGGGATGCCGAGCCGCGACTGCTCCACGGCGATCCGTTGCAGGCGGCAGGTCAGCACGGCGCCCTGGGTGCCCAGGTAGGAACCGATCTCGCCGCGGCGGATCTGGTCCTCGTTGCCGGTCATCGCCGCCGGGCCGGTGTTGTTGCCCACCCCGGCAGGCTGGTTCAGCTGGCCCAGCTTTTCCTCGACGGTCATCTTCGCCAGCAGCGCGTCCACGAAGGCCTTTTCGGCCGGCGTGGCGTAGACCGGTGGCTTGGCCGTCGCAGGCGCCGCCAGCAGGACGGCCACCAAACCGAACAGCAGTGGTCGCGGCGAGACAAGGGATTTCTGCTTCATGGCGCCCTCCCGGCATATCGAAGGGGGCCGAATGTAAACGTTTTCATGCTGCCATGCATGCGGCGGCGCCAAATGGCGGACGAACCTCAGCGGGCTTCGCCGGGCGTGCGGGCGTCGATGGCGAGGGCGTGGATGTCCGTCTGCATCATGTCGCCCAGGGCGGCGTACACGGCCCGGTGCCGGGCCAGCGGTGCCTTGCCGGCGAAGGCCTGGCTGGTGATCCGGACGGTGAAATGGCCGCGCCCATCACGGGCACCTTCGTGCCCCGCGTGCTTGTGGCTGTCGTCCAGCACCTCCAGTGCTTCGGGCTGCAGTGCACCCTGGAGCGCAGCACGGATGCGTTCGATGCGGCTCACGGCAGCACCTTGCGGAACGGACGCACGTCCACGCGGGCATACACCCCGGCCGTCACGTAGGGATCGGCATCGGCCCAGGCCCGGGCGTCTTCCAGCGAATCGAATTCGGCGATCACGATGCTGCCGCTGAAGCCGGCAGGACCGGGATCCTCCGCGTCGATCGCCGGACAGGGGCCGGCCAGCAACAACCGGCCGTCGTCGCGCAGCGCGGTCAGGCGTGCCAGATGCTCGGCACGCGCCGCCAGACGGCGGGACAGGACGTCGGGGCCGTCATGGCCTTCAATGGCATACCACATGGTGTTCACTCCAAAGGCGAAGTCTGAATTGTACGGGCCGGGACACCGGCGGGCGCTGGACACGGTCTGGGCCAAGGCTTACCCTGTCCCCCATTGCACGGCCGGAAGCAGCGGCCCGTCCAGGGGAACCACCGGCCACGCCGGACTCCCTGACCCGTCAAGGGACCACCGGGACGTTCGATTCGCTGCCCCCACCCGCCCGCGCCCGACGACCTCTCGCTGTCCGCTGCCGCATTCCTGCGGTGTGCTTTGCTGGTTGCTGTAAGGGAAGCGTTCGCCCTGCGACGCATGATGATCTTGGTTGGTGCATTGCCGGTGCCGCGCCGTCCTGCCGCGCGCAGGCCCGCAGGGTAATCCGCACGATGGCTGTTTCTTGATGAGCCCAGAACTCGCGTCCGACGCGAACCCACAAACCCCGACCACCCACCCGCAGCAGCAGGAAATGCCGCTGGCGGTGGTGCATGGCCAGCCGGTGCTGCAGATCCCGCAGGACCTGTATATCCCGCCGGACGCGCTGGAAGTCATCCTCGACGCATTCGAAGGCCCGCTGGACCTGCTGCTGTACCTGATCCGCCGCCAGAACCTGGACATCCTGGACATCCCCGTCGCCGAGATCACCCGGCAGTACGTGGACTACATCAACGTGATGCAGGAACTGCGGTTCGAGCTGGCCGCCGAGTACCTGCTGATGGCCGCCATCCTGGCCGAGATCAAGTCGCGGATGCTGCTGCCGCGGCCGGTCAGCGAGGAGGGCGACGAAGGCGACCCGCGCGCCGAGCTGGTGCGGCGCCTGCAGGAATACGAGCGCTTCAAGCAGGCGGCCGAGGACCTGGACGCCCTGCCCCGCCAGGACCGTGACACCACGCCGGTGAGTGCCGACGTGCCGGACCGTGCTTCGGTCAAGTTGCCACCGCCGGTCGAGCTGAAGGAAATGCTGCTGGCGCTGCACGACGTGCTCAAGCGCGCCGAGCTGTTCACCGGCCACGCGATCAAGCGCGAGGCGCTGAGCGTGCGCCAGCGCATGGGCGATGTGCTGACGCGGCTGGAGGACGGCAGGTTCCACCGCTTCGAGAGCATGTTCACGCCCGAGGAAGGCAAGCTCGGCGTGCTGGTGACCTTCCTGGCCATGCTGGAACTGGCCAAGGAGCAGTTGCTCGACATCGTGCAGGAAGCCCCCCTCGCCCCGATCTACATCAAGTCGCTGGCGCTGAACAACACCAACGAACCGCTGCAGTTCTCCAGCGAGTTCGACGACAGCGACGCCGCCAACGACAGCCCGTGACCGCGGCTGGCCCCCACATGGCCCACCGCACTTCCGAACGACAGGACCGCATGGATCAACCGCTCATCAACCGCATCGTGGAAGCCGCCCTGCTGGCCGCCACCCAGCCACTGACGCTGGCGCAACTGCATGGCCTGTTCCCCGAGGACGAGCCGGCGCCGGAAGGCAGCGTGGAACAGGCCCTGCAGCACCTTGCCGACGCCTGCGCCGACCGTGGCGTGGAACTGGTCGAAGTGGCCTCCGGCTACCGCTACCAGGTCAAGGCCGACGTCCACGCCTGGGTCGCGCGCCTGTGGACCGAGCGCAAGACCAAGTACACGCGCGCCACGCTGGAAACGCTGGCCCTGATCGCCTACCGCCAGCCGATCACCCGCGGCGAGATCGAACAGGTCCGCGGCGTGGCGGTCAGCAGCAACATCATCCAGGCCCTGGAAGAGCGCGAATGGATCCGCGTGGTCGGCCACCGCGACGTGCCCGGCAAGCCGGCGCTGTTCGGTACCACCAAGGGCTTCCTCGACTACTTCGGCCTGAAGCGGCTGGACGAACTGCCGCCGCTGTCCGAACTCAAGGACATCGGCGAACTGGAACCGCAGCTGCCGCTGGATGGCGCGCCGCTGCCGGTGAGCATCGCCAGTGGCGACGCCGTCGACGATACGCAGGGCGACGACATGCGTGCTGGAGACGATGGCCGCGACACGGATGCCGGCACGGACGAAGACCATGACACGCCGGCATCGGACGATGCCGACCAAGACACCGCATCAGACGAGGCCGGCGACGACGCCGGCGATCGCGATGAACCTCAACCCCAAGATGACGACGCCGCTGCTTCCGATGAGGAAGACCGGGCACCGTCGGAGCAGAAACAATGAGCAACACCCCCCCGAAGAAAGCCGCCCTGGGCAAGCTGTCGCTGAAGCGCGGCGAAGGCACCGACGCACCCGACACCAACCGTCTGGAAGAACGCCTGCACAAGGTGCTGGCGCAGGCCGGCCTGGGTTCGCGCCGTGCGCTGGAACAGCGCATCGCCGACGGCCTGGTCAAGGTGAACGGTGAGGTCGCGCAGACCGGCATGTCGGTCAAGGGCGGCGACCGCATCGAGCTGGACGGCAAGACCTTCGTCGCCAGCGCGTTGACCGAACCCTCGCGCGTCCTGATCTACAACAAGCCTGAAGGCGAAGTCACCACCCGCGACGATCCCGAAGGCCGCCCGACGATCTTCGAAGCACTGCCCGCCCTGAAGGGCGCGCGCTGGATCGCCATCGGCCGGCTGGACATCAACACCACCGGCCTGCTGCTGCTGACGACCGATGGCGAACTCGCCAACGCGATGATGCATCCGTCCTACGAGGTCGAACGCGAATACGTGGTGCGCGTGCGTGCGCCGGAAGGCCAGGAAAGCGTGCCGGACAACATCGTCGATCGCCTGCGCCGCGGCGTGGCGCTGGAGGACGGTCCGGCCAAGTTCGACGAGATCGAACGCATCGGCGGCACCGATTCGCACGACTGGTTCAGCGTGGTGGTCAAGGAAGGCCGCAATCGCGAAGTGCGCCGCCTGTGGGAATCGCAGGGCTGCCAGGTCAGCCGCCTGAAGCGCGTGCGCTACGGCAAGGTCAGCCTGCCGCAGCCGCTGCTGCGCGGCCAGTCGCAGGAACTGCCCGACGCGCAGGTGCTGGCGCTGCGCAAGCAACTGGGCCTGGAAGAAGGCGCACCCGCCGCACTCACGCTGCAGCCGGTCATCGGCCAGCGCAAGGCATCCAAGTCGACCGTGCACGTGGGCGGCGGCCGCAGCGGCAGCGCTTACGTCAACGGCCACAACAGCGCCGACGAAGGCCGCGAACTCCGCCGCTTCGACCATGTACGCGAAGACCGCGGTCGTGGTGGTCGTGGCAAGAAGCCGCATGGTGGCCTGACCGTCAGCGGCGAGCAGGCGGCGAAACAGTCGCAGCGCCCGTTCAAGCAACGTACGCCGAAAGGCCCGAAGCCGCTGCCCGATGGCAATCCGGCCGCGTTCCGCAGCTGGTACGTGCCGGACGGCGTGGACACCGGTCCGGCCGGCCATCGCAACGCCGGTCCCGGCGGCCCGAAGAAGCCTTACGGCGGCAAGCCCGGTGGGCGTCCTGGTGGTGCCGGTGGCAAGCCGGGTGGCGGCGCCGGCAAGCGTGGTCCGGGCGCAGGTCCAGGTGGCTTCGGTGGCGACCGGTTCGGCAACGAGCGCGGTCCCGGCGGCTTCGGTGCCGAGCGCGGCCCGCGTGGCGCACAGGGTGCAGGCAAGCCGCAGCGCGCGGCGCGTCCCTACGGGCATCCCGCCAGCGCGCCGAGCTTCCCCTCCGATCACGCCAATCCTGGCTTCAGTCCGTATGGCCAGCAGCCGCGTGGCCCGCGTCCGCAGGGACGTCCCGGCGGTGGCGGCAATCGTCCGCAGCAGGCCGGTCCGCGCCCAGGACCGGGCGGTCGTCCTGCCGGCGGCCGCGGTCCTGGCGGTCGCCCGGGTGGCGGCGGTGGCAGGCCCGGCGGTGGCGGCCAACGCGGTCCCCGCGGCGGCGGCGGCGGCTGAAGCGACAGGAAGAAGGCGCCCCTCGGCGCCTTCTTCGTTTTCAGGGGACACGCGTCGTTGACTTCATGGCGACTTCATCGCCGCTCCCCGCACCGCCGGCACGCTGCGCGCCATCCCCGGATGGAGCGAAGGCCCGACGATGCAGGATCAACGTTACGACGCGATCGTCGTGGGTGCCGGTTTCGCCGGCCTGGCCTGTGCCCGCGAACTGGCCACGCATGGCCTGCGTGTCTGCGTGATCGACCGCAAGCAGGATCTCGGCGAGCGCATGCACACCACCGGCATCCTGGTGCAGGAAGCCTGCGACGCGCCACTGCTGGCAGGCGTGCCCCGCGCACTCCTGCGTGCGGTTCCGCATGTGCGCCTGTACGCGCCGAACCTGCGCAGCGTAAGGCTGGGCGCGGACGGCTACCGCTTCTATACCACCGACACGCCGGCGCTGATGCGCTGGATGGGCGAGTACGTGGAGACCTGCGGCGTCGAACTGCGCCGTGGACAGGCTTTCAGGAACGCCACGCGCACGCTGACGAGCTGGCACGTGGACGGCGTGGGCCATGCGCGCGTTCTGGTCGGTGCCGACGGCGCGCGATCGCGGGTCGCGCACCGTCTGGGCCTCGGCCAGGTGACGCAGTTCCTCTACGGCGTGGAGTACGAGTTCGACGGCGTCGCACTGCGCGAACCCCATGCCCTGCACTGCTTCATCAACAAGCGTTTCGCGCCGGGCTACCTGGGCTGGATGGCGCAGACGCCGACCGGTGTGCAGGCCGGCCTGGCCCGGCGACACCACCCCGGCGGCACGCAGGTGCCGGACATGGCGGGTTTCCTCCACCACGTCGCGCCGATGACGGGACTGTCCGCCACGCGCCGACCCGACAGCATCCGCGCCGGGCTGATTCCCTGCGGTGGCCCGGTGCGGCCGATGCAGCGCGAAGACGTCGTGCTGATCGGCGATGCGGCGGGCATGGTGTCGCCGCTGACGGCGGGCGGCATCCATGCGGGACTGCGGCACGGTGCGACCATCGGACGCAGCCTGGTCCGCGCCTTGTCGGGACGCGCCGGGCCTCACATGGCGTCGTCGGCGGTCCCGGCGTTCGCTTTCAAGCGCGCACTGCGGTGGGCCTTCGACCATGCGCAGTTCGATGCCCCGGTGAACCTGTTGCTGGCGGCGCGCCCGACGCGTCGCGTGGTCGAGCAACTCTGCTTCCACCGGCGTGGCGGCCTGGTGCCTGATCCCGTTGAACCGGATTGAGCACGATCAAGGTCGCGCCAGGCCGGTCGGCTACAATGACGCGTCGATTCAAACGCCCACACTCCCCCATGTCCTCTGCGTTCGGCACCGAGACGGTGCTCGACGTCCGTCACTGGACGGACGCCTACTTCAGCTTCACCACCACCCGCGACGACGGTTTCCGCTTCGAGAATGGCCAGTTCGTCATGATCGGCCTGGAGGTCGAAGGCAAGCCGCTGCTGCGCGCCTACTCCATCGCCAGCGCGAACTGGGAAGAACAACTCGAGTTCTTCAGCATCAAGGTGCAGCACGGTCCGCTGACCTCGCGCCTGCAGCACATCAAGCCCGGGGACCACGTGCTGATCGGACGCAAGCCCACCGGCACCCTGCTGATCAGCGACCTGCACCCCGGCCGCAACCTCTACCTGCTCGGCACCGGCACGGGTCTGGCGCCGTGGCTCTCGGTGATCAAGGATCCGGCCACGTACGAGCGTTTCGACAAGATCATCCTGACCCACGGCGTGCGCCATGCCGACGACCTGGCCTACCGCGACTACTTCGAGAAGGAACTGCCGCAGCACGAGTTCCTCGGCGAGACCATTCGCGAGAAGCTGCTGTACTACCCGGCCGTGACCCGCGAGGACTTCATCCACCAGGGTCGCCTGACCGACCTGATGGCCAGCGGCGCGATGATGGACAGCCTCGGCATTGCGCCACTGGATGCGGAGCACGACCGCGCGATGATCTGCGGCAGCCCGCAGATGCTGGCCGACTTCCGCGCGCTGCTCGACGGCCGCGGCTTCACCGCCGCACCGCGCATCGGCACGGCCGGCCAGTACGTGTTCGAACGCGCCTTCGTCGAGAAGTAGCCCACGGCCCCCACCGGCATGCCGGGTGCTACGCTGGCGCCACGACGTCCTGGGGAGGACTGGCATGATCCGAAACCTCTTGCTGCTGGCCGCCTTGCTGGCCGCGTCGCCCTGCGTGCGGGCGGCCGACACCGCCAAACAGCCCGGCATCGGTGAGCTGCCGCCACCGATCGCCCTGAAGGACCGCGATGGCGACCCCGTCGACCTGGAGGCGCTGAAGGGAAAAGTGGTCGTGGTGACCTTCTGGGCGTCGTGGTGCGGACCTTGCCGGCGCGAACTGCCGATGCTCGGGCAGGTGCAGAAACTGGTCGGCCGCGACTACCTGGAAGTCATCGCCATCAACATGAAAGAGCCGCGCAGCGACTATCTCGGCGTGCTGCGCGCCAACCGGGACCTCGACCTCACCTTCGTCCACGATGCCCGTGGCGTCGTCACCGACCGCTACGGCGTCACCGCGCTACCCAACATGTTCATCATCGGACAGGACGGACGCATCGTGCGTACGCACCGTGGTTACTCCGAGGCGGTACTCGACTCCTTCGCCAGGGAACTGATTGCCCTGTTGCCGGAAGAGGCGCTGCAGGGCCGTGCACCGCCGCGCAGCCCCTGACGCGCGCATCCACGCACCCGTCGCAGGGGCGATGCTAGTCTCGCCGCCTTGACGCAGGGAGACGATGCGATGACGGCAGGCTGGCGGTGGTCCGGGGCACTGGTTGTGATCTCCCTCGCCCTGGCCGGCTGCCTGCCCGCGGTCAACCCGCAGGCGCCGGTGCCGCAGGCGCTCGTGCCGGCGGCCGAGGCGCCCGCGCGACTGGTGGTGGTGCTGCCGGGCCGAGGCGACGACGTGCAGGCGCTGCGCGAAAGCGGTATCGCGGCGGCCATCCAGTCCGCATGGCCCGACGCCGACGTCGTGCTCACCGGACTCGGCTTCGGCTACTACATGCAGGGACGCGCACCGCAACGGCTGCACGATGAGGTGATCGTGCCGGCGCGTGCACGCGGCTATCGCGAGGTGTGGCTGATGGGTGCCTCCATGGGCGGCATGGGCACGCTGATGTACGACCGCGCATATCCCGGCGATGCCGACGGGCTGGTACTGCTGGCGCCCTATCTGGGCGACCGCGACCTGCTGGACGACATCCGCACGCGCGGGCTGGCGCAATGGGATGCGGGCCCCGTGCCCGTCGAGGTGAACGCAGGCAACTACCAGCGCGAACTGTGGCGCCACCTGCAGGGCTGGCGCGATGACCCGGCGCGCACGCGCACGGTGTGGCTGGGCTATGGCGCCGACGACCGCCTGGCCGGCGCGATGCCGCCGTTGGCCGGACTGCTGCCGCAGGACCACGTGGTCGTGGTGAAAGGCGGCCATGCGTGGAAGGTATGGTCGCCGCTCGCCCGCCGCATGCTCGCGGCGGCAGGGCCGGCGCGTCTGGACGCTCAGCGCTCGCCGTAGCGCAGCCAGCGGACGGCCGCGGCTTCCTCCGCGAACACACGGGCATCGAAGCCGTGTTCGTTGGCCAGCAGGCCAGCGAATTCCACCTGCGGAATCTGTTCGGCGTGCCGCTCGACATAGGCGATGCGCACGGCCTCCATGCCCTGCCCCCGCATCGCCTGCACGAACTGGAGCAACTGTTCCGGTGGCGGCGGCAGGCCGTCCATGTCGTCGACCACCAGCAAACCGGACGGCGACAGCCGGCGTACTTCTTCGGCAATGGTGCGCCAGTAGGCCAACGTGGTCTCCAGCGTGCCGTTGGTGCCCGTCACCCGGGCACGCAGGCCGTAGTCGGCGGTACCGAACGCGATATGGAACAGAGGGCCACCTTCGTCGCTCACGCCACCGCGCTCAGCCCAGTGCGGCGCGGATGTCGCCAGCGAGCGATTCCGGCGTGTCGGTCGGCGCGTAGCGCTTGATGACCTTGCCATCGCGACCGACGAGGAACTTGCTGAAATTCCACTTGATCGCGCTGATGCCGAGCAGCCCGCCCTTTTCCTGCTTCAACCATTTCCACAGCGGATGCGCATCGCTGCCATTGACATCGATCTTGGCGAACATCGGGAACGTCACGTCGTAGTTCAGCGAGCAGAAGGTGCGGATCTCGGCTTCGTCGCCCGGTTCCTGGTGGCCGAACTGGTCGCACGGGAACCCCAGTACGACCAGGCCCTGCGGACCGAACTCGCGCCACAGCGCCTCCAGTCCGGTGTACTGCGGCGTGAAACCGCACTTGGACGCGACGTTGACGATCAGCAGCGCCTTGCCCTGGTACTCGGACAGGGAACGTTCGCGACCGTCGAGGTCCTGCGCGGAAAAGTCGTAGGCAGTCGTCATGCGGGTTCTCCGGGAAAGGCGCTATCAGACACCCGGCGCGCCCGCCGGGCAAGCAGCCCGCGCCTTGCGATGCGTGGGAAACGCGCCCGGATTCGGCTACCGTGCCGACACCGGCCCAGGGAACCCGCCATGCACGACGCCGACCCCGCCAGCCATGCCAGCCTGTACATCCATGTCCGCATCCTGCTGGGCATGATCGTCGGCCTGGGCCTGACCCACCTGCTGCGCCATGTCGCGCGCATCGTCGAGCGCCCGCAGGCACACCGCGTCCACGGCGTGCACCTGGTGTGGGCCGGCTTCATGTTCGTCTACGTGCTGCACTTCTGGTGGTGGCAGTTCAGCCTGTCGCACCAGACGCACTGGAATTTCAATCTCTACCTGTTCGTCACGCTGTACGCGCTGCTGCTGTACTTGTTGTGCGCGCTGGTGTTTCCCGAGTCGCTGGCCGATGGCGTGGGCTACCGCGACTACTACTACGGACGGCGACGCTGGTTCTTCGGCCTGCTGGCGGTGATGTTCGTGGTCGACGCCGGCGACACGCTGATCAAGGGAACGGCCTACGTACAGCAGCTCGGGCCGGAATACTGGGTCCGCAATGCGGCGTTCGTGCTGGCGAGCGTGGCCGCCGCCATCACGCGGAGTCCGCGCTACCACGGCATCTTCGCCGTGGCGGCGCTGCTGTACGAACTGTCCTGGATCTGGCGGCGCTACGAGATCCTGACGTAAGCCTGCCCTTCTGTAGGAGCGACGTCAGTCGCGACCGCACGCCTGATGTACTCCGGCTCTGCGGTCGCGACTGACGTCGCTCCTACAACAGCAAGCTCACCGCGCCGGCTGCACCTTGATGGCCGGCGCGAATGGCACGATGCCCAGCGCTTCGTGGATCTCCGCCGGGTAATACGCCCGACCATCCTTGATGACCAGCGCCAGCTTGCGGATGTCGGTGATGTTGGCGGTCGGATCGCCGTCGACCAGCACCAGGTCCGCGCGCTTGCCGGGGACGATGGAACCGGCGTCATCCAGCGTACGGCTGTATTTCGCGCCATTCCAGGTGGCCACCTGCAAGGCCTGCGACGGTGTCAGCCCCGCCTGCACATACAGTTCCAGCTCCCGTTGCAGGGTAAAGCCCGGCAACTCGTCGGTGCCCGCCACCAGCGGCACGCCGGCACGGTACAGGCGACCGGTGAACTCGACCAGCTTGTCGAAGCTGCGCGTGTAGCGCGCGCCGGTGACATCGTCGGGGATGTCCATCTCCGCCGCGCGGCGGCCGCGCTGCACGTCCGGCGGCAAATGGTCCGCGACGTCGGCGACGATCGGCGAAAGCTGGCCTTCGCGCTGATGGATGAACTCGAACGTCGCCAGCGTCGGATCGATGACGATCTGCTTCTTCGCCAGCAATGCGATGAAGTCCTGTACCGGCTTGCTGTCGAAGTCGAGTCCGTCCGTCTTGTCGGCGACGAGGTAGAAGCGTGCGAGCGTGCGCGTGTCGGTCTCCGGAGTGACGAAGAAGTTCAGCATCACCTGGTTGATGTGCTGGATTTCGTCGTAGCCCTGCTCCACCACGTCCTGCGCACGCAGGAACGCCGGCACGTGGCCGCTGACGCGGATGCCACGCTGGTGGGCGTAGGCGGTAGTGTCGCGCAGGATTTCCCTGGGGAAGGAGTTGTAGATCTTGATCTGCGGATAACCGTGCTCGACGTACCAGTCGATCGCCTGCTTCGCGCCGGCCAGGTCCTTCACCACGAAGCCGCCCTGCGAGGAATGCTGACTCTGCCCTTCGATGTAGCCGGCGGGAATCACCCGCGGGTGCATCAGCGTACCGTCCTGTTCTTCCACCATCAGCTGCTGCAGCGTGGCGTTGTCGTTGCCCATGTCGCGCGCGCTGGTGACGCCCGCAGCCAGGTGCAGCCCGCCTTCCCAGCTGCCGGCGTGCACGTGCATGTCGTACAGGCCCGGCAGCAGGACGCGGTTGCCCGCGTCGACCACGTTGTCGGCCGCGACCTTCGACTGGCCGATCGGCGAAACGGACAGGATCCTGCCATCGCGCACCATGACATCCGAGGCCGCACCCAGCACGGCCTTCTCGCTGTCGAACACGCGTGCGTTGCGGATCAGCGTGGTGCCCGGCAACGGATGCGCCAGGCGCCGCTGCAACGCGACCAGCGCTTCGCGCTCGGCGGTCTTCTGGCGCGCTTCCAGCGCATTGGCA
Organism: Pseudoxanthomonas sp.; assembly: GCF_036845285.1. GTDB lineage: Bacteria > Pseudomonadota > Gammaproteobacteria > Xanthomonadales > Xanthomonadaceae > Pseudoxanthomonas_A. The sequence continues at coordinate 103,928 of NZ_DAIUEE010000013.1, forward strand.
CTGCCCTGCCAGCCATCCTCGATCAGTTGCAGGAAACCCGGATAGATGTAGGCGAACAGGCGCGGCTCGGCGCCGCGCGTCACCCAGACGAAGCTGGGCGTGAAGCCGATCCCGGTCAGCGCCACCAGGTCGACGGTCTGCACCTTCTTGTCGTGGGTGACGTCCATCGACGCGACCGTGTGCTGCGTCAGCGTGCCGCTCGGGACCAGTGGCAACTTGCCATCGGGCTGCCTGGCCAGTGCCGCCAGCGCCACCGACATCGCCGCCGGCGTGCCGCCCAGCGGCGTGTACAGCGCGGTGCCGGTGAAGGCGTGCGTACCGCTGTCGGAGGTGCTCTTCCAGGTTCCGGTGTCGCCGTCGCGCGTGAAGGTCTCGTCCACCGGCGCGCCGAACGTCGACGTGCCCTTGACCTGGTAGCGCTCGTAGGTGCCATCCGCGCGCAGCCGGAATTCCTCCTTCAGTTCCGGCCCGCGTCCGTTGTCCTTGAAGATGAAGTCGACGCGCGTGGTGCCATCGTCGCCTGTAGTGACCGTCTGCTCGCCGGCTTGCTTGCCGCCATCCACCAGCGCGACGTATTTCAATGTTTCGGCGGCCAGCGCCGAGGGCGCCAGCAACAACGCGCAGCAGAAGGCAAGGACAGGCTTCACAGGACTCTCCGATGAGGGCGAAAGCGCCATTCTGCCGCAGCCTGGGGGCGCTGCCGTACCCCGCCGCCCATGCCTTTCGTCATGGGTCCGGCCTTTCTCCCGTGGGTTACCCTTGGGAATCCACCTTTGTAAGGACGTAGCGCCTCATGACCACCCGCCTCGCCATCGCGCTTGCCGCGACCCTCGGACTCGCCATGCCCGCCTACAGCCAGGCCGCCACACCGGCCACCCAGACGGCCCAGGCCGCCAATCCCTTCTTCGCCGAAAGCCCGCTGCCGCTGCACTATCCGCAGTTCGACAAGATCAAGGACAGCGATTTCGCTCCCGCCTTCGACGCCGGCATGGCCGAGCAGCTGAAGGAAGTCGAGGCGATCGCCAACAACCAGGCCGCACCGACCTTCGACAACACCATCATCGCGCTGGAGAAGTCCGGCCAGGTGCTGGACCGCGCCACCACGGTGTTCTTCAACCTGGTCGGCACCGACACCAACGACGCGCGCAACAAGCTGCGTGCCGACTACTCCGCGAAGTTCGCCGCGCACGGCGACGCCATCAGCCTGAATCCCAAGCTGTTCGCCCGCATCAAGACGCTGTTCGACAAGCGCAACGACCTGGGCCTGGACGCGCAGGGCGTGCGCCTGATCGAGCGCTACCACACCAGCTTCGTGCGCTCCGGCGCCAACCTCAACGACGCCGACAAGGCGACGCTGAAGACGATGAATGCCGAACTGGCTTCGCTGGGTACCCAGTTCAGCGACTTCGTGCTGAAGGAAGTCAACGCCTCGGCCGTCGTCGTCGACGACGTGAAGCAGCTCGATGGCTTCACCCCGGGCCAGATCGCCACCGCTGCCGAAGTCGCCAAGAAGCGCGGCCACGAAGGCAAGTACGTGCTGACCCTGCTCAACACCACCGGCCAGCCGCCGGAATCGCAATTGACCGACCGCGCGCTGCGCCAGCGCCTGCATGAAGCCTCGGTCACGCGCGGCAGCCGCGGCGGCGAGTTCGACACCACCGCACTGGTCTCACGCATCATGAAGCTGCGCGCCGACCGCGCGAAGTTGCTGGGCTACCCGAACCACGCCGCCTACGGCCTGGAAGACCAGACCGCGCGCACGCCGGAAGCCGTCAACGCGATGCTCGGCAAGCTGGCGCCGGCCGCCGTGGCCAACGCCAAGCGCGAGGCCGCCGACCTGCAGGCGATGATCGATCAGGAGCAGAAGGCCAAGGGCCAGCCGACGTTCCAACTGGAACCGTGGGACTGGGCGTTCTACACCGAGAAGGTGCGCGCGGCGAAGTACAACTTCGACGAATCGCAGCTCAAGCCGTACTTCGAAATGAAGAACGTGCTGGAGAACGGCGTGTTCTACGCCGCCACCCAGTTGTACGGCCTGACGTTCAAGGAACGCACCGACCTGCCGAAGTACCACGCCGACACCTGGACCTACGACGTGTTCAACGCCGACGGTTCGCAGCTGGCCATCTTCATCTTCGACCCCTACGCGCGCGACTCCAAGCGTGGTGGCGCCTGGATGAATTCGTACGTGTCGCAGTCGGGCCTCACCGGCGACAAGCCGGTCGTCGCCAACCATCTCAACGTGCCCAAGCCGCCGACCGGCGAGCCGACGCTGATGACGTGGGACGAAGTGACCACCACGTTCCATGAGTTCGGCCATGCGCTGCACGGCATGTTCTCCGACGTGGAGTACCCCTACTTCAGCGGCACCAGCGTGCCGCGCGACTTCGTGGAATACCCGTCGCAGGTCAACGAGATGTGGGCCGACTGGCCGTCGATCCTGGCCAACTACGCCAAGCACCACAAGACCGGCGAGCCGCTGCCGCAGGCACTGCTGGACAAGGTGATCGCTGCGTCGAAGTTCAACGAAGGCTTCAAGACCACCGAGTACCTGGGCGCCGCCATGCTGGACCAGCGCTGGCACCAGATCACCGCCGACCAGGTGCCCGCCGCCGACGGCGTGATGAAGTTCGAAGCCGCCGCGCTGGCTGCCGACGGCATCAACTACGCACCGGTGCCGCCGCGCTACAGGACGCCCTACTTCAGCCACATCATGGGCGGCTACTCGGCCGGCTACTACGCCTACATCTGGTCGGAAGTGCTGGACGCCAACAGTGTGGAGTGGTTCAAGCAGAATGGTGGCCTGAAGCGCGAGAACGGCGACCACTTCCGCAGGACGCTGCTGTCGCAGGGCGGCAGCCAGGACGCGATGAAGCTGTTCCGCGACTTCGCCGGCCACGACCCGAAGATCGAGCCGCTGCTGGAGAAGCGTGGCCTGACCGCTCCGGCGAGCGCGGCACCGGCGGGCAAGCAGACGCGCTGAGTCCGCTACACGCCGGTCGTACGCAATCCACCACGCCACCTTCGGGTGGCGTGGTGCTTTCGGGGACAGGCTTCCGCCGGATGGCGCCGCAGGTTTTCCACACCTCGTGTGGATGACACCTGCATGAAACTGTGGATAACCCTCGGGCGGCCTTGTGCCGCCGGGGTGTCAAGATGGGTGGCGAAAATATCGCCACACCGCTCCCGGCAAGGCAGGCCTCAGGCGTCGAAGGCCTTGCCGAGTGCGGTGTAGGCCTCGCGCTGCGCATCGGTCTCCGCGCGCGGCGCCGTGACTTCCAGTTCGACGATCTGGTCGCCTGGCGGCGTGCCCGGCAGGCCACGCCCGCGCAGCCGCAACTTGCGGCCAGAATCCGAATCGGCAGGAATCTTCAGCTCCACCGCACCGCCCAGCGTCGGGACGCTGAGGGTGGCGCCCAGTGCGGCCTGCCACGGCGTCAACGCCAGCACGTGGATGATGTTGCGGCCGTCCACCTCGAACTGCGGGTGCGGCGCGTACTCCACTTCCAGCAAGAGATTGCCGCCCTGCGCACCCTGCCCGGCCAGGCGGATCACCTGGCCCGGCTTGACGCCCTTCGGCACCTTCACGTCCAGCTGCCGGCCGTTGACGTTCACCCGCACGCTGCCCCCGTCGTGCACCGCCTGCAGCGGAACGGCGAACTTGGCACGGGAATCGCGCGACGGCTGCGGCCCGCGTGGCGCACCCTGCTCGGCACGCGCGCGACGGCCGAACAGGCCCTCGAAGAAGTCGCTGAACCCGCCGCTGCCGCCTCCCGCGCCGCCGAAGATCTCCTCGTAGTCGAATTCCTGGGAGCCGGGTCCGCCACGCCCGAAATCCGGCGGAGGCCTGAACTCTTCGCCCGGCCGGTACCCCTGCGCCCGCAACTGGTCGTAGGCCGCGCGCTTCTGCGGATCGCGCAAGGCTTCGTAGGCTTCGTTGACGGCCTTGAACTGGTCCTCGGCGCCCGGCTCCTTGCTGACGTCCGGGTGGTACTTGCGGGCCAGCCGGCGGTACGCCGTCTTGATCTCCGCATCGCCGGCCGTGGGCTCCACGCCCAGCACCGCGTAGTAATCCTTGAACTGCATGCGATCTCCGCCGTCGGGGGCGCTGCGCACCGGCGCGCGCGATGCCGCCATTCTAATCGCCGGGACCGCAGTCGGCGTCGACACCGGCAGTCACGGGCGCATGACGGCGGCACGCTACACTGGCCGGAGTTCCCCCCACACAAGGCAGTCCCATGAGCATCCAGATTGGCGAGCGCATCCCGGAAGTGACCCTCAAGCGCATCCGCGAAGGCGTCGAGACGGTCGATACCGCCGCCCTGTTCGACGGCCGCAAGGCGGTGCTGTTCGCCGTGCCGGGGGCCTTCACCCCCACCTGCTCCGAGAAGCACCTGCCCAGCTACGTGCAGCACTTCGACGACTTCCGCAGCCGGGGCATCGAGGTCTTCTGCGTGTCGGTCAACGACCCCTTCGTGATGCAGGCCTGGGGCAAGACCCAGCACGTGCCGGACGGGCTGCAGATGCTGGCCGACGGCAACGCCGACCTCGCCAAGGCGCTCGGCCTGGAAATGGACGCCAGCGCCTACGGCATGGGCGTGCGCGCCAAGCGCTTCGCGCTGTACGCGGAAGATGGCGTGGTGAAGCACGTGTTTGTGGAAGCGCCGGGCGAGTACAAGGTCTCGGGTGCGGAGCACATGCTGGAACAGCTGGGCTGAGGCATGCGGCGTTGCGACGGATCGCACGACGCATTGAGGTCCCTGGTCGCGGCACGGGTCAGCCTGCCGCGGCTGCAGATGAGCTTGCTGGTGCTGCTGACCGCGGCTAGCGGCTTTCTCGCCTCGGTGATGCTGTCCGCGATCGGCATGGAAGCGCTCTGGCTGCGATATCCGGTGTGCGTGCTGATCGCCTACGGCGCATTTCTCGGCCTGGTCTGGGTCTGGCGCCGCCATCGCGAATGGGATCTGAGCCTGCCTGATGGCGGCGGTGCGTCGCCGTCATCGGCATCTGGAAAGAGCGATTGGCAGGGAGCAGGTGGTGGTTCCGGCGGTGGCGGCGCCAGTGCATCCTTCGATGCCCCGGCGACGCCGGCATCGTTCGCCGCACTCGATCCGATGTCGCCCCCGGTCGAACTGCCGTCGCTGGACGACTCCCTCGACGCCGACGAGTCGCTGCCCGTCGTCCTGGTGCTGGTGGTGCTGGGCGGCGCGCTGCTCGCGGTGTTCTGGGTGATCTGGATCGCCCCCGCGCTGCTGGCGGAACTCGCACTGGACGCGGCCCTGTCGGCCGGTCTCTACCGACGCATGAGACGTCCAGCCGTCGACGCCGACTGGCTTTCGACCACGTTGCGGCACACGGTAAAGCCGTTCCTCGCCGCGACGCTATCCCTGCTGGTGGCCGGCGCACTGATGAACCTGCTGGTGCCGGACGCCACGTCCCTCAGCGAATTCCTCGCCCACTACCGCTGATCGTCAGCGCAACACCTTGAATCGGACTCTTGCCCACGCGCCGCTGTCAGCGAGCGCGGTGAGCTGGTGGTCGCCCGCTTCGGTGAAATCCTGCTGGAACGCCTGCGCGCCCCGCGTTTCCGCGATCCAGCGTCCGTCCAGCAGCCACTGCACGCGCGTATCGGTACCCAACGCGCGCAGTTGCAGGCGCACGCCGTGCTCGCTGCCGGGTGCGCGGGCCAGCGTGGCGAGATCGTTGAGTCCGTCGATGCGCAGTTCCTCGGCGGCATCGCGTCCGTCGGGCTGGCAATCCGGTGACAGCGGCGGCAGGCGCGATGCCGCCCGTTCCCGCTGCGGCAACCAGGGCGATGCCAATGCCGGCCAGCGAGCGATCTCCGTACTGCGCGCCTCATGCGCCTGCGCGCACTCCCCCGACAGACGCAGGCCGGTCCGCGCATCCATCTCGAAACGCTCGCGGCCGGCGTTCCACAAGCGAGCGTCGCGTTCGGCGAATGTCGGTGGCACGTTGCCGCCCAGCGTCCACGCATCGCGTTTGCGCTGGCAAAGCACAGGCGGCTCGGCCTCCGCCAACGTTCCCAGTGGGCAGCAGATCGCCTGCTCCGCCACGCCGACAGGCGGCGGGACCGGCCCCGCATCGCCTTGCGCGCGCGGCAGGCTGTCGATCACTTCGAACATCAGCGGCAGCGCGGTGACTGCGCCGTACTGGCCGGGCAATGGGGTGCCATCGGGGCGACCCACCCACACACCGACCGTATAGCGTCGCGTGCTGCCGAGCGCCCACGCATCGCGGAAGCCGTAGCTGGTGCCGGTCTTCCAGGCGACACGCGGCCGGTTGCCGGTATCGAGCACGCCCGTGCCATACCCCGGACGCGGATGCGCCTCCAGTACCTCGCGGATGATCCACGCCGCCCCGGGCGACAGCAGGCGACGGTCCGATGCCGGATCCTGCGTGGTGTAGCGCACGCGGCCTGACAGTCCGCCACGGTTCAACCCCGCGTAGGCACCCACCAGGTCTTCCAGCCGCGCGCCGGTGCCGCCCAGGATCAGCGACAGGTTCGGCTGCGCGCCACGCGGATAACGCAGCACCAGGCCGTTGTTCGCCAGCCGCGCGGAGAAACGCGCCGCGCCGACGCGGTCCAGCAGGTCCACCGCCGGCACGTTGAGCGACAGGCGCAGCGCATCGGCCGCGCTGACCGGGCCGTTGAACGCCGCATCGAAATTGCCCGGCCGGTAACCCCCGAACGACTGCGGCGCGTCGATCAACAGGCTCTCGGAATGGATCAGGCCGTCATCGAGCGCCAACCCGTACAGGAACGGCTTCAGGGTCGAGCCGGGCGAGCGCCATGCCTGCACCATGTCGACGTGGCCCAGGCGCTCGCGATCGCCGAACGCGACCGAACCGACGTAGGCGCGCGCTTCCATGGTGGCGTTGTCGACCACCAGCAGCGCGGCCGATGTGCGTGCGGGCAATGTCGAGAAGTAACTTTGCACGCGCTCCTCCAGCGTGCGTTGCAGGCTGGCGTCGATTGTCGACGCGATGCGAGATGCACGCGGTTGCTGGCGGCGAAGGCGTTCGGCCAGCAGCGCGGCGCTCAAGGGTGCCTGCAGGCTGCGCGCCACGACGGGTTCGATGCGTGCGTCTTCGACGTCGGCCTTTGACCAGACGCCGAGATCGGCCATGCGCTGCAGCACCTTGTCGCGGGCCGCGCGCGCCGCATCCGGCTGACGGTCGGGGCGCAGCCGGCTGGGCGATTGCGGCAACACCGCCAGCAGTGCGGCCTCGGCATGCGACAACCGCGCAGCCGGCTTGCCGAGGTAGGCCCAGCTGGCGGCATCCACGCCTTCGATGGTGCCGCCGAACGGCGCGCGCTCCAGGTAGAGCGTCAGGATCTGCCGCTTGGACAGGTGCGCTTCCAACTGCACCGCGCGCAGCATCTGCTTGGCCTTGCCCCAGGGCGTGCGCGAATGGCGGTCCAGCATGCGCGCGACCTGCATGGTCAGCGTGGAGCCACCGGACACCACGCGTCCATGGCGGACGAACTGGCCGGCGGCGCGTACCAGCGCCCACGGATTGACGCCGGGATGTTTCCAGAACCAGCGGTCTTCGTAGGTCAGCAATGCCTGCAGGTAGAGCGGCGATACGGTGTCGGGCGTCGCGGGATAACGCCACACGCCATCGCGGTCGGCGAAGGCGCGCAGCGGCGTGCCGTCGCGCGCGACCACCAGCGTGCTGGTGTCGCGGGTTTTCGGCAACGGGGGTGGGAAGGCGAGATCGAGGATCAGCAACGCCACGAGCACGACGACGGTGGCCCAGCGCAGCCAGGTCAACAGTCCGGAGAAACGTCGCTTTTGCATGAAGGATTGCAGCACTGCATGTAGCCGTGGGAGCGACGTGAGTCGCGATGAAGCGTTACCGGCAATCCGTCGCGACTCACGTCGCTCCCACGGCACCCTACGATGTTGCCCTCCTCCCCGCGCGCGGGGAGGAGGGACGCGTCATGGCTGTACCACCGTGATCGTCGCCGGCGACGCCCTGCCGACACCGCGGATGTCCGGACGGTACATGTCCTCCACCAGCGAGGGCGGCACGGTGTACGTGCCCGGCGTTACCGCGCGGACCAGGTAGAACAGCTTGGCGGTATTGCGGCGATCCAGTTTCAGCGCAGCCACGTAACGGTCGTCGCGGAACTCCTCGTGCTTGACGTCCGCCGCGCTGCCACGGTCGCTGATTGAGATGCCATCGACCACGACTTCCGCCCACTGCTTGGCATCGCCCAGGTTGAAGTTCTCGATCTCCAGGCCAGCCGGCAGCAGGTCGGTGAACAGCGCGTCCGGAATCGCGACGTTGGCGGTGATGCCGACGCGCACGATCAGCGCCTCGCCTTCCTTCAGCGTGCCGCCCTTCCATTCCTGTCCGTCGGTCGTGTAGTAGCGGCGTTCGATGCCGATCTGGCGGTCGTCCGGCGCCGGCGCGCTGCGCGGAATACCGGCCACGTCCAGCGAGGCGTACAAGGGCGGCGAGCCTTCCGGTGTGAAACGCAGGCCACGCGCCAGCGCGGCGTGGTCGACGCTGCGGCCGAACAGGCGCACCGGCGCGACGGCTTCGGCGTCGCCGCCAATACTCCACTGCCCGGACACCAGCTTCTTCTGGTCGACCATCAGCGCCTTGCCCAGCCGCGCCAGCGCCACCTGCTCCTGCGTGCTCAGCCACATCCAGCCACTGTTGCGGCGGGCATCCAGTTCGCGACCCAGCGAGATCGCACGGCGGTCGTACTCCGGCTTGGCCAGCTTGCGCTCGTGCACCAGCGCGATCATTAGCGCGTCGTCGCGCAACCGGGTGCCGTAATCGCCCAGGTATTCGGGACGATCGCCGGTCTTCTCGAAGCCTTCGGCGATCGCCTTCGCGCCGCGCGCCTTGTCGCCCTGCAGCGACAGCGCGATGCCGAGGTGCACCAGCGGCAGGCCGGTCAGGGTCTTGCCGCGTTCGTTGTCGTACAGCGCGCGCAGCGTACCCAGTGGCGCACGGTTGACACGGGCGAGCACGTAACCGGCATAGGCCTGGTTGGCGAACTTGAGGTGGTCGCGTCGGTCGTAGCCGTAGAACTGCGCACCGCCGGCCAGCAGGTCCTCGTTGAGGCGCGTGAGCGCCTTCTGCAGCACGGCATCCGGCACCGCGAAACCGCCCTCGCGCGCATCCAGCAGGAACTCCGCGATGTAGGGCGTCAGGCCCGGGTTGACGTAGTCGTCGTTGCCCCACATCGAGAAGTGGCCGTTCGCCACCTGCATCGACGCCAGTCGCCCGAACGCGCCCTCCATGCGCTCGCGGCGCTTCTTCACTTCCAGTCCGTCGATGCCGAGCAGCTTGGCCGTGGCGTCGTCCAGTTCCAGCGCGGCGTAGCCTTTGCTGGTGGTCTGCTCGGCACAACCGTACGGATACTCCAACGCGCCCTTCAGCGCACTGGCGAACGGAATCGGCGGCAGCGCGCTGACCGTCATGCGGGCGGTCACCGAACCGGGCATCAGCCCATCGGCGAAACCGGCGCCCATGTCCACCGGCACCAGGCTGTCCAGCACCTGCGTGCGCGAACGCAACACGGCCGGCCAACCCGCACGCACCGGCACGTCGTAGCGACGATCGACCTTGAAGCCGTTGCCCTCGACGCGTACGCGCACCTGCGCGGTGGTGTAACCCTCACCCGCCGTGACCGGGAAGGTCAGCGTGCGCTTGGCGTCGACCGACAGGTCGGCGCTCTTGCTGCCTTCGCCGATGGCGAGCGGACCTTCACCGTTCACCAGCACCTTGAAGGCACCGGCCTTGCCGGTGAAGTTCTGCACGTCCAGCGTCACCGTGCTCTTGTCGCCCGGCGCCAGCACGCGCGGCAGGCTGGCTTCGGCCACGATCGGCGCACGCACGACGGTTTCGCGGTCGCGGTTGCCATAGCGCGTATCCGAATAGACCAGCGCGGAGACACGCAGGGTGCCGTTGAAGTCCGGCACCTTCAGCGCCACGCGCGCGTTGCCCTTGCCGTCCAGCTGCACCGGACCGGAGAACAGGTCCACCGTCTGCACGCGCGAGGTCGGCCGCTTCGCCTGAGGCAACGCGGCCAACGCCATGTCGCCACCGAAGCGCATCTTGGCGCTGCCGCCTTCGAAGCTTTCGATCACGCGGCCGTAGATGTCGTACGCGTCCACGCCCAGCCGGCGTTGCGCGAAGAACTGCGCGTTGGCGTCTGGTACCGGGAAGCGGGTGATGTTGAGGATGCCGACGTCCACTGCCGATACGGTGACGTGCGCGGTCTGGCCCGCCAACTCGGGCACGCTGACGGTGACTGGTAGCTCCTGCTCGGGGCGCATCTGCTTGGGCACCGACAGACCGACGGCGACGCGACGGTCGCGGCGGTCCATCGGCACGTGCGCGACGCCGACGGCGCGCGCCGGCGTGATCTTGCTCGGCGCCGAACCGCCGCGGAACACCAGCGCGGTGACGTAGACGTCGTGGCGCTCCCAGTCCTTGGTCACCGGAATCGAGAACGTGCTGCCCGGCTTGGCGTCGATCGCCTGCACGTACAGCATGCGGTCGCTCTCGACCATCAGCAGGCCCTTGCCGGCATGCGGCGGGGTGACGGTGACCTTCAGCGTGTCGCCCGCCTTGTAGCCGGTTTTATCCAGCGCCAGCTTGACCTTGTCGGGGCGCGCGTCCAGCCCGCGGTTCTGGTCGTCCCAGCTCCAGCCGGCACGGAACGGATAGCGCGTGGTCAGGCCGGTGGCCGGATCGAACACGTCCAGCCGGTACTCGCCCCACTCCACCGGGAAGTCGATCTTCGACGCGTTGGCGCCGACGTCCAGCGTACGCGTGTCCTTGTTCTCGAAGCGGCGGGTGAAGTCGTAGTCCCAGCCGCCATCGTCCGAATGGTTCCAGTGGTAGTCGCGCAGTTCGCGCACCAGCGTGGCCTTCAGCCCCTTGCCGGGCTGCGGCTTGCCGGCAGCATCCATGCGCACGATCTCGAAGCCGGCGTTCGCGTTGGCATCGGCACCGTCCTTGTCGTCGAACAGCGGACGGATGCCGACCAGCGCATCGGCCGGCCACAGCACGCGCTTGAGCGTGCGGTTCACCGTGCGGCCGCCGGTCTCGTAGACGCTGCCGGACACGATGGCGGCGATCGGGCTGCGCGGCTTGGCTTCCGCAGGCAGCGCGATGTCTTCTTCCAGCACGCCATCGTCGGCCAGCGTGGTGTCGATGACGTCCTTCGCCTCCTTCGGCAGCTCCATGGTGGGATCGCCGAAGAAATAGCCAGGCAGTTGCTCCAGCGGATGCTGTTCCACCGCCACCGCCAGCTTGGCGGTGAAGCGGTTGCCGCTGGCAGGCGCGCCGTAAAGGTAGGCCGCAGTCGCCTTGAGCTTGAGCGGCTGGCCCGGCTTCAGTACCGGTGCGGCGTCCAGGTCCAGCTTCATGCGCTCGGGCAGGAACTCCTCGATGCGCAGCGTCATGCCCTGTACCACTTCCTTGCTGGCTGGATCGGTGCGGAACTCCACCTGCCAGCGCCCGGTGGGCGCCTCCACCGGGATCGTCTGCTCGAATCTGAAATACCCCTGCGCGCCCGCCTCGAGGCGCGTCTCGCGGAACACCTTGCCGTCGGGCTGCTTCAGGCGCAGGAAGACCGGCTGCCCGCCACCCTGCTTGGGCGCCGGCACCGGCTTGCCGTCGTTGTCGCGCAGCAGCGCGGAGATGCGCACCGTTTCACCGGGGCGATAGAGGTCACGACCGGACCACGCGAATACGTCGAACCAGGCCTGCTCGCGACCGGCGACGGCAAACTCGGACAGGTCGAGCGCCGGCTGGTTGAACGGCAGCATCGACACGTCCTTGCCGCGCGTGGCGACCAGCACGTGCCCGGCGTCCAGCGTGTAGTTCAGCAGCGCGTTGCCGTTGCCGTCGGTCTTGCCGGTCAGGACGGCTTCGCCGCGCGCGTCGAGCACCTTCAGCTCCACGCTGCCGGTGGCGGAGCCGTCCTGCAGCGAGGCGGTGTGGACGAACAGCTTGTCCTTGTACGCGCGCGTGTGCAGGCCGATGTCGCTGACGGTGAAGAACGCGGTCTCGAACTCACCGGCGAACTTGCCGGTGGGCTTCATCACCGCGAAGTACAGTCCGGGATCCTGCAGTTCGCGGATGTCCTGGATCGGCAGGTAGGTCAGCATGCGCTCGTTCGGCTTGCCACCCAGCACGAAGCGATTGAGGTAGACCGGTTCGGCCAGCTTGCCCAGCGGCGTGCTGTCGCCGTACTCGCTGTCCAGGTCCCAGCTGCCGCGGCGGCCGCCACGCTGGTACTCGGCGAAGAACTTGGGTAGCTGCTTCTCGGTGACGCGGAGGAACTCCACATCCACTTCCGGCACGTTGATCGACACCACCGGCAGGCCGCGGCTCTCGCGCGCCGGCAGCACGCTGCCCTGCGACGCGAAGCCGACCGCGGGGTCGAGTTCGCCGGTGTGCACCTTGTGCGTGTCGTCCTTGCCCAGGCGCGTGCCGTCGGCGGCGGACAGTCCGGCCTTCAGCGTGACCTCGTAGTCCTTGGCGGCTTCCACCGACGGGAAGCGCAGCACCAGGCCCTTGTCGTCCAGCACCCAGCTGCCCTTCACCGCCGCGCCGTTGGCGTCCTTCACCACCAGCAGCGTGTCGAAGTCCTGCGAACTCACCAGCGGACGGCTGAACTCCAGCGCGATGGTGAGGTCGCCGTCATGCTGGTCTGGATAGGCACCGACCAGGGCGAACCCGTCCACCTTGGCGGCCTGCGCCTTGATGGGATCGCCGCTGGCTTCGGGCAGTTGCCCGGACTCGTTGCGCTTGCAGCCGGCGAGCGCCGTCGCTGCGATCAGGCCAATAAAAAACGCGCGCATCCAGCGATTGCGCGCGTTCGGGGTGTTGCGACTTGCCGATCCCATGTGCCATTCCCTGCCGTGGTCGTACCGGCAGTATAGAACGCAGGAACGAACGTGGCGGGGTCAGACCCCGCACACGTTCACGCGAATCGACGATCAGGCTTCCGGCGGTGCGCCGGTGGCTTCCGGCGCCGTGGTCACGACGGTGGCCTCGCCCTCGATGACATCCTCTTCGTCCAGCGAGGCATCCAGGCGTTCCACTGCCTGCAGCGTCTCGCCATCGGACAGGCGGATCAGGGTGACGCCCTGGGTGTTGCGGCCGACCTGCGAAATCTCCGCCGCACGGGTACGCACCAGCGTGCCGCCATCGGAGATCAGCAGGACCTCGTGGTGGTCGGACAGCTGGATGGCACCGACCAGGCGGCCGTTGCGTTCGGTGGTCTTCAGCGCGATCACGCCACGGGTGCCGCGGCCCTTGCGGGGGTAATCGGCCACCGGGGTGCGCTTGCCGTAGCCGCGCTCGCTGGCGGTCAGGATGTCGCCGTCGCCATCGACCACGACCAGACTGACCACCTCGGAACCCGCTTCCGGGATCGACGGCACGCTGTCGGTATCGCCGGACTCGCCTTCGTCCTGCTCGCCTTCGGCTTCCGCATCCGCGCCTGCGACCAGGCGCATGCCGCGCACGCCGGTGGCGGTACGGCCCATCGCGCGCACCAACGCCTCGGAGAAGCGCACGGCGCGGCCGTTGGAGGCGAACAGCATGACATCGCGCTCACCATCGGTCAGGGCCACGCCAACCAGGGCATCGCCTTCGTCCAGGTTGATCGCGATCTTGCCGCGCGCCAGCTTGAACGCGAACTCGGTGAGCGGGGTCTTCTTGACCGTGCCGTGCCTGGTGGCAAAGAAGACGTAGCGGCCTTCCTCGTACGCACGCACCGGGACGACGGCTTGCACCTTCTCGCCGGCTTCCAGCGGGATCCAGTTGATGATCGGGCGGCCGCGCGCATTGGAGCCGGCCTCAGGCAGCTGGTACACCGGCAGCCAGAACACCTTGCCGCTGCTGGTGAAGGTCAGCAGCGTGTCGTGCGTGTTGACCAGCCACAGCTGGTCGATGAAATCCTCTTCCTTCGTCGCTGCCGCGCTGCGGCCACGGCCGCCGCGCTTCTGCGCGCGGTAGGCGCTGGCCGGCTGGCGCTTGGCGTAACCGGCGTGCGACAGCGTGACCACCATGTCTTCCGGCGCGATCAGGTCCAGGATGTCGAGGTCTTCCTCGCTGTGACGGATCTCGCTGCGGCGCTCGTCGCCGAACTCGGCCTTGACGTTCAGCAACTCGTCGCGGATCACCTGCAACAGCACGTCCGGATTCTCGAGGATGCGGATCAGGCCGGCGATCACCTCCAGCAGCTGGCGGTATTCCTCGGTCAGCTTTTCCTGCTCCAGGCCGGTCAGGCGGTGCAGGCGCATTTCCAGGATCTGCGTGGCCTGCGCCTCGCTGAGCTGGTAGCGGCCGTCGACAAAACCGATCGCGGCAGGCAGGTCTTCAGGACGCGAGGCTTCCGCGCCGGCCGCGGCGAGCAGCGAACCGACCAGGCCCGGCTCCCAGGTCTTGGCGAGCATGCGCTCGCGCGCTTCCTGCGGGTTGGCCGACGTCTTGATCAGCTCGATCATCTCGTCGATGTTGGCGAGCGCGACCGTCAGGCCTTCCAGGATGTGGGCGCGGTTGCGCGCCTTGCGCAGCTCGAAGATGGTCCGGCGGGTCACCACTTCGCGGCGGTGGCGCACGAAGGCTTCCAGCATCTGCTTCAGGTTGAGCAGCTGCGGGCGGCCATCGACCAGCGCGACCATGTTGATGCCGAACACCGATTCCATCGGTGTCTGCAGGTACAGGTTGTTGAGGACGACCTCGGCCGATTCGCCGCGCTTGACCTCGATGTAGATGCGCATGCCGTCCTTGTCGGACTCGTCGCGCAGCTCGCTGATGCCCTCGAGCTTCTTTTCCTTCACCAGCTCGGCGATCTTCTCGATCAGCCGCGCCTTGTTCACCTGGTACGGGATCTCGGTGACGATGATCGACTCGCGGCCGTTGTCGTCGTTGACCTCGATGTCGGCCTTGGCGCGCATGCGCACGCGGCCGCGGCCGGTGCGGTAGCCGGCGATGATGCCGGCGGTGCCGTTGATGATGCCGCCGGTGGGGAAATCCGGGCCGGGGATGTACTGCATCAGGCCATCGACATCCAGTTCGGGATTGTCGATCAGCGCGATCAGGCCGTTGACCACTTCCGACAGGTTGTGCGGCGGGATGTTGGTGGCCATGCCCACCGCGATGCCGGCCGAACCGTTGACCAGCAGGTTCGGGAAGCGCGTCGGCAGGACCGTCGGCTCCTGTTCCTTCTCATCGTAGTTGGGCTGGAAGTCGACGGTTTCCTTGTCGATGTCCGCCAGCAGCTCATGGGTGAGCTTGGCCATGCGGGCTTCGGTGTAACGCATGGCGGCGGCGGAGTCGCCGTCGACCGAACCGAAGTTGCCCTGGCCATCGACCAGCATGTAGCGCAGCGAGAACGGCTGCGCCATGCGCACCAGCGTGTCGTAGACCGACTGGTCGCCGTGCGGGTGGTATTTACCGATCACGTCGCCGACGATGCGGGCGGACTTCACGTGCGGCTTGTTGGCATGGTTGCCCAGTTCGTTCATCGCGAACAGGACGCGCCGGTGGACGGGCTTCAGGCCATCGCGGACATCCGGAAGCGCGCGCCCCACGATCACGCTCATCGCGTAATCGAGATAGCTGCGTCGCATCTCGTCTTCGAGGTTGACGGGGATGATTTCCTTGGCGGTATCGGCCATTCGGGTTCCGTGTTTCTCAGGTTGTCTCGGGCCGGAATCCAAGCCAAAACGGGCCTAGCCAGCGTGGGCCGGCGAGGCAGTGACAGGCGGGGATTCCGACGGGTTCTGCAGCACGCCGAGTGTACCACAACGGGGGCGCCAAACCGACCGTTTCAGCCGGAGAAACAAGCACTTATGCATCCTTCGGCGCGACACGGCGGACGATGGGCCAAGCCGCCCTGCAGGCCGGCCGGCGCACGCAGGTCTCGGATACGAAAAAGCCCGGCCAAGGCCGGGCTTTTCGCTGGAACTGGTGGGCGGTACAAGTTTCGAACTTGTGACCCCTGCCGTGTGAAAGCAGTGCTCTACCGCTGAGCTAACCGCCCGAAATCATCGGGGCGCGAATGATAAGCGCGGACCGGGGGGGCGGTCAACGCATGCACCGGTCAACGGTCCTTGGTGTCGCACAGCGCACTGACCCGGCGCGGCGGCGCGAAAGCGTCGCTGCGCGCGTCCGGCCAGAAGTCGCGGAACACCGCATGCGACGGCACCCGGTCCAGCAACTCGCCGGGTTCCAGGAACTTGTACAGCGCGGCCAGCGAACGCACCTCGATCGGCGACACCCGCCGCAGGATGTGCTCCGGACCCAGTTGCTGCGGATGTTCAAGCCCCGCCGCGCACAGCATGTCGCGCAACGCCTTCAGCGTGTTGTCGTGGAACTGCTGGACGCGTACCGATTTGTCGGCCACGTCGAGGTGCTTCCAGCGCTTCGGATCCTGGGTGGCGACGCCGGTCGGGCAGCGATCGTTGTGGCAGCTCTGCGCCTGGATGCAGCCCAGCGCGAACATGAACCCGCGCGCGGCGTTGCACCAGTCCGCGCCCATCGCCATCGTGCGCGCGATGTCGAATCCGCTGATGATCCTGCCGGCCGCGCCGATCCGGATGCGATCGCGCAGGTTCAGGCCCACCAGCGTGTTATGGACCAGCAGCAGCGCCTCATGCATCGGCACGCCGACATGGTCGATGAACTCCGCGGGCGCGGCACCGGTGCCTCCCTCGGCGCCGTCCACCACGATGAAGTCCGGCAGCAGGCCGGTCTCGTGCATGGCCTTGGCGATGCCGAACCATTCCCACGGATGCCCGATCGCCAGCTTGAACCCGGTCGGCTTGCCGCCGGACAGCTCCCGCAGACGGGCGATGAACTGCAGCAGTTCGACGGGCGTGGAGAACGCCGAATGTTTCGCCGGCGACACGCAGTCGTGCCCCATCGGCACACCACGCGTGGCAGAGATCTCCGCGCTGACCTTGGCAGCCGGCAACACGCCGCCGTGACCCGGCTTGGCGCCCTGCGACAGCTTCAGTTCGATCATCTTCACCTGCGGCGAGTGCGCGTTCTCGACAAAACGCGCTTCGTCGAAACGGCCCCGCTCGTCGCGGCACCCGAAGTAGCCGGACCCGATTTCCCACACCAGGTCCCCACCCTTTTCGCGGTGGTACGGCGAAATCGAACCCTCGCCAGTGTCGTGGTAGAAGTTGCCGCGTCGCGCGCCTTCGTTCAGCGCGCGCACGGCGTTCGCCGACAGCGAGCCGAAGCTCATCGCCGAAATATTGAACACGCTAGCCGAGTACGGCTGCGCCGTCTCCGCACCGATCACCACGCGGAAGTCGTGCGAATCCACGCTCGCGGGCGCCATCGAATGGTTGATCCACTCGTAGTCCACGCCATAGACATCCTGCTGGCTGCCGAACGGCACCACGTCGCTGACACCTTTGGCGCGCTGGTAGACCAATGCCCGCTGCTGCCGCGAGAACGGCACTTCGGCCGTGTCGCCTTCGATGAAGTACTGGCGGATCTCGGGACCCACGGACTCCAGCCCGTAGCGGAAATGCGCAAGCACGGGATAGTTGCGGCGCAGCGTGCTGCGGGTTTGCAGCACGTCCCAGGTGCCCAGCAATGCCAACGCGCCGAAGACGGCGATGCCCCACCACGCGGCAGGCCAGGTGAACGCCAGCATCAGCGATGCGAGCAGCAGCACGATGCTGAGGGCATAGGCGAGGTAACGCTGCATCCGGCAGTCTCCCGTGGGCCAGCCCCGATTCTATGCCATGCGCTGCGACCACAGGCCGCAGTGCCGATGCGACCGGCACCGCACGGTTGATCCGGATCAATGCCCGTGGGTACGCGTGATGCGACGTTGGCGCCACCACAACCGGGGAGAACACGACATGCATCCGATCCTGCAAGAAATCCTGATGGAACCCGTGGGCTGGCTGGCCATCGGCGGCAGCATCGTCATGGTGGGGATCGGCGTCTTCGTGGCGCTGTTCGTGCGTCGCAAGGTGCGCGAGGAAGAGAGGAAGCGGCAGCGCTGAGGCAGCAGCGCCACGGTGGTGCCCGGAGCCGGAATCGAACCGGCATGGCCTCGCGGCCGGCGGATTTTAAGTCCGATGCGTCTACCAGTTTCGCCATCCGGGCCCGTGGATAGCCTGCCTCAGTCACGCCGTGTTGGAAAGCGGCAGCCACCGATGTCTAGGAACGACGAAGCCCCGCGTGCGGGGCTTCGTGCGTGCTCGTCGAGGAGCGTGTATGGAGCGGGAAAAGGGACTCGAACCCTCGACCCCGACCTTGGCAAGGTCGTGCTCTACCAACTGAGCTATTCCCGCGTAAGAGACCATTGCGGTCCCTCGAGTCTGGAGGCCTGGGTCGGAATTGAACCGGCGTACGCGGATTTGCAGTCCGCTGCATAACCACTCTGCCACCAGGCCGATGGCGACCGCGCCAGACTGGCGCAATCAGGGTGCTTTTTCAAGGCGCCCTACAACACAAAACCCCGCGAACGGGGTTTGGGTGAACCGTCCCTTTCAGGACGAAATCTGGAGCGGGAAAAGGGACTCGAACCCTCGACCCCGACCTTGGCAAGGTCGTGCTCTACCAACTGAGCTATTCCCGCGTCGAGAAGGTCGAAATTGTAGCGTCTTGTTTCGGCATGTCAACAGGCTTCTTCTCGCCATCACGCAGGATGGGCCATGCCGCAAGCAGGTACTGGATGCCCGACCACAGCGTCAGCAGGGCCGCGATCGCAAGCAGCCAGTCGCCCAGCACGAAGACCCAACGCCCCATCCAGATGTCGTCCAGCGACTGCGCGCCCGGCGTGGATGCGTACAGCAGGCATGAGAGCGCCACCATCTGCACGATGGTCTTGATCTTGCCCAGCGAGGCCACCTTCACCGTCGCACGCTGTCCCAGTTCCGCCATCCATTCGCGCAACGCGGACACCGCGATCTCGCGGCCGACGATGACGGCCGCCCAGATCGCCATCCACATGGTCGGGTTGTCCTGCACGATCAGGAACAGCGACACGGCCACCATCAGCTTGTCCGCGACCGGATCGAGGAAGGCGCCGAAGGCCGAATAGAGGTGGTAGCGACGCGCGATCCAGCCGTCCAGCCAATCGGTCACCGCCGCCAGCACGAAGATGAACGCCGCCGCGAAATTGGTCCACGAATACGGCAGGTAGAACACCAGCACCAGCACCGGGATCAGCACGATCCTCAGCAACGTGAGCCAGGTGGGAACGGTCAACGTCATCGCTTACTCGGTTCCTGCCTCGGGGGACGGCAGCCCGTGCAGGTTAGCGTAGATTCGCTCGGCCAGTGCGGCGTTCACCCCGTCCACCCGCGCGATCTCGTCGGCACCGGCGGCCTTGAGGCCGGCCAGTCCGCCGAAATGCTTGAGCAGGCTGGCGCGCCGTCGCGGACCGATGCCCGGGATGTCTTCCAGCTTGCTGGTCATGCGCGCCTTCTGGCGCTTGCCGCGATGCCCGGTGATGGCGAACCGGTGCGCCTCGTCGCGCACCTGCTGGATCAACTGCAGGGCCGGCGACGCCGCGCCCGGGCGTACTTCGCGCCCATCCGGCATGACCAGCGCCTCATGGCCGGCGCGGCGCTCCACGCCCTTCGCCACGCCGACCAGCATCACGCCGTCCACGCCCAGGTCCGCCAGGGCGGCCTGCGCCTGCGCGAGCTGCCCCGCGCCACCGTCGATCAGCAACACGTCGGGCAGCACGCCGCCCTCTTCCACCGCCCGCCGGAAGCGGCGTTCGATGGCCTGGTGCATGGCGGCGAAATCGTCGCCCGGCGTGATGCCCGTGATGTTGTAGCGGCGGTACTGCGAACGCACCGCGCCGTTGGCGTCGAACACGACGCACGACGCCACGGTCGCCTCGCCCATCGTGTGGCTGATGTCGAAGCACTCGATACGCCTGGCGACTTCCGGCAGGCCCAGCAGTTCCTTCAGCGCTTCGCTGCGCGCGGTCTGCGCGTTGCGGCTGCCGAGTTCGGTCACCAGGGCGACTTCGGCGTTCCGCCGGGCCAGGTCGAGATAGCCCGCGCGCTCGCTGCGGACGTTCCATTTCAGCTGCACCTTGCGGCCCGCCGCGGCCGACAACGCGTGCTCGATCAGCTCTGCCTCGGGGATCTCGCGGTCGAGGACGATCTCCTGCGGCGCTGGCTGTTCGGCGTAGTACTGCGACACGAAGGCGCCCAGCACCTCTTCCGCGGAATCCTCGCCGTTGGTCTTCGGAAAGAAGGTGCGCGTGCCCAGGTTGCGGCCATCGCGGAAGGCGAGCAGCAGCACGCAGGCCTGGCTGCCCTGCATGGCGCAGGCCAGCACGTCGAGGTCGGCGGCGTGGCCGTCCACGTATTGCCGCGCCTGCAGGGTACGGATCGAGGCCACCAGGTCGCGCAACCGTGCGGCCTGCTCGAACGCCAGGTTCGCGCTGGCCTGCTCCATCGCCGCACCGAGTTCGCGGGTCAGCTCGTCGCTCCGTCCGTCCAGGAACAGGGTCGCGCGACGGACCGCTTCGGTGTAATCCGCTTCCTCCACCAATCCGACGCAAGGCGCGCTGCAGCGGCCGATCTGGTACTGCAGGCAGGGCCGCGAGCGGTTGCGGAACACGCTGTCCTCGCAGTTGCGGATGCGGAACAGTTTCTGCATCAGGTTCAGCGTTTCGCGCACGGCGCCGGCGCCGGGATAGGGACCGAAGTAGCGTCCGGGCACGGCGCGGGCGCCACGGTGGAACGCGATCCGCGGCCATTCCTCGCGTGTCAGCAGGACGTAGGGATAACTCTTGTCGTCGCGCAGCAGCACGTTGTAGCGCGGCGTCAGCGACTTGATCAGCTGGTTTTCCAGCAGCAGCGCTTCGGCCTCGGTGCGGGTGACCGTCACGTCCATGCGCGCGACCTGCGACAGCATCGACAGCGTGCGCGGCGACTTGGGCGAATTGCTGAAGTAGCTCGCCACGCGCCGGCGCAGCGCACCGGCCTTGCCGACGTACAGCAGGGCATCGTCGGCCGCGTACATGCGGTACACGCCGGGCGCGGTGCTCAGCCCGGCCGCGAAGGCCTTGCCGTCGAATGCCGCCTGGGGACTACCGCTCATTCGTCGATCGGAACGTGGCTCAATTCGCCGGTGGCGATATCGTAGCGCAGCACCGCATGCGCATCGGTCTCGGCGATCCACACCGCGCCGGCGGCCACGGACAGGCCTGCGGGACCCTGCAGGCGCCGCGGCAGCGCGACGGTACTCAGTTCGCCGCCACCGAGGCGCAGCATGCGCAGCGTGCCATTGCCGCTGTCGGCGATCCACATGACCGGCGAGTCGGGACTCAACGCCACCGCCTGCGGATGCTGCAATTGCGCGCGATCGCGCGGGCCGTCCTCGTCGCCGAAGCTCCAGGCGCCCTGCCCGACCAGCGTCTGCACCGTATCGCCCCGCAACTGCATCGAGCGCACGGCCGACCCCACGGCATCGCAGACATACAGGGTCTGCAGCACCGCCGCGAGGCTGGCCGGTTGCGCGAACGCCGCCATCGGCCCGCTGCCGTCGCGGACATCCAGTTGCCCCGATCCCGCCCGCGCACGGATCTCACGGGTACCCAGGTCGTAACTCCAGACCCGGTTGTCGCCCGCCATCGCCAGGAAGATCTGGTTGTTGTTGACGACGATGGCCTGCGGCTGGTTCAGCGCCAGGTCGCGCGGCGCGGCGACCACGCCCTCGGTGGGCTCACCGGCCCGGCCATTGCCGCACAGGGTGTCGACCGTGCTGGTCGGCAGGTTGATGCGCCGCAGGGCGTGGTTGCCGGTATCGGCGACGTAAAGCGATTCCCGCACCAGCGCCAGGCCCTGTGGGCGGCGGAAGGCCGCATGGTTCAACTCGCCGTCGGCGAAATCCGGCGTACCCATACCGAACTGCCGGATCACCCGGCCGTGGTGGTTGCACTCGAGCACGCGATGGTGGCCGCAGTCGGCGACGAACAGGCGGTCCGGCGTGGCGACCAGCCCGGTGGGAAAACACAGGGGCGCGCGTGGTTCCGGCTGGGTTTCGCGAAACGCGCGCAGGTCGTCGTCGGGTGGCTCATGGAGACCTTCGCACAGGCGCGCGATCTGCCGCTCCAGCTCCGCCAGCCCCTCGACGCCGACGGCACGATGCCGCACGTTGCCTTCGCCATCGATCAGCAGCACCGTCGGCCACGACTCCACGCCGAAGCGCTGCCAGGCTGTCCAGTCGGCGTCGTGCGCCACCGGCAGCGACACGCCGTGGCGGCGCAGACGTTTCAAGGCGGCCTGCGGATCGCGCTCGCTGTCGAAGCGCGGCACGTGGATGGCCAATGCCTGCAGCCGTCCCAGATAGCGGGCCTGCAGCACGGCCAGGTCGTTGAGCCGTTGCGCGCACCACGCGGACGCGCTGTTGACGAAGGCCAGCGCGACGATGCGCCCCCGCTGTTCGTGCAGCGTGGTGGTAGGCGCATTCAGCCATTGCAGGCCACGTGGCAGTTCGGGAGCCAGGGTCATGTCCGTCATCGTTCCCGATTATGCCCCAGTCTCAGCGGACGCCGAGCCGGGTCACGACCGCCTGTGCCGCGGAATCGACCAGTCGCCAGACCTGCTGGAAATCGTCCGGACCACCCGTATACGGGTCTGGCACTTCGCCGTCCGTCTCGATGCCGGCCCAGGCCAGCAGCAGGTCCACGCGATCGCGCCGGCCCGGAGGCGCCAGGCGCAGGACGTCGCGGAGATTGGCGCGATCGGCGCACAGGATCCAGTCGAACGCGTGGAAATCGCCCACCGACAATTGCCGCGCCCGCTGTTCGCCGATATCCACGCCGTGTCCGCGGGCGCACGCGATGGCGCGGCGATCCGGTGGCTCGCCGGCATGCCAACCGCCGGTACCGGCGGAATCGACCTGCACGCGACCTGCCAACGTCGACGCAGCGATCCGCGCACGCAGCGCGCCTTCCGCCATGGGCGAACGGCAGATGTTGCCCAGGCAGACGACCAGCAGCTTCACGCCTGCGCCTGCAGGGCCGCCTCGGCGCGCGCCAGGTCCTCCGGCGTATCCACGCCCGGCGGGAAGGGTTCAGGCGTCACGGCCACGGCGATGCGATGCCCCGCTTCCAGCACCCGCAGCTGTTCCAGCGACTCGATCTGTTCCAGCCGACCCGCCGGCATGGCCGAGAAGCGACGCAGGAAGCCCGCGCGGTAGGCGTAGATGCCGATGTGCCGCAGCCATTGCCCCGGCGGCAGCACGTCGCGCGACCGGGCAAAGCCGTCGCGGTGCCACGGGATGGGGGCGCGACTGAAGTACAACGCGTCGCCATTGGCCGCGCGCACCAGCTTGACCACGTTGGGATCGAACAGCGTGGCCGCGTCGTCGACGGGCGCTGCCAGCGTCGCCATCTCCGCGCCACTGGATGCCAGCGTGTCGGCGACGGTGCGGATGCCGGCCGGCGGTGCGAACGGCTCATCGCCCTGCAGGTTCACCACTAGCGCATCGTCGGCCCAGCCAGCGATGTCCGCGCACTCGGCCAGGCGATCACTGCCCGAGGCATGGCGCCCGGACGTCATCGCGACCCGCACTTCGGTCCCCTGCAATGCGTCGCGGATGCGCGCATCGTCGGTGGCCACCCAGACTTCGCGGGCGCCCGCTGCCAGTGCACGACGCGCGACGTGCACGACCAGCGGCGTGCCGCCCAGCAGGCGCAGCGGCTTGCCGGGCAGGCGCGAGGCGGCGTAGCGGGCGGGAATGGCGACGATGAAATCGGTCATCGGGATCCAACTCGATGGAAAGGGAACACTACCGGCTGCCGGCATTCGCCGACGTCACGGAACCCAGCCGCTCCAGCAGGGCGACCCAGAATGCCTCGGGCAACTTCGCCGCGACCGGCACGCTGTAGAACCAGGCGTTGGCGAATGCGGCGCACTTCACCGCGTCCTTTTCGGTCATCAGCACCGGCAGTTCGCTGCCGAAGGCGAAATCCCCGGCCTGGTAGGCATGATGGTCCGCGAACGCGTGCGGCACCACGCCCAGTCCCTGGCTGCGCAACATGGTGAAGAAGCGTCCCGGATTGCCGATGCCGGCGACGGCATGCACGCGCTGGCCGGCGAACGCGGACAACGGCTTCGGCCGGCCGCCACGCAACGGCAGCGCATCGTCGACCTGCAGGTGCATCGGCCATTCGCCGAACGCGGCGCCATCCTCGGCGTCCGGCAGGTTGACCACGCGGAAGTCGCACGCCGCCGCGCGCAGGGCCGGCTCGCGCAGCGGACCGGCGGGCATCAGGCGACCGTTGCCGTAGCGGCGCGCACCATCGATGACCTCGATCTCCACATCGCGTTGCAGGCGGTAGTGCTGCAGGCCGTCGTCGCAGATGACCACGTCGCAACCGGCCGCGACCAGCGCCTTCGCGGCGGCGACACGGTCGCGGTCCACCCGCACGCGGGTACCGGTCTGGCGCGCGATCAGGACGGGTTCGTCGCCGCCGTCGGCAGGCGGCGTCGCCGCATCCACCCAGCGCGCCTGCCCCGCGCCGCTGCGGCCGTAACCGCGGCTGGCCACGCCCGGCTTGAAGCCGGCCGCGCGCAGCCGCTCCACCAGGGCGATCGTCAACGGTGTCTTGCCGGTACCGCCTGCCGTGATATTGCCCACCACGATGACCGGCACGCCGGCACGGTGCCGGCGCAGCAGGCCGATGCGATACAGCCCGCGCCGCAGCGCGACCAGCGCGGCGTACACGCCCGCCAGCGCACGCGCCCACGCGGGCACGGGATGTCCACCGAACCAGTAGTCGGGGGGCTGCGGCATCGCGCGCTTGCTCACCCCGCCTCGCCCTCGCGGAACTGCATCTGGTACAGGTGGGCGTACAGCCCCCCGCGCGCGAGCAGTTCGGCGTGCGTGCCCTGTTCCACCAGCCGTCCCTGGTCCAGCACGAGCACCTGGTCGGCATGTTCGATGGTCGACAGCCGGTGCGCGATGACCAGCGTCGTGCGGTCGGGCATCAGTTTCTGCAGCGCGTTCTGCACCAGCCGCTCGGATTCGTTGTCGAGCGCGGCGGTGGCTTCGTCGAGGATCAGGATCGGCGCGTCCTTGAGCATCGCGCGCGCGATCGCCAGGCGTTGGCGCTGCCCGCCGGAAAGGCGTCCGCCCTTGTTGCCGATCGGCGCCTGCAGGCCCTCCGGCAGTCCCTGCACGAATTCCATCGCATTGGCGCCCCGCACGGCGTCGTCCATCGTGGCGGCATCGGCGCCCTGCAGCTCGCCGTAGGCGACGTTGGCCGCGACGGTGCCGTCGAACAGCATCACCTGCTGCCCCACCAGCGCGATCTGCCGGCGCAGGTCGGCCAGCCGGTAGTCCTGCAACGGATGACCATCGAGCAGGATGCTGCCGGATTCGGCCTCGTAGAAGCGCGGGATCAGCTTGATCAGCGTCGACTTGCCGCTGCCGGAACGGCCGACGATGGCGGTGACCGTGCCGGGACGCGCGGTGAAGCTGATGCCATCCAGCGCGGGCTTGCCCTGGCCCGGATAGCGCGCGGTGATATCGCGGAACTCCAGCAGTCCGTTCGCGCGATCGAGGGTGCGCGTGCCGGCGTCCTGCTCGTCCTCGGCATCCAGCACCGAGAACAGCCGCTGCGCCGACGCGATGCCGCGCTGGGTCATGTTCTGCACGTTGGTCAGCTGCTTCAGCGCCGGGATGATGGCCATCATCGAGGTCATCAGCGAAACGAAATCGCCCGCCGTCAACCGTCCCGCCATCGCTTCACGACCCGCGATGAACAACAGCGCCGCCAGGCCGGTGGCGCCCATCAGCTGCACCATCGCCGACGAGATGGCACGGGTGGATTCCACCTTCATCGACAGGCTGAGATTGGTATCGGCAAGCGAAGTATAGCGCGCCATTTCCACCGGCTGCGCGCCGTACACCTTCACTTCCTGCTGGTTGGACAGGGTCTGGTCCGCGGCCTGCAGCATGTGCCCGGCGCTTTCCTGGATGCGATGGCTGATGCGGCGGTAGCGCTTGGCCACCTTGTCCATCACCCATGCCAGCGGCGGCGCCAGCACCAGGATGGTCAGCGTCACCTGCCAGCTGTACCAGAGCATCACGCCCAGCGCACCGATCACCTGCAGCGACTGCTGCACCACGACCTTCATCGCGTCGATCGCGGCCTGCGCCACTTGGTCGCTGTCGGATCCCAGCTTCACCAGCATCGACGGCACCGGCTCGCTGTCGAAGCGTTGGCCCGGCATCCGCAGGTACTTGCCCAGCACCTTCACCCGCAGGTCACGCGAGATGCTGCGGGCGGCCTTGCCCATGCTCATGTCGGTGATGTAGCCGGCGATGCCGCGGACGACGAACAGGCCGATGATCGCCAACGGCATCCACTGGTTGATGTCCTGCGGCGTCACCAGATTGTTGGTGATCGGACTCATCAACACCAGGAAGCCGCTGCCCGCGGCCGCTTCCAGCAACGCGCCCAGTGCGGCCAGCGCCAGCAGCCCACGATAGGGCTTCGCGAAACGCAGCAGTCGCTTGTAGACCTGCCACGGCGAGTCCGCCGGACTCACTTCCGCGCCTCCGGCGCCGTGGCGATGTTGATCCGGCGGAAGCCCAGTTGTCCGAGCGCATCCAGGGCCGTCACCACGGCCTGGTGCGGCGTGCGAGCGTCGGCACGCAGCAGCACCGGCCGGCTGCGATCTCTGCCGGTCACCTGCTGCAGGGTCTGCTTGAGCGCGTCGATGTCGGGGCGCAGCACCTCATGCTCGTCGACGAAGTAGCGCCCGTCGGCATTGACCAGCACGCTGAGCGCCTTCACCTGCGCGGCCACCGGTTCGCCGGTGGCGCTTGGCAGCTGCAGTTGCAGCATCGAGCGCGCATCGAAGGTCGTGGTGATGACGAAGAAGATGATCAGCACCAGGATCACGTCGATCAACGGCACCAGGTTGATCTCGGGTTCTTCCTGCGAACGGTCGTCGCGGATGCGCATGCGCCGGCCTCAGGCGTTCGTCGGCGCCGCGGCCGGCGCGACCCCGCCAGCCGGACGGGCGACGGCACGCGGATGGCGGGCTTCCAGCGCATCGACCAGCGCGGTGGCTTCCTTCTCCATCTCCATCACGTAGCCGGTGACCTTGCCGCGGAAGTAGCGGTGGAACAGCAGTGCCGGGATGGCCACGATCATGCCGGCCGCCGCACACACCAGCGCCTTGCCGATGCCGCCCGCCAGCGCGTTGACGTCGCCGACGCCGCTGTCCTGGATGCCCAGGAACATCTGGATCATGCCGACCACGGTGCCGAGCAGGCCCAGCAGCGGGCCGGCCGAGGCGATGCTGCCCAGCGCGTTGAGGAACTTCTCCATGCGATGGACCACGTGCCGGCCAGTGTCCTCGATGCGCTCGCGGATCTGGTCGCGCGGCTTGTTGCGGACGTCGAGCGCCGCCGCCAACAGCTCACCAAGCGGGGAGTTGCGGCGCAGGGATTCGATATGCGCCGGCTCCAGCTGGCCACGACCGGCCCAGGCGCGGACTTCCTCGCCCAGCCCGGGCGGCAGGATCTCCTTGCGACGCAGCGACCAGAACCGTTCCACCACGATGGCCAGGGCCAGCACGCCGAGCAGCAGCAGCGGGATCATCGGCCAACCGCCGGCCTTCACCAGTTCCAGCACGTTCAGTCCTCCGGCGCATCCGGCCGTCCTTCTTCCAGCCGATAGGATAGCCCACCGGCCTGCTGGCGCCGCACGGCGTCCCACCAGCGTGCCCGGTCGTGACGCCGTTCACGCACCTGCAGGCCGTCCGCGCCGATCCAGACGCGCAGCGCGCCACCGGACTGGGTATCCAGCACTTCGGCACCCCGTCTGCGCCAGCGAGCGACCACGTCGGCCCGCGGATGGCCGAATCGATTGCCCGCGCCACTGGCATTCAACACCAGCCGCGGCGCGGTGGCGGCGACGAATGCGGGATCGGAGGATCCGGCACTGCCGTGGTGCGGCACCACCACCACGTCCGAACGCAGGGCGACCGCGTCACGGTGCACGAGCCCGCGTTCGACGATGGCGCCGATGTCACCCGGCAGCAGGAGGCCGCCGTACTCGGTGTCCACTTTCAGCACGCAGCTCGCCTCATTGCCGAGGTAGGGGAAATGCAGGCCGGGATGCAGGAAGCGGAAGCGCACACCGTCCCATTCCCAGGACGCGCCGGCGATGCAGGCCGCATGCGCATCCACCGGCCCGCCCGGTGGCGCCAGTACGGTGCGCACCGGCAGGCTGTCGCGAACCGCATCGGCACCGCCGGCATGGTCGTTGTCGCCATGGCTGACCACCACCGCATCCAGCCGGCTGACGCCAAGCGCACGCAACGCAGGCACCACCGCGCGCTCGCCGGCATCGAATCCGTCCTCGACCGCAGGGCCCGCATCGAACAGGACGGCATGGTTCGCCGTTCTCACCAGTGCCGACAGACCTTGCCCCACATCGATCACTACGAGTTCCACCTCACCTTCGCGCGGCTTTTCACGGTCCGGCCACAGCAATGGCAGCCACAACAGCACCGCAAGGGACTTGCCTGGCACCCCGCGCGGCAGCAGCAGCCAGAAGCCGCCTGCGAGCGCCAGCCACAGCGCCCAGGCCGGGCTTTCCGGCAACCACCAGAGCGCATACCGCAGGTCCTCCAGGCGTTCGAAGGCCTGCCAGCTCGGCGCGAAACAGGCGCCCGCCAGCTGCCACGCCCATGTCCCGGCCCCTTGCCAAAGGGCTTCGAGGCCGGTACCGAACAGGGACAGCGGCACGACCACCAGGCTCCACCACGGAATCGCCGCCAGGTTCGCCACGGGACCGGCCAGCGAGGCCTGCCCGAACAGCACCGCCGTGAACGGCAGCAACCCCACCGTAGCCACGCCCTGTGCAGGCAGGAAGGCCTTGGCCCAGTGCATCGACGCCGGCAGGCACCACGCCAGCCACGCCACGCCGCCGAAGCTCAGCCAGAAGCCCGCCGCCAGCAACGACAAGGGATCGAAGAGCAGTACCGCCAACATGGCGAGCGCGAGCGTGTCCACGATCCGCACATGACGCCGCGCCAGGCGCGCCAGCACCACCACGGCGATCATCAGCACCGTGCGCACCGTCGGCAGCGCGAAGCCGGCGACCGCTGCATAGGCGAGCGCACCCAGCAAGGCAGCAGCGCCCGCCGCCTGGGGGCGCGGGATGCGTCGTGCCAGCAACGGGAACACCCACCACAGGGCCGCCGCCGTCAGCGCGCAGGCCCCGGCCACCATGCCGACATGGAAGCCGGAAATGGCGATGAGATGAGTCAGTCCCGTCGCGCGAAGCACGTGCCAGTCTTCGTCCTCGAGCGCCCGCGTATCGCCCAGCGCCAGCGCTTGCACGAAGCGCGCCTGGCGACCGGGCACCTCGTCCGCGATGCGACGCGACAGGCGACTGCGCCAGGCATCGATCCCCTTGCCGGCGGACAGCCTTTGCGCGCGCGCCGCCTCGCGCACGTAGCCGGTCGCCGCGACGCGCTGCGCCGCTGCGTAACGCTCGGCATCCACGCCACCCGGGTTCGCCAGTCCGCGAGGCGCCCGCACGCGCGCGATGAACCGCCACCGTTCGCCGGCACCCAGTTGCGTTCGCGGACCAGGCGCCGCCGCACCGAAATCGTCGTACCACGCGAGCCTGAGCAACCGCCCCCGCAGTGGAGCCGGCTGCTGCTGCGTGTCATCGACGCGCAACAGGAACCGCGTCCGCCGCGCCTGCGGTTCGGGCAGTCCGACCAACTGACCGCTCACCGCCACGTCCCGCCCCTCCCACGCAACCGGCAATTGCACGCCCATGCTCCACGCGGCATGCAGACCCGCCCACGCCGCGCCCGCCAGCAATGCACCCGCACTGCGCCAGCGCCTGCCCGCCCACCAGCCGAACAGTCCAGCGGCCAGCAGGAGCCACAGCACGATCACTGCGGGCAATACCGGCTGCCACAGCATCCCCACCATCCCGAGCAGCATCGCGACCACGCACGTCAGCCCGAATGGCGCAGGCGCCTCCCGTTCCGCCTTCTCCACCTCAACGGTCCAGCGGACTGAGCACGGCGCCGGCGCCGCGATTGAGCACGTGGGTGTAGATCTGCGTGGTGGCGACATCCTTGTGACCGAGCAGTTCCTGCACGGTACGGATGTCGTAACCGCCCTCGATCAGGTGCGTGGCGAAGGAATGACGCAGCGTATGCGCCGTCACCGGCTTGACGATCTCTGCCGCGATCTGCGCGCGCTTGAGGGCGCGCGACAGCATCGCCTCGTCCAGATGATGGCGACGCCATACGCCATCGCGCGGATCCAGGCTGATGAGCCGCGCCGGAAAAACGTATTGCCACCCTACTTCCCGGGCCGCCGCCGGGTATTTGCGGGAAAGCGCGTGCGGAAGCCATACCGCGCCCGCGCCCTTCGCGAGGTCCTGCCGATGCAGCACCTGCACGCGCTCCACCTCGGCCTGCAACGCAGGCACCAGTGATGCGGGCAATACGGTCCGCCGGTCCTTGCCTCCCTTGCCCTCGCGCACGGTGATCTCGTTGCGGGCGAAGTCCAGGTCCTTCACCCGCAACCGGACGCCTTCCATCAAGCGCATGCCGGTGCCGTACAACAGGCGCGCCAGCAGATCCATCCGCCCTTCCATGTGCGCCAGCAACGCACGCACCTCCAACTGCGAGAGCACGGTGGGAACACGCTGTGGCCGCTTCGCGCGGACCACATCCTCCATCCAGTCCAGCTTCATGCCGAGCACGTCGCGATAGAGGAACAGCAACGCCGACAGCGCCTGGTTCTGCGTACTGGCCGCAACCCTGCCCTCGACCGCCAACCCGGTCAGGAACGCCTCGACCTGCACCCGACCCAGCTCACGCGGATGACGCCTGCCGTTGGCCAGGATGAAGCGCCGTATCCACCCCACGTACGCACGCTCGGTACGCAGACTGTAGTGACCAACCCGCAACCTGCGAGTCGCCTCCTCGATCAGCCCCCTGCGAACATCCCCCGCACCGTCATCGGATACCGCCCCCTCCGTTGGCTGATATTCCATCGCCACCGCACTCCATGCGAATAACGCGAACACCATCGCAAGCAACCAGGCACCAAACCATCAGGCAAGCCGATGAATACGCATAAGAAAATCCCGATTGACGCCGTGAATCCGAGCCAGAATACTCGGCGCTATTACCTCGAAATGGGGTCTACTAGGTATTAGGTGCCAATGGATAGGCCATTCCAGCGGATAGGATCAGTATCGAACGCCCACGTTGGACGCGAGTTCGAGCTGATCGCGCAACGATTTTTTGCGCTTCAAGATGTTCATCTCCAACTCTGTCATCGCGTTGAGATTGGTATCGGCCAGACAAAGAAGCTGCATGCCTTTGACTTGGGGTGCTCCGACCAAAAAGTGATCGTCGAGTGCAAGTCGCACCGCTGGACAGCCGGACACAACGTACCTAGTGCAAAACTGACCGTCTGGACCGAGGCCATGTACTACTTCCACGCCGCCCCGCCGGACTACCGAAAGATCCTATTCGTGCTACGGGACCTCCGGCGTGGCGCTGGAGAGAGTCTTACCAACTACTACCTGCGTACCTGCAGCCATCTGGTTCCGCAAGGCGTGGAGTTCTGGGAATACGATGAGTCAGCTAGTGCCGCCGTCCGGGTTGGCACTTAACAATTCACTCAAGCCGACGCCGCTTCGCGGCGCGGCTTAATTCGGGCATTAGATTTGCAGGAAAGAATGTGGCTATCGTCAAAAGCTTGACCTATGAGTACCGAACACTACTTGACGGCATTGAGGACGCAAAGGCTGAAAGGACTGCATCTGAAATCCTCGCCCTGCTAGCACCGCTTACGAAAAATTGGACTACTGAAACAAACTCGGCATGGACGTGCAGGGCCTATCTAGCCACGAAGATGATCCTCAATGCGACAGTGCTAGTAAACGGCCTAAATTTCGCCGCAGGTTCAGGCATGAGGATCGCAAACCCATATCTTGAATACTACGCTGCGCTTTGCGCTATGCGAGCAGTTGTATTCACGTTGCCCACGCAAGAGTGGTCTGACGGATCGCTCATGGCGATCTCACACTCAAAAGCAATAAATGTTTCGTTTGATTGGCTATCCAAGCTAGACAAAGGGGTTCTACCCCGAAATCACGGACGGTTGTGAAAGAGCTTGGAACTTCCGATCGC
>NZ_DAIUEE010000014.1:0-121039 GCF_036845285.1 Pseudoxanthomonas sp.
GGCCTGAAGCGCGCGCTCGACGTGATGCTGGCCGGCAAGGTGGCGGTGGTCTGCGGTTATGGCGACGTCGGCAAGGGTTCGGCAGCCTCGTTGCGTGCCTACGGTGCCCGCGTCATCGTCACCGAGATCGACCCGATCTGCGCATTGCAGGCCGCGATGGAAGGCTATGAAGTCACGACCGTCGAGGACACCCTCGGCCGCGCCGACATCTATGTCACCACCACCGGCAACAAGGACATCATCACCCTCGACCACATGAAGGCGATGAAGGACCAGGCCATCGTCTGCAACATCGGCCACTTCGACAACGAGATCCAGGTCGATGCGCTGTACGCGTCGGGCGCCACGCGCACCAACATCAAGCCGCAGGTCGACAAGTTCACCTTTGGCAACGGCAATGCGATCTTCCTGCTCGCCGAAGGCCGCTTGGTGAACCTCGGCTGCGCCACCGGCCACCCGAGCTTCGTGATGTCGAACTCGTTCTCCAACCAGACGCTCGCGCAGATCGATCTGTGGGCGAACAAGGATACGTACGAGTCGAAGGTCTACATCCTGCCCAAGCAGCTCGACGAGGAAGTCGCGCGCCTGCACCTGGAGAAGATCGGCGTGAAGCTGACCAAGCTGACCAAGGACCAGGCCGACTACCTCGGCGTGTCGGTCGCCGGCCCGTACAAGCCGGAGCACTACCGCTACTGATCGCACCGGCGGTCTTGCGTCACTCCCGGAACGGGCGCCTCACGGCGCCCGTTCTGCGTTGCGTGATCATCGCGAGTACGAAGTCGGCTTCAATCTGCACCCGGCCAACTTCTCGGCGCGCCAGCCGCCGTCGGCACCGCGCTGGCGGCGCCATGAACGGGGACGGCGTGGCCTAGGGGCGCCAGTTGGCGTTGCGCTCCCAGAACGCGACGCTGCGCCGGTAGGCCTCGCGATCGATCGGCACGCCCGATCCACCTTCCTCGACGCCCAGCGCATTGCGCATCATCGTGATGGGGGCCATCGGTATCTCCTCGGGCGCCTGCGTGTACAGGCAACCGACGATGCCCCAGTCGCCCTGGATCGGTGCATCTTCCCTGGCGAGCTGCGCCGCGCTGTAGAGGATCACGACCAGGTAATCGGCCACCGGCGGCTCGACGCCTTCGAACCAGCGCACCAGCACCGGCAGTTCGGCCGAGGAACGCGTCTCGTAGGACGAACGGAGCAGGTGCCGATTGTCGTCGGTGATCGGTACGGTCAGGCAGCGGGTCGATGTCCAGTTGCGGTGCACGTGCAGGCGGCAGAACGGCGCATAGCCGTCGAGGATCGCCAGCGGCGCCTCCTCGTTGAGGCGCTGTTCGAACGCCTGCGGCGTGCAGTCCTGGATGGCGTTGCGGCGCCTGTCGGCGGGAAACAGGCGAGTGCGGGCGAACGGGGTGAGGACGATCGTCATGCGATGGCCTTGGAAGAGATAACGACAGCGTACCTTCGCGGGTCTCCCGGGGTGCGAGTGGAGGAGGCGCGATGCGACGGCACACGCACCGTAATTAACATCCATCCGGATGAAGCGATATACTCCCGGCTCGATCCGAACGGCGCAGCCCATGCCCTCCCTGAGTTTCGAGTTCTACCCGCCCAAGACCGATGAGCAGCGCGCGCAGCTCGACCGCACCGCGGACAAGCTGAAGGCGCATGCGCCCGAGTACGTCTCCTGCACATTCGGCGCCGGCGGCTCCACGCTCAGCTACACCTCCGAGACGGTCCGCCATCTCAACCAGCACCACGGTTTCGACGCCGCGCCGCACCTGTCCTGCGTGGGCGGAAGCCGTGAGGAGATCCGCGAACTGCTGCGCCTGTACCGCGCGCTCGGCTGCAAGCGCATCGTCGCGCTGCGTGGCGACCTGCCCTCCGGCATGGGCCATCCGGGCGACCTGCGCTATGCGTCGGAACTGATCGACTTCATCCGCGCCGAACACGGCGACACGTTCCATATCGAAGTCGGGGCGTATCCCGAGACGCACCCGCAGGCCGAGGACGCGCTGACCGACCTGCGCCACTTCAAGGCCAAGGTCGATGCCGGCGCGGACGGGGCGATCACGCAGTACTTCTACAACGCGGATGCGTATTTCCACTTCGTCGACGCGGTACGCAGGCTGGGCGTGGAGATCCCGATCATCCCGGGCATCATGCCGATCTCCAACTTCTCGCAGCTGCGCCGGTTTTCCGAAGCGTGCGGCGCGGAGATCCCGCGCTGGATCGGCAAGCGCATGCAGGCGCTGGGCGACGACGCCGAGGCGATCCGCGATTTCGGTGCCGACGTGGTGGCCAACCTGTGCGAACGCCTCATCGCGGGCGGGGCGCCCTCGCTCCACTTCTACACGCTCAACCTGGCCAAGCCGACCCAGACGGTACTCTCGCGCCTCGGGTTGGCCCGCTGAGGCTTGCCGCGCCGTCGTCCCGCAGGTGAACGACGACGCGGTTCCGTGCGCACGAGCCATGACCGGACAGGGCCTGTCGCATTAGGCTGACCACCATGCGTGCCCTTTCCCTCATCGCCAGCGCCTGCCTGCTCGCTTCGCTCTGCCTGCAGGCGCCCGTGGCGCGAGCCCAGCAGCAAGGCGTGCAGCGTTGCACCACGATGTCCGGCGAAACGGTCTATACCGACAAGCGTTGCGAGGACGTCGGCGCGATGGACCGCCTGCCCTCGACCACCACGACGGCCGCCACCGGCGCGCTGTACCGCGGCGGCTGCTCACGCACGCTCAGCGACCTGGTGATGCAGGTGTCGTCCGCGATCCAGGCGCAGGACGTGAACCGCCTCGCCGGTGTCTACCATTGGACGGGCACGTCGGACGCCGGCGCGCTGCGCATCCTCGACCGGCTGGACGTAGTGGTGCAGCGCCCGCTCGTCGACATCGTGCCCATCCGCCCGGCACCCGCACCGCTGCTTGATGCCCAGGGACAGGTCGTCGATGCAAATCAGGACGGCTACTACCCGCAGACCGCCAGCCAACGGCAGCGTCCCGTCGGACTGCGCGTGGTGCAGACATTGAAGAACAGCGCGACGCCCGCCGACACGATCTTCGGCTTCCGTCGTGCCTACAACTGTTTCTGGATCACCCTGTAAGGCGCGATCCGCGCTCAGGCGTCCTGTTGCGCGCCACTGACCAACGCATCCGGTACCTGGCCGCGCTCCGGGGAGAAGCGCAGCGTGGCCACCACGCCCTTCGGCTCGCCGGGACGCACGCCCACCTGCCAGCCGTACAGCGCGCACAGGCGACTGACGATCGACAGGCCGATGCCGCCGCCCTGGGAATGGCCGGCATGGGTGCCTCGGTAGCCACGTTCGAACAGGCGTGCCGCATCCTCCTTGCTCAGGCCCGGCCCGGAGTCGATCACTTCCACCGCATCCGGCAACAGGCGCACGACCACTTCGCCTTCCTTGGTGTACTTCACCGCGTTGCCGATCAGGTTGCCCAGTGCGACCGACAGCGCGGCCTCGGGGGAATCCACGGTCACGCCGCCCTCGCCTTCGACACGCAGCACCAGCGGCTTGCCACCCAGCGTGGCGCGGTGCGCATCCAGCAACTGGTCGACCACGCGGGCGACGTCGGTATTGCCGTGGCCCCGCTCGTTGCGCGACAACAGGAGCAGCGCACTGATCAGGTCCGTGCACTGCTGCTCGGCACGCTGGATGCGCTGGATGCGGGTCCGCGTCTTCTCGTCCATGTCGGGCCGCGACAGCATCAGCTCGACCGAGCCCCGGATGATGGCCAGCGGCGTACGCAGCTCATGGCTGACGTCGGCGTTGAACTCGCGATCGCGCTCGACCACTTCGGTGAGGCGCCCGGAATAGTCGTCCAATGCCTTGGCCAGTTCACCGACTTCGTCCTCCGGGAAATGCGGCGCGAGTGGTCGCGGATTGCTGCTGCCGCGATAGGCACGCAAACGCGCCGCCAGTTCGGAGACGGGACTCATCACGCGAGAGGCGGACCACCAGCCCACCACCAGCGAAAAAGCCGTGAAGACCAGAATGGAGCCGTAAACCGTCCGCTTGAACTGCACTTCCGCACGTGCCGTCTGGCTCATGTCGTAAGCGATGAAGAACCAGACCTGCGGCGTCTTGCGTACCCCAAGTTTGTAGAGAGACGGCCTGCCGTCGTCTCCCTGCGCGGTAATGCTATGGATACCGTCTGGCAGCTCATACCATTCGGGACGATTGATACGGACACTCTCGAACTTGTCCGGCAGGTAGTAGAACGCCTTTATCTGCTCGATGGGAGCACCGACGACCCGACCGTCGGTCTGGATGAATCGCCGCCACGATTCGTCCAGATTGCGATTCATCACGTCTTCGACCAGTTGGTCCTCGACGCGCTGGCGCGCGACGATCGTGGCGTAGGCAAACAGGACCGTCAGGCCGAACCCCAACAGCACGAACGACAGGATGATGCGGGTGCGCAGCCGCCGCCGGAAGCGGCGGTGGCGGCGGGGTGTCGGCGACTCAGCTGCTGGCATCGGGCGCGGCGATGCGGTATCCGATGCCGTGGCGCGTCTGGATGTAGGGCGAGTCGAACGGCTTGTCCACCACGGCGCGCAGGCCATGGATGTGCACGCGCAGGGAATCGGAATCCGGCAGTTCTTCGCCCCAGACGCGCGTTTCCAGTTCCTGGCGCGTCACCACGGCTGGCGAAGCCTCCATCAAGGCTTGCAGGATCTTCAGCGCGGTGGGATTCAACTGCAGCAACTTGCCCTGGCGACGGACTTCCAGGGTGTCCAGGTTGTACTCGAGTTCGCCGACCTCCAGCACGCGCGTCTGCACACCCTTGCCGCGACGCGACAGGGCATTGAGGCGGACTTCGACTTCCTGCAACGCGAACGGCTTGATCAGGTAGTCGTCGGCACCGGAGTCGAACCCGGCCAGCTTGTTGTCCAGCGAATCACGCGCCGTGAGCATCAACACCGGCGTCTGCTTGCGCGCCTCGTTGCGAAGCTTGCGGCAGACTTCCAGCCCGTCCATGCCGGGCAGGTTGAGGTCGAGGACGATCGCATCGAACTCATGCACCACCGCCAGGTGCAGGCCGGTCACGCCGTCGGCCGCAAAGTCGACGGTGTGGCCGCGCTCTTCCAAGTAGTCGCCGAGGTTGGCGGCGATATCGCTGTTGTCTTCGATGACGAGGATGCGCACCGGCCTCAGCTCCCCTTGTTGTATGTGCCCGACGGATTGCGGCGCATGGTTTCCTGCGCCTCCTGGGCGTCGCGGCGACGCTCGGCGACGGTCTTGCACTGCGTGGTGGTACGCAGCGAGCCGATCTGCGCTTCGCGACGGCACACGAGGCGGCTGTCGGCCGCCGCCTGCGACAGGATCTGGTTGACCGTGTTCTGCTCGTTCAACAGTTGGGTCTTCTGCTGCGGATTCAGCGAGCCGCCGTTCTCGTTGACGATCGCGGCCAGCCTGGCGAGCGATTCCTTGACACTGGCACGGTCTGCTCCGGCAATCTCGGCATAGGTCTCGCCATCGTCGAGCTGCTTCTGGATCAGCTCCACCTGCTCAGGCAATGGCTTGTTGAGATCGAGCGCCTGCGCCTTCTGGGATTTGTCGCGGGGTGCGGCATCGGCGGCGGCGACAAAGGCCAGTGCCACCAAGGCGGCGAGAATCGAGCGGCGCATCATGCGTCCTTACGTAGTGAGGGTTACCGAATTTATCCAGCGAGGCACGGGGCGGCAAGTGGCGTGCGCTTGATGGGGCCTGACAAAACAAGGCCCAGGCGGGTGGTCGCCCGCCTGGGCCAAACTAATGCCCCGATTACCGTAATCCTGTGCTTTCCAGATGCAACCACCGGGAGGAACGCAGAGCTGCGGTCCGGCCAAGGCTACGCGGTTTTCGATTAAACGACCGTTAAAGATCGCGTTAAATCTGCGTGAAATCGCACGGTAGGGCCGCAATCCTCCCTGGGGGGGGCCTATTCAGCCCGGCCCGACAGGTGCTCCACGATCCGCCCGGCAACGTCTACACCGCAGACGCCCTCGATGCCCTCCAGCCCCGGGGTCGAGTTGACCTCCAGCACCAGCGGGCCGCGCTGGGCCCGGATCAGGTCGACGCCCGCCACGCCCAGCCCCAGCACGCGGGCCGCCCGGATCGCCACGGCTCGCTCCTCTTCCGTTGCCACGGCATGCATCGCCATCCCGCCGCGATGCAGGTTGGAGCGGAAATCCCCTTCCGGGGCCTGCCGGCGCATCGATGCCACCACCTCGTCGCCCACCACGAAACAGCGCAGGTCGGCACCTTCTGCCTCACCGATGAACTCCTGCACCACGAAGCTGGCGTACAGGCCACGCAGTGCCTCGACAACGCTGCGCGAGGCGGACGGCTTCTCCGTCAGCATCACCCCGGCACCCTGTGCGCCCTCGTTCAACTTGATGACATGCGGGGGAGGACCCAGCATCGACAACAGATCGCCGGTGTCGTCCGGGTTGTCGCCGAAGACGGTCACCGGCAGGTCGATGCCCTGCGCCGCCAGCAACTGGTGCGCACGCAGTTTGTCGCGCGCACGCAGGATGGCATCCGACGGGTTGGGACTGTACGTCCCCATCAGTTCGAACTGCCGCAGCACGGCGGTGCCATACCGCGTGATCGATGCGCCGATGCGCGGGATGACTGCGTCGTAGCCGGCAAGTGACCGGCCTTTGTAGTGCAGTTGGAACCCGATGGACGAGATGCGCATGTAGCAGCGCAGCGGATCCAGCACGCGGACCGTGTGGCCGCGCTGGCGTGCCGCCTCGACCAGGCGGCGCGTCGAATACAGCTTGCCGTTGCGCGACAGGATGGCGAGCTTCATGGGGAGTCGGTCACGGGAGGCGGGCACCGCATGGCGTGCCATGCACGGAAGCGGGGACGATGACACGTCGGGGAACGAGGAAAGATGGAGCGGGTGATGGGAATCGAACCCCGCCGCTCTAAATTATTGAATCGAAAGAATTTAACCTTCAGTCCAATGATGAACAACGATACCTCAAACGATACCTCGGCACTCTAAACGAGCGCCGGTCAGTCTGACAACGTCCAGCAGAGTCCAATCCCGACTTTTACAACTTTACTTATTAGGCATATTGGTTATTTGACATGGCAGATTCAACAGGCGTAGGCTCACGTCATCAGGAGGCTTGTCATGGCAGAGAACGAATTTTTGGACTTTGGGCATGCGACCAGGTGGCGCGCGAGCCGCAATGTCCTCAAAGACCCAGCAAGCACCGTCCATGACTTAGTGGAGACGGCCGACGCCGACTGCGAGAAGGCGGTCAGGAAGCTCAGCGCCGCGCTTCGAAAAGCGCCCCCCTTTCTCAACCTCATGCGAGCCCTATCGGGATCGGTGATGGAACAGCAAGAAGCTATCTCGGCTTTTACGGAGAAGCGGCTCGCCACCGTCGTGATGGATGTTGCCAAATGCAACCCTCGCGCCACGGAACTCGCGCTGGCGCAGGCTGCGGCAGTTCGCATGCTCGACATAATGGCCGACCAGATCACCACTCGCTCCCTTAGGGAAGGCAGGTTCTGCTCCCCCATCGAGCAGACCGAGATGCGCGAAGGACTTGCGAGCAAGTTCGCCAAACACGTGCCGATGCTAGCCACGATGATCGGAGCATCGTTAGTGGGTGAGACGATACGCCGAGCGCGCTTGCCAAAAGCGCCACCAAGGCCGCGAGCACAGGACATGGTGCATCGCTCGCTCCTTGGCATTGCGCGACCGGAGCAACCGCGTGCGCACTGATGCCCTCCCCATCCATGTGCACTACAACGCGGGCCGTGTTTCACTCAGCGGCGGGGCAAGGCAGGACGCCGTGATCACCGCCGAACTCATGCTGAGCAGCCTCCTCGAAGGGACCAGCCAGCGTTCGATCGATTTGATCGCCATCGCAACTGGTGTCTACGCGATCGACCGGGTTTGCAAGCGCAAGGCAAACAGCAAAAACGAATGCGGCGTTCGAACTCATAGCGTGGAATTCGAGGTAGTCGACCTCAAATTCTGGACTCGGCCACGCGTTACCGAGCAACTTATTGAGATCCTTCGCTTTCTGACCGGTGACATCTGGTTCGTATCTTTTGTCCAGCGAAATGAGCCGCACGGAGGGATGCCTCAACGCAAGCTCGCACTCAACGAAACGCTACCCACCCGCTTGGGTCTGTTCAGCGGCGGTCTCGATTCCGCGGCGGGTCTCGCCAATAAGCTCGTCGCCGGTGAAGACAGCTACATGCTGCTGACGGTCGGGCACCACGCTTCGGTAAGGCGCCGGTCGAAATGGCAGGTAGATGGATTGCGTCGAATTAGACCCGGCTCGGTGTTGAACCACGCGGCCTTTATGGTCCACTTCGATGGTGGTGTCGCCGGCAGGTTGAAGCGCCAAGAGACGACTCAGCGCGCGCGAGGCTTTCTCTTCTGCGCAGCTGCAGCGATATTGGCTGCGGCCTGCAAGATCGAGGACATTGATCTTTTCGAGAACGGCATTGGCGCCCTGAACCTTCCCCTCACGGAA
Organism: Pseudoxanthomonas sp.; assembly: GCF_036845285.1. Lineage (GTDB taxonomy): Bacteria > Pseudomonadota > Gammaproteobacteria > Xanthomonadales > Xanthomonadaceae > Pseudoxanthomonas_A. The sequence continues at coordinate 8,506 of NZ_DAIUEE010000014.1, forward strand.
GGCAGCATGAGCGACGGGCTCTCGACTCGCGGAGCACACCCAGGCTTTTTGAGAAAAATGGGCTTGTTCGTTAGCGAAGTGCTAGACCAGCCAATCCGATATAACTTGCCCTTCTTCTGGCATACCAAGGCAGAAATGATCAAGAGCCTGGCAGAAACGCCAAGGATCGAGGAATGGCTACATCAGTCGTCTTCTTGCATCCATACTTCGCTTCGCGAGCGCGGTAAGCGCCACTGCGGGCACTGCGCTGCCTGCATTGAGCGACGTCAAGCGTTCCAGCGCGGCGACATGGAAGACAACGTAGGCACTTATCAGGTTGATCTTCTTTCGAGTGGCCAGCCCAAGGAACTGCAATACCTGCTCACCTACATCGATAATGCGCGACGCTGGTCGACCGGAGATGAGCGACTCCGCGACCGCCTCGCACGCTTCCAGATACTCAGCGACATCACCCATCTATCAATTGAAAGTCTTGAACAGTTGCTTATCCGACACGCCCACGAATCACTTCTCACCTACGGGAAGTTTCAAATCCGCGACGCCGCCTAACCCATACCGTCAACCAATGACTCGGGGCTCGCTATGAATCCACTTATTCAGCGCCTAATCTCTGCGCGTAAGGCTGCTGGAATTTCTCAGGCAGCCGCCGCTAAGCACTTGAAGATGAGCCGACCCACGTTCATCGCAATGGAGAGGGGGGTGCGCGAGGTCAAACCTGATGAGCTGGTTTTGCTCGCATCACTTTATCGCACCTCGCTCAATCGCCTAATGCGCCAGAGCGCACCTCCTACTGACATTTCACCGCACCTCCGCGCAGCGATTGAGCAGGAAGGCCAAGACGCGGGACTCGATGCGGCCGTTGCAAAGCTCAGTGAGTTTGTTGACGACTACATTTTTCTGCGCGACAAGGTCGAAGGACATGCACTACCTGTCCCTCCACCGCAGCCAGTGCGCTCACCCATATCCGCCGAGAAGTTTGCTGAGCAGTGCGCAACTGATGAGCGACGTCAGCTTGGCTTTGGCGACAGCGAGCCTATTAGCTCACTTCGCAAGACTTTAGATGAGCGCGGCGTCCACGTCTTTATCGACAGCCTGGACTCGAAGCTTGCCGGCCTCTACGCCTTCATCGAGAATTTCGGATACTGCATTCTCGTAAATCGCAAGCACCCACCTCCGCGCAGACGGTGGACCATCGCTCATGAGTATGGACATTTCCTGTTCGATCGCGATCGCCGCGGCGTCGACTACGCTACGCCCATGCAGCGCAGACCCGAGAACGAGCGTTTCGCGGACGCGTTTGCCAAGCACTTCCTCATGCCGGGGGAAGGTGTGCGCCGACGTTTTCAGGACACTTATCAGAAAACTGGCGACGTCAACGTAGGGGACGTTTGTCGGATCGCCGACTATTACGGCGTCTCGCTCATGGCGATGGTGCTCAGACTCGAAGATCTTAGCTTGGTTAGGCGGAATACTTGGAAAGAGATAGCTGATTCCGGCGTGCGTGTTGGCGCCCTTCGTGCAGCCGCCGGGATCGAGGAGGCCGATGCTGGCGACAGTGCTGAGACGTTCCCTGAGCGCTACCTGATTCTCGCAGTCCAAGCTTGGACCTCAGGTAGCATCACGACCTCACAGTTTGCAAAACTTATCCGGCGCGATATTGTTCAGGCACGCGACTTCGGACAGCGGATGACCGAAACTATGGACCACAGTCAGGTGGTGATTGGTCTGAGCCTAGCGGACTCCTTGGTCCACAAGGAGCGATCTCGCGCATGACGCATTACTGCCTGGACGCCTGCTCGCTCATCAATTTGCATTGCGGCTGGGGCGGCGTCCAGGAGCTACACGTGCTGGGCGGCACCTGGTCGACGTCGGATGCGGCGGCGCGCGAGTGTCGGAGGATTCGTGAATTCCACGATGACGGCTCCATTATCACGCGAGATATCGAATCTGCTGAGTTCTTCCGAGGTTCTCCATTGGTGGTTCATGCGGCTACCGACGAAGAGATGGATACGGCGATGCGGCTGGCCGCAAGCGTGGACGATGGCGAGGCAGAGTGTCTTGCTCTCGCCAAGCATCGAGAGTTGGTCTTCGTTTCAGATGATCTTCCAGCCATTCGGCTCGCCGAAGCCGAGGGGATCGAGACCATTACCTTCGTAAGCATTCTTCGTAGTTGGGTCGAGCTGGATTCAACCCGGATGCTGCAGATGCCTGACATCGCGGGACGAATCTCAGCCCTCGCCAGACATGTTCCGTCGCCTTCCAATCCGGAGCTGCGTTGGTGGACTAGGGCCTGCGATCCTTCCCAAACTTAGATGCAAGCCCCCGCTGACAAATTATGCTGCGGTGGCAATTCTTGTTCTAGACACGTGGACGCGAGTTGGGCTTCAACTGCCGCTGGTTCGACTCGCTCTTGCGCTCCCCTCCTCCCGCGCCCGCTGTATAGGAAAGCGGGGGACTCGTTTCGACCCGATGCAGCGGCGTGATGTAGTAGTCGCGCTCCATGGCGTCCCTAGCCACCGTCATGGCATTCCTGGCTTCATTGATCCGACGCTCCGCTTGGATCCTCGCCCCCATGGCCACGCCAGCTTTTGCTTTCCACAGGATCTGCTTTGCCCTGGCCAAGCGCGGATCCGTCGGACCCTTGCGTTCCGTTTCTCGCTCCGACAATTGCGCTCGCGCTCGTTCGACGCGCTCTCGCATTTCATGCGGATGGCGGATCGCCGCGGCGTATTCCACGATGGCGGCGGTGAGGGCCTCGGAGCCTTCGAAGAAAAATGGCTTTGAAGCGTAGACGCCTACTCGCCGCGTAAGCGCTGTCTCCATCGCGTCCCTCATGGCCTGCTCGACCTGCAGCCCCGGGATGGCCTCCAAGCTTTCCAAGGCGCTCCTGGCCAGTTCGTTTTGGGAGGCCAGCCATTCTTCCACCAGGTGTGCTTGCTCGTTTAGGAGTTCGGCGTCATTGCCAGACGATTTGCTGATCCGAGCCAGACGGCTTAGCTGCAAGGCCTTGGCGCTGGGCGTGTGGGCTGCCGGCCTGGCGCCGGCCCTTGGAGCCTGGAACCGGATCTCTTGCACTCCCGACTTGGCTTGCTCCCTGGCACGCTCTTCCCGGGCCGAGCTCGGACCATGGGCAATCGACGTGGCCGCCAACCGGCCTTTTTGGCGGAAGCGCTCCACGGCCTCGGCCATGGATCTCTGGGAGGGGCTTTGAACAATTCCAGTCCCGCCCAGCAAAAGATCCGAGCCCTCACGTCTCAATGCAGCCGTGACGGCCTTGCCGACGTGCTTGGTAGGTGGACGAGAAAGCTCAGCGGCTTTGTCGAAATCCCCAACGGCCTCTGCAGCCCTGGCCTGGTCTTTCAGGCTGCGGTGATCTACACGATCGTCAATCCCAGCAGAGGCCAGACTGGCATTGATAGTTTCACTCACCAGTGCGCGGATGGCCCGAACCTCTTCGGCGCCGCGACCACCCCGGGCATCGAATTCCGCGCCGGCCCGCACGCCGAAACCTTCGGGACCGATCTCACGCGCTGACATAAGGAGGTGGACATGGTGGTTGCGCTGGTCCCCCTTCTCACTCGGCTGATGGATAGCAACGAGGACCACCGCCTTGTAGCGGTCAACGAGCAGTTGACCTAGCTCCAACGCAAGCGCCTGACGTCGATCCGGGCCCAGCTCGCTAGGCAAGCTCACTTCAAGTTCGCGAGCTACCCGAGCGTTCTGCCTGCTCTCCCACGCTTCATTCGCGTCCCAGAACACGCGTGCATCGCTGCACCAGCTCGGCGCGCCAGCAGGTGCGAGCATGAAGTGGGCTGCGACACCTTTCCGGGAAGAGAAGCGATGAACACCACGGGTTTTCGTGTCGACCAGGTCGAGACCCGCACGATACGCCGCTGCGGCGATAGAGCTTTCGCCCTTGCCACGTGAGAAAGATTTTACGCTTGCGTGATAGATAGCCATGAGATCTCCAAGTGATGAAGACCTCAATAGAGGCTTGCTTTCAGGCTTGTAAAGCGCCGCGGCCGCACGATTTCCATGACAATGGACAATCATAAGTGCGCTCTTGCTCATGACATTTTTTCATCAACTTCATGCACGAGATCAAGGCAGCAGAAAACTATCGCGCGAACATCTAGACACCCGAAGATATCGCATCACAGTAATACGTGCTACGCGATCACAGTTGATTGAAATGTGAGTCCACCAGCCCTTGCCAACTGGTCAACTTCTGTTTGGATCGCCGGCCACTTCCCACCTAGATAAGGATTTCGATATGCACAACCTGATCAACGTAGCCACCCACATGTTCCATGGCTTGCTACTCGTCTATCAGGACAGCGTTATCGAAAGCCCTGACGCCTTCGCTAAGCAAGCGCTCCACCTAGCAGACAGGCTGCTTGCCAACACATCCCTATCGACTCAGGCAGGAGCACCCTCCCCTCCAACACAGCTTCCCGTGCGGGACGCACAGGAAAGCGCTGCGCTGATCGCTCAGATCATTACAGATCACCAACGGCTTTTGTCGCAGATCGGATCACTGGACCACCATCAGAACGTGGAGCGCATAAGCAGGACGCTTCACTAATTCAATTTCGAATAGGGACAGATGCATGTCGATCACCAAGGCTTCCGATCAGTAGGCAGGGCATAGCCATGGCAGACAAGCGAGGCCTTTCGACGCTCGCCTGTCTATCTTCCGCGACCAGTGCTTAGGGATGGAACTTGTCGCGCCTGCTCAGCTGCTTACGGAACTGCCCTCTTTCATAGCGAGGCAGAACCACAGGAGGATGGAAGGAAGCCAGCGCTTGGAGCTGCTTGTGAATTAGCAGCATCGGCTGCCCTTTCAGATAGCTCTCCTGCAACACGGGGACCACCTTCTTGATTTCGTGTCCAGTGATGGTGGCGATGAGCTCCTTCTCAAATCCGTTGTCATCCAAAGCGGACGCGAGCGTATGGCGGAACAGATGGAACGAGAATCCTTTGGGTAGATCGAGCACGCTATGCAAGTGCTTGGAGAAGCGCTCACTGAGGCCGCGACCATAGCCAGAACCATTGAGTTGACCTGTCTTTTGGTTCACACCACACGACAGATGCGGGAACAGCCTCGGATGCTTGGTGGCTCGGATATCCGCTACGAAATCGAGGAAGCCCGCATCCAGCAGCGGCTGGGCAAGCGGGAGAAATCTGATCGATGACTTTCCTTTCAGTTTCTGACGCGAGCGCATGCCCGTGTTATGGGTCAGATCCTCGTCTACCGTTTTCTGAATGTGGATGCCCCAATGGCCGTGCTTTTCAACGATATCGGCGACTTTGAGTTGGGCGAGCTCATTGACGCGCGCACCGGTGTAGAGCCCGAGGATGGGACCCCACCAGTAGTGCGGCGCCTTCTTGGCCCAAGGCAAGAACGTCTTGGGGTCGAACAGCGTCTTCAACTCCTCATCTGAGAAGGGCCGGCGCGCGTCCGGACCCATGAGATCAGACTTGACGTCCATAAAGGGATCGATCGGCGTGTGGTGGATGACTCTCACGCGCAGGAGATGATTGAAGAACGCTGCCAGGTTTCTCTCCATCGACTTGACGCTACCGCTCTTCGGCGGTGGTGAATTCGCCTTCTTTCCTGCTGCCAGGATCTGCGCGTCGGTGAGGCCGCGATACCTATGGCTCAGGTGTGCGTCCTTCGGCCACCAGCGGTGCACATCCCAGAAGTCCAGGATGTGTCGCGCACTGATATCTGAAACAGGGATATCGCCACTGGCCAGCTTCAAAAGTCGGAACATGTGGCGCTTCGCTCCGATCGAGGCGGATGTGATGCCCTTCCGCGAACTGGCTTTTAGGTAGTCCTCTGACTCGATCGAAAGAATTCGGGGCGGCGCACTCGACGGAAGCGGCTCGGAATATCTGGATTGCGCACCACGGACGCGCCGGCTCTTATCGTTGGCCATCCTCAGGGTGTCGTTGAGATCATGCGAGCCCTCTCGGGAGAGCACATGCACGTCTTCGAGGATGAAGCGGCCTATCTTGATCCGCTTGGCGACCCAGCCAACGGGATGGGCCGCGTTGGTGAATAGTGAATTGAAGATTTTCTGACTGTGGGGTTGAAACGACACTGCGACCTCCTTTGGTTGATGGAGATCTCGGAGTAAGGCGAAACCAGTGCCTGTCAACGCAATGCGGAAGCTAGAATTTCAAATCTCTGATCCATTATGGAACGCTCATTTTTTTACAGAAAACGCTCACTCGATAGTGATAGCACGATGGCGCGCGGACGCTGTTTTATAGCTGTTTGCGGTTGCCATATACGTGTTTATACTAAGGGGAGATGTAATTTTAGCTTCTTACAAAGACGTAAGTTCTGCCCCGTTACTCAATCCATAACGTCAGCTAAACGTTATGGTTTCTCATTCATTCTTCTCGTCTGCCCTGTCTGGATTGTGCAATCCAAATGCACGTCGGTCACTGGGCAACTGGCTAAAAATCCTAGGACTCCCCAAGGGGAAGCCATGCAGGATGTTTTCTATTTTGGCAGCGCTTTGGACGAAGTTTTCGAGAACCGGGAACACTGTTTTTAGTTGCCCTTCGGCGCCGGCCCGGCAGGTGGCGCCTCCTTGCACACCTCATCACCAAGCAAGGCTCTGACTGTCTGCGGGTCCTTGCTTCTGTCTCGATAAGGGTCCCAACACGCATAGGGGGTGGACGTATCGTATTTCGGGCCTACCTTCTTCACTGTCAGCGTGCCCAAGAACTGACCATAAGAACGTCCCGAGAATTCGCCTGGGTGATTGGTTGTTCGCGTGAACGTTCCTTGCAACTCAGCGTATCGGTTCAAATACCGGTCAAGACGCCCTACCTGATCTTCGGGGATATCGGTCAGGGCAACTGAGTTCTTGAAGATCACGTTCTCAGAGGAATCCCTGTCAAAGAAAAGCACCTTATCCAGGCCATGCGAGTAGAAGCCCGAAATGCGAATGCTTTTCCCATCGAAGTAATCGGGATGGGCGGCCAGCGTGTAAACGGAAATCTCGCAAGGATCCGAATCGGTTGCCTTTGCTATGCCGCAGTAGGACACCTTTTCCTCGGGAACCTTTTTCTCTTCGCTTTGACACGAAACGAGCAAAGGCATCAGGCACAGCGCGGCGATTGCGATTGTTTTCATGTCAGTTCCCACAGTTCTTAGGCTGGATCACATTGCAGGCCAGCTGCTGCTGTCCCACTGGCGTAGCTTGCAAAGTGGCTTGGTAGTTGAATGAGGATAGCGCAGTGGGTGAACCGCCATACGAGTAGATATTCACCCCCTCCTTGACCGCAAAGATGATGTCGCTAGCGTCATCTCTGGCGATAGGCACAAGCTCGCCGCCCACATTCTTGATGATGTTGAAGCGGCCTGACAGCTGGCTACCGGTCGGAATAGCGGGATGCGTATGGACCCACGCGGTGCGCGAGAACAGGGGCAGCCTGGCATTGGCGGGCATCACCCAGTCATATGCACCGTTGCTCCACGGTTGGCTGACAGACCACGCGCCAGATGGCGACTGGGCAATCCAAGCACCGATTTCGACCTTGTATTGTTCGGATATCGGCAACACCACTTCGCCCCAGGCCTCTGCGATCTGCCGTTCTGAGGTGTAGTAGTTGGCGGCGACGCGCGCATAGAAGCCAGACTTCGTGAGCGCAGCATCTGCGTCTTTCACTGCTGCTTCTCCCAACTGCAAATTCTCGGGAGCCCTACCCTCCCCACTGGCGGTTTTGACACCTTGGCTTGTCTTGGTCATCGCGCCTTGGATCGCACCGCTGATCGCACCATTGGCGAACTTACCGCCGGTGGCGGCAGAGATCGTGCCGCCCAGGAGGGCACCCGTGGCAATCCGCCCAAAGTCATTGTTGATGCCGCTGAGCTGAGGCATGAATGCACTGGTGAGGCCTGCCGCAACAAAACCATTGCCAAAGCTGCCGCCATTGAGCGATTCGACTATGCCGCCCGTCATGCCCTGCAAGGCTATTCGACCCCAGATATCGAGGCCTAGCTGTCCTATGCCCATGGTGATGCCAGCGGTCAGAGCACCGGTTACTGCTCCTCGCAGTGTCCCTGTGGCCACATAGCCCGACGCAGCGCCAAAGGCGATGGCAACGCCAAGCTTGGCGAAGAAACCGCCGTCCATGCCCCAAGTGATGTAGGTGCCGATGATCGCGATGGCGATACCAAGCACCTGTCTGAAAGTCAGGTTGCCGGTGGGATCGGTATACGCCAATGGGTTGTTGAAACAGTAGGAATACGAATTCCAGCTTTGCGTGTTGTCAGGTGCCTGCACGAACGGATCGGTCTGCATGAACCTACCGACATCCGCATCATAGATGCGGCCGTTCATATGGATGACACCTGTGCCATCCAATCCCTCATGCCCTGTGAACCCACGGTTGGTGGTGGCAGGAGCTGTGCCAGGAGACATCGGATCCGAATAGCTCCTACGCCCGCCGAACGGCGCGTAGTCCAATCCTTCTGCAACGGTGCCGTCAGCATTGGCGACACGCACCAAGCTGCCCAGATGATCTTGGAAAAGATATTTGGTTGAGTTGATCACCCCGCCAATCACAGTCTGGATCGCAACTGTTCCCAAGTAGCGCTTGAAGCTTGTGGCGCTGCCCTGGATGACCACCTCCACACCGTCGATATACAGTGTGGTCTTGCCAGCTTCTTCCTTCTTGTAGCGTTTGCCGTCTGGGCCATACCAGAAACGCACCCGCAGGCCATTGCCCATCAGGATCTCGTAGGCTTTGTTGTCTACGGAGTATTTGACGGTGCGATCGTTGGTGGTCCCTGGCGCGTCCCGCAAGGTCTGGTTGCCACGAGTGTCGTAGTAGTAGAACGTCGCGCTCGTTCCGGTGCCCGACTGACTGACCGCATGGGGGCCGCCAGTCCCACCCGACATGATTGTCATCGGGGGTTGGGCTGCCTGAGGGCTACTCGAGGCCAGGCCGACCGGAGCGGGAGCAGGCTTGGGTTTGGACCTGAGCCAGACCGGCTGCAGGAGCCGGCCCAGCTGGGATTCCTCCCGACCCCATTCGTCTGCTTCCATCTCCCAGCTAGGCCGGTCATCCCAAGCATCGCTGTATCGCCGTGTAGGCGTTTCTGGGGCCTTGTGGGCCCGGCTGTCGCGCCAGGCAGCCGGAATGCGGTTCTGGGGCACCTGGGGCCGCTGGTAGCTCGGGACCAAGGCATAGGACTGCCTGCTGGCCTGAATCGGGGTTGCCGACAGGGCTGCCGCACCGCCACAGCCGTCCGCCCCGGCGTAGTCAAAGCCCAGACCGTTCTTCATGCACACATTGCCCAGCTGGTCGTAGCCCTGGGCAAGCGTGATCTGGTTGGTGGCCTGCCCATTTTGGGTCAGGACCTTGGCCTCGATCAGGCGGTTGAGCGAATCGTATTGGAAGGCTTCCAGGTATCGACCTTCCTTCTGGTGCGAACTCAGGTTGCCAGCAGCGTCCCAGCCGTAGGCCTCATTGGTCAGGTTGCAGTTCGTGTTGCCGGAGCACAGCGTGGAGATCCGTCCGTTGAGTGCGTTGTAGGTGCGATTGACCTCCATGGCCGATATGTCGCCACGGCGTTCCCTGACCACATTGCCCCATGGGTCCGTAGCCAAGACCCTATGGTAGGTCGTGCTACCAGTTGCGCAGGTTGGATCGAGATCAAATCCATCGCTTTCACAGACAGCGATGATCCCTCGGTTGCCGTAGTGCGACTTGGTCCAGAGCATGCTGGCGTCTTGGACCTTGAACACCCGGCCAAGACCGTCATACACGGTGGCCGTCGAATACCACTGATCGTCAATTTGATAAGTGGTTCCCGCCTTACGACCCAACGCATCGTAGAAATGGCGGTTGATGATGTTCAGTGCTCCATTGGGATCACTGACAAGACCGGAGTAAACGCCTGCTGTGGTTTCGGTCGCAAGTGATCCACTGCCGTTGACCGCGGTGTCGAAAACATTGGTGGTCTGACTCTCTACCGAGCCATTGGCGAGCTTGACCGTCTTTCGCCATACGCGCGCACGGGCATCGATCTCGTTCTCGATCCGCTGCCCTGCTCCATCGATCTGGGCAACAACCTCGCCCATGGCGTTGTATTGATAAGTCGTCGTGCCGGAGTCTGGATCTGACTGCTGGGTTTTCCGCCCCAAAGCGTCATACACATAGGAGTTCGTGATGACCCCTGCCCCCGCATTTCGGCTCACGGCCTGCAAGTTGCCATCGGCCGTGTAGGTGTAGCTGGTGATCAGGCCAGCCGCGTCTTGCACGGAAACCAACTCGCCCTTGGCATTTCGGGTTTGCGTCGTGGGATTGCCGCGCGGGTCAACCGCGGTCGTGGCCAAGCCGTTGTAGCTGTTGGACACCTGGCTACCATCGGCAGCAAGGATATGGATCGACCGACCCAAGACGTCATAGCTGGTCGTGGTCCACTGCCTGGAACCCGATGAGCAAACGGCATCAAGCCCCGTAGGACCGTCTTCCCCGGCCGTGCCGTCCAAGAAGAACGGATTGGAGACCCGTCGCGGCTTTCCGGTGATGTCGTATTCGGTGCAGGCCGCTGATACATCCTGACCAATGACGCCGGCGTTGAAGCTCTCCATGGCCTTCATGACCGTGCGACCCAGCACGTCCAGGTAGACCCATTGCGTGGGAGATCCTGGACTGGCCAGCTTCTGGCGCACCCTGGCACCAATCGGACAATTCACCTGCGAACCGCACCACCGGTAAGTGGTGAGTGAGGTCATGCCTCCATTGCCAGGCGAGGCATTCGGGCTGGTTTGTTTCCAGCCAAAGTAATCCCGACCCAAGGCGCCTTTGACGGCGAAGGTGCGCACATTGTTGACGTCGATCGCATCGGTCGGATCGCCGAACACGTTGCGTTGCAGGACCCGGTAGGTCTGACGCTCTTCTCCACCTCCATCCGTCCAAAACGGCTCAATGGTGGCAACGGGGAAGCGACCCGACGCATCATATTCGACCCTGGAATACCGCTTCACCGCGTCCAAGGTCGATGGATGGAATTGGAAACCCGAAGTGCTGCACGAGGTGGCAGGCGCGCCACATGTGGTCGCGACAACCTTGTTCCCGTATTGATCGAGCGTATAGGTCTTGGTCAGCGCCATCGAAGCGCCACCACCTGCTTGGGTGCGCTCTTCGTTCAACAGCCCGGTAGCCGCACCAGCCATGTCGTAGCTGAAACCCACCGTCCGGACGACGGGGGTCTGCCCCGGCCTTTGATGCGTGATGGTGCTGCTGGTCAGTCGCCCAAGCCGCCACTTGGCCGCATCATCTGCATAAGTGTTGTCCGTGGTAAGCCGGACCGCCCACGCACCCTCACTACCATTGAAGGTGTCCACGATGGTTTGGCTGACATTGCCATTGGTGGTGTAGGTGAAGGTGGTCGCGGTCTTGCTGGTCTGCGCTCCCGTGTATGGATCTCGTAAAGCCTCCTCGGTGCCCGCTGTCCGAACGTGTAGTGGCACCTGGCTAGCCAGCGATGCCGGCGCTACTTCCCATATCTGGCTGTTCGTTGAGAACGCGCTACCACCCATCGCCGGAAATGCTTGGCCAGGGGTGGCAAAACACCCATTGGTTATGGCCTGCGTCAGACAGGTAGGAACTACGTAGCTCTGCCCACCAAACGCAGCTTTGACAGTCTGCGTCGGGACGCCCACAAACGGGAAATTCTGGGCGTAGGAAATGGTGGTCGCAACATAGCCCCCGGACTGATTGGGATCGATGGTGATCATCTCCCGGAAGCCCAAGAAGCCTCGCCCACCCGCTTGCATCCGACCTCCTGCATAGCGGTAGTAAAGCGATGCCTTCGCCGCTGGGTTGCCGGCAACAGGTGAGCTACTGGACACCCTGGCAACGACATAGCTGGACGCTATGAAATCTACGACGGGTGATCCTCTGCCGTAATTGAGTGCATTTCGAGACCCGCTATCTCTGCGGTAGATGTCCTTGTTCGTGAGGTTGGCATAGGAGATATCAGTCTCGGAACCAAGTCCGTTGACTACCTTGACCATGGTGTCTCTTGGCTCAAAGCGAGTCGTTGCCCGAGAGACATACAGAGCAGGATTGTTCTCATACTTGAACGCCATGAAATCGAGATTTCCATCGGTGTCGAAGTCAGCGAACATGGGCGAGTATTGGTCTGCGTTGCAGCTGCCCGAGCACAGCCGTGCGCCCCCGCCTGGCATTGCCGATGCGGTGGCTGCGTATCCGCCCGCGCTGAGCGCGTAGCGCACTGCATAGGCCTTGTAGCTGCCGTAGTCCGTCAGCACCAATGCATCGGCACGCCCATCGCCGTTGACGTCCTGGAAGTTCGTCTGGTTCTTGAAGGTGCTGATGCCCAGGTCGATGGGTGCCTGGAACCCTGCCCCGGTATTGAGGCTGTATCGCCAGGTATTGGCACCGAACTGACGGAAGAACAGATCCGTCAAGCCATCTCCGTTGGCGTCAGCAATCTTCAAGGCGCCAGGATCCACGCCATCGATGATGGAGCCGATGCTGCCGTAGGATTTCAGCAAGACAGTGCTGGTATCAGCAGCCTGGATAGTGAAAGCATGAAGTCTGGGCGTGTAGGCAATCACGCATCCAACCGGTTCTGACTTGGCCATTTGCGATGCGGACAAGGCAACATCTGACAGCAACGGCGTGATGCGAACATCGGCACCTGGGCGCGAATAGGCCAGAAGTTCTTCCTCTTCTTCTGAGCCTCCACGGGCTGCCGTGCAAGCCATGGGCGAGCTCAGCACTTCGGAGATATCAATCAGCAGATCCGACGCCGAGTCGCCATTGAAGTCGGACAGCTGGTTATAACCCGTTTCCTTAGTAGGAGCGCCCGCGATGGTGTAGGAGCAGTAGTAGCCAGGTTCGGTGCAAAGAGGATGGGTCCAACCAATAGTGGACTCGTCAATGGCGATGGTGCGCTCAGCGCCCCAGCCAAAGGTCGCACCCTGCCGCTCCATGGTGCGAACCCGCATTGCGCCATTGCTGGGATACACGATGTCGGTAAGACCATCGCCATTGAGATCGGCCAGCTGGATCTGGTCGTTCTTGGCGGCGTTGGAAGGAACAATGGGAGACAGTCCCGAAATGAGGTTCTGGGTGCTGTCAAACCCCATGCCGTTGGACGGATAGATGCGCCAGCCTTGACCGTTGGGGCCAGAGACGAACAGGTCGTCTCGACCATCGCCGTTATAGTCCAGCAGATGCCAGGAACCGGGACCTCGTGAGGTGATCGCGGCAGGCAGGCAGAGATATCCGCCGGTTGAGAACCCGGGCCGCCCACTGCCATCCAAGACACTGAGTGCCGAGACGATGTAGCTGGTGGTGCAGCTACCGCTACCACTCCTCAGGTAGACGAGATCAGACCTACCGTCGCCATCGATATCGCCATACTTGAACCCAGAGAACGCCGAGATATCCAGCGAAAGATTTGCCGGGCTTTCCTGCGTGGCGAATTCATACTTACCTTGGCTCCAAATGAAAGAGGTCGGCGAAGCACACACGGAAGCCGTCGTGTCGCGACACTCTTGCAACCCCACCAAGGTATCGACGTTGCTGCCAGAGATGCTTGGCGCGTAGGTAAGCAGGTAGTTGCGTGCCTGGTCGGCTACCGCACAGCCGATCGTTCCACAGGATGTAATACTGGACAGGAGGCGAGATTGAGTCAGGGTGCCACCTGACACAAAGCCCTTGCTCCACTTGGCTGCCGGGCGGACGCCATAGTTGAAGACCACCCTGGCATAGGGAGCTTGGGAGCTTCCGGCTTGGCCAGGAAGCGTTGTCTTGCCGGTGTAGCGGATCTCCCCGATCAGATGCTCGCGCGCATCAGTGCCAGCCGGGTTTTCCAGGTAGAGGTAGTCGATGTAGTTGCCGGTGGAGTCTTGGAAGCGGGTTTGAGCCCACGTCAGCGCCGCGGCAGGGTTGAGGGGTGAATTGGTCTCGAAATAGCCATCCGGTCGGTTCGCGCTATTGTTGTTGTCGCGGTCGCCATACCAGCTCGTAGATCCGTCCTTTCGATCCACGGCGAAGAAGCTAGGACCGTTGGCAGACCCATTGGCGGTGTAGGCACATACCCGTTGGAAAGAATCCACTTCGGTCGCGAGGGCGACACCGCTCATGCCACTGGCAGATGGGCAGGAAGCACTAGACGGGATCAAGCGCTGCCCATCCAGGCAGTAGCGATCCGTCGAAGAGAAATTGATTGGCCGCGGGTTTCCATCGGGCGTGGCTGCGCCGATGAAGTCGCCAGCCTCCCGGGTAGCCCTGCATCGCGAAATCGATGAGAGACCACCAATGGCCCAGCCTTTGCCCACAGGGCCATCACTGCCTTGGCTCGAATAGCTAAGCGTGATCTTCGGCACAACACCGGCAGTGCCAGGCACCGTGTAGATGGGTATCGAGTAAGTCGCCGCCCCGGATTCGTCTACGCGGAATTCGGCGCCGGTCGCGGCCACTGCATCGGACAACGGATCGGGGTTCACCAATACCCGCGGTGGCAAGTTGCCACCCATTGTTTGGGCGACCACCGTGCTGATGATGGCGCCCAAAGGCACCAGCAGCATCGAGCAAACCAAGAGGAAAAGTGCGAGCGCTGAGGACGACAGGCGCGAAGAGTTTGCGCAGGGCATATGGAATTCCCTTTCCGCGCCCACCTTCACAGTGAAAACGCGATGTGTCGTGGAAGAAAGCTCCACATTCCGCATGCGAAAGGTCGAACTGCCGGCCCCCACCGGAATGCAGATCTACTAGCCGAAAGCCCCCTGTATGCCTTCTGCTCAGAAAGTATCGCGCCCGATTCAACGGCCTTGCAACTAAAATCTACTTTGGGGGTAGTTTGCGAAAACTTACGTATCTGCGAAGCAATAAAATCAGCACGTTAGCTTTCTGTAGCCGCTCTGCAAGAGCGCTCAGCACCCTAGGGAAACTGCAAGATCTGCGCAAGAACCGAAATCACGCACGCCTGTTTCGGCGCAGATCACTGAGGATCAGTCCCAGTTACCTGGAACACGCAACCACGTGAAAGCCTTCCTGCGCGGTCCCAAAGCTGGCCTCAAAGCCTGTTCTTGGCTGAATCCTTTTTACGCTTTGCCTTCGGCGTCGCCTTCCCCAGTCGCTCGTGCACTTCCTCGGCCCGTTCGGCACCCAAGGACCGCTCAATCAACTCCCACACTTCTTCCTGACGCGCCTTGGACAACATGGTGAAGCCGGTGATGACCGCGGCCAAGCGGTCATCCCTGCTGACCAGGGCGGGAAAGGGGATGTCCAAGACCTCAGCGAGCTGCTCGGCATGCTCCAAGCTGGTCTTATTGATGCCCAGCTCCCACCGGTTGACCCGAGCGGAACTGGTGTCTTCCGGAAATCCCATGCTCACCCCTACTCCGGCTTGCGACAAGCCAAGCGCCTTCCGGGCCGCCTTCATACGGGCAGCCAAGACGACTTGGATGGGGAGCTTTTCGGGCATGAACAAATGGAATCAAGCGACTTCCAAATGATGCCAACCCGCCCCACGGGTGCGATACTACTCCCGAAGTAGTTTTCAGACCATCCGGCGGTGGGCCGGTCTCAAAAGGGGGTCTTATGAAAGGAAGTGAGCTTCTTCGCTGGGGTCTGCCGCTGGCCGTGTTCGTCGGGTTCTTCAAACTGAGCGGTGCCGCCGTGTCCCTGGTGTTCGCTGGGATGATGTTCGGTCTTCTCAGCGCGGCCATCGCTTGGCACAAGCGCGACCCCCACGGCTTTCATGTGGGAGTGCGCGCGTGGATCATCGTGTTGTTGATCGCTCCTGCAGTCTTGCTCACGATCGGCACGGCATTGGGCACCCCGCCCTTCCTGATCCTGAGCGCGCCCTACCTCCTGCTGACAATCTGGCTCTACAAGAAAAATGCCAGCAAGATCAAGAAGCACCGCGAGCTCGGTGGTCCAGCGAAGGAGAGCTACTGAGATGCGCGCGCTTATCCTTGGGGTTGTCTTGGCCAGTCTGGCCCATAGCGCAGTGGCCAGCGAAGCAGTGCGGTTGGAAGGCCGCAAGCTGGCAGGCCAGACGGCAACCGGCACCTGTGGTGGCGCATCCATCAAAGTGTCCGGGATCGACGGAGAGTGGATCTCGCCGAGCGGAAGCGTCGAGATCAAAGGCAAGACCGGCTCACTGCTTGTCGGCTCCGAGCCTCACGCCTTCATGGAGGACAGGAACGTGGTGGCCTGTGTTGAGTCGAAAAGTGGCCCCAAGCTCTTGTTCCTCGCTTTCTGCGACGGGCGGCAATGCCCGCCTTCGAACTACTACGTCATCGACCCCACCACCGTGCGGATCGAGACGACAACAGAGTATGGGGACTGCCCGCTCGCCTGCGCTGAAAAAGCGTTGGGAGTTCGCTTGCCGGACTATCTCCGCGACGGAGTCTATTCTGAGGATTAGCTTCAACTACACCGACGGCCGTAGAGAAATCTCTGCTCGCGCAGTCAAAGCGATACCACTTGACGAAAATTACTCACGACGAGAGTGCGCGTAGATCGCTCATCGAGCCCCCACTGCTGGGACAAGAACGAAATCACATGATCGCAGTGGCCTGGCGTGATTGGGGAACCACGATGACTTACGAAAGGTCCATCCGTCTCGGTAAGCACTCGATTGGGAGGCATCATCGCCATTAGTTCACGCCCCTTCTTGCTTCGCGTCATAGCATCGCCAACAGAGAACCAGCAGTCCATATCGATAGCCCGCAGCAACTCCTTCTTGGTCCCGGAAAACCAGTGCAGGATGGCGACACCGTAGCCTCCATGGCGCTGCAATGCATCCAGCACCTGAGTCGCAGCATTTCGGCTATGGATGGTGAGGACACGCCCACCAGCCAGGGCACAGGACGCAAGCACATGGTCGAATACGCGCACCTGCTCACCCCAGAAGGGCTTGCACTCGGTGGAGCCGTCAAGCCCAACCTCTCCGACATAGCGCGCCTGGGGAAGCAGTCGATCGAATAGCGAGAGTTCTCCAACCCGCTCTGCCGCGAGCTGCGGATGGAGTCCAAGCGCTGTCTTGATCCGTGGGTGGTCCGCCGACAGCGCCTGAGTTTGGAGCCACGCCGATGGCGTAGTCGTTACGGAAAGCACATACGAGCCACTCTTGCCGATTGCTTCGGCTTGCTGCCTCGGCTCTGGATAGAGGTCGAGGTGGCAGTGCATGTCAACAGCGGGGACCGACATTAGAGAAGAGCTTCGGAGCGCAGGAAGTCGCGCACCTCCATCATGCCACGGCGGGCAGCGTTCACCCTCCCCGCTCGGTCCGCGGCGACCAATGGCATCGGCCCCGTCATCGCGATCCAACGGTCGACATCCATGGCATCCAGCCGTCGCGCGGCCAAGAGCATGGCCATCAGATCGTCAGGATCTTCGTCATGCTCGAAGAACTGGTGCAGATCGATCCCTTTTGCCTGATAGGGCGTGCCGTCGGCCATGCCCGCGCGATGAAACGCAGCACGGCGGATCAGACAAGGCACGCAGCGCCCACACTGCTCACCCGTTCGCTTCCACTTACCGCACGATACCGTTCCATTCGCTATCGCCGCGAGACGAGCTTGGTCGCGGCACTCGGCCATCATCTCCCCCTTAGTCTTGTGTGCGTAGGGATTCATCAGATCGATTGGCAGGCCCACTTCGGCCAGCACTTCCCCGATCAGGTGCAAGTAATAGGGATGAGTCGTGCGGGTGCTCAAAGCGCCTATCCGTCGACGGGTCAGTGGTGGGTTGAGCGCGATAAGGCCATTCTCGGGCACGAACAGGGTCGTGCGGGCTACACCAGGCCGAAGGAGCGATGCCGCCATGAGCACGCCCATGGCCAGGAAGTTAAAGCTGCGGGTTCGCATCTGCACGTCGTTGCCGTGATCGAGCCAGCCCACCGGGCTCGCCTGTGCTCCAAACCGCACTGCACCCGCGCCTAACCGCGGAAGAATTGCCTCTTGCTTGGCAGCATCGTGGGTGTAGGCATGGCTTACAAGAAACGGGTTGCGACCACCTGCGCGCAAGTCGAGTGCGCCAATCGCGCTATCAAGCCCGCCGGAAAACAGACAGGCGCTATCGCATGCTCGCGGATCAATATTGCGACTGACGCGCCGGTTGAAAGCGGGAGGCGCATCACCACCGCCCTCGACCCTAAGAGTCCACACGTCGCCGCTTAGGAAATTCAGTGCACGCGTGAGCTTGGGCAGCACAGGCGCCCAAGTTCCGGGGTTGTCCAACGCAACAACCAGGTTGATCTCGCGCGCCCAACCGTCGGCAGCATCATCGCGACTGACAAAAGTGTCAGCAGCAATCACAGCTAGCGAGATCGACAGAAGGTCGAAGGCAACTGGATTCAGAGAGGCGCAGACCCTCGTTAGCTCATCGTAGATGCTCCATCCCAGTGCCGCCCGGCCCGCCTGATCGGGCCGGCTGCCGTAGAGGTGGATGGGGATAAGCGCATCGGTTGCCCCAGGTAGCTGGTCCAGCTCTGGATGGACATAGACAGTGCTCATCACTCGTAGCCCTCCCACTCCTTCCAGACTTCCCGGATTGCGGCGATCTGCGCTGTTTGCATCTGGGCTGGCGAAATCGCGCCGACGTTTCCTGCGAGGAGCGGCGCCATGTGTTTCTCACTTACTACTTTGACAAGCTCCATCAACTGCTGCTCAGCGTTCTCGACAGCCGCCGGCGTCGCGCCTTTGCCGAAGGCTCGATCCGAATCGAGCACAATCGCTTGGAAGACAGACAGCGAGACGTAGGTCACCATGAGATTTACAAGAACCTCATCGGTGATGCTACCGAAGTCGAACTCGTCGACACCCTCCAAACACTCCGATAGCGCATCATTCAGCGCCGCCCGGATGCGATCAGCATCCCCGTTCTCCGGCACGAATGCATCGACGAGCGCATCGATGACCTCTCGGGTGGGCCGACCAGCGAGTGCTCGAAGATTGGCCGGCGCATTGGGCGAACCTGTCCGAAGGTCATTAAGGGCTCCAAACATGGCGGCGCCTGACTGCGCGACCGCACCGAAGCGCCTCGGCCCCACCGTCGAGCCACCAGTCGAAGAGCTGGCATAACTTCGCAGCGCCTTACGGAGCTGATCTCCATCCCCGTTTGCGACAAACTTACCAAGATGAGTCCGAAACGCGCGAAAGCGTTGTTCGTCTGGCTCCGGACCGGGTCCAGCGCCATCGACATCTGCCCATGGCGGCACTAATGGACTGCGATCATTCGCACCACGACTTGAAGTTGACGTTCCCATCAGGCGACCCCCTTTGCCCAAGCTCGATCTTTTAGCAGTGTCGTCAGCCACAGCGCCTTCTTGCCCGGTATCGCTTTGATCAGCGCAACAAGTGGGCCTGCTACTTCTGGGTGCGCATCGGCCAAGATCACCGAGCCATTAAAGGCATCTGGCCGCTTGGACCAATCCGTTTGCTCTCCCAGCACTGCCACCAACTCACGCATCACCGCGCCAAGTTCGCTAGGCGGAACGGCAGCGATTGCCTGGGTGGCCGCGGGCGAAGACAGCGTCTTGGCGCCTGCAAGGATGCGAACTGCCTCCGCTGCGGCCTGCGACAAGCCGCTTCCGACGGATCGAAGCACTGTCGTCTCTTTGCTCAGGTAAACCAGTGGTCGGAGATCAATTCCACCCAAAGCGGGCTTCAACTGCATCCAATCGCGCAGAAATGGGCCTTGCGCCTTCCACTCACTCGGCAATGCTGCCTCAAATTTCTCGGGGTCATCTGCAATCGATTCGAGCTTAACAATCAGCGGAGGCTTGCCCGCTGATGCTTCGTTGACCAGTCCGTAAAGCTTTCCAATCGCGTCCGCATCTACGCAGCGCTCGAGGATCGCGAACTTCGCAATCATGCCCTCGTTGATGGGCATTTCGCGACGATTAGCGATGCGGACCCTGAGACGCACGATGTTGAGCAGGCGCTTGATGATCCGCGGATTACCGAGGACGGCACCCGAAGTGGCAAGCATAGACGCCATACGGTCTGCCGTGTCGAAACTTGCGAGGAGGCTATCGTTGGCACCCGTAATGCCTGCCACATCTTCCAGCTTGACCGGTGCATCGGTCCAGCTACGGCGAAGATTGTTTTCCAGCGCGACCCTCAGCTTGTCCAGCTTCCCCAAATCTATGTTGGATGCCTCGGCGAAGAGCATGAATAGATAGGCTCGAATTTCGGTGATACCGAGCTTGGGCACACGCACCGGAACCTGAATCAGCTTGTCAAGGTAATCAGTGATGTGGCGCTCGCTTGCACCCTCGAAGTGCTTACGCACTGAGTCGCGCACCATTTCTTCGTCTGCGGCGACCACGAACGCGGACTCTTCCATGAAGAGGAACAGCCGGAGTGCTTCAAGCGTGTGGATCGCCTGCGTGGGGAGACAGCGATCAAGGTTGTCAACGAATACCACCAAGGTCTTGCCAAGCTTTTCGAGAAGCTCGCCGAATTCCTGCCGAAATGCGTCGATCTCCTTGGGCGGTGTTTGCGCATTAGCTGGATCGATCAGTTTGAGAGCTTCTTTCGATCCATCCGCAACTGCCTGCGTGTCTTTCGGTGATGGATCCCCCTTCACGATATTTCGCACGCCTTCGACTGCACGTGAGGCGGCACCTAGAAGTGGAAGTCCGTGGAACGCCGCCACGAGTTCGATACCAAGCCCAAGCGTTCGGAGTGTGTTGACGCGCGCAAGGAGTCGCTTCGCAAGGTCAAGTAGGCTTTCGTCGTCCTTGACCGCCTCGTAGAGCGTTCGGGCAATAACTTCCATAAGCGCCGCGCGAGCGTCGTCGTAGCCCTGATAGAGCCACGCATCGAACCTAATAACGATTACCTTCTCGCTCGCCTCGCGACAGATCTGGCTTTCAATCAGGTTTAGGAGGCTCGACTTGCCGGTGCCCCAAGTGCCGAATACGCCAACTGAAACCGGTCGCATTCGACGGTCTAGTAGGATTTCTGAGACTACCTCCGCGAGTTCCAGATAGTTGAGGTAATCGATTCTAGTCTCGATATCTGACCACATACCCGCCCCTAAAATTCTTGGTCCAGATTTTTAAGTGTTTCGGCTGGCCTGACTTCTGAGTTGACAGAACTGATATTTCCCCTACGTTGCGGACATGTCAGATACGCAGGTAACCGCTAGCGCAGCCAAGATCAAAAGATGGAGAGAGATCTCTGATCGCGCATATTTTGTGATGCTATGGATCAGCGCGATCATTCTTACACCATTCGCGCTCTATTCGGCTTTCTTGCTCATTCAGCTGCTCGTCGAATGAGATACGGGAAAAGAACGGTAGCGAGCGTAAAGAGGAGCCAGAACCGGAACTGCCACTGGAGTGATGAACTAGCACTTGCCGGTGGTTTTCCAGCATGCTCTCGCCTAAGTAGTAACAACCGGATCGCGCATATGCAAGCCAACAAGGCCGGTATGAGCCAGAGAAATTTGCCTAAGTGCTCTAAATACTCATGCATTGACTGTCCCTATGGGTGGAGTGAATTGAGGTCGATAGCTGCGAACATATGTTTTGCGAGATATGGCATCCCCACTGGCGGTTGGAAGTGGTCCAGCGCAGCTACGCGCTCCGGCAACGTTTTGACATCCGCGATATGGATGTAGTGCTTTTCGAGCGTTGGAACCTCTTGCCTACGCGCATGTCCGGTGATGAGTGCGATCGTCGTCGTCGGCACCATTGCTTCGGCAAGCTTCGTTGACAAGGTATGGCGAAAAGCGTGGAACGCCGTGCCCTTCTCGATCTGGAACTGTTTGAGATACGCCGCGAATTGCCGGCTGAGTTGCCGTCCATACCCAAGCCCATTGGGTTCGCCATCTTTGCCCGTGCCCGCAGGCAGATGCGGGAAGAGTCTTGGGTGTCCCGTGGCCTTCATGTCCTCGACGAATTGAAGAAAGCCCGCGTCGAGCACAGGTTTTGCCAGAGGGACGAACCTGATGGAGGACTTCGTCTTGATCTTCTGCGCGCGATGCTGCTTCCAGAAGAACAGTCCCCAGACGCCATCGATTTGCTTGACGTCGTCGATATAGAGCTGGGCGATCTCGTTGACCCTGGCACCTGTGTAAAGACCCAGGATCGGACCCCACCACCGATGTGGATACTTTGACGCCCACGGCACGAAGTGCTGGGGATCGAAGATCTCGGCCAGCTCTGCATCAGTGAAAGGCCGACCCGTGTTCGGATCCGTCGAGCGGTCGGGATCAGCCTGCTTGCCAAGATGCGGCGCCTTGACCAAGACGTCATCTTCAACGAGGCAGTTGAAGAACAGACCCAAGCGCTGACTGTGCTTGACGTATGTGTAGTCGCCAGGGGGCTTAACGCCCTCGGCTTGTCCCTTGGCAATGATCTCCCGCACCGACAGACCCCGGTATTGCGGTTTGACGGTTGCATTGGCGGGCCACCATCGAACTCCCTCCCAAAATGCTGCGATCTCATCGCGCTTGATCGAGCCGACTGGCAGGTTCCCCACGATTCCAATAAGAAGGCGCAGGCTGTGCTTGCTTTCGGTGATGGTCTTCGTGCAGACCTTGCGCCGTTTGAGCACGTTGATATGACGCTCGATCTCGACCGAGAGCAGCGGCGTTGCGTCTGCGGGCGAAGGCGGGGCACTGGTCGCAGCCCAAGCCTTGGCCACCATCTGATCGGCCGCCTTCATCGCCTCGATGAAGTCCAGGGTGTCCTCCCGGCCGTTCGTCTGCACGTTGCCGAAGTCGACACCGCCTACCCGGACATTGGAGGCCGTCCAGGGCCGATCCTCGCCTGACTCCGCGGCCCGTTGGGCACTTTCCAGGAGCTTTTTGACATCGACCATCCCCACCCCCGTTCGCATCCGAGCGAACGCCTCAGAGAGTGCCACACCCAGCGTCGCTGCGACGAACCGTGCACGGTCGCCGCGGGCCGATCTGAGCGTTCGAATAAGGAAGCGAGAGCCAACCACATCTCGCAGATCCAGCGGCACCAGGAAGCGGACATACAGACCACTTCGGCGCGCCAGAAAATAGGGCTTGGGCATGAAAACAATACCTCAAACGATACCTCGGGGAGGTCGCTTGAAGGATCGTTTCGCCAGTCAAAACACGTTCGCGTTCAACCACTTGCGCGTGTTTTGGCCAAATCTGGAGCGGGTGATGGGAATCGAACCCACGCTAGCAGCTTGGGAAGCTGCAGTTCTACCATTGAACTACACCCGCACGATGGCGCGAGTCTATGCCGCGGCGCGGAGCAAGGCAATGCGGTGCCGGCGTGCGGCACCGCATTGCGCGTGGTGCATCAGAAGCTGCCGCTCAGGGTCATGAAGGCGGTGGTGTTGGTGCCGCCGCCCTGGTTGACGGTGGTGTTCACGCCCAGGTTGGCGTCGAAGCCCAGCAGCTTCGTGCGCGCACCCAGCAGCAGCGTGCCGTAGCTGTCGTCGGTATCCAGGCCCGGCACCGCATAAGGCGCCGTGCCCGGCATCGACAACGACTGGGCGAACACTTCTGCCGCCGGATCCTCGAACTCGCGGTCGACCGTCAGGCGGGCATACGGCGCCAGGTGATCGTTGATCGCGTAGCTGACCTGCCAGCCGGCGCTGCCGATCAGCGAATCGAAGTCCTGGTCCGGATAGGCGAGCGCGGTGGAGTTGACGTTGCTTTCGCTGTAGCCGTCCATCTTGATGGTCTGCGACACCACGCTCACCACCGGACCATGACGGAACGCGCCATCGCCGAACTCGTAGCCGGCGCTCGCACCGACGGTCAGGTTGGTGCCATCCGGCGAACCGCTGTGGCGACGCGTCACCCCGCCGAGCTGCACCTCGCGGTCGATGTCGTAGGAAAGCCAGCTGTAGCTGACCTGCGCATTCGCCCACAGGTGGTCGCCGTACCAGCCGGCGAAGCCGCCCAGCGTCGCATCGGATTCGTCGAAGCTGCCGCGGCGCAGGCCGAAGTCGTACTTCGCGCGCCCGTAGCCCGCGAAGCCGCCGTAGACCCATGAGCCGTGCGACCAATCCACGCCGAACGTGCCCATGGGACCGGCGCCGTCGTACAGGTTGCCATCGTCGTAGCGCAGGAAATCGCCACGCACATCGCCCCACCAGCGCATGCCGTCGGCTTCCGGCTTTCCGGCAACATGGGATGCCACGCGATCGGCGCGCGCACGACCGTGCACCGACGCGGTGTACGGCAACAGCGCGATCTGGCGCGGGCCTTCCAGCACCGACACCGCGTACTGCGACAGGATGCCGTGGGCCTTCGACGAGGGATGCACGCCATCGGCGAACGCATAGGTGTCCGCAGCATTGGGCGTCGCATAGTTGAGCGGGCTGCAGGTCACCGAGGACGCCGTGATCTGCGGATTGCAGGCGGTGCCCGTGACGTTGCCGAAACCGTACTCGGCCGGGCTGGCAACGATCTCACGCAGCAGCGTGAAGGTGTCCAGCGGAATGACGCGCAGGCCGGCCGTGTTGAGGGCGCCGAACAGCGCCGTGTTGTAGGTGGTGGCCAACTGCGTGCCGGTGGCCTGCGCCACCGCCCCGCCCGCACGGAACTGCGGCGTCACACCGAGGTCGGGGATCGTCGGCACCAGGATGTAGCGGGCGCCAGCGTTCTGCAGGGTGCCGATGATGCCGACCTGTGCGGTGACCGCACCGCCGATGGTGGCCTGGGCCGGCGCGCCTCCGACGACGGCGAACAGGTCGTTGGCGCCGCCCCAGACGGTATACAGCGCCTTCGGATCGGCGCGACCGCCATTGGCGGACAGGTAGCTGGTCAGCTGCGTGGTCATCGAGGGGATCGGCCCCAGCGCACCCGCGGTGTTGGTACCCACGCGCGCGCCGCCGACGGCGTAGTTGGTGCCACCCTGGTTGGCGCTGCCGGCGCCGGTGCCGTAGTACTCGGCCAGGTACTCGGACCAGACCAGGCCCGGGTTGGTCGTGAAGCGGCCGAGGATGGCGCCGTTGGGACCCACCGCCTGGATCAGCGCCGGGCGGAAGTGCCCGGAATCGGTCAGGCTGTCGCCGAAGAACACGGTCTGGGAGTACGGGCCGTCGCCGGCCAGGACGGGGCTGGCCGCCACTGCGAGCGCGACGGCCAGCAGGGAGCGGACGGGCGAGAGGGAACGCTTCATGGAGTCTCCGGGGCAAGGTGATGAGGGGCTGCGCGCCGGCTCTGCCGTACGGCTGCGCATGGCGCGCATCGTTCCACCAAGCCCGTCGTGGCACACGCTGCAATGCGGCAAGCCGCTGCACCATCGGCGACAATGCCGGCATGGACATCCAGTTGAATGGGCAGGCGCTCGCCCTGCCCGACCAGAGCACGGTCGCCACCCTTCTCCAGTCGCAGGGCCTGGCCGACCGCCGCGTGGCCATCGAGGTCAATGGCGAGATCATTCCGCGCGGGCAGCACGCACGGCATGTGCTGCAGGCCGACGACCGCGTGGAGATCGTGCACGCGCTCGGCGGCGGCTGACCGCCAACGCTGCCGTCGGCCGGACGCACCGGCGCGACATGGGCGATAATCGGCGCATGTCGAACACTGCCTCCCATGACCCGCTGGTGATCGCGGGCAAGACCTACCGTTCCCGTTTACTGACCGGCACCGGCAAGTTCAAGGATTTCGAGGAGACCCGCCTGGCCACCGAGGCCGCGGGCGCCGAGATCGTCACCGTCGCCATCCGCCGCACCAACCTGGGCCAGTCGCCCAACGAGCCGAACCTGCTCGATGTGCTGCCGCCGGACCGGTACACCATCCTGCCCAATACCGCCGGCTGCTATACCGCCGCCGATGCCGTTCGCACCTGCCGGCTGGCCCGCGAGCTGCTCGATGGCCACACGCTGGTCAAACTGGAAGTGCTGGGCGACCAGAAGACGCTCTATCCCGACGTCGTGCAGACGCTGGCCGCCGCCGAGACGCTGGTGGCCGACGGCTTCCAGGTGATGGTCTACACCAGTGACGATCCGATCCTGGCGCGCCGCTTGGAAGAGATCGGCTGCGTGGCGGTCATGCCGCTGGCCGCGCCGATCGGTTCCGGCCTGGGTGTGCAGAACAAGTACAACCTGCTGGAAATCATCGAGAACGCCAAGGTACCCGTGCTGGTCGATGCCGGCGTCGGGACGGCCTCCGATGCCGCCATCGCGATGGAACTCGGCTGCGACGGCGTGCTGATGAACACCGCCATCGCCGGCGCGAAACATCCCGTGCTGATGGCCAGCGCCATGAAGAAGGCCGTCGAAGCGGGCCGCGAAGCCTTCCTGGCCGGCCGCATCCCGCGCAAGCGCAATGCCTCCGCATCCAGCCCGATCGACGGCCTGATCGGCTGATGACGGATCCGTTCTCCAGCCCTGGCGCGAAGACGCCGCCGAAGCCGTTCACGGTCAACGAAGGCCGCCGCGAAGTCCGCAGTTTCGTGCTGCGGCAGGGCCGCTTCACCGAGGCGCAGCAGCGCGCCTTCGATACGCAGTGGCCGCGCTTCGGGCTGGATTACACCGGGGAACCGCGCGACTACGACGCCGCGTTCGGCCGCACGGCGCCGCGCGTGCTGGAGATCGGCTTCGGCAACGGCGAGGCGCTGCGCTTCGCCGCCGCGAGCGACACGGCCCGCGACTACATCGGCCTGGAAGTGCACGCACCCGGCGTCGGCCGTCTGCTGAACGCACTGGCCGAGGATGGCAGCGACCACGTGCGCATCTACCACCACGATGCGGTGGAAGTGCTGCAGCACGAAGTCGCCGACGGATCGCTGGACGAGGTCCGCATCTACTTTCCCGACCCCTGGCACAAGAAGCGCCACAACAAGCGTCGCCTGGTGCAGCCGGAGTTCGCCGCGCTGGTCGCACGCAAGCTGCGTCCGGGGGGTCGCCTGCACTGCGCGACGGACTGGGAGGCCTACGCCGAGCACATGTGGGACGTGCTGGATGCAACGCCAGGCCTGGCCAACCGCGCCGGCCCGCGCGGCAGCGTGCCGCGCCCCGACTGGCGGCCGCAAACGCATTTCGAGACCCGCGGCCAGAAGCTCGGGCACGGGGTGTGGGACCTTCTGTACGACAAGCCGTGATTGGTGATTGGTGATTGGTGATTGGTGATTGGTGATTGGTGATCAGGATTGAACGTTAACCACTCCAGCTTTGCGTATGTCAGTTCCGTTTTCGCTGCGGGGGAAAACCGTGGCGGATGCTTTTACGAATCACGAATCACGAATCACGAATCACGGCCCTGATGGACAACGCCCTGACGCTGACCAACGACATGAAGCTCGTCCTCGGGCTGGTCGGCTTCACGATGGCGATGTTCCTGTTCGAACGCATCCGCGCCGACCTGGTGGCGCTGGTGGTACTGGTGGTGCTGGGCATCACCGGACTGATCGCGCCGGAGGAAATCTTCGGCGGCTTCTCCGGCAACGCGGTGATGAGCATCATCGCCACGATGATCCTCGGCGCCGGCCTGGACCGCACCGGCGCCCTGAACCGGCTGGCCTCCTGGCTGCTGCGGCGCGGCCACGGCATCGAGCAGCGGCTGCTGCTGATGACCACCGCCATCGCTAGCCTCAATTCGTCCTTCATGCAGAACCCGTCGGTGATGGCGCTGTTCATGCCGGTCGCCTCGCGCCTGTCCTCGCGCACCGGCTTATCGATGCAGCGGTTGCTGCTGCCGATCGCGGCCGCCATCGTCATGGGCGGCGCGTTCACCATGGTCGGCAATTCGCCGCTGATCCTGCTCAATGACCTGCTGGTATCGGCCAACAACAACCTGCCTTCCGGCATGGCCACGCTGGAGCCGCTGCGCATGTTCGCGCCGTGGCCGATCGGCCTGGCACTGGTGATCGCCTCGCTGCTGTATTTCCGCTTCTATGGCGACCGCAAGCTGAAGTACGAGACGCAGGACAGCGACGGCCCTGTGACGCCTGCGCGCACCGAGAGCTACTTCGCCAACACCTACGGAATCGAAGGCGATGTGTTCGAACTGGTGGTCAGTGCGGAAAGCCCGCTGGTGGGCATGTCGCTGGGCGAGGCGGAAGCCCTGCACGATGCGCCGTTGATGCTGGCGCTGCAGACCGGCAACGACACGCGCCTGTCGCCACCGGCGGACATGCGCATCTGGGTCGGCAGCGTGCTCGGCGTGATGGGGCCGCGTCAGGAGATCAACGATTTCGCGCAGAACCAGTTCCTGCGCATGTCCTCGCGCCTGCGCCACTTCGGCGACCTGTTCAATCCCAGCCGCGCCGGCATCTCCGAGGCCGTGGTGCCGCCGACGTCGAAGTTCATCGGCAAGACCGCGCGCGAACTCCGCCTGCGCAAGCAGAACGGCATCAGCCTGCTGGCGATCAACCGCGACAAGAAGGTCATTCGCGAGAACGTGCGCGACGAGAAGCTGCGTGCCGGCGACATGCTGGTGTTCCACAGCATCTGGCAGGACCTGGGCCTGGCTGCGGAGAGCCGCGACTTCGTGGTGGTGACCGACTACCCGAAGGGCGAGCAGCGGCCGCACAAGTTCAAGATCGCGATGACCATCTTCGCCATCACCATCATCATCGCGCTGACGTCCAAGCTGCCGGTCGCGCTGACGCTGATGACCGGCGTGGCCGGCATGCTGCTGACCGGCGTACTGCGCATGGACGAGGCCTACGGCGCGATCAACTGGAAGACCGTGTTCCTGATGGCCGGACTGATCCCGCTCGGCTGGGCGATGGACAGCAGCGGCGCAGCCGCCTGGGTCGCCGGCCATACCGTCGAACGGTTGCCCGAGGGCATTCCGGTGTGGGTGCTGGAGATCGCCATCGCGCTGCTGACCACCGCATTCTCGCTGGTCATCAGCCATGTCGGCGCGACCATCGTGATGGTGCCGATGGCGATCAACCTGGCCCTGGCGGCGGGCGGCAATCCCACCGCGTTCGCACTGATCGTCGCGCTGTCGGCGTCCAACAACCTGATGACGGCATCGAACCCGGTGATCTCGATGATCGTCGGCCCCGCCAACTACACCTCGCGCCAACTGTGGCGCGTCGGCGGGCCGCTGTCGCTCGTCTATACCGTCGTCGTCGTGACCACCGTCAACGCGCTGTTCTGGTGGAACGGGCGCGCAGGATGACGACGCCCTCGCTGGCGCTCGCGCTGCTGCCCGAGCGCTATGCCGTCGCCCAACTCGCGACCACGTCGCCGCTCCCGGCGTGGTGGCCGGCCACTGGCATGCGCCATGCTGGCTGGACCGACGATGAGCTGTCGCTGGTCTGCGAAGAGACGCACGTACCCGACGATGTGCGCTGCCAGCGCGGCTGGCGCATGTTCAAGCTGCAGGGGCCGTTCGATTTCGCGCTGACGGGCATCCTGAAGGCGGTACTGGATCCGCTGGCGGCGGCCGGCGTCGGTATCTTCGCGATCTCCACCTTCGATACCGACTACGTGCTGGTGCAGGAACCCCAGCTGGTCCCGGCCCTGCGTGCGTTGCGCGGACATGGCCACCGCGTGGCGGGCGATTGATCCGGATCAGGCGCGACGGAGCACGACCCGCGCCAGCACCGCGCCGAAATGCAGCCAGATCGCGCCGAACACGCCCAGCTGCGTGAGCACGCCGCGCTGCGCCGCCTCGAACTTGCGGAAATAGCGCCACAGGCCGCGGTGCTTGTGCCACTCCACGAATACCGGACGCGCGCGGCTGGACACGCCCCGGATATGCAGCACGCGGATGTCGTTGGCGACGACGACCAGCGCACCGGCGTCGCGGGCGCGGCGGCACAGGTCCATGTCCTCGGCATGCAGGCGGTACTTCTCGTCGAACCCCCCGATGCCGTCGAACAACGCGCGGGACAGCAGCATCAATGCGCCCGAGATGACGTCCACCGGCTGCAGTGCCAGGCTGTCGTCGATCGGCACGCCCAGCTTCGACGCCGCGCCAGGCGCGTGCAGCATCGCGGCGAACACCGGCTCGCGTCGCCTCGCGGCGGCGTCTCGTGCCCCCTCTTCATCCACCAGATCGACGCCGAGCAGCACGTTGCCCGCGACACCGAACGCGTGTGCGCGCAGCCGGGACAGCGTGTCGGCCTCGACCATCAGGTCGGGATTGACGAAGGCCAGCCACGGCGCCTGCGTGTCGCGCGCGCCCTGGTTGCAGCCTACGGCGAAGCCGGGATTGTCGGGATTGGCGATGAAACGCACGCGCGCATCCTGCAGCGCGTGCCGCTGCACGATCTCCATGGTGTCGTCGGCCGACGCGTTGTCGACCACGCGGATCTCGTGCACGCCATGCGCCACGCGCAGGCGCATCAGGCAATCGTCGATGCTGGACGCGCTCTCGTGCGTCACCACCACCGCCGCGATGCCGGACATCTCAACCGAAGAGGTCACGCTGGCGCTCCGGCGATCCCGCGTCGGCATACAACGCATGCAACCATTCGCGTGGCAGGCGCAGCGGGTCTTCCATCAGGAAGGTCGCCAGCCGCGGCGTAAAGGTCGGCCAGCGCGCATTCAAGGCATCCATGTCGCCATCGGCGGGACCGCCCTCGCCGCCGCGTGCGACGAAGGCGGTTTCGCACAGCACGTTGCGCCAACCCAGCCCCGCAAGGCGAAGCGACAGGTCGACGAGCGCGGCGTACCACGAACCATAGCTCGCCGCGTCCAGGCCACCGACGCGTTTGCGCGCATTGCCCCGCAGTGCCACGGCATGCGCGACCGCAGCCGGCAGTTCCGGATGCAGCGGCGACATCGCCGCACAGGCATGCGCGGTGCGCTCCATGTCGAAAGGCGGCGGACTCACTTCGCCCAGGCGCGGCCACGCCGCGGCCTCACCGGCGTTGCACCAGGGCGTGGCGGTGGCGATGGCGGCGTCGCGCGCGAAGCAGGCCGCCAGTTGTTGCAGCCAGCCCGGCAGCGGCCGTGCGTCGGGCGCCAGCACCACCACGTCGGCATCGCCGCAGGCGGCGAGCATCTGGTCCATGTGCGCGACTTCGCCCAGCATGCGCGGACGCCGCGTGTAATCGGCCTGCAGCGGCGTCCGCGCCAGCCAGCGTTCGATGATGGCCAGTCCGCGCGGACCGGCCTGCGCGTCGTCGGCCAGCCACAGGCGCGTGCCGGCGGGCGTACCCGCATCGAGTGCGCCCAGGCAGGCATCGAGTGCGTCGTCGTCGCTGCCGATCGGCAACAGGACGATGGGCAGCGGCGATGCGGCCGGTGGCGTCACTTGGAACGCGGTGCCTGCAACGGCTCCAGCGCGCGGAAGCGTTTGCCGTACTCGTCCGTCAGGTCGTTCGCCTCCTGCGGATTGCGGACGATCGTCGGCGTCAGCAGCACGATCACCTCGCTGCGCTCGGAGCTGGTGGTCTTCTTGCCGAACAGGCCGCCGATGATCGGAATGCGGCTCAGCCCGGGAATGCCGGCCGACCCGTTGGTCGCGGTGTCGCTGATGAGGCCGGCCAGCATGACCGTATTGCCCGCCTGCACGGCGGCCTCGGTCTTGAAGCGGCGGTTGTTGATGCGCACGTTGCCGTTTTCGTCCGGCACGTCGCCGGGCGTGCTGACTTCCTGCACGATCTCCATGAACACGATGCCGTCCTTGGTCACGCGCGGACGCACCTTGAGGATGATGCCGGTATCCAGGTACTGCACCTGGCTGAAAGTGCTGTCGCCGCCCAGGCCCGGATTGACCGTCACCGACGAGATCGGGATGCGGCTGCCCACGTTGAGCGTGGCCTCGGCGTTGTTGCGCACGAAGATCGACGGCGTCTGCAGCAGGCGTACGTCGCTGACTTCATCCAGCGCGGTAATGACGGCGGCGGCATCGTTCTTGACCAGCGTCCAGACCGCGCCCGCACCGCCCACGCCACCGATGCTGCCGGCAAGCGTGCTCCACTTGCTGGGTCCGCCCACGCCGGGCGCGCCACCCGGCGGGTTGAAGGGACCCAGGCCGTTGTCGCTCATCGCGCGCTCGAGGAACCAGCTGACGCCGTAGCTCAGTTCCCCGGTCAGCGAAACCTCGGCTACCTGCGCCTCGATGTGCACCTGCATCGGCATCACGTCGAGCTTGTCGACCACTTCGCGGATCGACTGCCAGGCGCTGGGGCTGGCGCGCACCAGCAGGGTATTCGTCTCCTCCACTGCGGCCACGCCGACGCGATTGCCATCGACTTCCAGCGTCACCGCGCCGTTGCCGCCATCGCGCTGGTTCAGCGAGAGCGTCCCGCTGCCCAGGCCGCCACCGCCCGAGCCACCACTGCTGCCGAAGTCGACGCTGCCGCCGCTGCCGTTCATGCCGCCGTCGTTGATCTGCACGGGATCGGTTCCCGGCATCAGCGAGACGTTGCCCGCGCCACCGGTGGAACGGCCGTCGCTGCCGGAACTGCCGCCGGACGAGCCGAACACTTCCGCGAGCCGCTGCGCCAGTTCGCGCGCCTTGACGTACTTCAGTTCGTACGAGAACAGCCGGCTGCCCTCGCCTGCGCCATCGATGCGTTCCAGCCACTGCTGGATCTGGTCCAGGTACGCGGCCTGCGGCGTGATCACCAGCACCGCGTTTGCACCCTCCAGCGGCATGAAGCGGAACATGCCGGCGCTGGGCGTCTTGCTGTCGTTGCCGAACACCTTCTCCAGGTCGGCCACCACGCGCGTGGCGCGGCCGGACTGCAGCGGGAACACGCCCACCGACATGCCGGACAGCCAGTCGACGTCGAAGATCTCGACGGTGCGCAGGTAGTTCTCCAGTTCGGTGCGCGTACCGGCCAGCGTGATGACGTTGCGGGTGCCGTCGACGTTGACGATGGCGTTGGGCCGCGCATACGGTTCCAGCACCTTCTTCATCTCGCTGGCGGAGATGAAGCGCAGGGGCACCACGCGCACTTCGTAGCCGCGCGCACTGGATGCCGGCCCGGTACGCGGGGCGACACTGCCGGCCAACGCCTGGTCGGCGGCGATGATGTTGTAGCGACCACCGCTGTAGACCAGTCGCGCGTTGTTCCAGCCCAGCACCATTTCCAGCAGGTTGAGGGCCTCGGCCGGCGATACCGGCTTCGGCGTGCCCAGCGTGACCGTGCCCTGCACGCCGGGCGCGATGACGTAGTTCTGTCCCAGCATGTCGCCGAGGATGGCCTTGACCACGGCGTGGACGGACTCGCCTTCGAAGTTGAAGGTGGCCGACCCGCTGCTGGCGCCACCCAACGACGGCAGCGGCGCGGCAGCGGCACTGCGGTTGATCATCTGCCCGTTGCCGCGGCGGATCTGCGCCTGCGGACCGGCCACGGGCGACTCGCCGTCCTTCAGCGGCGTGGTCTGCACACTGCCGGACGCCACGTCGCCGGACGAGCCTCCTGCCGTGCGGCGCACGTCGGGCAACGGCGCGCTGGCGCACCCGGCCAGCAGGCCCAGGCAGAGGGAAAACAGGATCACACGTAACGTCATGCCGGCACTCTACTGTGTCTTGCCGGGCGTTGCCGGCGGCGTGGTGGGTTGCGCCTGCTGCTGTCGCAGCTGCGCGCGGCGCTGCTCGATGCGCTGGCGGATCGCTTCCATCTGGTCGTCGGTGGTCGCGGTGGGCGTCGACGGGGAACCGGCCTGCGATGAGGGCATGGCGGCCGGCGAGTTGACCTGTCCGGGTGAGGGAGGCGTCGCCACGGTCGGCATGGCGATGGGGGCACTGTTGCCCGCCGTGGTGCGCGCTCCCGGCGCGGCGGGCGGCATGACCGCAGCCGCGGGCGGCACCGTCGGCGGATTGCCGATCACCTGCGTCGGCGGCTGTCCGCCCGCGCCGTCGAAGACGCGCAGTTCCAGCTCCCGACGGCCGTCGGGTCCGTCGAATACCGCCCGGCGCGCGCCCAGTTCGGTCAGCTGCCAGCCCGGAAAGCCGGCCGGCGACTCTCCCACCTTCACCCGCAAGCCCTCGCCGCCCTGGGTGGGCTGCATGATCGCCAGTTCCAGCGATGGCGTGATCAGCACGCTGGTCAGCACCAGGTCGAAGGCGGGCGCCGCCGCTTCCTGGCCGGAAAGGAAAAACGGCTTCGGCCGACGGTCCTCGGAAAACAGTGGTCGCGCGCCCACGTCCGCGTACCGGCTCAGCTCGCCCAGCCGCTCGGGCGGGCTGGGCGGCAGGCGCGGCAAGGCCTGCACCAGGCCGGGATCGGCCGGCAGCGGCGTGATGCGGCTGCCCAGTCCGAACAGCGCCAGCAATGCCAGCAACACCGCCCAGCCCGCCACGACGGCGAGCAGCCAGGTACGCAGGCTCCAGGCGTCAGCGCGCACCGGCGGACTCCTGGCTCACGGACGGCGACGGCTTCAGGTATCCGTACAGGTCGAAATTCACGTCCAGGCCGCCGGCACCGCTTTCATTGGCCTGGAAGGCATAACGCTGCGCGAGGATGTTGAGGTTCTCGACGAACAGCCGCGGGCTGCCGGATTCGATCTGGTGCAGTACCGACGCCAGTTCGGGCGCGCCGCAGCGCAGCCGCACCTGCACGACCACGCGCGGATAGACCTCGCGACCGGCGACCGCCAGTGGCGACTGGTTGGCGATGGCGCAGCTGCGGTTGCCTGGACTGGCCTGCTTGACCACGGCTTCGAGCTTCTGCACGAGGCCGGCGGTGGCCAGTTCCACCGTCGCTTCCGGCAGGAAGCCCGGGCGCTGTGCCTGCTGCGCCAGTGCGGCGTCCAGCTCCCGCCTTACCTGCGGCGCCTGCTGCAACTGGGTCCGGATGCGCAGCTCGCGTTCGCGCAATTCGTCCACGCGGGCGCCCACCTCCTGCATCGGCACGGTCCACCAGGGGTGCACCAGCACGAAATAGCCCAGCAGCAGCGCCGCCAGCAGCAGCACCAACGCCAGCCAGCGGTCGCGGTCAGTCACGGCCAGCGGCATTGGCGCCTCCCGGGGCGGCGGCGGCCGGATCCTGCTTGCCCAGCAGTTCGGCGGTCAGGGTGAAGCGGTCCATCCGGGTGCGTGGATCCGGTTGCAGGGCGCCGCTCAGGGCAGGGTTCCGCCACAGCGGCGATCCCTGCAGCCGCGCCACCAGCCCGGAGGCTTCGGGACTGAAACCGATCAGGGTCAGGCGGTCGCCTTCGATGGCGAATTTTTCCAGATAGGTGTTGTCGGGCAGCCGGCGGGTCACGTCGTCCATCACTTCCAGCGCGGTCGGACGCCGCGCACTGGTCTGGTTCAAGGTGGTGGTTCCTGCGACCAGGTCGACGAGCTGCTGCCGTTGCGCCGCCACCTCGCGCGCCGCATCGGCGCGGCTGTCGACCTGCGCGGCAAACGCGTCGGCCGCGGCCCGCCGGTTGTCCAGCACCGCCCAGGCCGCGAAGGCGAGCGCGATCACCGCCACCGCCACCAGCACCAG
Source organism: Pseudoxanthomonas sp. (assembly GCF_036845285.1). GTDB lineage: Bacteria > Pseudomonadota > Gammaproteobacteria > Xanthomonadales > Xanthomonadaceae > Pseudoxanthomonas_A. Next base: position 43,829 of record NZ_DAIUEE010000014.1, read on the forward strand.
GTGCAGGCCACGGCGCGGCGCCTGCCGCGTCGCCCGCGCCGGTTCGGGCAGCAGGTTCACGCCGAGCGGCATGCCGTCGGCATCTTCCACATCCGCACCCGCCATGCCGCCGGCCAGATCTCCCAGCCGCGCCAGGCCCGTGGCGAACGCCGCCGTCGGCACCACCGCCAGTTCGACATCCAGCTGGCCGTCTTCGCGCACGCCGAGTACGCGGGCATCGAAGCAGGCCTCGTTGGCAGCGAAAGGGGTCTGCCGGTCGAGTTCGAACCTCAGTACGTCATGCAGCCGGTCCGCCGCAGCCGCAGGCAGCAGCAGGCGACGGCGCAGCGCCATGCCGTGTGGCATCAGCCACCAGCGCGGCAGGTCGGCCAGCCGGCTGCCGAGCAGGGCGCGCAACGCGTCGGACGTCACCGTGGCCGGCAGTCGCGCGAGCGGATGCCGCTGTGCTCCCTCCAGCCACGACATCTCGATTTCCTCGTCCTGCCGCTGGAACAGCAGGCGGTCGCCGGTCAGGCCGAGCAGCACCCGCCAGCGCGCTGGCAACCAGGTCGCCAGCGCCTGTCCCCACCACGCCAGGAAACTGCGGGGTCCGGGTCCGAGGCGTGCCCGGAATCGCTGCAAGGTGTCGCGTACGCCGCTCATTGTGGTGACGCGCCCTCCTCCCAGCGCAACAACGTATAGGCCGAACCCGGTATCGCGTTGGCACTCGCACGCACCACTGTCCGCAGCGTCGCTTCGCGACCATCGGCCAGCCGCGCACGGCTCTCGATACTATACGTGCCACTGCCGGTGCCGACGAGTTGCGGATTGCCGGCGGCGCCCACGGCATTGCGCTGCGCCAGCCATGCCGTCGCATCCATGCCCATCGCTTCCAGCACCGGTCCCTGCGCATAGGTCGCATCGGGTTGTCCCCGACCCGAGTACAGCGTCAGGAACGGCGCCATCCGCGCGTACAGGTCCGGCGTCATGCCGAGCACCTGCTCGATTTCCGCAATGGTCTCGAACGGCGCGTCCTTCGCGCCGTAGTCACGCCCCGCCGCTGCGTAGTCGCCGTCCTCCGCGCCACCCACCGGCTGGCTGAGGTTGTCGGCATCGCGCCAGTCGACGATCGCGCCCGCCAATGCGTCGCTGACCTCCGGCGGCTGCCCGAGCGCCTGCATCAGGCGGGACAGCAACGCGATATCGGCCTGGTTGATATCGACCTTGCCGGTCTCGTCGACGATGCGCACCTGCACCTCCTGGCCGTCGAAGCGCCACGCATACGCCCGGCCATTGGGCTGCCAGTGCGTGTCCGGATTGCGGTCGGCCACGCGTACCAGGGCGTACTCCATGCCGGCACGCGCGATCTCCTGCGCCAGCGCACCGCGGCTGCCGACCCGTCCCTGCAGGGCCTCCATCCGTGCGGTCAGCGCATAGGCGCCGACCAGCGCGGTGAGCAATGCCACCAGCCACAGCACGAGCAACAGGGCCGCACCGCGCGCGTGGTTCATGGCAGCACCGGATTCGCGCCGCCCGGCAACAGGCCACCACCCGCGCCGCCTTCGCTGCGCGCCAGCGTGACCACCAGGTCCGGCCAGCGTCCGCCCTGCACGGCCTCCACTTCCACCTTCACCTGCAGCGGCAGCATCTCCGACGTTTCCCAGCGGTCCTGCCATGGCCCGAGCCGGTTTTCGGCATCCAGGCCGCGATAGCGGAAGCGCACCACGCGCAGGCCGTCGGCGAGTCGCTCCGCGCGCTGTCCACGCATCGCGAGATCGACCTCCTCCAGCGACGCATCCGGTCGCGCGACGGAGAACGCGACCTGCAGGCGACCGTCGTCGTCCGCGACCAGTTCGTGCAGGTAAGGGCCGCCGTAGCCCAGATAGTCCGGCAGGTCCGACACGAAGCGCATGCGCTGCGGCGTCCCCAGGAAGCGCGCCTGCCGCAGCGTGCCGCGGTCGGTGGCGAACACGATGGGTTGCGCCGATGCCAGCCGCGCGCGCAGGTAACCATGCACCGCGCGCATGCGCTCGCTGGCCTGTGCCATGTCCTCGCCGCGCGCGACCACGGCGATGGACGAACGCAGCGTTGCGAACGCCAGCGCCAGCCCGGCGGCCAACAGCACCAGCGCCACCAGCACTTCGAGCAGCGTGAAGCCGCGCGCGCGCATCACGGCGACACCGCCTGGTTGATGTCGCGCGGCGCCAACCGCAGCGTGCGCCACTGCATCGCCTGTCCACGCTCGCTGCCCCAGCGCACCGCCAGCCGCACGTCGAGCAATTGCGGGCCGCCCGGATCGAGCTGGGCGCGCGCCGCGAGCGGATCGGCGAACGGTACGACGTCGAGCTGCCAGTGGTAGCGGTCGCCTTCGAACGTGCCTTCCTGCCGGCCTGGCTGCAGCACCTCGCCCGCACCCAGCTGCGCCAGCAGCGACTGCGCATGCAGGGTGGCGCGACTGCTGTCCGCCGAGTCGCGCACCTGCCGGCTTGCGCTGGACAGCGACCCGAGCAGCAAGGTCAACGCCAGCGCGAGCAGGGCGAAGGCGACGATCACTTCGAGCAGGCTGAAGCCGTGCTGCCGGCGGCGCGTTGGCGGCGTCATGGCGCCCGCACCTCGTCGCGCAGCAATCGCGTCTCGCCGGTCAGCCAGGCCACGTCCGCGCTCCAGGCCGCCGTCCCGGCGGACAGCGTGACCCGACCACCCGTGGAGCCGCCATCCGGGAAAAACAGGATCGCGCCCTCGCCGGCCCGCACCTGCGCCTGGCGAGCGCCGGTGAAGACGACGGACAGCGATGCATCGATGTGGCCTCGACGATCGCCGGCGGCTTCCCAGGCATGCGCGCGCGGATCGATCCGGAAGACCTGCGGCTGTCCCGTCGCGATGGCCCGCGCCCGTGTGTAGCGCAGCTGCGCGGCGACTTCCTTCGACTCCGAACGCAGCCGCATGCCCTCCATGCCACCGGTGAACACCATCGCCGCGAGGATCGCCGCCGCCGCCATCAGCGTCATGACCAGCAGCGTTTCCAGCAGCGTGAAACCGCCGGCGCGCGCGGCGACCGCCCCGGAAGGGAGCACGTGTACGGGGGCGGCGCGGAATGCCACGGCAGTGGACGCCGTGCTTACTCGTTCTTGATGTCCGCGTTGACGCTGTCGCCACCGACCTTGCCGTCGGCGCCGAGGCTGATCAGGTCGAAGCGCTGCGCTTCACCGGGGATGCGGTATCCGATCGGATTCTTCCAGGGATCCTGCAATTCGCTTTCCTTCGCATACGGCCCCAGCCAACCGGTGGCATTGCCCGGATTGGTCACCAGGTCGGTGAGCTGCGTCGGGTAACGGCCCGTGTCCAGCTGGTAGGTTTCGACCTTGCCGGCGAGGGTCTGCAACTGGGATTGCGCCAGCTTCACCTTGCCGCTGTCCGCACCACCCATCACGCGGCTGCCGACCAGCACCAGGATGCCGCCGATCAGCACCAGCACGATGATGATCTCGAGCAGGCTGAAACCCTGCTGGGAGCGCGGGGAGCGGAACGCATTGATCGGACGCATGCGGGACATGGGACGGACTCTCCAGTGATGCTCAGTTGATGGCGCCGGTCAGATCGTACAGCGGGACCAGCACGGCGATGATGACCACGCCGACCACCGCGGCCAGGACCAGCGTGATGGCGGGAACGAGGGCGGCCAGCATACGGTCCAGCACCTGAGCGGTTTCCTGCTCGAAGGTTTCCGCCGTCTTCAGCAGCATGCCGTCGAGGGCGCCCGACTCCTCGCCCACCTGGATCATCTGCAGCGCCAGCCGCGGAAACCGTTTGCCCTTGCCCAGCGATGCGGACAGTCCATGGCCGTTCTTGACGTCCTCGGCGGCGGCCTCCACGTCGGCCACCAGTGCACGGTTGCCGAGCACGTTGCGGGCGATCCCCAACGCGGTGAGCAATGGCACGCCGTTCTTCAGCAGCGTACCCAGCGTGCGCGCCAGCCGGGCGGTTTCCAGGCGCGCCAGCAAGGGGCCGACCAGCGGACGACCGAGCAGCCAGGCATCCAGCCGGTTGCGGAATGCGACGTCGCGGAGGCGGCGGCCGAACCACAGCAGTGCGACGGCTGGCACCGCGATCAGCACGTACCAGAAATCACGCACGAAGGCACCCACCCACAATACGCCGCGCGTGAACCACGGCAGCGCCACGTCCAGGCTTTCGTACATCACCGCGAACTGCGGCACCACGTAGCCCAGCAGGAACAGCAGCGCGAAACCCACCACGACCAGCAGGATGGCGGGATACACCAGCGCGTTGACGACGCGCCCCTTCAGCGCGCGACTGCGCTCCAGGTAATCGCCCAAGCGCTGCAGGGTGTCGTGCAGGCTGCCGCCGGCTTCGCCGGCACGCACCATGTTGATGTACAGCCGCGAAAACAGGCCGTGCTGCCGGTCCAGCGCCGTCGACAGCGGTGCGCCGCCACGCACCGCGTCACGGATGTCGGTGATGACGCGACGCGCCTTCTCGTCTTCCGGCAACTCCAGCAGGATGCCGAGCGCACGGTCCAGCGGCTGGCCCGCGCCGAGCAGCGTGGCCAATTGCTGGGTGAACTGCACCAGCCGGTCCCCGGCGAAGGCATTCGGCCGCCACAGCTGCCGCCAACTGCCGCCGCTGCCGGCCACGGCCAAGGCCGCCTCGACCGGCAGATGCCCCTGCTCCTGCAGGCGTGCGACGACATCGGCATCGCTGGCGGCTTCCATCTGGCCGTCCAGCATTTCACCGTGCGCGTTGAGGGCCTTGTAGCGGTAGAGCGGCATGCCGGCAGCGGATGGGGGAATGCGCCAACTTACCGTATTCCCCCGTCCACCGTCATGCGCGGCCGTCACGCACCACACGACACGACGGCCCCGGTCTCCCGGGGCCATCGTGCTGCGGCATCACCCGCGTGGTTCAGGGCGCGGTGAACGTACCGCGCACGCTGACGTTGGCGAACGCCGTCTTGCCCACCAGCGACACGTAGTAGGTGCCCGCCTGCGGATTCGCGATGTTGATCACCTCGTTGTTGCCCGGCCGCACCGAACGCAGGTCGTAGGCCGTCGCCGTGGCCGCACTGCCGAACTTCACGTAGACATCGGCATTGCCGCTGCCACCGAAGCTGATGAACGACAGGTTCTTGGCCCCCGCCGGCACGACCAGTGCGTACTGCACCACCGCATCCTTGGTGCCGGCGTTGCCACCGACGGCGACGTTGTTGACCAGCGGCGTGGCGGTCGGCGGCTCGCCGCCGCCCATCACCGCCTGCACGGCAGCGGCGGCATCGACGATGCCCGCCCCGATCGGACGGTTCGCCGGCGGCGCCACCGGGAACGGTCGTGCGGTGGACTTGAGGACCGCCAGCACCTGCGCCGGCGTCAGCGGCGTTTCCGCCACGCTCTGCATCAGCGCGACGACGGCCGCCACGTGCGGCGCCGCCATCGACGTGCCGCCCATGCCGAAGTAGGTCTCGGTGGTGGGGACCGTGGTGCCAGCGTTGCCGGCCGACCAGACGTAGCCGCCCGGATTGCCGTCCACGCTGCCGCCACCACCGGGCGCGGAGATGTCGATGCGCGTTCCGAAGTTGGAATAGGACGCGATGCCGCCGGTGATGCGCGTCGCGCCGACGGTGATCACGCCGGCGCAGTTGCCGGGCGAAAACCCGTTGACGTTGCTCGCATCGTTGCCGGCCGCCACCACCACCGTGCTGCCGTTGGCGATGGCGATGTTGAACGCGTTCTGTTCGACCGCACTGCAGGCGCCAGAACCACCGAGGCTGAGGTTGATCACCTCCGCGGGATTGGCATTGGCCGGCACGCCGGCGACGGTGCCGCCGGATGCCCAGATCACCGCATCGGAGATGTCGGAGGTGTAACCGCCGCAGCGGCCGAGCACACGTGCCGGGACCACCTTCGCATTGAACGCGCCGCCGGCCATGCCCTTCGCGTTGTTGCTCACTTCGGCGACGGTGCCGGCGACATGCGTGCCGTGCCAGCTGCTGTCCTGCACCGGCGAGCCTGCGTAGCACTCGCCCGCGACGGGATTCCAGTCGCCCTCGTCGCGCGGATTCGCGTCTCGCCCGTCACCGTCGCGCGAGACGAACGTGTCGCTGATGAAGTCGTAGCCCGGCAGGATGTTGGCATCCATGTCGCTGTGCGCGGTGATGCCGGTGTCCAGCACCGCGACGACGACGCCCGCACCGGTCGCGTTGTCCCACGCGGCCGGCAGGTTGATGCCGCCGACCGGATCCTTGAAATGCCACTGGTACTGGTTGTAGTAGGTGTCGTTGGGTACCAGGCGCGCGTAACGCCGCGCATCCACTTCGACGAACTCCACGTCGGCGTCGGCCGCCAACTGGCGCAGCAGGCTTTCGGCCTCCACGCGATCCAGCTTGCGCGACGTCCGCACGAGTTCTGCGCCGATACCGAGGCTGCGCAGCTTCGATGCGCTGACGGCCTTGCCGTTCGATGCGCCCAGCGCCGAGCGCGTCACCGCGCCAAGCAGCGAACGCTGCAGCGTGGCGCTGCTGGTGCGCGCCGTGCTGCCATCGCGGTACTTCACGATGAACCGGTCGTAGGTTTCGCCGTCGCGCAGACCGGCGGTGCTGACATCGCCCGCCGAGGCGGACGCCGCGAAGGCTCCGAATGTGACGATTGCGGCGAGCGCAGCAACGAGAGGACGACGACGCGAACTGTGGAAAGAGGGATATGAATTCACTTGACCTGCTCCATGTCTACAAGGATGAACGAACTGGGTAACCCGTTTACGACGTGCTTACTCAACGACTTGCGACTTCCTTTTCAAGCGGACCGTGCATGTACCCCTGTTTACCTGCCACGGCACTCTTCACGCGATGACTACATGCTTTGCACGCGCTCTACACACGACGTTAACGCCTTGTTTCAAGCAGTTTTCTCGCGTTGCGCCGAACGTAGCAAATCTCTCGCAAATTGCACAACGCGGATGTAGTGTTCGATCACACGGAGTTGTTTTGCATCATCTCGGGATGAGGGGATGGGGAATGAGGGAATCGTTTTTCGACGCGGCATTTCGTTTCGAAGATCCATGTGCACGCCTGTTTTTTCGTGACGCCTCCGCGTCGCGTTGCGCACGCCAGCGGCGACCCGTCACGCGTCTTCCGCACGATCCCTGCACTTCCGTCTCCGTTTCCGTTGCTTCGTGCGACCCGGCCATGCGTCTCCCCTGTCGCATGCCGCGCTGTCTGTTTGCCTGACGCAGTCCGCCTCGATTCCCGTGCCGCATGGTCCGGGCGCTGTCGTATTCCCCCGAAAACACAGAATGAAGGACGTGATCCATGAACAGGATTTACAGCAAGGTGTGGAACCCTTCCCTTGGCATGCTGGTGGTGGCCTCGGAGTTCGCGCGTCGCGCGCACGGCGTGATGTCGTCCGGCGCGCGGGTGCGCGCGCGGCTTGGCGTGACGCTGCTGGTCTCGGCCCTGCTTGCCGGTGCGCCGTTCGGCGCGGCATTGGCCCATGACAAACAGAAAGGCCAGCCGCAGAACGACAAGCCGCAGATCGGGACGGGTCCTGCCTTCTGCGTGGATGCGCGTGGCAAGCCCATCATCGACGGACGCCCTGGCGAGAACGCCGTGTCCTGCGGCGACGACGTCGACGCGTCCGGTCGCCATGCCGTCGCGGTCGGCTACAAGAGCATCGCCAACAAGGCGGGCGCCACGGCCATCGGCGGCTATGCGGAAGCCAAGGGCGTGAATGCCACGGCCGTGGGCTACGACAGCAGCGCGACCGCGCAGGGCGCGACGGCGCTGGGTAGCCAGAGCAATGCGACCGGCGCGAATGCGACCGCGGTCGGCACGCTGGCGAACGCGACGGGCGCCGGTGCGAGTGCGGTGGGCACGGGCAGCCGCGCCACGGGCGCGTACGCCGGTGCGTTCGGCAGTTCGTCCACCGCCTCGGGCACGCAGGCATTGGCCGCCGGCCACACGAGCACGGCGACCGGCGTCGCCACCGTTGCGCTCGGTGGATTCGCCAACGCGTCGGGCAGCTTCGACACGGCCGTCGGCTACGGCGCGGATGCCAGTGGCGGCGACAGCACGGCACTGGGTTCCGGCTCCCTCGCGACGGGCTACAACAGCGTCGCCGTGGGCGGTTCGCTGCTCGGCTTCCTGCCGACCGAAGCCTCCGGTGATTTTTCGACGGCGGTAGGTGGCGGCGCCTGGGCGCCGGGCACCAATGCCACGGCGATCGGCAACCTCGCGTCGGCCAGCGCCGACAACAGCGTCGCGCTCGGCGGCGACTCGGTCGCCGACCGGGAGGACAGTGTCTCCGTCGGTCGCGCCGGCAGCGAACGGCAGATCACCAACGTGGCCGCGGGCACTGAGGGAACGGACGCGGTGAACCTCGACCAGCTCAACGCGGTCGCCGAAGCCTCGGGTAATGCCACGCGTTACTTCAAGGCAAATGGTGCCAACGACGGCACGGATGACGCGGTCGCCAATGGCGACTACGCCACGGCCTCCGGTTCTGCGGCGCTTGCAGATGGCGTCGGTGCGACGGCCACTGGTTCCGGTGCGTTCGCGCTCGCCAACGGTGCGACCGCCTCCGGCTTCAACGCGACGGCGACCGGTGCGAACAGCGTCGCCAATGGTGCCGGCGCACAGGCATCGGGCGCAGGCGCGGTTGCGGTCGGCGGTCAGCGCCAGCTGCTCGACGAGAATGGTGACCCGATCCTCGATGCCGATGGCAATCCGGTCTACGCGAGTACGGAGGCGACGGCAGACGATGCCACTGCGGTGGGTGCTGGCGCGGTTGCCAGCGATACCGGCGCAAGCGCGGTAGGCGCAGGTGCGAATGCATCCGGCGCTTATTCGTCGGCGGTGGGTACCGAGGCTGCGGCGTCCGGCATCCAGGCCACGGCGGTCGGCTTCCGCAGCGATGCGTCGGATGATGCAGCCACCGCCATCGGTGGCTACAGCAGCGCATCGAACTTCGGCGCCTCGGCCTTCGGCTACGGTGCCGAGGCCAGCGGCAACAGCGCCACGGCGTTAGGCTTCGGCGCGGTCGCCAGCAACTCCGACAGCACCGCGCTCGGCTCCAACGCCATCGCCAGCGGCAACAACAGCGTCGCCGTCGGTGGTGCGTTCTTCGGCTTCATTCCGACCGAAGCGTCGGGCAACTACTCCGTCGCCGTCGGTGGTGGCGCGTATACGCCGGGCTTCAACTCGGTCGCCCTCGGCAACCTGGCAACCGCCGAAGCCGACAACAGCGTCGCCATCGGCGGTGATTCCGTTGCCGATCGCGAAGACACTGTCTCCGTCGGCAGTGCGGGCAGTGAGCGGCAGATCACCAACGTCGCGGCGGGCACCGAGGATACCGATGCGGTGAACCTGGCCCAGTTGAACGAAGTGGCGGAAGCGTCGGAAAACGCGACACGCTACTTCAAGGCCAATGGCGAAGAAGACGGCACCGATGATGCCGTGGCGAACGGCGACTATGCGACCGCATCCGGCTCCGCGGCCTTCGCCGATGGCGTCGGCGCCACCGCCACCGGTTCCGGCGCCTTCGCCCTGGCCGACGGCGCCACGGCAACCGGCTTCAACGCCACCGCTACCGGCGCGAACAGCGTCGCCAACGGCAGCAGTGCGGAGGCCAGTGGCGACTCCAGCATCGCCATCGGCGGCTCGGTGGATGCCTTCGATGCGAATGGCAATCCGATCACCGTCAACACCGTCGCCTCCGGCCTCGGTGCCACGGCGGTCGGTTCCGGCAGCCTGGCGTCAGGCCTTGGCAGTTCGTCCTTCGGCGTACTCAGCGAGGCCAGCGGTGAAGCGAGTTCCGCATTCGGCTACGGCAGCACGGCCACCGGGTCGTACGCATCGAGCTTCGGCCATGCCAGCGGCGCCACCGGCGACTACAGCGTGGCGGTCGGTGGACCGGCCGACCTGATCCCCGGCTTCGGCCTGCTCGTCTACACGCAGGCCAGCGGATTCAGCGCGGCGGCATTCGGTGCCGGCGCGATCGCGGCGGGCGACTACAGCCTCGCGGCCGGCAGCCTGTCGGAAGCATCGGGCATCGAAAGCACTGCCGCCGGCTTCTTCTCCTACGCGCCGGGCGACTACGCCACCGCACTGGGTGCGGAATCCTGGGCCAGCGGCGACAACAGCACGGCGGTCGGCTTCTACAGCACGGCGCTGGGCGACAACAGCGTGGCGCTCGGCGCGAACTCGACCGCCGACCGCGACAACACGGTGTCGGTCGGCGACGTGGGTACAGAGCGCCAGATCACCAACGTCGCTGCGGGCACCGAAGGCACCGATGCGGTGAACCTGGACCAGCTCAATGCGGTCGCTGAGGCCTCCGCGGGCGCGACCCGCTACTTCAAGGCGAATGGCGCGAACGACGGCACGGACGATGCCGTGGCGAATGGCGATTACGCCACCGCGTCAGGTTCCGCGGCATTGGCCGACGGCGTCGGCGCGACGGCGACCGGTTCCGGTGCGTTCGCACTGGCCAACGGTGCGACCGCGACCGGCTTCAACGCCACGGCGACGGGCAGCAACAGCGTGGCCAACGGTGCGGGTGCACAAGCATCGGGAGCTGGCGCGGTTGCGGTCGGCGGACAGCGGCAACTGCTCGACGGGAACGGCAATCCGATCCTGGATGCCGATGGCAATCCGGTCTACGCCAGCACGGAGGCAACGGCAGACGATGCAACGGCCCTTGGCGCAGGCGCGGTCGCCAGCGAGATCGGCGCTACCGCGACAGGTGCGGGCGCGAATGCGTCCGGCGCCTACGCCTCTGCCGTCGGTACCGAGGCCGGCGCCTCGGGCACGCAGGCGACGGCCATCGGCTTCCGCAGCGATGCGTCCGACGATGCCGCCACCGCCATCGGTGGCTACAGCAGCGCCTCCAGCTTCGGCGCGTCGGCCTTCGGCTATGGCGCCGACGCCAGCGGAAACAGCGCCACGGCGCTCGGCTTCGGTGCGGTCGCCAGCAACTTGGACAGCACCGCGCTGGGTTCGAACGCGATTGCCAGCGGCAACAACAGCGTGGCGGTCGGTGGCGCGTTCTTCGGCTTCATCCCGACGGAAGCCTCGGGCAACTACTCCGTTGCCGTGGGTGGCGGTGCGTATACGCCAGGCTTCAATTCGGTGGCGCTGGGCAACCTGGCAACCGCCGAAGCCGACAACAGCGTCGCCATCGGTGGCGATTCGGTCGCTGACCGTGAGGACACGGTGTCGGTCGGCAGTGCGGGCAGCGAACGCCAGATCACCAACGTCGCGGCCGGCACGGAAGGCACCGACGCAGTGAACCTGGACCAGTTGAACGCCGTAGCCGATGCCTCGGAGAACGCCACGCGCTACTTCAAGGCGAACGGCACCGGTGATGGAAGCGATGACGCCACCGCCAATGGCGACTACGCCACGGCCTCCGGCTCGGCGGCGCTGGCCGATGGCATCGGTGCGACGGCGACCGGGTCCGGTGCGTTCGCGCTGGCCGACGGCGCCACGGCGACCGGCTTCAACGCCACCGCCACCGGTGCGAACAGCGTCGCCAACGGTGCCGGTGCGCAAGCCATCGGCGCGGGTTCCGTGGCGCTCGGCGGACAACGCCAGTTGTTCGACGAAAACGGCGATCCCATCCTGGACGCCGATGGCAATCCGGTCTACGCGAGCACTGGAGCCACCGCAGACGATGCGACGGCGATCGGTGCCGGCGCCCTCGCCGGCGAGGTCGGCGCGAGTGCCGTCGGTGCGGGCGCGGACGCGTCCGGCGCCTACGCCACCGCGTTGGGTACCGAAGCCTCGGCATCGGCAACACAGTCCACGGCCGTCGGCTTCCGCAGCAGTGCGGATGGCCTGGCCTCCACCACGGTCGGCGGCTACAGCAGCGCGGGCGGCGATTTCGCCTCGGCATTCGGTTACGGCGCGGCCGCGGGCGGCAGCGGCGCGACCGCCGTGGGCGAAAGCGCGAGTGCGGGCGGCGATGAAAGCACCGCCGTCGGCGGCACCACGTTCTTCGGCCTGATCAATACGCGTGCCAGCGGCACCGGCAGTTCGGCGTTCGGCAACGGCGCCTGGGCCACCGGCGAGTACAGCACCGCGCTCGGCCACAACAGTTACGCCGATGGCGACGACAGCGTGGCCTTGGGCGTGAATTCGGTGGCAGAGGCGACGAACAGCGTCGCGATCGGCGCCAATTCGTGGAACGACCGCGACGACACCGTCTCGGTCGGCGATGTCGGTGCGGAACGGCAGATCACCAACGTCGCGGCCGGCACGGAAGGCACCGACGCGGTGAACCTGGACCAGTTGAACGCCATCGCCAACGCCTCGGAAAACGCCACCCGCTACTTCAAGGCGAACGGTGCGGGCGACGGCAGCGACGACGCCACGGCCAACGGCGACTACGCCACGGCGTCCGGCTCCGCGGCGCTGGCCGATGGCTTCGGCGCGACGGCGAGCGGTTCCGGTGCGTTCGCATTGGCCGATGGCGCGACCGCCACCGGCTTCAATGCCACCGCCACCGGTGCGAACAGCGTCGCCAACGGTGCCGGTGCGCAAGCGGCAGGCGCGGGTTCCGTCGCGATCGGCGGACAACGCCAACTGTTCGACGAAAACGGCGATCCGATCCTGGATGCCGACGGCAATCCCGTCTACGCCAGCACCGAAGCGACCGCGGATGATGCGACGGCAGTGGGTGCAGGTGCCGTGGCCAGCGACACCGGCGCGACCGCGACCGGTGCGGGCGCCACGGCGTCGGGCGCCTACGCCACGGCGACCGGTGCGGAAAGCGCGGCGTCGGGCCTCCAGGCCACCGCGAACGGCTTCCGCAGCGATGCCTCGGGTGACGGCTCGGCCGCCATCGGCAGCTACAGCAGCGCATCCGCCTTCGCCGCATCGGCCTTCGGCTACGGTGCGCAAGCGTCGCAGGAAAGCGCGACCGCATTGGGCTTCGGCGCGGTGGCGAGCAACTACGACAGCACCGCGCTGGGTTCCAACGCTGTCGCCAGTGGCGACAACAGCGTCGCTGTCGGTGGTGCGTTCTCCGGCTTCCTCCCGACCGAAGCCTCCGGTGACTACTCGGTCGCCGTCGGTGGCGGTGCCTACACCCCCGGTGTCAATGCCGTCGCGCTGGGCAACCTGGCCACCGCCGAAGCCGACAACAGCGTGGCGATCGGCGGCGACTCGGTGGCGGATCGCGAGGACACCGTGTCCGTCGGCAGGGTCGGCGGCGAACGGCAGGTCACCAACGTCGCGGCCGGCACCCAGGCCACCGATGCGGTGAACCTGTCGCAGCTGAGCTTCGTGGCCAGCGCGCTGGGCGGGGGTGCCGGCTTCTCGGGCGGCGTGTTCATCGCGCCGAGCTACACGATCCAGGGCACGTCGTACAACAACGTGGGCGCGGCGTTCACCGCCGTCGATGCCAAGCTCAACGAGTTGTACGGCATGTACAACGGATCGGGCAGCGGCACGACGACGTCGACGGCTTCTGCCGGCACCGCACCGCCCACGCAGGCGAGCCAGGGCCACGTGGCGGGCGAGACGGCGTCCGCGCCGGGCAACGGCGGCGGCGCATCGTCGCCTGCACGCGGCACGGCGACGACCACGGATGCCTCCGGCGGCGGCGCCGTCGCCAGTGGCCAACCGGCGGTCGCGACACCGGCCGATGCCACCGCGGCAACCGACGTGCCCGCCACGGCCGCGTCCTACGCCGATGCGGGCGACGCCAACACGCTCAGCAGCGCGCAGTCCTACACCGACCAATCCTCGGCAAGCACGCTGTCCAGCGCCAAGGCCTATGCCGACTTCCAGGTCAAGGCACTGGAGGACGACTTCAACGCCTTCCGGGGCGACGTGGACCGCCGCTTCTCCGAGCAGGACCGCCGCCTGGACAAGATGGGCGCGATGAGTTCGGCGATGTTGAACATGGCGATCAACGCCGCCGGCAGCCGCAGTCCGCGCGGGCGAGTGGCGGTGGGTGCGGGTTGGCAGAACGGCGAGAACGCCTTGTCGGTGGGCTACTCCAAGCCGATCGGCGAGCGCGCGTCCTTCAGCATCGGTGGCGCGTTCAGTGGCGACGAGAAGTCGGCCGGCGTGGGTTTCGGTATCGACCTGTAACCCGGAGCAAGGCAACGAAGAAGGGCCCGGCATTGCCGGGCCTTTCTTTTTGCGTTCAGGGCATCGCGACCGTCGTACTCAACGGCGATACGCCGTTCTCGTCGAACGCTTCCACCGCCACGTGGTAGCCGACATCGCGACTGAGCGCGCGCAGTTCCAGCGTCGTCGGCCGGTCGGCGAACACCTGGTAGCCCAGGTTCAAGCGGTCCGGCGCGATGCCCCAGCGCACGTTGTAGCCGACCGCGCCACGCACGGGCTGCCAACGGACAAAGGCCTGGCGCGGATCGGCGTCGCGGCGAGCGGTAACCTTGCGCGGCGCGGCCGGTGCACGGCCACCCGCATCACCGAACACGCGCAGGTCGCTGATCGCCAGGTGCGCAGCGCCGACATGCCCGTGCACATAGCGCACGTAGCGCGCACTGACCGGCGCCGGCAGCTGGAAGTAGGCGTTGGGGCGGTCACGACGCGGCGTGCCGGTGGCTGCCAGCGGCTGCCACCGACGTCCGTCCGTCGAATGCTCCAGCGCGAACTCCGTGTAGATGTCGTCCGCATCGCCGTAGCGCCCGGACTGGTAATCGGCGAAGTTCACCTGCACCGCACGCAGCGTCTTTGATGCGCCGAGGTCCAGCGTCAGCGTCTGCCCCGCTTCATTCCTGCCCGCCACCCAGAACGTGCGCGGATTCTCGTCCGTCACGTTGGCCGCGGCATGGCCCAGCAGCGTCGTCGATGCGGTCACCGCCTTTCGCCACGACAGCAGCATCCAGCCGGTGAACAGGTCTTCCGGATCGGCATTCGGTTCATCCGGCACGTAATGCGGAAAATCGCCGAAGCGGGTGCTGACCGACATCTGCCCGTCCGCGCTGAACGCCGCCGGAAACATCGCGATGCGACGCTCGAAGGTCCAGTTGTAGCCGAGCCACGGCGTGCCGGTGTTCCACCAGTTGCCGTACGCGTCCTGGAACGTGGAGCCGTGGCCCGCACCCTGCACGAAACCGCCGGGTTTGTAGCCCACCGGGTTGTAAGGCGCGTATGCGAACGGACCCAGCGGGCTGTCGCCGACATAGGTGCCGGTGGCGTAAGCGTTGTGCTCGGTACCCGGCGCGCCGTACTGCAGGTAGTACCTGCCCCGCACCTTCGTCATCCACGCACCTTCCATGTAGTTGCCGACCGGCGTGCCGTCGGGGAACACGGCGCCACGATGGTCCTGGCCGAAGCGCTCCCAGCCGTGCCGCTCGGGATCCAGCGCAAGCAACGCACGCGGTGTGCCGACGTAGCGCATGCCCTTCGACATGTCGAGCGCGATGCCGTACAGCGGAAACGTATCCGACGAGCCCCAGTACAGGTACCAGCGGCCGTCGTCGTCCTTGAAGAACGCGGGATCCCACGGCCCGGGTGGAATCCTGTCCGGCTGCGGATCGCCGTTGCGCCAGCCGGGCAGGCCGACATCGCGACCGGGCGGCACCGCGTTCGGCAGTTCCGGCAGCATGCGCGTCAGGAAATCGAAACGGCCACTGGCGGGATCGCGCGACTCCAGCACCGCGCCGGGCGAGAACAGCGAGCGCATCACCACCAGGCGATCGCCGTCGGAGATCACCGCCGGCGCGACCATGCTGTCGAACGGCCAGCGGCTCGGCGCGATGAACGTCCAGTCCACCAGATCGGTCGAGCGCCAGTAACCATCAGCCAGGGTCTGGAACAGGTAATAGGCATCGCCGTGGCGCACGATCACCGGGTCGGCGCCGGTGCGGTACGAAATGCCCCGGCTTTCCTGCTCGAAGTTGTAGCGGTAGTCGATGTCGAGGGGATTGGCGTAGGTCTTCCGCGCTTCCGCCGCCTCCGCCGTTCCCGTCAGTGTCAGCGCGGCCAGCAATGCCGCGCGCGCAGGTCCGATGCTATCCACGCCACCCATCGATGGAAACGATTACACCGGAGTATTCACGAGCACCGCGCGAGGGGAAAGTCGCGCCGCAGCGAACGTCAGCGGAAGAACGACGAAAGCCCGCGCCGATGACGCGAGGCGACGGCTCAGTCGCAGGCCATGCGCCCCTTCGGCAGCACGCGCGGATTGCCGAGTGCGAACAGCTTCACCGGCTGCTCCCACATCTCGAACGAAGAGACGCCGGGGGTGACGCCGCAACTGCTGGCGTAGGTGAACCGCTCGCCATCCAGCGAGACGTACAGGTCGAACTTCACCGCCTCGACCAGCGCACTGCTGACCATCAGCGTGGTCTGCGCGGCGTCGCCACTGCGCGCGGCACGCAGGTTGCCCGGTCCGTCGCCGGCGGGCGCCGAGGCGATGACCTTGCCGTCCACCACCTCGACCTGCAGCGCCAGCGACGGCGAGGCCGTTCCGATCGCGAAGCCGGCAGGCAGTTCGCTGCGCGACAGCGTCTTCGGTGCGGGCTTGGCCGCCGATGCGATCACCGGCATCGCGCACAGCGCGATCACGACGTATCCGAGCAGCATCCGCTTCATCGCTTCACCCCTCCTCGGTAACGCGCAGCACTTCCTCGATGGTGGTTTCGCCGGACATCGCCTTGACGATGCCGTCCTCGTACATGGTCCGCATGCCGTTCTCGCGCGCGAGCTGCTCGATCTCGCCCATGCCGGCGTGGCGCATGATCGCGCGGCGGATCGCGTCGTTCATCACCAGGAATTCGACGATGGTGGTGCGGCCGAGATAGCCGGTCGGCGCAATGGCCGACCCGCGCGGGCGGTACAGGAAGATCTCGCCCTGCGGCTGGAACCGGCGCAGGCCGAACTTCTCGATCTCCTCCGGCGACGCGGCGTACTTCTCCGCATGCGTCGGCTCCAGCCGGCGCACCAGGCGCTGGGCGAGGATGCCGTTGATGGTGGAGGTCATCAGGTAATCCTCCACCCCCATGTCGAGCATGCGGGTGATGCCGCCGGCCGCGTTGTTGGTGTGCAGCGTGGACAGCACCAGATGGCCGGTCAGCGCGGACTGGATGGCGATGCGCGCGGTCTCGAGGTCGCGCATTTCGCCGATCATGATGATGTCCGGGTCCTGGCGGACGATGCTGCGCAGCGCATGCGCGAAGTCCAGCCCGATCTGCGGCTTGGCCTGGATCTGGTTGATGCCTTCGATCTGGTACTCGACCGGATCCTCGACCGTGATGATCTTGACGTCCGGCGTGTTGAGCTTGCTCAGCGCGGTATACAGCGTGGTGGTCTTGCCCGAACCGGTCGGACCCGTGACCAGCAGGATGCCATGCGGCTGCTCCAGCACTTTCTGGAACTGCGGCAGGAACGCATCGGTGAAGCCGAGCTTCTTGAAATCGAACACCACCGTCTCGCGGTCGAGCAGGCGCATCACCACGCTCTCGCCGTGCGCGGTCGGCACGGTGGACACGCGCAGGTCGAGTTCCTTGCCCTGCACGCGCAGCATGATGCGGCCATCCTGCGGCAGGCGGCGCTCGGCGATGTTGAGCTTGGCCATGATCTTGACGCGGCTGATCACCGCAGCGGTGAGGTTGGCCGGCGGGCTTTCGCCCTCCTCCAGCACGCCGTCGATGCGGTAGCGCACCTTCAACCGGTTCTCGAACGGCTCGATGTGGATGTCGGACGCGCGCAGTTCGACCGCACGCTGGATCACCAGGTTGACCAGGCGGATGACCGGCGCTTCCGATGCCAGGTCGCGCAGGTGCTCGACGTCGTCGAGGTCGGCGGTGGTCTCGCCATCCGCATTCTCGACGATCGCGCCCATCGCGCTGCGACCCTGTCCGTAGTAGCGCTCGATCAGGTCGCTGATCTCCGACCGCAACGCGACCTGCGGCCGGATGGCACGACCGGTGGCCAGCCGCACCGCATCCAGCGCATACCGGTCCTGCGGATCGGCCATCAGCAGGTCGATGTGGGTTTCGTCTTCGCCTACCGGGCAGACATGGAATTGCTTGAGAAAACGCTGCGACAACGCGACCGATTCCGGCGGCGCGTCGGGCGCGTCCTTGGCCACCACCAGCGGCAGCCCGAGCACCTCGGCGGCGGTCTCCGCATGATCGCGTTCGGACACCAGGCCCAGGCGCGACAGCAGCGCCAACAGATCGCCACCCGTCTCTTCCTTCAACCGCCGTGCGCGCGCGAGGTCGGCCTCTTTCAGCCGTCCGCGGGCCAGCAGGGCCGCGACGATGCGCTCGTCGTCGGAAAGCGGATTGTCGAGCGCGGCTGCGTCCACGGAAGGCCTCCCAGGCCCTGTTAACGCCCCGGACTTTATCAGGTGCCGCATTGCCCCGGCGTCGCCCGCCATCACCGGCGGGCGCGCAGGTTCATCCCATCCACACCCGCGCGTTGCGGAACATGCGCAGCCACGGCGAGTCGTCGGGCCAGCCCGCCGGAGCCCAGCTGTGGTTGGCGCTGCGCGGGGTGCGCTCCGGGTGCGGCATCAGGATCGTCGCGCGGCCGTCGTCGCTGGTCAGGCCGGTGATGCCGTCGGGCGAACCGTTCGGATTCTGCGGATACAGCGCGGCGATGTTGCCGTCGCCGTCGACATAGCGCAGCGCCACGCGCGCGGCCGCCTGGTCGACCGCGCCGGCGAACGACGCGCGGCCTTCGCCATGCGCCACCGCCACCGGAATGCGCGAACCGGCCATGCCGCGGAAGAACACCGACGGCGACTCCTGTACTTCCAGCAGCGCCACGCGCGCTTCGAACTGCTCGCTCTGGTTGCGCAGGAACTGCGGCCAGTGCTGCGCGCCGGGAATGATGTCCTTCAGTTGGCTCATCATCTGGCAGCCGTTGCAGACGCCCAGCGAGAACGTGTCCTGCCGCGCGAAGAACGCGGCGAAGGCGTCGCGCAGGGCGGCACGCTCGAGGATCGAGGTCGCCCAGCCGCGGCCCGCGCCCAGCACATCGCCGTAGCTGAAGCCGCCGCACGCGGCCAGGCCGCTGAAACCGTCCAGCGCCACGCGACTGCTGATCAGGTCGCTCATGTGCACGTCGAACGCATCGAAACCGGCGCGGGCGAACGCCGATGCCATCTCGATCTGCCCATTGACGCCCTGCTCGCGCAGGATCGCCACCTTTGGGCGCTTGCCGGTGGCGATGAACGGGGCGGCGACGTCCTCGGCGGCGTCGAACGAGAGCTTCGGCTTCAGGCCGGTGCGACCGAACTGGCGCGCGGTGTCGCGCTCCTGGTCGGCGGCGTCGGGGTTGTCGCGCAGCTTCTGCATGGCGTGCGTGACGGACCACCAGGCGTCGAACAGTTCTTCCCAGCGCCATTCGGCCAGCACGTCGCCTTCCTGCTGCACGCGCACGACCGATGCGGTGGTCGGGCGCGCGATGCGCTGCGCGCATTCGGTCAGGGCATGGCGCTCGACCAGGTCGGCGAACGCGGCGCGGTCTTCATCGGCCACCTGCACCACCGCACCGAGTTCCTCGGCAAACAACGTGCGGAACGCGTCGTCACCCCAGCCGTCCAGATTGATGTCCAGCCCGCGATGCGAGGCGAAGGCCATTTCGCACAGCGCGGCGAACGCGCCGCCATCGCTGCGGTCATGGTAGGCCAGCAGCAGGCCGGCTTCGCGCGCATCGGCGATCAGGTGGAAGAAGTCGCGCAGGCGCTGCGGATCGTCGAGGTCCGGCACGCTTTCGTCGCGGTCGCCGCCAGCGAACGCCGGCCATGCACCGTCGCCGCCGGACTGCGGATACACCTGAGCCAGCACCGAACCGCCGAGGCGCTGCTTGCCGGCGCCCAGGCCGATCAGCCACAGGTCGCTGTCGTCGTCGCGCGACAGCAGCGGGGTCAGCTGCTGGCGCACGTCGGTGACCGGCGCGAAGGCGCTGATGATCAGCGACACCGGCGACACCGATTTCTGCGCCTGACCATCGCTGTGCCACTGCGCCTGCATCGACAGCGAGTCCTTGCCGACCGGGATGCTGATGTCCAGGTCCGGGCACAGCTCCATGCCGACGGCCTTCACCGCATCGAACAGCAGCGCGTCTTCACCCGGATGGCCGGCAGCGGCCATCCAGTTGGCCGACAGCTTTACGCGATGCAGCGATTCGACCGGTGCGGCGCACAGGTTGGTGATGGCTTCACCCACCGCCATGCGGGCGGCCGCGGCGGCATCCAGCAGCGCCAGTGGCGTGCGTTCGCCGATGGCCATCGCCTCGCCTACGAAGCCTTCGTAGTCGCTCAGGGTGATCGCGCAGTCGGCGACCGGCATCTGCCACGGGCCGACCAGCTGGTCACGCGCGGTCAGGCCGCCAACGCTGCGGTCGCCGATGGTGATCAGGAACTGCTTCGATGCCACGGTCGGATGCGCCAGCACGCGCAGGCCGGCCTCGCGCAGGTCCAACGCGGAGGTCTGCAACGCCGGCCACTTCGGTGCCTCCGGGTATCCCGTGTCGCGATGCATCTTCGGCGCCTTGCCGAACAGCACGTCCATCGGCAGGTCGATTGGGTAGCTGTCAGCCCCCTCCCCAGCAGGCGGAGGAAGGGTATCGACGGCGGCGCCGTAACCGACCACCAAGCGCTCCTCGGCGGTTGCCACGCCCACAGCCGCGAACGGGCAACGCTCGCGTTCGCAGATCGCGGCGAATTCGGTCAACCGCGCCTGCGGCACGCCGAGCACGTAGCGTTCCTGCGATTCGTTGCACCACAACTGCATCGGCGACAGCGAAGGATCGTCGCTAGGCACCTTGCCCAGGTCGATCACGCCACCCACGCCGGAGTCGTGCAGCAGTTCGGGGATCGCGTTGGACAGACCACCCGCGCCGACGTCGTGGAACCACAGGATCGGATTGTTTTCGCCCATCGCCACGCAGCGATCGATGACCTCCTGGCAGCGACGCTCCATCTCGGGGTTGTCACGCTGCACGCTGGCGAAGTCGAGTTCCTCGGCGCTTTCGCCGGACGCCACCGAGCTGGCGGCACCACCGCCCAGGCCGATCAGCATCGCCGGGCCGCCGAGCACGATCACCGCGTCGCCAGCGGACAGCGTCTTCTTCTCCACCTGGATGCGGTCGATCGCGCCTAGGCCGCCGGCCAGCATGATCGGCTTGTCGTAGGCGCGGGTAAGGCCCTCGCCTTCCGGCAGCTCGAAGCTGCGGAAGTAGCCCAGCAGGTTGGGCCGGCCGAACTCGTTGTTGAACGCGGCGCCGCCAAGCGGGCCGTCGAGCATGATCTCCAGCGCCGGCGCCATGCGCGGGTTCAGTGCGCGCGACGCCTCCCACGGCTGCGGCAGCGTGGGGATGCGCAGGTGCGAGACCGAGAAGCCGGTCAGGCCGGCCTTCGGCTTGCCGCCGCGGCCGGTCGCGCCCTCGTCGCGGATCTCGCCGCCGGCACCGGTGCTGGCGCCGGGAAACGGCGCGATCGCGGTCGGGTGGTTGTGCGTTTCCACCTTGATGCAGAACGCGGAGTCCAGCGTCGCCTCGAGGCGGTACTGGCCATCGCCGCCTGGACGGAAGCGCGCCGCCGGATAGCCTTCTACCACCGCCGCGTTGTCGCTGTAAGCGCTGAGCGTGTGCTCCGGCGTCTGCGCATGCGTGTGCTTGATCATGCGGAACAGCGAGCGGTCCTGGTCCTTGCCGTCGATGGTCCAACTGGCGTTGAAGATCTTGTGCCGGCAGTGCTCGGAGTTCGCCTGCGCGAACATCATCAGTTCGACGTCCGACGGATCGCGGCCGAGTTCGCCGTAGCGCGCGCGCAGGTAATCGATCTCGTCCTCGGCCAGCGCCAGGCCCAGCCGCGCGTTGGCGGCTTCCAACTGTGCCAGTGGTATGCGTTCCAGTTGACCGCGCGCCGGGGCGGCGAACAGCGCCGACGCCTGCTCGCGCGTGGCGAGCAGCGACTGCGTCATCGGATCGTGCAGCGCCTTCGCCAGCGCCTGTTGCGCGTCGTCCCAGCCTTCCAGATCGATGCGCAGGCCGCGCTCGACGCGCTTCACCGGCTGGCCGGCACCGCGCAGCAGTTCGGTGGCCTTGCTCGCCCATGGCGACAGTGTGCCGAGGCGCGGGGTGACGAAGCGCGAGACCGCGCCGTCGGCCAGTGCGGCGGCGTCATCGCCGGCCTGCAGGATGCGGCGCAGCGTGGCGGCATCCGGCGTGGCGCCGGTCTCGGCTTCGACGAAATAGACGTGCCAGGCACCAAGGACGCGGACCTGGGGAGCGATGGACTGGAGCCTGGATTCGAGCCGCGCGCGGCGGAAGTGCGACAAGGCCGGTTGGCCTTCGAGGACGATCATGTCCGGAACCGTGGGGGCGTGCCGTCAGGACGGGGCCCGCTATTGTAGCGAAGCCGGCACGGGGCCGGCTTCGTTCGGGTCAGGGAGCGGCGCCTGCGGCGGCGGCCGGGGCCTTTTTCGCGGCCAGTTCGTCCAGTTTGGCCCGCAGCGCGGCCGGCGGCAGGTAGCCGCCCAGCTGGATACCGTCGGCCGAGAAGATCGCCGGGGTGCCGCTCACGCCGACGCGCTGGCCGACGTCGAACTCCATGGTCACCGGGTTCTTGCAGTCGCGCGAGGCGATCGACTTGCCAGCCTTGGCGTCGGTCAGCGCGCGCTTGCGGTCGGGCGCGCACCAGACCGAGATCATGTCCTTGTGGTCCTGGCTGCCCAGGCCCATGCGCGGGAATGCGAGGTACTCCACCGCGATGCCCTGGCGGTTGATCTCGGCGATTTCCTCGTGCAGCTTGCGGCAGTAGCCGCACTCGATGTCGGTGAAGACGGTGACCGTGTACTTCGCATTCGGCGGTGCGAAGACGATCTTCTCGCTGTGCGGGATCGTGGCGATCAGCTTGCTGCGGTGCTGGGCCAGCGCCGCGCTGTTCTGCATCACGTCTTCCTGCTGCTGCAGATCGATGACCGAACCCTGCAGCAGGTAGCGGCCATCGTCGCTGATGTACAGCAGCTGCCCGCCGGCGATCACCTCACGGAAGCCCGGCAGCGGCGCGGCACCCACGTAGTCGACCTTGACCCGTGCGTTGAGCTGCGCCACTGCGGAACGGGCACGCTCGTCGGCGGTGGCGCCCTGGCCCGGCTTGAGCTGGGGTGCCGGGGCCGGCGCAGCGGCGGCGGCCTCCTTGGCCGGCGGCTCGGGCGCCTGGGCGCAGGCGGTCAGGCTCAGGGCGCCCAGCAGGGCGGCGGTGATCAGGCGGGGCATCAAGGGCATCCGGGATAGGCCGCAGGGCGG
The DNA here is from genome assembly GCF_036845285.1 of Pseudoxanthomonas sp. Classification (GTDB taxonomy): domain Bacteria; phylum Pseudomonadota; class Gammaproteobacteria; order Xanthomonadales; family Xanthomonadaceae; genus Pseudoxanthomonas_A. The sequence goes on from NZ_DAIUEE010000014.1 coordinate 67,059, forward strand.
CAGGCTGGCAGGAACAGGCGTGGATTCTGGCACAGGGCGGCGGGCGGGCGGCTTAACCGTCCGCCATCGCGGCGGTTCAGGCGCGCGGATGATGGCGGCCATGCAGCTGTTTCAGGTGCTCGCGCGCGACCAGCGTGTAGATCTGGGTGGTCGACAGCGAGCTGTGCCCCAGCAGCAGCTGCAGCGCGCGCAGGTCAGCGCCATGGTTGAGCAGGTGGGTGGCGAAACTGTGCCGCAACCCGTGCGGGCTGATCCGGACCGGGTCGATCCCCGCAGCGGCGGCGTAGCGCTTCACCAGTCCCCAGAACTGCTGCCGGCTCGGCGGCTCGGCGGTGGCCCCGACGAACAGGAACGGCACGCTGCGCTTGCCGGCCAGCGCCGGCCGCGATTGCGCGAGGTAGGTCTCCAGCCAGTGCTGCGATTCCTCGCCCAGCGGCACCAGCCGGTCCTTGCTGCCCTTGCCGGTGACGCGCAGCACGCCCTGCCGCAGATTGACGGCCGTCGCCGGCAGCGTGACCAGTTCGCTGACGCGCAGGCCGGCCGCGTACATCAGTTCCAGCATGGCGCGGTCGCGCAGGCCCAGTGGCGTGGCGATGTCCGGCGCGGCCAGCAACGCATCGATCTCGGTTTCCGCCAGCGCCTTGGGCAGCGATCGTGGCAGGTGCGGCGGATCGAGCAGTGCGGTGGGATCGTCGCGGCGCTCGCCGCGGCGCAGTCGATGGGCGAAGAACGCGCGCAACGCGGACAGCAGGCGCGCGTTGCTGCGCGGCGAATAGCCTTCGCGGGTGCGCCAGGCCAGGTAGTCGAACAGCGCGGCGCGATCGGCCGCAGCCAGTCCCCCCTCGCGGCCGTTGCGCCAGCGCGCGAAGCCCTCCAGGTCGCGCCGATAGCTGTCGAGTGACGGCCGGGCGAGGCCGCTTTCGGCCCAGATCGCATCGAGGAACGCCGCGATGTCGGCGGCATCGGCGTCCGGAACAGGCGGCAGGGCACTCGCCTGCTGGCGGCGATCGGCGGGCGTGCGGGAAGACATGCCGCCAGCTTAGGCGATGCACTCGCTGCCTGGGTGCACCGGCTCCTTGTGGGAGCGACGTCAGTCGCGAAAGGAGGCCCCGTCGGATCGGCCATCGCGACTGACGTCGCTCCCACAACACCAAGGGAGGTTGGCTGGGGTTAGCCGGTATCCTGTCGCAATGACGGAACCCGCTCTTACTCCGGAAAAACCCCGCGCCCTGATCGGCTGGCGCCTGCTCGCCCTGCTCTACGACATCTGGCCGGTACTGGCGATGTGGATCGCCATCGCGGTCCCGTTCGTCCTCATCGACGTGGCGATCAGCGGCAACGTACGCCACAACATCGAACCCTTCAGCCCGATGTGGTGGCTGCTGTGGGCCTGCTGCTGGGCCGTCGCCGGCCTGTACGCCACCTGGAGCTGGCGGCGCGGCGGACAGACCCTGGGGATGCGGCCGTGGCGATTGAAAGTGATCACGGCCGACGGCAGCGCGCCGACGCGCGCAGCGCTGTGGCGCCGCTATGCGCTGGCGACCGTCTCGACGCTGGCCGCCGGACTGGGTTTCTGGTGGGCGTGGCTGGACCGCGAGCGCCTGACCTTCCACGACCGTTTCAGCGGCACGCGCATGGTGCGGCTACCGAAGCGCACCTGATGGCGCGTCAGCGGCTCCTGCGCCTGAACATCAGCCAGGAAATACCCAGCAGGGCGAACGGCGGAATCGCGTAGGCGATGCGGTAATCCAGCCGGAATGCGCCGGCCAGCCGCACGAACATCGTCTGCAGCACCCAGAAGCCGACCGCGAACACGATGCCGAGGAACAGCCGCTTGCCCATGCCGCCGCTGCGCAGGCTGCCGAAGGCGAACGGGATGGCGGCCAGGCACAGCGCCAATACGTTGAGCGGATAGAACCAGCGCGCCCAGTACTGGTCTTCGTAGTCGCGCGCGTCCAGCCCGTTGCGCTTGCGGTAGTCGATGTTCTGGCTCAGCTCGTGGCTGGGCATGTTGCGCGCGCGCACCAGGCTGGACGACAGCACCGCGGCGTCCAGTTCGGATTCCCAGCGCTCGCCCAGCACGGTCGTCTGCACGGCGGAGCGCTCCTTGAACGTGGTCCGGCGCACGTTCTTCAACAGCCAGTAGCCGTCCAGGTGCTCGGCGACGGCGGCATGCGCGATCGACGCCAGGCGGCCATCCTCGGCCAGTTCGTACAGGCGCACGTCGCGCAGCTGCAGGGCGATCTTGCCGCCGCCCTGGTCCTTCTCCTCGCCGCTCTGGGCGTAGAGGAAGGTATTGCCTTCACGCGCCCACAGGCCAGAATACCGGTCCATCGCCACGTTGCCGGTGCGCGCGCTCATCTTCAGCACATCGGCCTGGCGCTGGCCCCACGGCCCCACGGTCTCGCCGCTGAGGACCATCAGGCCGGTCAGGATGGCCAGCGCCGCCGCGACCGACACGCTCAGGCGCAGGCGTGACAATCCCAGTGCGCGCAGCGCGGTCAGTTCGGAACTGGCGGCCAGTTGGCCCAGCCCCATCAGCGATCCGATCACGGCCGCGGTCGGGAACATCGTGTAGGCGCGGCGCGGCACGGTGTACAGCACCCAGGCGACCGCGTGGCCGAAGGTGTAGTTGCCGGTTCCCAGGTCGCCGATTTCGCCGGACAGCGCCATCACCACGTCCAGTCCCACCAGCACCGCCCAGGTCAGCAGCACGGTGACCAGCACGACCTGGCCCACGTAGGTGTCGTGCAGGCGCGGCAACAGCCTCATGCACGCCTCCGCGGCCGCGTCAGCTGGCCATCGCGCAGGTAGAACCACAGGGCCGCCACGAGCAGCGGCAGGGTCAGCCACCACAGGCCCACCATGCCGGGCAGCTTGCCGTCGGCCAGCAACTGGGTGCCGTTGAACATCAGGCTGATGCCGACCAGGTAGGCCAGGAAGCCCAGCATCACCCGCCCGTAGCGGGTCTGCCGCGGCGAGCTGCGCGACAGCGGCAGGGTCAGCAGCGCGAACGCCAGCGCCAGCAGCGGCGGCGTCAGGCGCGCGTGCACCTGCGCATTCGCATCAGGGCGTGGATCCGACAGCAGCTGCGGCGTCGACAGCAGTTCGGGATCGTCCTTGTCCAGCGTATCGGCGCGGTCCGGCAGCGCGACCTCGTTGGACTTGTAGCGGATCAGGCGGTAATCCAGCCCGGCGCCATCGGGACCTTCCACCCGGAAGCCGTCGTCCAGCCGCAGGTAGCGGTTGCGCTCGCCTTCGAAGAACATCTGCCCGGACTTGGCCGTCACCACGTCGATGCGGCCTTCATTGGCGCGATGCATGAAGACCTTGCTCAGGCCGGTGCCATCGGCCGACAGCGCGCTGACATAGACCACCGCGCCGCTGGACAGCACGGTGAACTTGCCGGCGTCCAGTCCCGACACCACCAGGCTGCGGTTCGCATGCTCGAGCATGTTCTGCGCGGTGCGCAGTGCCCACGGACCCAGCCACAGCGAGCACATGCCGACCACGATCACCACCGGCACCACCAGCATCAGCAGCGGACGCAGCAGGCGGCGCGGACCGACGCCCGCCGCCGTCAGCACGGCCATTTCCGAATCCCGGTACAGCCGCGAGAACGCCAGCAGCAGGCCCAGCATCAGCGCCAGCGGGATGATGTAGGGCATGTAGTTGAGGAATTGCAGTCCCAGCTGGGACAGCAGCAGGCGTGCCGGCACCTTGCCATCGGCCACGTCGCCCAGCAGGTCCGCCATCACGCCGCCCACGCTGACCATCAGCAGGACGATCAGGGTGGCCAGGAAGCTCTGGGTGAATTCCCGGAAGAGATAGCGGTCCAGCTTCGGCATCAGGAGGGCTTGATTTACAATCTCGGGCTTGTGCGCCGCGCCTGCGGCGGCGGTCTCTGCGGTCCGGGATGGCGTCAGCCATCTTCATCCGGCCCGCGATTGTACGTAACTGAACCGGGAATCTGATCAATGACGCTGGAATTCACCCTGAACCACGAAGCCCCCGCCCAGGCCGGCGTCGATTGCATCGTGGTAGGCGCCTACGCCGACAAGAGCCTGACCGCGGCCGGCCAGGCGGTGGATGCGGCCAGCGGCGGCAAGCTGTCGGCACTGCTGCAGCGGGGCGACATCGGCGGCAAGACCGGCAAGACCACCCTGTTGCACGACCTGCCCGGCGTGACCGCGCCGCGCGTGCTGGTGGTAGGCCTGGGCGAAACCGCCAAGTTCGGCGTGGCCCAGTACCTGAAGGCCATCGGCGACGCCGCCCGCACGCTCAAGCTGGGTCCGGTGCGCAGCGCGCTGTTCACCCTGTCCGACGTGGCGGTCAAGGACCGCGATGCCGCGTGGAAGATCCGCCAAGCCGTGATCGCCGCCGACCACGCCTGCTACCGCTACACCGCCACGCTGGGCAAGAAGAAGAACGACGACCCGGGCCTGACGTCCTTCGCCGTCAGCGGCGACGACGAGCAGGCGCTGGCGCAGGGCATCGCGATCGCCGCCGGCGTGCAGGTGACCCGCGAACTCGGCAACCTGCCACCCAACATCTGCAACCCGGCCTACCTGGCCGAACAGGCTCAGGCGTTCGCGGTGGAAAATGGAGCCGAGGCCGAGATCCTCGACGAAACCCAGATGGAAGCGCTCGGCATGGGTTCGCTGCTGGCCGTGGCCCGCGGCTCGGTCAACCGACCGCACCTGATCGTGCTGAAGTGGAACGGGGCGACCGACGCCGACGCCAAGCCGTACGTGCTGGTCGGCAAGGGCATCACCTTCGACACCGGCGGCGTGAATCTGAAGACGCAGGGCGGCATCGAGGAAATGAAGTACGACATGCTGGGCGCCGGCAGCGTCATCGGCACCTTTGTGGCCGCCGTGAAGATGAAGCTGCCGCTGAACCTGGTGGTGATCGTGCCGGCGGTGGAAAACGCCATCGACGGCAACGCCTATCGCCCGTCCGACGTCATCACCAGCATGTCCGGCAAGACCATCGAGGTCGGCAACACCGATGCCGAGGGCCGCCTGATCCTGTGCGACGCGCTGACCTACGCCGAGCGCTTCAAGCCGGCCGCGCTGGTCGACGTCGCCACGCTGACCGGCGCGTGCATCGTGGCGCTGGGCCGCTACGCCAGCGGCCTGATGAGCAAGCACGACGACCTCAGCAACGAATTGCTGGGCGCGGGCGAAACCGCGTTCGACCGCGCGTGGCGCCTGCCGCTGTGGGACGAGTACCAGACGCAGCTGGAATCCAGCTTCGCCGACGTCTACAACATCGGCGGCCGCTGGGCCGGCGCGATCACCGCCGGCTGCTTCCTGGCCCGCTTTGCCGAAGGCCAGCGCTGGGCGCACCTGGACATCGCCGGCGTCGCCAACGACGAAGGCAAGCGCGGCATGGCCACCGGTCGCCCGGTCGGCCTGCTGAGCCAGTGGCTGCTGGACCGCGCCGGAGGCGCGGCGTGATTCGTGATCCGGTGATTGGTGATTCGCAAGAACGCAGCCATCTCGGGAATCCCCAACGCCATGCCTTGCCATCACGAATCACGAATCGCCAATCACGGCCGTCATGCGCGCTGACTTCTATCTGATCGCCAAGCCGCGCTTCCTCGAGGAGCCGCTGAAGCTGGTCTGCGAGCTGGCCCGCAAGGCCTACGATGGCAACCAGTGGACGCTGGTGCTGGCGCGCGACGCGGCGCAGGCCGAAGAACTGGACGAGTTGTTGTGGGAGTTCGATCCGGACGCCTACATCCCGCACCAGATCGCCGGTGACGAAGAGGACGAGTTGACGCCCGTGCTGATCGCCACGCCCGACGTCGACGTGCCCGCCCGCGCGCTGGTGATCAACCTGCGCGACGACGCCTTCACCGGCGCCTGCGAACGCGTGCTGGAAGTGGTGCCCGCCGATCCGTCCGCACGCGAGCCGCTGCGCGAGCGCTGGAAGCAGTACAAGGCGCGCGGCTTTGAAGTGAACAAGCACGACATGTAGCACCCGTCATTCCAGCGCAGGCTGGAATCCATTCTGACTTGGAGCCTTTCCGGCCGTTGCCGGATGCACGCAAGCACAAGATCAAGATGGATCCCGGCGTTCGCCGGGATGACGACCTCAGGAATTCTGGAACCCCATGACCGACCTCGCCTCCAGCTACGACCCGAAATCCTTCGAATCCCGCCTGTACGCGCAGTGGGAAGCCGCCGGCTACTTCACGCCCAGCGGCCAGGGTGAGCCGTACACCGTGCTGCTGCCGCCGCCGAACGTCACCGGCACGCTGCACATGGGCCACGCGTTCCAGCACACGCTGATGGACGCGCTGGTGCGCTACCACCGCATGCGCGGCTACGACACGCTGTGGCAGATGGGCACCGACCATGCCGGCATCGCGACGGAAATGGTGGTCAGCCGCAACCTGGCGCTGGAAGGCAAGGGCGAGACCCGCGATTCGCTGGGCCGCGACGGCTTCATCGCCAAGGTGTGGGACTGGAAGGCGGAGTCCGGCGACATCATCGAGCGGCAGATGCGTCGCATGGGCGCGTCCGGCGACTGGTCGCGCAGCACGTTCACCATGGACGAGGACGCGTCGAAGGCGGTCATCGAGGCGTTCGTGCGCTGGCACGAGCAGGGCCTGATCTACCGCGGCCAGCGCCTGGTCAACTGGGACCCGGTGCTGAAGACCGCGATCTCCGACCTGGAAGTGGAGAACGTCGAGGAAGAAGGCTTCCTGTGGTCGATCGAATATCCGCTGGCCGACGGCACTGGCTCGCTGGTCGTGGCGACGACGCGCCCTGAGACGATGCTCGGCGACACCGCGGTGATGGTGCATCCGGACGACGAGCGCTATGCGCACCTGATCGGCAAGACGGTGAAGCTGCCGCTGACCGAGCGCGAGATCCCGGTGATCGCCGACGACTACGTCGACCGCGAATTCGGCACCGGCGTGGTGAAGGTCACGCCCGCGCACGATTTCAACGATTACCAGGTCGGCTTGCGCCACGACCTGCCGCTGATCAACCTGCTGACGCCGACCGCGGCGATCAACGAGAACGCACCTGAAAAGTACCGCGGCCTGGACCGCTATGAGGCGCGCAAGGTCGTACTCGCGGATCTGGAAGACCTCGGCCTGCTGGTGGAGACCAAGCCGCACAAGCTGCAGGTGCCGCGCGGCGACCGCACCAACCAGGTGATCGAGCCTTACCTGACCGACCAGTGGTTCGTGAAGATGGACGGCCTGGCCAAGCGTGGACTCGAACTCGTCGAGTCCGGCGAGGTGAAATTCGTCCCGCCGAACTGGATCAATACCTACCGCCACTGGATGGAGAACATCCAGGACTGGTGCATCAGCCGCCAGCTCTGGTGGGGCCACCGCATTCCGGCATGGTTCGACGACGCGGGCACCTGCTACGTCGGCCGCGACGAAGCCGAAGCGCGCGCCAAGGCCGGCCTGTCCGCCGACGTCGCGCTGACGCAGGACAGCGACGTGCTGGAAACCTGGTTCTCCTCGCAGCTGTGGCCGTTCAGCACGATGGGCTGGCCGGATGCGGAGGCGATGAAGGATCGCGGCTTCGACCGCTACCTGCCGTCGTCGGTGCTGATCACCGGCTTCGACATCATCTTCTTCTGGGTGGCGCGCATGGTCATGGCCACCGACAGCTTCGTCGGCCAGGTGCCGTTCCGCGACGTCTACATGACCGGCCTGATCCGCGACAAGGACGGCCAGAAGATGTCCAAGTCGAAGGGCAACGTGCTGGACCCGCTCGACATCATCGACGGCATCTCGCTGGAGGACCTGGTGGCCAAGCGCACCGGCGGCCTGATGCAGCCGAAGATGGCGGAGAAGATCGAGAAGGCCACGCGCAAGGAATTCCCGGACGGCATCGTGCCGCACGGCGCCGACGCGCTGCGCTTCACCATCGCCGCACTGGCAACGCACGGCCGTGACATCAAGTTCGACATGGGCCGCGCCGAGGGCTACAAGAATTTCTGCAACAAGCTGTGGAACGCCACCCGCTTCGTGCTGATGAACACCGACGGTTTCTCCCTTCCCCTGCAAGCGGGGGAAGAGCCTGCCCCGTACTCGATACGGGGTGCCCGAAGGGCGGATGGGGGCAGCACGATGCCGAATCCGGTCACGGACGCCGAGCGCTGGATCCTGTCGCGCCTGGCCAAGGTCACCGCCGAGGCCGAAACGCAGTTCGCCGCCTACCGCTTCGACCTGCTGTCGCAGGCGCTGTACGAATTCGCCTGGAACGAGTTCTGCGACTGGTTCGTCGAACTCGCCAAGCCCGCGCTCAACGGCGACGACAAGGACGCGGCCGACAGCACCCGCCACACACTGCTGTACGTGCTGGAATCTCTGCTGCGCCTGCTGCACCCGCTGACGCCGTTCGTCACCGAGGAACTGTGGCAGCAGGTCGCGCCGAAGCTCGGCATCGATGGCGGCACCGTGTCGCTGCGCGCCTACCCCGTCGCGGGCGATTTCGCCGACCAGGACTATGCGCAGGCCGATGCCGACGTCGAATGGCTGAAGACCATGGTCTCCACGCTGCGCCGCGTCCGCAGCGAACTCAACGTCTCGCCGGGTAAGACCATCCACCTGCTGCTGCAGGACGGCCACGACAACGACCGCGCCCGCATCGCGCGCTTCGCGTCGTCGCTGTCGTTCCTGCTGAAGCTGGAGGACTTCACGTGGCTGGACGCCGGCGCCGATGCGCCCGCCTCTGCGGCCGCGGTGGTCGGCGAACTGAAGCTGCTGGTGCCGCTGGAAGGCCTGGTCGATCTGGACGCCGAGCGCACGCGCCTGGACAAGGAGATCGCGCGCGTGGCCGGCGAGAAGGACAAGAGCGAAGCCAAGCTGGCGAAGTTCACCGACAAGGTGCCGCCGGCGGTGGTCGAGCAGGAGCGCCAGCGCCTGATCGACTGGAGCAACCAGCTCGCCGCCCTGCACGGCCAGCGCGCGAAGCTCTGAACCGGCTGGAGACCCGCGTTCCACCGCCGGTGGTGATGGTGCTGAGTGGCGCCATCGCCTGGGGCGTCGCACAGGCGTGGCCTGCCGCACTCATCGACGTGCCGTCGTCGCTGCGTCTTGCGCTGGTCGCGACGCTTGCTTTATGCGGCGTGCTGCTCAACCTGTGGCCGAAGCTCGCCTTCGGCCGCGCCGGCACGACGGTGAATCCGCTTCGTCCGGCGTCGTCACGCACGTTGGTGACCGCCGGACTGCACGGCGTATCACGCAACCCGATGTACCTGGGCCACACGTTGCTGCTGGCGGCATGGGCGTGCTGGCTGCGACATCCCGCCGCGCTGGTGGGGGCGCCGTTGTACATGGCGTATGTCACCCGATACCAGATCCTGCCGGAAGAGCGGGCGCTTTCGGCGATGTTCGGGGCTGCGTACGACGCGTACCGCGCACGCGTCCGTCGCTGGCTTTGATGCACGGAGAACGTCGCCGACCACTGCCGTCATCCCGGCGAAAGCCGGGACCCAGCGACTTCACTGCTGCAAAGCCAAGGCACTGGGTCCCGGCTTTCGCCGGGATGACGGGTGGAAAGTTTGCGGTGGCATCGTGATGGCGCGCCAGCGCTCGCCCTACAGCGGCGGCATCGCGGTGATGTCGTCGGCGACCAGTTCGATCGCCATCACCAGCGCATCCTCGCGGCCGTCGCGGGCCGGGTAGTAGCGGGGGCGCCGGCCGATCTCGTTGAAGCCTTCGCTGTGGTACAGCGTGATCGCGCCCGGGTTGGACGGACGCACTTCCAGGAACACGCGCTGCACGCGCAGGTCGCGGGCGATCTTCACCAGTGCGCGCAGCAGATGGCGACCCAGGCCGCGCCCCTGCCGCTCGGGCGCGATGCAGATGTTCAGCACATGCGCTTCGTCGGCGGCGATGCTCAGCAGCCCGTAGCCGATCACCAGGCCGTGCTCGGTCATCACCCAGGACGGGTAACCGGCCTTCAGGCAGTCCTTGAAGATGCCGCGGGTCCACGGGAACGGATACGCGCGCTGCTCGATGGCCATCACCGCGTCGAGGTCGCCCTCGCGCATCGGCCGCAGGCTGGACGTGGACAGCGGTGAGGCCTCGACGCCCAGCGCGCTCATGACGGCGTGCTGCGACGCAGCCGGCGGAGCGTGGGCCATAGCGCACGTTTGGCGGCCGGATTACCGCGCAACTCGCTCGACGATGGCCATTGCGCGAACACGTCCGCCGCACCCGGCGCATTGGGGTTGCAGCCGGAGGCGCGGATCAGCGCGAAATGCAGGCGATCCGGCAGCTTCGCGCCGCCGGTCCGCGGCGCGGGCGCTGCTCGCCGCGCGGGCGGCGCCGTGTCGATGGCGTCGCGGGCAGGCGGACGGGCGCGCGGTGCAACGGGAGCAGGCGCCGGCGTCTCTTCACGTACGACAGGCACGTCCGCTACTACCGGCGCACCGGCCTCGGTCGGCCAGTCCGCCGGCAGGTACACCGCATGGCCCAGCGCACGCAGCCAACCCTGCTGCTCGGCCGACCACAGACGGTCTGCCGCCAGGGTCACGCGGCGTCCTTCTGCCGACGCATCCGTTGCCACAGCCAGTAGCCAGGCCCCGACAAGGCATACACCACGCCCACCGCAAACAGCGTGCGCGGCAGATCAATGAAGAGGATCGCCAGCACCAGCGGCACCAGCGCCAGCGCCACGAACGGAATGCGATCCGCCTTCGCGCCACCCTCGCCGGTGCCCTTGAAGCTCCAGAAGCGGATGCGGCTGACCATCAGCAGGGCCGCGACCAGCGTGACCATCAACGCCACGTAGCGCAGTTCCTCACCGGACCATCCCAGCTCGCCGTCGGCGAACGCCCAGACGAAGGACATCATCAGGCCCGCCGCCGCCGGACTGGCCAGGCCGACGAACCAGCGCTTGTCGACCGTGCCCACCTGGGTGTTGAAGCGCGCCAGCCGCAGCGCCGCGCACGCGGCGTACAGGAACGCGACCACCCAGCCGACCCGCCCCATCACGGTGCCATCGAACTTCAGCGCCGACAGCGACCAGTGGTACATCACCAGCGACGGGGCGAGGCCGAAGCTGACCAGGTCGGCCAGCGAGTCGTACTGCACGCCGAATTCGCTGCTGGTACCGGTCAGGCGGGCCACGCGGCCGTCGATGCCGTCCATCAGGCCTGCGACGAACACCGCGATGGCCGCGTTGACGAACTGGCCGTTGGCGGCGGCGATGATCGCGAAGAACCCCGCGAACAGGCCGGCCGTGGTGAACAGGTTTGGCAGCAGGTAGATCCCCCGCGAGCGCGGGGACGGCTTGATTTCGTTCATGGGTCGCAGTTTAGCCCAGCGCTCCCCCACCCGGCTTGCCTGTCCGGCCCGGGGGTGCTGCAATCAGGCCTCCCGCGATCCGGAGCTTCCCATGCGCCTCCTGCCCTGCCTGTCCGTGCTGGCGCTCTGCCTGGCGACCGCTTCCACCGTGCAGGCCCAGCAGGTCTACCAGTGGAAGGACAAGAGTGGCGTCACCCACTATTCCGACAGCCCGCCGCCCAACCAGACCGTGCAGAACCGCCGCATCAACCAGTACGGCGCCGCCACGGCGGAGGTCGCCCAGCCCGCAGGGAAGGCGGTCGAAAACCCGCAGTGCGCGACCGCGCGCGCCAACCTCCAGATGCTGGCGACCACCAAAGGCCCCATCCAGCAGGACACCGATGGCGACGGCAAACCGGACACCACCCTCGACGATGCCGGCCGCGAGAACCAGCGCAACCTGGCCGACGCCGCGGTGAAAGCGTACTGCACGCCTGCCTCCGGGACCTGATCCGCCCGGATGCGCGCATGGCTGGCCATCGTGGCGGGCATCGCGCTGGGGTGCGGCGTCGCCTGGTGGCTGGCCCGCGAATCGCCCGAGGTCGCGGCCCGGAAGCAGGCACGTGCCGGACAGGCCGCCGCCGCGCAGGCCCGTGATGCACGCCCCTCGCTCTATCGCTGGCGCGACGATGCCGGCGTACTGCAGATCACCGACGCACCGCCGAAAGGCCGCCGCTACGAGCGCATCGAGCGCGATGCCGCGACCGGTATCCGCGTGAGCGGTGACGTGGCAGCCGACGCGGATTGACCCGTCACCGCCCAGCCTGCGGCCAAGGCTGGCAAAATACGCGATTCGCCACTCCCGGACTCCCCTGCCGATGCGCCTGTCGCAGTTCCACCTCCGCACCACCAAGGAAACCCCGGCCGACGCCGAACTGGTCAGCCACCAGCTGATGCTGCGCGCCGGCATGATCCGCAAGCTGGCCGCCGGCCTGTACACCTGGTCGCCGCTGGGCCTGCGCGTGCTGCGCAAGGTGGAAACGGTGGTCCGCGAAGAAATGGACCGCGCCGGCGCGATCGAGATGCTCATGCCGACCATCCAGCCGCGCGAGTTGTGGGAGGAGACCGGACGCTGGGAGAAATTCGGCGGCCAGTTGCTGAAGATCGCCGACCGCAAGGAACAGCAGTTCTGCTACAGCCCCACCGCCGAAGAAGCCGTGACCGACTTCGCGCGCCAGGAGTTGGCCAGCTACAAGCAGCTACCGGTCAACTTCTACCAGATCCAGACCAAGTTCCGCGACGAGATCCGGCCGCGCTTCGGCGTGATGCGCGCGCGCGAGTTCGTGATGAAGGACGCCTACTCCTTCCACATCACGGACGAAGACCTGGGCCGCGAGTACCGCAACATGCATGCGGCCTACACGCGCATCTTCACCCGCCTGGGCCTGGACTTCCGCGCCGTGCAGGCCGACAGCGGTGCCATAGGCGGCGACGCGTCGCAGGAATTCCATGTGCTGGCCGACTCGGGCGAAGACTCCATCGCCTTTTCCACCGGCTCGGACTACGCCGCCAACGTCGAGAAGGCGCAGGCCGCCGAACCCGCCCCGCGTCCGTCGGCATCGGAAACGATGAACAAGGTCGCCACACCCACGCAGAAGACCTGCGAGGACGTCGCGGCGCTGCTCGGCATCCCGCTGCAGCGGACGGTGAAGTCGGTCGCGGTAATGACTGGTGACGCGTTACTGACCAACGAGCAGGACTTCGTGCTGGCGCTTGTGCGCGGCGACCACACGGTCAACGAGATCAAGCTGGGCAAGGTCGACGGCATGGCCGACTACCGGCTGGCGACGGAAGCGGAAATCCTCGCCCACCTCGGCAGCGAGCCGGGCTTCCTCGGCCCGGTCGGCGCGAAGCAGGCGATCCGCGTGATCGCCGACCGCGACGTGGCGGCGATGGCGGATTTCGTGGTCGGTGCCAACGAGGCCGGCTTCCACCTCGCTGGCGTCAACTGGGGCCGCGACCTGCCCGAACCGGAAACCGTGGCCGACATCCGCAACGTGGTCGAAGGCGACAAGGCCGCCGACGGCGGCGAGATCCGCCTGGTGCGCGGCATCGAGGTGGGTCATGTGTTCCAGCTCGGCCGCAAGTACAGCGAGGCGATGAAGTTCACCGTACTGGACGACACCGGCAAGGCCACCGCGCCGGCGATGGGCTGCTACGGCATCGGCGTGTCGCGCATCGTCGCCGCGGCCATCGAACAGAACCATGACGCCAACGGCATCATCTGGCCCGTGCCGATGGCGCCATGGGCGGTCGCGGTGTGCATGATCAACCCGAAGAACGACGCCGCCGTGAATGCCGCTGCCGAGCAGTTGATCGGCGACCTGCAGTCCGCCGGCATCGAAGCCGTGCTCGACGATCGCGGCCTGCGCCCCGGCGCGATGTTCGCCGACATCGAACTCATCGGCATCCCGCACCGCGTGGTGGTCTCCGAGCGCGGTTTGTCGGCCGGCACGTTCGAGTATCGTGCGCGGCGCGCCACCGACGCCGAGAACATCGGCCGCGACGAACTGCTGGCGCGCCTCCGGGGCTGATCCGGCGCGCTGCCGCGCGGACGCAGGCGTGCGTCCGCGCATCCTTGCGGTTTGTGCCGCGATTAAGTCGTCATTATCATCGGGCCTCTGCCAAGGACGGGCCTTTCCCTTCCTGACTGGAGATAGTTGATGTCGATCGACCTGCGTAACCTGTCCGCCAAGGAACTTGGCGCCCTGATTGCCAAGGCCAAGGAACAGCAGACCAAGCTGGCCAAGCGCACGCCCATCGCCACGGTGCGCGGCAAGATCACCAAGTTCGCCAAGGCCGAGGGCTACACGCTGGACGAGCTGTTCGGCACGCCCGGCACGCGCAGCACCAAGCCGGCGGCGAAGACCCCCGGCCCACGCGCCGGCAAGAAGCTGGGCAAGGTGGCGCCGAAGTACCGCAATCCGGCCAATCCGAAGGAAACCTGGACGGGCCGCGGCAAGCACCCGCGCTGGATGGCCGCACTGGTCGCCAAGGGCAAGAAAGCCGAAGACTTCCTGATCAAGAAGAAGTAATCGCCAACCGGCGACACGAAAACGGGAGGCCAGGCCTCCCGTTTTCTTTTGCGATGCATGCCGGCGTCAGAGATTCTTGCGCGAGGAGATCAGCAGGTTGCCGAACAGCAGGCCTGCGACCAGCGCCATCACCACGTTGGTCACCGCCAGCAGCGCCGATTGCCCCACGCCCACGTCCTGCTGCTGCACCAGCGTCAGCAGGCCGCGCAGGCTGGTGCTTCCGGGCACCAGCATCAGGATGCCCGGCACGCGGATCAGGGCGCCTGGCCGGTTGGCCCAGCGCGCGAAGGCGTTGCCCGCCGCGGTCAGCGTCAGCGCCGACAGGAAGATCCCGACCGGACTGCCCCACGCCTGCCCCGCGTACCGCGAAATGCTGTAGCCGGCGATCGCCGCCGCCATCACCCAGAAGTAGTCGCGCTTGTGCGCCTTGAACAGCACGGCGAACGCGTAGGCGGCGAACACCATCGCGGTCCACTCCACCCATTCCGGCTGCGGCCGCGACGCACGCACATCCGGGTACAGCCCCAGCAACTGCGCCAGCGTCACCGCGATCATGCTGCCCACGGTCAGCTTCAGCACCGTCGCCATCGCACCGGCGAAGCGCGCCACGCCGGACACCAGGTGCTGGCTGGTGAGTTCGTTCACCGAATTGGTCAGCGCCATGCCGGGCAGCAGCACGATGAGCGAGGCGATGATCACCGTGTTGAGGTTCAGCGGCGCGATGAAGTTCGCGACCAGGATCGCCACGAAACCGGCCACCAGCGCCGAGATCGCATCGCTGGCCTCCTTCATCTTCGGTCGCCGCGCGATCAGTTCGCCCAGCACGCCGATGATCACGCCGATCAGTCCCGCCGTGGCCATGTCCAGCCAGGGCAGCCGCCACAGGCCGGCGACGGCGGCCGCGGCCAGGCCGGACGCGAAGACCTGCATGACGCGCCAGCGCACGCTGGGCGCACGGTCCAGCGCACGCAGTGCGGTATGGCCCTGGGCGATGCTCATCTCGCCCGACGACACCGCGTCGGCGATACGGTCCGCTTCGCTCAACTTGTGCAGGTCGGTTTCACCCGGCGCGAGGCGGATGACACGCGTGCTGTCGCTCGCACCCAGCGGCCGCGAAGGGTCGCTGAAGCTCAGGATCAGGCCGGTCGGGTTCGACCAGGGTTCGCAGTCCAGGCCCAGGCGCTGGGACAGGCCCACCACCGTGCCTTCGAGCCGCTGCGCGGTGGTGCCATAGCTGTGCAGGCGCCCGGCGATCTCGCAGACGAAGGCGATGCGCTGGGCGTAGGTCGCTGAAATGAGCATGTCGTCGGCCATCGGCACAGTATCGCCCAAGGCAGCGCACGATGGCTTCATGCGCGGCCGCTTACACTTTGCGCGGAAGGGACATGCAGGGGGCTGGGTGGGGATCGGCGAAGCCATGGCGCTGGGCAGCGCGGCCGCGTGGGCGGTCGGCGTGATCCTGGCGCGCCAGCTCGGTGCGCATCTGCCGCCACTGGCCCTGAACCTGCTGAAGAACGGACTGGTACTCGCCGTACTTGCGCCGGTGGCACTGCTCGTGCATGCCGGCGACTGGCCCGCACTGCCGGCGCGCGACGTGGCCGTCGTGCTGGCCAGCGGCGTCATCGGCATCGCACTGGCGGACACGCTGTACTTCCGTGCGCTCAACGAGCTGGGCGCGGGCCGCATGGGCATCATCGGCAACCTCTACAGCCCGCTGGTGCTGCTGCTGGGATTCGTCTTCCTCGACGAGCGCCTGGGCATCGCGCAATGGCTGGGCTTCGGCCTGGTGGCGATGGGCGTGCTGCTGGTCAGCCGCCCGCCGGGGGAATGGCGGACGCATCCGCAGCACACGGCACGCGGCGTGCTGCTCGGCTTGCTCGCGATCGCCCTCATGGCCGTGGCCATCGTGATGGTGAAGCGCACGCTGGAGACCCAGCCGCTGCTGTGGGTGACGCTGCTGCGCCTGCTGGGCGCCGTCGCCGGCCTGCTGCTGGTGGCGACCCTGCCGGCCATGCGAAGGCGCATGCGCTTCGTCGCCAGCGACGTGCCATGGCACCGCCTGGTGCTGGCGGCAGTGATCGGCCAGGGACTGTCGATGGTGCTGTGGCTGGGTGGCTACAAGTACACCAGCGCCTCGGTGGCTGCGATCCTCAACGAGTGCGCGTCGGTCTTCCTGGTCCTGCTGGCCGCCGTGTGGCTGCGGGAGCCGCTGGGCCGTCGCGCCGTCGTAGGCGTGCTCCTCACGTTCAGCGGGATAGCCTGTATGCTCCTTGGCCGAGCGACGCCATGACCCCCACCCTTGCCCGCCCGCAGTACGAAGCCGACCCCTCCGACCCGCAGCGCGTGCGGCTGGCCGGCGATTGGACGTTGGCCAGCGCGCTGAGCGTCGCCGACCAGTTGAAGACGTTGCCCGATGCCGTCAACCGGCTGGATGCGACGTCGATCAACCGTATCGATTCCGCAGGCGTGCTGCAGTTGCTGCGCTTCGCCAAGCGCCGGGGCATGGAGCTGTCGGACATCGAATTCCGTACCGACCACCAGGCGCTGGTCAGCACCATCGAGGACGTCGCCGACGACCGTCCGCCGCGCAAGCGCGACTACGGCTTCCTCGCGGCCCTTTCGCGCCTGGGTTATCGCGTTCACGAGAACGGCCAGGAAATCGTGGCGCTGTTGAGCTTCACCGGCGAGAACCTGGTGAAGCTGGCGCGCATGGTGAAGGAACCGAAGCGCTTCCGCCCCACCGCCACCGTGGCGCACATGGAAGCGGTCGGCCTGGACGCGGTGCCGCTGGTGATCCTGCTGTCGTACATGGTGGGCGCGGTGATCGCCTTCCTCGGCTCCACCGTGCTGCGCGATTTCGGCGCCGAGATCTACGTGGTGGAACTGGTCAGCATCGCTTTCCTGCGCGAGTTCGCGGTGTTGATGACCGCCATCGTGCTGGCCGGCCGTACCGCGTCGGCGTTCACCGCGCAGATCGGCGCGATGAAGAGCCGCGAGGAGATCGATGCGATCCGCACGCTGGGCCTGGACCCGATCGACCTGCTGGTCATCCCGCGCCTGATCGCGCTACTGGTGATGTTGCCGCTGCTGACCTTCATCTCGATGATGGCGGGCCTGGCCGGCGGCGTCACCGTCGGCGCCTTCGATCTCGGCATCCCGCCGCAGATGTACATCGCGCGCATGCACGACACCATCGAGGTGACGCACTTCCTGGTCGGCATGTCGAAAGCGCCGATATTCGCGCTGGTGATCGGCCTGATCGGTTGCCTGCAAGGCCTTCAGGTGGAAGGCACGGCGCAGTCCGTAGGCGAGCGCACGACCTCCAGCGTGGTGCAGACCATCTCGCTGGTCATCATCCTCGACGCGCTGGCCGCGTTGTGGTTCATGCACATGGACTGGTGACGGCGCATGGACGAGGACACTCCCATCATCCAGGTGCGCGGCCTGGTCAACCGCTTCGGCGAACAAACCGTGCACGAAGGGCTGGACCTGGACGTGCGGCGCGGCGAGATCATCGGCGTGGTCGGCGGTTCGGGTACCGGCAAGTCGGTGCTGATGCGTTCCATCCTGGGCCTGCGCCAGCCGAACGAAGGGCGGATCAGCGTGCTGGGCGAAGATGCGCGCTCGGAGGACCCCGCCGCGCGGCAGCATATCGAGCGCAACACCGGCGTGCTGTTCCAGGATGGCGCGCTGTTCTCGTCGCTGACGGTGGGCGAGAACGTGCAGGTGCCGTTGAAGGAACATCATGCCGAGTTGCCCGACCGCTGGCGCTACGAACTGGCGCTGCTGAAGGTCAAGCTCGCCGGCCTGCCGGCCGACGCGATCAACAAGCTCCCTTCACAGCTGTCCGGTGGCATGCGCAAGCGCGCCGGCCTGGCGCGTGCGCTGGCGCTGGATCCTCCGCTGCTCTTCCTCGACGAACCCACGGCGGGCCTGGATCCGATCGGCGCCGCCGCATTCGACCGCCTGATCAAGACGCTGCAGGAAGCCCTCGGTTTGACCGTCTTCCTGATCACGCACGACCTCGACACGCTGTACGCCATCTGCGACCGCGTCGCGGTCATCGCCGACCAGCGGATCATCACGGTGGCACCACTGGCGGAGGTCGAGCGTTTCGACCATCCCTGGGTACAGGAATACTTCCACGGTCCCCGCGCGCGCGCCGCGCGCGACGGACGGCAGGCCCACGGGCCTCTCCACACGCAAACGGCGGTCTGATCCATGGAAACACGCGCCAACTACGTCCTCATCGGAGCCTTCACGCTCATCATCGCCGCGGCCTTGCTGCTGTTCGGCCTGTGGGCGGCGAAATACTCCTCCGAACGCACCTGGCAGGAATACCAGGTGGTGTTCCGCGAAGCCGTGACCGGCCTGACGGTCGGCAGCCCGGTGCAGTACAACGGCATCGCGGTCGGCTCGATCACCAAACTGTCGCTGGCACCGAACGATCCGCGCCAGGTTATCGCGCGCATCCGGGTGGAGTCGTATACCCCGGTGAAGACCGACACCCGCGCCAAGCTGGCGATCACCAGCCTGACCGGCCCGACCATCATCCAGCTCAGCGGCGGCACCCCGCAGGCACCGACGCTGACCAGCGTGGACACGCGCGAGGCCCCGGTGATCCAGACCGCGCCGTCGGCGCTGCAGAACATCACCGATACCGCCAACCGCATCGTCGAGCGCCTGGACCAGGCGCTGAGCGACAAGAACGTCGCCAGCATTACCGCCACGCTGGAAAACCTGGAGTCGATGAGCAATTCGCTGACCAGCCGCGAAGACGGACTGGAGTCGCTGATCACCAGCGCCCGCGATGCCGCGCAGAACCTGGACAAGACGCTCACGACCACCAACGGCACCATCGAACGCCTGGACCAGAACCTGGTGCGCGAATTGCCCGGCATCCTCGACAAGCTGGACAAGACGTTGGCGAAACTGGATTCCGCCGCCGGCAACGCCGACGCGATCCTCGGCGAGAACCGTGCCGCGATCAGCAGTTTCGCCAACGACGGCCTCGGCCAGCTCGGCCCCACCCTGACCGAGCTGCGCGGGCTGGTGCGCGACCTGCGCCGGGTCAGCGACCGTCTCGAAGGCAATCCCGCGCGCTACCTGCTCGGCCGCGACGCACCCAAGGAGTTCGACCCGAAATGAAGCCGCTGCGTCTTTCCTTCGCCCTCCCGGTCGTCCTCGCGCTGGCCGGCTGCTCCATCCTCGGCAGCGAACAGCGCGATCCCGTCACCATCTATGCCCCCGACGTCCGCGTTCCCGCACGCGCGGAGTGGCCCGCCGTCGCCTGGACGCTGGTGATCGCCAAGCCCACCGCGGCGCGCGTGATCGACAGTCCTCGCATCTCCGTTCGCCCGACGCCCGGCGAATTGCAGGTCTACCGGGGCGTCTCGTGGGCGCAACCGGCGACCGACATCCTGCAGGATGCAGTGCAGCGCACGCTGGAGGACTCCGGACGGATTCCCGCCGTGGCCAGCGCGGACGCCGGCATCCTCGGCGATTACAAGCTGGTGATGGATCTGCGGCGGTTCGAGGCCGATTACGCCGGCGGCGCGCAGCCCTCGGCCGTGGTCGAGGTGAGCGCCAAGCTGGTCAACAACCGCGACCAGCGTGTCGTCGCCTCGCGCACGTTCCTGCAGCAGAAGCCGTCAGCCAGCGTGGACGTCGCCCAGGTAATGACGGCATTCGACCAAGCGCTGGAAGCGGCGACCGCCGACATCGTCGGCTGGGTGCTGGTGTCCGGCAACGGCGACCCGAACGCTGCGCGCTGACCCTGCGGCGCGTCAGCGACGGCGCGCCGGATCGATCCAGCGGAACGTCAGGTTGATGCGCGGCGCCACCGGTTTCGCCGTACGCGGCAATGCATGCCGGTAGTGGTGTTGCGTGTCGCCCGACATCACCAGCAGGCTGCCGTGCGGCAGCGCGATCGCCGACCGGAGCGCGGGATCGTCGCGATGCCTGAGCAGGAACCGGCGCACGCCGCCCAGGCTGACGGACGCGATCACGGGCCGCGGCCCGAGTTCCGGCTCGTCATCGCTGTGCCAGCCCATCGCATCGCGGCCGTCCCGGTAGAGGTTGGCCAATACGCTGTTGAACGGGGTATCCAGTTCGTCCTGCAGGCGTTCCCGCAGGCCGGTCAAGGCAGGAATCCACGGATGCGGCTCGAAATCGGTGCCGGAATACCGGTAGACGGCATCCGCATCGCCGATCCACGCGCTCAACCTCGGCGAATCGACGGCGCGTCCGAACAGGCGTATGCGGTGCACGCTCCACGGTAGCGACCGGTACAGCACATCGAACAGGCCGTCGGCCTCCACTGCGGACAGCCATGCGGGCCGGTAGGCGAGGCGTGCGCCCGGCAGTGCTTCATTGCATCCATCCGCAGGGAGCGGCAGGGGTATGGTCATGGCGACGATGCTCGCGGATTTGCCCCGTCCGGCGCAAACGCCGAAAATGCCGGGAGCCTAACGCCATGCTGGAGCCGAATCCGATGTCCGATGTCGAACGCGATGTGATGGAGTACGACGTCGTCACCGTCGGCGCGGGGCCGGCGGGTCTCGCCTTCGCCATCCGGCTCAAGCAGCTGAACCCCGACATCTCGGTCTGCGTGATCGAGAAGGCCAGCACCATCGGCGCGCATATCCTGTCCGGCGCCGTCATCGAACCGCAGCCGCTCGACGCGCTGCTGCCCGGCTGGCGCGACACTCCGCCACCGATCTGCGTGCCCGCGACGGACGACGAATTCTGGTACTTCAGCAAGGACGGCGGCCGCAAGTTCCCGATGGTGCCGCCGGGCATGCGCAACCACGGCAACTTCATCGTGTCGCTCGGCGCGATGTGCGCGTGGCTGGCACCGCAGGCCGAAGCGCTGGGCGTGGAGATCTATCCGGGCTTCGCCGCCGCCGAGACGCTGCACGACGATGATGGCAAGGTCGTCGGCGTGCGCATCGGCGACATGGGCATCGCGAAGGACGGCAGCCACAAACCAGGCTACACGCAGGGCATCGACATCCGCGCAAAGGTCACCGTGCTGGCCGAGGGCGCGCGCGGCCACCTGACCAAGCGACTGGTGAAGCGCTTCGCCCTGGACAAGGACAGTGACCCGCAGGCGTATTCGATCGGCATCAAGGAACTGTGGCAGGTGCCGGAAGGTCGCGTCACGCCCGGCAAGATCGTGCACACACTCGGCTGGCCGGCCAGCAACGACATCTATGGCGGCAGCTTCCTGTACCACCTGGACAACCACCAGATCGCGCTGGGCTACGTCAGCGGCCTGGACTACAAGGACCCGGAATACAAGCCGTGGGAAGCCTTCCAGCAATGGAAGAACCACCCGCTGATCAAGCCACTCCTGGAAGGCGGCAGCATCCTGTCCGCCGGCGCACGCGCCATCGTCACCGGCGGCTGGCAGTCGCTGCCGAAAGTCGAGATGCCAGGTGCACTGTTGATCGGCGACACCGCCGGCCTGCTCAACGTGCCCAAGATCAAGGGCACGCACCAGGCGATCCGCAGCGGCATGCTGGCCGCCGAGCACCTGATCGCCTCGCAGCTCGCGCCCGAAGGCTTCGATGCGAAGCTGCGCGCGTCCGATGCGATGGCCGAGCTGAAGTCCGTTCGCAACATCAAGCCGGGTTTCAAGAAGGGCCTGTGGTTCGGCATGGCCAACGCCGCATGGGAAACCGCTACCGGCGGCCTCTCCCCGTGGACGCTGAAGGTGAAGCCCGACTGGTCATCGCTCGACAAGGTCGGCGACCACGAAGAACCCAAGCGCGACTACGTGGACCGCACGCTGGCCCCGCGCGACCGCCTGCAGGGCGTCTACTTCGCCGCCACCGAACACGACGAAGACCAACCCGTGCACCTGCGCGTGCACGACACCTCCGTCTGCGTCACCCGCTGCGCCGACGAATACGACAATCCCTGCACGCGCTTCTGCCCCGCCGGCGTCTACGAGATCGTCGACGACGGCACCGGCAAGCGCCTGCAGATCAACGCCGCCAACTGCGTGCACTGCAAGACCTGCGACATCAAGGACCCCTACCAGATCATCGACTGGGTGACGCCGGAAGGCGGGTCGGGACCGAACTACCAGAACCTGTAGGAACTCCGTGCCGAATCCCCTGTCCCGCCGCCTCCGCACCACGCTGTTCTACGCGCTGCGGACCGCGTTCCGCCTGACGCCCATGCCGCAGGGCACACGCGACCGGTTGCGCGAACGTTTCCTGGACACGAAGGGACACTGGGTGCCGGAGGGTCCGAAAGGGCAGGCCCCGACGGGCGAGCTACCCCGCCGTCCTTACGTGCGCTCCGACGAACGCGCCATCGGTTACGTGCCCTACGAAAAGGGTGAGCTGCCTGATCCGCTGCCCGCCACGCTGGTTGCGTTCTACCTGCCGCAGTTCCACACCATCCCCGAGAACGATGAGTGGTGGGGCAAGGGCTTCACCGAGTGGCGCAACGTCACCCGTGCCCTGCCGCAGTTCGAAGGCCACTATCAGCCCAAACTGCCGGGCGACCTTGGCTTCTACGATCTACGCAATGTCGAGGTCATGCATGAACAGGCGCGCCTCGCCCGCGAGTACGGCATCAGCGCGTTCTGCTTCTACTTCTACTGGTTCGGCGGCAAGACCCTACTCGAGACACCACTGCGCAATTGGCTCAACGACAAGACCATCGACCTTCAGTTCTGCCTCTGCTGGGCGAACGAGAAATGGACGCGTACCTGGGATGGCCGCGGCGATGAGATCCTGATCGACCAGAAGCATTCGCCCGAGGACGACATTGCGTTTATCGAGCATGTCGCGGAGTACATGCGGGATCCGCGGTATCTGCGGATCGATGGGAAGCCGGTGCTTCTTATTTATCGTCCAGGCTCACTTCCTGACGCCATCGCAACTGCAGGTCGCTGGCGTCGTTCCTGCCGTGAGAATGGTGTGGGCGAGATTCATCTTGCGTACGTCCAAAGCTTCGAGCGTCAGCCCCCGGCTTCGTTCGGCTTAGATAGTGCAATTCAGTTCCCTCCAAATATGTCGTCTGCTAAGCCGTTTGGTGATGGCATTCATCTAGTCAATCCAGACTACGCAGGTAGGATCCACGATTGGCGCCAACTTAACAGGGACTTCGAGGAGTCTCTAAGCTCGTCCACGGGCTACAGGCTGTTTCCCGGGATCAATACTGGTTGGGACAATGAGCCGCGCCGTCCGGGGCGCGGTACAACGTATGCATGTTCTGCACCTTTCCGTTACGAGCGCTGGCTCCGTCGCAGCGTAGAGTGGGCAACGGCACAGCAGGACGAAACACCGATCTTCATCAACGCTTGGAACGAATGGGCAGAAGGCGCCTTACTGGAACCCGAAGCCCGATCTGGATATGCACACCTATCGAGCACACGTCTAGCGCTTTCCAAGCAAGGGCCACTCCCGATCAGGCCAATTGTCGTGCTCCATGCATGGCACTTGGATGTTTTAGAGGAGATTTTGGATCAACTCCACAAGTGCAAGGTTCCTTGGCAACTGGAAGTCTCCACCACGCCCGAGAAGGCTCAAGCTGCCGTAGACATACTGAGACAATGTGACCTTCAGCATCGTTTACACGTTATCAGTAACAGAGGTCGGGACATTCTGCCGTTTCTCGAGATCACTTCGCTGCTAGTGCGAGAAAGGGAGCAATTGATTCTTAAGCTCCATACTAAACGGTCCCCACACAGAAGCGATGGAGACGAGTGGAGGCGCGAGCTCGTTTCCAATCTTGTGTCGGGATTCCGTGCTCAAAAGATACTTGATGCGTTCTCTCAGGATCCGAAAATGGGGCTTGTGGCGCCTGAGGGACATGTCCAACCCATGAACTATTACTGGGGCGCTAATGCACCTGCCGTGTTGCAGCTGGCGAGTCGTTTGGGCCTATCACTTACGGGCGTCAGTGAGTCCGAGTTCGTGTCTGGCAGCATGTTCTGGGTTCGCCTACAAGCGATCCGGCCGCTGCTCGAAATCGGTCTGACACGCTCAGATTTTGAACAGGAAAAATCTCAAGTCGACGGCACTATGGCACATGCGATCGAACGCCTCATCGCTCCGTGCGTCGCTTCGGAAGGCTGGAAGTGGACTACCGCTGCACACATCATGGGTCAATCTATGCCCGGTCGTATGAGTTCATATCGGTACGCCAAGCGCAACGGGGAACAACGCAGCTAAAAAAAGGGTCCGCGTGAGCGGACCCTTTTACATCTAACAACATCAATCGCGATCAAAAGCTTGAGAGCACATTCCAGCCTGCACCATATGCCCTGTTTAAACTTTGACCGTTGAAAGACGTGCCCGTACTAAACCACATGGCGATTTGGCGAGACGCATTGCCAATCAACAAATCCGCGTTTCCGTCGCCATTAAAGTCACCTGTGCCCAGAATGCCATAGCCTGCAGGCAGCACATATCCAGTCGCACGTGTCAATTCCGCACCGTTCATCTGCCAGGTCTCAAACTGCCCGGAAACGGTATCACGCCAAATGAGATCCGATTTTCCATCGCCGTTTATGTCCACTTGGCCAATGGCGACCCAGCCTGCACCGTATCGCCTATTTAGTGCTTGCCCATTGAAACCGCCGTTACCGGTGCCAAACCACATAACCAGATCGCGCGACGTGTTGCCGATCAAAAGATCACTAAAACCATCGCCGTTGAAATCGCCTGTCGTGAGAATCGTATAACCAGCCGGCAAACTATAACCTCGGGCCTGAACAAGCGCGGCACCATTCATTACCCAAGTTTCAAACTGACCATTTGAGCTATTCGACCAGAGTAGATCAGATCTTCCGTCCCCATTAACTTCAAAGTTGCCGGTGGCGCTCCAACCGGAACCATAGACACGCGCAAGTGATTGACCACGGAAACCAATTCCGTTACCGAACCACATCACTGTGTCGCGTGCCGAGCTCGTCAACAGCAGGTCCGCATAGCCGTCACCGTTGAAATCACCAGTCGTCATGATTCGATAGCCAGTGGGCAACGCGAAACCACTCGCCCTCTGCAACGTGGCGCCACCCATCATCCAAGTCTCGAACTGACCCGCAGCATCACTTTTCCACAAGATATCGGAAGCGCCACTGGCATTGAAGTCCGTCGTAACCTTCTGTGCAAAGAAGGGACGCACATCCAGGTCAGCTACCCATCCAGCGCCATAAATACGATTGAGCGCCTGACCGTTGAATGAGGTACCAGTGCCAAACCACATGAATAATTCGCGCTGACTATTGGACAGCAGTAGATCTAGCTTACCGTCCCCGTTGTAGTCACCGGAGCCAAAAATTTCGTAGCCAGCAGGCAACGAGTAGCCGGTCGCAGCGGATAACGCGTAGCCATCCATGACCCAGGTTTCGAACTGTCCGGTACTGTCGTTACGCCAGAGCAAATCCGACTTGCCGTCGGCGTTGACGTCCACTGCGCCCGTGACCGTCCACCCGAGCCCATAAACCTTACCTAAGCTCTGACCATTGAAAGAAGTTCCCGTACCGAACCACATCACCAGTTCACGAGATGGGCCACCCAGCAACAAGTCACCAAAGCCGTCACCGTTGAAGTCACCGGTAGTCAGCACCGAGTAACCGGCGGGTAAATTGAAACCGGCGGCACGGGTGAGCGTTGCCCCATTCATCACCCAGGCCTCAATAGCGCCTGTAACGTTATTCTTCCAGAGCAAATCAGATTTGCCATCACCATCGAAGTCGATTTGGCCGACAGCTGACCATTCAACTCCATAAGTACGATTCAAAGACTGCGAGGTAAATGTCGTTCCATTACCCATCCACAGGACCAAATCGCGTGCAGCACTTGTGAGCAGCAGATCGTTGAAGCCATCGCCGTTGAAATCACCAGAGGTCATAACCCGGTAACCCAGAGGGAGCTGAAAGCCCTTGGCGGATGACAGAGTTGCACCATTCATAGTCCACGTTTCAATCTGGCGCGACTCAGAGCGCCAGAGGATGTCTGAGACTCCATCATTATTGAAATCGTTGCGACTCTTTCCGACAAATGGCACGACCGTAGCCCGGAAGGTTGCCACGACGGGAATCGTCTGGTTCAGACTACGCGCATTGTCCTCACTGTTTGCAAGACCACAGACCAAGTTCCCCGCCGCACCGCACGTACTCTTTAGCGGGGTAGAGAAAATACGATGAGCAATCTGGCCTGTGTCACCATAAGCCATCACGGTGTAGAAGTTACCCGTCGCCGCACCAGTCTTGTAGCCAAATGAATATGGGTAGCGCCCATATTGAAGTGTACCGTTCGCCGCTGTTGAATTCGCACGATCATGTGCAGAACCCATCAGATGTGCTGCTTCGTGCACCAGCGTTTCGTCCGCGCAATAATACGTTTTCCCATCTGTGCCCGTGTCGTAGCCATCGCTGATGACCGCATAGCCCCAAGCCGCATCTGCTGAGCTAATAGCTGTTTGGTTTGCGCCGTTCAACCAAGCGATACCGCATCCTTCATTTTCCGGCGTATTGAACTTACGCACCAGCACTGCGATATCGGCGCCGTATTGGTCGCGTGCGGTGCGTAGCGGTGCAAGGGATGCCGGAACGGTGACAGGGGAATTGCCAGTACTTCCCGTCAGCTCTTGAAGGGCCGATTGATTAGTAGTGGTATCGGTATAGTTGACCTGCACCGCGTTAACGATTCGCAGGTAACCGTTGATATCGCTGTTTGAGAAAGCCTGATTGCCAACTTGAATCAAGTACACCAAGCGTGTAGCTGCACCAGATGCGCCGTTATTCGCTGAGGCAAACTCTGAGGTGTAGCCAATCGCTACATCGATCGTGTTAGCAGAGGTCGGCGGCGCGGCCTGTGCAATTGCGGTGGCGCCCTGGCTAACTTGGGCCGACTGGCTCACGGCCGCGGCCATCGACGAACGTAGCGTGGCGGCCTCGGGAATCATCACATCCACATGTCCCTTCGTCGCCGACACCACCTTGGAAGGGTCGGTCTGGACTGCGAACACGGCGCCATTACGGGTCTGCAGGCTCAGCGCCGGCTTGCCGTTGGCTTGGGGGATCGAACCGAATACCGCCTTCTCGCCGAAGGTGATGATGGCTTCCTGCATCGGATCGCCGCCGATTACGCGGCCGATCCAAGTCCAGTTGCCGTCGATCTCCTCGACATGGCGCTCGTATCGCAGTTTGACCTGGCTGCCATCGGGCGACGGCACGGTCATTTCACCAGTGGCGATGCCCTTGAAGGCGTGCGCTTCACTGATGGCGGTCGGGAACCAGGTGTATGCACCCTCCTGCTTGGTGGGCGTTGCCTTGTTCGGATAAGACAGCAGCGCACCACGGTCAGGTGCATTCGCGATCGACGCGCCGATCGCACGCGCAAGCGGGAGCGCGGTCGGCAATCCGCCGGTCGGCTTGCTCGCCGCAACACCACGCATCCCTGCCATGCCCGATTCGGGGCTTTCTCCACTGCACCCGGCCAAAACCAACATCAAGGCGCAAGCGCCGACCCGGAGTTTCATACATACGCCTCTGGAAAAAAACGGATAAAGCCCCTGAACTAACACTATAGCCCACCCGTCGGGCCGCAAATAGCCAACAGGTTCGCCTCTCCGTGTTATCGGCCGGAAAACGTACAGCTGAAAGTCATACGTGCACAATCACGCAGAGCAACCGGACCTGCGTCACGGCTTTACGTGACTCAGGAGCGGGGACGGAAGGGGACCCCGGTACCAGCGACCAGTTCCGCTTCGGTTACGCCATCGGCCATTTCAACCAGGACCAGGCCTTCGGGGGTGACATCGAACACCGCCAGGTCCGTGATGATCCTGTCAACGACGCCCACGCCCGTCAGCGGCAGGTCGCACTTGGGCAGGATCTTGTGGCTTCCATCCTTGGCCACGTGCTCCATGAGCACCACGATGCGCTTGACGCCGGCCACCAGATCCATGGCCCCGCCCATGCCCTTGACCATCTTGCCGGGGACCATCCAGTTGGCCAGGTCGCCCTTGTCGGTCACCTGCATGGCGCCCAGCACGGCCAGGTCGATGTGGCCACCGCGGATCATGGCGAAGGAGTCATGGCTGCCGAAGTAGCTGGCACCTGCGCGGGCGGTCACGGTCTGCTTGCCGGCGTTGATGAGGTCGGCGTCGACCTCGTCCTCGGTCGGGAACGGACCGATGCCGAGCAGGCCGTTTTCCGATTGCAGCCAGACATCCACACCGGCCGGGATGTGATTCGCGACCAGGGTCGGCAAGCCTATGCCCAGGTTGACGTAGGCGCCATCGGTCAGTTCGCGGGCGGCGCGCTGCGCCATTTCATCGCGGGTCCAGGGCATCACTTGTCTCCTTGGCGGACAGTCCGCTGCTCGATGCGCTTTTCGGGGTTCGGGTTGTGGACGATGCGGTCCACGTAGATGCCGGGCAGGTGGACGTGGTCAGGGTCGATCGCACCGATCTCCACCACCTCTTCGACCTCGGCGATGCAGACCTTGCCCGCCATGGCACATGCCGGATTGAAATTCCGGGCCGTCTTGCGGAAGACCAGGTTGCCGGCCTTGTCGGCCTTCCAGGCCTTGACCAGGGATACGTCTGCGATCAGGGCGGTTTCCATCACATACCAGTGCTCGCCGAACTGGCGGGTCTCCTTGCCCTCGGCTACCACCGTGCCGTAGCCGGTACGGGTGAAGAAGGCCGGGATGCCCGCGCCGCCCGCGCGCAGGCGCTCGGCCAGCGTGCCCTGGGGATTGAACTCCAGCTCCAGCTCGCCGGACAGGAACTGCCGCTCGAACTCCTTGTTCTCGCCCACGTAGGACGAAATCATCTTCTTGATCTGCCGGGTTTCCAGCAGCAAACCAAGGCCGAAGCCATCCACCCCGGCATTGTTGGAAATGGCGGTCAGGGCCTTTGCGCCACTGTCGCGGAGCGCACCAATGAGCGCCTCCGGGATGCCGCATAGCCCGAAGCCACCCACCGCGAGGGTCTGTCCGTCCGCCACGACACCCGCCAGCGCCGCCGCCGCACTGGGATAAAGCTTCTGATTGCCTCCGGAGCCGGGATTACCCGCCATGGCACGATCCATTCGATGAGGAAAGCCTGCATTCTACCCAGCGCTCCCCGGCCGACACAGGTACTTTCGGGCAATGGGAATCCCGCACATGGCGTGCGCGTACACTTCCCGGCATGAAGACCCTTGCCCTCGTCACGGCCGTGGCCGCCTGCGGCCACGATGACGATCTCGCGCCGCTGCTCGATGCCTGTGCCGAGGTCGGCCTGCATGCCCGCGCCGTGGCGTGGGACGACCCGACGGTCAGCTGGGCGCGATTCGATGCGGCCGTGCTGCGTTCGCCTTGGGACTACACCGAGCGGTTGCCGGAGTTCCTCGCCTGGTGCGCGCAGGTCGACCAGGTGACGGAACTCCTCAACCCGCTCAATGTAGTCCGCTGGAACACGGACAAGCACTATCTGGCGGATCTGGACACCGTCGGCATCCCGGTGGTGCCCACGCACTTCGTCGAACCGGACGCAGAACCGATGGAGGCGCTGGCCACGTTCCTCGCCACGTTCGATACGGCCGAATTCGTGGTCAAACCCACCGTCAGTGCCGGTGCCCGCGATACCCAACGTTACGGACGCGACCAGCAGTTCGCCGCCGGCAATCATGTCGCCCGGCTGCTCGACCAGGAGCGCGGCGTGATGCTGCAACCGTATCTCGCGTCGGTCGATCGCCGGGGCGAAACCGCCCTGCTGTATTTCGATGGACAGTTCAGCCATGCCATCCGCAAGGCCGCGCAACTCGCTCCCGGCGAGGGGGCACGGCAGGCACCGATGGCGCTGGGCGAGATCGCTGCAGGCAGCGCCAGCGCGTCCGAGTTGGCCCTGGCGGAACAGGTGCTCGCCGCGACCGCGCGGCTCAGGCAGCTGGAATCGCCCCTCGCGTACGCCCGTATCGATCTGTTGGGCGGCACCGAGGGTGAACCTTGCCTGCTGGAACTGGAGCTGACGGAGCCATCGCTCTTTTTCGCGCAGGCCCCCGGCAGTGCCGCGCGCTTCGCGGCCAGTCTGGCTTCTCGATGTGCGGACGCAACCGTACGGACTCGCATGGCCCGCGCCTGAGGGCTAAAATCCCACGTCTGCCCTCGGTCAGCCGCCGCGGCCGGGCCTCACCGTCGAATACAGGAATTCCCGCAGGATGAAGATTCTCGTCGCCTACAAGCGCGTGGTGGACTACAACGTCCGCATCCAGGTCAAGCCGGACGGGTCCGGCGTAGTCACCGAAGGCGTCAAGCTGTCCCCCAATCCCTTCGACGAAATCGCGCTGGAAGAAGCCCTGCGCCTGCGCGACAAGGGCATCGCCACCGAAGTGGTGGTTGCCACCATCGCACCCGCCGACGCCCAGGCCCACCTGCGCAACGGCCTGGCGATGGGCGCCAACCGTGCCATCCACGTGGTGACCGACCAGCCCATCCAGCCGCTGACCGCCGCCCGCACCCTG
The DNA here is from genome assembly GCF_036845285.1 of Pseudoxanthomonas sp. Taxonomy (GTDB): domain Bacteria; phylum Pseudomonadota; class Gammaproteobacteria; order Xanthomonadales; family Xanthomonadaceae; genus Pseudoxanthomonas_A. The sequence continues at coordinate 97,906 of NZ_DAIUEE010000014.1, forward strand.
CTCAAGCTGGTCGAAAAGGAATCGCCGGACCTGGTGATCCTCGGCAAGCAGGCCATCGACGATGACGCCAATCAGACCGGCCAGATGCTGGCCACGCTGTGGGGCCGCCCGCAGGCGACGTTCGCCGGCAAGCTCGACATCGCCGACGGCAAGGCCACCGTGGTCCGCGAAGTCGATGCGGGCCTGGAAACGCTCGAAGTCGATCTACCGGCCGTCGTCACCACCGACCTGCGCCTCAACGAGCCGCGCTTCATCAAGCTGCCCGACATCATGAAGGCCAAGAGCAAGCCGCTGGAGACGCTGCAGCTGGCCGACCTGGGCGTCGACGCCGCCGACACGCACAAGACCACGCACTACGCCCCGCCTGCCAAGCGCAGCAAGGGCGTCATGGTGAAGGATGCGGCCGAACTGGTCGCCGCACTCAAACAGAAGGGGTTGCTGTAATGGCCAAGGTTCTCGTCATCGCCGAACACCTGGACGGCAAGCTCAACGCCTCCACCGCCAAGACCGTCAGCGCCGCCACCGCCGTGAAGGCCGACGCCATCGACGTGGCCGTGCTGGCCGCCGACCCGACCGCGATCGCCGCCGAAGCCGCGCAGATCGCCGGCGTCGCCAGGGTGCTGACCGTCGCCAATGCCGCCAACGCGAATGCCATCGCCCAGGTGCTGGCCCCGCAGATCGCCAAGCTCGCCGCGGGCTATACGCATGTGTTCGCGCCGTCCACCACTTTCGGCAAGGATCTGCTGCCCTGCGTCGCCGCCCTGCTCGGCGTCAACCAGGTCTCCGACCTGATGGCCGTGGAAGGACCACACACCTTCAAGCGCCCGATCTACGCTGGCAACGCGATCATCACGGTTGACGTTCCCGCCGACCAGACGGTCGTCGCCACCGTGCGTACCGCCTCCTGGCCGGAAGCCGCCAAGGGCGGCAGCGCGACCGTCGAAGCCGCCAGCGTGGACGTCGCCCTGCCGACGCACACCCGCTACATCAGCCTCGCCGCCGGCAAGTCCGACCGCCCCGACCTGCAGAGCGCCAAGCGCGTCGTCTCAGGCGGCCGTGGTGTCGGTTCCGCCGACAACTTCAAGGTCATCTACGCCCTCGCTGACAAGCTGGGCGCCGCCGTGGGCGCCTCGCGTGCCGCCGTCGATGCCGGCTACGTACCGAACGAACTGCAGGTGGGCCAGACCGGCAAGATCATCGCCCCCGAGCTGTACGTCGCCGTCGGCATCTCCGGCGCCATCCAGCACCTGACCGGCATCAAGGACGCCGGCACCATCGTGGCGATCAACAAGGACGGCGAAGCGCCGATCTTCGAGATTGCGGATATTGGGTTGGTGGGGAATTTGTTTACCCTGTTGCCTGAACTTGAGTCCCAACTCTGAACTCAACCGCTACGAGCTTCGCCAGCCCCGTCGTGGTTCAACTTAACGAGGACACCTCACTCATGAGTCGAAAACTAATTCCCGCCGTCACGCTTATCGCGATCGCTCTCAGCGGTTGTAACGACAAAATATCTGAGTACCAGGAACCTGCGGCTGTCACCCCGGCGGTACCTGCAGACACCTCGACTGAACAGGCCCAGCCGCCTACGACTCAGTTCTCAGAGTTTACGGCCGATCTCGAATCGCTTGGGAAAGTTGAGCTTTGCGCGCTGGATGCAATTAATGGCAACTCGCCACAGGAAGGCGTGTTCAAGGTGTCCAGCGCGGGCGCGGTCGCATTCGAAGGGTGGGCAGCCACCACAAGCCTCACGAATCCTGGCAACGTGACCGTTGTTATTTCCAAGCCTGGAAACGCTTTCTCAATCTCCGGCCCTGCAGGCATCAAACGGGATGACGTTGCAACCGCATACAAAGCTGAGGCACTAACCAATGCAGGCTTCAAGTTGGAGCTACCTACGCTGCAGGTACCGGCAGGTGAATATAAAGTGTCAATTCTCCACGATGAGGCCGGCGTACAAGTTTCATGCGCGAGTCCACTCATGATGATCGTCGAGCAATAGAGCATCCAACGGTCCGCCGGCGCGCATGCTGCGCCGGTAGCCTCGCATCTGCGACTCAGTCCTTGCGCAGAATCCAGACCCGGATGTCAGCCGGCAGTATCGCTAGTGCCGGTATGAGAGCGCCAAGGACGGCAGTGAGCAATCCTGCTTTCGCTGCCGACACCGACTTGTCATACCTGACACGCGAATAAAGCCCATCATGGCTCACGGTGGGAAGGGCGAACGTGTCGGCCACGGAAAATCCTGCGTTGCGTGCCAAACGCTGCATGTTCGGAGTATCGAAGTAGTGCAGGTGCGGCGATGGGAAACCAACCTGCCACATGCGGTCGAACGACCTACTTAAGCCGACACGAGCCATCGCCTTCGACAGGCGATAGAGGAATCCCGTGCGGTCGGGCGCATTGACGATGACGTGCCCGCCGGCATTGAGGTGCGCATGGCACGCGGCCAAGGTGCCAGCGACGTCGGGGATGTGCTCCAGTACGTCGTTGAAGGCAATGAGGTCATACGTTTCCGCCCCTACCACGTCCGGGAAGAAACCACTCTTCACATCGAAGCCACGGCCACGTGCGACGTCGGCAATCAACGGATCCGGTTCGATCCCCGCGACATCATACTCGCCGCTCATGCGCTGGAGGAACCAACCGTGCGCGCAACCGACATCCAGCAAGCGCCGAGGTCCTTGAGAACCGGCCGGGAGCAACAGGGCGACGCGCTTCGCGAGGAGGTCGAAATTGGCGATGCGTAGCGTTCGCAGCGCATCCTCGCGCGCATGCTCGTCCAAGTCGTTGCCGGCCTTCTGATCGAGAATCCTCGGCTCCAGACTGCTCCCTTCGTAGGAGCAGTCGGTGCACTTGAGATGCCAGGGCGCAACTCCCGGGGTGAGCGTTGCCCCACATGCCGGACACTCACTCATGCGATCTTTCCCCAACTCGTTACGAAAACCCCGAGCATGATGATGCCACCTCCAAGCAAGGTCTGGTAGCCGATCTTCTCGCCGATAAGGGAGTGTGCGAGTAATGGCACCAACAAGAACGTCAGCCCGTAGAACGGAAAGGCGAGCGACAAAGGTAGCCTCTTGAGTACCAGAATCCACATTATCGTGGCCAAGCCGTAAACGAACAGGCCGGACAACAGGCTCGGGGACAACAGGCTGCGGGGATCTCCGAACGAGACGCCCTTCGATGCCCACTTAAATAGGATCTGCCCTAGGCTGAGCAGCAGGAGCGTCGCCGCGAGCAAAAGCGCGGTCCCCCACCCTATTCGAATCGGGTCATTCATTCGAAGACCTCACCGCGAGCGCTGCCAAACGTTGCTCCAAAAGGGTGTGCATGACGCGCCTGGGCACGTTCGCGATATCGTACGAAAGGAACGCCAAGACCAATTGTATGCCCACCAACAGGGACATCGTGGGAATCATCACAGTCCCGGTGGTAGCACCCACATTTGTGGACGCTGATATCCACCAATGCCAGCACCCGAAGATCAGGCCGAATGCCAGGAGGCCCAACCCCACGAACAACTGGAGCGAAGCGAGGGGCAAGTCCCGCAATATGTAGTTGTACGCGATCCGCTTGAAGAGATTTCGCGCGTGCTTGGCCGCAAATTCGCCAACGATCCGCTTGATCTTCAAGCCGCTTTCTTCATCGCCATAACTCGCATCCATCGGGACGTCCACCACCACGGCGCGCAATATGCTCAGCCTAAAAAGCATGTCGGTCTCGAAGAAGTAGCGCTTGCTGATCTTCTCCCGTGGCACGAACCTCGCCGCATTCGCATGGATCGCCGTGTATCCGTTGGTCGGATCGAAAAGATCCCAGTACCCGGTCGAGAGTTTAGTAAACAGGGAGAGGATCGCATTGCCGAAGATCCGGACCTTTGGCATCTCGTGGATGCGCTTGAGGTCGAAGAAGCGATTGCCCTTGGTGTAGTCTGCCTCACCACGCAGGATGGGGTTGACGAACGCCATCAGTAGTCGCGGATCCATTTGCCCATCGCCATCGATCTTGACTATTACGGAAGCGCCGTCGGCCACCGCCTGGTCATACCCTGTCAGGACCGCGCCTCCGACGCCCTGGTTTTCTGCGTGCCTGAGGATGCGTAGACGCCGGTCGACGCAATGCCGCTCTATGAAGTCCGCGCTACCGTCCGGGCATGCATCATCGACGCAGTAGATCAGATCCACCTCTGGCGCAATCTTGGAAAGGACGCCCATGATGTGCCGCGTGACCCGGTAGCACGGGATGACGACGGCGATGCAAGAAGTCCCCGACTGGATCTCAAGTGCATCCGGAACGGCAGGTTCATTCATGGCTCCATCCTCGCCTCGGACTCGCGGGCCAGCACCTTCGCTGCCAAGTGGAGCGCTGGTGGCGCAAAGACGACAGCGAAGGGGAACAAGAAGTAGTAATAGCGGAAATCATTGGCCATCGCCGTCATGAACGGGAGCGCGAGCTGTGCGATGAAGAATACCGCCACCAGCCAGAGGGGGGAGAACGCCCGTCCAAACGCGAGCATGGCGGCCAGCAGGAATAGGGCTGGCAGAAGATTCCAGAAAACGGCGCGAACCAGTGGATCTCGTGTCTCCACCAAACCCGACTGAACTTTCCGCTGGACATCCAACGCCCAGGCGGGCTTCTCGGAAGTCTCAAATCGGTCGAGGACTTTGCATTGCGCCTCAATCATCCCGAAAACTTGACCGCAGTCCTGGAACGTTCCCAGATCGTAGAACGTCATGCCACCGAACGAAGTCGACGGCTGGAGTGTGCCCAGGAACATCTGAACTCTCGATGAGACGCATAGCGAGAAATTGTTAGCGCATAGCCTGGGGGTGCGTTTTAGGATGGCCCGGTAGACGTGATCGAGCTCGCCCTCCGAGATGGGCGCTGGATTGTTCCGAAAGTAGTCTGGAGAGAACTCTTTCGCGTAGTCGGTACCGAACGCCTGTACTGCGAGTCGACGATCGTACTCATGATCGTCCGAATTGTAGCCATTCTTGTTCGTAACTATGGCCAAGAATGGTTGCGAAACGGCAGAGACCTTCAATCGCAGCATGTGTGCGTTGTCATTGCTCACAAACTTGCTCGCGCCAATCGCCTGAAGCCCGGCAAAGCCAACTATCGCGAGCGCAATCGGCAACCAGAGCCTGCGTTGCGCAAGGACACTGCGCCAGCCGAGCAAGAGAGGCAACAATACCGCGTTGAAGATCATTCCGTGGCGCATGCCAAGACAGAAGAACAGCGAAAGGCCCAACAAGAGGCCATCCATCCAGGTTGCCCGATACCCTGGCTCGGCCCTCATCCTGTAAGCGAGTGCAGCCATGAACACCAAGCCATATGCGATAGGCACATCTTTCCAGACGACGCCGAGGTAGAGCAGCGTATGAAGTGACGCAGCCCAAGCAACCACGGCGACGCACCCAAGAAGCCGGGCGCCTTGGCGATGGAGAGAGTGACGTAAGGACTGGTACAGCAGCATGCAGCACCAGGCAATCTGCAAGCTGGTGTAGAGCCAGTAGGAATCCAGCGGAACCGCCAGAAACCTGACGAGCAACGCGTTCAGGAGAGGATGATAAGTCGTGTACTCACCCTCGAGAGCCTCTCGGGTTATGAATAGCGAGTCATGCGTCGCGAATCCTGGCCAAGAGTAGAACCTGGCGACGATACCTGTCAGCACGATCACCCCAAGGATGAAGGGCAGCGTCCGTCCGGCTTCCTTTCGTAGATGACTCATACTCTGCTCAATCCTCGATCAATGGCGTCCATACGCAACCTTACGGCATCGCCAAACACTTGCTCTCCAATCAGGCTCGTCGCGCTCGACAAGACTCTGGAGGTCAAAGCCTCGTCCGCGCAGGCTCGCTCGATGCTGGTCGCCCACGCCAAGGCGCTATTGTCTGACTTCATGCAATCCATGTCGGCGCGAAGCGACGAGTACGCCGGCACGTCCGAAACCAAGGCGGGCATGCCAAGCGCGGCGTAGTCCAACACCTTGATGTTGCTCTTGCTGTCATTGAATCGCGAACGCAGCAAAGGAGCTACCCCCAGCCTTCGAGCGCCTTGCCGGCAAAGCCAATACACGAAAGCCGGGTAGGACGCACCTACGTGCGAGGGGATGGCTAGCACCTCGAGCCATGGGAATTCAACATAGTGCGAGGACACACCGACGACATCTAACTTGTACCTGCCCGGCGCGCGCCGCTCAAGCAGGGCCATGGCTTCGTTGAGTAGGTCGAGATCGGCAGCGTGTGTACGAGTACCCATGTAGAGCAGCCTCGACATCGGACCACTTGCCAAGACCGGGCCACAGTCCGTTACCCACAGGCCTGGATCCAACGCATTCGTCATCAACAGTGGAGGCGATCTGGAAATGGCAGCCGAATTTCCAGCCAAGTTGGGTGTAGAGCACCAAACCTGGTCCGCAGCCTGCAACGACGCTCGGACTGCTTCGAGCTTCTCGGCGTACATGCGCCTCTCGAACTGATCATCCAGCTCGAACAGGTTGTCGTCCAGATCGTAGATCATGGTCGCACCGACTGCCTTCGCGACCTTCACAACCGCAGCGACATCATCCGAAGTGGGCAGCGCCACACGCTGCCACACGATGACATGGGGTTGGAATGCCTCGACTTCCTCTGCAACGAGGTAACGGACCTCCCAACGACCATGGGTCGCATCGCGAATCGCATCGAAGAACGTTGACAGTCGAATCGTTCCACAGGGCGACAGAACGCCTCCCAGCCGCTCGGGGATGACGGCTATCCGCATGATCATGATCGTCGCCCCCGTGGGATCGACAGCAGGAGATCAGCAAGCGATCCAGCCGAGATCGTCGGAGGAACTGTCCTGTGGAGGCCGTTCCCCGCCAATCGTTCTATGAACGCACCCAGATGGGTTGCAACGATCGGGACGCCGGAGCGAAGCGCCGTCGTCAAGGTATATGAATAGGTCTCCGGCGCCTGCGACGCAAAAAGGATGATGTCAGGCTGTGCCTCGACAACGAGCTCATCAAGCTTCGAATCATCGTACCTGCCGGAACTCGAGAACACCGGCGACAGTCTTTTCGGAACCTCGCCTTGAGGGTCGCCGATGAGGTGGATTTCAAGCGGCAATGATCTTCTCAGCACCTCTTCGGCCAATTCGAGTACCAGCTTCCTACCCTTGTGGGGTGCGAGGGCGCCGAGCAGCACGACTCGACGCTTCGTCCTCCCACCGGCAGGTACGTCAAAGGTACCAAGCGACCTCAGGTCTTCGTGCGGCACGGCCTGGAAGGCGCGCTGGAAATAGCGTTGCATCCGCGACGCGCAATCTCCACTTGGTGCTGCGAGAGCACTCGCACCGAGCACCAGCCACTCATTGTGGATCCGCCAGTTCCGGATGTCGCTCGAACCATGGCTGGGCCGCATGCTTATGCACTCGTCGCAACCTTTGAGTGCAGGCTCGCCACAGTAATTTCCCGACGCATCGGTCAACGTTACCTGCGGGCAAACAGCAAAGTAATCATGGGCCACGAAGTCAAACGGAAGGCGCGAGATCGCGATCGCCTTGCGTAGCACCTCGGTGAACCCAAGTACATGGTGGATCTGGATGCGTCCGGCTCCCATCGCCAGCAGCAAGCCGGAGAGCTCGTGGGCGTTCTTCACATCCACCTCTACAGCGAATCCGTCCGTCGCATGAGGGCACTCGACCCTCACTCTCTGGGCATAACCTTGCACGGGGCGGATCACGATCGTCCTGTTGCCGGATGGAGTCGCGCGCGCCACGTCCTGCACATGGCGCTCGGTCCCCCCACCCAAGGCATGAGTGAACAGGATGCGTACATTAATGGCCGAGGTGCGCCATCGAGCAAACGTCAGCCTGATCCGCGCATGCAGGCCGGGGTCACCGCGCACGAAATTGGTCACATCGCCTGCATACTCGGGATAGCGCCCGCGAATGATCTCCTCACCAATCAGCTTGCTCGGCTTGCTTGAGGTGGTGAAGCTGACTTCCCCGGCATGTTTGACGTATACATCGAGCGCAAGCAAGTTCTTCATGCCACTGCGCATCGCACGCTGGCAGAAGTCGACTTCCTCACCGTAGCCCTTGCCGAACGCCTCCTCATCGAACAAGCCGATCTTGCGCAACGCCTCAGCCGTGATCAACATGCAGAATCCAACGCCCGTCGGCAGCTCAACACTGAGCCCGGCATTGGTGACCGCCGCCAGCGAATCGATACTTCCCACCGTCTCCCCCTCGGGAACGGCATTGGCGCCCAGCTGCGGATAGCTGCAGATGGTTGCGTTGTTTGACATGGCTGTCACGGTGGCGACATCGCTGTTCGCGTCCACATGGCCCCGAAGTCTCGCAACCCAGTCACCTGAAACTTCCGTGTCGCTGTTCAGCAAGATGACACTGTCAAAATCCGGGAAAAGCAATGCGGACCTCATCGCCTTGTTGACTGTCCTTACGAAACCGAGGTTCTCATCATTTTCTACATAGATTAGTCGGTCATTCTCGGCCGCCAACGCACGCAAGAATTCCGTGATCTCAGGCTCAGGCGATGCATCGTTGTAGAGATGCAGGCGAAGCCTGTTCTTGGGCATGTTTTCCAGCACCGATTCTATGCAGGCTCGTGTCTCTTCCAGCCCGCGATAGACGGGAACGATGACATCAACCGGCGCGTTCGGTCGTCGTTTCGCAACGCTATCTACCTGGCTTGTCAACCGGGCCACGCTTAAGTCTCGCTTCAGATGCCGGATGCCCGCTGGTCTTCCGACGACCAGATAATGGGAGAGAGGATCCCACCCGCCAAGCGATGAACGCCCCAAGTCGACGACATACCCGAAGGCGTCGAAATCCGGTCCCGGGCTACGGCCCTCAGCAGCTCCGTAAAGGCCGAAGTGCAGCGATGGCGCCACGCCGGAACTCGCCACATCGGGATTGGCGGATTTGTACCACGCTGGATCAAAATACTCGTTCGGTCGGCGACCTTCCTGTTCACCGTAAAGCACGAAATGAATGAGCGGATTGAATCCACTCTCCCTCACGTCACCGTTATGCGCCAGATAGAACGCCTGATCGAAAAGTGCATGTGGAGCATTGAATTCCCTCCAGTTGGACAGGTATTGCACCAGGACGGCTTTGAGGGTTGGCCGCCGCCTCGCGCTTGAAAGGCGCGCAGCCACTGGATCGAACCATGGATGGGGCCTGAGTCCGATGTAGTCTCCAACAAGCCAGTAGTGAAGGAGTGCCTCACCTGCCGTGGCATCCAGGCCATAGCGTGACCTGTACCAATCCAAACCCAGCAATGGCGACGCCAGTGACAGCGAATCACCAACCAAGGCCTCCGCAAGTTCCCGTCGCCCTCCTTGAAATCCCGCTACTTGGCCAACCCACTCGGGGTCCAGCAGCGGGCTGGAGGCAATGAGGCGAATCTTCAAAGCGTCAGGCAGCACGCGCCAAGGGTTACTCAACGCCAAGCCACGGAGCACGTTGCGGAACCGGCTTCTCTTGAGGCGATCGATGATCATGCCTGGCCCTTCTTGGTCCACTTGGCCAAGTACTTCTGCCTCCAGGTCATTTCCGAGATGCGCTTCATTTCATCTATGTTTGCGTTCGCCTTCCCTAACGCTTCCGCTTGATCCCCCAACTCCTTCTTCAGAAGGTCCTGGGCCTCAAGCAACAACCCCAACCTCCCCTCGATCCTAGCCGCCATGTCGGCCAGCCTATCGGACTGGCTCGCTTGGACTTCTGCCAGGGACTCAAAAGAACGACACATCTTCTCTACCGTAGCTGACAGATCGTTCAGACGGACTGACTGGCCATGGATGCTTTCGAGAAACTCGGCCCGGATCTGCGCTAGCTGGCTCGAGCGATGCTGCATTCGTGACGAGAGCTCATCGATGTCCCGATGGATCTCATCGCGCATAGAGGCCTCGCCCACTTGGCGGCCTTGGCCAAGGATGCCCTCCCTTATTCTGAAAAGCTCATGTGCGATCGCGGAATCCGCGCTCTGATAAGAGAGAACGAACTCCAGGACGCCGTGTCCTGGGCTAGCGCGGGCGGCGGCGGAAGACCACAGATCGTCAACCGAGAACTCGAAGTAGACCTCACCGCCATCGTTGAGGAGTGACATCGCTTCGCCGTCACGGAAATGTGCGCAACTCGCGGAGATCAGGCGAAGATGTGTATCGAAGAGTGGGGACAACTCCCCGCGCGCCTCACTACCCCAGCCCCAGCGCATCGCGCGCAGAGTGTTGCAACCAGCGAGTGCTGGCGCACTGACGCGCACGACTTCGGGGCGAGCTCCGGATGGCAATACGAATCTCACAACACTGGCCGCGCCGTCACTCACCAAGCTGGAGGGCCGAACCGATAGGTCATCTGCATACCCATCATCGGTTCGTGTCCGATAGCTAAGCAGCCATCCATCTTGGGGACCTTCGGCCTCTTCTGCCCCGGCGTCCGCCCGCGTACTCTCGATGCGCAGCTTCGCCATATGGCGAAGCGCTTGACGCACATCGACCTTAGCACTGCCCGAATCCTGCTCCAGCCCATGACCCCGGAGGTGCATGGCAGCGATCTCCGCCTCCGCTGGTCTACCCAAACGGAAGCGGATGTAATCGGCGGAGAATACCTGCGAGTAGGGGACCAGATAGCCCAATAGAAAGTAGGCCAACTTGCGCCCACGCTGTCGGGGATCCTTTTCACGGACGACGAATCCGTAGGACGCATCCCCCTCGACATCGACTTCGAGCTCCAACATAAGTGCTTCGAGGCCAACGCTGGAGTTCACACAAACGACCTTCTTGCACTGCGCGAGGAAGTCCAGGACGGTAGCCGAAGAGTCGTGCTCCGCCACCCCCTGCCTGACTTGAAATCTACTGCCAGGATGACTTCGTATGAGCGGCAACTCGTGCGGGTTCTCCAGCAACGCCTTCGCAATCAGACTTGCATTGTCGAAGCCATTACTGAAAGAAATCAGGTTCGAATCATCCTCAACCTGAAGTACCACGCCCAAGCGATTTCCGGGACTGCGCTCCTCGCACTCCGTCGATGAGAATGCGCGATGAAGCTCAGGAACATCGAACTCTTGCGCCCAGACGCCCGGATCATTCTCGTAGCGCCGTGCGGCTTCCGTGTTCCCGTTCACACCGGAAAAATCGAAATAAGCCGTCGGCCGGTACTGAGGCTCGCGAAGGGGGCCCACTTCCAGATGAACTATCGGGATTCCGCGTGCCGCGGCAACTGCGCTTAGAGATGGACAGTTACTCCAGCTCAGAATTACCTCAATGTCATCTGGAAGCGAAGACAAGCCAGTCTCGAGCGCTTGCCTTATCTCTGGAACATCTTCACTCAAGAAAGCTTTGAAGAAAGCCAAAGGATTTCCACCGAAACGTGGCAGCAGCCGCGTCATCAGCTCTGGATCAAGCAGCGAGAAACGATGCAGTTCCAGAATCGCCGCATCCGGAAGAGCATAACCATGCTCAATCTGGCGATGCTGCCCGAGCTCGGTCCTACCTTTCATCGCGGCGCTATCGCACGGCTCCAGGTAATCGGCCGAAAGCAGGAACGCCATAGGCTCATCAATGGACGACAGTAGCTTGTAAAAGACCCATAAGTAAGGCGCGCTCACTCCTCGGAACGCGTATGGCGACAAGAATGCCGCGATCACAGCGTGCCAGCCTTCGCGGATACTGGCGCGAACACTACGCCGACCTGCTCGCGAGGAGACCAGAACTTAATGGACTGAATAGGACGTCGCTGATCCAGCTCTTCGCGTACCCCATTTGCAATACGCGCGAGTCCGCAGTGGATTAGGTACTCGCCAGCGCTGATAGGCAGTTTCGCCGAGAACTCGACAACTTGCCGGCCACGTTCGAGAATGATGGGGAAGCCAGCACGGATGTTATTGTCCCCCCAGATATCTCCCCCTTGCGTCTTGGTTATCGAGACACCAAGGGCAATGTCATCGAGCACTTCGGACGATGCGATCGTGAACCTGAAGGTCAGTTCCTCACCGGACCTGACAACTGGGCTTTGATCGAAACTGCTGCCATCGCGCCGAGTAATGTCCATCCTTTCGATGATCGCGCGCGCGGTTCCAAATCGCTTTTCGGAAATATCATCATTCACGCTCCGGCGCTGGGCCGCGGCCAAGTCCTCGGCCGTCACTTCCGTGTGCTCCGGATGGTTGTCGGAGACCTGCTTGGGCTTGGCCGCGAGCATTCCTTTCTCGTAAGTAAGCACCGCCGCCAACACATCGTTCGTGTCGATCTGTACGCCGCCGCCCTCCATCACGATGCACCGATCAGCGTACTCGAGGATACTGCCGGTCGAATGCGTAACCATCAGAATGGTCACGCCCCTCCTGCGCAACTCTTCCATTCTCCTGAAGCATTTGTACTGGAAGCCTATGTCACCAACGGAAAGGGCCTCGTCCACGATCAGTATCTCAGGGTCCACGCAGGCCTGGACCGCGAAGGCCAGCCTTACGTACATGCCGCTCGAGTAGGTCTTGATCGGCTGGTCAATGAATTCGCCGATGCCAGCGAACTCCTCGATTCCGGGCAGGCGCAGCTCCATTTCGCGGCGTGACAAACCGAGCAGTTCACCGTTCAGGATGACGTTCTCGCGGCCAGTGAATTCAGGATTGAAACCTGCGCCCAGTTCGAGCAACGCTGCGATACGCCCCTTTACATCCACGCTACCCTCGGAAGCTGCAAGGGTCCCGCAGATAATCTGGAGGAGGGTTGATTTTCCTGCGCCGTTCCGGCCGATGATGCCAATGGTCTCCCCTTTCATCATCTTGAAGGAGACGCCAGAGAGCGCCTTGAACTCTCGGTAGTAGTTCTTCGTGGCAAGACCGAACAGTCGCCGCAGACGCGGCAGCAGAAACTGCTTCAGCCGATCACGAGGAGTTTCATAGATCGCGAATGACTTGCTGACATTCTCGACCGAAATGGCGACCTCAGAGGACATCCGCAAACCCCTTCCGGGTCTTCTGGAACCAAGCGAATCCGGCCCACGAGACCACGATGGCCACTGTGATGCGAAGGAGATAGGTGCTGCCGTTTGAAAATCTCCCTTCGACCAGAACGCCCCGCACATCCTCGATAGTCGATGTCAGGGGATTGAAGTGCATGACCTGCTGTATCTCCGCAGGCAGCGCTGACACCGGATAGAAGATTGGCGACAAGAACAGCAGCGCCGTGGTCATCAGAAGTATCACTTGGCTGACGTCGCGCAGGTAAACCCCCAGGGATGCGAGCAACCAGCTCAGCCCAAGAGTCAGGAAGAGCATCGGGAGTATCACGACTGGGAAAAGCCATGCAGTGGCCGGGGGCACACCGAAAAAGACGAGATAGAAGAGCACCCATACCAGCAGGCTGACCGCACCGTGGAAAAGGGAGCAACCCAATGAAACCACGGGCAGTATCTCCAATGGAAAGACAACCTTCTTGACGTAATTGACGTTCATCAACACCAACGTCGGTGCCCGATTGAGGCACTCGGACAGTATGTTGAACACCAAGAGTCCCGAGAACAGGATCATCGCGAACTCAACCTTGGAGTCTGAACCCCCACTCCAGCGCGCCTTGAAGACAACGCTGAATACGAAGGTGTAAATGACCAGCATCATCAGCGGGTTGAAGAAAGACCAAAGAATGCCGAGCATGGAACCCCGGTAGCGCCCGAGTACCTCCCGTTTTACGAGGGCCCAAATCAGCGAACGATGCTTGATAAGCGTGGCAGGCATCGATGCGGGACTGATTGAAAACTCTTTCATCAATCGCCTCTCGTACGGTTGCCTGCACGCGGACAAGGGCCCGCGATCATCCGCATATTATTCAAGCGCAAGTCCCCTGCGCATGTCCCCAAGCAGGTCTTCGATCGCCTCCACACCCACACTCAACCGCACCAACCCATCACTGATCCCAAGCTTCTCCCGCCGCTCCACCGGCACGGATGCATGCGTCATCACTGCGGGGTGATTCACCAGGCTTTCAACACCGCCCAGCGATTCCGCGAGTGTGAACAACCTGGTGTTCTCGCAGAACTTTCTTGCAGCCTCGAAGCCGCCTTTCAGCACGATCGAAATGATGCCGCCATAACCCTGCATCTGGCACGTCGCCAATGCATGTTGCGGGTGCGATGCCAATCCTGGATAGATGACCTTCTCGATCGCGGGATGCGTCTCCAGCCACTGCGCCAAGGCCAGTGCGTTTTCGCAGTGTGCCTTCATCCGCAGGTGCAGGGTCTTCAGGCCGCGCAAGGCGAGGAAACTGTCGAACGGCCCCTGTACGGCGCCGATGGAGTTCTGCAGGAACGCCATCTGTTCGGTGAGTTCCGCGTCGTCGCCGACCACCACCATGCCGCCGACCATGTCGGAGTGGCCGTTGAGGTACTTGGTGGCGGAATGCATGACGATATCCGCGCCCAGTTGCAGCGGGCGCTGCAGGATCGGGGAGGCGAAGGTGTTGTCGACCACCACGCGCAGGCCGTGCTTGTGCGCGATTTCGCAGATGGCGGCGATGTCGACGATCTTCAGCATGGGGTTGGTGGGCGTTTCCACCCACACCATTCGCGTTTCCGGCCGGATGGCGGACTCGAAGGCCGCCAGGTCGGTCAGATCGACGAAGCTGAAGTCCAGTGCGGCGGTCCGCTTGCGCACGCGCTCGAACAGCCGGTAACTGCCGCCGTAGAGGTCATCCATCGCGATGACGTGGCTACCGCTGTCCAGCAGTTCCAGTACCGTCGAGGTCGCCGCCATGCCGGAGGCGAAAGCGAAGCCGCGGGAGCCTCCCTCCAACGCGGCCACGCAGCGTTCGTAGGCGAACCGGGTGGGATTGTGGGTACGCGAGTACTCGAAGCCCTGATGGACGCCCGGGCTGCTCTGCGCATAGGTGGACGTCGCGTAGATCGGCGGCATGACGGCGCCGGTGCTCGGGTCGGGCGACTGTCCGCCGTGGATGGCCAGCGTGCCCAGTGCGAGATCGCCGGCTTCTCCGCTGGCGAGGGAAGGATGTTGCGCCATGTTCTAGGTCCTTGAAGCAGCCGCGCATTCTACCAGCCGGGTCTTAACGTACTGTCCATGCCACGCCGCTCGGCCCGTGCCGGGGCACGGCGCTGAATTCCTACTGTGCGCGGCGCCGCAGGTAGTTGAGCAGGTCGATGCGGGTGATCAGGCCGAGGAAGGCATCACCATCCGTGATGATGGCTACCTGTCCGCGGTCGAACACCGGCAGCAATGCCTCGATCGGCGAGCGGACGTCCAGCCGGTCCAGCTTGCTGACCATGGCGGTGGAGACCGGGTCGCGGAAACGGGCCTCGTCGCCATAGACATGCAGCAGCACGTCACTCTCGTCCACGATGCCGGCCAGGCGGTCGCCTTCCATCACCGGCAGCTGCGAGACGTCGTACAGCTTCATCCGCTGGTAGGCGGTGGTGAGCAGGTCCGTCGGGCTGACCACCACGGTGTCGCGCTGGCTGTAGGGACGCAGGATCAGGTCGCGCAGATCGCCGTATTGGGGACGGTTGAGGAAGCCGTTGTCCAGCATCCAGTAATCGTTGTACATCTTGGACAGGTACTTGTTGCCCGTGTCGCACACGAACACCAGCACCTTCTTGGGCGTGGTCTGTTCGCGGCAGTACTTCAGGGCAGCGGCCAGCAGGGTGCCCGTGGACGACCCCCCCAGGATGCCTTCCTTCGCCAGCAGGTCGCGCGCGGTATGGAAGCTCTCGCCATCGCTGATCGCATACGCCTTCTTGACCCGGCTGAAATCCGAAATCTGCGGCAGGAAGTCCTCGCCGATCCCTTCCACCAGCCAGCTGCCGGACTTGGTGCTGAGGACGCCTTCGTTGATGTACTGGGTCAGGATGGAGCCGACCGGATCGGCCAGCACCATCTCGGTCTGCGGCGAATGCTCGGTGAAGCAGCGGGACAGGCCGGTCATGGTGCCGGAGCTGCCGCAACCGAACACGATGGCATCCAGTTGCCCGTCCATCTGGCGCAGGATTTCCGGGCCGGTGCCGAACTCGTGCGCCGCCGGGTTGTCCGGGTTGCCGAACTGGTTGATGAAGTAGGCGCCAGGCGTCTCGCGGGCGATGCGCTCGGCCAAGTCCTGGTAGTACTCAGGGTGGCCTTTGGCCACGTCGGAGCGGGTCAGGATGACCTCCGCGCCCATGGCCTTCAGGTTGAAGATCTTTTCCCGGCTCATCTTGTCCGGGACGACCAGCATCAGCTTGTAGCCCTTCTGCTGGGCCACCAGGGCCAGGCCAATGCCTGTGTTGCCAGCCGTGCCCTCCACCAGGGTCGCACCCGGCGACAGGTCACCGCGCTTCTCGGCCGCCTCGATCATCGACATGCCGATGCGGTCCTTGATGGACCCGCCCGGATTGGCGCTTTCCAGCTTCAGATAGAGGGTGCAGAGCCCGGTGTCGAGGCGTCTGGCCTGGACGATCGGCGTGTTGCCGATCAGGTCGAGTACGGAAGAGTGGATCGCCATGCGGCCGTGCATCCGGTGCGGTACGGGCCGGGATTATCGCACTTGGGTGACGCGGACGGCGACGGCCGACGAGGAGGCCGTCGCCGCCCGCGACGAGAAAACTCGGGGGGAGGCGTCAGTGGGGCTTGGCGTCGTAGATCCGGAGCAGGCGCTCCTTGGCGTGCAGCTTCTCGCGCTTCATCTGGCCGAGCAGGGTGTCGTCGATCGGCAGTACGCCGAGTTCGGCGTCGGTGACCTTCTTGTCCAGCTCGCGGTGGCGCTGGTACAGCTGCTTGAACTCCGGATCAGCCTTGATGAGCGCATCGATGTCGGACTGCGGTTGACCTTCGAACATGATCGTTACCTCCTTCAGCGGAAATACGAACGCCCCGGCCTTCACAGGCTCGGGGCGTTGGCTTGGGAGCGGAGCATCGGGTCGGTGGCGCGGGCACTTCCCACCGGAATGCCCGCTGCGGCCTGCTTGCCGGCGGCGGTTTCCTGCGGGATGGGTACTGGCGTCATCGGGTCGATTCTCCGGTGAGCCAAGCGACGGGAGCCGCTTGGATATACGACCCTACTCCTCGACTTCCAGCCCGGCAAGGCCTGAGTCAAGCAATTGATTTACAAAGAATTACACGGAAAAGGCAGTATTCAGACAACTTGCCCGAAAGCCGCCTTGCTTCGTCCAAAGGACTGATTTACATGGGGAAATCAATGCGTGATGACGACTTCAAGCGCACGCGCCTTGGTGCCCGCACCCTTGGCGGCGCCCTGCAGGCGTGATTTCGCGATGCCTGCCGCCGTCAGCGCATCCCGCAACGCATCGGCACGGCGCTGCCCCGGCGTCTGGCCGTCACCGAAGCCCTCGATGCGGGCGCGAGCCTTGGGATTCGCCTGCAGGTAGGCCGCCAGCGCGCTTGCGCTGGATGCCCCCCGCGCGGACAGCTTGGCGGAGCCGCTGGCGAACGCGTCAGCCCCGAGCGTGAAGACTTCGCCACGCGTCTCGAACTTCGACGCCGGCAACTTGGCGCCGGACACCAACTCGGCCTCCTCGCGTGCCAGCTTCAGCTCCCGCTGGCGCGCTGCGCTCAGGCGGTTCGCCTGCTGGCCAGCGACCGTGTCCAG
Organism: Pseudoxanthomonas sp.; assembly: GCF_036845285.1. Classification (GTDB taxonomy): domain Bacteria; phylum Pseudomonadota; class Gammaproteobacteria; order Xanthomonadales; family Xanthomonadaceae; genus Pseudoxanthomonas_A. The sequence continues at coordinate 115,500 of NZ_DAIUEE010000014.1, forward strand.
CGTGGTTTCCGCCTCCTGCCGCGCGAGCGCTTCGGCCTCGGCCGCCAGGCGAAGACGCTCGGTTTCCTCGGCCTGGATCTGCGCCTGCACGCGCAGGCGTTCGGCCTCCCGACGGGCACGCTCGGCCTCGCGACGGCTCGCTTCCACCAGCAGTTCGCTGCGCGTGCGGTCCAGCCGTTCGACGTCACGGCGGGCCGCCTGGGTGCGGGCGGCGATTTCGGCGATCTCGACGCGGCGCTCGGCCAGGTACTGAGCGGTATCGCGCTGACTACGGCGCGCCTTGTCGAACGTGGCAATGGCGTTCTGGGCCTGCAGCTTTTCGTAAGACGCCATCTCGGCGAGCACGGGATCGGCCTGCAAGGCGCCCAGTCGCTGGTTCAGCTGCACGACCACGGGGTTGTCGGCCGCCATCGCGGTCGACGTCGCCAGCACTGCGGCCAGGCCCAGAACAGTCGCACGGATCTTCATGCGGGGCGCGCTCATCGCCGGCCCTCCGCGCCGATCTGCCGCTGCAGGTCGGCGATCTCCGCCTTGCGATGTGCGACCTCGGCCGTCGCTACGGCTTCCTGGCTGCGCGCGCGGGCCAGATCCGCGTCCACCGCTGCCCGCTGCGCGAGGTCCAGCGCCTTCTTCTTGTCGCGCGCGGCATGCGCAGCCTGGGCCTGGGCCAGCGCCTGTCGCGCGGTGGCCAGTTGCTCCGGCGCGTACTGGTCCGCGTCGGCCTGGTCGGCGCGCTGCACGGCCTGCACCGCCGCTTCCAGTTCGGGCGTCAGCGCCGCCTGTGCAAAGGCAGGAGCGCCGGACAAGGCCAATGCCGCTACTGCGGTGGCCATCACATGCAGGGGCCTGCGGAAGTGTGCGAAGCTAACGATCATTGGGGTGCCGTGACGTTGAGGGGTGCGCGCGGCCATTGTCGGAAGCCTTTGGCGCCGTTGCAACGTCGCCGCGCATCGTGGGGAGCTTTGCATATGGACATCGGCTATTTCCTGAAGCTGATGACCGAGAAGAACGCCTCGGACATGTTTCTCACGACCGGGGCGCCGGTCTACATCAAGATCGAGGGCAAGCTCTACCCGCTGGGCAATACCGGGCTGCCGCCCGGCATGGTCAAGAAGATCGCCTACTCGTTGATGGACGAGGGCCAAGTGCCGGTCTTCGAGCGCGAACTCGAGCTCAACATGGCCATCGCCCTGCAGGATGCCGGCCGCTTCCGCGTCAACGTGTTCAAGCAGCGCGGCGAAGTGGGCATGGTCATCCGCGCCATCCGCAGCGTGATCCCCAGCATCGAAGAGCTGAACCTGCCGTCCGTGCTGAAGGACATCATCATGACCCCGCGTGGTCTGGTACTGATCGTCGGCTCCACCGGTTCGGGCAAGTCGACCTCGCTGGCGTCGATGATCGACTACCGCAACACCACCAGCACCGGCCATATCCTCACCATCGAGGATCCTATCGAGTACCTGCACCGGCACAAGCAGTCGATCGTCAACCAGCGTGAAGTGGGCCTGGACACCCACGCCTTCCACAATGCGTTGAAGAACGCGATGCGCGAGGCGCCGGACGTCATCCTGATCGGCGAAATCCTCGACGCCACCACCATGGAGGCCGCCATCGCCTTCGCCGAGACCGGCCACCTGTGCCTGGCGACGCTGCACTCGAACAATGCCGATCAGACCATCGAGCGCATCCTCAACTTCTTCCCCGAGAGCGCGCACAAGAACGTGCTGATGAACCTGGCGCTGAACCTGCGCGCGGTGGTGTCGCAGCGCCTGGTGAAGGGCGCCGACGGTCGCCGCATGCCGGCCGCCGAAGTGCTGATCAACACGCCGATGATCCGCGACCTGCTGCGTCGCGGGCAGGTGCACGAGATCAAGGCCGCGATGGAAGAGTCGCTGGAGGAAGGCATGGAGACCTTCGACCAGTGTCTGTTCCGCATGGTGAAGGAGGGCCAGATCGAGCAGGAGGAAGCGCTGCGCGCCGCCGATTCGCGCGACGGCCTGGCCTTGAAGTTCCGCCTGTCCGAAGGCAGCAAGGGCGAACACGACCCCTATGCCGACTACGACGCCGGCAACAGTTCGCCACGCATCACGCACGGCTTCGGCTGAGGTAGGCTACCGCAGGATTGCGACAGGGAACGGGCGGGGAAACCCGCCCGTTTTCATTCGGACGCACCGCTCACGCGTTGGCGTCGGGCTGGTTTTCGGGTCGCGCCAGGTCGAAGGCCGGCAGGGCCAGGCAGGCCTGTTCGATGCGGACGATGGTCGGGAAGGCGCTCATGTCCACGCCGAACCGGCGCGCGTTGAACACTTGCGGCACCAGGCAGCAGTCCGCCAGGCCGGGAGTCTGCCCGTGGCAGAAGGTGCCCGTGGCTGCCTCCCCCGCGAGCAACGCCTCCATCGGGGCGAACCCTTCCATGATCCAGTGTTTCACCCAGTCGTCGCGCTCGGCTTGCGGCACGTTCCAGGTGCCCTCGAAGTACTGCAGCACGCGCAGGTTGTTGAGGGGGTGGATATCGCAGGCGACCATCAGTGCCAGCGCGCGCACGCGGGCGCGGTCGCGGGCCGTCATCGGCAGCAGGCGCGGCGACGGCCAGGCTTCGTCGAGGTATTCGAGGATGGCCAATGACTGCCGGATCACGCGCGCGCCGTGCTGCAGCGTGGGCACCATGTGCTGGGGATTCTTGGCGACATAGCCCGGCGCATGCTGCTGCCCGCCGTCGCGGACCAGGTGCACGGGCGCCGTCTCGTAGGCCAGACCCTTGAGATTCAGCCCGATGCGCACGCGATAGGCGGCGCTCGAGCGCCAGTACGAATACAGCCTGAGTTGCTCAGCCATGCAAGCCGCTCCCCGCGGTTTGCGCCTTCGAATGCCCGGAATCCGCGTCCATGTCTGCCCCGCTCCGTCCTGGGTTCACAGTGGGACCGGGCGCACCTTCAAGGCAAGGGTTGTGGCTCGATCCGCTGTTCGATCGCCCCGAAAATGGAACGGCCGTCACGATCCGTCATTTCGATGCGGACCACGTCACCGAAGCGCATGAAGGGCGTGGACGGCTTGCCGTCGCGCAGCGTCTCGACCGTGCGCTTCTCGGCGAAGCAGGATGCGCCCTTGGACGTGTCCTCGTTGGCGATGGTGCCGGAACCGACGATCGTGCCCGCCGACAACGGGCGCGTCTTGGCGGCATGCGCGACCAACTGGGCGAAATCGAACTGCATGTCGACGCCGGCCTCCGGCGCGCCGAACCACTCGCCATTGATGTGCGTCAGCAGCGGCAGGTGCACTTTGTTGTCGCGCCAGGCGTCGTCCAGCTCGTCCGGCGTCACGAACACCGGCGACAGCGCAGAGCGTGGCTTGGACTGCAGGAAGCCGAAGCCCTTCGCCAGTTCGCCCGGGATCAGGTTGCGCAGCGACACGTCGTTGACCAGGCCGATCAGCTGGATGTGGCCCGACGCCTGTGCGGGCGTGACCGCCATGGGTACGTCGTCGGTGATGACGACGATCTCCGCTTCCAGATCGATGCCATGGTCTTCGCTGACCACCTTTACCGGATCGCGCGGACCGTGGAACGCGGCGCTGGTGGCCTGGTACATCAGCGGATCGGTGTAGAAGCTTGCCGGGACTTCGGCATTGCGTGCGCGGCGGACGCGCTCGACGTGCGGCAGGTAGGCGCTGCCGTCGACGAACTCGTAGGCGCGCGGCAACGGCGCGGCAAGCGCCTGCAGGTCGATGTCGAAGGCGCCGTCGGCGTCGCCGGCATTGAGGGATTCGGACAGCGCGTTGAGGCGCGGCGCGACGTTGCTCCAGTCCTCCAGGGCGCGCTGCAACGTCGGCGCGATGCCGGTGGCGCGCACGCCGCGGGCCAGATCACGCGACACCACGATCAGCGTACCGTCGCGACCACCTTCCTTCAGGGAACCCAGCTTCATCGCCACTCCAGATGCCGGCGCCCACGCGCCATGGTTTCAATTGTAATCAAATAGCGGGCACGATCAGGCTACCGTCGCGTCACCCTGGAATCCGTCCCGGCGGAAGGTCAGCACCAGCGTATCGCGGTGACCGTGACCATCCAGCGGCTGGATGGGGGTGGATTCGTGGATCACGCGCTCGTCGTCGAGGAACAGCAACGACCACGGCGCTTCCAGCGTGAAGCGCTGGCCATCCGGTCCGGCCGCCGCGAACACCCGCGTTTCGCCGCCCTTGATGCCCGTCCGGCCCAGCAGCAGCACGGCCACGAAATCCACGCCATCGCGGTGTGCGCCCTCGGGCGTGGGACGTCCGATCCCATCGGTAGTATCGATGCGGAACTGGTGCGCCTCTACGTACCAGGGGCGCTCGCCCTTCAGCGCGGAACACCAGCGGCCGAGGCCCGCCAGCAGTTGTTGCCAACCGGTGCTGGACGCCACGCCCGGCTCGATCGGCTGGAACCAGCGCTGCATGCCGCCGTGCAGGGCGTTGTAGTCCAGTGACTGCCAGTGCGCGCGATGCGGCGCCTGCTGAAGGCGGTCCGCATCGACCACGAAGCAGGAATGCCGCCGCCGCCGGTAGCGGCCGCCGTCCTTGAGGTATTCGTCGACCTCCAGCCGCTCCCAACTCGGCAGCAGGGGATCGAGCGCTTCCAGGTCCACGCCGACCGCGTCGGCCATGGCGCGCGGTTCGAGCACGACGTAACCGCGCTCCTGCATGCGACGCAGGGCATCGTCGGGCGGGCAGAAAGGCGGTTGGAACATCGCGACCATGACAGATCCCCTCAACGCAAAAACCCGCCATAGGCGGGCTTTTGCGGATGTCCAGTGGACGTCGGATTGGCAGCCCCGGATGGATTCGAACCACCGAATGCCTGAGTCAGAGTCAGGTGCCTTACCGCTTGGCGACGGGGCTGTGTAACCAGCGACGCGTAGTGTAACGCGTCTGTTAGCGCTTGGAGAACTGCGTGGCGCGACGCGCCTTGTGCAGACCGACCTTCTTGCGCTCGACTTCGCGCGCATCACGGGTCATGAAGCCTGCCTGGCGCAGTTCCGACTTCAGGGTTTCATCGTATTCCACCAGCGCGCGGGCGATGCCCAGGCGGATGGCGCCGGCCTGGCCGGTGGTGCCGCCGCCGGTCGTGGTGACCTTGATGTCGAAGCTCTCGGTGTTCTTGGTCAGCTCCAGCGGCTGGCGCACGATCATGCGCGCGGTCTCACGGCCGAAGAACTCGTCCAGCGGACGGTCGTTGACGGTGATGTTGCCGGTGCCCTTGCGCAGGAACACGCGGGCAGTGGAGGACTTGCGACGGCCGGTGCCGTAGTTCTGAGTGATAGTCATGATTAGATGTCCAGGACCTGCGGCTGCTGAGCGGCGTGCGGATGATTCGGGCCGGCGTAAACCTTGAGCTTGCGGTACATGTCGCGGCCCAGCGGGCCCTTCGGCAGCATGCCCTTGACGGCGGTTTCGATGACGCGTTCCGGGTGGCGCTCCAGCGCCTGCGCCAGGGTCTCGGTCTTCAGGTTGCCGATGTAGCCGGTGAAGCGGTGGTACTTCTTGTCGGCCAGCTTGTTGCCGGT
>NZ_DAIUEE010000015.1:0-82785 GCF_036845285.1 Pseudoxanthomonas sp.
CGCAGACCACCGCCACCTTGCCGGCCAGCATCACGTCGAGCGCGCGCTTCAGGCCGTCGGCCAGCGACTCGCGGCAGCCATAGAGGTTGTCGAACTTCGACTTGGTGACCGAGTCGTTGACGTTGATCGCCGGGATCAGCAGCTTGCCCTGCTCGGCCAGCTGGTAGAGGCGGTGTACGCCGGTGGTGGTCTCTTCGGACACGCCCTTCCAGTCCTTGACCACGCGGGTCCAGTAACCGGGACGCTCCTTGGCGACACGCTTCAGCAGGTCCTTGATCACCTGCTCCTCGTGGCTGCCCGACGCGCTGTTGACCCAGGTCGTGTCGCCCTGTTCCAGCTCATAACCCTTGTGGATCAGCAGGGTGACGTCGCCGCCGTCGTCGACCACCAGTTCCGGACCGGTCAGCGTGCCGTCGGCCAGGGTGAAGGTCAGCGCGTCGAGCGTGCAGTCCCAGTATTCCTCCAGCGACTCGCCCTTCCAGGCGAACACCGGCGTGCCGGTGGCGGCGATCGCGGCGGCGGCGTGGTCCTGCGTCGAGAAGATGTTGCACGAGGCCCAGCGCACGTCGGCGCCGATGTCCTTCAGCGTCTCGATCAGCACGGCGGTCTGGATGGTCATGTGCAGCGAGCCGGTCACGCGCACGCCCTTGAGCGGCTTGGCAGTGGCGTGCTTGCGGCGGATCGACATCAGGCCGGGCATCTCGTGCTCGGCGATGTCCAGTTCCTTGCGGCCCCAGTCGGCCAGCGAGATATCGGCGACCTTGTAGTCGCCCTCGGTCGAAAACGTGCGTACTGCGTTCATGGCATTGCTCCGGTCTGTGCGATCAGGGTCGCAGGTTGTCCGGGCGCCGTTGCAGGTTCGTTCCACCGAGCCTGGCCGGACTATGTGGAGCGTCTGCACAGGGATATGCAGGCTCTTGCGGAAGGATCCGCACATGTCACGGTCGCAGCGCCCCTCGGCGAAGGGCCGTCATTATATCGCTTGTTCCGGATGAAACGATGGCGCACGCGCCGGCGTGATCGGGTAGGCTCCGGCATGCTGCCTTGCAGCAGACCAATCGTCCTTCGGGACCATACCAATCAAGACCAAACGAACGACGGGAACCACGCCGCGCGCATGAACAGCCCCCGCAGTCTCGAATTCGCTCCCCCCGATGTCCCGCTGCGTGAAGACGTGCGCCGACTGGGCGCACTGGTCGGCGACATGCTGGCCGAACAGGTGTCGCCCGGGTTCCTGGCCGACGTGGAGCGCGTGCGCACGACCGCCATCGCACGACGCCAGGCAGGCGAGCCGCCGCAATCGCTGGCCGGGCTGCTGGACGGGCAGGCGCCGGCGCAGGCCGAGTCGCTGATCCGTGCGTTCAGCACGTACTTCCAGGTGGTCAACATCGCCGAGCGCGTGCACCGCATCCGCCGTCGTCGCGACTACCAGCGCGCCGGCAGTGCGCGACCGCAGCCCGACGGTCTGCACGACGCGCTGTCCAAACTGAAGGAACAGGGCGTGACGCTGGACGAGCTTGCGCAATGGCTGCCGCGCATCGACGTGGAGCCGGTGTTCACCGCGCATCCGACCGAAGCGGTGCGTCGCGCGCTGCTGGAGAAGGAGCAACTGATGGTGGCCAGCCTGATCAACGGGCTGGACGGCACGCGCACGCCGGGCGAACTGGCGACCGACACCGCACGCTTCCGCATGGCACTGACGTCGGCCTGGCAGACCGCCGATTCGTCGCCGGTGCGCCCGGGCGTTGAAGACGAGCGCGAGCACGTGGGCTTCTACCTGATCGAAGTGCTGTACCGCGTCATCCCGGTGCTGTACGAAACGCTGGAAAGCGCGATCACCGAGGTCTACGGATCCGCACCGCAGGTCACCGCGCACCTGCCGCGCGTGTTGCGGTTCGGCACCTGGGTCGGCGGCGACATGGACGGCAATCCGAACGTGGATGCCGGCACGATCACCGCCACGCTGGATGCGCAGCGCCGGTCCATCCTCACGCGCTACCTGAAGGAACTGCGCCAGCTCACCACGCTGCTGAGCCAGTCCAGTTCGATCATCGGCGTATCGCCGCAGGTCGCCGCGCGCGTCGAGGAGTACCGCGCACTGATGCCGGAGGCCGCGAAGAAATCGCGTCCGCGTCATGGCGACATGCCGTACCGGCTGCTCAACGACCTGATGCGGGCGCGCCTGCAGGCCACGCTGGAAGACAGGCCCGAGGGCTATTCCTCGCCGGACGATCTGGCGCACGACATCGACCTGATCCTGCACAGCCTGGAGGCCAACCGCGGCATCCATGCGGGCTGGTTCGCGGTGCGCCGGCTGGCGTGGCGCGTGCGCACGTTCGGCTTCCACCTCGCACGCCTGGACGTGCGGCAGGAGTCCAGCGTGCATGCGCGTGCCGTTGCCGCGGCGCTCGGCGACGCCGGATGGGAAAGCCGGGATGCGGTCGACCGTGCGGCATTGCTCGGTCCGTATGCCGGTGGCGATGCGTCCTTGCCGGCCAGCGGCGAAGAAGGCAACGAACGCCTCGATGCCGTCTTCCGCGCGCTGGCCGATGCGCGTACCCGCCATGGCACCGATGCCCTGGGCACCTACATCATCAGCATGGCGCACAGTCGTGCCGACGTGCTGACGGTGCTGGCGCTGGCGCGGCGCGGTGGCCTGGTCGATGAGGCGGGGCAGGTGCCGCTCGACATCGCGCCGCTGTTCGAGACCATCGACGATCTCGGCCACGGGACCGAAGTGTTGCGCGACCTGCTGGCCGATCCCGTCTACCGTCGGCACCTGGCGGCGCGCGACCACGTGCAGATGGTGATGCTGGGGTATTCCGACAGCGGCAAGGACGGCGGCATCGCCGCATCCCGCTGGGGACTGCAGCGCGCGCAGGTGGAACTGGTCGATGCGGCGCAGGAACTCGGCATCAAGCTGACGTTCTTCCACGGCCGGGGTGGTTCGATCGTCCGCGGCGGCGGCAAGACCACGCGCGCGCTGGAAGCGGCGCCGCGCGGCAGCGTCGATGGCCGACTGCGCGTGACCGAGCAGGGCGAAGTGATCCACCGCAAGTACGGCATCCGCGCGCTGGCGTTGCGGTCCCTGGAGCAGTCCGTGGGCGCCGTGCTGCTGTCGAGCGTGCGGCCGCGCGCACCGGAACCGCGCGAAGCGACGTGGCGCGAGATCATGGCGCTGGTCGCGGAAGAGAGTTCGAGGGCCTACCGGGCTTTCGTGCAGTCGCCGCGCTTCATGGACTATTTCCGCGGCGCCACGCCGATCGACGTGATCGAACGGATGACGCTGGGCTCGCGCCCGTCGCGCCGGCTGGGGCAGGACGCCGCGCTCGGCAACCTGCGCGCGATTCCCTGGGTGTTCGCCTGGAGCCAGGCACGCGCGGTGATCCCGGGCTGGTACGGCGTCGGCACCGGATTGAAAGCGGCCGTGGACGCATACGGCGAGGAGGCGCTGCGCGACATGGCGCGCGACTGGCCGTTCTTCAGGACCTTCCTCGACGACATCTCGATGGTGTTGGCCAAGGGCGACCTGGGCATCGCCGAGATGTACTCGCGCATGTCGGGCGACCTGCATGAGGAATTCTTCCCGCAGATCCAGGCCGAACACGCCTCGGTACTGCGCTGGGTGCTGGCGCTCAACGGCAACGAGTGGCTGCTGCAGCACGACCAGCGGCTGGCGCTGTCGATCCGCCTGCGAAATCCCTACATCGACCCGATCAGCGTGATGCAGGCCGATCTGCTGAAGCGCTGGCGCGACAGCGATCGCGAGGACGACGCGCTGCTGCACGCCTTGGTCGCCAGCATCAACGGCGTGTCGCAGGGCGTGCAGAACACCGGGTGATGTGTGGGATCCCGGTGTGGGAGCGACGTAAGTCGCGATGACGCGTTACGGGTGTTCCATCGCGACTTACGTCGCTCCCACAGCTGCATCATGCAGCGTCAACCATCCAGCTCCGACCAGCGCTGGTAGGCGTGGTCCAGTTCCGCCTGTTTCGCGGCGAGCTCATCGTTCGCGCGTTGCAGGTCGGCGGGGGACTGCTGGTAGTACGCCGGATCGTTCATGGCCTGGGTGCGCTTGGCCACGTCGGTCTCGAGCGCTTCGATCAGGGCCGGCAGCTGTTCCAGTTCGCGCGCTTCCTTGAAGCCGAGCTTGCGCTTGGCGGCGACCGGTTCGGGCTGCTTCGACAGCGCGGGCCTGGCGGGTGTCGCCGAGGATGTGTCCAGTACACGGCGCTGGCGCAGCCAGTCCGAATAGCCGCCCACGTAGTCGCCCAGTTGGCCTTCGCCCTCCAGCACCAGCGTGCTGGTGACCACGTTGTCGAGGAAGTCGCGGTCGTGGCTGACCAGCAGCAGCGTGCCCTTGTAGTCGAGCAGCAGCTCTTCCAGCAGTTCCAGCGTCTCGACGTCCAGGTCGTTGGTCGGTTCGTCCATCACCAGCAGGTTGGACGCCTGGGCGAACAGCTTGGCCAGCAGCAGCCGGTTGCGCTCGCCGCCGGACAGGCGGGTGATCGGCGCGCGCGCGCGCTCGGGCGAGAACAGGAAGTCCTGCAGGTAGCCGATGACATGCTTGCGGCTGCCGTTGATCTCGATGAAATCGCTGCCTTCGGCCACGTTCTCCAGCGCGGTGCGCGATTCGTCCAGCTGGCTGCGGTGCTGGTCGAAGTAGGCGATCTGCAGGCCGGTGCCCAGCTTTACTTCGCCCTGTTGCGGCGCGAGTTCGCCCAGCAGGATCTTCAGCAGCGTCGACTTGCCGGCGCCGTTCGGCCCGATGATGCCGACGCGGTCGCCGCGCATGATGGTCGCCGACACATCGTCCAGCAGCACGCGGCCATCGTAGGCCTGGGTGATGTGCTTGGCCTCGATGACCTTCTTGCCCGAGGATTGCGCCGCCGCGGCTTCCATCTTCACGTTGCCGGACAGGTCGCGGCGTTGCGCGCGTTCGCGGCGCATCGCCTTCAGCGCGGTCACGCGGCCTTCGTTGCGGGTGCGGCGCGCCTTGATGCCCTGGCGGATCCAGACCTCCTCCTGCGCCAGCAGCTTGTCGAAGCGCGCGTTCTCCTGCGCTTCGGCATGCAGGCGTTCTTCGCGCCGGCGCAGGTAGTTGTCGTAGTCGCCGGGCCAACTGGTCAGCTGGCCGCGGTCGATCTCGAGGATGCGCGTGGCCAGCGAGCGCAGGAAGCTGCGGTCGTGGGTGACGAAGACGATGCTGCCGCCGAAGGACTTCAGGAACCCTTCCAGCCAGGCGATCGCCTCGATGTCGAGGTGGTTGGTCGGCTCGTCCAGCAGCAGGATGTCGGGATTGCGCACCAGCGCCTGCGCCAGCAGCACGCGGCGCTTCATGCCGCCTGACAGCGCGGCGAAATCGGTGTCTTCGGGCAGCTCCAGGCGCGTCAGCACCTGCTGCACGCGCAGGTCCAGGTCCCAGCCGTTGCGCGCCTCGATCTGTGCCTGCGCGTCGCCCATCGCCTCCATGTCGCCATCGTGCAAGGCATGGTGGTACAGCGCGAGCAGATGACCGAGGTCGCCCAGGCCTTCGGCGACCACGTCGAACACCGTGCCCTGCGTGTCCTGCGGGACTTCCTGTGCCATGCGTGCGACGACCACGCCGTTCTGCACGCGGATCTCGCCGTCGTCGGGCTTCAGTTCGCCGGCCATCAGCCGCATCAGCGTGGATTTGCCCATGCCGTTGCGGCCGACGATGCAGACGCGCTCGCCGGGTTCGATGGACAGGTCGACGTGTTCGAGGAGGAGCGGCCCGCCGACGCTGAAGTCGACCCGCTGGAATTGCATCAGTGACATGCGCCCATTGTACCGGGCGCGGGTCGGTCACCGGCGGTGTTCAGCCGATCGCGGGTTTCCTGGCGCCAAGCAGGGCCGCATGCCGCAGCTCCATTTCCTCGCGCAGTTCGCGGCGCAGGCGCGCGGCGGCGAAGCGGCGCACTTCGTCCGGCGTCCCCGGCTCCAGCGGTGGCACCGGCGAGGGACGCCCGTCGTCGTCCACGGCCACCATGGTGAAGAAGCAGCTGTTGGCGTGGCGCACGCTCTGCTTGCGGATGTCCTCGGCGACCACCTTGATGCCGATTTCCATCGACGACGTGCCGGCGTGGTTGACCGAGGCCAGGAACGTCACCAGCTCGCCCACGTTGATGGCCTGGCGGAACATCACCTGGTCCACCGACAGGGTGACCACGTACTTGCCCGCGTAGCGGCTGCCGCAGGCGTAGGCCACCTGGTCGAGCAGCTTGAGGATCGCGCCGCCGTGGACCTTGCCGGAGAAGTTGGCCATGTCCGGGGTCATCAGCACGGTCATCGTCAGCTGGTGGCTTTTCAGCGATTCCATGGCGCGCCTCCGCAGGGTGAGGCGCGCAGGCTACCCGATCCCGGACCGCTTGGTCAGCCAGCCCACTGAAAGAAGCGGCTGTGCCAAGTCCGGGATACGCGGATCACCAGTCCGTCGGCTTGTAATCCTTCAGGAACTGGCCCCAGACGTGCTCGCCGGTGTTGAGTCCGTGGATGATCGGGTCGACGATGCGCGCGGCGCCGTCGACGATATCCAGCGGCGGGTGGAAGCGTTCTTCGATGACCTTGCGTGCGGCGATCTCGACGGGATCCTCGTCGGTCACCCAGCCGGTGTCGACGCTGTTCATGTGGATGCCATCGGCCTGGTAATCGGCCGCTGCGGTGCGCGTCATCATGTTGAGCGCGGCCTTGGCCATGTTGGTGTGCGGGTGCTTGGTGGTCTTGAAGTTGCGGTAGAACTGGCCCTCGACCGCGGACACGTTGACGATGTGCTTGTCGCGGTCGGGCGTGCGCAGCATCAGCGGCTTCAGGCGCGCGTTGATGATGAAGGGCGCGATGGCGTTGACCAGCTGCGTCTCCAGCAGTTCCACAGACGGCACTTCGTGCATCAGCAGGCGCCAGGAATTGCGTCCGCGCAGGTCGACCTGCTGCAGGTCCTGGTCCAGGCGGCCTTCGGGAAACAGGTGCTTCTGGCCCAGCAGTTCCTCGGGCAGCAACGGCACCTGCGACAGTTCGGCGGAGCGGCTGAGCCCGGCGGTCTTGCCGATACCATCGATCGAAACCTGCATCGCGGTGGCGTTGGCATCGGGCAGCATGTTGTAGCTGCGCAGGCCTTCGTAGCTGCCCAGCAGCTTCCGCACGTGCTGCGGCGTATCGTTCAGCGCCGCGGTTTCGGCGTCCATCATGTGCGCGTAGAACTCCGGCGGGCGACGCACGGTCTGGCACGCGTTGTTGATGATGAAGTCCAGCCGCGGCAGCTTGCCGACCAGTTCATGGCAGAACGCTTCGACACTGGGCGTGTGGCGCAGGTCCAGGCCGAACACTTCCAGGCGATGGCCCCATTCGCCGAAATCCGGCTCCTGCGCGTAACGCGCGGCGGAATCGCGCGGAAACCGGGTGGTGACGATCAGGTGCGCGCCCGCCCGCAGCAGCTTCAGGCCGGCCTGGTAGCCGATCTTGACCCGGCCACCGGTCAGCAGGGCGACACGTCCGCTGAGGTCGGCCAGCTCGGTGCGCTTGGCGAAATTGAAGTCCGCGCAGGTCGGGCACATCTGGTCGTAGAAGTGGTGGATCAACGTGTACTTCTGCTTGCACACATAGCAATGCAGCAGTTCCGGCGACTCGCGTGGCGCGACGTCGGGCGAGGGCAATGCGGGCGGGAAGTAGTTCGGCGTGGTGAACACCGGCTTCCGGCGCAGTTCGCGGATGCCGGTCTGGTCGAGGATCGCTTCCGCGCGGCGGATGGCCTCGACGTTGCGTTCGCGTTCGCGCTGCTTGGACTTCTGCCGGCGCAGCTTGGGATCGGGCAGGTAGATCGCGGCAATCGCCCGGTGCAGGCGTGCACGTTCCTCGTCCGGACAGCCGTCGAGCAGGGTGCGGTCGGCGGCGATCGACTCCAGCCATTCGAGGGCAGCGCGCACGCGCGCGAGTTCGTCAGCACTGTTCGATGGCGTGTTGGTGGTCATGGCGTCGATCCGTATCCGTGCGGCGGCATGCAGCATGCCTGCACGCCGCAAAAAAACACGGGCCGCATCGCTGCGACCCGTTGTCTTCGCCCCAGTCGTCTCCCGCAGGCGGGAGAGGACGGAGAGAAGCGGCTTACTTCAGCTTGGCGTCCTTGCGGAGCGCTTCGGCGCGGTCCGTCTTCTCCCAGGAGAAGGCGGTCGCGGTGTGCTTCTTGCCGGCGGCGTCGACGTAGGAGATCTCCTTCGGCTTGCGGCCGAAGTGGCCGTAGCTGGCGGTCGGCTGGTAGATCGGGTGCTCCAGGTCCAGCATCTTCGTGATGCCGTACGGACGCAGGTCGAAATGCTTGCGGATCAGCTTCTCGATCACGTCGTCGCCGACTTTGCCGGTGCCGAACGTGGTGACCGAGATCGAGGTCGGCTCGGCCACGCCGATGGCGTAGGAGACCTGCACTTCGCACTTGTCGGCCAGGCCGGCGGCCACAATGTTCTTGGCCACGTAGCGCGCGGCATAGGCGGCCGAACGGTCGACCTTCGACGGATCCTTGCCCGAGAACGCGCCGCCGCCGTGGCGGGCCATGCCGCCGTAGCTGTCGACGATGATCTTGCGGCCGGTCAGGCCGCAGTCGCCCACCGGGCCACCGATGACGAACTTGCCGGTCGGGTTGATGTGCACCTTGTTCTTCGGCAGCGCGTCCAGCCACTTCTTCGGCAGCACCGGCACCAGGATCTCGGCGCGCACGGCTTCGATCAGGTCCTTCTGTTTGATGTCCGGATCATGCTGGGTCGACAGCACCACGGCATCGAGGCCCAGCACGGTGTTGCCGTCGTAGCGCAGGGTGACCTGCGACTTGGCGTCGGGGCGCAGCCACTTCAGCTTGCCCTTCTTGCGCACCTTGGCCTGCTGTTCCACCAGGCGGTGGCTGTAGTACAGCGGGGCGGGCATGAATTCCGGCGCCTCGTTGCAGGCGTAGCCGAACATCAGGCCCTGGTCGCCCGCACCCTGTTCTTCCGGCTTCTTGCGGTCGACGCCCTGGTTGATGTCGGGCGACTGCTTGCCGAGCATGTTGATGATGGCGCAGGTGTGGCCGTCGAAGCCGACGTCCGAATTGTCGTAGCCGATGTCGTTGATGACCTTGCGGGCCAGCGACTCGATGTCCACCCAGGCGGTGGTGGTGACTTCGCCGGCCACGATGGCGGCGCCCGTCTTCACCAGCGTCTCGCAGGCCACGCGTGCGCGCTTGTCCTGGGCCAGGATGGCGTCCAGCACGGCGTCGGAAATCTGGTCGGCGATCTTGTCCGGATGGCCTTCGGAGACCGATTCGGAGGTGAACAGGTAGCTGGACATCGGGCTTATATCCTTTGATTCGGATGAAAAGATGGGCGCGCATGATACACGCCGGGAACGGTGCGTGCATTCTGCGCCGTTCAGGGTTGCAACCGGGTTAAGGGCGGGCCGGCCGCCGTTGTCACCGGACTGCCAGAAAACGGACACGGCGCTGTCGCCGGCCGGGCGCAGCCTGCGCGGCGACACCCCGCCGGCAGCCCTTGCCCATGCGCCCGCTGGAACAGCAGATCACCGAACGTTATCCCCACTGGTTCCGAGGCCGTCGCGCCAGGCTGACCCGGCCGCTGCTGCGCACGCTGGGCCGCTGGTCGAAGCTGGACCAGGCCTACGCCTTCCTGGCCGACCATGGCCATCTTCAGGGCCTCGCCTTTGTCGAGGCCGCCATCGATCACCTCAACCTGCGGACGAATGCCGATCCGGCGGGGGAGCGGCGCATCCCTGCGCAAGGCCGGCTGCTGATCGTCGCCAACCATCCCTCCGGCGCGCTGGATGCGCTGGCGCTGCTGCAACTCGTGGGCCGCGTGAGGCAGGACGTGAGGATCGTCGCGAATGACGTCCTCATGGACATCACGCCCTTGGCCAACCTGCTGCTGCCGGTACGGATACTGGGAGGCAAGCCGAGTGCGGACAGCGTGCGCGCGGTGGAGCAGGCGCTGGAAGCCGAGCAGTGCGTGATCGTGTTCCCGGCCGGCGAAGTCTCGCGGCTGGGTCCGCGCGGGGTGCGCGATACGCGCTGGCGACGCGGCTTCCTGCGCTTCGCGCGCACCACGGGCACGCCGGTGCTGCCGATCCGCGTACAGGCGCGCAATTCACCGTTGTTCTATGGCGCGTCGGTGTTGTTCAAGCCGGCAGGGACCGCGCTGCTGGCGCGCGAGATGTTCCGCCGCAGCCAGCGGCGCCTGCAGCTGCATGTCGGGCAGGTGCTGCGCGTGGACGCGGAGGAAGATGCCGCATCCGTGATCGAACGCGTGCGCACGGCGCTGTATGCGCTCGGACGACCCGGCGGGGCATCGTCGCCGGATCCCGCCGACACCGCCGAACCCCTGGTGGCGGCGTTGGCGCCCGAGGCGCTGGAAGCCTGCATCGACGCGCTGGACGTACTGGGCCAGACCAGCGACGGCAAGCGCATCTGCGTGGGCCGGCTGGCCGGCGGTTCGCCACTGCTGCGCGAGATCGGCCGCCTGCGCGAATTGACCTTCCGCGCGGTGGGCGAGGGCACCGGCAAGCGCATGGATGTGGATGCCTTCGACACCTGGTACGAGCACATCGTGCTATGGGATGCCGCCCAGCGGAAGATCGCGGGCGCCTACCGCATCGCACGCGGCGCGCCCGTACTGGCGGCGCAGGGCCTGAGAGGCCTCTACACCGCCTCGCTGTTCGACTACGCCGACGACGCGCTGCCGCGCCTGGCGAGCGGCATGGAACTGGGGCGCAGCTTCGTGGTGCCCGAGTACTGGGGCAGCCGCAGCATCGATTACCTGTGGCAGGGCATCGGCGCCTATCTGCGCCGGCATCCGGGCGTGCGCTACCTGTTCGGTGCGGTGTCGATGAGTGCCGCCTTGCCCGCACATGCGCGCGAACGCATCGTCGCCTACTACACGCACTACTACGGGGACGCGTGCAGCAACGCCAGGCCACGGCACCCGTTCCAGTACGCGGCCACGCCGCTGTCGTTCGAGGCGCTGGATGCCGACACCGGATTCCGCGTGCTCAAGGCCAACCTGGACACGCTGGGGGCGACCGTGCCGATGCTCTACAAGCAGTACACCGACCTGTGCGAACCCGGCGGCGCGCGTTTCCTCGCGTTCGGTGTCGACCCGGATTTCAGCGACTCCATCGACGGGCTGATCGAAGTGGACCTGCACCGCATCCGGCCGAAGAAGCGCGAGCGCTACCTGGGCGATGCCTGGCGTCCGGTGGAGGCCGTGGCATGACCTCCCGGGCCGCGCCATCGCCGATGCGGCGCGCGGTCTTCGTCTCCGACGTCCACCTGGGGTCCAAGCACTGCCACGCAGCGGAGTTCGCCGACTTCCTCGCGCGATTGCAGTGCCGGCGGCTGTACCTGGTCGGGGACATCGTCGACCTGTGGTGGATGGCGCAACGGCGCGTGTCGTGGGACGCGGCCCATAACCGCGTGGTGGAAGCGCTGCATGCGCTGGCGCGCAACGGCACCGAGCTGGTCTACGTTCCGGGCAACCACGATCGCCCGATCCGCCGCTTCTGCGGCCTGATGCTGCCGGCCATGCAGGTGCGCCGACGCGCCATCCACACCACGCTCGACGGCCGTCGCCTGCTGGTCACGCATGGCGACGACTACGACGGCATCACCCATTTCGGCGGACTGCAGGAAAAGTTCGGCGACTGGCTGTACTACCGCATCCTCACCGGCAACCGCCTGACCAACCAGCTGCGTCGCCGGTTCGGCCTGCGCTACTGGTCGCTGGCCGAATACCTCAAGCGCCAGAGCGATGCGGCCGAGCGCTACATCGCCCGCTTCGTGCAGGCCGGCCTGGACGATGCACGCCGCCGTGGCCTCGACGGCATCGTCTGCGGCCACATCCATCGTGCCTCGCTGCTGCAGCGCGATGGCCTGGTGTACGCGAACGACGGCGACTGGGTCGAAAGCCTGACCGCGCTCAGCGAGGAGGCGGACGGCACGTTGTGCCTGCTGTCGCACACCGGCAAGGTGCTCGGCGAAGTGGCACCGCGGCTGCGCCTGGTGCCGCAGGACGCACAACGCGCCGCGTGAGGAAAGGCGCCAGCGGCTGCTAGGATCGCCGCATGGATTCCCTCAGCCAGATCGTTCTCGGCGGCGCCGTCGCCGCTGTCATCGCCCCCGCCGGTCACCGCCGTGCCGCGCTGCTCGCCGGTGCCGCGCTCGGTACGCTGCCCGATCTCGACAGCCTGCCGATCGCGCTGTTCTCGGACAATCCGGTCACGCTGATGACGGTGCACCGCAGCTTCAGCCATTCGCTGTTCGTGCTGCCGCTGGTGGGCTGGCTGATCTGGTGGCTGTTCAAGCGCTTCGGCAACGGACGCGTCGCGGCCTCACCGGTGCGCTGGTTCTGGGCGATCCAGCTGGCGCTGGTGACGCATCCGCTGCTCGACGCCTTCACCGTCTACGGCACGCAGCTGTGGTGGCCGCTGAGGCCGGCGCCGACCATGTGGTCCAGCGTCTTCATCATCGATCCGCTGTACACGGTGTGGCTGCTGGTGGCGTGTGTCGTCGCGTGGTGCCTGCGCGAGCGGGTCGCGGCACAGCGTGCGCTGGCGGTTGGCTTGGTACTGAGCAGCGCCTATCTCGGCTGGTCGCTGCTGGCCAAGTCGATGGTCGACCGCGAAGCGGAGCGGACACTGGCCTCGATGGGCTTGGGCGACGCGCCTTACTTCTCGGTGCCGATGCCGTTCAACACGTTGCTGTGGCGCGTGGTGGCGATGACGCCATCCGGCTATGTCGAGACGGAACGCTCGGTACTGGCCGACGACGGCCCGCTGCAGTTCCGTGGTTACCCGTCCAACGTGCAAGCACTGCGCGAAGCGGCCGCGGTGCCGGCCGTGCGGCGGCTGTCGTGGTTCAACCGTGGCTTCATGCGCGCGCAGGTGCAGCAGGGGCAGTTGGTCCTGTCCGACCTGCGCATGGGCATGGAGCCGGACTACAACTTCCGCTTCAACGTGGCCGAGCAGCGCGAAGGACGCTGGCAGGCCATCGCGCCGGTGCAGGCGCCCTGGTCGATGCCGATCGCCGGCTGGGACGGCGTGCGCCAGCTGCTCGCGGTGATGTGGCACCGGATCCGGCATCCTTCGCCCGTGCCGATACGCACCATGCTGGGCGACAGCGTGGTGCCGCCCGCGCCGCGGCAGGACGCGGGCCAGGTCGCGCCGGCTCAGTAAACCGTCGCGCGCGCCTGCACGAAGGCGTAGAAGAACACCGCGTCGGGATCGTTCTGCACGTCGTGCATTTCGCGGCGCATGCCATCGACCACGTCCTGCGTCACCCGGCCCGCCTCCATCAGCGAATCGGCCGCCGACAGCAGCAATTCTTCCCAGAACGCGATCATGTCCTTGCGCCGTGCCGGCTCGCGGTTGTCGAGGTGCACCGTCTTGATCTCGGTCGCCACGTCGCGGTAGCCGCCCGCCAGCAGCAGGTTGCCGAGCTTGGCGCCGATGAAGGGATCGCCGCCGTTGTCGTACTGGAAGTCGTTGAACGCCATCCAGTAGCGCCACGTGTTGGGCGAGTAGGGATGCAGCAGGAACGAGGAGTTCATCACCTCGGTGATGTAGATCGGCGAGCCCGGCGCCAGCACCCGGCGGACTTCGCTGAGCACGCGCGCGGGGCTGGGGACGTGCTCCAGGACCCAGCACAGGAAGGCCGCGTCGAAGTCGCGCGCGCCGAACGGCAACCGGCCGGCATCGGCCTGTTGCAGGCTGTAGCGGTCGCGGCACCACGGCATCGTCGCGAGGTTCTGCTTCGCGGCCTGCAACTGCAGCTCGCTGAGGTCGACGCAGCTGACATGCACGTCCGGGAAGCGCCGCAGCAGAATCTCGGTCTGCGCGCCGACGCCGCTGCCGACTTCCAGCAGCCGGCGCGCGCCGGTGTAGTCGACGTGGTTGAAGATCGTGCTTTCCAGCAGGCGGGCCTGCTTCATCAGGCGGGCCTGTTCGACCGACGAGAAGCCGTGGAGATAGGCGGGACTTTCGTTCGTCTCGGACATGGCGCGTATCCCTAGGCGGCGGCGGGCAACACCGGCGTGACGCCGGCGATCAGGGCATCGAAATAGTCGCGGGTCAGCCGCACCTGGTCGTCCGCGCTCTCCGCGCGGTTGACCACGGCGCGGAAGGCGAGGTTCTCCGGACGATCCTTGGCGTACCAGCCCAGGTGCTTGCGCGCGATACGCACACCCTGGGGTTCGCCATAGAACGCGTGGAGCGCATGCAGGTGCGCCAGCAGGATGTCGCGCACCTCGGACACCGTGGGCGGCGGCAAGTAGCGGCCGGTGGCGAGGAAGTGCGCCACTTCGCGGAAGATCCACGGCCTGCCTTGCGCGGCGCGGCCGATCATCACCGCATCCGCGCCGGTGTCCGCCATTACCTGCGCCGCCTTGTCCGGGGAATCGATGTCGCCATTGGCGACCACCGGAATGCGCAGCGCGGCCTTGATCGCGGCGATGGTCCCGTATTCCGCCGTGCCGGCGTAGTGCTGGTCGCGCGTGCGGCCATGCACCGCCAGCGAGGCGATGCCGCTTTCCTGCGCGATGCGCGCGATCTCGGGGCCGTTGCGGTGGTCGCAATCCCAGCCGGTGCGGATCTTCAGCGTCACCGGCACGTCGACGGCTTTCACCACGGCTTCCAGGATGCGGCCGACCAGCGCTTCGTCGCGCATCAGCGCCGAGCCGGCCCAGGCGTTGCAGACCTTCTTCGCCGGGCAGCCCATGTTGATGTCGATGATCTGCGCGCCATGGTCGGCGTTGTAGCGCGCCGCGTTAGCCAACTGCTCCGGCTCGGTGCCGGCGATCTGCACGCTGACGGGGCTGGGTTCACCCTCGTGGTCCATGCGGTGCAGGGACTTGGCGGTATTCCAGAAGCGCGGATCGCTGATGGTCATTTCCGACACCGCCAGGCCCGCGCCCAGCCGCTTGCACAGCAGGCGGAACGGCTTGTCGGTGACGCCGGCCATGGGGGCCAGCATCACCGGTGGGTCGATGCGGTAGGGGCCGATCTGCATGGCGGCATTATCCGCCGCCCGCTCGGGCGGGGAAACCGTCCGCGGCTACTCGCCGTGGCGGGCGATCAGGTCGGCGCGCGTCGGCATCGCCAGTGCGGCACCCGCCCGTTCGGTCGACAGTGCCGCGTAGCGGTTGGCGAAGCGCACGTGGTCCGCGAAAGCCGGCAATGCGGCTTCCGCCAGCGAGGCCGCCAGCGCGCCGTTGAATGCGTCGCCCGCGCCCGTCGTATCGACGACCGTCGCCGACTCTGCCGCGACGCGGTAGTGCGGGCGCGCGTCGCCGCGCAGCGTTTCTTCAGGGTGCGACACATACACGCCGGTCGCGCCCAATGTCACCACCACCGTGCCGTGCGGGAACAGTTGGCGGCAATGCTGGTGCAGGGTGACGCCGTCGAGCGTGGCCACGTCGTCGGCGCTGATGCGCTCGCCGAGATGACGCGCGAGCAGGGCGGCGAATTCGGTTTCGTTGGGCGTGACGACGTCGGCGTGCGCGAGCAACTCGGTGGTCGTGGCGGCGTTGGCGGGCGCAGGGTTGAGCACCGTCGTCGCGCCATGCTGGCGTGCGGCCTGCAGCACCGCCAGTACGGTCTCCGCCGGGGATTCCAGCTGCGCAAGCACGACGCCGGCCGCCGCGAAGGCCTCGGCGTGGGAACCGGCATGCTCCGTCGACAGGGCGGCATTGGCGCCGGCGCCGATCACGATGGTGTTGCGCCCGTGCGCATCCACGTAGATGCCGGCGGTACCGGTGGGTTCGTCGCTGTCCTGTGCGCGCAGGTCCAGCCCGTCGGCCTTCGCCAGCTCGCGCGCGAGCCTGCCACCGGCATCATCGCCCAGCGCGCAGACGAACGTCGTCGCCACGCCTGCACGCACCGAGGCGATCGCCTGGTTGAAGCCCTTGCCGCCCGGGCCGCTCGCATAGCGACCGGCGATGGTCGCGCCGGCGGCGGGCAGGGCATCGCAGCGCCAGACGTGGTCGACGTTGAAGGAACCCACGACGACAACGCGGGGCAGGGTGGCAGGAGGCGTGTTCATGCGGTGGTACCTGAGGTCCGGACCGCAGCAGCGCTGCGGTCACGGGAAGGAAACGGAGACAGGGGGACCTGGGCGGCCGTCGGCCGCCGTGTCCGGGTCAGCCGAAGTGCGACAGCACGCCGGCGATGGTGGCCGTCATCAGCGTGGCGATGGTGCCGCCCAGCACGGCGCGCAGGCCGAACCGCGCCAGGTCCGAACGCCGCTCCGGTGCCAGGCCGCCGATGCCGCCGATCTGGATCGCGATGGAGCTGAAATTCGCGAAGCCGCACAGCGCATACGTGGCGATGAGACGGCCTTCGTCGGTCAGTGTGACGCCGGGCGTCTGGCCGTTCACGATGCCGGCCAGTTGCAGGTAGGCGACGAACTCGTTGATGACGACCTTCTGGCCGATCAGCGAACCGACGGTCGTCGCATCCTGCCACGGCACGCCGATCACCCACGCGATGGGCGCCAGCAGGTAGCCGAAGATGGCGGCCAGGTCGGTGGGCTTGCCGATGGCGGCAGCCAGGCCGGTCACTTCACCCAGCCACGTCAGCGGCCAGTTGAGCAGCGCGATCAGGGCGATGAAGGCCAGCAGCATCGCGCCGATGTTCAGCGCCAGCCGCAGGCCGTCGCCTGCGCCCGCGGCCGCGGCGTCGATGATGTTGCTGGACGTCTTCTCGACTTCCATCTTCACCGTGCCACGGGTCAGCGGCGTGCCGGTTTCGGGGATCAGCAGCTTGGCCACGACCAGCGTGGCCGGCGCGGCCATGATCGATGCGGCCAGCAGGTGCTTGGCGTAGAAGGCCTGCTGCTCCGGATCGCCGCCGCCCAGCATGCCGACATAGGCCGCCAGCACGCCGCCGGCGATGTGCGCCATGCCGCCGATCATCATGGTGATCAGCTCGGACTCGGTCATCTTCGGGATGTACGGGCGCACCGTCAGCGGTGCCTCGGTCTGGCCGATGAACACGCTGGCGCAGACGCTGGTCGTTTCCGCGCCGGACACCTTCATCACCTTGGTGATCGCCAGCGCCATGATCCGCACGACGAACTGCATCACCCCCAGGTGATACAGCACGCCCATCAGCGCGGCGAAGAAGATGATGGTCGGCAGCACCTGGAACGCGAAGATGAATCCGTAGGTCTCGGTATTCATCAGGCTGCCGAAGATGAAGCTGGAGCCGGCGTTGACGAAGCTCAGGATCTTGACGAACCCATGGCCGAGCCAGTCGAACACCTCGCGCCCGCCCGGCACCAGCAACACCAGCGCGGCGAAACCGATCTGCAGGGTGATGCCGGTGGCGACCAGCTTCCAGTCGATCGCCCGCCGGTTGTTGGAAAACAGCCAGACGATGCTCACCAGCACCGCAAGACCGAACAGGCCGAAGCCGATCCGCCCCAAGACTTCCAGCATGTATTCCCCCAGACCTTGCCTGTTGTTCTGACCGGGCAGTCTAGCAGCGCACGGCCCGGTCCCGGCCGTTCAGCCAACCCCGCGCCAGCCCACCCAGATCGCCAGGGCGAAGAACACCACGGCCGCCAGCGTCCGTGCGAGCTTCAGCGGCAACTTGTCGGCGAACCGGTGGCCCAGCCACACCACCGGCAGGTTGGCCAGCAGCATGCCGATGGTGGTGCCGACGACCACCTGCCACAGCGGGGAATACTTGGTGGCCAGCAGGACGGTCGCGACCTGGGTCTTGTCGCCGATCTCGGCCAGGAAGAACGCGATGGTGGTGGCGATGAAGGCGCCATGGGCCGGGAGCTTTTCGTTCTCGTCCAGCGTGTCCGGCTTCAGCGTCCACAGCGCCACGGCCAGGAAACTGCCCGCCACCAGCCAGCGCAGCACTTCGGGAGACAGCCACTCGGTCAGCTCCGCGCCCAGCCAGGCGGAAATGGCGTGGTTGACCACGGTGGCGGCCAGGATGCCCCAGGCGATCGGCCAGGGCTTGCGGTAGCGAGCCGCCAGCAGCAACGCGAGCAACTGGGTCTTGTCGCCGATCTCGGCCAGGGTGACGGTGCCGGTGGACACCAGCAGGGCGTGCAGGGATTGCATCAACAACTCCGGGGCCAGGCATTCGCGTTGTGCGCGAAGGCAAACGACGCACTGCCCGGCCCGGGTAAGCGCGACGCCTGCCTTCGGTCTTGCCCGGCGAAGCGGATCGCTTCGTCCCGCGCACCATGGTCGGCTGACCAAGTGTGTTGACGCGCGGACCCCGTCAGGACGGGTGGGCTACTCCCCGGAGGAGGAAAGTGCGCGCATTTTACGGAGGTGATGAAGGGAATGGCGGAGTCATTCTCATTTGCCCGGGCGAAGATCGCGCAGGTGTTGACTCGCAAATAAGAATCATTATCATCAATGGCGTTCCTCCCTGGAGCCCTCCGATGATTTCGAACGTCACTGCATTGCCCCTGGCCGACACGCCGACGCTGCGCGAGCGCCTCTCACTGCCGCCCATCGCCGTCCGCGACGAGGATGTCCTCGACAGCGGCACGCTGCTCAAGGGACAGCGCGAAGTGCTGATCCGCCATGGTGACCGGGTCTACCGCCTGCGCCACACCAGCAACGACAAGCTGATCCTCACCAAGTAATACGTCGCCTCGCCAGTTGTGGCGGAGCAGCCGCCGCCGCTCGTCGCGGCGGCAACACACACTCCACCGGGCGCCAGCCAAGGATCCACCGGCCGCCAGCTTTCCGGGTTCACTCAAACCACAGGACTGCTGCAGTCATGATCCGCCCCACGCTGCTCACCGCGGCCGTGTGGCTGGCCCTTGCCGGCCATGCCCATGCCGAAACTCCCGCCGACGCCGCTTCCGCCAGGGAATTCGACCGCGTCCAGGTCACCGCCACCCGCACCGAGCGTGCCGTGGTGGATGTTCCCAACACCGTCAGCGTCATCGACCGCGAACAACTGGACGATCAGCTGATCCGCGATATCAAGGATCTGGTGCGTTACGAACCAGGCGTCACGGTGACGTCGAGCTTCGGCCGTTTCGGCCTCGGCGGCTTCCGCGTCCGTGGGCTGGAAGCCAACCGCGTGCGCATCCAGACCGACGGCATCGCCGTGTCGGATGCATTCTCGATCGGCAGTTTCTCCAATGCGAACCGCAACTTCATCGACCTGGACACGCTCAAGCGTGTCGAGATCGTCCGCGGCCCGTCCAGCGCGCTGTACGGCTCGGATGCGCTGGGTGGGGTGGTGTCGTTCATCACCAAGGACCCTTCCGATTATCTGGAGGAGGGCAAGGACGCCTACTTCGGCTTCCGCCTGGGGTACGACAGCAGTTGGAGCGGCCTGCTGGGCGGCGCGACGGCCGCCTTCGGTGGCGCGCGCTGGAGCGGACTGGTCAACGTCAGCCACCGCCAGGGCAAGGAAACCGAGAACCAGGGCAGCGTCGGTGGCACCGGGAGCGCGCGTACGCGGCCCAATCCGCAGGCGCGCGATGGCCGCAGCCTGCTGGGCAAGCTGGTGTTCGCGCCCGACCAGAACCAGCAGTTCACCCTGACGGTCGAGGGCAACGAAGACACCACCGATACCGACCTGCTGAACCAGCGCGGCCTGCAGCCGCTGACACGGGCCACCAATACGTCGGTCACCGCGCGCGATCACCAGACGCGCGCCCGGCTGGCGTTCTCGCACGCGTGGAACGGGCTGGAATCCGCATTCGCCGACAGCCTGGACTGGCAGGTGTACCGGCAGGACAGCGAGACCACCCAGTACACCCGCGAGGAACGCACCCTGCCGGCGCCGACGCTGCGCGACATCCGCGAGCGTGAGTTCAATTTCGACCAGCGGACGTACGGCCTGCAGGCCAACGTCCGCAAGGCCTTCGGCGACGGCGTGCGCCACGAACTAGCGTACGGCATCGATCTTTCGCGTGCCGAGACGCGCCAGAAGCGGGACGGCCTGCGCACGTTTCCGCTGACCGGCGCCAACACGCCGGTGATGCTGCCGGATGTCTTCCCGGTGCGCGACTTCCCGATCAGCGAAACCACCACGGCCGCGCTGTATGTGCAGGACGAGATCAGCTTCGCCGACGGCACGTTCCGCCTGGTGCCGGGCCTGCGCGTGGACCACTACCGTCTCGATCCCGAACAGGATGCGATCTTCGGCGGCGACAACCCGGGTGTCGTGCTGGCCAACATCCGCGAGACCAGTGTCTCGCCGAAGCTGGGCATGGTGTGGAAGTTCGCCCCGGACTGGTCGCTGTTCGGCGGCTACGCGCGCGGCTTCCGCTCGCCGCCGTACAACGACGTCAACATCGGCTTCACCAACGTGCAGTTCGGCTATACCGCCATCGCGAATCCGGATCTGAAGCCGGAGACCAGCGACGGTCTGGAATTCGGTGCGCGGTACGCGGGCGAGGCGGTCTACGCCAGCCTGTCCGGGTACTACAACCGTTACGACGACTTCATAGAGTCGATGCGTTTCATCGGTTTCAACGATGACGGCCTGATGGTGTACCAGTCGCAGAACGTGGCGGAAGCGCAGATCCACGGCGTCGAGCTGAAGGCCGGTGCCGACCTCGGCGCCTGGTCCCGGGCACTCGAAGGCTGGTCGCTGCGCGGCGCGGCGGCGTGGTCGCGCGGCAAGAACCGCACCGAGGATGTGCCGCTGGACAGCGTCGATCCGCTCACGGCCACGCTGGGCGTCGCCTACGACGCCAAGGCGTGGGGCGCGGAACTGGCGGGCCGGTTCGTTGGCCGCAAGGACCGCGTGTCCGCCGAGGCGTACTACCGGCAGCCGGGCTATGGCGTGCTGGACCTGTACGCGCACTGGAACTTCGCGCCGGGCGCCAAGGTGAACATCGGCGTGCTGAACCTGGCCGACAGGACGTACATCGACGCCGGCGACATCGCCCTGGTGTCCGCCGCCAGCACGACGCTGGACCGCTACACCTCGCCCGGCCGCACGCTGTCGGCCAGCCTGTCGGTGAGCTGGTAGCGCCATGGCGACGCTGCGCGCACTCCCGGGCACGATCACCGGCGCATCTCAGGACGCGTTTCCCGCCGCTACGCAATTGGCGGCATTGGGGCCGGTGCTGTGCCTGTACCGCACGCAGCAGGGAAGCGAACTCGCCGGGTGGCAGCAGGCGGTGCGGGTGGAAGCCCACGCCGGCGTCGACAGCGATGGATTGGACGAGCGCCTGCTGTTCTTCGACGCGCAGGGACGCTGCTGCTGGCGCCTGTGCCTGTTGCCGGACAGCGACTTCGTCGCCTGGGACCGTCTGGTGGCGTCATTGCCGGCAGGCGTCGACGGCGAAGCCGGTGGGCTAGCCGATCGTCTGTGGCAACGGCTCGCCGGGCGTCTGCTCGGCGGGCAGTGGCGCGCCTGCGCCCTGCAACTGCACGCGGTGCCACGGCCCGCATCGTTGCCGGTGCTCGCGGCCAGCCTGTCGCTGATGTCGCCGCTCGGCGTCGCCACGTCGCGACGCATCGCCCAGGCCGAAGGCGCCGAGCTGGAGAGCGGGCTGCACGATTGCTGCTGCGAGCAGTCGTCCCGTTTCGCCGCCGCACACCTGGAACAGAACCACGAAGCGGGCGACCAGGTCGTGCCGCTGATCAGACTTCAGTAAAGAGAGAGCCTCCATGAAAGCGCCGGTCGCCATCCCGCTGTCCATCCTCATCCTTGCCTGTTCCACGTCCGCCATGGCTGCTGCGGATCCCGTCCGCGACCGCCAGTCCATCCTGGCGATGCAGGGCGACTACGCCGTCGATTTCGCGTTCGACGAAACCGTGCTGCTGCAGCCCGGCTATGAACGCCAGCCGGCGATGCGCAGCGGTGGCGACGAGACGGTGATCGTCGTCGAGGACACGCCGGCGCGCATCGTGCTGCAGCACATCCTGGTGGACGCGAAGAGCGGCCACGTGACCAAGCACTGGCGCCAGGACTGGTTCTACGAGGCGCCCACGCGCTTCGAGTTCACCGCCGACCAGACCTGGCACGTGCGCACGATTCCCGCCGATGCAACGCGTGGCGCCTGGACGCAGTGCGTCTATGAAGTCAGCGATGCGCCGCGCTACTGCGGCACCGGCCGCTGGGACTACAGCAACGGCGTGGCCACATGGACCAGCGACCTGAGCTGGCGGCCGCTGCCGCGCCGCGAGTACACCAGGCGCAGCGACTACAACGCGCTGTCGGTGGTCAACCGCCACACGCTCACGCCGAACGGCTGGACCCACGAGCAGTTCAACACCAAGGTGCTGCGCAAGCCCGATGGCACGCAGGTGGAACTGGCGCGCGAGTTCGGTTTCAACGATTACCTCAAGACCACCGGCGTCGACTTCACGCCCGCGCGCGACTACTGGCAGGCCACGGCCGGCTATTGGGCCAAGGTGCGCGCGCACTGGAACGGCTTCCTGTCGAAGCCGCCGGGCGTGCATCTGAAGACCAAGGTCGACGGCATGGCGATGATCGTTCCGCTGTTCACCCAGGCCGGCGATGTGCAGGACGGCAAGCCGGTCGCGGATGCCGCGATCGCCAAGGTGTTCGCGGACTGGGTGGAACCGGCGCCGACGGAAGCGAAGCCCCCCGCAGGCACCTCCCGCTGATCGCTCTCTCCGGCACACGGATGTGCCTTCTTACAAAAAAAAGACCCCCGCGCAGGCGGGGGTAGGGGATTCATGCGGTCTCTCTTCTAATAATGCGTGTCAGAGCAGGGCGCCACCCTTGCCTGCGGCCGGCGCAGGGGGTGCGGGAGGTGCTGGAGGCTGCGGGGCGTCGCCGACGCCGTCCTCGAAGGTCTGCACCTTCCCGTCCTGGTCGATGATCATCACGCGGCGCTTCTCGACGATGGTGGGTGCCTGGCCCGCGCCGACGGCGACACGCGGCTTGACGGTGACCCGCGAGGTTGCGGGAAAGCGGAATGCCGCCGCTTTGGGTACCGATACCGTACTGGTCCGCGTCTGCCGGTCGCGCAGGTACTCCACGGCGACCTTCGCGTCTTCCGGTTTGTCGCGCAGCAGCTGCGTGACGTCGCGGGGCGTCGCCACGGGCGTGCCATCCACCTTGCGGATCACGTCGCCTGCCTGCAGGCCCGCCAGTTCGTCGCCGACGGACAGGACCAGGACGCCTGTGTCGGTGCCGAAGTAACGTCCCAGCGAAGCATCGACCGTCGCCAGGTTGAGGTTGCTCCAGCGGAATGCCTCGGCCAGTGCAGGCAGGCGGCAATCCTCGCCCTTGCAATCGCCAAGCCTGCCGAGCTGGCGGAGTTCGCGCTGCACGTCGGGTGAGATGACGTTGGTGATCTGGCCGAGCGGCACGGGAACGCCGTCGATCTGCGGCATGCCGCCTTCGCCCGTCTGGAAGAAGAAGCTTCCAGGCGCCTGGCCGGCCAATGCGACGCGCGGCGATACCCGCGTGGCGACGACATCCGCCTCGTGCGCCTTGCCATCGCGCTGGTAGGTAACCCGCACGGTGGCGTCGGTCTTGAGATCGGACAGAAGGTCGCGGGCATGCGCGACGCGCACTTCGGCGGTGTCGCCGTCGACGGGTGTGCCGGCCACGCGCAGCAGGCGGTCGCCCGCCTTGAGCCCCGCCTTGGCCGCACCGCTTTCCGGTGTCACGCCGGTGATGCGCACGCCCGTCGCGTCGTCGCCGGACAGCAGGACGCCCAGGCGTGGCCGGCTGACGATGATCTGGTCGATATTGATCGGCGTGCGCAGGTGGCCGGCGTCGCGCGAGAGTTCGGCCACGCGCTTCGCCGCGCGCTGCAGGTCCGCGCGGGCGTCGTCGAGTTCCTTCTGCTTGCCGGCATCGGCCTGCTGCGCGAGCGCCGGCAGGGACGCGACCAGCGCGAGGACCAGCAGCGAGCGTGAAAGGGGTTTGAACATCGGGGATCTCCTCGTGGTGGTTCCGGATCAGTAGATGGCGCTGTAGGCGCCGTCGTCGTTCAGCGCGACCTGCCAGCGTTGGGTGGCTTCCACGCCGGTGAGTTGGCGCAGGGTGTCGACGCGTTGTTCCCACAGCGCGGTACGGGTGACGTCCGGCAGTGCCGGTTGCGAGAGCGCCAGGTCGATGTGGGTCACCTGGTCCTCCAGTTCGGCACTGACCGCGAGCGCAGCGACGTTGCCGGCGCTGCTGTCGGGCAGTTGCGCGAGCACGGCTTCGAGCCGCGCGGATTCGGTATAGAGCGCATCCAGCCGGGTTGGCGCGGCGCGCTCCGCGGCGCGGCGGACCCGCGGCGTCGCGGCCACCCTGCCGGGCGCCGATGTTTCCGGCGCGATGGGTGGAGCAGAAGCCGGGGTGGCGGTCTCGATGGCGGTCGCTGGCGGGGTCGTGGAAGCGCCGGTCGTGGCGACCACGTTGGGCGAACGCTGCAGCGGTGGCGTGGTTTCCACGGCGCGCCAGTGCATCAGCGGGATCACGGCCGCGAAGAACGCCGTCGCCACCAGCGCCAGCGCCGGACGATGCCAGCGCACGGTGCGGACGGGTGCCCGCATGGGCGGCAGCGCGGCGGCGACGCGCTGCCAGCCGTGCTCGGGGGGCGCTTCCAGCGGAACGGCGCCGAACGCGTCGCGCCAGTCGCGTGGCATCGGCTCGCGGGTACGGGAATCAGGCATGGACGGTTTCCTCGATCTGCAGCAGCGCCCGCAGCCGGCGGGTACCGCGCGAAAGTTGCGACTTGGAGAAGCTGGGCGTGCGCTGCATCAGTGCGGCGATTTCGTCATGGGTGTAGCCCTCGGCGTGGTACAGCCACAGCACGCTGCGGGTGGCGGCGGGCATCGCCTCCAGTGCGCGCTGCAGCAGGGCGGCATCTGCCGCGGCAGCGGGGGGCAGGCCACGGTCTTCCGGCAGGTCGTCTTCGTCCACCGCGATCTCGGCGACCAGGCGCTTCTGCCGGCGCAGACGCAACAGCGCCTCGTTGACCGCGATCTGCCGCAGCCAACCCCAGAACGGACAGTCGGCACGGTAGTCCGGCAGATGGTGGAACAGCTTCAGCATGGTCTCCTGCAGCACGTCGCCGGCGTCCTCGCGATCACCGCAGATGCGCAGCGCCAGCGTGAACACCGGTCGCTCGAAGCGCCGGTAGATCTGCTCGAACGCATCCCGGCACCCGGTGCGCGCACGGGCGACCAGGCTGTCTGGAATGTCGATGGCTAACTGCGATCGGCTCACGCGCAAGGATTCTTCGGACGGTCCAAGGTAGGGATGCAGCAGAGGGCAATACCGTCGCACGGCGCCGGAAGTTCATCGCCGGCCCGCCGTCCATCGCGGTCTATACTGGCTCGCATCGGGAACCAGAGAGGGGAATATCGATGTTCGAGACCAGTTTCGTCGCCATCATCCTGTTGGTGGCCGGCGTCATCATCCTGTTCAAGACCGTGCGGATGGTGCCGCAGGGGTATGAATGGACGGTGGAGCGCTTCGGCAGGTACACGCACACGCTGGACCCGGGGCTGCATTTCCTGGTGCCGATCATCTATGGCGTGGGCCGCAAGGTGAACGTCATGGAGCAGGTGCTCGACGTGCCCAGCCAGGACGTGATCACCAAGGACAACGCCGTGGTGAAGGTCGACGGCGTGGTGTTCTTCCAGGTGCTGGACGCGGCCAAGGCGGCGTACGAGGTATCCAACCTGGAGCAGGCGACCATCGCGCTGGTGCAGACCAACATCCGTACCGTGATCGGCTCGATGGACCTGGACGAATCGCTGAGCCAGCGCGAAACCATCAACGCGCAACTGCTCAGCGTGGTCGACCAGGCCACCAACCCGTGGGGCATCAAGGTCAACCGCATCGAGATCCGCGACATCCAGCCGCCGCGCGACCTCATCGATTCGATGGCGCGGCAGATGAAGGCCGAGCGCGAGAAGCGCGCGCAGATCCTGGAAGCCGAGGGTTCGCGCCAGTCCGAGATCCTGCGCGCCGAGGGCGAGAAGCAGGCGGCGGTGCTGGAGGCCGAAGGCCGCAAGGAGGCCGCGTTCCGCGACGCCGAAGCACGCGAGCGCCTGGCCGAGGCGGAAGCCAAGGCGACCGAGATGGTCAGCAACGCCATCGCGCAGGGCGACGTGCAGGCGATCAATTACTTCATCGCGCAGAAGTACGTGGAAGCGTTCAAGGAACTGGCCACCGCGCCGAACCAGAAGTTCGTGCTGATGCCGATGGAGAGCAGCGGCATCATCGGCTCCATCGCCGGCATCGCCGAACTGGCCAAGGAAGCGCTGGGCAAGCAGCAGGCCGCGCCGCCGCGCGTGCCGCCGCCGCGGATGGGAGGCTGAGCCATGCGCTGGGACGTCGCGGGTTGGGCGGCGGTGGCGTTGCTGCTGTTCGCCGCAGAAACGATGGCGCCGGGCGCCTTCATGCTGTGGATGGGATTCGCCGCGGCGGTGGTGTTCGTCGGCGTGCTGGCGGTACCGGGCATTCCGCTGCTGGCCCAGGTCGCCGCCTTCGTGGTGCTCAGTTTCGTTTCCATCCAGATCTACCGCACGTGGTTCCGCGGCAAGGCCCGGCATAGCGACAGGCCGCTGTTGAACCGCCGCGCCGAACAACTGGTCGGCATCGCGGCCGTGCTCGACCAGGCGATCGCCGGCGGCCGCGGCCGGGTCAAGATCGACGACGCGTTCTGGGTGGTGGAAGGTCCCGACCTGCCGGTGGGTACCCGCGTGCGGGTCGTCGCGGTGAACGGCATGACGTTGAAGGTGCAGGAGGCTTAGTGGGAAGTGCGATGCGCACATGGTCGATGGCCCTGCTGGCACCGTTGTCGGTGCCACCACGGACCTGATCGGCCGCGTGATGCCGCCATATCCCGCCGGGCTGGATGAACTGGGCGGCAGCTGCGTTTCCGCTTCCGCCGGCGCCGCGCACGTGTGCGACTACTCGGTGGGCGTACTCGCGACGCCCGCCGTCGACCAGGCCGGCGAGCCGGTCCCGCGCTTCGTGGTGGCCGGGCAACTGGCGGGGCGCGACGGCGCCCGCGCGCAATGGCGCATCACCGACGCGCAGCCGTACCCGGCCGGACGGTCCGACTACTACCTCCAGTTCGGCACCTGCCGCGTGAATGGCCGGGACGACGCGCACGTCGCCGCGCTCGTGCGCCAGCACGACACCGTGACCGAGTGGTTGAAGGATGTCGCTTGGGCGGGCCGCCTGCGGTTGCCGGATGCCCGGTTCGACATGCTGGACGTGCGCACCGTGGACTGCATCAACGAGGCCTACTACGGGTTGTAGCGGTACCGCACCGCGCCGGTGCGTTCTGGGATAATGCGCTTCTTTGTCCGTCCCGGAAGCCGTCATGACCCAGAAGACCATCCTCAACGACACCCATCGCGCGCTTGGCGCCAAGATGGTCGACTTCGGCGGCTGGGACATGCCGATCCACTACGGTTCGCAGATCGAGGAACACCACCAGGTGCGCCGCGACGCCGGCATGTTCGACGTCAGCCACATGACCGTGGTCGACCTGCACGGCGAGCGCGTGCGTGAATTCCTCCGCCAGCTGGTCGCCAACTCGGTGGACAAGCTGCAGAAGCCGGGCAAGGCGCTGTACACGGCCATGCTCAACGAGTGCGGCGGCGTGATCGACGACCTGATCATCTATTTCCTCGGCGAGTCGTTCTTCCGTCTGGTCGTCAACGCAGCGACCCGCGAGAAGGACCTGGCGTGGATCACCGCCCAGGCCGCCGCCTTCGACGTGCAGGTCACCGAGCGTCCCGACTTCGCCATGATCGCCGTGCAGGGGCCGACCGCGCGCGAGCGCGTGCACGGCCTGCTGCGCGAGGAGGATCGCGCGAAGGCCGGCAAGCTGGCCCGCTTCGCCGCCGTCGACGCCACCAGTGCCGGCGGCGTGCCGCTGTTCGTGGCGCGTACCGGCTACACCGGCGAGGATGGTTACGAGATCGTGTTGCCGCAGGCGCAGGCCGTGGCGTTCTGGAACGCGCTGCTCGATGCGGGCGTCAAGCCGGCCGGGCTGGGTGCGCGCGACACCTTGCGCCTGGAGGCGGGCATGAACCTCTACGGGCAGGACATGGACGAGTCGGTGTCGCCGTACGAAGCGGCGCTCGCCTGGACGGTGGCGCTGGACGAAGGCCGCGCGTTCACCGGCCGCGCCACGCTGGAAGCGCAGAAGGCCGCCGGCGCGCCGCGTCAGATGATCGGCCTGGTGATGGACGAGAAGGGCGTGCTGCGTCACGGTCAGAAGGTGCTCACCGCGCATGGTGATGGCGAGATCCTGTCCGGCACCTTTTCACCGACGCTCGGCAAGGCGATCGCGTTCGCGCGCGTGCCCGCCGGCGACGTGCCCCTTGGAACGGCCGGCGGCGTGCGCGTGGACATCCGGGGCAAGGAAGTGCCCGTGCGCGTGGTGAAGTTTCCCTTCGTGCGCGAAGGCCAGGCCCAACCAGGCGTTCTGGAATGAAACCGCCGCGGGTGTCCTGCCACCCGCTCGATCCTCCGCTAGACTATCGCCTCCTTCCCGACCTATCGCACCGATCCGGAGTAGCCCATGAGTGAGATTCCCGGCGACCTGAAATTCCTTAAGTCCCACGAATGGGCCCGCGTGGAGAGCGACGGTCGCGTCACCGTCGGCATCTCCGACCACGCGCAGGGCCTGCTGGGCGACCTGGTGTACGTCGAGCTTCCCAACGTGGGCGATCGCATCGAGGCCGGCAACGCCAGCGCCGTGGTCGAATCCGTCAAGGCGGCGTCGGACGTGTACAGCCCGGTGACCGGCAAGGTGCTGGAGGTCAACGCCGCGCTGGCCGACAAGCCCGAGACCATCAACGAAGACGCCTACGGCGACGGCTGGATCTTCGTGATCGAAGTCGAAGAGCCGGACCAGCTCAACGAACTGCTGTCGCCCGACGACTACGCCGAGCTGATCGAAGACGACGACCACTGAGGACTGCCCCCGGGCAGTCCCCTCGCGGGGAATCGGCAACGGCGGACGTTTCGCCGGCGCCGGTTCCCCGTTTTTTTTCCGGAGACAGCCGACATCGCGACCGGCGACATGGTGCGCTGCGCCCGGCGGCGTACGACCGCATGCCGACCGACGAACGGCGAGTACAAGCGCGGTGGATTCCACCGTCGCAAAGATGATCCGACAGGCATCGCCGGCGCCGCGCGGATGCGTTCCTTGCCGATGCCGCGGGAGGCGAACACGCCGATGCCGTCGTCGCTGGAAGGAAAAATCTTTGCGCAGTTCGGCGCAAACGGGCTTGTGCGACGCGAAATCGGAAGCCGCTCCGGAAAGTTTTTTTTAGCCTGCGTTCAAGCCGTTCGAGCACGCGTCGGCGGTCCTGACGCACCTGCCTCGTCGTCGCCTTCGTCGCACGCGTGCAATGTCGCGACGAAAAAAAAGCGCGTTTTACCGATGTTTTTTTTCAGGCCGATGTCCGTCGGCACCGGTCCGCACTTCCGGCGACGGAGCGATGCCGGCGCCACAGACACTTTCCATCGCCACCCCGGTGCGATGCCCGAGAAAAAAAAGTTGCACGAAGGTGTTGACACCTTGAAAAACCGTGATTAGGTTTCGCCCCAAGCAGCGCTTGCTGCGGAAGCGAGTGAGTCGAATCAACACGACAGCGCGAAAGACAACACAGCCCATCGTCCGCACCGGGATCACGGTGGACGCAGGCCTCGCTTCCCCCGGAAAAACGCAACGCCCCTTCTTCAACGCACCCGTGTCGCCTGGCGACACGGGTGTTTTCGTATTTGTAGGGAGCCTGGTTTCGCACACCTGGCACCCTGGGGAATCCGCATCGCCGCGCGTGTCGCGACGACGGCTGCCGACGGGTCCGACTCCCGCGGCGTTTCTTGCAGCTGGGCCTGCCTCCGGGCAGATGTGCTGTAACCAGACGTAACCATCCATAGTTCTATTGACGAGGAGCCATCACATGGCAATGAAGAAAGCTGCGAAGAAGAAACCGGCCGCCAAGAAGGCTGCCAAGAAGGCCACCAAGAAGTCTGCGGCCAAGAAGACCGTGAAGAAGGCAGTGAAGAAGGCTGCCAAGAAGGTCGCCAAGAAGGTCGCCAAGGCCAAGAAGGCAGTGAAGAAGGTCGCCAAGAAGGCCGCCAAGAAAGTAGCCAAGAAGCCGGCGAAGAAGGCTGCCAAGAAGTCCGCGAAGAAGACCACCAAGAAGGTCGCCAAGAAGTCCGTGAAGAAGGCTGCCAAGAAGGTCGCCAAGAAGCCGGCTAAGAAGGCTGCCAAGAAGACCGCGAAGAAGGCTGCCAAGAAAGTAGCCAAGAAGCCGGCCAAGAAGGCCGCGAAGAAGGCCGCCAAGAAGCCTGCCAAGAAGTCCAAGAAGAAAGCGGCCCCCGTCACGCTGCCGGCCACCCCGGCTCCGCTGATCTAAGCCCACCCCGGTTATCCGTAACACCATGGACTCTCTCCCTGTGCCCAGCGGGGGGAGAGTTTTTTTATGGGCGACCGGCTAGGCTGCCGGATATCGAGTGCCGTGGAGGCGATGCATGAAGTTCATCAGGTGGGTGTTGGCGGCCATCGCCGTGCTGGGACTGGGGTTCGTGCTGGGCGGGTTGTTGCTGCCGTCGACGACCCACGTCGAGCGCAGCATCGTCGTTGAACGCGATCCGGCGCAGGTGTTCGCCGCACTCGATTCGTTCGAACGCTTCAACGCGTGGTCGCCCTGGGCCGAGTACGACCCCCAGGCGACGTACACCTTCGAGGGGCCGGCCAGCGGCGTGGGCGCGCGCATGCGCTGGGTAGGCAACCAGGCGGTGGGCCGTGGCAGCCAGGAAATCACCGCGAGTGAACCGCACCGTCGGATCGACGTGGCATTGGACTTCGACGGCAACCAGGCGCAGGCGAGCTACCTGCTGGTACCGGAAGGCCAAGGAACGCGTGTGACGTGGGCGTTCGACAGCGCCCACGGAATGAACCCGTTCAAGCGCTGGCTGGGCCTGGTATTCGACCGGATGATCGGTGCGGACTACGAGAAAGGGCTGGCCAGGCTCAAGGCCATGCTCGAACACGACACACCGCGCTGACTGCGGCGCACGCGGTGGCGCGATGACCGCACCGACGTGCCGACAGGTAACCGCTCAGCGAGGCGAAGCGGTGCCGCGATGGGAGGACGTACCGCTGTCCTTCCGGCCGTCGACAGGTGTTCCGTCAGGCGACTCGGCCAGCAGCAGATCGGCGTCGGCTGGCGTCTCGACCCACGGTTGGCCCGGCAGTCCCATCGCACGATCGAGAATGGTGGGCAGCAGGCCCGACGGCAACGAGCTGTCGCTGTTCCACACCAGCGCCACGCCGAAGTCCTGGCCCGGAACGAGCGCGACCAGGCCACGGTAGCCCTGCACCGCGCCGGCATGGAAGACCACCTGCTGCCCCGCGTAATCGAATACGCGCCAACCCAGCGCATAGCTGGCGGAGTGGATGCGCTCACGACGCCAGCCGCCGCGCATTTCGCCGGGCGTGTTCACCACCGGCGCGTGCAGCGTCGCCAGCAGCGGCGCAGGGAGCACATCGGGGCGATGGCCGGTCTGGGCGATCAGCCATTGCGCCAGATCGCTGACGCTGGCGTTGACGCCGGCCGCCGGTGGCAGGCGGTAGTAGGTCGGCTTCGGCGTGAGCGACACCCAGCCGTTGCGGCTGCGGACGTGCGGGCGCGCCCAGCGCGTGCTGCCCTCGATGCCGGCCAGGCCCATGCTCGCATCGTTCATGCCCAGCGGTTTGAAGATGCGGCGATCCACCGCCTGATCGTAGAAGGTGCCGGACGCGGCGAACACCACGTCGCCGATCAGGCTGTAGGCGACATTCTGGTAGGCGTAGCATTCGCCGGGGGCGCACTTCAGTGGCGCGTAGGCCAGCTTGCGGGCCACGTCGTAATACTCGGCGTTGGCTTCGATGTCGCGATCGAAGGCGTTGTGCGCCTGCAGGCCGACGCTGTGGCTCAGTACGTCCGCGACGGTGACATGCGAGGTCGCGTTGGCATCGCTCAGCTGGAATCCGGGCACGAACTGGTTGACCTTGCTGTCCCAGCGCAGCGAGCCGTCCTGCACCATCAGTCCGGTCAGCGTGCTGGCGAAGGCCTTCGACAGCGACGCCAACCGGAACACGGTGTGCGAATCGACCTGCTGCGGATTGACCACGTCGGTGACGCCGTAGCCGCGCGCGCTGAGCACGCGACCGTTGTGGACGATGGCCATCGCCAGTCCCGGCACGCGCTGGCCGACGGTCAGATGCTCCGCCATGGTCTCGAACGAGCGCACGTCGAAGCCGGCCGCGAGCGGGCGGATGTTCTGTTCGGCCAGTGAGGCGCGGTAAGGCAGCGGCTGCGTCGGCGACACATAAGGCGCTACGCTGGCGGCGGCGCTGCTGGTGGCTGCGGTCGCCTCGGTACCGTGGTTGGCGGCGGTCCAGCGCAATGGCGTCTGCGCGGTGGACGAGAGCGTCAGGGGAAGCAGCAGTCCGACCAGGCCGATCCTGACAACGTGCAGCGACCGCCGGCTTGTCTTGAGTTTCATCGTGCGTGACGCCTGCGTAAGCTCATGCCTTCGGGGATCATAACGCCGCTTTTTTCGATTGCACAAACAAGGAGAGGTTCCATGTCCATGTTGTTCATCCTGCTGCTGATAGTAGGTGTGGCGGTCGTCGCAATTCTGTGGGGCACGGGCATCTACAACGGGCTGGTGACCGCACGCAACGCGTTCAGGAATGCCTTCGCCCAGATCGACGTGCAACTTCTGCGCCGGTTCGACCTGATCCCCAACCTGGTGGAGACCGCGAAGGGCTACATGAACCACGAACGCGAGACGCTGGAGGCGGTCGTGGCGGCGCGTTCAGCCGCGCAGTCCGGCCTGGCGACGGCGAAGGCGAATCCCGGCGATCCAGGCGCGATGGCGCAGCTGGCGGCTGCGCAGGGTCAGCTGAATGCGGGATTGGGGCGCCTGCTGGCCGTTGCGGAGGCCTATCCCGACCTGAAGGCCAACCAGAACATGATGCAGCTCACCGAAGCGCTGACATCGACCGAGAACAAGGTCGCGTTCGCGCGGCAGGCCTACAACGACGCGGTGATGGCCTACAACAACAGGCGCGAGATGTTCCCGTCGAGCGTGGTGGCGGGCGCGTTCAACTTCGCGCCGGCGGCACTGCTCGACCTGCCGGCGGAACAGGCGGCGCAGGTGCGCGAGGCGCCGAAGGTGCAGTTCTGAGCCGGCGGGGCAGGCCATGAACTTCTTCGAACACCAGGCTGCCGCGCGGCGCGGTTCTTTCCGCATGGTGCTGCTGTTCGCGCTGGCGGTGGCGGGCATCGTCGCCGTCGTCGACCTCGCGGTGGTCCTGCTGTTCGGAGCGCGTGCGGCGTCCGAGGAAGGTGGCGCATCGTTGATGGTCATGCTGGTGCTGGCGACGCTCGGCACGCTGGCAGTGATCGGATTGGGCTCGCTGTACCGGCTCGCCTCATTGCGCGACGGGGGCGGTGCCGTGGCGCAGCAGCTGGGCGGTAGCGAAGTCCCGCAGGACACGACCGATCCGTCGCTGCGCCGGTTGCGCAACGTGGTGGAGGAAGTCGCCATCGCGTCCGGCGTGCCGGTACCGCGGCTCTACGTGCTGGAGCATGAAGCGGGCATCAATGCCTTCGCGGCCGGCTACTCGCCCGCCGACGCCGTGGTCGCGGTCACCCGCGGCGCGCTGGATCGCCTGAACCGCGACGAGTTGCAGGGCGTCGTCGCGCACGAGTTCAGCCATATCCTCAACGGCGACATGCGGTTGAACATCCGGCTGATGGGCGCGCTGTTCGGCATCATGATGCTGGCCATCATCGGCCAGCGCGTGCTGGTCTACGGGCGTGCCGGTCGAGGAAAGGACGGCGCCGCGGTACTGCTGCTCGCGCTGGCGGCGATGATCGCAGGCGGCGTGGGGCTGTTCTTCGGCCGCATGATCAAGGCCGGTGTCAGTCGCCAGCGGGAACTGCTGGCGGATGCATCGGCGGTGCAGTTCACGCGGCAGACGCAGGGCCTGGCCGGTGCACTGAAGAAAATCGCGGGGCTGCACGCCGGGTCGGCGCTGGAGGACAAGGGCAAGGTGGAAGAGGTCAGCCACATGCTGTTCGGCGCAGGGCGCGCGTATCCGCACCTGTTCGCCACGCATCCGCCGCTGCTGCAGCGCATCCGCACGCTGGATCCGCTGTTCGGCCAGCAGCAGCTCGACGACCTCACGCGGCGCTGGGCGAGCTCGCCGCCGGATGGCCTGCTGGAAGATCTGGCCCTGCGCATCGCGCCCGGTGACCCGTCCCCGTTGCCGCCGGCGACAGGCAGCGTGCCACTGACCCCGCCGATGGTGGCATCGCAGGTCGCAACGCCGATGCAGGACGACTACGGTCGCGCGCATGTCATCGCCGGCACGCTGCCCGACGGGCTGCGGCACGTGGTACGCCAGCGCGACCTGGTCATGCCGCTGCTGCTGGCGCTGGTGCTCGACGAGTCGGCGCCGGTGATGGCGAGGCAGCGCATCGAGATCGCCGCACGGCTGGGTGAAGCGCGGGCCGCCCAGGCCATCGAGGTGCGCGACACGCACCTGCGCGCGCTGCATCCGGCGCATCGCCTGCCGCTGGCGGCATTGGCGTTTCCGGTGCTGCGCCGCTTCCCGAAGCCGGAACTGGACGCCTTCATCGATACCGTCGATGCCGTCGTGCACGCCGATGGCCAGGTCTCCCTGTTCGAATACTGCCTGGCGCGCCTGCTGCAGGTGCAGGTGCGCGAAGCGCTGGCGCCGGGGCGGAACCCGCCGTTCGGGCGACGCAAGCCGGGCGATGTGCGGATACCGTTTGCCACCCTGCTGGCCGTCGTCGCGCAGGCGGGACACGACACGCCGATGAAGGCACAGCACGCCTACCTCGCCGGACTGCAGCGCGTGCTGCCGCGCGACCACCTTCCGTATGCGCCACCGCCGCAAGGCGTGCTGGCGCTGGACGCCGTGTGGGAACCGCTGGATGCGCTGGATCCGCTCGCCAAGGAACTGCTCGTCGAAGCCCTGACGGCCGCCGTCAGCCACGACGGCCAGGTGCGCGTGCCGGAAATCGAACTGCTGCGCACGATCTGCGGATCGCTGCATTGCCCGTTGCCGGCGATGCTCGAAGGCAAGTGAACCCCGGAAACGCCGGTGGGGCGTTCGATCCGTGCACGAGCGAGAGGAGGGCGACGTCATGATGAAGCGGCGATGGATGCTGGTCACGGTGGCGATGCTGGCCGTCGCGCCGGTGCAGGCCACCACCTGGGGCACCGATACCGTGCAGGATCCCGTATCCGGCAAGCCGTGCGCGGTGAGCAGTCCTGCGAGCTTCGGCGGCTACGTGTACCAGTGGCCGGAGAAGTACGACCAGGTGTTCTGGCCGCTGACCGATCCGATGGGGATCTGGCTGTGCGATGCCTCCGGCTTCGCCACCTTCATCGGCGACATCGAACTCGAGGAAGGCGAGAAGCAGGCCATCGCCGCGCTCCTGCGCGACGCGCCACGGCTGCCGGAGCAGGCGACGCTCGCGGCCAGGCTGGAGCGTCTGGAGGCGATCTATGCGCTCAGGACGCTCACACCCGATGCGCGGTCGCGCATCCTGCGTGCGCTCGCCTACCAGTACCAGTCCGATGGCCAGCAGGCCAGGGCCGATGCGCTGCGCGAGCAGGCCCGCACCCTCATGGAGGCGCGTCTTCAGGACCAGGCGCTTCCGCTCGACCTGCGGCTGAAGTACCTGTTCGTCACTGCCAACTACGCACGCGAGCGTGGCGATGCGGCCGAGGCCGACCGCAGGCTGGATGCGCTGGCGACTCGGCTGCGTGAGGCGCAGAAGGACGACAAGGTGAAGGACTACGCTGCGTACCTGGACGAACTGATCGTGCCGTCCCGGACCATCGCGCCCGGCGGCGTGCTGGCGCCGGAGCCGTAAGTCACGCGTGCGGGGCGGCCATCCGTCCCCTGATCAGGTCCGAGGCCCGCTCGGCGATCATGATGGTCGGCGCGTTGGTGTTGCCGCCGATCAGCGAGGGCATCACCGAGGCATCGACCACGCGCAGCCCGTCGACGCCACGCACCCGCAGTTGCGGGTCGACGACCGCGGACTCGTCGTCGCCGATGCGGCAGGTGCCGACCGGGTGATAGACGGTTTCCGCCTTGGCGCGGATGAAGGCGACCAGTTCCGCATCCGAGAGGTCGGTACGCGAAGGATGGATCGGGGCGCCCCGGTAGGCATCGAACGCCGGCTGCGCGAACAGGTCGCGCGACAGCGTGGCGCATTCGACCATCATCTTCAGGTCGAAGCCTTCCGGGTCGCTGAGATAGTTGGCCTCGATGCGTGCGTCGGCGCGCGGATCGGCGCTGGCCAGCACGATGCGGCCACGGCTGCGCGGCCGCAGGAAGCAGGCATGCAGTGTGTAGCCATCGCCGGGCAAGCGGTGGCGGCCGTGGTCGTCCAGCATTGCAGGGACGAAGTGCATCTGGATGTCGGGGCGGTCGTCCGGCGCCAGCGACGAACGCACGAAGGCGCCGGCTTCGGCGATGTTGCTGCTGCCGGGACCCCGGTGGCCGCGCAGGAAGTAGTCGAAGGCGGTCTTCAGTTCGCTGGTGCGGTCGTAGGTGACGGGCTGGGTGCTGTGCTGCAGGGTGCAGATGTCGAGATGGTCCTGCAGGTTGCGGCCGACGCCCGGCAGCGCATGGCGGACGCTGATGCCCGTCTGTTCCAGATGGTCCGCAGGCCCGATGCCGGACAGCATCAGCAACTGGGGTGAATTGATCGCACCGCCGCTCAGCAGCACTTCGCCGCCGCAACGCGCCACGACCTCATGGCCACCGCGCGCGTAGGCCACGCCGACGGCGCGCCCCTTCTCCAACAGGATGCGGCGCACCAGCGCGCCGGTGACGATGTCCAGGTTCTGGCGATCGCGCGCGGGGTCCAGATAGGCCACCGCCGACGAGCAGCGGGCGCCGTCCTTCTGCGTGACCTGGTACAGGCCGAAGCCGGCCTGTGTGGTTCCATTGAAGTCGTTGTTGCGCGCGAAGCCGGCCTGCACGCCGGCTTCGATGAAAGCCGTGGACAAGGGATTGGTGTAACGCAGGTCGGACACGTACAGCGGACCGTTGCCGCCGTGCAGCGCATCGGCGCCACGCGTGTTGCGCTCGGAGCGGCGGAAGTACGGCAGCGCGTTGGCCCAGTCCCAGCCGTCGGCGCCTGCGTTCGCCCAGTCGTCGTAGTCCTGCGCGACGCCGCGGATGTAGCACATGGCATTGATCGAACTGGAGCCGCCCAGCACCTTGCCGCGCGGCCACCACAGGCGACGGTTGTCCAACTGCGGTTCGGGTGCGGTGTCGTAGTTCCAGTTCATGCCTTTCTGCCCGACCAGCTTGGCCAGGCCGGCGGGCATGTGGATGAAGGGATGCCAGTCGCGCGGGCCGGCCTCCAGCAGCAGCACGCGGCATGCGGGGTCTTCGCTCAGGCGGTGGGCCAGGACACAGCCGGCGGACCCGGCGCCCACGATGATGTAGTCGTACACATGCTGCCCTGTTGCGAAGTCCGGCCGAACCTAGCGGCGGGGGATAGAGCAAATGCTCGGGCCGCTCGGCGGGCAGGCGGAAACCAGATGGCCGCCGCTGCTTTCCCGCCCTGCACGGACAGGAAAACGCTGGCGATGTTGCAGTGCATCGGATACCTTGCGCGCCACAGGCGGGCCGTGCCCGCGTCCCGATGATGCGATCGCAGGCCGCACCCCATGGACCCGTCTTCCCCAGCGACCTCCCGGTTCGGCCGGTTCCGTGCGGCGATGATGGAGTCTCCGCCGCTGCTGTGGGCCTTCGTCTACTTCTTCTGCCTGCTGAGCGGCTATTACGTGCTGCGGCCGGTACGGGAGGCGATGGCGGCCTCCAGCGACATCGAAGCGGTGTTTCCTCCGGCGCTGATCGCCTTCTTCGCAGATCGCGGCGTCGCGCTCGGTGAATTCACGCTGCAGTTCATCTTCAGCGCC
This sequence comes from Pseudoxanthomonas sp., assembly GCF_036845285.1. Classification (GTDB taxonomy): domain Bacteria; phylum Pseudomonadota; class Gammaproteobacteria; order Xanthomonadales; family Xanthomonadaceae; genus Pseudoxanthomonas_A. Next base: position 37,969 of record NZ_DAIUEE010000015.1, read on the forward strand.
GTGTTCGTGATCATGCTGGTGTTGCAGCCGGTCTACGGCTGGCTGGTCAGCCGCTTCCCGCGACGGGTATTCCTGCCGGTGATCTACGGCTTCTTCATCGCCACGCTGCTGGTGTTCTATGCGATGTTCGACAGCGGCATCGCAGGGCGTGGCCTGGCGTTCATCCTGTGGATCACGGTCTTCAACCTGTTCGCGGTCGCCGTGTTCTGGAGTTTCATGGCGGACGTCTTCACCAATGCCGAAGCAAAACGCTACTACGGCTACATCGGCGCGGCAGGCACGATGGGAGCGTTTCTCGGCCCTGTGCTGACCAAGACCCTGGTGGTCCGGGTCGGCATTCCCAATATGATGCTGGTGTCGGCGTTCCTGTTCTCGATCTGCGTGCTGTGCATCGTTCGCTTGCGCGCCTGGGCGGTCGCGCGCGAGGCCGAGCGCCGGCAGGCGAGTGGCGAGATCCCGATGGGCGGCGATGTGCTGGCGGGGCTGAAGCTGATCGCCCGCGAGCCGCTGTTGCGCTGGCTGGCTGCGATGGTAGTGATGGGGGTCGGCGTGGGCACATTGCTCTACAACGAGCAGAACGCCATTGCACGCATCATGTTCACCTCGGCGGAGGCGCGGGCCAACTATTTCGCGACGCTGGACCTGGCGGTCAATTCGCTGACCCTGGTGGTGCAGCTGCTGTTGACCCGCGTGCTGCTGTCGCGCTTCGGCATCGCGCCGGCCCTGCTGATTCCCGGCGTGGCGATCATCATCGGGTTCTCGATTCTTTCCGCGTCACCCTTGCCGATGATGGTCGCCATCGTTCAGGTGGTCACGCGCGCCAGTGAATTCTCGTTGGCCAAACCGGCGCGCGAGACCATCTACACGCGGGTCGGCCGTGAATGGCGCTACAAGGCCGGTGCCGCCATCGACACGGTGGTCTATCGCGGCGGCGACCTCAGTTTCGTCTGGCTGCACAAGCTGCTGTCCGCGTTCGGCTCGAACGTGGTGTTCGGCGCCGGCCTGCTGGTCGCCAGCGCGATGACCTTCAGCGCGTGGCGACTGCTGCGCGAAGAAGCCAAGCTGCCGTCCGAGCGTACGACACCGTCGGAGGCCACGCGCGCCTGACGTCTCGGCGCATTGCCGTTATGCTGCCTGCCTTCTAACGGGAGATGCGGATGGACGTGATCGCGACGGTACTCGTGGTGCTGGTGGCGCTGCTGCACGTCTATTTCCTGGTCCTGGAGATGTTCCTGTGGACCAAGCCACTGGGGCTGAAGACCTTCCGCAACACGCCCGAGAAGGCCGAGACCACCCGCGTGCTTGCCGCCAACCAGGGCCTCTACAACGGCTTCCTCGCCGCTGGCTTGCTGTGGGGCCTGTTCACGGCGCAGTGGAACGTGGTCGTCTTCTTCCTGCTGTGCGTCATCGTGGCGGCGCTGTACGGCGCGTGGAGCGTCAACAAGCGCATCTTCTTCGTGCAGGGCCTACCGGCGGTAGCGGCGCTGGTCGCGGTCTGGTTCATCTGAGGAAAGCCATTGTAGGAGCGACGTAAGTCGCGACCGCGAACTCCGGATTGCCGGAGATCTTTGTTGACGCGGGATCGGATGCCGTGCGATCGCGACTCACGTCGCTCCTACAACGGCGATGCCTCGCGTGGCGGTTTCGGCGACACCCACATGGCGATGCAGGCGCGGAACACCGCTTCGCCCTGCGGGTTGCTGACCACCACGTCCATCGGCAGGTCGTAGCCTTCAGCGGATTCGCGCGGCTCGAACGCCGGCGTGGCGACGGCGTGCATCGTGCCGACCGCCTTCTTCAGGTATTCGACGGTCATGCCCTTGGGAATCCAGCGCATCGAGCGCGGGATGCTGACGTCGGTGGTCAGCCCGCCGACGAACTCGGCCAGGTTGCACAGCGCGATCGCATGCACCGTACCCAGGTGGTTGGTGACCGACCGGCGGTGCGCGATCGTCGCCTCGCCACGGCCGGGTTCCAGCCGCGTCACGCGCGGCCCTATGCTGCCGAAGTAAGGCGCCTTGAAACAGATCAGCCGCGAAAACAGCCAGTGGCCGAACGGCTTCCTGCTCAGGCTGCGGTAGATCGTCAGGACATCGGCGCGCATGGGATCGGATTCCGTGGGGTCAGGCCAGCCAGGTCAGCACCGCGACACCGAGCAGCCCGATCCAGCCGGGATGCCGTCCACGCGTGGCCACGAAGACGAACAGGGCGCCGGCCAGCATCCCGCCGATGACCGCGCGCTCGACGAACAGTCGCTGCACCTCCGGGCTGTCCGCGAACGCGAGCCGGACGAGGATCGCACCGAGCGCGATGCCGAAGGCGCTGGTGAGGTGCCAGCTCGCCCAGAGGATGCGCACATGGCGGATCCGCAGGACATTGCCCCCGTTGTCCGGCATCCAGCCGGTCGTCCGCTGGCGGCGGAAGATCATGTATTCGCCGGCCACCGAATGGATCGCCGCGACCAGGAAAGCCAATGCCCCGGCCGCCAGCAGCAAGGGGTGTACCGGGGCATCGGTCATGGACGGGTCCTTGCGTCGTGGGCCGTCGCGCCGTCCTCAGGCCGCTTCGCGCGGGTGCCGCTTGTGCTGGGGCAGGTCGTAGAAGCTGGCCGCGCGCAGTTCGTGGGTGTCGAAGTCGTCCACCGTGATCGTGTCCAGCGTGATCGCGCGCAGTTCTTCCAACTGCTTGCGCTCGTCGGCGGTGATCCAGCCCTCGCGCACGCCTTCGTCCAGTTGCGCGCTGTAGTCCAGCGCCTCGATGTCCTTGGTCTTCAGCGCCTTCAGGAACTTGCGCTCCACCGGCTCGGCGGCGACGGCGGCGGCCAGGTAGCTGTCGATGCGGCCACCCGGATTGTTCTCGCACGGGGTCAGGAACACGCCCTGGCCCAGGCGGTCGCGCGCCTCGTTCGGCGCCATCAGCAGCATGGCGACGCGATGGCTCAGGCGATCGCCAGGCGCCACCGCACGGCGGCCCCACGGGAACACCACCGGCCACAGCAACCAGCCCAGCGGCTTGATCGGGAAGTTGCGCAGCGCCTGCGACAGCGCCAGTTCGATCTCGTACGCGCTGTTGTGGAAGGCCCAGGCCAGCAGCGGCTTGTCGGCTTCCGGCGTGCCTTCGTCGTGATGGCGCTTCAGCACCGCACTCATCATGTACAGGTGGCTCAGCACGTCGCCCAGGCGGCCGGACAGCGATTCCTTGAACTTCAGCTTGCCGCCCAGCGCGCCCAGCGAGATGTCGGTCAGCAGCGCCAGGTTGGCGGCGTAGCGGTCGAGCTTGCGGAAGAACTTCTTCGTATACGCATCACCCGGCGCGGCACCGATCTTCGAGCCGGTGATGCCGAACCAGAACGAACGCACGGCGTTGGAAATCGCACCGCCAATGTGCGGATACAGTACCGCGTCCAGCTGGTGGATGCCCGCCTTCGCATCGGGATCCTGCGCCGCGCGCATCTCCTTGATGATGTACGGATGGCACAGGATCGAACCCTGGCCGAAGATCAGCAGGCTGCGCGTCATGATGTTCGCGCCTTCCACCGTGATGGCGATCGGCGAGGCTTGCCAGGCACGGCCGGCGAAGTTGCGCGGGCCCAGGATGATGCCCTTGCCGCCGACGATGTCCATCACGTCCTTGGCGACGTCGCGGCCCATGTTGGTGCAGTGGTACTTGGCGATCGCCGACGGCACCGACGGCACATCGCCGCGGTCCACGGCCGCCGCGGTGGCCTGCGACAGCGCGCTGATCGCGTAGGCCTTGCCGCCGATGCGGGCGAGGGCTTCTTCCACGCCTTCGAAGCGGCCGACCGACAGGCCGAACTGCTTGCGGATGCGCGCGTACGCACCGGTGACGCGCGCGCCGGCCTTGGCGCCGCCGCTGGCGGTGGAGGGCAGGGTGATCGAGCGGCCGACGGCGAGGCACTCGTTGAGCATGTTCCAGCCCTTGCCGGCCATCTCCACGCCACCGATCAGCTGGCTGAGCGGAATGAACACATCCTTGCCGTGGATGGGGCCGTTCTGGAACGGCGAGTTGAGCGGGAAGTGGCGGCGGCCCACGTCCACGCCGGGCGTGTCGCGCGGCAGCAGCGCCAGGGTGATGCCGATGTCGCGCGTGTCGCCGATCAGGCCGTCCGGATCGTACATGCGGAACGCCAGGCCGATGATGGTCGCGACCGGCGCCAGCGTGATGTAGCGCTTGTCGAAGGTCAGGCGGAGGCCCAGCACGTTGGCGCCGTTCCACTCGCCCTTGCAGACGATGCCGTAGTCGGGGATCGAGGTCGCATCGGAACCGGCGAACGGACCGGTCAGGCCGAAACACGGCACTTCCTGGCCGATGGCGAGGCGCGGCAGGTAGTAGTCCTTCTGTTCCTGGGTGCCGTAGTGGTTGAGCAGTTCACCCGGGCCCAGCGAGTTCGGTACGCCCACGGTGGAACTGACCACGCTGCTGACCGAGGCGATCTTCTGGATCACCTTGTGGTGCGCCAGCGCGGAGAAGCCCAGGCCGCCGTACTGCTTCGGGATGATCATGCCGAAGAACTTGTGCTTCTTGATGTAGTCCCACAGTTCCGGCGGCAGGTCGGCGTGGACGTGGGTGATTTCCCAGTCGTTGGTCATCCGGCACAGTTCTTCCACCGGACCGTCGAGGAACGCCTGCTCTTCGGCCGTGAGCTGCGGCTTCGGGTAGGCGAGGAGCTTGTTCCAGTCCGGGTCGCCGGTGAACAGGTCGCCCTCGAAGCCCACCGAGCCGGTTTCCAGCGCGATGCGCTCGGTCTGCGACAGCGGCGGCAGCGCACGGCGCAGGAAGCCCAGCGCGGGCGCGGTGATCAGCGGCTTGCGGATCGCCGGGATCAGCAGCGGCACCGCGATCGCCACCACGACCAGCGCCGCGACGACGGTGGCGGTGGGGTTGGCGCCCAGCAGCCAGCACGCGACCAGCAGGCTGGCGGTGATCGCTGCCCAGTAGGCGAGCCGGATCCGGTGGTAGGCGGCGAACGCGCCCGCCAGCAGGAAGGCGAGGAAGGGGATGACGATGCTCATGGGGTTGCTCCGGACACGGATTCGGTTACATCGGATTCGGCATTACCCGGCACGGCCGACAGGCTTGCCAGGTATTCCAGCACGGTGGCGGTAAAGGCGTCGTTGTCATCGCCGGCCACCATGTGCGTGGCCTGCGGCAGGTGCACGTGGCGCGCATGCGGCACCAGCGTCTTGAATTCTTCGACGGTCTTCTCGGACACCAGGTCGCTGCGGCCGCCGCTGATCAGCAGCACGGGGCAGCGCACCTGGCGCGCGGCGTCGGCGATGGCGTCCTGGTGTTGCGCACTGTCGCGCGCCAGTTCGTCCACCAGGCGCGGATCCCAGTGCCAGCGCCAGCGCCCGTCGGCACCTTCGCGCAGCAGTTCGCGCAGGTCGTCGGCGGACTTGCGCGTGCGGCGCTGCGGTTGGTAGGCGGCGATGGCATCGGCGGCGTGGTCCAGCGAGTCGAAGCCGTCCGGGAACGCGGTCATGAAGGCCAGGATGCGCTGCAGGCCGGCCTGTTCCCAGCGCGGGGTGATATCGATCAGCACCATGGCGCGGAACAGGCCGGGCCAGCGCGATTCCGCGATCAGGCCGAACAGCCCGCCCATCGAGGCGCCCACCAGTACCGGCGGCTCGGGCTGTTCGCCGGCCACCACGATCAGGTCGTCGGCGAACTGGTCGCCGGTGTAGGGCAGGTCGGGGGCGTTGCGGTCGGAGCCGCCATGGCCGCGAGCGTCGTAGGCGAGGCCGGCATACCCCTGCGCGGCCATCCGTTCGCCGGTTCGGGTCCAGGCACCGCGCGTCTGGCCGAAGCCATGCGCAAAGATCAAGGCGGGATGCGCCTGCAGCGCGCCGGGCGAGGCGAAATGGCGGATCGCGAGTGAGGCATCGCCTTGCCCCGGCAACACACCATCCGTTCCGGTGTCAGTGACGAGGGAGGGGGCTGTCGGGGCTGGAGAGGCGCGCATCACCATACGGGCTAGTATGGGTTGTCGCATTTAGAGTAGTCAATCGGGCCGGTGCCGACGCTTCTGCTGCAACCGCTTGATTTGGCTTTACTTGTGATGCGTCGCAACATACATACCGCTACACACCGCGGCGTATGGTTAAATGCGGAACATGAACGCACCCAGCCCCGAGACGCCCGCCGCCGCCCCCACCCGCAATGCCCGCCTGAGTGCGGACGACTGGGCGCAGGCGGCGCTCGACCTGATCGCTGAACAAGGTGTGTCGTCGGTGGCGGTGGAACCTCTGGCGCGCCGGTTGGGCGTCACCAAAGGCAGCTTCTACTGGCACTTCCCTTCACGCGATGCGCTGCTGCAGGCGGCGCTGGAGCGCTGGGAAGTAGGCGAGCAGGAAAACATCTTCGGCAGCCTGGAGAAGGTCGCCGATCCGCGCGAGCGCCTGCGTGCGCTGTTCCAGCTGGTCGGCCATGAGGTCAAACCGCACATCATCTACAGCGAACTGCTGAAGGCGCTGGACCATCCGGCCGTGCAGCCGGTGATCGACCGCATCTCCCAGCGCCGCCTCGATTATCTGGTGGCGATGTTCCGCCAGGCCGGCCTGCAACGTACCGATGCGACCCACCGCGCACGCCTGGCCTACGCGGCCTATGTCGGTTTCCTGCAGTTGTCGCTGCAGTTGCAGCAGCCGCGCATGACGTCGGAAGAATTCGAGACCTACCTCGAACACGTCATCTCGACCTTGATTCCGACCTGATACGCGGGGCGGGTCTGCGCCCGCCTAGCTAGCTGGACGCTGACGCGGCGCGCTTCAGCTCCGACAGCCGCACGATGACATACGCAAGTAGCGCCACCGCGAAAAAGGCCAGCAGCATCCAGGCGATGCCCTGCAACGTCTCGATGATGGTGCGGTAGACCTCCAGTACCCAGCGCTCGGTGGTCAGCGCGATGATCTGCGCCTTTTCCTTGTCCATCCACTGCGGGGCGGTGATGTAGCGCTCCAGTTCGTGGATGCGCACGCCGGACGACACGCCGACCACGAGCGTGGCGAACTGCATGTAGCGCAGCCATGCCTTACTGATGTCGTCGGCGATGATGCGCGTCAGGATCCGGTCGATGGGCTTGGAGAACATCCATGTAACGCCCCATGCGACCGCAGCGGAGAGCAACAGGGTGACGGCGAGCAGGGTCAGGAACATGTCGATCTCCTCGTGAGCGGATTACGCCGGCCCCATTGCCCGCTGCCGTACGCCACCCCGCCATTCCCGCTGCTCGCGCACGTAGCCGCTACGCTCCAGCCATCGGAAGATCGAGCGCACCGTGACGACCGGGTAGTCGCCGGACAGGCGTGTGCCGACGGAGTGGTCGGTGAAATCGGTGTTGGCGGAAAACAGCCCACCCAGCACGCGCTTGGAATAGGCGATATGCACCGTATCCGGCACGAAGCCGTCGCCGCGCGCGAACGCGTACGCGCTGCGACGGTCGTAGATGCCGCGGTCCGCCATCGCCGATGCCATCACCTCCACGATCCACGCGGTGGAGTTCTGGTAGTCCTCGCTGCCGGGGCGTGCGATCAGGTTGTAGCGCGGGTGGTGCAGGCTGTGGCGCGGCATCTGCTGCAGGCGCGCGGCCAATCGATCGGCGACCTCCGGCGGGAACCACACGATGCGCAGGTCCTGGTTCACCAGGTCGTCGGAGAAGAAGTTCACCAGCCCCTGCGCGTACAGGCCGGAGCGGTCGGTGCCGCATTCGTTGAGCAGGTGCACGACGGTCCAGCGCCCGTGCGCGTGGTCGCGCACCGCAAAGCCGGCATGGCTGTAGACCAGTCCCTGCTTCGACAGGTCGGTGCCGACGCGCGCGATCAACGCGACCGGTGCGTCCACCTCGTCCAGTTGCTTCGCCGCCAGCAACGCCGTGCGTGCGGCCTCGGCGACCTTGTGCGGCGGCATCTCCATCTGCCGGCAGGCATCGCCCCCGCGTGCCGTCCCTGGCAGCGCGAGGGCGATGATGAGACACAGCACCGCGAGCGCGCGCATCGCGCTCAGCCGCCGTAGCGATGGCTGTGGATATGCGGTCGCGCGGCGTCGTTGGCGATGAAGCACAACGCCTCGCCGGCCGCGCTGAGGATCCAGCCCGTCGACACCACCGCCACGCTGACTGCGGTACCCACTGCGATACCCAATCGCTTGATCGCCTCCGCGCTCAGGTAGACCACGAACGAGGCCGCACCCACCACGCCGGCGGCGGCGACGGATACCGTCACCGCCACGCTGCCGGCGACGACCGCCACGCCGGTGACCACCGCCGAGGCACCGTGGCCCAGCGCATGGATCACCGCCACCGGCACTTCGATGGAGGCTTCCAGGCTGGCCTGCGACAGCCGGCTGGCGCCATCGGACTGCGGCGCGGCCTGAGCGGGAAGGGTGAAGCCGCCGGAGAGTGCGGTGGCCAGGGTGAGGGTCAGTGAACGGGCGATCAGGCGGGTCATGATGGAGTCCTCCGGCGTCGCCGCACCATGGGCGGCGCCCCGGGCGGTGTTCAATCGGCATCGACGAGGTAAGCTCCGGCGCAACGTCCGGTATAGGAATGCGCTACCGATGGCCGTCTCGGTCGACCTGATCGACGCACTGAAGCGCTGCTTGCGCGCACAGAACCTCACCTACCGCGAACTCGCCGTGCGCATCCGCATGAGCGAGGCGGCGGTCAAGCGCATGTTTTCGCGCCGTGCGATGAGCCTGCAGCGGCTGGAGCAGATCTGCGAGGTGCTGGACGTCGGCCTGGCCGAACTCAGCGCCGAAGCCTCGCGGGGGCGCAAGGCAATGGCGCTGCTGAGCGAGGCGCAGGAACAGGCGCTGGTCGACGAACCCACCCTGCTGCTCGCCTTGTTCCTGACCCTCAACCGCTGGCGGCAGGACGACGTGATGGGCCACTTCGGCTTCACCCCGGCGCAGTGGACCGGGATGCTGGTGAAGCTGGACCGGCTGGAGATCATCGAGCTGATGCCCGGCAACCGCGGACGCGCACTGACCGCGCGCAACTTCCGCTGGCGCGCCGACGGGCCGATGGAGCGCTATTTCCGCCACACTCTGCTGACCGACTACTTCGCCGATCCGTTCGATGGCGAACAGGACGCGCTGCTGCTGCTCAGCGGCAGCCTGAGCATCGACGGCATCAAGCAGCTGCGGCAGCGGCTGGAGGAAGTGGCGCGCGAGTTCGACGCCCTGCTGGCCCGCGACGCGACGCTGCCGGCCGAAGAGCGAGTGGGCGTGAGTCTGGTGCTGGCGCAGAAGCCCTGGCTGCTGCAACTGTTCAATCCCTACCGGCGCTCGCGCGGGGCGTGACCGCCGCGGTGAGGATGGCGCTCCGAAGCCCGATGATCGAGTTCGGAGGGCCATCGATCGAGCAAAAAGGGCCGTCGATCAAGCTCAAAGTGCCATCGATCGCCTTCCGAGTTCCATCGATCGAGCAAGAAGCACCCTCGATCGCCCTCTGTGCGCCATCGAGATGGCCCTTTTTTCTCCATTGATGGAGTTCTGAACCCCATCCATCACCTTCCTTTGCTCTATCGATGGCTTTCCGAACCCGATCGATAGCCTTCCGAGTCCCATCGATGGCCCTTTTTGCTCGATCAATGACATTCATGGCCTCGCGGAGGAGCTTGGGGAGCGATCGATGGCGTTCCGAAGACCATCGATGACGTCCTGCCCCCCTCACCCCGGCCCTCTCCCCCGCCAGTGGGGAGGGGCGGCTAATTCCGGCCGCCGCCTGACCGCCAGTCGCCTCCGGGCGCGTTCTCCTCGTCTGAAGGACAAGACATTGGTATCATTTTGGTCTCACTTTTCGAGGGTGGCGCATGAACGCAGCGGTCGATGTTTTCAAACGCAACGATTTTCCGGGCAGTTCGCTGGATGCATTGAATGCCTGGGTTGCGGAGGTCGCCGCGCTCACCCAACCCGATCAGATCCACTGGTGCGACGGCAGCGATGCCGAGAACGCGCGGCTCACCAGGCAGATGCTGGCCGACGGCACGCTGCTGCCGCTGAACCCCGAAACCCACCCGCATAGCTGGCTGCACCGTTCCAGCCCGAGCGACGTGGCGCGCGTGGAGCACCTGACCTTCGTCTGCACCACGCAGCAGGAAGACGCCGGCCCCAACAACCACTGGATGACTCCGGCCGAGGCGCACGCCAAGATGGACGCGCTGTTCGCCGGCTGCATGCGCGGCCGCACCCTGTACGTCATTCCCTACTGCATGGGGCCGATCGATTCGCCACTGTCGCGCTGCGGCGTGGAGATCACCGATTCGCCGTACGTGGTGGCGAACATGCGCATCATGACCCGCATGGGCGCTGCGGCGCTGGCGCGTATCGAGCGGGAAGGGACCTTCGTGAAGGGCCTGCACTCGACCGGCGAGCTGGACCCGGACCGCCGCTTCATCATGCATTTCCCCGACGAGCTGACCATCAAGAGCTTCGGCTCCGGCTACGGCGGCAACGCGCTGCTGGGCAAGAAGTGCCACGCGCTGCGCATCGCCTCGCACCAGGCGCGCAACGAAGGCTGGCTGGCCGAGCACATGCTGATCGTCGGCATCGAGAACCCGCAGGGCGAGACGCATTACATCGCCGCGGCGTTCCCCTCGGCGTGCGGCAAGACCAACCTGGCCATGCTGATCCCGCCGGAAGGCTATCGCCAGGCCGGCTGGAAGGTCTGGACGATCGGTGACGACATCTGCTGGATGCGCCCCGGCGCCGACGGCCGCCTGTACGCGATCAATCCGGAGGCCGGCTTCTTCGGCGTGGCGCCGGGCACGTCGGACAGCTCCAATCCGAATGCGCTGGCCACCATCAGCCACCACACCATCTTCACCAACGTCGCCGTCACCGACGAGCAGGAGCCGTGGTGGGAAGGCCTGGACACGCGCACGCCGTCGCTGGACTGGCAGGGCCGTCCGTTCGACGCCGCCAACGGCCCGGCCGCGCATCCGAACTCGCGCTTCACCGTGTCGGCCAGGCAGTGCCCCAGCTATTCCGCCAAGGCGGAGGACCCGCAGGGCGTGCCGATCAGCGCCATCGTCTTTGGTGGCCGCCGAGCCTCGCTGGTGCCGCTGGTGTTCGAAGCGCGCGACTGGACGCACGGCGTGCTGGTCGGCGCCGCGATGGGGTCGGAAACCACCGCCGCCGCGACCGGCGCGGTCGGCGTGATGCGCCGCGACCCGATGGCGATGAAGCCGTTCTGCGGCTACAACTTCGCCGACTACTTCGCGCACTGGCTGTCGTTCGATGGCGCCGATGCGAAGCTGCCGAAAATCTTCCACGTGAACTGGTTCCGCAAGGGCGGCGACGGCAAATTCCTGTGGCCGGGCTTCGGCGAGAACCTGCGCGTGCTGGAGTGGATGATCCGCCGCGTCGAAGGCAAGGCCGACGCAGTGGAAACACCGATCGGCCACCTGCCACGCGCCGAGGACCTCAACCTGGACGGCGTGGCGCTGAGCGACGAAGCGCACGAGCTGCTGTTCGGCTTCGACCGCGCCGGCTGGCAGGCCGAGTTCGCTGGCATCGGCGACTACCTGGAGGAATTCGGTGCACGCACCCCGCAGGCGCTGAAGGACGAACAGCAACGCATCGCCGCCCGCCTGGCGCACTGATTCCCCGCCTCGCGCACCCTTTTCCTGCGCAAGCCCCGCCGCATCCACCCCGGATGCCGCGGGGCTTTTTCTTGGGGCGCGTTTCCTTCTCCCCGCCTGCGGGGAGAAGGTGCCCGGAGGGCGGATGAGGGGCGACGGCGCACATGTCAGCGGTACGCCCGCAGGTCGTCGAGCATCGATGATCTGGATCTTGTCCTGATGCGCATGCCCCCGGACTTCGTTCGCCCCTCACCCGCCTTCGGCACCCTCTCCCCGTTCCACGGGGCGAGGGGAGCCGCGCATAGAGAGGGCTTTGTGGTGGACTGAACCCGCGTCGGCAAAAAAGTCCGGCGCCTCTAAACCCCTGCGCACCCGCCCGCATCCCAGTCAGTATGCTGAATGCCGTGATCGACCCTTTTGCCGACTGCCTCACCCCCGAGGACGCCGCCGCCCAGGACACCACCCTGGCGCGCTCGGCGGCCACGGGGGACATGCGGGCCTTCGAGGCGCTGTACCGGCGGCACGCAAGCCGCATCCATGGCGTCATCCAGCGCTTGGTGGGCCACCACGGCGTGAGGGCGGAGGATCTGACGCAGGAGGCGTTCGTGCGGGCCTGGCAGGCGCTGCCGGCGTTCCGCTTCGAGAGCGCCTTCAGTACCTGGTTGCATCGCCTGGCAGTGAACACCGCGCTGATGGAACTGCGTGGCCGCCGCACCGGTCCGCGCTTCGACGATGACGAGGACGCGCTGGAAGACCTGGGCATGGCCGACAGCGCCGGCAGCAGCACGGCTCTGTCGATGGACCTGGAGCGCGCCGTCGCCACGTTGCCGCCTCGCGCCCGCGCCGTGCTGGTCCTGTACGACGTGGAAGGCTGGAAGCATGAAGAGATCGCCGCCGAGCTGGGCATGGCGGTAGGCAGTTCGAAAGCCCAGTTGCACCGCGCGCGGCACCTGCTGCGCGAGCGTCTAGGAGCACACGCATGACCCCACACGATCCCACCCCATTGTCTGACGACGCGCTGCGCTGGCAGTTGCGTGCCCTGCGCCAGGACGCGCCACCCTCGCGCGACCTGTGGCCGGACATCGCCGCGAAACTCGCAGCGGCGCCTGCGATGGCGATCGCCCCGTCGCGACGCCACCGTCGCGTGGCGCCATTCGCCCTGGCGGCTTCCGTGCTGCTGGCTGTCACGGTGACCTGGCAGCTGCAGCGTGCGCCCGAAGGCGATGCGCTGATCCAGCGCGAAGCCGCCGCGATGACGCGCGACTACACCGGTGCCCTGGCGCAGATGGATGCGCAGGCCAAGGCCTCGCCCGACTACGCCCCGGCGCTGCATGCGCTGGACCAGAGCGCGGCGGAGATCCGCCACGCCATCGCTACCGATCCCCAGGCGCGCTTCCTGCTGGAACAGCTGCGCCGCACCTACGCCCGTCGCCTGGCACTGACCCAGCGCGCGGTCCTGACCTGAGGAGTTTCCCCATGCGTACCTATTCCATCTCCCTGCTGCTGGCCACCGCACTGCTGGCGCCGTCCGCGCTGGCGCAGACCGCCATCAACGAGACGCGCCCGCTGGATGCGCGCGGTCGCGTCGACATCAACAACGTCAGCGGCCGCATCGAAGTGCGCGGCTGGGAGCGCAATGAAGTCCAAATCACCGGCACGCTGGGCAAGGGCGTGGAGCGTCTCGACATCGATGGCTCGCGCGAGCAGCTCAGCATCGAGGTGCGCTATCCCAAGAGCAACTGGGGCGGCAACAGCGCCGGCCCGACCACGCTGGTGGTGATGGTGCCGGTGCGTGCGGACCTGGATATCGAATCCGTGGCCGCCAGCGTGGATGTCAGCGGCGTGGCCCCCGATGAGCTTTCGATCAGCAGCGTCAGCGGCAGCGTCGTCGCGGCCGCCGCACCGCGCAAGGCGGACGTGGAAACGGTCAGCGGCAACGCCAACCTTACGCTCAACAGTCAGGACGTGGACGTCAGTACGGTCAGCGGCTCCATCGTGCTGCGCGGCCGCCTGAACGGTGACATCGACGCGGAAACCGTCTCCGGCCGCATCGAAGTGGTCGTCAACGGCGAACGCGTGCGCGACCTCAGCGCCAGCACCGTCAGCGGTCGCGCCGAAGTGAGCACGGCGCTGGCGCCATCGGGCGAGATCAGCATGGAGTCCGTCAGTGGCAGCCTGCTGCTGCGCCTGCCGAAGGATGTCTCCGCGCAGGTCAGCGGCGAGAGTTTCAGCGGCAGCCTCAAGGCCACCGGCGTCACCATCGAGAAGCGCCGCGGTCCCGGTGCCAGCTTCTCCACCACCTACGGCAGTGGCAGCGGCCGGGTCAGCCTGGAAACCTTCTCCGGCAGCGCGGAAGTGCGGGTGGAGTAAGCGCCTCGGCGGCGGCGCGCCGTCCCGTATCATCGACGCGTTTCCCGATGATTCCGACCGAGGCTCCGCCGCATGACCAGTGCTGCATTCCATGTCCAGCAAGCGCGCCACCATCTGGAAACGGGCAATGCCGCACAGGCGCTGGCCGATGCCGAACAGGGGCTCGCGGCGCATCCCCATGACGATGCCCTGCAACTGGTTGCGGCGCAGGGATTGATGGCGCTGGGGCGCTTCGCCGAAGCGGCCACCCGGTTGGATACGCTGACGGCCGCCGCACCAGGCATGGGAGAAGCCTGGATGCGGCTGGGGGCCTGCCGGCTCCACGTGGGCGATACGCCAGGCGCGGTCGATGCGCTTGAACGCGGCGTCGCGCTGGCGCCGGAAGCCTTCATTGCGCGCCTGCAACTCGCCGAAGGCCTGCAGGTGCTTGGACGCACCGAAGAAGCGCTGGTGCAGTTCTTCCGTGCGGTCACCACGGCGCAGGCGAAGGGCCGCTGGCTCAACGACACCACCACCGTGCCCGACCTGCGCGATCGTGTGCGGCAGGCGATGGCGACCATCGATGCCGGCCGGCATGCGCTGTTCTCCAATGCGGTCGCGCCACTGGTCGAACAGCATGGTGCCGACGACCTGCGGCGCGTCGTGCACGCCCTGGAGGGCTACCTGGGCCTGCGGCCTGCAGGCAGTCCCGATCCCCGCCAGAAGCCGACGTTCTTCTACGTACCGGACCTGCAGCCCGAACCGTACTTCGACCGGACGCTGTTCCCGTGGTACGCCGCGCTGGAACAGGCCACCGACGCGATCCGTGCGGAACTGCAGCAGGTGCTCGCGGCGCGCAAGGGATTGCAGCCGTTCCTGGACTTCAGCGGGGGCGCACGCAAGAGCGATTTCCTGGACAACGCGCACGATCTGGACGCCGCGGCGTGGGACGGCTACTTCTTCTACCGGCATGGCCAGGCGTATGCCGGGCATCTGGCGGCCTGTCCCGTGACCTCGGCCGTGCTGGCGCAGGTGCCACTGACGCGCATCGACGGGCATGCCCCGGAAGTGCTGTTCTCGCTGCTGTCGCCCGGCACGGTGATCAAGCCGCACCATGGCGTGACCAACAGTCGCGTGGTCACGCACCTGCCGCTGATCGTGCCGCCGGACTGCGCGCTGGAGGTGGGCGGGGTGGAGCATGCGTGGGCGGAGGGCCGCTGCGTGACGTTCGACGACTCGTTCCTGCATGCTGCCTGGAACCGCAGCGATCGACTGCGCGTGGTGATGATCCTCGACACCTGGCATCCGCGGTTGCGCGAGGTGGAAGTGCAGGCGCTGACGCGGCTGGTGGAGACGATCGGCGCGTTCAACGCCCGCGCCGGTGTGGCGTGACCACGCTTACTCGTGCGTGTGGTCGGGCGCACCCGGCTTGTCGAACAGCAGGTAGGTCGACAGGATGTATTTGTCGTTGGACACCGGCGGCGCGCCCACGTGCTGGAACATCCAGTAGGGCGGGAACATCAGCAGCCGACCCGCGCGCGGCGTCACGTCGATGCCGAGGTCGGTGAAGCGGGTGGCGCCGCCCTCCTGCACGTCGTTGAGGTACCACAGGAACACCATGTAGCGCCCAGCGACTTCGTCGACCGAATCGAAGTGCGGCTGGAAGGTGTCGCCGCTGTTGGCGCGGTACTTCTTCATCGTCAATCGGTCGATGCGTGGCCGCAACGGCACCGGAAGCGTGAGCGACAGGTCGGCGTTGTAGCGCTCCAGCGCCTGTTCGATGCGTGTCATGAAGAATCCCACGAACGCAGGATCCGCCAGGCGCGTGAGGTTCATTTCCATCCAGCGGCTGTCGTCCAGCGCGGGCCGGTAGCCGCGCCCGTTCGGCACCTGGAATTGCGTGGACGCTTCGAAGTTGTCGATCAGCTGCCGGCAGAACGCGGCGGGCAGGGCATCGTCGTAAGTGCGGATGCAATCGGCGAGGGCTTTCATCGACTCATCGTACCGTCAGGTCGTAGCGCCAATGGTCGGCCACCGGCTGCAGGATGGGCAGTGCGGGCGCCAGCCAGCGTGCATACGGCTGCCAGCGGCCGACGGCGCGGGTATTCACCGGCTCGACGACCTGCGAATAACTCGGCGTACTGATGTAGCCCTTGCGCGCGGCGTGCTGGCTGAACTGCGCCAGGAAATCGCGGTCCTCGATCCCGAGGAACGTACCGATGCGGTCGACCTGTGCGGGGAAGTCGCCCACGGTATCCTCGTAGCGGAGGATCAGCGTATCGGGCGCCAACAGGGCCTGGTGGTGGATCCAGAAGCGCATCGCATTGGTGTAGCTTTTCGCCAGCCTTTCCAGGCTCGAGCACAGCACCATGAAGGCCGGCGAACGGAAGTTCTGCATGTAGCAGCTCAGCAGCACGTCACAAGGATGGCGCAACGCCAGGATGATCTTCGCGTTGGGGAACAACCGCAGGATCATCGGAAGCCGCAGCATGTTCAGCGGATTCTTGTCGACCAGTTGCTGGCCAGGCGCGAGGGTGATGACCTTCGCCACCTCCGTCCAGTAGACCGCGCGCAGGTCGTCCGCTGCCGCAGCGTCCAACCGATCCAGGCCATGCGGATACTCGAATCCGCGCTTCTCCATGTGCTCGATGCAGCGCTGCAGCGTGGCGCGCTCGTCCATCGACGCGTAACCGGGATGCGCATCCAGCATCTGTTCCAGCATGGTGGTGCCGGAGCGCGGGAATCCGACGATGAAGACAGGCGATGCCTTCTCATCCGGTGCGTGCGGATCGTGGCGGAAGCCACCTTCGTCTTCCGCCAGCCATTTGCTGGAGACTTTCAGCGGCTCGGCATCGGAGTGGGCGATCTCCGGCACCACGTCTTCCGCGAGCCGGAAGTGGATGGCGTGCGCCTTCTCCAGGTGCGCCATCGCTTTTGAGGGCTCCCGTTGCTTATCAGCGATGCTCGCCAACGTAAAATGGGTGCTAGCCTCGGCTTGGACGCTTGGATGAAGATCGAGTAGGGCATATGCATATTTGCTTGCCTCATCATGCCTTCCCATCCTCAAGGCAAGAGAAGACTGTAGTCCTAGGAGTTCGATCTGGAGTTGGCGCTCCAATTCGCTGCTCTGATGCTTCAAGTGGTCAATGAGTTTCAAGGCATCGTCGGTTCGATTTGTTCTTTCGAAAAGCTGCGCGAGTCGTATTGAAATCGAGGCCTCGGATGTGTTGCTCAGCCGCTCCTGCATGATGCGCTCGGCCTCATCTATGCGTCCAACCTGCATCAATGCCGTCGCCAGTTGCTCACTCAGCTGGGGTGAAAGTCCGTTCCAAGTTTTGGCATCTGGCAACAGAACTGCTGCCCTTTGAGCATCCCCGCATTCGAAGCATGCGATCGATGCATAGATCCTGGCATCAGGAAGGTCGGGCTGCGTATCCACCGCATCCAGAAACCGGTGACGCGCTTCGCCAATGCGTCCCATGTCCATCAGCAGAAGCCCGTAGTCCAGCATGCACTCGGTGCAGCCAGGGTCGAGAGATAGTGCGCGGCGGTAAGCTTCATCCGAATGGGCATACTCGCCGCAGTGGTGCAGAGCCCGCGCCAAGTTCGCCCAATGCGCGCCAACTGTAGGTCGCTGTTCCGCCAGCGAACGATAAGCCGAAATCGCCAGTTGATGGTTTCCCAGATCCTCTAAAGCGGATGCCTTCAGAATCAGGAGCGTTTCAGCATCCGCGACTCCGAGTGACGAGTCGCGGAGCACTTGGTCACAATAGTCTACAACAGCCTCCGCCCGGCCGGATTGAAGGAGCTGTAGCGCGTGTCGGAGTTGGTCTTGGATCATGCGCAGGATGATATAAAAAAACCGCGCGGAAAATCCGCGCGGTTCGGTGCTTCAAATGCGGACTTCAACGACAATCAGAAATTAACGGTGTATCTGGCCCACAGGTAGCGACCCAGCGTATCGAACGTTTGCACGTCGGTATTCGCGTTCAGCACGTTGTTCTGGTACATCATCGGAGGCTGCTTGTCGAAGGCGTTATCGAGGCCGATCTCGACTTTCGAGTTGAACCAAGGCAGTGAATAACCCATCTGGAAGCTGTGCACGAAATAGTCGCTGTACGTGGTTTTTACGCCGCAGAACTGGGGATTGTCCAGCGAACAGCCGGCATCGGAGCTTTCGATATCGAATCCACCGACATAACGAACTCGCCATGATGCAGTCATGTCGCCCTTCTGCCAGTTTGCGAACAAACGGCCACGATTGCGGGCCAAGTTGCCGTACTGGGTGCTGTAGGTGCCCGCTACACGATTGTTCAATGCTTCGGGGCCGCCTGGCAGCGTGTTGTTGTCGTAGCGAGCGATATATGTAGCGTCGAGGCCGAACAGCCAGCTACCCCAAGCGGTGTCAGGCAGTTTGTAACGCAGCGCAAGGTCCCAGCCCTTGACGTCAAGTCGTCCGAGGTTGACGACCGGCTCGCGAATGAAGCGAATCTGGCCATCGTCGTACCGGCTGATCAACGAGCAGGTTGGGCTGCTGTCGTCGGCATAGCAGGCGTTCAGTACGGTATTGGCAGCGAGGTTGGTGATGGTGTTGTCCAGATACATCCGCCAATAGTCCAGGCTCAGCGAGAGGCCTGGCAGCCATTGCGGGTCGTACACGACACCCCAGTCGAATGACTTGCCTTCTTCCGGCTGTAGGTTGTAGCCCAGAAGGTTCGCGCCGGAAGTGATTGCGTTGACCTGCGAGAGACCGGGGTTAATGATGCCAGTCGCCGGGTCGATGTTGGTCGCGCCGGTGGGGGCGCCGCAGGCATTCTCATGATTCAAAGGTGTGCTGGCGCGCCCGTAGCCCGCGCAGATGTCGATGGCCGTGGGGCTATTCGCGGCCGAACCAGCGTAAAGGTCATTGATGCTGGGTGCGCGGAAAACCTCAGCCACGGTGCCGCGAAGCAGTAGATTCTCGATCGGACGCCACTCCACCTGCAATTTACTGTTGGTGGTGTCGCCGAATAGGCTGTAGTCGGAATAGCGGGTGCCCAGCGTAACAGCCAGTTGGTGGGCGAAGGGGAGCTCCGACAGAATCGGAACGTACAATTCGCCATAGAGTTCGGTTACATCGAACGAGCCCGCATTCGGGGTCGAGCAAGCTTCACCTGAGATGACGCAGTAGATGTTTCCATCTTCGTCGAACTGGGCGAGTGCAATGTAGCTAACCCCCGAGTCCTGGGTCTCTTCGCGATACGAGGCGCCGAATGCCAACTGGACGGCACCTGCAGGAAGGCTGAAGAGTTCGCCGCTTGCATTGGCTTCGAAGCTACGATTGATGTAGCGGGTCGAGTAGTCCGGGATGGCTTGATACTGCTGCAGCGTCGCGATGGTCTGGGGATCGTCGATGTTGAAGATGTTGAGTGGAACGCAGCCAGAGATAATGGCGCCGGCTGCGCCACACTTGACTACGCCATCCGTATCGCGGAAGGAGGGTCCGAGCGCATCGGCCAGGCTGGCGTAATCGACGTAGCCATAGCTGGAGTTGCGGCTCTCATAGTGGCCGTAGTTGATGGCGGCATCCCACTTCCACGTTTGCCCGACAAAGCCCTCTAGACCGGCAACCGCTTGGCTGGTGTTGGTAGTGTAATAGGATCGGCGCTGTCCCAGCGACGTGAACCGCGTGCGGAAATCGCGTGCCGTGCCCGCGCCGAAATCGACGCCAAACGGATTGTAGAAATTGTCGGCAGCGATGTGCACGCCATCAGAGCGACCATCGAACGGAAGTGCGGCGATAGCGAAGTTTGATGTCGTCCGGTTGTGATAAACCTCTGCGAACGCATTGAGGTTTTCGCCGATCTGATAGTTTGCTAGGAAGAATACGTTTGAGCGCTCTTGTGGCGTTACGATCAGGTTGGTGGCCTGATAATTGTACGAATCAGTAGCGCCGCTGTAGCAACGATAGTCTCCGAGTGAAGCGCCAGAGGCCCCTTCAATACGAGTCACGCTTGAGCAATTGAATGAATTGCCTGACGGCAGGTAGATGCGTCCACGCGGGGCGCGGCTAGAACCGAGGATAGTTACGTATCCACTGTATAGATAGGTGGCATCCTTGGAAAAGTCACGATCCGCCGACGAGACACCATCGAACTGGTTGTAGTTGATGCCAGCGATGATGTTGCCCTTCTCGCCAACTTGGCCGAAGGTTACCGAGGCGCCGGTACGTTGCCCGTCTTGATGGCTTGGCGTGATACCGAAGTCGACCGACGCAGTCAGGCCTTCGAAATCACGGCGCAGGATGAAGTTCACAACGCCCGCTACTGCATCCGAGCCGTATACGGCCGAAGCGCCGCTGGTCAGAATCTCAATTCGCTCGACTGCGGTAGCTGGAATCGAATTGATGTCATTGTTGACTGTGCGACGGCCATTAACCAGCACAAGCGTGCGCTGCGAGCCTAGTCCGCGAAGATCAATGGTCGAAGCGCCGTCGCCGCCGCCATTGTTGACCTGTGGATTGGTAGGGGCACCGGATATTGCAGGCATTTCCTGCAACAGATCGCCCAAGGTTAGCTTGCCAGTCTGCTCGATAGCGGCGCGATCAATGATGACAACGGGGCTGGCGGTTTCGGTTTCTACGCGGGCAACGCGTGAACCAGTGACACGAACCGTGTCCAGATTCTTGGCGTCACTTGCCGCCTCTTGCGCGAAAGCAGCTCCACTGCCGGCAGCACTGGTGACGCCCACTGCGAGTACAAAGCCGATGGCTTCGCGCAGCTTGTTGGTCTTGTGGTTCATTCTCTCTCCGAGTGAGGTCGTTTAAGCCCTAGGGAATCCCCGCCGGCCGGCCAAGAAACGGCGGCCAAATGGCGAGGGTGGCCCGATCATAGTCGGGCACCGGCAAGAATTAAAGTGTTGTTAAGCGGCCAAAATTCGGCAAAACCACCGGCCCGCAGAGGCAAAGTCCTCTCCAGGTGCAGAGATTTCAACCTGAACAGGCAAAAGCACTCTGACGGTGCGAGGCGGCGACAGGACCGCCGGCCGTAACTTGGAGCGAAGCGCCTCGGCAAGCGTCTTCTCGCAGCCGCTTGTCCCGGTGACCATGTGTTTCACTTCTTGATCTATCAAAACAAAAAAGCACGGCCCCTTGCGGGGCCGTGCCAAGTCTTACAGCAGCAGTTCCGGTTATCAGAAGCGCTGGGTGTAGCGCATGTACATGAAGCGGCCGATGTCGAAGCCGCCGTAGTACGACACGTTGGCGCTCGGCTGGCTGTAGAACACCTGGCCGACATGGTTGAACACGTTGTTGGCACCGACCGAGATGGTGGCATTCCAAGGCGCCGTCCAGCGGAGCTGGAGGTCGTGGAACGTATTGGAACCCAGCTCGTTGGTGGCGCGCGACGTGGCGGAGCCGGAATTGCTGGGCGCCGAATAGGTCGGGTTGCTGCACTCGTCCGGGTATGCCGCTGCGCTGAGGCAGGCTTCCTTCAGGCCGGAGTAGTAGCGGGCAGTCCAGCTCGCGCCCCACTCACCCAGTTCCCAATTCAGGTTCAGGTTCGAGCGAATGCGGAAATGCGTGCCGGTGTCGGTTGCCGCCCAGCCCACGCCAGTAAAGGGATTGGGGTGGGTAACCGCGTTCTTCGTGCTGACCAGATCGTCGCGGACCGTATAGGTGCTGGTCCACTGGATCGCGAAGTTGCCCCAGCTCTCGGTCGGCAGGCGATAGGCCACGTCCAGATCATAGCCTTCCACTTCACGGTAGCCGGCGTTGATGCCGGTACGGCGCAGGTAGTTGACGATGCCGGTGAGCGGGTCTCGCTGGAACGCGCCGCAACGGGCGGCAATGTTGTTGATGTAGCAATCGTTGAGGATCAGGTTGGCACTATCGGAGATGATGGTGTTCTCCACCTTGATCTCCCACCAGTCCAGCGCGACGTTCAGGCCTTCGACAAAGCCCGGGCTCCAGACGGCGCCAAGGTTCTTCGAGCGCGACTGTTCCGGCGTGAGCTGGTCATTCGAGCCGGAAAGGAACGCCACCGGCGTCTGCGAGCTGGCCGCCGTGGTCGGAACGAAGCCCTGCTGCAACTGGCGGAAGGTGTCCGCGTTGACCGCACCCAAGCCCGTCTGGCAGCGCGCACGAACCGCCGCGCTGGTGCGCGAGGCGCCAAACTGCACGTCGCATGGGTCGGTGAAGAAGTCGAAGCTCTGCGAGCCGCCGCCGTACAGGTCGTTGATCGTCGGCGCACGGAAGCCATCGGCGATGGTGCCGCGGATCATCAGTGAATCGACGGGCTTCCACTTGAAGCCGAACTTGTTGTTGACGGTGTCGCCGAACGCATCGTAATCGGAATAGCGCGTCGCGATGTTGAAGCTGAGTTCACGTGCGCCCGGAAGGTCGGCCAACACGGGGATCTGCAGTTCTGCGTAGACCTCATCCACCGTGTAGCCACCGTTGGTGGGGAAGTTCGCCAAGTCGGTGGTGTTGCCGCTCTGGACCAGCGAGTCAGGACTGAACGCGCCTTCTTCCTTGCGGTTTTCCAGGCCGATGGCGAAGCCGAGGTCGCCAGCGGGCAGCGTGAACAGCGAGCCGGCCAGGTTGGCGGTGATGACGGTGCTTTCGGTCTCGGCGGTGGCGTGCGAGGTCGGGAACAGGAAAGCCTGCAGCGCCTGGTTGCCGCTCAGTGCGCCCTGCCCAGTGTTGCCGAAGTGGATGAACGGGTTGTACGGCGAGCACTGGTTCAACGCGATCGGGGCGGCTGCGGTGCCGCACTGCACGACGCCATCACCGTTGAGGAACGAGGGACCCACCGCTGCGCGCAGCGAGGTGAGGTTGAGGTTGCCCGTACCGGTCTGTACCAGCTTGTTCTGGTTGTAGAGGTAACCCACGTCCCAGTCGAAGAACTTCTCGCCTACTTCGAAGCTACCCTCGAAGCTGCCGGCGAAGCGGTAGGTCGTCAGGTCGGACTGGCTGGTACGCGGCACTTCCCACGTGCGGCGCCACCAGTTCTGAATCTCCACGCCCAGCGGATTGAAGTAGCTATTGGCAGCCATCGGCGTACCGAAAGCAATTGCCTGATACGGGTAACCGGCAACCTGTCGCAGGCTGTCGCGGTTGCTGTACATCAGGTTGGTGCGGAAGCGGACGTTGTCGGTCAGGTCGTAGATGCCGTCGACAAACAGTGCACGACGCTCCTGCGGGGTACGCAGGTCGGTCTGCAGGTTGGTGTTGGTCTTGTCGGTGGTTACCGTCGAATCGACGTTCTGCGGGCGGTAGTCAGCCGGGTTACGCGGGTTGCCACCGTCGCGGAGGATGTAGCGGCCATTGGCAAAACCAGGCAGCGGGAACAGGCTGGACACCGCAAAGCCACCGTACTGGCCAACCACCGTCCAACCCAGGTCCGGATGTATGTTGCTGCGCGGGAACGCCGAATAGGGGCGATCAGCAGAGGCAACCTTCTTCTCATCCGCCCATTCGGCGGCGATGGTCAGCGAGCCGCGCTCGCCGGTGAAGCCCATCGTGACGTCGCCGAGGGTGGTCTCGCCGTCACCTTGGCCGTACTGACCATAGTAGACGCTGGCTGCAGCGCCTTCGTAGTTGGAACGGGTGATGATGTTGATCACGCCGGCGATGGCGTCCGAGCCGTAGATCGAGGACGCACCGTCCTTGAGGACTTCGATGCGCTCGATAGCGGCGACCGGCACGGTCGAGATGTCCTGCAAGCCGCTGGTGGTGATGCCAAGACGCTTGCCATTGAGCAGTACCAGGGTGCGGGCGGCACCCAAGTCACGCAGGCTGATGAAGGTGCCGCCGACGGCTTCGCCCGAAGAGAGCGGCTGCGCGCGACTGATCGGCGGAGTGCCGACAGCGCTGATGTTCTGCAGGATATCGGCAACCGAAGAGAAGCCCTGCTTCTCAATCTCGCCGCGACTGATAGTCAGGACTGGCTGCGAGGTTTCGGTATCAACTTGGCGGATGCGGGTGCCGGTGACCTCGATGCGATCTAGCGTTGTGGCCTGCGCCTGCTCTTGAGCAAAGGCGATCGTGGTGCCGGCAGTCGAAATCATGCCCGCCGCGAGCGCGAACGAGATCGCGTCACGGAGCTTCGTGGTTTTGCAGTTCATTTTTTCTCTCTCTCCCGTAAAGGGGCTATCCCAAGGTGTCCCTCGATGCGGCCAAAAGGTGGCCACGAAACGAGGGGGTGACCGGATACTAGTCGGGTTTTAACAAGAATTAAACCCGCGTGAAGACCCGGGACGGATAGAGATAAGCTTAGTTACGTATTTGTGATGCCGGGCACGCCTTGCTGCCGGCACATGCCGGCATGGGTGCCAGAACATCACCAATCTTGGTTGCCGGACACGCGTAGCCGCCGCGCTGTGAATGCGCGGTTCGGGAGGTAGAAAAGCAAAGGGGGCTAGAGGTCCTGCTCGTACCGGACGTAAGGCACGGTGCCTTCGTCGGCGTTCTCGTTGGTCAGCGAGAAGGGATTCTTGCCGCGGGTGATGACGTTCTCGGCCCCGACGGTGAGCTGTCCGCTCCACGGGGTGCGCCAGGTAAGGCCCAAGCCAAGGCCTTCGAACTTGCCGGGCTGACCGGGGACATCGACGACACGCCCGATGATGTTGGCGCTGAAGGGGCCGTAGCCGCCGCCGACGGTCAGGCTGCGGCTGTTCCAGCGGTCGGCAAGGGCGGGCAGGTCGGAAGCGGGCACCAGGGTGGCCTTCGCCACCGCGCCGCCGATCGACACGAAGCCTTCGCGGCCGATGTTCTTCTGGCCGAATACGGTCAGATCGTTCTGTTCGACACGGCTGGTACCGCGCCCGGATGACAGCCAGGCAGGCAGCGTGTCGCGGCCGGTGCCGGCGGAGAGGCCAAGCTTGCCGCCGGGGCGGCTCAGGATGGCCGATGCGCTGACGCGCTGGCTCGCGTTGGTGTCGTCGTCGTCGCCCAGCGTGGCGAGCATGCAATGGCTGGCCAGGTTGCCGATGTTGCCCACCACGCCGGCCTTGCGGTTGCAGACCAAGCCCAGTTCGTCGCCGCTGTCCAGCCCGAAGGCGGTGGTCAGCGAATTGCGCCCCATGCGCCAACGGGCGCCGGCTTCGGCCTGGCCGGTGGGTTCCAGCAGCAGCACGGCTTCGACCTTGCCGTCGTTGTTCCAGATCGGCAGGGCGGTGGGATGGGTGTCGGAGGCGGGCTTGCGTGGGGCCTTCTGCGCATGCGCGTCCGTTGCCACGCCGGAGGCGAGCAACAGGGCAAGCGACAGTGACAGGCTACGCAGATTCATGGCTCGCTTCAGACTCCTGGGGCTACCCGGAGTTCCCCTCCCGAAGGGGAACCGATGCTATGCCGTTTATGTTTCTTTAACAAGTCCCCGAGGCGGTAAGCCGGCTGCCGGATCACTGCAGGCGACTGGGCGCGTCCACATCGACCCGGGGCTGGCTGAAAAGTTCCGCGATCTGCAGGGGAGAGAAGCGGTACTCCTGCCCACAGAACTCGCAACGGACTTCAGCTACCCCATCGGCCAGTGCGGCCGTCGCTTCTTCCTCCCCCAACGACTGCAGCATGCTCTCGACCCGCTCGCGCGAACAAGAGCAGCCGAAGCGAATTGGGCGCTGGGTCAGGATTTGCGGCGACTCCTCGTGGAACAGGCGGTGCAGCAGGTCCGGCACGGCGGTCGCGAGCAGTTCCGCCTCGCCCAGCGTGTCGAACAGGGCGCCGGTGCGGTTCCAGCCATCGTGGTCGCCTTCGTCGCCGGGCAGCTTCTGCAGCATGAGGCCGGCGGCCCGGTCGCCGTCTGCCGACAACAGCAGCCGCGTGGGCAATTGTTCCGACTGGCGGAAATAGTCTTCGAAGGCATCGGCCAGCCGGCTTGCCTGCAGGCCGACGAGGCTCTGGTAACGCTGAGGCTCGCGTGGGTCCAGGCCCGGGTTTTCGATGGTGATGGCCAGCAGCGCGTCATCGCCCAGGTCGCGCAGGTCGCGCGGTGCATCCTGGTCTGGAGAAAGTTGCGCGATGCCGCGCACGGTACCCGCTGCCGTGCATTCGGCGAACAGGCTGCGCAGGCTGCCCTGGCTGCGCAGTTGGATCGAGAGTCGGCCGTCGACCTTCGTATGGCCGGTGAACAGCACCGCCGCCGCCGCCGCTTCGCCCAGCAGTTCGCGGGACGCGGGGGGATAGTCGGCGCGGCCGGCCACCGTCTGCCAGGTTTCGTCCAGTCGAACGGCCACGCCGCGTACCCCGGCGGCGGGAAGGAGGAATCGGGTCAGGGTGTCGGAGGACGAGTCGGCAGTCATGGAAATCCGGGCGGAGCATGCGGGGCGGGCTGGCGTCTCGGCATAATGCCGCTGACGACACGCACCGAGGGGAACCATCACGATGGGGGCAACCGACACCATCCTCAAGATCCGGCAGGCCCGATGAGCGCAGCCTCCGTCATACCGGTGCCGCGTCGGCGCCGATGGTTCCGCTGGCTGCTGGCGTTGCCATTCCTGTTTGCGGCTGCCAGCGTCGTGCAGGTCGTGGTGCTGCGCTTCGTCGACCCGCCGTTCACCGCGTTCATGGCGGCACGCGTGTTCGAGGCCTGGGGGCAGGGGCAGTTCGGGTTTCGGCTGGCCTACGACTGGCGTGATCTGGACCGCATGGCGCCGAGCCTGCCGTTGTCGATGGTCGCCGCGGAGGACCAGAACTTCGCCACCCATCATGGCTTCGACCTGGCGGCAATCGAGAAGGCCCGCGTACACAACCGCAAGATGGTCGAGCGGGCGGAGGA
Organism: Pseudoxanthomonas sp.; assembly: GCF_036845285.1. Lineage (GTDB taxonomy): Bacteria > Pseudomonadota > Gammaproteobacteria > Xanthomonadales > Xanthomonadaceae > Pseudoxanthomonas_A. The sequence goes on from NZ_DAIUEE010000015.1 coordinate 64,670, forward strand.
GCGAGGTCGTCCGGTGACGCGCCTGCGCGGCGCCAGCACGATCAGCCAGCAGGTCGCGAAGAACCTGTTCCTCTGGCAGGGCAACCACCGCGTCACGCGCTGGGCGCGCAAGGGGCTGGAAGCCTGGTACACCGTGCTGATCGAAGCGCTGTGGCCGAAGCGCCGCATCCTGGAGGTCTATGCCAACGTCGCCGAGTTCGGTGACGGGGTGTACGGCGGGCAGGCGGCGGCGCGGCGCTACTGGGGCAAGGATGCGGCGCGCCTGACGTCCAACGAAAGCGCGCGCCTTGCCGCCGTACTGCCGTCGCCGCGCCGTTACAGCGCCCAGCGTCCCGGTCCGTACGTGCAACGACGCGCGACGCGGATCGAGCGGCAGGTCCGGCAGATCGGCGGCAGCGCTTACCTGGAGGCGCTGCCATGAGCGGTGCGAACCCCTGGCAGGTCACCGTGGTGGTGGCGGCGTACAACGAGGCGGAATCGCTGCCGTTGCTGCATCCGCGCGTCATGGCGGCCCTCGATGCACTGGAGGGCGCGCAAGGCCGCGTGCTGTATGTCGACGACGGCAGCCGCGATGCCACATGGGCGGTGATGCGGGCGTTCGCGGCGGACGATCCGCGCGTGTCCGTGCTGCGGCTTTCGCGCAACTTCGGCAAGGAAGCCGCATTGACGGCAGGCCTGGATCGTATCGATGCCGGGGCCGCATTGATCCTGGATGCCGACGGACAGGATCCGCCGGAACTGATCGGCGACTTCGTGCGCGAATGGCAGGCCGGCTACGACAACGTGCACGGCACGCGCATCGCCCGCGATGGCGAGGGATGGCTGAAGCGCGCCACGGCGCATGCGTTCTATCGGGTGATCGGCCGTCTGTCGAAGACGCCGATCCCGGCCGACACCGGCGACTTCCGTCTGTTGTCGCCGCGCGCGCTGGCGGCCTTGCGCGGACTGCGCGAGCGGCACCGTTTCATGAAGGGCCTGTTCGGCTGGGTGGGCTTCAACCAGAAGGCGCTGCCGTACCACCGCGAGGCGCGCGTGGCCGGCAGCAGCAGTTTCGGTTTCTGGAAGCTGTGGAACTTCGCGCTGGAGGGCATCACCAGCTTCACCACCGCGCCCCTGCGCGTGGCGACCTACCTGGGCGTGCTGACCGCATTGCTCGCGTTTTCGTTCGCGATCTACATCGTCGGCAAGTCGATGCTGTTCGGCGATCCCGTGGCGGGCTGGCCGACGATGATGACGGTGATCCTGTTCCTCGGTGGCGTACAGCTCATGGCGCTCGGCCTGATCGGCGAATACCTCGGGCGCCTGTACGAGGAGTCCAAGCAGCGGCCGCTGTACCTGGTGGATGCGTGGCAACCCGCATCGGCAGGAGTATCCTTGGCCGGACCAGATCGACCCGCTCCCCGCCCCGGAGATCGCCATGCGCACGGTTCGTCAGTTGCTGGGGGCCAAGGCCCCTGAAGTCTTCGCGGTATCTCCCGACGCCTCCGTCCTGGACGCCATCACGCTGATGGCCGAGAAGGGCGTCGGCGCGGTACTCGCCATGCAGGGGCCGCGCCTGTGCGGCATCGTGTCCGAGCGCGACTACGCCCGGAAGGTCATGCTGCAAGGGCGGTCTTCGTCCAATACGCCGGTGCGCGACATCATGACGGCCAAGGTGGTGACGGTGCGGCCGGACGACAGCGTCGACCACTGCATGCAGGTCGTCACCGAGCACCGCATCCGCCACCTGCCGGTCGCCGAAGGCGATGCCATCGTCGGCGTCATCTCCATCGGCGATCTGGTGAAGGCGGTCATCGAGGACCAGCAGGTCGAACTGGACCAGTTGCAGCGCTACATCGCCAGCTGAGTTGCTGCGCTACTTCGCGTATCGGCCACCGCAGGCGCTGTCCTCGCCAGGACCCACTTCGATGGTCGCCAGCAGGGCGGCGGGCGGCGTGATGGTGCCGAGCGCCACGGCCACCGCGCCACGCAGGCCCAGCCGCTTGAAGTCCGGGCGGAACGAGGGGTTCTTGAACGTGCCGCCGACGACGAGCGGCGAACGTAGCGCCAGGATGCTGCGGTCCTTCGGGCGCGGCCTCAGTTCCAGGTCCAGCGTCTCGTCCTTCAGGCTGACCTGGCCCTTGCCGACGATGATCGTGTCCTCTGTATCGAAGGCGAGCGTGCGCGCCTGCATCACGCCGTCCTTGACCGCGAAGTCGCTGAACGCGCAGCGCACCGGCACGGTCTTGTCCTTGGTGATGAGGAATTTCAGTGCCTCGGCGATATCCAGGCCTGCGAGTTCCATCAGCAGGTTGCTGATCTGCCCGCGCCCCATGCCGATGGCGATATCGCCGTCGGCCGTGCCCAGGATGCCGGCGATGGAATTGCCCGTGCCCGCGAGCGTCATGTCGCCGCCTAGGCGGCCGATCGCAGTCTTCGTCAGTTCGGCCTGCGGGAACAGTTCGCCCAGATCCAGCCCGCGCATGGCGATCTTCGCCTGCGTGCGGATGGTGTCGTTGCGCGCATCCATGCGGATCTGCGAACGGATGTCGCCCTGCGCCACGCCGAAGTTGAGCGGCTCCAGACGCAACACGCCTGCATCGAGCAGCAGGTGCGCATCCATGTCGTCGATGGGAAGGCTGGGCGCATTGATGCGATGCGCCTTCCAGCGGACGTCGGCGTCCATCGCGCGCAGTTTGGTGAGGTCGTACGGCGTGTCCGGCAGCAGGCGCGCATCCGCCGCCAGCGCCGCGGCCTTGGCGCGTTGCTCGGCGTTGCTGGCTTCGTCGCCGCCGGTCTGCGGGGGCGCACCGACGAAGCCCGCCAGATCGTCGAAGTCCAATCGCTTCGAGACCAGATTCGCCTGCAGGAGCGGACGCGCGCGCCCGACGGTGACGCTCGCCGAGCCGGCAAGGTCGCTGTCGCCGACGACGCCGGTGAAGCCGTCGTAGCGCCATGTGTCGCCATCGCGGGTGAAGCGGCCATCCAGCCGATACGGCGGGGTGGGAGGCGTCGCGATGCCGATCAGCGGGAACAGGTCCTCCATGTCCTGGCCCGCCAGCATCAGCTGCAGATCGAAGTCGCGCAGTCGGAACGGGTCCACCAGGGTGCCACGCGCATGGGCGCGGGTCGGGCCTGCGGTCGCCCGCAGGTCGATGCGGTAGGGCTTGTCGGTGTCGCGCAGCGCCAGCGGCGATGCGACCTGGCCGCCTAGCGTGAAGCGGTTTCCCGCCCAATGGCCCTTGCCTTCCACGTCGACGGCCGACGCCGCTTCCGACTTGGGCGACGGTGCGCTGTCCAGCGTGATGTCGACGTTCGTCCTGTTCTTCGGGTCGAGGAAGAGCAGGCGGCCATCGTCGATCCTGAGGTCGCGGAAGATCGTCCGGCGCTCGCCGCTCGTGTCGCCGAACACCCAGTTGCCGATGCCGTCGGGTCCGCTTTCCAGCCGCAGTTGCGGGCGCGTCAGATGGATGCGGGGGATGCGCGTCTCGCGTTTGAAGACAAAGGGAAGCACTTCAACGCTCAGCTCGGCGCGATCGGCTGCCGCCATCGTCGGCACCTTGGACCAGGCGGCGTTGCCGAAGGTCAGCGCATCGGCGCGCATCGTGGTCACGCGCCCCAGATCGACGTCGAGATCGCCGGCGATATGGAAGCTGCGGCCCGTCTGCCGCTCGACGGCCCACTCGATCGGCCGGCGCAGCCAGTTCCAGTCGAACAGGATCGCCACCACCACGATCATCGCTGCCAGCACGCCCACCACGATGGCGCCTGTACGCGACAGCGGACGCAATCCGAAACGGCGGCGTGGGGCAGGCGCATCGTTCATGCCTGCATGGTTGGCGACTACGTGTTCACGTACCGCGAAACGGCAGCCCGCCGGTTCATGCAGGGGACACCAAAGTCGACGCGCGATTCACGACGACAGGCGCGGCGACAGCACCTGCTGGGTAACGGCGACGAAGTGGCAGACGCTGCCGGCGATCACGAACAGATGCCAGATCGCGTGCGAGTAGCGGATCGATTCGCGGTGGTAGAAGAAGGTGCCGAGCGTGTAGAACAGGCCCCCGGCCAACATCCATCCCAGCGTCACCAGATCGACCGAGGTCAGCAGCGGCTTGATCGCCACGACCACCAGCCAGCCCATCGCGATGTAGAGGATCGTCGACAGCAGCTTGAAGCGGCCGGTGTAGAACAGTTTGAAGATGACGCCCGCGATGGCAATCGTCCAGATCGCGGCGAACAGGCCCCAGCCCCACGGGCCGCGCAGGCCGATCAGGGTGAAGGGCGTGTAGGTGCCGGCGATCAGCAGGTAGATCGCGCAGTGGTCGAACACCTTCAGCCGCCCCTTCGCCACCGGATGCTGGATGGCGTGGTACAGCGTGGAGGCGGTGTAGAGCAGGAGCAGGGTGATGCCGAACACGATCGACGCGCCGAGCTGCCAGCCGTCGCCGTGGATGGCGGCGAGCGTGATCAGGACCGCGCCGCCGGCCAGCGCAGCCACGGCGCCGAGGCCGTGCGTCAGCGCGCTGGCCAGTTCGTCGCGCAGGTCGACCAGATGGTCGGCGCGCTTGCGGGCGCGCAGGGCTTCGAAGGAGGTCGGATCACTCATGTGGTCACGTTACCGCAATGCAGCACGAGATGCATGGGGGGCCGTCGATAGACAGGAGGAGTATCGACGGGCGCATGTTCAGCCCAGGTCGACGCTGTGCGCGTGCTCGCGCGTGGCGAGGAACTGCACGTCCGGCGCGCGTTCCTGCGCCAGCTGCAGGTTGACCCGCGTCGGCGCCAGGTAGACCAGCTCGCCGGCCGCATCCAGCGACAGGTTCATCGCGTTCTTGTCGCGGAACTCTTCCAGCTTCTTCGCGTTGTCGCAGCGGATCCAGCGCGCCGTGGCCACGCTGACGTTCTCGAACGAGGCATCCACGCCGTACTCGTCCTTCAGCCGGTAGGCCACCACGTCGAACTGCAGCACGCCGACCGCGCCCAGGATCAGGTCGTTGCTCATCAGCGGGCGGAAGAACTGGGTGGCGCCTTCCTCGCTCAGCTGCGCCAGACCCTTCTGCAATTGCTTGAGCTTGAGCGGATCGCGCAGGCGCGCACGGCGGAACAGTTCCGGCGCGAAGTTGGGGATGCCGGTGAACGACAGCGCCTCGCCTTCGGTGAAGGTGTCGCCGATGGAGATGGTGCCGTGGTTGTGAATGCCAATCACGTCGCCCGGGAACGCTTCGGCCGCGATCTCGCGGTCGCTGGCCATGAAGGTCAGCGCATTCGCCAGTTTCATTTCCTTGCCGCTGCGCACATGGAAGGTCTTCATGCCGGCCTCGAAGCGTCCCGAGCACACGCGCATGAACGCCACCCGGTCGCGGTGCTGCGGATCCATGTTGGCCTGGATCTTGAACACGAAGCCGGTCAGCTTGCCTTCCTCCGGCTGCACCTCGCGGCCGGTGGTCGCGCGCGGTTGCGGCGACGGGGCATGTTCGACGAAGAAATCCAGCAGCGGCTGCACGCCGAAATTGTTGACGCCCGAGCCGAAGAACACCGGCGTCTGCTTGCCGTCCAGGTAGGCCTGCTTGTCGAACGGATGGCTGGCGCCTTGCACCAGTTCCAGCTCGTCGCGCAGCGCGGACAGCATCTCGGTGCCGATGCGTGCTTCCAATTGCGGATCGTCCAGCGAGGCGAAGATCGTCGAGTCCTGGCGCGTGAAGTTGCGGCCCGGCTCGTACAGATGCACTTCGCCGGTGAGCAGGTGGACCACGCCCTTCAGCCGCTGGCCCATGCCGATCGGCCAGGTCACCGGCGCGCACTGGATGCCGAGCACGCTTTCCACTTCATCCAGCAGGTCGATCGGGTCCTTGCCCTCGCGGTCCAGCTTGTTGATGAAGGTCATGATGGGCGTGTCGCGCAGGCGGCAGACTTCCATCAGCTTGATGGTGCGTTCCTCGACGCCCTTTGCCACGTCGATGACCATCAGCGCGCTGTCCACGGCGGTGAGCACGCGATAGGTGTCCTCGCCGAAGTCGGCGTGGCCCGGCGTGTCCAGCAGGTTGATGATCTTGCCGTCGTACGGGAACTGCATGACCGACGAGGTGACCGAGATGCCGCGCTCCTTCTCCAGCGCCATCCAGTCGGACGTCGCATGGCGCGCGGCCTTGCGGCCCTTCACCGAGCCGGCCATCTGGATCGCGCCGCCGAACAGCAGCAGCTTTTCGGTCAGCGTGGTCTTGCCGGCGTCGGGGTGGGAAATGATGGCGAAGGTACGGCGCCGCGTGGCTTCATTGGCCACGGCGCTGGAGGGATTGGACATGGGGCGGACGCCCTGACGGGCGTGGAGCAAGCGGGAAGGCGGCGATTATACCGGCCGGGATGGGGTCGGGCCGGCCGGCTCAGCGGGTTGACGGGAACTGCAACTGGCCCAGCGGGCCGAACATGCGGAACGGCACCGATGCCAGCCGCATGCCAAGGTTGGACTGCACCACGAAATGCAGGTGCGGCGCGGTGGAAAAGCCGGTATTCCCCGACAGCCCGATGTACTGGCCCTTGCTGACGTACTGGCCGACACGCACCTGCACCCCTTCCGCCTTCAGGTGGGCGTACAGCGCCATGCTGCCGTCGGCATGCAGGATGCGGATGAAGTTGGCGCGGCCGCCGTACTTCTCGCGGTTCAGGCCGGCCTTGTCGAAGTCCGACTCCACCTGCATCACCAGTCCCTCGCGTGCGGCGACGATCCGCGTGCCTTCGGGCACCGCGAAGTCCACGGCATGCAGGTTCTGCACGTCGCTGTGGCTGAAGCGGCCCCCCGGGCCCTGGTCCACGCGCACGCGACCGTAGTCGAACGGCAGCCGGTACTCGTAGTCCTGCGGGCGGCTGGCGGGGTCGCCCGGCATGCCGTCGAGGGACAGTTCGAAATCGCCGCCCCGCAGCGGGTCGGTGACGCTGATGTTGGCCACCAGCACGCTGCTGCGCGCCGGTACCACGGCCCGGGCCGGCAGGTCGGGCGCACTGCGCACATCGCGCTGCCGACGGAACCCGAGTTGCACTTCCACCGGCCCGTGCATCAGGTTGTCCGCCCACGCCTCGTAGCGCGTGCCCTGTTTTTCCAGTCGCAGCCGCACCAGCGCGCTCGGCGGGTTGCGAAAGCGCATGACGTCCACGCCGCTGCCGGCCAGCTGCTCCGGCGGTGGCGGCTGGTCGCCGTACTGGGTGTAACCCTGCTTGTCCTTCCAGCGGTACAGTCGGGCGGCGTCCAGGTCGCCGACGCCGCCGACCAGCACGGCGATGCCGCAGGCCAGGGCCAGCAGGCGCGTCTTCACCGCGGGCAGTCGCCTTGCAGGTCCAGCGCGCGGGCGATGTCGCGCAGGTCGAACGCGGCCAGAGATACGTCGTTGTGCAGCGCGAACAACGCGCCGGCAGGGAAGCGTTTGGTCGGCATCGCGTACACGGTTTCGCCGTCGGTGTTGGAGGTGACCTTGCCGGAGAACACACCCGCCGGGGCCAGCGTGGCACGGTCGAACAGCCGGAAGCGGGTCGGCGTCAGCTGGTCCACCGCGATCCAGTAGCCATCCTCGGCGCTGCACGACCACAACGCGACGCCTTCCGCATCGGCATCGAATACCGGCAGGCTGTGCCCGTTGTAGGTGCCCGTCGCCAACCTGTAGTCACGCAGGGTGGACCCGACGCGCCGGTCCTCCTCGGCGATCAGCAGGCGTCCGTGGACCGGATCGCCCGCAATGGACTCGACCATGCGCAAGGCACCGGCGGCACCGGTGTCGCCGAACTGGCCCAGCAGCCGGGCGTCCATCCTGCCGCTTTCCGCTACCTGGACCCGGAAGCGCTTCACGCGGGCATCCAGTTCGGCCATCGGCGGCAGCGTCATGGTTCGGAAATCGGCCATGAAGCTGTCGGTGACGAACAGTTCCAGCGCGCCCGGCGCGGTTTCATGCACCCACAGGCCGTACGGGGAGCGCAGCACGTCGGCGCCGAACGCGCCGAGTGGGGTGAACTCCGGCAGCCGGAACGCCTGCACGCGGTGGTTGTCGCGTTCGGCCACGAACAGCAGGTCGCCGAAGACGGCGATGCCGTTGGGCCGGTTGAACTGGCCTACCGCATTGCCGGGCGCACCCACCGAGCGCAGCCGGGCGCCGGTGTCGGCGTCGTAGACGACCACCTGGTGGGCGGCCTTCGCGGTGGCGATCAGCCAGACCTGGCCGTCTTCCGTCGGCCAGGCGGCCAGCGAGTCCAGTTCGTCGCCGGCCACCGGCTCGGAAACCCAGGACTCGGCGATGACGGCATCCGCAGCGCTTTTCGGCGCCGGTGCCGGTGGCGTGGACGTATGCAGGGGGGCGGTTGAACACGCCGCCAGGAAGGCTGCGCAGAGGGCGCCCAGCAGGGATTTCGATGTCATGTGAGGAATTATGCGGCATTGCCGCACCGGCGGGCATCGCGACCGCCATCAACGTTCATCGCTTCATCCGAATAAAGCGATTGACATCCGGCCGGACGCCCGGCAAAGTGCGTCCACCATCGAGACCGGCAGAGGGACAGGCCCGACGAAGCCGGGGCAGCCAGCGACGCGCAAGCGCCGTGGTGGTGCCAAATCCTGCGGGGACCTCAGCGTCTGCCGGAAGATGGTTCGTATCGTGTCCTCGACACGGCGAACGCGAGCTCCGCGAAGCTCGGTGGTGCAGTCCCGTCCCGCAAGGGACCACGCCCATCGGATGCCGCCATGAGCTACGCCAGTCCCGCCCTGAACCGCCTGCCCGAACCGTCCCCGATCGACGGGTTCCCGTTGTCGTCCACCCAGGACGACGGTCCGCGCGCGCTGCGCGGCGAGGTGGTGGTCGAACTGGCGATGCGCCACGCCGGCACCCGCGCGCTGACGCTGCGCTACGAACTGCAGGGGCCGGCCGGCGCGCCGGTCGTGTTCGTCGCCGGCGGCATCTCCGCGCACCGCCACCTGGCAGCGAGCGACGTGTTTCCCGAGAGCGGCTGGTTGAACGACCTGGTCGGTGCCGGTCGCGCGCTGGATCCCTCGCACTGCCAGTTGCTCGCATTCGACTTCCTGGGTGCCGACGGCCGCCTCGATGCGCCCATCGACTCGTCCGACCAGGCCGACGCCGTCGCCAAGCTGCTGTCGACGCTGGGCATCGCGCGGCTGGAGGCTTTCGTCGGCTATTCCTACGGCGCGCTGGTCGGCCTGCAGTTCGCCGTGCGGCATCCGGATCGGTTGAAAAAGCTGGTCGCCGTCAGTGGCGCACATCGTGCGCACCCGTATGCCGCCGCCTGGCGCGCGCTGCAGCGCCGTGCCGTCACGCTGGGCCAGTTGCAGTGCGCCGATGCGCAGGGGCTGTCGCTGGCGCGCCAGTTCGCCATGCTCAGCTACCGCACGCCGGAGGAATTCGGCGAGCGTTTCGACAGCGCGCCTGAGATCGTCAACGGCCGCGTGCGCGTCGCCGCCGAGGACTACCTGGACGCCGCCGGCGCGCAGTACGTCGCGCGCACGCCGGTGACCGCCTACGTACGCCTGTCCGAATCCATCGACCTGCACCGTGTCGATCCCGCCGATGTCCGCGTGCCCACGCTGGTGGTCGCGGTGGAGGGCGACCGCCTGGTGCCGCTGTCCGACTCCGTGGCGCTGGTCGAAGGCCTCGGCACGCTGGGCCAGCTGCGCGTGCTGCGCTCGCCCTACGGCCACGACGCCTTCCTGAAAGAAACCGACCGCATCGATTCCATCCTCACCTCGGCCCTGCGCGCCGCCGGAGACCTCGCATGAGCAGCTACATCCCCACCGACGCCGACGCGCCCTGTCGTCCCGCCACCGCCGCCGTGCGTGCCGGCATCGACCGCGACACCGCCTATGGCGCCGTCACGCCGCCGATCGTGCTGTCGTCGAACTTCAGCTTCGCCGGCTTCGCGCAGAAGCGCGAGTACGACTACACCCGCAGCGGCAATCCGACCCGCGACCTGCTGGCCGAAGCGCTGGCCGACCTGGAAGGCGGTGCCGGCGCCGTCATCACCGCCACCGGCATGGGCGCCATCACGCTGGTGCTGAACGCGCTGCTGGAGCCGGGCGACCGGCTGGTGGTGCCGCACGACGCGTACGGCGGCAGCTGGCGCCTGTTCAACGCATTGGCGAAGAAGGGCCACTTCGAGCTGATCACCGCCGACCTGACCGATCCGCGCTCGCTGGCCGACGCGCTGGCGCAGTCGCCGAAGCTGGTGCTGATCGAAACGCCGTCCAACCCGCTGCTGCGCATCACCGACCTGCGCTTCGTCATCGACGCGGCGCACAAGGCCGGTGCGCGCACGGTGGTGGACAACACCTTCCTGTCGCCGGCGTTGCAGACGCCGATCGCGTTCGGCGCCGATGTGGTGCTGCATTCGACCACCAAGTACATCAACGGCCACAGCGACGTGGTGGGTGGCGCGGTGATCGCGCGCGATGCCGACACGCACCAGCACCTGGTGTGGTGGGCGAACGCACTGGGCCTGACCGGCTCGCCGTTCGACAGCTTCCTGACCCTGCGTGGCCTGCGCACGCTGGACGCGCGCCTGCGCGCGCACCAGGAAAACGCCAACGCCATCGCCGCGCTGCTGGATGCGCACCCGGTGGTGTCGCAGGTCTATTTCCCCGGCCTGGCCTCGCATCCTGGCCACGCCGTCGCCGCACGGCAGCAGAAGGGTTTCGGCGCCATGCTGAGCGTCGAACTGGACGGTGGCGAAGCGGCGGTGCGCGCGTTCGTCGAAGGCCTGCGCTACTTCACCCTGGCCGAATCGCTGGGTGGCGTGGAAAGCCTGGTCGCGCACCCGGCGACCATGACGCACGCGGCGATGACGCCGGAAGCGCGCGCCAAGGCCGGCATCTCCGACGGTCTGCTGCGCCTGTCGGTCGGCATCGAGGCGACTGACGACCTGCTGGCCGACCTGACCGCGGCGCTGGAGCGCGCCGAGGCCGTCGCCACGGAAACCAAACGCAAGCTCGCCGACGCATGAGCACCGTCGTCCGCCTGGCGACCGCGTCGCGCACGGCGCCGAAGCTGGCGCTGCTCGGTACGGGGGTGGTGGGCAGCGCCTTCGTCGCGCGCTACCAGCGCCTGCAGGACCGCGCGCTGCCGTTGCCGGCGCTGGCATGGCTGGCCAATTCCCGGGCGCTGCAGGCCTGCGGATCGTCCGCGCAGCAGGCGCTGGACGATGCCAACCAGGCGACACCGCATGACGGTGATGTGCCGCCCTGGGCGGAAGGCGAGGCGCTGCGCTCCGGCGACATCGTGGTCGATGCCACCGCCAGCGAGGCGGTGGCGGACTGGCATGCCGAATGGCTGGCGCGCGGCGTGCATGTGGTGACGGCGAACAAGCTCGGTGCCGGCGGTGCGCTGTTGCGCGCGGACGCCATCGCGCGTGCGCGCGCCGATTCCGGGGCCGGCTATGGCGACGCCGCCACGGTCGGCGCGGGGCTGCCGCTGCTGCGCAGCCTGCGTGCGCTGGTCGCCGGCGGTGACCGTATCCATCGCGTCGAGGGCGTGCTGTCCGGTTCGCTCGCATGGCTGTTCAACCACTACGACGGCATGCGTGCGTTCTCGGGCTTCGTCCGCCAGGCCCGCCAGGCCGGATATACGGAACCGGATCCGCGGTTGGACCTGTCCGGCGAAGACGTGCGGCGCAAGCTGCTGATCCTCGCGCGCGCCGCAGGATTCCCGTTGCAGGCCGAAGACGTGCGCGTGGACTCGCTGGTGCCGCCGGAACTGGCCGCGCTGCCGTTGCCCGATCTGGACAGCGCGCTCGTCCACCTCGATGCGCCGCTCGCTGCGCGTTTCAGGGAGGCCTCCCGCAACGGCGCGCGCCTGCGCTTCCTCGGCCGCTTCGATGCCGAACGCGCGAGCGTGGGCCTGCAGGCGCTGCCGCTGGACCACCCGCTGTGCGGCGGAGGCGGCACCGACAACCGCGTCGCCATCTACAGCGACCGCTATCCCGAGCACCCGCTTGTCGTGCAGGGGCCGGGTGCCGGCGCCGAGGTCACCGCCGCCGCACTGCTGGACGACGTACTGGCCATCGCGGCGGCTGCCTAGGCCATCTCCTTGCATGCAGGTGTCCGCGTCCGGGCACCTGCCGCGTTGGCTCCGTTCGACACCCCGTCATCCGGAGCGTTCCGATGCGCCTTGCCTCGTGCGTGCGAACCGCGTTGCTTGCCGGAGGCCTGGTCTGCGTCGCGGCCTGCGGAGAGCCGGCCGCGCCCGTCACCGCAACGCCGGCCCGGTCGGCCATCGCCCAGCAACCGCCGCTGCCCGGCCTGCGCGTACGTCCGCTGACCGACCGTGTATTCGAGCGCACCGATGCACGACGCGAGCGGGGCCGCTACCTGGCCGACGGCATCCTCCAGTGCGCGCTGTGCCATTCCGACCGCGACTGGGGACAGCCCGGCGCACCGCCCGTGCAGAGTCGCACGATGGCGGGGCATGTGTGGAAGGACGAAGGCGCGACACGGCTGGTCGCACCGAACCTGACGTCCGACGTCGAGACCGGCGTGGGCGGGTGGAGCGACGACATGCTGGCGCGCGCGATCCGCGAGGGCATCAGCCACGATGGCCGGCCGCTGCATCCGCAGATGTGGTACCCCTCGTTCTCGATGCTGTCGGACGAGGACCTCGCCGCGGTCGTCGTCTACCTGCGTTCGCTGCCGGCGATCCGCAACCCGCTGCCGCGCACGCAGCTCTCCGACGAACAGGTCCAGCGCATCGTCGGCCGTCCGATGCCGATCACCGCGCCCGTGTCCGGACCCGTCGACGACAGTCCGCTGGAACGCGGCCGCTACCTGGCGGCCATTGGCGACTGCGGCGGCTGCCACACATTGTGGGAGGGCAAGCGATTGCCGGGTGCGTTCGCCGGCGGCAACGCCATCTCCCGCGACGGCCGGGACATCTACAGCACCAACCTGACGCCGCATCCCACCGGCATCGACTACGACGCGGCGGCGTTCGTCCAGTTGATGCGCACCGGCAAGCAAGGATTGACGCATCCGATGATGCCGTGGGTCGCCTTCCGCCATCTCGGCGACGAAGACCTGCGCGCGTTGCACGCGTTCCTGCAGACGCGCCATCCGGTGGCCCATGCCATCAGCAACCTGGCGCCGCCGACCCTGTGTGCGGTCTGCGGACAGGAACACGGCCTGGGCAGCATCAACCGTCTGCAAAAAACGAAGGGTGTCACCGTATCCGACGCGATCCTGCGCGACTACGTCGGCACGTACCGCGTCGAACGCTACGACTGGACGCTGCGCATCACGTTCGCGCACGGCCGACTGCATGCGCAATCGGCGGACGAAGCCCCCGTCGAACTGGTTCCGCTGGACGACACCCTGTTCGCCATGGACGGTGGACTCGGTCCGTTGCGCTTCCGGCGTGGCGCGAACGGCAAGGTGGATGCGGTCGTGTCGCAGGACGTCGATGACGTCGTCCTGGCGCGGATCGGCGATGCCGTCGCCTCTGCCAGGTGAAACCCGTCAGGGAGCCGTCGAATGTCCGGCGCGTCGCAGCGGCATCAATCGGGCTGCGTGGGCGCGGATGTCGTCGGTGCCGGATGATGCGGGCCACGCAGGGCGAGATGGCCGCTGCGGACCAGCTCGCCGGGGTCGCGGCGCACGTGGTCCGCGTCGAGCGCGGGCAACGGCAACGGCGTGGCTTCGTACAGCGCCCAGCCATTGCGGCCGTGCGCCTTGACCGCGTAGAGCGCGCGATCGGCCAGTGAGACCAGTTGTTCCCATCCCAGCAGGTCGGGCGCGTCGGGGAAGGGCGGGTAGCCGATCAGGCCCAGCGACGCGGTGACCTGCACGTGCGCGCCGGCCACCTCCACCGGCGTGGCGGCGATCGCCGTGCAGATGCGGCGCCCCAGTGCATGCAGTTCGTGCCGCGGCATCGGCCGGAACACCATCAGGAATTCCTCGCCGCCCCAGCGGATCACGTAGTCGCCATCGCGCGAAAGCGTGCGCAACCGGTGCGCGACGGTCTGCAGCACGTGGTCGCCGACCTGGTGGCCGTGGCCATCGTTGATCGACTTGAAGTGGTCGATGTCGAGCAGCGCGAAGGCGAGCACGTCCACGCCGGCGGCGAAGCCGGGGGTGCGCTGGTAGTAGGCGATGTCGGCCGGCAGTTGCCGGGTCAGGTAGCGGCGGTTGTGCAGGCCGGTCAGTGGATCGGTGAGGCTGATCGCCTCCAGTTGCCGGTTGGCCTGCTGCAGGTCGCGCGTGCGCTGTTCGACCAGGCGTTCCAGTGCGATGCGGCGGTTGTGGTGGCGCCGCAGCACCCAGCGGTTCGACAGCAGCACCAGGATCGCCAATGCGATGGCCAGCAAGAGATAGAACCACGGACTCTCGTAGGCGTACGGCGCGATGGTGAAGGGCTGCGTGGCGGCGGCGCGTCCGGATACACCGCTGTTGTTGGTGCCGAGCACCTCGAACACATAGTGCCCCGCCGGCAGGTTGGTGTAGGTGGCGCTGCGCTGGTGGGGATCGTCCAGCAGCTTCCACTCTTCGTCGTAGCCCTTGAGGCGATAGCGGATGTCGATGTGGTCCGACGCCTGGAAGCTGAGGGTGGTGAATTCGAAGCGCAGGTCGCGCGCCGCGCTCGGCAGCGCCCATTCGATCGCGCGCTCCGCCGGCCGCCACTGTCCCTGGACCTGGACGCGTTCGACCACCGACTCTGGTTGGTAGTCGTTGGACAGCGACTGGTCGGTCGCCATCACCACCACGCCGTCGCGGGTCGGCAGCCACAGCGCGTTGTCGGCCAGGAAGCCGCGGCTGTTGCCGGCGCCATTGCAGCAGTCGCCCTTCTGGCCGCCATGGCGATCGCCGCGCTCGTTGAGCAGCGTGCGCGCGCCGACCTTGAACGCAGGATTGTCAACGGCAGTGAGCAGGTCGGCGACCGGCACGCGGTAGATGCCGCGCAGGCCACCCACCCACAGGAAGCCGCCGGCGTCCTCGGCGAAGAAGAAGGGCGCATTCGCCGGAATGCCGCGCGTCTTGTCCAGGCGCGTCCAGCGATGGCCGTCGAACAGCACCATCATTTCTTCCGACAGCGCGCCGGCCAGCCATTGGCCACCGGCGAGTTCGTGCAGGGAGACGATGTGCGGCGCATCCAGGCCCGTTCCCGTCAGTGGAACGGCGAGCAGGCGTTCATCGACGAATTCGTACAGGCCGCTCTGCGTGCCGACCAGCAGCCGCCCGTCGCGTGTTTCGAGCAGCACGCGCACGCGCACGTCGCGCAGGCCGGCGCGTTCGCCATAGTGGCGCAGGCGGGCCTCGCCTTCCGTCCATCGGTAAAGGCCCGTGCTGGTGGCGAACCACACCCGTCCCTGGCGGTCGCGCACGATGCCGTTCACCTGCGCGGCATCCATCGCCGCCAGCATCCGGGGCCGTTGCACGCGGCCGTCGCGGTACAGCGCGGCACCGTCGCGGGTGCCGATCCAGGTCTGGCCGTTTTCGGGCAGCAGGCTGTAGGCGGCCGGATGCGGCAGGTCGCGCCCGGCGACCACCGTGCGGAAGCGGCCGCCTTCCAGCACGCTCACCCCATCGTCGCTGCCGACCCATACCCGGCCATCGGGCGCCTGCGCGGTGGACCACAGCAGCGGGTGGTGCAATCCCTCCGTGCGGCTGTAGCGCCGCGTCCAGCCGTTCCACACGCGGCTGACGCCTTCGTTGTTGCTGCCCAGCCACAGGTTGGACTCGCGGTCCTCGTGGAACGCACGGATCTCCGCCAGCGGTCCTTCGGCGGGGATCCGTTCCAGCAGCCGGCCGGCCCGCAGCCGGTACAGGGTATTGCGCGTACTGACCCACAGGATGCTGTCGCGGTCCTCGTGCAGCGCCTGGATGCCGCCGCTGACGGCGGTCACGTCGCGATACCGTTGCCAGTGCGTCCCGTCGAGTACGAACAGGCCGGCATCGCAGCCCGCCCAGAGGCGTCCGTCGTGGCGCGCCAGCGACGTGATGGTGGCGAGCGATGCGCCCACCGGGAGTTTCAGGATGCGTTCGCCCGTTCCGTCGAACACGTGGACGCGGCCCCGTCCACCGACCCAGAGCGTGCCGTCGTCATCGGCATGCAAGGCCAGCGCGCCGCCATCATCGATCGGATGCAGGGTCTGCAGGCGGTCCGCCACCACCACCATGACGCCGCGGTGCGTGGCTACCAGCAGGCGACCGCGAAGGTCGCGCGTGAGCGCACGCACGTCGACCACGCCAGCGGCTTCGCCCGGCGCGACCGACACGGTCTTCATGCGGTTGCCATCGCGCACCGCCAGTCCCTGCGGCGTGCCGATCCACAGGCGGCCTTCGCGGTCGGTATGCAGGGCCTGGATCCAGGTGCTCGGCAGTTCCGGCGTGTTGTCCAGGTCGAAGTTGGTGAAGCGCACGCCGTCGAAGCGGCTGAGGCCGGCCTGCGTGCCGAACCAGAGGTAGCCGGGCCGGTCCTGGGCGATGGCGAGCACGCTCAACTGTGGGAGGCCCTGTTCCAGGCTCCAGTGGTTGCGTACGTAGTGATGGAACGACTTGGAGGGGTCCAGCGCATGCGCGGTCGGGCAAAGCGCCGCCATCCCGCCCAGCAGGGGCAGGCACCAGACCGCCAGCCGGCGCCGCCACCAGGGCGTGCCGCAGCGGGTCTTGTCGACGAGGTCGGACAGGACGCGTCTCCGGTAAGTCGGTTTACCAAGAACGGTATCGGCGCGGAGCCGCGCCCCTAAAGGGTCGAAGCATCGGGTCCGGTGTGTGGTCGTACCGTGGACGTGGAAACCCGGAACCAGCCCGTAGCCCGGGTAAGGCTGAAGGCCGCACCCGGGGAATGCATGGTGCGTCGGCCCCGGGGTGGGCTGCGCTTACCCGGGCTACGCCGGCTCTGCGAAACCACCCCGGAACGGTGCGTGCTCAAGGCGTCGAAACACGATGGCAAGGCGATTTGCCTCAACCGCAAGGCTGGCTCGGCATGCGGCCAAGGCGCATTGCCTCGCGCGTGACGTAAAAAGGTGCGTCGACGAGGCAATTTTCCTCGGCATCAAGGTGTTCGGAAGGGTGACGTCACCCCGGTCTGCCTTGCCGTTGAGGCATTCCGCTTCGACCACGAAGCACCTCTGCCTCGGCATTGAACCAACGTGGTGCAGGATCGAGCTTCCGAGTCTTGGTCGCAAAGGATGAAAACCCAGCCGCACGCGCGAGGAAGAGTCCCGTAGCCCGGATAAGGGCAAAGGCCGCACCCGGGGAGTGCGTCAGTGTGTCGGGTCCCGGGTGCGCTTCGCTTACCCGGGCTACGCTGGCTACGCCTCAAATGGGCGTTACCGCGCTGGACAATGCTGACGATATCGCTAGTAAAGAGTTCTTCTGATGTTGAGTTCGCTTTCTATGAGGTGTTCAGCAATTTCCCGGATTATCGGCATGTCCGCGGAGAGGCGATGCACGTCGGCTACGTCGTCGGGGTCGACCAGCGGGGTGATGTAGGCATGTGCTACTGCGCACCGCCCGGACTGGTAGAGGTACGCTGCAACGTCAGAATTTTTCTTGCTTATCGCTGATATGCGATCAATCGCCAAAGAGTCCTTTAGCAGCGGCATGATGTTTCTGATGCCGTCGACTATTTCATGAATGACGATTCCACCTTTGGCTGTGATTTTCTTGTCTTGCCAGAAGATGTTCAGGATCTTGAAGTAGCTCAGGAATTCGAATGGAACTGAGTTCACCGTGACGGCTTCGCGGTACAGTGCCAATGCCAATCTGGCTTTCGGATCTGATTCGAGTTCTCTATGAAATGGGAAGGCAAAGGATGATCCGACTTGGCGGGAGGCTTTCGGTACTGATACCGGAATCGGGTTTCCAGACCAGCCATAGTGGTTTTCGAGGCTTTGACCATCGCACCATGAAACTGTGCTCAAGAATCGGTTTATCAGGGTTAGCGCGTCTGTATCTGAGATCCTGCGCAAATTGATGTGGACAGACTGATCGCAGTCTTGCGTTGCCGGCCGGAGGATCAGGTCGTGGCCACCGAACTGAATGGACGTTTCCTTTGTTGGCCAACATGCATGGCCAGAAACACGAACGTTCAGCCAGCGGTCCACATCAGCACTCGATGACGTTCACCGCCAGCCCGCCCCGGCTGGTTTCCTTGTACTTG
>NZ_DAIUEE010000016.1:0-72144 GCF_036845285.1 Pseudoxanthomonas sp.
CTCATGGCCTGGATCGGCCTTCTTGTAAGTGTCCGTGAAAACGGGGGTGAACCCTACATACCCTGGGTGCACGATGCCTTGCTACCCGGAGAATCGACCTACGCCTTGCTTAACAAGCTGGGTTGGTTCGCGGGAAGAGGGCCTCTGCAACTAATGCGCGATCTTCGCATCACTGAGAAGAATCTGTATCCAGGCAAGCCTGAACGGATCGACTACGCCACCGTCGCGAATGAATGGAGCAGCGAGGCGTATAGACACCTTTGGCCAATACTGCGCGGGAGACTGAAGGACTACTTCGATAAGTCCCGCTTTCTGACTCTGAACGACTATGTTCCTGCCGCATGGGAAGACGAACATCTGCGTTTATGCAAGGAATGCATCGCGCTTGGCATGCATTTCACAGTCTGCCAGCTGAAGTTCATCGAGTTCTGTCCTTACCACAAACGACGACTTATCTCGCACTGCCTGGATTGCGGGGAGCAACTGGATTACAACGCCGCTTTGCTCCGCCCTGCATTTTGCTGCAATGCATGCGGCAGCTCTCTGTTGGCTGCCGATATGAGCGATATATGCGCGAATCAGCGCATCCGACGGGCGATTGCACACGCTCATCGAGATCTCATTGCGGCAATGGATGCTTCCGCGCCGATTACTTCAATGGTAACGAGTTGGATTGGCATGCAAGGTCGGTTTCCGGGTGTCAAGGAAGCTATGACAGAGATGTTAGAGCCCCAAAGACAGCGTTGCGAGGATCTTTCCCTTGTTCCTCGCTATGCCGCTATCAACATCGCAATCAATCAGCACGGACTGCCATCAATACAGCCGATTTCGAGACCCCCACGTAGCGACGAACCTTATTTGATCAATGGGGAGCATCAATATGCTATCCATAAGAGCGCCCAGTTGCGTTCGGGTGCGTGGCTGCTCCAGCGGTACTCCGATCATCTGGTGTGCATCGCCACCTCGCGAGAGGTGATCAAACGCAAGGGGGTGTCACAGTTTTCATCTCGGATCGCATCCGAGCTCTGCTGCATAGGAAACGGGTTCGCCGTTTGGGAGAAGGGCTGTAATGAACGTGTATATGAGAAGCTCCCTTACAAATTCTGGGATGCCTGGGGGCTGAAGAGCACGGCCGAGAGATCCTTCGGGTCTTACATCCTAGAGAAGGCGTGTCTGACCGGTGCCATCGCGACGTTCCTGAGAAGCGAGCAACAGGAACTGACAGGATGGCAAGCCAGTAAGTGGTCAACAACCTTTCAGAATTGGGAGCCAATCAGGAAGCAGGGGGCCAAGCCCGCGATACTTTGGCATGATCTGAGTGACATCGACTTCTCCGAGGTGTGTGAAGCTTCAGATCTTAACGAGGCAGCACGATGGCAATGGGCTTCGGCTCACTGCGCGGAGCGCCATGAAGCACCGGACAATTCGGCGCTTGGAAGAATCCGCGTGGAGCATGAAGCCAAGTATCTTAAGATCGACTACGGAGCGCGCGAGCGTGCAGCGACCGCTATGCCGATCTTGCACGCGAGGATAAACGAGGCGAACGGGTGTCCCCGCCACCGCGGTAACCGCTAGACGACGTTGCATGGGTTCCGAGGGTATTGGCCGTCGTGATCAACAGCGACTTTTCATATTCACGCGAGATATCGCCGTGCGTCTTAAGCAACGCCAGTCGCAGCGTGAGCAACGCCGCCTCAACACTAGCCTTTGCGGGGGTATGTGAGGTCAAACCGTCCACTGTTACTTCTAGGGCGCCATGCTGATAGCGCTCCGGCAGGCGGTGTCCAATGCGCTCATACCATGCTTCGCCAGCCGCATACAGGCAGGCGCAGGCATCGAGCATGTCCTGGTTCCTCTCCACCAGGAAGGGCAGTGGCGAGAAGTCCTCCAATGCCGGCGCGAGGCTCGAAGGCGCGGATCGATCACCCCACACCGATACATTGGCCACCGCATCGTGCAGGTGAGGATGAAGGTGCTCGGCCAGTCGCTGGCCATCTTCGAAGCCGCGTTCTTGCATCGATGCAGTGAACGCAGCTACTGCGTTGTAAGCCAATTCCCTTGCCGCCTCTTTCTCCCAGCGCCTGCGCCACGTGACCTCGTGCAGAAAGGCGAGGACAAAGAGCAGCGTACTGGGGGTGGCTGCCCTGATTAGCGCCCCGGTACACCGGTGCTCAAGGTCGGCGGACAGCGCCGGATCCAGGTGCTTCACGGCGGCCATGATGCGCCCCGGCACGAGCATGAGCCCCCGCGTGTTGGTGTAGGCCAGCAGTTGCTCGCGTGAGTCCAACAATGAAGGCGGATCTGCCTGCATGTAGCGGCTGAAATCGCGTAGCAACCAGGCGCGTGAAGCCGGGACACGCTCGCATACCCGTTCGAGCAGGTTGAATTTCTTGGTTTTGTCCTTGATCTCTTTCCAATAGGCCCCGTCGGGCTTCTTGCCCGCGTGGTGGATCTCCTCGAAGACCCGAGGCGTCAGCCCCTCATAGATCACTTCCGTGAAGCCTTCACAGGGCAGAAGCAAAGTGCGATTCAACCACTCGACGTCGCAGTCCAACGACCTCAACAGGTATCGGGTCCAGACCCGGGCGCCCAACTGAGGAAAACCGCTAGCACAGTCCAGCACCATGATCGGGGCTCTTCGGGCGAGGATTGAAAATCAAACCACGGCCGGAGGTTCGATTTGACGACCTCCCGGACAGGTAGCCTGTACGCCAGTACCACTGGGATTAACAACTAGCTCATAAAAAAGAGCCCGCCACGGCAATGGTCGGACTCTTGAGGCCAGGTCGTTGGAGGACCTGTTGATGCCAAAGACACTATACACCCCTTCCCGCCAGGCGGGTCAAGGTCGTACCCGTTTGCCTGCAGCCGTCGGTCTGTCCGGGCACGCCGATGGCTAAGACTCCGGCGCAGCAGAAGCGCAGCCAGTACCTGGCCTCTGTGCGGGCCAGAGGAGCCAGCGGCTACAACCTGTGGTTCGTCAGCCCCCCACAGGACACGCAGTCGCTCCCGCTGACGCTATGTTCGGACATCGAGCTGGACACCTTCTTCTATCTGGAAGGCTCGCCGGACCTGGCATCCATCGACTATGCCCCTCTGCGCCACGGGCAAGCGCCCTCGCGGCCGGGGCGGCGGCACTTCGCGACCGTCACCACGCTGGAGGGAACCGAGCTGGATGTCGAACTGGCCCCTGAGGCCGACAAGGCATCGGTGGCGGGCCGGCGATTGATCAGCCTGGCGGTGCTCAACGCGGGGAAGGTGCGGATTCAAAGCTGGCGGGCCATCGTCCCCACGATCAACCGGTGCCGATCGCACTCCTTGGGCCCGGTAATCATTCGCTGCCGGCATCTTCTGGAAGAACATAGCGAGCTCACGGTTCGAGTCCTGTGCCAGCAGCTGGCCACGGAGAGCACCGCACTGGTGACTGGCGCGCTGGCCACGCTGCTGCGCGCACGCGAGATCCAAAGCGACGCGGACACCCACCTGTGGGGGCCGGGCACCGTGTTGCGGGCACATCGTCATGGGTAAGCGCCTGACCCTGAAGACGACGCCCCCCGAGCGTTTGGTGCTCGACAGCTGGGCCATGCCGTCCCTTGAAGGCCTGGAGGCGGCGCAGCAGAAGCGGTTCCACTCGCTCAAGGACGCCATTTTCGCCTATGTGGGCGGCGCTCGGATCACGCCCAAGCTGAAGGAGTTGTCGATCTGGAGAGAGGTGTTCTATCGCGCGTATGACAAGTGCGTCACCCCTGATGAGCGAGGCGCGCCAATCGGCTGGGTGGGGCTGTTGCCCTATCTGGAGATCCGGGCACGTCAGCGTCGGGCGCCCCTGCCGAAGCACCAAAGCAAAGGCCTGGCAGGAGCGCTGGGACAGCTGCTAAGCACAAACAGCGACATTGCCGCAGCGCTGGAGTCGTACTTGCTGTGCAATGCCAAACGAAAGCCCGGCGGTGAAGCGGGCATTCGCCACAAATCGGTCCACAGGGAATTCCTGCGCATGTGCGAGGCCAAGGATCCCGACAAGCAGTCGTGGCCGTTTACCTCCCGCCGGCAGGGGGCAGGGGCCGTGCGCGAGTTCACCGAAGCCTTCCTGATCAAGCGCTATGACGAGATCGTGGCCACTCAGTATGGCGACAAGGCGGCGACCAAAGCCAAATCCGGCAACGGCCACGTCTCCCGACTAGTGGCCTGCATGCCGATGGACATCGTCGAGATGGACGAGCACGCCATCGGCTGCATCGGCACCGTCAGGATCGACACACCGGAAGGCTTCCGGTTCTTGGATGCAGGCCGCATGACGCTCCTGCTGCTGGTTGATCGCCACAAGGGCTGGATCATGGCCTTCAAGGTGATCTTCCGCGAAGCGGCCAACGCCGGCGATGCCATGGACGTGCTGCATGCGGGCATGGTCGGCGAGCCGGACTGGGCCCACCGGAAGGGCGATCAGCTCGCCAAGCGCCCTTTGGTTGATCTGGATGACCGCTTCGGCTGGTGTGGGTTCAACTGCCTGCTGCTGGACAACGCACTCATCCATCTGGCCGACGAGCTGCTCTCGCGCGTCATGGCGCTGAGCGGATGCACGGTGAACTTTGGTCCGGTCAAGACGCCGGCCAGACGCCAGTTGGTGGAGCGCGTCTTCAATGAACTGGAGCGCGCCGGCTTCAAACGACTTCCCCAGACCACCGGTGCCGGTCCCCAGGATCCAAAGCGGCAGAAGGCCGAGGAAGCCGCGCGGGCCTGCGTGATATCCGAGCGCGAGATCGTGGCCCTCGTGGCGGCCCTGGTGCGCAAATTCAACGAGAAACAGGGCAAAGCCAACCTGGCGGCCAGCCCCGCCCAGCGCATGCATGCGCTGATCTGCGGACCCGAACGCGATCAGTACCTGTTTCCGTTCCTGCCTCCGCTGCGGGAAGGCGAGGCGGATCTGTCCAAGTCGATCCTCACAGCAGAGATTCGGGGCAATCAAGCCACCGGACGTCGCCCCTATTTTTCCTTTCTGGAGGTCGACTACACGAACCCGGCGGTGGCCAAGGACTGGAGTCTGCTTGATCAGCAGGTAGACCTGCATGTGACGCGCACCAACGTCCGATTCGTTGACGTCTTCTACCGCGGGCGTCCCTTTGGTACCTGCCAGGCCGGCGGCCGCTGGCGCTGGAGCGATCACTCGATTGATCTGCGGCGCCAGATCAATCAGCTGCTTCGTGAGGGCTACATCGAGAACGACAGGAATGACGATGTCGTGGCCGCCTTCCTGAAGAAGGTGGCAGATGACTACGCCAAGGCCAAGGGCAAATCCAAGCCCGCCAAGACAGCCGTGCGACATGTGGGCGATCACAACGCCCGTCGCGATGTGCCCGATGACGTCGCCACCACCACCGCGCAGGTGCAAGAGGCCGAGGTCGCGGTGACTGAGCTACTGGATCGAGCCAGCGAATCAACAAGTTCCCACTACATGCAGTGGGACGACATAGGTGCCTTCAACGGAGATCGCAATGACTACTGAGGAAATTCTGCGTTTGCGTGATCAGATATGGGATGAGCATCCGCTGATCATTGAGCGGGCGGTGCTGCCCACACTGGCGGCCAAGGATGTCCTGGGCCGTGTCTGGGCACTGGGCCGAAAGGGCAGGGGCTCCATTGCCTTCTTCGCCCAGCCGCTGTCGGGCAAGAGCTCCTGTGCCGAGCTGCTGCTGGTGGAGATGAAGCGAAAGAAGCCCGGCTGCGGCGTGCTGATCTTCGAGGTGGTCGAAGACACCAATCCGGCCGAAGGACGATTGCTCGCAGAAATCCTCAATCAGATCGACTACGCACCCAAGATCCTACGTGACCTGGCCGGAAAGCGTACGCAGGTGCATCGCGCGCTATTGGCGCTGTCGGGGGAAGCGCGGCACCTGTTTCTGATCTTCGATGAGGCCCAGGAGCTGAGCTGTGATGAGTTCGCCTGGCTTAAGTCGGTGATTAATCGCCTGGTGCGCGACCGCGTCAAGGTGACGGTGGTGCTGTTCGGGCAGGTGGAGCTCAAGGAGAAGCGTCAACAGCTCAAAGCCGCACGCTCGGATCTGGAAAAACGTTTCATGTCCACCCTCAATGAGCTTAAGGGCATCCAGAATGCGGGCGAGCTTAAAGCCGTCTTGGCAGCTGTTGACGACAGCTCCGAGTTCCCCGCCGGCTCGGGTCTGACGTATTTGCAGTTGCTCATGCCCAGGTTCTATGAGAGTGGGGGGCGGCTGCAGGCGCACTGTGACCCGATCTGGCAGCAGCTCAAGAAAAGGCGCCTGCCGGGGGTGGGCACGGTGGTGGCCATGTCCAGTGTGGCCGGGTACTTGGCTAACCTCTTCATTCTGCTTCGCAAATTGGACAGCGACGAGTTGAAGATCACTGCGGAGGTGTTGCAGAGCGTCCCTAGTGAGTAAACCACTACTCACCGGGACCTGGGTACCTAGTTTGCCCGATCACTGCAACAACTCATTGTTCGGGGCGCTATTCTCGATCGCGCGCTTCAACCTGTGCAGCGCCTTGGAAATCGCACGGATCGTGGATGCACTCGCGGCGTCGGAACTGGCTCATCTCAAGCCACCGTCGGTCATTCACCTGACCGTGTTCATGCGATGGGCAGCATGTATTGAGTCTGACATTCACCGGCTGGAGAGCGACTTCCTGATACAGGTCCTGGCGCGTGCGCGGCAGGACCTGGACGAGGTCCCGGCAGAATGGCTACTGGCGGCTCTTCGTTGTTGTCCGCAGTGCGCCAAGACGGAAACACACCTCATCGCGCATCAGCACAGGGCAATACATCATTGCCCTGTGCACGAAGTGCCGCTGCGTGGGTTCTGTGATTACTGTGGCATGGAGCGTCGCTATCGCATCGTTCGTGGTACTAGGTTCCTGTACTGCAGCCGATGCATGAAGCGGGCTGGATACCGGTACTGGGAGAATGATAAGACCGTCAGCCTGCTTGCGACGCGAGGGATCGCCCGGCAACGGCAGATCGCTCAGGCCGTCCTGATCGCAGGTCTTCCTAACGACGATGATCCCCTGCACGCGTGCGGCATCAGTCCCCAGGACCTGCGGTGCCTGTATGCCGAGGGCTATCTGGATCCTCGGCAGCGGTCTGCGCAAAGTCAGGTGCTGGATCGCTATTTTCGCTTCCTGTCACCGCCACTTGCCGATTCCGCTGCCCCGTTCAGCCATCTTGAAGGTGTGCACCGCGTGCTGAAGCACGTACGTTTTCTGGCGATGATGACCGGCCACGACTGTCTTGATGAGCCGCCGGGTGATCAGACAGAAGATGATCTACGCTGTCCCTGCCAAGTGGGCTTTCAGCTCTGGGCGTGGCGTGTTCACGAGGGCTTGTTCGCCAGGCAGGGTCCTTCCGCCAGACTGAATGCGGAACAGTTCGAAAGCGCCCATCTCGGCTTATGTCTGTCGGTGGCCTGGTTTGCCCACACACAATGGGAGACGACCGGCGATCTGGATGCTTACCGAATGCTCCTGCGATTTCTTGAGCCAAAGATGGTGCGAGTATGCGGCAGCGAGGATCGCGCCGAGGACGACGCGGTCGAACTCGGATTGCTCTGCCACCAGCATCAATGGTCTGCCATACGATGCCCGCGACCCAATCAGCGGGTGGCGCGCATGGTGCGAAAGCTGGCCAGCTTCGATCGAGGTGCGACTCGCGCAGAAGGCAGCGATACGATCACAGATGTCGCGTGGATCATGTCCATGGCGTCTCCACGGCCAGCCTGACCCGCACGGATTCGCATTCCTTTGTTCAAAAATGTGATCGCATCTTACGTGCGGTGATCCACTAAACTCAGTTTGATTCGGCCATCAAGTCCTAGTGAACACAAGGTATTACACGCATGAGCAAACCGACGCTGGATTCCATCGCCACCGCCAAGGCCCAGTTGGAGAAGGAGCTTCGCAAGCTGGAAGAACAGGAAATTCAGCTCCGCCAGCAGCAGTCCATAGAGGCACATACCGAGGTAGTGAGCCTGTTGAGCCAGTACGGTGCACATTTCAGTGCCAAGCAGAAGGCGGACATCTCGGCCCTCTTGGGCGCCGGCGGGCCAAAGCAGGTCAAAAAGGAGGCGGCAGGCAAAGAGGTCGCGCCGAAGTATTGGCTCCCCCATACCCAGGAGACATGGAGCGGGCGCGGCCGCCCACCACGCTCATTTACCGCATGGGAGGGCACCGCCGCTTATAAGGAGTGGAAGGCAAAACATCCCAGTGAGAAGTTCCCCAAATTCCCGGGGTAACCGCTTCAGGCATGGCGACCTTTTGCACAGCATCGCCCTCCTCAGAACGATTCTTCATGTTCCTGATCACATTGACGCCCCGGCGGATCCTAGCTCTGGCAGGATCCGACAAAAGGTGCTGGGGTGTATTGATCAGAAGTCTTTAGCCCAGCTCCGTAGTGCTTACGGGCATACCACGATGCGGGGTTGTAATGAGTGAGGTCAGGTCGAAACCTTTCTCACGCGCCGTGCCCAGATATTCGTCCCTGACCGACGCCGGCACCACCGCTTCCCGGGCCAACAGCCATAGATACTTGCGGTCCGGCGAACCCACCAAGGCGTAGCGATAGTCGTCATCCAGGCGCAGGATCCAGTAATCGCCCTTGGTGAACGGAAGCCATTTCAGGCCATCAGGCATGAAGGACACCTCCAGTTTGGCGCCATGGGATTCGTCCACCACGGTGGCTTCTCCGATGGATTGCTGCGCCTTGCCATCTCCATCCCGTGCACGGTTGTCCACGCGAACCGTGCCATCTTCGTTCAGCGAGTAGGTCGCGGTGATGTCCGTGTAGTCTTCTGGCTCGTGCCGCATCGGCAGCCGAGCGATTTCATACCACGTGCCGATGTAGCGATTCAGATCCACCAAGGTCGCGGTGGTGGGTTCGGAGGCGTGCGTCATGGCATGGCACCTGGTTCGGGAAGATGTGTCCGAGGCTAGACAGGTCCCCGTGAAGGGTCCGTTTCATCGCTCCTTAGTCCTCGTCCCACGCTTCTTCTTCATCCTCAAGCGGCGTGTCGTCAGGCATCACCGGTTCCAGCAGGGTGTAGTCATCTATGTCCGGCTTGGCGATCGCGCGACTGACGGGATAGCTCTCCAAGTCAGGCTCCATGGCATGCCGGAGTAGCGATCGGGGTGAGGAAATAGAGCCGCTGAGCCACCGCATGGCCGCTTTGCCCTCCAGGAACACCGGTCCATCAGGTGTGAGTGGGGCCGGGATGGCCGAATTGGGCGCGGTGAGCACGGCGAAGGAGTGCATCACCTCTCCCTCCTGTCCCTCCCATCGTTCCCACAGCCCCGCAGCCAACAGCGCATTTCCATCAGCGCGCTGGATGAAGTGCGGCCACGGTGGCTTTCGTTGCCGATCCCACTTGTAGTACCCGCTCAGTGGTACCAAGCAATGCCGATGCTTCCAGGCGTCGGCAAAGATGCGGCTACGTGGTGCCCGCTCCAACCGGGCTGTGACGGTGGTGTAGCGGGTGTAGGGCGTCTTTGACCAACGGGGCACCAGGCCCCACACCATGTCAGCTACCACGACCAGACGTTGCTCGGTCATGGCCACGGCATAGGCTGGCTTGCCTTTACCCACGTTGTAGCGGTCAGGACCGGTGGCAATCGCCTGCGCGATGGCATCGGGGAGCTCCCCTGGCAGCTGGCCACGCTCCGCGATCGCTTGGGCAAACCTTCGCATGCAGCCAACTTAGCCAGTTTGAAGTGATTGAAGGGTTAGGAGCTGGGCGGACTTTCACTTTATGACCATGTGGCAGCTTCTAGGGTCAAGGCTCCCCCGCATGAGACGTCCTGCCATGAAGCACAAGCCCCTCAATGAACAAGTCATCGTCATCACCGGTGCCTCCAGCGGCATTGGCTTGTGCACTGCATTGCTGGCGGCCGAGCGGGGGGCGAAGGTGGTCTTGCTGGCGCGCAGTTCCCAGACCCTCAATGAGATCGTTCATACGATTTCAGCCGAAGGGGGCAGGGCACATGCCATTACCGTGGACGTGTCCGATCGAGATGCCCTGCAACAAGCCGTGATCGAGATCGTCACCCTGCATGGTCGGATCGACACGTGGGTCAACAATGCAGGTGTCGCGATCTACGGCAAACTGGACCAGGTCACCGAGGCGGACAGCAAGCGGCTGTTCGAAATCAACTTTTGGGGCGTGGTCAACGGCTCGCTGCTAGCGCTGCCGGCGTTGCGCTCCGCACATGGCACGCTGATCAATGTGGGCAGCGAGGTTTCTGAAGCGGTCGTTCCCCTGCAGGGCATGTACTCGGCGTCCAAGCACGCGGTGAAGGGATTCACCGATACACTCCGGGTAGAGCACGAACACGTGGATGAGGAGAAGGTGTCAATCGTGCTGATCCAGCCCACTGCGGTGAATACTCCCTACCCGCAGCACGCCCGCAACTACTTGCCCAGTGAACCCAAGCTGCCCAGCCCGCTCATCGACCCGCACCGGGTGGCTGAGGCAATTCTGGGAGCCGCCGTCGACGGCGGCAGGAACATCAAGGTCGGTGCGTTGGCCCACGTCAACACGGCTACCAGCAATTTGCTGCCGGCTCTGGCAGATCGTATGTCGGCCATGCAGGCCAACCGCCAGCAACACGACCAGGCCCCGCTTGATCCGGACGGCACGTTGTTCAAGGCCGGCGAAAGTGGTCGTGTGTATGGCGTGTCCAAGGATGGGCAGATCCTTGAAACCACCGCGGATCCGCGCTCGCAGGGCAGCTGATTACTTTGGCGGTGGTCCGGGCGCTCTTAGCGCCCGGCAATGCCCCGAATGCGCAATTCGGCCTGGATCGCCTCTTCGATGGTCCGTCGATCATCCGGACCGAACCCGCGCAGGAGCGGCTCACTGGCGTGGTCGATGGCGCGCCAGAACACCAGCTCATCGTCGGTGGCATCGGGCAAATCTTCCAAAGCAGCCAGGAAGGTGTCCCACGCCGGGCCACCAAGGCGCTGCTCGGCAGCCGTGCCCCCGTTAACCCCTAGCAACTCTGCCAGGGACTGCAGTCGGTCATAGATTTCAGGCTGCAAGTGGGTCGGGGCTTCTTCGTAAATTTGGGCCCACAGCCTTTCGAGAAAGTAGTGCGGATCTTCGTTGAGCGTGCCCGTCCGAATGACGTGCTCGGCCTGAGAGAGGCTTGCGGTGATCTGATCCTGGCTCAACATGGGCGGCTCATTGGGTTGCTCCGTCCTTAGCCCTGCAAGAAACGTTTGGGCAGACGGGAGACGTGACGACTGTCGGGAACGTGCCAGCGCCACAAGTGATTGGTGGCTTTGGAGATGCCGATCCGCGGCGTACTGGCGGGCTGGGAGGGGGGCGCGATGCCGTCATCGCCTACCCAGATGCCTCGATCCCGGGTTACCAGGTCCGCACCGTTGAGATCCAGGTTGATGCCGAGCCCCTGCGCCAGACGGCCAGGCCCGCTGCCGAGTTCGCGATCCTGCCTCGGATGACCGCGGGCATCACGGATGGCCTCCACACGTTGCACCGGCTCTATGGCCCTCAACAGCACGCCGTACCCTTCACCTATCTCACCGCACACGGTGTTGGCGCACATGTGGATGCCATAGCTCAGGTAAACGTAGAGGTGACCCGCGGGGCCGAACATGGTGGCGTTGCGTACGGTCTTGCCGCGGTAGGTGTGGGCAGCGGGGTCTTCCGATCCGCAATAGGCTTCAACCTCCACGATCCGGCCAGCACGTCCATCCGGCGCCACGATCACCTTATTGAGCAGCTCAGGCGCAACCACGCGCGGATCTCGACGGTAGAACGAGCGGGGAAGGGCATGCACAACCGCGGTGCTCAGTCAGGGTGCAGCGCGGCGGGACTTCGACCGGTGATCCGATGGGCGATCGCACGCACCAGTGCGGACTGTCGGCATTGTGCCCATCGCATGACCCAAGCCTTGCCGTCTTCCGGCGAGGGCACCGCGATTCGGGCGGGAGGTTCCCCGTCATGCATGAGGGTTCGTACGACCCATGCATTGCCGGCCGGCTCGATCTGGGCCAGCGGGATCTCCTGCAGGCGCAAAACCAGGCGGCTGCCGTCTTCAAGCCACGAGAACTCGGGTGAAAGCGGTTTGTAGCTGGCCATGGGCACTCCTGAGACACTATCCCCGACGCTAGGTGGGGGTGCGTCAATTCCGTGTCAATCGCACAGCCATCCGTACGAGCGGCGCCCGCGTATCTCGGTACAGGGCTTCTATCGCGCTTTGACTAACTGATCCCAGCGCGTGGTGTAGGCCGGCGAAAGACTTTTCTGGTTCATCGCCCAGCGCGGCCTGACCGACCCGACCGCACGCGGTTGCCAAGCGGAGGAGGCCATGGCCACCGTGCCGCGACCGAATTTGGCATTGGCCTTGTCCATCACATTCATCAGGGCTTGCGAGCGCGGGTCGATACCGGCAAACAGATCTGCCTGGTGCACATCGCCTGCGGTTAGATCCAGCAAGCCCACCCCGGCCTTCTTGTAGTGGTATCCGGGACGATACATCGCCTTGGCCAATCCCTGCGCGATGAGCAGTACCTCACGCGTATCACTGGTGGGGCCGATGAAGTTGAAGGCTTTGGAGGGGTGGTACTGGGCGGCACTGGATTTGAAGGGATTGGTGTTCAGCCATACCCACACGCCGCCGGCTTGCAGGGACCGGGCGCGTAGCTTTTCGCACGCTCGCTGGGCGAAGGTAGATACGGCTTGCTGGAGATCCTCCAGCGCAACCACTTCTTGGCCGAAGGAGCGCGAGACCACGATTTGCTGCCGATCCGGCTCTGCCTCCTCCAGCTCGCTACACACCACGCCCTGCAACTCGCGCTGTGTGCGCGCCAAGGTGACCCCATAGCGTGCGCGCAAGGTATCGGGATCTGCCCGCGCCAAATCGGCGGCGGTCAGAATGCCTTCTGCACCCAATTTTGCCGTGAGCTTTCGGCCTACACCCCAGACATCTTCCACCGGGTAGTGTTCCAGCGCCTGAGATCCAGGCAGTACCGTCACCACCCCGTCCTGGGTCTTCTTGGCAAGCTTGTTGGCCAGCTTGGCCAAGGTCTTCGTGGGCCCGATGCCTACGCAACAGGGGATGCCGACCCACTGCAGAATTTGCGCGCGGGCTTGTCGTGCCAAGCTCTCCTGCTGCTGTTCAGGCACGCCGTCGAAGGTGACGAACGACTCGTCGATGGAGTAGATCTCCACACTCGCAAACCAGTTGCGCAGCACGCAGACCACGCGACCTGACAGATCGCCATACAACCCAAAGTTGGCCGAAAAGATCTTCAGCTGTCGACGTATGTGTGGGGGCACTTCGTGGATGGGTTGACCCATCCGCACGCCCAGATCCTTGCACTCTTGGCTGCGTGCAATGGCGCATCCGTCGTTATTGGACAGGATGCATACCGCTTGGTGGCGCAGTGAGGGGTTGAAGACCCGCTCACAGCTGGCGTAGAAGTTATTGCCATCTACCAACCCGAACATCTCAAACTCCGTGTTGCTCAGGTGACATCGGCTCTGCGGTCAATTCGTACTCACGGCGACGCAGGTGGGAGAGCACGCCTTCAAAGCGCTCCAGTTCGCCCTCGTCGGTGATCGCGCGCTGGTAGAGCGGCTCTTCATCCAACACCTCGACGACACTGGCCACCGCGCTGCCATCTTCAGCCACCGTGAGACGGCTTTCGTAGATGCAAGGCGCCGTACCGGCACGCCAACACCGCAAGGTCTCGCCATCCACCCATAGTGCCCAGCGATCTTCCGCCTCACGAGGCCATACACCTTCGCGCAGGCGCTCCACTTCCGTGGCACTGAACATGTGTCCACAACGGATCGGCCAACGAGCGCTTTGCAGCGGCTCGAGCTCAGGTAGCCAGGCAGGAGTGGGAGCGGCCATGCTCAGCGCCTGAACTGTCTACGAAACGACCAGGTCACCACGCCCCATACATCCAGTTCGGTGTCCTCCGGAACCAGGATGGGGGGCGGCGCGTACGTCGAATTACCCGAATGAAGCTCATAGCGACCCGCGCGCAAGCGCAGCTGTTTGACGGTGAAGCCGCCTTCCCAATTCACCATCACGATGTCGCCGTGTTTGGCCTGGATAGAACGGTCTACCACCAGGGTATCGCCGGGAAAGATCCCGAACTCCACCATAGAGGTGCCCGTGTCGGCCTCCACGTAGAACGTGGCAACCGGGTTACGCACCACGCGCTGGTTGATATCCAGCACATCCTGGCTGCCGTAGAAGTCTTCTGCGGGCGAGGGAAAGCCGCACGTAGCCCGCACCGGCAACAAGGGCAGGTCGAGCACAGGGGGATGGAGCGGAGCGGCGCCCAGGTAATGAGGTGGTAGCGGCTGGTTGAGCATGGCGAGAGTCTCTACAAGTCAGGATCACCCGGTGAGACGGCACCGGGGAGACAGGCTAGAGCGCGGTCAGGGGTGGTGCCAAGACCATCCACGCATGAGCGACCTAAAGCCTTGTCAGGCCACGATCGTCACCGACCGTGGAACTGACGTTCAGCGAGTCAGAGCACGTTCCACGCGCGATATCAACGGAAGCAGGAATGCCCTGAAGGTTCTTCGCTCCAAATTGACGAGCCACCCGTATGGTCCCCCTCGACGGTGAGGAGATGGCTCAGATGACAAAAACGTTAGCGGAACTGGACATTGCACTGGACGAACTGGCCGGCACACTGCCGGGCCAGCTCTCGGACCTGCGCCCTGAGGATCATGCCGATGCCATTGCAAGCGTGGCCAATGGCCTGCTGGCCGCCACGCCTCCCGAGCATTACGATCATGTCTGGAGCCGGTTGCAATGCATCCAGCGAGAAGCCGGTCTGATTCCCGGTGATGACGAACCCTGCAGTGAAGGCTGATGGAAGACACCCTGGATATCCCGCATGCCGTGAAGTTGCTCGAGCAGCTCAACGAATGGGTGTGCACCTTTCCCCTGACGACATCCTTCCGGGAACAGACCACCTATCGTCAGTTCGGGACGATGCTGCAGGCCAAGCAGGCAGAGTTGGGCCTGACCCCGACGATGTGGGATGAGCTGTCTCGACTGCATGGCAACGAGGACCTCGCCCACGCGTGGTTGGAATACGGCATGACCTTGGACAACCGGGAACTCATATGCCCGACGTACTTCCTGGATCTGCCATTGAATGCGTATTGGATGGACGCATACGCCCCGGTGATGACCGCAGTAGATGACTACATCGAGGCCCATCGCCAATTGCCTAGCATCAGTGACGAGGCCTTGGTGGAGGTCGTGCGCCAGCACATGCCAGCGTCCAGCCCCTGAATCTTCGAGGACCTTGCATGTGCTATTCGGCTGAAGCCTGGACCCTCTACGACAACTTCGTGAAGGAGTTCGGGGCGGATATCGACATCCGCGAATTCTGGAAGGTCTATCTCAAGCGGGATGAGGCCTACCGCGTTCGGAAGCCGGCCCGCGACACGCCCAAGATTCCCAAGGGCATGGATTTGAATTTCTTGCCGCCCAAGTCCGAGCAAGAGCAACAGATCCAGGAACTGATCTCGCAGTGGAACGGGCAAAAGCTGGCCGAGAGTGAGGCAGCCCTGGCCGCCCAGCAGGCCCGGCTAGAAGCGGCAGAGGCCAAGCTGGCCGTCAAACCCACCAAGACCGCGCTCAATGAGCAGCGCGTTGCGAGAAACAAGATCAAGCAGATGACGCGCTGGATCGAAGATGCCAAGCGCACCCGATTGCAGCCTGCTACGGATAACCGCATCTACCCGGACTGGTACGTGCCTATCCTCATCTCGGAAGGTGGCAGGAAAGTGGTGCGGCCCATGCGCTACCACTGCCGTCCCGCCGGCATGAACCCTTCCATCGATTGGACCAAGGACGGGCGGGTATCGGGCACGTACAACGCCCGTCGGGACAAGCTCACCTTGTTCTGGCGCAAGCAGTTCGGCTACACCCATGGCCTGATGCTGGCTGAAACGTTCTATGAGAGCGTCGACGATGGCATGGGAGGATCCAAGGAGATCCATTTCCGCCCGCGTACTGGCGAGACGATGTACATCGCCTGCCTGTATTCGCACTGGGTGGATCCGACCGGACAGGAGCCTGATCTGTGGTCCTGCGCGGCCATTACCGATGAGCCAGAGCCGGAAGTGGCCGCCGCCGGGCACGATCGCACCATCATCAACATCAAGCCCGAGCACGTGGATGCCTGGCTCAACCCAGATCCGAACCATCTGGATGCGTTGTTTGCCATCTTCGATGACAAGCGGCATCCGTACTATGAATTGATCCAGCAAGCGGCCTGACGGCACTCCGCGGAAGATACCGTTGCCTCACTATCCCAACGTGGGCGCTGGCCAGGCAGGTTAATCGTTCACGCTGACCTCGGGCGGGTATCACATTGCGCGACATGACAAGCCTGACCATTCTCTACGTAGACGATGATCATCAGCATCGAGACTTGGTGGCCCAGGCGCTGACCGGCGCAGGTCACGCGGTCACGCAGGCCGCCGACGCGGCCGCGGCGCTGGATCACCTGACCAAGTCGCCTTTCGATTGTGTGGTCACCGACTACAACATGCCCGGCGATACCGGGGCGGCGGTGGCGCGCCAGGCGCGTGTACTCAATCCTCGTGCCACGGTGTGCGTGGTGTCGGGCCATCCCAAGGAAGAGATGACGGATCTGCCCACCGGGACCCTGTTGATGACCAAGCCCTTTAGCGTGCCGCTGCTGCTGGACGTGCTGACCCCGCGCTAGGCCTGGGATGGACGATCCTGCCACCGCAGCACACCAGCCCTCCGGGCCACTGTTCACCCCAGATGGGCGCTATCTGGTGGTGCGAGGACGGCTCTGGCGCACCAGCGATCCGCGTCTGTCCGAACCGGAGCGCAGTGCGCTGGTCAAGGACCTAATGGCGGCCCGAGGCGCGGTCAAGCGCGCCCTGGCCAGTGGCAACGCGCCCGACCTGAAGGCAGCCCGGCAGGCGGTGCATGTTGCGAAAACGGCGCTAGGCGAACGTGGACCGGTGTGGTGGGACGATGCCGCGCCGGACTATACCCGCACCTTGGCCAAGAACTCGCCCTACGCCCACTGGTATGCCGAGCAGGCTGGCGGCTAAGGCGGCCGCGCACGGCCTATTCAACATCTGCTTCACACCTTCCGTCCTACAAGGGGCGTTCACGTTCTGGAGGCAGCCATGGCCCGTCCGATCTGGAGTGGATCCCTCTCCTTCGGCCTGTTGAACATCCCCGTGTCGCTGATGTCGGGCGAGCGGCGCACCGACCTGAGCTTCCGGATGCTCGACTCGCGCGACAAGAAGCCCATCCGCTTTGAGCGGGTCAATGCCGACACCGGCGAAGAAGTGCCGTGGAAGGACATCGTCAAAGCCTTCGAGTACGACAAGGGCAGCTATGTGGTGATCGAAAAAGAGGACATCGCCGCCGCGGCGCCCGAGTCCCATGAGTCGGTCGATGTGGAAACCTTCGTCGATGCGGCCAGCATCAACCTGCGCTACTTCGAAAAGCCCTATGTCCTCGTTCCGGGCAAGAAGGCAGAAAAGGGCTACGTCCTGCTGCGCGAGACGCTGAAGAGCTCGGGCAAGGTCGGCATTGCCAAGGTCGTCATTCGCACGCGTGAGTACATGTGCGCGGTCATGCCCGATGGCCCGGCCCTGGTGCTGATCCTGTTGCGTTACCCGCAGGAGCTGGTCGATTTCGATGAGTACAAGCTGCCCGAAGGCAAGCCGGCGGACTACCGCTTGGCGCCCAAGGAGTTGCAGATGGCCGAGCAGCTGATCGACTCGATGACTTCGGAGTGGAATCCGGCCGATTACCACGACGAATTTCGTGCACGGCTGTCGGACATCATCAAAAAGCGCATCAAGTCGGCCGGGGCGACGACCAAGTTCGAGGAGCCCGAGCCCCGCGAGGATGCGGCCACCAACGTGGTGGATTTCATGTCCTTGCTGCAGCAGAGCCTGCAGAGCAACAAGCGCACCCCGGCCAAGAAAGCGACCGCGGCCAAAAAAGCCCCCACGAGCAAGCAAGCACCGGCCAAGGCGGCCAAGGCGGCCAAGGCCACCTCAGCGCCCAAGAAAGCCGCCAAGAAAGCGGCCAGCCGCAAGGCGTCCTGATCACCACCTCCAATGAGAACCATGATGGCAGATGACAAGCGCAATACCGGCTCACCCGATCGCGATCGCATCAACCTGAGCGAAGACTACGAGGTGCAGTACTGGACCAAGGAGCTCGGAATCTCGGAAGCGCAACTGCGCTCGGCGGTGTCGGCCGTGGGCAACACCGCCAAGGCCGTGCGCGCGCACTTGGGTAAGTAAGTGCCATGAGCCTGACCGACTACCGTCGCAAGCGCAGCTTCGACAAGACGCGCGAGCCGGAGCCGGGCAAGGCTGCGCCCAAGGGCAGGCGACCGATCTTCGTGGTGCAACTTCACCACGCCAGCCGGCGGCACTACGATTTTCGCCTGCAGATCGGCGATGCGCTCAAGAGCTGGGCCGTGCCAAAAGGACCCAGCTATGACCCCTCGGTCAAGCGCATGGCGGTGGAGGTGGAAGACCATCCGCTGGATTACGCCTCTTTCGAAGGGGACATCCCCAAGGGGGAGTACGGCGGCGGCCATGTGGCGCAGTTCGATCATGGCGTCTGGAGTACCGATACCGATCCGGAAGCGCAATTGGTCAAAGGGCATCTGCGCTTTGAATTGTTCGGCACCAAGCTCAAGGGCGGCTGGCATCTGGTGCGCTCAGGCAAACCGGCCAAGCAGCCGCAGTGGCTGCTGTTCAAGGACAAGGATGCCTATGCCGGCAAGCTGGAAGCCGATGACCTGCTGGCCGATGTGACGCAGGCCCCGGCAGCGGATCTGAAGCGGGCAGGCTCGGGCAAGACGGCCAAGAAAAAACTCACCGCTTTGCCGTCGAAAAAGGCACCCGCCA
Organism: Pseudoxanthomonas sp.; assembly: GCF_036845285.1. Taxonomy (GTDB): domain Bacteria; phylum Pseudomonadota; class Gammaproteobacteria; order Xanthomonadales; family Xanthomonadaceae; genus Pseudoxanthomonas_A. The sequence goes on from NZ_DAIUEE010000016.1 coordinate 18,939, forward strand.
ATGCTTGGGCAAAGAAGGCCCTGAAACTGACAGGCGCCAAGAAAGCCGCTCCACCTTCAGGCCCCTTTGAGCCGCAGTTGGCCAAGCTGGGCGATGCTCCGCCTGAAGGCGAGCAGTGGATCCACGAGCTTAAATGGGATGGCTACCGCATCCTGGCCACCATTGCCAAGGGTCAGGTGCGCCTGTGGTCGCGCAACGCGTTGGAATGGACCGACAAGATTCCTGACATCCGCGATGCCATCGCGCAACTGGGGCTGACCTCCGGCGCACTGGATGGCGAGCTCATTGCCGGGTCCGGCACCAAGGAAGACTTCAACCTGCTGCAGTCCACGCTCTCGGGCGAGCGACAAGGCACGTTGGCTCTGGCCCTGTTCGATCTGTTACATGTGGATGGGGTGGATGTCTCGGCGGCGCCGCTGATTGAGCGCAAGGCCTTGCTGCAGGCAATGCTGTCCGATCCACCGGCGCACTTGGCCTTCTCCTCCCATATCGCCGGCGATGGCCACAGCGCCTACCAACTGGCGGGGCAGCGGCACTTTGAAGGCATCATCTCCAAGCGCGCAGACCGACCGTATCAGGGCGGGCGGAGCGAGGACTGGCGCAAGACCAAGCAGCTGGCCTCCGACGAGTTCGCCGTGGTCGGCTACACGGCGCCCAAAGGCAGTCGGACCGGGTTTGGCTCGTTGCTGTTAGCCAAGCCTGATCCGGAGCATGGTTGGCGCTACGTAGGCCGGGTAGGCACCGGCTTCAATGATGCGCTGATGCGCCAGGTCACCCAGCAGCTGGCCGGAGCAAGGGGCAAGAAGCCCACCGCCCATGTGGGCACCACCGACACTGACCTGCGAGCGGCTACCTGGTTTGCACCGCGGTTCGTGGTGGAGGTGTTCTTTCGGGGCATCGGACGTCAGCAGTTGCTGCGTCAACCCAGCCTCAAAGCCATTCGCACCGACAAGGACGTCAAGGACCTGACCAGGGGGGATCGCATCAAAGCCAATCCAAAGGCCCGAGCATCCTCGAAGGCCTCCGCCCCGCGCGCCACGCAAGCCAAGACGGCGAAGAGGGGAGGCAAGAAGACGGCACGAAAAGCGAGCGACACGGCGCTGCCCACGCTCTCCAGTCCCACCAAAGTGTTGTTCCCGGACTCGCGTATCACCAAGCAGCAGGTCTGGGATTACTACCTGGCCGTGGCCGACCACCTGCTACCTGAGATCGCGGGTCGTCCGCTATCCATCATTCGCTGCCCGGCGGGCATCGAGCGGCCGTGCTTTTTCCAGAAGCACCTGACCGCCGGCCTTGAGCGCGTGGAGACGGTCAAGCTCAAGGAAGAGTCTGGCAACAATGCCGACTATCTGGTGGTGGAGGACCTGCCGGGGCTCATGGAGTTGGTCCAATTCAATGCGCTGGAGTTCCATCCCTGGGGCTCGCACGCCGATGCACCTGATCGCGCCGATCGGGTGGTGTTCGATCTGGATCCGGGGCCGGGCGTCCCGTTTACCGAGATCAAGCAGGCAGCCGTGGATATCCGCAAGTTGCTGGCCCAGCTGGAGCTGGAGTCGTTCCTGCGGGTCTCCGGCGGTAAGGGCTTGCACGTAGTGGTACCGCTCAATCCCGGCTGCGATTGGTCCTTGACCAAGCGCTTTGCCCACGGCTTTGCCGATGCGCTAGCGCGCTCAGAACCTGACCGCTTCGTGGCCACGGCCACGAAAGCCAAACGAACCAAAAAGATCTTCGTGGATTACCTGCGCAATGGGCGAGGGGCCACGGCCGTGGCCTCCTATTCGATGCGTGCCCGTGCCGGGGCGCCGGTGGCGATGCCCTTGGCATGGAGCGAGCTGTCCAAACTGACCAAGGCCAATGCGTTCACGATCGATGAGGTGCCGGCGAAGTTGAAACGACGCCGCAAGGATCCCTGGGAAGGGATCGGATCGATCAAGCAAAATCTGGCGCGATGGGCCGACGAGGACTGACGCAGGTTCCCAGAGGCGTCAGCCTTCTTCCAGGGCCAGCAGCAGTTGCTTGATGCGATAGGGTTTGCTCAGGAACACCACACCCTCCGGTAAGGGAGGCAGCTGACCGCGCTGGTAACCCGATACCAGCACCACGCGTGAGTGCGGTGAGCGTTCCAGTGCCTTGGTTGCCACCTCCAGACCGGTGACCTCCCCGGGCATACGTACATCGGTCACGACATGGGAGTACGCCGTGCCCCCCTCGAGCATGGTCAGCGCGCTGGCACCATCGGTGGCCAGACTGACCTGATAGCCGTGGCTCTGAAGGGCATCCTGCATGATGACGCGAAGATCGTCCTCATCTTCTACAAACAAGAGGGACATCTCGCTCATGTAAACGCTCCGGGTAGGGGGAAATGCAGGGTGACGGTGGTGCCGGCGCCAAGGGCGCTTTCCAGCTCGGCAAATCCGCCAGATTGGGCGGCAAAGCCATGGACCTGGCTCAAACCCAATCCGCTGCCACGTCCGATTGGCTTGGTCGTGAAGAACGGGTCGAACACCTGGGCCTGCTGCTCGGCCGAAATGCCGACACCGGTATCTTTGACGGCCACGCAGACGTACTCACGTTGACGGTGCTCAGGATCGGCCGGAGTGGCTTTGACGCAGTGAAAGCTGGTCAGGTAGAGGGCGCCACCGGATGGCATGGCATCGCGCGCATTACTAACTAGATTGAGAAGACTGGCTTCAAACTGTCCACGATCGACATCGATCATGGGCAAGTCCGGTGCCAGATCGAAAAAAACCGACACGGCCGAACCCGCGCAGCGGCGATACAGGTCCTTGCCGCTTTCGATCAGGCGATTTAGGTCAACACGCTCTGGCACCAAATTCTGGCCGCGGCCAAAGGTCAGCAGCTGGCGCGAGAGTAGGATGCCGCGCTCGGAAGCGCGCAAGGCGGTAAGGACCATCTCAGAGACTTTCTCGTTCTGGGCCCGCGTATCGATCACGTCCAGGCTGTTGATGATGATGGTCAGCAGGTTATTGAAATCGTGGGCAAGACCCAGGGTGAGCTTGCCGACGGCCTCCATTTTCTGGGATTGCAGTAAGTCCTGACGCGCTTTCTCAAGGCGTTGCTCGGCCAGATACCGCTCGGTGATATCGCGGGTGACCTTTGCAAATCCCACCAGCTCACCGGCATCCCAGATGGGATCGATCACCACGCTGGCCCGGAACCGGGAGCCATCCTTGCGCAGGCGCCAGCCCTCGCCGGCGAAGCGACCCTCGCGCTCGGCGATATGCAGGTTCTTCATCGGGATGCCCTGAGCGACATCCTCAGGCAGGTAGAAGGCTGAGTAGTGCGTGCCTTCGATCTCCTCCTGCCGGTAGCCCTTGATGCGTTCTCCACCGGCATTCCACGAACGGACATAGCCCTCTGCATCGAGCATGTAGATGGCATAGTCGGTGACCGAGTTGAGCAGCAGTTCGAATTGCCGCAAGCGGTCGGATAGGTCAACGCGTTCTGGGTGGCGTGCTTGCATGCCGGATCTCCGTTGCCGCGACCCTATTGAAACGCAGGTGAAATAGTCGTGCATGTGCGACAACGTATGGCTGTTGCACAGCAGCACATAAGAGCTATGCGAATGCCATTTAGGTGAACCGCCGCTGCCTTAGTCGGCAATGCAACGCACCGCGAACACTACGCGACTGCCCGGCGGCAGCAGCGGTATGGGCGTACCGCCGGCGGCCAGCAGCTCCGCCGGGGTGGCAGGGCAGCTTGCCCCGCCACTGGGTGTGCAACTGATCACGGTGCACGCACTCAGGCCGGTACCCGGTGTGTCACGGACAATGGCCCCATCTGCGGCCACGGTTCCGGCCGCATGCGTCACGGTCACCGTGTAGTCGATGGCATTGCCCTGTACGACCTGCGTGACCAAGGACGTCTTGGTGACCGATAGGTCCACCGTGCGTGGGGTGTTAACGAAAGTGCACGTCAGGTCGTCGCCCGCCACCGGCGTGACCTGGAAGCTGCGGCCTTGACCTGGCGGCACGTCGGTGGTGCCCGTGATGCTGTTTACGCAACTGTATTGCGTGTCGTACAGCGCCAGGTTGGCGGCCGGCGTGCCCGCGCCGCTTTCGGACAGCGTGTAGGTCGTGCCGGCGGTGGCGGTGAAGGCGGCGGTCGATACGCTGCTCGCCGCTCCCGTACTGGTCGTACTGGGGCCGCCGTTGTCGATGGCGATGGTGAACTGGTCGGTAGCCATCGCGCGGCCGGCGATCGTCTTCACTAGCGTCAATCGGGGCGGGGCCTGAACGCGTAGCTCGGTGGTGTTGGTACTCTCGGTGAATACCTCGCCGCTGGAGGCGCCGGTGTAGCTCACCTGAGCGAGGTTGCGGATCACCGCGCCGTCGGCGGCATCGGCGCGTACGCGCACCACAAAGCTCACCGTGGCGGAGGTCGGCTGCGTGCCAATGCAGCTTTGGCAGCGCAACAATCCGCCCTGGCTGCCATCGGCGCCGGTGCCTACGCGAAACACGGTCGTGTTTGACGCCGCTTCCGCCACGTCATCGCCCACCGTATCGGTCTTGGCTCCGGTATTCGCACCGGCGCTCACCTGCAGGCTGCCGGCCTCAAAGTCGGTATTGGCCGGGATCGCATCGCGGATCGATACATTGACTGCATTGTCCTGGCCAGTGTTCTGCAGTGTCATGGTGTAGCGGATGCGATCGCCCGCGCGCGCCTGGCCGGCGGGCAGGCCCGGATTGGTCAGGTTGGCCTGGGTCTTGGCGGTGGCCGCATCCACGGTGGGCTGGAACACATCAATGGCCGTGGTCAGCAGCGAGATCGCATAGCCCTCGCTGCTGGTGCGCGCGGTGAGGGTAGCGGAGGTCGCGCCGTTGGCCAGCGCGGTGTTGCCGGGATTGGCGAGCTGCACGATGTCGGCATCAAAGCCCAGCGTGTTGGTCAGGTTGTTGTTGGCCACGCTGCGCTGGTTGACCACACTGCCCAGCCGGCAGATCGTGGAGTTGAAGACATCCCCAGCGGTGTTGCAGGCGTCTGACACGTTGACCAGCGAGGATCCCTGGCCTTGGAAGGTGAAGCCGTCGGCCGCGCCGCGGTCGCCATCCATCGCCATCCAGCCGAGCTGCGCGGCCACCGTCCCACTAAAGGGCGTGCGGAATCCGGAGACCGTCAACGAGACTTGGTTCACCGGGGCAGTGCCGGTGGTGGCGATCACCGCCAAGCCATCGTTGATCGTGAAGTTGCGAAGCGGACGCGCCGGGTTCTGCACCACCAGCACCAGGGTCCAGCCGCCGAAGCGGTTCACCAAGCCGGACTGCAGCGGGAGGTTGGCCACACGGTAGGTACCCGCGCCGCTTGCACGCACGGCGTTGGTCACGTCGGCGCGGCAGGTGTAGACGTGGTGGGGTTGTCCTGCGCCCCAGATAGTAGAGCGCGGCGACACATCGCAGCCGCTCGCCGAAAGCGCCTGGTAGCCAAGCCCCGGTCGGCCGAAGCGGATCGAGGTGGCTGTTGGCGACGGACTGGGCTGGCTGCTGGCATCGCTGGCAACCAGGCCACCCCAGTACAACTGCGCGCGTACGATCTGCGCGCCGGCCGGCAAGTCTGCCGCTGCTAGGGTAGCGCTGCTGGAGTTGGTGATGCTTGCATCGGTCGTATCGGCCGGCAGCCGGGTAGCCACCATCGTCAGCCCGTCGTTGATGGCAGCACCGCAGCTGCCCGTGGTGCTGTTGCAGGTGAGGTTGGTATTGGACAGGAACAGCAGGTCGCCGTTGAGCGTGGTGGTGTAACGCTGGTCAAAGGCCCGGTAGACCTGGGCCGAGGCTGAGGGTGCGAGCGCGATGAGCGCGATTGCCAGCAGGAGAAGCCAGAAAGGGGGTTTGTCCTGAATGATCCTCGCACATGCCTGGGCGCAATCTTGCTTGGAACGTCCTACCGAAAAGATCACGCGACCTCTCACCATGGATGCAGGGCTCTGAATGATCTCAGATCATCAGCAACAAGCATGCCAAGCCAACGTGCTGCTCAGCCCGCTCCCTGAGAACTCCAGCGTGCCCAGCCAGCATCGGCGGCTGAAGCAAAGGTCGCCACGGGTTAGATCCTGACCCACTGCGTCACCTCACATTGATCTCGCAGCGCGCTCTTTTCAGAACGATTCTTGCTCGGGCGTGATGGCGTAGATCTGCACCGGAACCATGCTGCCATCGGCGCGCTTGGCTAAAGTTGTTACGCGCTGGTAGCCCGAGCCCTCAAAAGCATCGAGTCGGTCCCACTGCTCGGGCAACTGCGGAGAAGTGAAAATCCAACCTGCCACCTCGTCCCCGACCAGCCCTTGGGGACAGGGAACAATGCCCGGATACCCCAGCGCGGCGCCCCAGCCGCGCTGGACGAGCCGGCCGCGCACCGTGCCATTCTCCCAGTGGCCGGGGACACCACTGAGCACATGCGCATTGGGCTTGCCCGGCGCCAAGGTGCCATATACGAACAGTCGATCATCCATCAGCACACCCCGATACATAACTCACGCGCCCGTTCCCTGCTTCCATCGGTCCGGACCTGTACAGCGTGCGATCACCATGGCGTGGTCAGCAGCGGAACGAGTATGGCGTGCTACCCCAGCCAGCGGGTTGAGCGTTCTAAAAGGCCCGAACGGGTTTGTCGAACACGCCAGGATCCAAGCACTGCTTAAGTGCCCTCTAGCACCTCTCGCACGCGCACGGCCAGTTCGTGCAAGGTGAAAGGTTTGACGATCAGATGCACGCCCGCGTCCAGCACGCCGTTGTGGATGATCGCGTTGCGGCTATAGCCGGTGGTGAAGAGCACTTTCAGATGCGGCCAGCGTGCGAGGGCTCGATCGGCGAGCTTGCGTCCGTTGATCTCCGGCATGACCACATCGGTAAACAGCAGGGTGATGGCTGGCTCTATTTCCAGAATCTTCAATGCGGCCACGGCACCGTCGGCTTCCAGGACGCGATAACCCAGCTCTGTCAGTGCATCCACCGACACTTGGCGCACGGAGGCCTCGTCCTCCACCACCAGAATGACTTCCTGCGCCTCGCCACGCGGCAGGGGACGAACCAGGGCCGAGGCCGCGCTCTCGGCCGCAGCGCCTTGCAGGCGAGGCAGATAAACCTTCACGGTGGTGCCACTGCCCACCTCCGAGTAGATCTTCACATGCCCGCCGGACTGCTTGACGAAGCCATACACCTGGGAGAGGCCCAGACCCGTACCGCGACCCACTTCCTTGGTAGTGAAAAACGGATCGAAGGCCTTGTTGATGACCTCTGCGGGCATGCCTTGTCCGGTGTCTGAGACGGCGATCAGGACGTACTGGCCCGGAGCGATCCCCGGATGGGCTCCGGCATAGCCGTGATCGAGGTGGCAGTTGGCCGTTTCGATCGTGACCCGGCCGCCCTCGGCCATCGCATCCCGTGCATTGACCGCCAAGTTCAGGATGACGTTCTCCAACTGGTTCGGATCGGCATGGGTACGCCAGAGGCCGCCAGCCAACACCGTCTCCAGTTGGACGTTCCCGCCCAAGGAGTGGGCAAGCAGCTCCGACATACCGGCCACCAGCTTGTTCGCATCCAAGGCCTCGGGCCCGAGGGGTTGCTGGCGGGAGAAAGCCAGCAGGCGTTGGGTCAACTGGGCAGCGCGCTTGGCTGCTTCCATGGCAATGTCGATATAGCGTCGCGCGCGCTCGTCGCCCGGATCCAGCCGTCCGACCAACAGGTCCAGCGGGCCGACGATCGCGGCCAGCATGTTGTTGAAGTCATGGGCAATGCCACCGGTCAGCTGGCCGACCGCTTCCATTTTCTGACTCTGCCGCAGCGCATCTTCCATGCGGATGCGTTCGGCCACCTCCGCCTGGACACGGCTCTCCAACTGCTCGTTGAGTTCCTTGAGCTGGCGTTGAACCAGATTCCTGGCCGTGACGTCGATCGCCACGCCAACCACGCGCACGCAGCGATCACCTTCAAACAGTCCGCGCCCGGTGGCCGCGACCCAGCGAGTAACGCCATCTTCTTTGCCAATCGTCCGATACTCCACATCGTAGAGCGCACGCCGTGCAGGGTCGGCCGCAGCGGCAAAGGCCTCACTGGTCCTTTGTCGATCCTCCGGGTGCAGGCCGGCGTAGAAATCGTCCATCGAGCACGGCACATGCGCCGAAATGCCGAACATGGCTTTGGTACGTGCCGGCCAGATCAGCAGATCGTTGACCAGATCAACATCCCAGAACCCGATGTCCGAGGCCTCGGTAGCCAGACGAAGACGCTCCTCGCTCTCGGCCAACGCGGCCTGGGCAGCCTTGCGTTCGGTCAGGTCCAACATGGCGCCAATCATGCGAATCGGCTCGCCGGCAGGCCCTCTTAACACCGTCCCACGATCCAGCACATCAGCGTACTGACCATCTGCGCGAAGGAAGCGGTACTCGGCCGACCACGCGTGGCCGCCTTCATCGATCACCGCATGAATGCTGTGGTCAATGCGCTGGCGATCATCGGGGTGGATATGCTCCAGCCACCACTGTGCACTGCTCTGCAGCTGGTCATAGCCAAAGAGGGTGGTCAGGGCTTCATTCCACACCACATGGCCATCGGACATGCGCCAATCCCAAATGGCATCCCGCGTGGCCAAGGCGGCGAGCCGGTAGCGCTCCTCGATCTCACGGTGACTGGCTTCGGCGGCCTTGCGATCGGTGATATCCAGCGATGCACCGATCAAACCGATGACGTGACCTTGCGCATCCCGCAACGGCGCCTTGGTGGACAGCCAAATCGCGCGCCTGCCGTCGGGGAAATTGATTTCTTCCTCAAGCTGCTCAAGCTGGCCGGAGGCCATGATGCGCGCATCAGCGTCCATGACCGCCTTTGCTTGTACTAAATCCTCCAGCATTTCGGCATCAGTACGCCCCAAATACTCCTCTGGCGTCCTGCCCAACAGCTCGTTGGTACCGCGATTACCTATCAGCAGACGACCTTGCCGGTCCTTTGCGTAGACCACTCCGGGCACCGCTTCGACAAACGTATTCAGCAGCGCTTCGGCACGGTCCCGCGCCTCTTCGATGCGGCGCGTTTGGCTGATGTCGATCAATACGCCAGGAAAGCTGATGGGCACCCCTGCCGCGTCACGATTGACCCATCCGCGAGCCTCTACCCATCGCCAGTCATCGTCCGTCCCCCGCGTCCTGTACCGGTGAACGTACTGTCCGCCTTGCGCCACGGCATCTGCTATTGCCGACCGCAGCTCGTCCTGATCATCCGGGTGGACCGATCCAATGAGATCTGCGAGCGACCACGGCTTGGTCATCGGTCCCAACCCAAACGCGCGCTCCAGCGAGGCGTCGACCCTGACCTTGTCAGTGGTGATATCCCAAATCCAGGTTCCGATGACGGCACCGGAGGCCAGTGCCACGCGACCTCGCTCATGGTCCAGCATGTCCGGCGGTGCATCTAAACGGTGGGGCATGAAGGTCTCACCTGTGTGGGATTTTCGACGGGGATGCAAGTGATAGGGGCTCAGGCTCGAACCGCCGCAATGCAGTCTATCCGAGCAGGCCAGCCAACTGGCTAATCAACGCGCAGACGTCTCGGGACCCGCTGCGCGCGATAAAACCCAGCTCGTTCAGTGAAGTCGATCTTCATTAACTCCGCGTGCATTTGTCGCTCACATCGCAGCGAGCACATTACGTGGGCGGCCACCCCGGTCGCGTATAGCAGGTACTTGGTCATGCCGAACCAGACCCCCAAAGACAAGCAGCAGAGCCCCGGTCGGAATCAGGATCAGGGTAACCAGAACACGCAGCAAAACCGCGGCAAGAACGATCAGCAGGGTCAGAAGCAGGACACCCAGCAGAAGTCGCGCAAAGACCGCGACCAGATGTAATGCCGCACGGCCGAGCGAGGAGGGCAGCTGCCTTTCTCGCTCCCTGGCCTATCGCTTGCCTGCATCGACCTCTCGACGTAGCAGCAACGTTTCATTCCCCTCAACGACATCCCCCACTTCTTGGCACCCCGTGCCAACACCATGAAAGGACACACCCATGACACGTGACACTCAGCCCGATGCAAACAGGGATCCCATCACCGGCGCGCCGGGCTCACATCCGGTAGGGGTGGGCGTTGGCGGCGTCGCCGGTGGCGTGGCGGCCGGCGCGTTGGCCGGTACCGTTTTTGGTCCGATCGGCACCTTGATTGGTGCGGCCGTGGGTACGGTGGCCGGTGCAGCCGCGGGCAAGGGCGTTGCCGAGCGGATCGATCCCACCGCAGAAGTCGACTATTGGCGCAACGAAGCGCCCACGCGCGATTATTACTCCGGCGAGCATGACTTCCAGCGTGACTATGCCGGCGTCTACCAGGCCGGTGCCGTGGCCCGCGGCGAATACCCCAATGAGTCCTGGGACGATGCCGAGCGTCGCCTTCAGTCCACCTGGGAGGCCGATCGCGGCACGTCCACGCTGGATTGGGACCGCGCACGTCCGGCTGCCAAGGATGCGTGGGATCGCGCTGATCGCACCTACAACGCCTACGCCTGGAGCGACGACACCTACGCCAAGCGCTTCGAAAGCGCGGCCTATCGCCAGGACGGTGATGAGTACGACGACTATCGTCCGGCCTACCGCTACGGCACCTACGCGCGTGGTCAGTACGCCGACCGCGACTGGGACGATGGGTTGGCTTCAGACCTGGAACGCGGTTGGGAGCGCTTCAAGGGCACCTCGCGCCTGACCTGGGAGCGGGCCAAGCATGCCGTGGCCGATGCGTTCACCTCCGACGACCGTCGTCGGAACTAAAACGCGACCCCTGTGCCGCCTCCGGGAGTGGAGGCGGCATTTTTTGTCTTGCCTTTAGCCCGTCGGTCCGCCCATCACCGGCAGCACGATGCCATTGACGTAAGACGACATCACCGGTGAGGCAAGGAAGACGAAGGCGGGTGAGAGTTCTTCCGGCTGCGCCGGGCGCTTCATCGCGCTGTCTTTGCCAAACTCGGCTACTTCATCGGCCGGCTTGTCAGCAGGATTGAACGGCGTCCACACAGGACCGGGGGCCACCGCATTGACCCGAATGCCGCGCTCAAGCAGGTTGGAGGCCAATGCTTTGGTAAAGGCGTGGATGGCGCCTTTGGTAGCGGAGTAGTCGATCAGCTTGGGGCTTCCGAACAGCCCGGTGACCGAGCCGCAATTGACGATGGACGCGCCATGCTGCATATGCGGCAGGCAGGCGCGTGACATGTGGATGTAGCCGGCCACATTCGTCTGCAGCGTCTCCTGCAGGTGCTCATCGGTCAGGTCTTCCAGCCGTTCGGCATGGAGCTGAAAGCCGGCATTGTTTACCAGCACATCGATGCGGCCAAAGCGTTTGGCCACCTTATCGGCGGCTTTCTTGCAGAAGCTCGAGTCGCGCACGTCCCCCGGAATCAGCAGCGCGGTACGACCTTCCTTTTCGATCCACTTTGCCGTTTCCTTTGCATCCTTGTGCTCGTTCAGATACAGCACCGCCACATCTGCGCCTTCGCGGGCAAACAGTACCGCCACCGCGCGACCGATCCCTGAATCCGCACCCGTGATCAGGGCGGTCATTCCTTCGAGCTTTCCGCTGCCGCGGTAGTTGGGAGCCTCAAAGGCCGGTGCCAACATCAGATCGGCTTCGGTACCGGGCTTGGGCAGGTGTTGGGCAGGCATGCGCACCGGCTGCTTTCGCGTGCCGGCTTGGGTGGCCTGCTTGGTGGGCTTTTTCTTGCCGCGGGCATCCTTGCGATCGATCTGCGCCTGCAGTTGGCGCTGACGTACCGCCGTGGTGTCAGCTGAGGTGGTGGTGGGGCCTTTGGCGGTCGTTTTTTTCTTGCTGGCCATGATCGAGTCCTCCGAAGTAAACACCGCATCATCGCGTCAGCCAGTGTCGCTGCCATGTGAGGCCAGCGCACCGACCGCGTATCTAGAGGAGTTAGGAACGTGGCCCGCCGCGGCAGCGCGTTCGCAAGTGAATCAGCGCGCCGGGGGGCTCAGGGCCTGCATGATCTGGGGGATGTGGGGACAGATTTCGCGCGCGAGGAAACCTAGTGCGCCCATGCGCTCAGCAAGATGTCGGCCTGCCTGTCCATGCAAGAACACTCCCCAGGCTGCGGCAATAAGGGGCTCGGCGCCGCGTGCGGCCAGTCCCCCTATCACCCCCGCCAGTACATCCCCCGAACCGGAGGTGGCCAACCCCACGCCGCCGCCTTCATACCGCAGCAACTCGCCCGCGGGGCTGGCAATCCACGTGCTCGGGCCCTTGAGTACGAGGACCACATGCAGATCTTTTGCCGCTTGTAGAGCCAAGGCGGGTTCGTGGCCGGGGATCTGGTCCACCTCGCACCCCAGCAATTTGGCCATTTCGCCGGCGTGCGGCGTCAAGATCGCTGCCTGCGAGCGTACGTGAGCCTGCTTGAAGCAGGTAATGGCGCCGGCATCCAGCACGAGGGTAGGGTGGGTGGGCAGCTCGCCCAGCAAACTGGCCAACGCGGGGCTGTCGCACATGCCGGGTCCGACGACGATGGTATCGGCGCGCTCGGCTTCCTGACGGCAGGCAGGGCACATGCCAGCTATCTGGCCCTGCTCGTCACTGGGCTGACCCAGCACGCGCGCCTCGGGCATATGGGGGGCCAGGAAGGGCGCTGCGGGCCCGGGAATGGCCATTTGGAGCTTGCCCGCACCCGCCCGCAGGGCGGCCTGCGCGGCCAACAGGATTGCGCCTGGGATATCGACCGATCCGCCGATCAGCAAGACCCGGCCACGGTCTTCTTTGCTATGGGCCCCATGTGCCGCCGGCAGTGGGTGCGCGGCCAGCCATGCCTCATCCAGCACGTGACCCAGCGGCTGGCTCACTTGGGGCCCGCCGGCGTGTCGGGCGCTTTGGTGACCTGCGCCAACTGTGCAATGTGCGGAACGATCAGGTTGGCGCTTTCCAGTTCAAAGCGGGCGCCTTCGCCGGTACCGGTGAGCTGGTAGTGGGTGATGCCGCAATTGGGCACGTCCGCCTCCCGGTCGATGTCCAGAATCTGCTGTTCATCCAGGCATTCGAGCAGATACCGAAAGCAATTCACGATCACCTGATGGGCCACGATGAGGACATGCTCGCCCACGTGATCGCGCCTGAGAACCTCCAGCACGCTGCGCAGCCTCAGGATCACATCGCACCAGCTCTCACCGCCAGGCGGACGGAAGTAGAACTTGCCAACCAGTGCCCGCTGCTCGGCAAGCTCTGGAAAGGTGGCCTTGATGCCGGGCACCGTGTAGCGGTCCAGGATGCCGAATTCTTTTTCGCGAAGGCGCTCATCGATGGCGATATCTGATGCTTCATGTCCCAAGGCCGTCGCGGTGGCCAGACACGTCTGGTAGGCGCGCACAAAGGGCGAGCTGAAGAAGACGGTAGGACGCGCCGAGGCCGGTTGCTCTGAGAACCACTGCGCCAAGGCAACCGCCTGCCGTTCACCCAACGCGGATAACGGTGTATCGGCATCGCGGTGTTCCAGCTCAATCAACCGATCACCGGCCAACTCGGCCGCATCCCGGGCGACATTGCCGGCGCTTTGCCCGTGACGCACGATCCAGAGATGGGCAGGCCAGTCCGTGTGTAACAGCCGCGGCATAGGCTTCGTTCCCAGAAAGGGGTCAGGCTAGAAAGCCGCGTGTCGTGTTGTGGTGAAGTCGCCTGGTTGTTTGCCGTCAAGGGCAGGGCAGCGTGGTGGCGTCACCGTGCCCCGGATGGACCTGGTAGGTCAGCAAATGCTGCGCATCAACCGGGCCAAGCCATGGGTTGGTTTGGGCGCCGGTGGATGCCTTCGTGCGGACCGCCACTTGGATCTGCAGGACTGCACCCTGGAAATGCTCGGGCACATGAAATTCAAAGGTGCCGGTGTCGTTCCACTCCGACAGCGCCATCGAATCGGTCCCCGCCGCAAATCCGGCTAGTTGTCCGGATTGAACGTTGACCTGCAGCGCTATGCACGATCCCACGCGAACCGCAATTTCGCTATCACTGTCACCTGACTTGAGCGCTCGGCCGTCGACAGTAGCCTTAAGTTGGGTCAGGGTGGCACTAGGGCTCATAAGCAATCAAGGTAGGTCTTAGTAAGCATCATGCCTGGGTCGCGTGCAGAGCCAGCACAGCTGCGGGCGGGGCCTATTGCGGTGACGAGGTGCCCCTACGCCGCAGACGTCTGCGATTGGCCTTGGCCATACGAACATAGGGCGCCAATCCCGCCGTCGTGATCTGACCCAGCAGCCCCTCCAACGTGTGGTGGGATGACATGGGGTGGGCCGTAGCCGGCCAAGCTGACCATGATGTCGCCATTCGCATCCAAAAGGCCGCACCCGCAGTACCCATGGCCACCCACGCCAGCCAGACCGCTTCCCACTTCTCGAGCGACATACGAGAGAGCTCCTGACGATCAGCGCCGTTAAGCACACCCCCAGCGCTAGCCATTCGGACCATGCGGTGCGCGATCACTTCCGGTGCCGCGATGCTCAGATCGATGAATTGGCGAGCAGCCTTACTGGCAGTGTTTCGGGGCATGGGACACTCCTGATGCGGTGCAGCATGAACGTTGATCTGTAAGGCGGAGTGAATCCCCTGTGCAGCGGGTAGGGATAGCGGCTATCGCGCCACTACCCTGAACTCGTTCGCTCATCCGCACGCTTTTTTTTCCACATCACGACTTGCCCTACCACCGCGGTCAGCAGGATAAGACTGTTGGTGGTGATGAATACCCAGTTTTCCACCAACCAGCTGTAGAGAACAAAACCCAGCGAGGCGGCCATCTGGCCCAGAAACAGCCAGGTAGAAACGCCTTCACTCTCTGGCTGTGCAGCCTGCTTTTGGATTTGCCTGACTAGCGTGGCAAGCAGGATGGCCGAGGCGAACCAGCCGATCACATCAGGCGACATACACCCTCCTCATCCTAGATCCAGTCCAGCGAACCGCTTGTGAAAGAACCGCATGCAGGTTGGGTCATTGCTATGAACATGGATCATTCTTGATAACGGCACCAACCTGCGTTCTGGCGAGACACGGTGCGGCCGCTAGCGTGAGAGGGTAGGGGTGTGCGAGCAGTGAACGGTTTCACAAGCCGTTGGCAGGATCAGGTCTATATCACTAGACATTCCCCAGCTAATGGAGTCAGCAATGGCAAGCAAGGGCTATGATCCGAAACAAGTGAAAGAACTTCTCCTGCAGGCGTTGGAAACCGAACGCGGCGGCATCAAGATTTACACCGCCGCCATCGCCGCAGCAGTGAATGAGGACCTGCACAAGGAGTGGCAGGAATACCTGGATGAGACCAAGCATCACGAGAAAGTGCTGACCCAGGTTTTCGAAGAACTGGGATTGGACACCGAAGAGATGAGTCCGGGCAGAGAGGTGGTGGCGCATAACGGCGCCTCCTTGGTGGCCGCCATTGAAATGGCTCGCGCCAATGCAGACGCCGCTGCAGCTGAGTTGGTGGCCTGTGAGTGTGTTGTTCTGGCAGAGACCAAGGACCATACGAACTGGGAGCTGATCGGCAAAGTCGCCGAGTCCTCCACCGACAAGCTCGCCAAGATCCTAAAGGCCGCTTACGAGGAAGTGGAGGAGGATGAAGACCATCACCTCTACCACACCAAGGGCTGGTGCCGGGAACTGTGGATCCAGGCGCTGGGCATGCCCGCGGTGCTACCGCCGCCGGAAGAAGTCAAGAAAGTGGAAACGGCCATCGGCGCCGCACGCGCAGAGCAAGCCCGCGAGGACATGCTCTAACCCTACAAACCCGCCCACCGGCGGGTTTGTTTTCATCCACCTGTGTTCTGCGCCTTCAGGCGCGCATCTTTGGAAGCAGGCACCGACATGGCAACTTCGCGTAAATCTAAGACCGCTCCCAAAAAGAATGTGAGCGGACAATCAGCGGCTCGCAACTCCGACAGTGCCGCTCCCAAGGCGCCGAGGCGGGGGACGGGTGATCTACTTGCCAAGCAGGCCGCTGACGTCGAGGCCACCGTGGCGGCCTTGCCCTTCAATGAGAACAAGGCTGCTGAGCATGGGCGGGAGCAGGCCACCATGCCGCCGGAGGGTACCGAGATCATTCCGCCCTCGCCGTTGGTGAGCGCCAGTACGCTGGCCGAATCCAATGAATCAGCCAAAGTGGGCACGCGTGCAGACGCCGGGACCAACCCCACCGTGGGTTCGCTGGATCGGGTGAGGGTAGATGGCAGCGGGCAGCGCCTGACGACCAATCAGGGCGTGCCGGTGGCCGACAATCAGAACTCGCTCAAGGCGGGGTTGCGCGGGCCTGCGCTGTTGAAGGATTTCATCCTGCGGGAAAAAATCACTCACTTCGACCATGAGCGCATTCCAGAGCGCATCGTGCATGCACGCGGTTCTGCGGCCCATGGCTATTTCGAGTCCTACAAGAAGCACACCAAACTGACCCGCGCCGCGCCGTTTCAGGAAGCCGGAAAGATCACGCCGGTATTCGTCCGCTTCTCCACCGTCGCCGGCGAGCGTGGCAGTAAGGACACGGCTCGGGATGTGCGCGGCTTTGCGGTGAAGTTCTATACCGATGAAGGCAACTGGGACCTGGTGGGCAATAACATGCCGGTGTTCTTCATCCAGGATGCGATGAAGTTTCCCGACCTGGTGCATGCGGTCAAGCCTGAGCCCCATCACGCCATGCCGCAGGCGGCCTCAGCTCACGATACGTTCTGGGATTTTGTCTCGTTGATGCCCGAGTCGACCCACATGCTGATGTGGCTGATGTCAGACCGGGCCATTCCACGTAGTTACCGGATGATGCAGGGTTTTGGCGTGCACACGTTCCGCTTCGTCAACGACCGGGGCCAGTCCTCCTTCGTCAAGTTTCACTGGACGCCGCTGCAGGGCACCCATGCGCTGCTGTGGGATGAGGCGGTCAAGATCTCCGGGTGCGATCCGGACTACCACCGGCGCGACTTGTGGGAAGCCATTGAGGCCGGCGCCTATCCGGAGTGGGAGTTGGGCGTGCAGGTGTTCTCCGAGCAGGACGCCGAGCGCTTCTCCTTCGACATCCTGGATGCCACCAAGATCGTGCCCGAAGAACTGGTGCCCATTACCCCCTTGGGACGGATGGTGCTCAACCGCAATCCGGACAACTTCTTTGCCGAAACCGAACAGGTCGCCTTTTGCACGGCCCATGTCATTCCTGGCATCGATTTCACCAACGATCCGCTCTTGGCCGGTCGCATCCACTCCTACGTCGATACCCAGCTCTCTCGACTGGGCGGTCCCAACTTCCATGAGATTCCCATCAACGCACCGATCGCCCCGGTACACAACAATCAGCGCGATGGTCTGCACCGCCAAGCCATTCACCGCGGCAAGGTGGCCTACGAGCCCAACTCGCTCGGCGGCGGATGTCCGTTTCAGGCCGGAGCAGCCGGATTCGTATCCTTCCCCGAGCCTGTAGAGCAGGACGAGGTGCGCGGCAAACCGGAAAAGTTCGCTGAGCACTTCAACCAGGCCGCGTTGTTCTTCAACAGCCAGACGCCGGTAGAGCAGGCGCACATCGTCGCCGCGTTCCGCTTCGAGCTGTCCAAGCTCACCGTGCCGGCCATCCGTCAGCGCGTGGTCTCCATGCTGCGTAATGCCTCCGAGGACCTGGCCGCCCAGGTGGCAGACGGGTTAGGCATGACCTTGCCCGAGCCCATGCCGCGTGCCTTGCCAAAACCGCCCAAGGCGGAAGTGACCTCCTCCGAGGCGCTCTCCATGTTCGGGCTACCGGGTCAGGTAGGGGTGGCCACGCGCAAGGTCGCCATCTTCGTCGGCGATGGCGTGGATGGGGATCAGGTAGCAGCCGCACAGAAGGCATTGCTCAAGGCCGGCGCTGTGGGTCGCCTGATCGGACCCCGAGTGGGCGCCTTTACCGCGGCAGATGGCAGCCAGATCGATGCCGATGCGTCCTTCGAAAACGAGCCGTCCGTCCTGTTTGACGGCGTCATCCTTCCCGATGGAGAGGGGACCGCGAAAGCGTGGGTGCGCGATGGGCGGGCGGGCGAGTTCGTTAAAGACCAGTTCCGCCATCTGAAAACGATTCTGGCCCTGGGCGAGGCGGTGGCCTTCGTGGAAGGTGCAGGGGTCTTGCGCGATGAGGATGATGCCGGCCTGTTGCTTCATAGTGACCCGCCCAAGGACGCGATCGAAGACTTTTTGGCGGCCTTGGCCAAACATAAGCACTTTGAGCGGGAAACCGATCCACCGCTGCTGTAGAACGCTAGCGGGCGGCCTGATCAGGTGAATCTGACAGTGGACTGGAGATCCACCGTGTGGGACTCGCAACGCGTGTCCCACGGCGCCAAGATCCTATCGTCAGGGTGCCGGCGGGGTCTGGTTGAAGACCGCCCAGAATTTCCCCAACACCTTCAGTGCCGACACGAATTGAGCCGGTTCCACGGGTTTGAGCACGAATGCGTTGACGCCCAGATTCCACGAGGCAATCGCATCGGACTCCTGTCGGGATGAGGTAAGAATCACCACCGGCAGGTGCGCCAGGGCGGGATCTGCCCGGATCTGCGTCAACGTCTCGATACCCCCTAGCCGGGGCATCTCAAGGTCCAGCATCAAAACGATGGGTCTGTTAACGGGTCGCTCGGAGAACTTGCCTTCACGACGCAGGTAATCCAACACCTCCACGCCATCGAACACGCGCACGATGGGATTGGCCAGATGCGCCTCTCGAAATGCATCGAGCACCATCTCGGCATCGTTATCGCTGTCTTCGGCCAACAGGATGGTCGGCATTCCGGGAGGCACCATGACCGCTCTTCAGGCAGATGAGACTGCTTCACTATACCGTCTCACATACATGAATAGGGCGCACTTCATTCGTTCTTCGCGGTTGACCACGCCAAGCTTGTATGTCGTGACAGGAGCCTGGTTATGACGTCCCATCGCAGCTCGTTTTGGTATCGCAATGGCCTGTCGCTGGTACTGCTGGGCATGTTTCTGGTTTTCTTCGCTGCCCAGACGTGTACTGGTTGGCGGGCAGACAACCAGGAACGGGCGCAGCAGGGACAAGCGGCGCAGCCCCTGACGACGTACCTGCAGGGAGGCCACTTCCTGTCCGCTACGTTTGAGAACTGGGAGAGCGAATTCCTTCAGATGGGCATGTACGTACTGCTGACAGTCTGGTTGCGACAACGCGGATCGGCGGAGTCGCGGGAGCTGGATCCGGCGCAAGAACAAGAACGGGTCGACCCCGGTCCGACCCCGACGCCGGTGACGAAAGGGGGGGTGTGGAAGTGGCTCTACGCCCATTCCTTGAGCGTGGCCTTCGGCGTACTGTTCCTGTGCGCGTTTGTAGGGCATGCCTATGGAAGCTGGCTGCATGAGAACGAGCAACGCATCGCGCAGGGTTTGGCCGCCATCCCCTTGAGCACGCATCTGGGCGGTGCGCAGTTCTGGTTTGAGTCCATGCAGAACTGGCAGAGCGAGTTCCTGGCGGTGCTGTCCATTGTCGTGTTGAGCATCTTCCTGCGACAGGACAAATCACCCGAGTCCAAGGCCCTTGCCGCGCCGCATGGACAAACCGGGACGTGAACGCAGGGCAAGGCGCCTGTCGTTGGAGCGTGTTGGTCCCAACAGGCTGGCATCGACGGGCCGATGTCGCGCCAGCGAAAGAGCTAGCGGCTGCAGCGCATCAATTCGAGCCGTCTGGCTCAGTGATCGGGCACCGATTGAAATTACTGCGGAACTGACGTGATACCGCCATCACGCGCTTGCGCGCTCGATTGACTCCGCCCAAGGGGCGATGGGCCGCCAGCGCATTCCAGGGAGAAAACGCCAGCGATTTTTCCGTCTGTTCTGACAGGCCCGACCAGGTGCGTTGTGGCGGCAGCGCCAGGGTTGCCACGGTGATCCACGGGCTGATCTCTTCAGGCCAGGCGATGGAGGCATCTTCGATTGGCATGCGCTCCAGGTCTCGACACAGTTGAACGTTAAAGGCCCACTGCGCTTCCTCACTGGCCAACGCGGCCTGGATCGCCCGGCGTTGGGCATCACCTTCGTTGGGGATGGCGGTACCAGCGAGCGCTTGCAGCGTCGGCGATAGCGGGGCCAACGAGAACTTGGCCATGTACGGTCCATACAGGAAGGGCACTTGGGTGAAGTAGGTTTCTCCCAAAGGATGTCGCTGCGGCTCGCCGCCCAAGCCCTTGAGCTTCCCGCTTTGCAGCCCGACCGCCTCCAATGCCGCCTCGGCACCTCGCAGCGTGGCGGAGATGACGGTCTTGGTGCGCGGCATCTTTTCGGTGGTGGCGGCCAACAACTTGGCTGGACCGACAAAACCGGCAGGCGTGGGCGCAGTGAAGGCCGGTCCATTGACCATCAGGAAATCTTGGGAGTGCCCCGGCAGACTTCCGGCCGCACGCTCGCCCTCCACATGTAGCACCTTGAGCGCCAGCGCCCGTGGTGTGGAGACCGTATCTGGCAATTGCTCAGCAGGAGGAGAGGAAAAGCGCACCAATGCTTCGAAACACCGCGCTTTGGCAAACAGGCCGTGGGCCAATTCCGGAGGCAGATCGCCATGGACCTGAAACGTGCCATGCACCAACGCGTGGCCCTTGGCATGCACGGCGCGATGGGCCACGCCTTCGTGCTCGGCGACTCGTTGCGCCATCTGCGAAAACACGGTCTCCAAGGCCAAGATGGCTTCATTTTCCTCCGCACCGATGACCTCGAGGGAAGACCGGAAAGGTATCGGCGAGGCGAGAGGCGTCATTGGAAGAGCGTCCTGTGAAGACCCGGGGAGCTACGCTGCGTCAGAAGTGGAAGGTCCTTTAAGACCCATTCGAACGGCAGCACGCGTAAGCAGAGGCACGCGCTGGAGTACCCACTGGCTCGCCCATCGCAGGGCGGCCTGTTTGCTTCGGCACACCATCTGCTGGGGGACAACCTCCACCGCATTGAAAACCACGCTGGCAATCCATGCCTCGCCCGCCGCGGCGACCTGCACCATAGGAATTGACGCCAGGAACACCGTGTCCGTACTGGCATCTTCAACCCAATGAAACGGCAGGGGTAGAGCAGGCTTACCCGTATCAGGCATCGGAGTAGGGGGGCTTCGAGGACCTCGCGAAGCTGACAAAGCGTGCGTGTAAGGCTGGTGAACCTTAGCGACGAGGCGAAGCGGCCAGCTGGCGATGGATCGCCGTGGCGGCAATGGCGGCCTGTCCGAAGGCCACGGAAATCTGATTGATGGCACTGCTGACATCCCCGATGGCATACAGGCCCGGGATGGAGGTCTGCAGGTGGGCATCGGTGAACAACTCGCCCGATCGCAGTAGTCGCGCGCCAGCGGCTGTGGCCAACGTGTGTCGTGACTGGGTGCCCAAGGCGGCGTAGACCGTGTCGAAGCGATAGGCGCGACCGACGTGATCCTCCACCAGGCATCTGTTGCCCGAGATGCGAACGGTCGGCTCACAACCGATGATCGGGATATCGAGCTGACGTGCCTGTCGAAGGGAGTGTTGCGAGGCCTTGGAACCATCGTTGATCGTCAGGGCGGTTACGGTGGAAGAAAATGCTCGCAGGAAGCAGGCATGGCGCAACGCCGATTCCGGTGGGCCCAGGACGCCAATGGATGCATCGGTGGCTTCGTACCCGTCGCAAATCGCACACAGGCGCAGCAAGCCGCGCTCAATGGCCGTCTTGGGGCTCAGTCCCTTCAGGGTGGGCAGCGTGTCTTCCACGCCTGTGGCCAGGATCACGGTGTAGGCCTGCAAGCTCCGTCGGGGCAGGGTGATCGTAAAAACGTCCAGACCCACTTCGATGCGGGAGGCCACGGCCTTGATGCACGTGACCCCGTATTGGCCCGCTTGCTCGCCCAAGCGGGCCAACAGGGCGGTCCCGGCCACACCTGCCGGAAATCCCGGGCAGTTGTGGGTCTTGGGAATCCATTTCGCCCGACTCTGACCGCTATCGATGAGCGCCACGGAGCGATGAAAACGACGCAAGTAGGTCGCCGCCGTCAGACCGGCCGGCCCACCTCCCACGATGAGGCAATCCCAGATCTTCGTCGGTGCGGAGGACTTCATGAGGGATTCCAGAGATAGGCAAACCAGGGTATGGCAGGAGGTGATTTCACGCCGCCTCGACAGGCGGTCCGGCTATTTTTCACCAAACTGAACTACAGGAGCCGTGTCGATGTCTGCCGTCGTTCTGATCATTGAAGACAACCGCAGTTTGGCTGAAACCGTGGGCTATTTCCTGGAGGCCAAAGGCTTGGAAGTGGACTACGCGGTCGACGGCGCCGAAGGGTATCGGCTGGCCAGTGAAAATCGCTACGACGCCATCATTCTGGACGGCAACCTTCCCCGCATGGATGGCCTGCAGGTAGTCAAGCAGCTGCGCACGGAGGCGCGGGTGGCGACGCCCATCATCATGGTGACCGCGCGCGACACCCTGGAGGACAAGCTCGTCGGCCTGGAGGCGGGGGTGGACGATTTCCTGACCAAGCCCTTTGCCACTCAAGAGTTGGAAGCGCGCCTGAAGGCCATAATCCGCCGCAATCGCAAGGAGGTCGCGCGGGCGGTGTTGCAGGTGGGTGATCTCACGTTGGATCCTGCCTCGCAGATCGTGCAACGGGATGGACGTCGCTTGGAGCTTACACCTGCGGGTATGCGGCTGTTGACGATCTTGATGCGCGAATCCCCGCGCGTGGTCTCACGCCGGGAAATCGAACGTGAGCTGTGGGGGGATGATCTGCCCGATTCCGACGCCCTGCGCAGTCACATGTACAACCTGCGCAAAGCCATCGACAAGGGCTTCGCTACGCCCATGCTGCACACGGTGCAGAGCGCCGGCTACCGCCTGGCGGCGAACATCGGTCAGGCGTCCCATGCTCAGGATGCTCAGGCGGCCTGAGTAGCATGGGCCGGATTGATTCCCACGCTTTTGAGAACCTGGTGCAGCGCCTGTCCGCGCAGGAAGGCGTTGCGCACTGTCTGCCATATCCCGGCATGACGCCGATTCCAGACGGGTTCGATGCCTTCGCCAAGCAGGATGCGGCCAGGGCAGAGATGGAGTGGGGCGATGCTTGCCCTGCCTATGCCTTGGGGCTCATCACCTACGGCAGCTATGTGCTGCCACGGGATGAGGAGTATCTGGAAGTGCTGTGGGATGAGCTTGGCGGCGATTCCACACAGTTATGGGCGCAAGCGCGGTCGCTGGTGCTGGCAACGTGGGCATGGTTGAGTAATCCACCGGTGCAGGAGCCAGGTCCAGGCGCTAGCCATGACGCGAGCGATCCAACCGGTCTGATGCACTAGCCTGTACGGGAGGTTGCTTTACACGGCCATGACATGACGGCGACCAAGATCAGGGACAACTGACTTGGAGAGGCCTATGCGTTCGGAATGTCTGTTTGCGGGGGTGGTGTTGCTGCTCGCGCTGCCGGGGTATGCCGCCACACCCGACACCACCCTGGCCGCCCAAGCCAATGATCCCGCAACCCGCCAGGGCATGGCCGCCCTCGTGCGAGCACAAGTGTTGCTGGATCGTGCCCATTTCTCACCCGGTGAAATCGATGGGCGGGCCGGCTCGAATCAGCGGCGTGCGGTTCGGGGGTATCAGCAGGCGCGGCAGTTGAAGGTCAGCGGAGAACTGGATGAAGCGACATGGACCTCATTGAACCAGGACGAAGCGCCTGCCTTGGTGACCTACACGCTGACCGCCGACGATGTGGGACAACCCGTGGCGTCCATACCCGAGGACATGATGGCGCAAGCCAAGTTGCCCTCGCTGGCCTTTGGGAAGGTCTGATCAAAGCGTCTTGATGCCTGAATTTCAGCGTCAAAGCGCCTGATGGACCTCGATTTGATCAATTGTTCGCCATTTCTGGCGGTTTTCGGCAGGCTTCCCCGCCTGCCAGGCGGATCTACCCCGTCGGCTGCAGCAAACGTCGCCGCGCCATCCACAGATTCGACAGCGCGAACAGGGTCAACACCTGTGCGGTGTTCTTCGCCAAACCGCGGTAGCGCACCTTCGTGTAGCCGAACTGCCGCTTCACCACCCGGAACGGATGCTCCACCTTCGCCCGCACGCTGGCCTTGAAGTGCTCCCAGCGTTCGGCGTACTTGCGCTCGCGCGTATTCTTCATCGCGCGCAGCTTCGAAGGCTTTTCCGCGATCCAGAACGCAGCCTCCAGACCCTGCAGCTCCTCGCGCTTGTCCGCGCCGGTGTAGCCGCTATCGCCCGTGATCGTGTCTTCCTGGCCGTGCAGCAGCTTGTGCACCTGCGTCACATCATTCACGTTCGCCGCCGTGCACTCCACGTGGTGCACCAGGCCCGACTTGTCATCCACGCCAATGTGCGCCTTCATCCCGAAGTGCCATTGGTTGCCCTTCTTCGTCTGGTGCATCTCAGGGTCGCGTTCGCCGTCCTTGTTCTTGGTCGAGCTCGGTGCCGCGATGATCGTCGCATCCACGATCGTGCCCGCCTTCAGACTCTGGCCCTTTCGCGCCAGGTGCGCGTTCACTCGCTCCAGGATCCTTGGCGCAAGGTCATGCGTCTCCAACAGCCGTCGAAAGTTGAGGATCGTCGTCTCGTCCGGGATGTTGTCCAACCCGCCCAAGCGGGCGAAGCGGCGCATCACCGGCATCTCGTACAGCGCCTCTTCCATGCCCGGGTCGCTCAGCGCGTACCACTGCTGTAGGAAGTGGATGCGCAGCATCGTCGCCAGCGGATACGGCTGCCGGCCACGCTGGCCCAGCTTCGGATAGTGCGGAGCGATCAACGCGAGCAGCGCGTTCCACGGCACCACCTGCTCCATCTCCGCCAGGAAAACCTCGCGCCGCGTCCTCTTCCGCTTGGCCGTGTGTTCCGCGTCCCCGAAGCTCAGCTGCATCGTCGTCATCCGTCGAACCTTGCGCTATTGTCGCCGAAGGGAATTGTTCAGAGCATCCTTTGAGTCGATCGAAGAAGCTTTGGGCGAGCGCTTCCATATCTCACCCACATTGCTGAAGGCGCTGAATCCGAACGCGGACTTTTCAAAGGCCGGTACGCCGTTGCAGGTGCCAAACGTGGCCAGCCTCACGGCGCTGCCGAAAGCGGCCAGCGTGGTGATCGACAAGTCCGATTCCACGCTGGGACTTCTGGATGCCAGCGGTGCACTTATTGCACAGTTTCCGGTGTCCTCAGGCAGCGAGAAGGATCCGCTTCCTTTAGGGCAGTGGAAGATCGTCGGGGTCGCAGAGAATCCGACCTTCCACTACAACCCCAAACTGTTCTGGGACGCCGACCCGACACATGCCGAAGCCAAAATAGCGGCTGGGCCCAACAATCCCGTGGGCACGCGTTGGATCGACCTGTCCAAGAAGCACTACGGCCTGCACGGAACATCAGAACCCAGCGCCATCGGCAAAGCTCAGTCACACGGCTGTGTGCGGCTTACGAACTGGGATGTTGAGCGCGTGGCGCGTGCCGTGTCGCCGGCGCTGTCAGTGACCATGCAGGAGTAGGGGTGAGATACCTGCTTGCGCTGATTGTCGTGGTCTGCACGCTGGCCGCCTTGCTGTGGACCGGCGTCGAGATTTCGCCGACCTCCCCACCTGACGCTACCCCCAGCGTATCGGCCACCCCGACTGACGTCGGCGCAGCTAAGCCGGCCGTCGTCGCGAGCCCGGACGCGCCAACGAAGCAACATGTATCAGATCCTGCGTTACCTGCACCTGCAGCACGCACGAATCCGTCGGGCACGGTGCTGATACCGGTGCAAGGGGTACAGGCAACCGCGTTGCTCGACACGTTTACCGATGCCAGAAGCCAAGGCCGAAGCCATGATGCGATCGACATCATGGCTCCCGCCGGCACCCCCGTACTGGCCGTGGCCGATGGCCACATCGAAAAACTGTTTACCAGCGAGCGCGGCGGACTGACGATCTACCAATTCGACCCCGCTGGGCGACTGGCCTACTACTACGCGCATCTGCAAGGGTATGCACCGGGGCTGGCAGAGCAACAGCAGATCACCCGCGGCCAACTGCTCGGATATGTAGGATCCACCGGTAACGCCAGTCCGGACGCACCGCATCTGCATTTTGCCATCTTCGAACTTGGCCCGGAGAAGCGTTGGTGGGAGGGCACAGCGATCAACCCGTATCCAGCGCTGACTCAAAGCCAATAACGTAACTCCTGCCGTTGCCTCGGTCCGCGGCGCAGGTGCTGCTATAGAATCGGGTATTCACCCCGCGCCTAGCCGACCACAAGAATCCTTGAATGACTAAGACCACCTTGGACGCCATTGCGACCACGCGAGCTCGACTGGAAGAAGAATTGCGCGATCTGGATAAGCAAGAAGAGCAGCTACGTCAGCAGCAGGCCTCGGACGCCTACGCCAATGTGTTGCAACTGCTGACCCAGTTTGGTGCCCACTTCTCTGCCAAGCAGAAAGCCGAGCTGGTTACGGCGCTGGGCAGTGGGGAGCGCGCACCGCGCAAGAAGGCATCGAGCACTAAAGAGGTAGCCCCCAAGTACTGGTTGCCGCACAGCGGTGAAACCTGGTCAGGTCGAGGCCGTGCGCCTCGTGCCTTTGCTGCCTGGGAAGGGACGGCCGCCTACAAGGAATGGAAGGCACGCCACCCCAACGAGAAGTTCCCGAAGTTCCCAGGCTAGCGGCCGTATCGGTCTGTGTGAGGCGCAAGGCGGTGTGACGGTAGGGGAGGGTTCTCGTCATCTTCACTGTGTTGACCTCAGTCTCGGATCGAGAAGGAGGCCCGCCATGACACGCGATACTGTGGCAGAGCAAACGCCCCAAACCGCCGATACACCCAGTCGTCACTCCGTCACCCTGCAAGTCAACGGCAACGATCACGCCCTTGAGGTTCAGGCTTGGTCCTCACTGCTGGATGTGCTGCGTGAGCAGCTCGCTCTGACCGGCACCAAGAAGGGGTGCGATCACGGCCAGTGTGGTGCTTGTACCGTGTTGATCGATGGGCGCAGGATCAACAGCTGCCTGACGCTGGCCGCGCTTCAGGCGGGCAAAGACATCACCACGGTGGAAGGCTTGTCCGATGGCCAAGCCCTCCACCAGATGCAAGAAGCCTTCCTACAGCACGATGCCTTCCAGTGCGGCTACTGCACGCCCGGCCAACTGTGCTCGGCCGTGGGTTTGATCAACGAAGGCCGCGCCCGCACGCGTGATGACGTGCGGGAACTGATGAGCGGCAATCTGTGCCGATGCGGCGCCTATACCCAAATCACCTCTGCGGTGTGCGAGGTGGCGGGGATTGAGCAAGCACGCGATCCCCAGTGCCCCATCATTGTGGGGAGCGTGCCGGCATGAACCCGTTTACGTTGGTATCGGCCTGCGATTCTCGTGGCGCCCGACAGGCGTTGGGTCATGTGGCGCAGCAGCCGCGTATTACCCGTCCTCAGTTCATCGCCGGTGGCACCAATGTGCTGGACCTGATGAAGGCCGGCGTGACCCAGCCCAGTCGCCTGGTCGACATCAGCGGCCTGGGGCTGGATGGCATCGAATGGTCGCCCGAGGACGGCTTGCGGCTGGGCGCCACGGCCCATAACGCCGATACGGCCTATCACCCCTTGGTCAGCGAGCACGCCCCCCTGCTGGCTTCGGCGATTCTTGCCGGCGCCTCGCCCCAGATACGCAATGCTGCCACCAACGGGGGCAATCTGCTCCAGCGCACGCGCTGCATGTACTTCTACGATGTGGCGCTGCCGTGCAACAAACGTGCGCCAGGCAGTGGCTGCAGCGCCATCGGGGGCGTGACCCGTCAGCATGCCATCCTGGGCGCAAGTGAGGCCTGTATTGCCACTCACCCCTCCGACATGTGCGTTGCCCTGGCCGCCCTGGAGGCACAGGTCGAGGTGGAGCGAGGTCAAGGACGCGAACTGATCGCGTTCTCCGATTTTCATCGCCTGCCCGGCGATCACCCGGAACACGATACGCACTTGCCGTCCGATGCCTTGATCACGGCGCTGGTGATTCCACCCAATCCCTATGCGGCTCATTCGGTGTATCTGAAAATCCGCGACCGGGCGTCCTATGCGTTTGCCTTGGTCTCGGTGGCGGTCGGGTTGGAGCTCTCCGATAAGGGAGCCGTGGTGTCGGCGCGCGTGGCTCTCGGTGGAGTGGCCCATAAACCGTGGCGACTGGAGGAGGCGGAAGCCCTGCTGGTGGGCCAGCCTCCCACTGCCGAGGCGGCCGCGCGCGTGGCTGATCGGCTGCTGCAGGGTGCCATCGGGCAGGGCGACAACGACTTCAAGATCGAATTGGCCCGGCGCTTGGTGGTGCGCGGGATTACCGTGGCCGCCCACGGCACCGTCACCAATGACACGGCCCTCAAAGAATCATCTGGGGAGCAGGCCCATGAGTGAGGTCGATCCTCGCGTGCCTGTGGCCGCACCAGGCACCGGACATGTTCGCAAGGGCCAACCGCTTACCCGGATCGATGGACCGGCCAAAGTGCAGGGTCAGGCCCGCTATGCCTCCGAATTCCCGGCCCCCGATCTGGCCTACGGCGTGGTCGTAAACACTGCGGTAGCCAAGGGCACGATTGTTGCGATCGATCTGGATGCCGCCCTGGCGGTGGAAGGCGTCCTGGATGTGCTTACGCACCAACGGCGGCCCAGGATGCGGGCAGGGCGCGTGTTTCATAAAGACCTGATCGCGCCGGGCGGCAAGCCGTTCCGCCCGCTTTACGACGAGCATGTGGTCTACAGCGGACAGCCGGTGGCGTTGGTGGTCGCTAATAGTTTTGAGGCAGCGCGCCGGGCCGCGATGCTGATGCGGGTTGAGGTGGCGCCCGCGCCCCACGAGACCTCCCTGCGTGCGAACCTGGACAAAGGCCACAGCCCAAAAGGCATCAAATTTGGCTACAAGCCGCCTCCCAAAGAAAAGGGTGACGCC
Organism: Pseudoxanthomonas sp.; assembly: GCF_036845285.1. Taxonomy (GTDB): domain Bacteria; phylum Pseudomonadota; class Gammaproteobacteria; order Xanthomonadales; family Xanthomonadaceae; genus Pseudoxanthomonas_A. The sequence goes on from NZ_DAIUEE010000016.1 coordinate 47,814, forward strand.
TCAGCCGCGTGGCACAACGCCCCGTTCCGGATGCAGGCAACCTCCTATGCCGAGGCCCAGCACCACAACCCGATGGAGCTGTTTGCCACCACCGTCGTGCGTGATGCCGAAGGTCGCATGGTCGTGCACGACAAGACCCAGGGCTCCCAGAACAGCCGTTGGTACGCCTCCCATGCCCTGGGGATCCCGAAGTCCCGACTGAGCGTGCGCAACGCCTTCGTGGGGGGCGCCTTTGGCTCGGGGCTGCGGCCCAACTACGCCCTGCTGCTGGCAGTGATGGCCTCCGAGTATCTGGACCGCTCGGTTCGTGTCGTCCTGACACGCCAGCAGATGTTCACCTTCGGGCATCGGCCCGAGACGTGGCAGCAGATCCGGCTTTCTGCCAACGCCCAAGGCCAGCTCCAGTCCATCGAGCATGATGTGCTGACGGAAACCTCGCGCGCGGAGGACTACACCGAGGTCGTGGCTAACTGGTCGGGCCAGTTGTATGCGTGCGAGAACATTCGTCTATCGCACAAGCTGGTCGACTTGGACCGGTTCACGCCGATGGATATGCGTGCACCAGGGGCGGCCCACGGCGTCCATGCCCTGGAAGTGGCTATCGATGCCATGGCCTGCGAGGTCGGCATGGATCCGCTGGCGTTTCGGCTGGTCAATTACGCCGAGGTGCATCCCATCGAGGACAAGCCGTTCTCCTCCAAAGCGTTGCGGGAGTGCTTTGCCTTGGGGGCCGAGCGATTTGGCTGGTCACAACGCCCCCCAGCACCTCGTGCCACCAAGATCGGTACCGAGTATGTGGGGTGGGGGATGGCCACCGGGACCTGGGATGCCCTGCAGATGTTTGCCCGTGCCAAAGCTGTCCTGGATGCACAGGGCCGGCTTCGCGTCAGTAGCGCTGCCTCGGACATCGGCACGGGCACCTATACCGTGATGGCCCAAATCGCCGCTGACGCCATGGGCTTGCCGCTGGAACACGTCACCTTTGAACTGGGTGACTCGACCCTGCCCGTGGCGCCGGTGCAGGGAGGGTCTGCCCACGTGGCCACGATTGGATCGGCCATTGAAGGGGTCTGCGATAAGTTACGCGCCGGCTTGCTCAAGCTTGCCAAACGCCATCACAGCGAGCTTTTTTCTGGCTGCAAGGATGACGATGTCGAGTGTGTCGAAGGGGGTTTGCGGCGCAAGGCCGGTGGGGCCAGCGTTCCGATTGTCGAGCTGATGGCGTTTGCCAAGGACGGAAAGCTGCGGGCCAGCCATCTGCTCCTGCCAAACCAGCGTGAGCAGTCAAAGTATGCGCGGGCCACGCACTCGGCCGTGTTTTGCGAGGTACGTGTGGATGAAGCATTGGGCACGATAAGGGTCACGCGCGTGGTCAGTGCCATTGCTGCCGGCCGGATCATCAACCCGATGGCGGCGCGCAGTCAGATTCTGGGGGGCGTGGTATGGGGCATCAGCCATGCGCTGCATGAGGGCACCCACGATGATGCTCGGCTGGGGCGCTTCATGAACCACGATTTCGCTGAGTACCACGTGGCCGTGAACGCCGACATCCACGAGATTGACGTGCTCTTTGCCGATGAAGACGATCGGGTGGTCAGCCGGTTGGGGGCCAAAGGAGTTGGTGAAATCGGTCTTGTAGGGGTATCGGCGGCCATCGCCAATGCCATCCATCATGCCGTGGGCGTGCGCATCTACGACACGCCCATTACCCCAGACAAGGTCATGGCCGAACTTGTACACAGTGGGGCGATCTAGCGAAAGCGCGTGTCGATCTACTGGGACTAGAACGCCCGACGCCTGGCTTGGCTTACGCAGCCAGCAATTGCATCAGCTGATTGAGCCGAAACGGCTTTTGCAGGAAGTGCGCATACCCCGGCAGGCTGGGAAGCTGCCGCGGGGGATGGCCTGAGGCCAGAATCACCCGCGCCTGAGGACGTGAGCGCTTCAGGTGCTCAGCCAGATCAATGCCGTTTTCCGAACCTGGCATGTGTACATCGCTGACCAGAACATCGCATGGGAAGTCTTCCAGGATCACCTTTGCGCTATGCGCATCCTCGGCAATGCGAACCTCCATGCCAGCGTCCTGAAGCACATCGGACAACAGAGCGCGCAGCTCCACCTGATCCTCGACCAACAGCACCCGAATCGAGCCTCCCGCAGACGTCAGATCCGAGGAAGGACTGTCCGAAGCACCCATCTGCCTGCTGTTGGTGTCGTCCACTGCCACGCGCTCCCCTGAAAAAAGTTGGAAAAGGATTGAGATAAGAGCGTGAAGAAGTTGTAAACGTAAATGAAGGTAGCATGGCGTTTTTGCACTCGGGGCAAGGGCAGGGGATGAGCCAACAGGACCAGGGGAAGCGGCACCGCGACACCATCATTTCCTTCATCGCGTTGGGCTTGGCGGCCACCACCATCGGGCTGGAGGCTGTCATCCCGTTGGGCTATGCCGTCTGGCTGTTGTACTTCTTGGCCATTGGTGTAACGGTGTATCAGCGCCGGCCGTGGGTGCCGGTGGCGCTCGCCGCCTTGGCGTGCACGTTGCTGGTGGTCGGTTTCAATCTGGCTCCCCCCAGTCACAACTCCGCCTTCTCAGTGGTGAATCGAACGGTGGGCGGGGTCTGCTTCCTTACCACGGCACTGATCGTGATGCAGGCCATCCGCGCGCGTTTGGAGGCCGAACGCGCGCTCTGGCTGCAGGAGGTGGAAAACGAGGTTGCCGGCGTGCTGCAAGGCGAGCAGACCCCTCACAGCTTGGCCGAGGGGGCGCTGCGGGTGCTTTGCGATCATCTGGGTGCCCATACCGGCGTGCTATACCGTTTGAACGGCCAGGAACTGGTCCTGATAGGTGGCGTTGCGCTCGCGCGCGAGGTTCCCAACCGGATTGCCGCCGGCTCGGGTCAGTTGTGGGAAGCCATCGTCAAACAACGCCCTCGGGTAGTTCGTGGCATCGAGGCCTCCCATGTGGGTGTTGAGTCGGCACTAGGTCGAAGCGCGGCAGTCAAACTGCTCGTGGCACCGCTCACCGCCGATGGCAGTGCCAGTGGGGCCCTAGAGCTGGGCCTGATTGAGTCCCCGGTCGATGAGTCCACGGCCATGGAGTTGCTGCAGCGGTGCGCCGATACCATTGGTATTGCCCTCAGAACCGCCATGCTGCGTAGTGAACTGATTGAGCTGCTGGAAGAAACCCAGCGCCAAAGCGAGGAACTGCAGGCCCAGCAGGAAGAGCTGCGGGTGGCCAACGAGGAACTGGAGGAACAAAGCCGCACCCTGCAGCAATCCCAGGTCAACTTGGAGCAGCAGCAGGCTGAGTTGGAACAGACCAACGTGCAGCTTGAAGAGCGGACCCACGAACTCGAAGGGCAGCGGCAGCAGCTGCTGTCGGCACAGGACAACCTGATGCGCAGTCGGGAAGACCTGCTGGCCGCCTCGCGCTACAAGTCCGAATTCCTGGCCAACATGTCGCATGAACTGCGCACGCCGCTGAACAGCTCGCTGATCCTGGCCAAACTGCTGGCCGACAACAAGGAAAGCACGCTCACTGCTGAACAGGTCAAGTACGCCCAAGCGATCCATTCGTCCAACAATGACCTGCTGGCGCTGATTAACGACATTCTCGACTTGTCCAAGATTGAGGCAGGGCACGTTGAACTGCAGGATGACACCCTCAGCACCGAAAGCGTGGTGCAGCGCCTACGTGAGACGTTCGATCCACTAGCGCGCCAAAAAGGACTGGACCTGACGCTGGAGATTGCGTCCGACGCCCCGTCCCAGTTCGTGGCCGACGGACAGCGCCTGCAGCAGATCCTGAAGAACCTGCTGGCCAATGCCATCAAGTTCACTGAGCGCGGCTCGGTCACGATGCACGTCAAGCCTGACACCCAGAATCGTGTCGGGTTTGTTGTGTGCGATACCGGTATCGGCATCGCCCGCGAGCAGATTGAAGTGATCTTCGAGGCCTTTAGGCAGGCCGATGGCAGCACGAGCCGTCGCTTCGGCGGCACGGGGCTCGGGTTGGCGATCTCGCGTGATTTGGCCGCTCGCATGGGCGGGGCACTCACCGTGGAGAGCGAACCCGGCCGCGGCAGTTGCTTTACCTTGGTCATCCCCACCGATGGCGCACCTGCCGCCGATCAGGAGCCGCAAACTGCACCCTCGGCACCGCGCACCATCAGTCCGGCGAATCAGGCCACCGGCCCGATCGCAGTGTCCGCCACGATGGCTAGCCCGCCGGCCTCCGCCAACGCACCGGTGGCCGCCAGTCCCATCACGCGACGCTATCCAGACCGCCTGATTCTGGCGATCGAGGATGACGTCGAATTTGGCCGTGCTCTGGTCGCCCTGGCCCAAGAACTCAGGTTTGACTGTGTGGTGGCCTCAACGGCCGAGGAAGGGCTGCGATTGGCCTCTGAGCTTCGACCCAATGGCATCCTGTTGGATATCGGCCTGCCGGATGTATCTGGCTTGAGCGTACTGGAGCGCTTGAAGCGCGATCCGGCGACCCGACACGTGCCTGTGCACGTGGTGTCCGCGCTGGAGCGCACCCAGGTAGCCCTGGAACTGGGCGCGGTGGGCTATCTGATCAAACCGGCCACCCGCGAGCGGTTGGCCAGTGCCATTGAACAGCTGGAACAGACGCACGCGCGCGATGTGCGCCGACTGTTGATCGTGGAAGATGATCAGGAACTGCGACAGAACCTGCAGCTGTTGCTTGCCCGCGATCAGTTGGAGATCGTCGCCGTCGGCACGATTGCCGAGGCGATCGAGAAGCTTGATGTCACCACTTTCGACTGCATGATTACCGATCTGGCCCTGCCCGATGGCAGCGGCTATGACCTGCTGGAGAAGATGTCGACCAGTGCCACCGGCGCGTTCCCACCGGTGATTGTGTATACCGGCCGAGCACTCACACGCCATGAAGAGCAGCGTCTACGACGCTACTCCAAGAGCATCATCATCAAGGGGGCACGCTCGCCGGAACGGCTATTGGATGAGGTCACGCTGTTCCTGCACAGTGTGGAGGCGACCCTGCCCGGGGACCAGCAGCGCATGCTGCGGGAAGTCCGTCGGCGTGATGCGGTACTGGATGGCCGCAACGTCCTTCTGGTCGAGGACGACGTACGCAACATTTTCGCCTTGTCCAGTGTATTGGAGCCGCTCGGTGTACAGCTGCAAATCGCGCGCAACGGACGTGAAGCGTTGGACACGCTCGTCAATCAGGACTTCGATCTAGTGCTCATGGACATCATGATGCCGGAGATGGATGGACTGACGGCCATGCGGGAGATTCGTCGCAACCCGCAATGGCAGGATTTGCCGATCATTGCGCTGACGGCTAAAGCCATGGCCGATGATCGGGAGCATTGCCTGGAAGCCGGTGCGAACGACTACATCGCAAAGCCGGTCGATGTGGAAAAGCTGGTGTCCTTGTGCCGGGTATGGTGCGCGCGGCAATGACCCCCAGCGAGTTGTTCGATCTGGAGCTGGGGGTCTTACTGGAAGCGCTTTACCGGCGATACCACTATGACTTTCGCGAATACGCGATCTCCTCCCTACGCAGGCGCGTGCGCCAGGCCATGGATCGTTTCCAGTGCGATAGCGTGGCCACGTTGCAACATCGGCTGCTCCACGAGCCGGCGCTGTTTACCCAGGCCATGCAGTACTTCACGGTCCAGGTCTCTGAGATGTTCCGGGATCCGGACTACTTTCGGGTCCTGCGGGAGCAAGTAGTGCCGGTGCTGAAGACCTACCCGTCGTGCAAAATCTGGGTAGCCGGTTGCAGCACGGGGGAGGAGGTGTGGTCCCTGGCCATCCTGCTGGATGAAGAGGGCCTGCTGGAGCGCACGGTGCTCTATGCCACCGACATCAATCCTGAGGCACTGGCCAGCGCCGAGGCGGGGGTATTCGCATTGGATCGGATGGCTCAGTTCAGCCGTAGCTACCTGGCTGCCGGCGGTCGCGGCTCGCTCTCGGACTACTACACGACCGCTTACAACGGAGCCTTGTTCGATCGGCGCCTGAAACGCAACATCGTCTTTGCCGACCACAGCTTGGCTACCGATGCGGTGTTCTCTGAGGTCCACTTTGTCTCGTGCCGTAATGTGCTGATCTACTTCAAACGCAGCCTGCAGGACAGGGCAGTGGGCCTGTTCCATGAAGCCTTGGTGCACCGCGGCTTCCTGGGGTTAGGCAGCAAGGAATCCCTGCAGTTCGGTGAGCACGCCGCGGACTTTGAAGTCAGCTCGCGTGCGCAGCGGCTTTACCGGAAGCTCGCATGACCTCTCCAGCGCCACGCCTTTGCGACACCGTAGACGCGATCGTCGTGGGCGCTTCAGCGGGAGGTGTGAGCGCCGTGAGGACGCTGTTGGAGGACTTGCCGGCGAACTGTCCGGCGCTAGTGATGATTGTCCTCCACCTGCCGCGCGATCGACCCAGTCAGGCGGCCGAACTATTTGCACAGTACTGCGCGCTTCCCGTTGCCGAGGCAGAGGACAAGGCACCACTTACGCCGGGCACGGTATGGATCGCGCCACCGGACTACCACCTGATGGTGGAAGATCGGGATACGATGTCGCTCAGCCTGGATGAGCCGGTCCTTTTCTCTCGGCCCGCGATCGATCCCTTGTTCGAAAGCGCAGCGGCCGTGTTTGCTGATCGCGTGCTGGCGATCCTGTTGACCGGTGCCTCCAACGATGGCAGCGAGGGTGTCGCTGCCATTCGGGCCGGTGGTGGCCAAGCATGGGTACAGCAACCGGAGGAGGCCAGCTCGCCCATGATGCCGGCCTCAGCGCTGGCGTATGCAGGCGCTGATGCGGTACTTACCCTGGATCAGATGAGTGTGCGCTTACGGAGCTTTCAGCCTTGAACTTGACCTTGTCCAATCCTGAGCCGGTGCGTAGCGAGCCGATCAATATCCTCGTCGTGGACGATGTGCCCGAGAACCTGGTGGCCATGCGCGCGCTTCTGCAAGCCGACGGGGTGCAGGTGCTGTGCGCCGCCTCTGGCGCGCAGGCACTGGAACTGCTGCTCGTCCACGAGGTAGCCGTGGCCCTGCTTGATGTGCAGATGCCGGAGATGGACGGCTTCTCACTGGCCGAGCTGATGCGAGGTGCAGCGCGTAGCCGGGAAGTGCCGATCATCTTCTTGACAGCCTCACCGAACGACCCCAAGCGCGCTTTCAAAGGGTATGAAGCCGGTGCCGTGGACTTCTTGCACAAGCCCATCGAGCCCCACGTCATCCTCAGCAAAACGAATGTGTTCGTCCAGCTGTTCCAGCAGCGGCAGCTGCTAAAAGAACGCGCCGAATCGCTGGAAAGAGCGCTCAAGCTCAATGAGACCATGATGGCGGTGTTGACGCACGACCTGCGGACACCGCTCTCGGCTGTGCTGCTGTGTGCAGAGAAGTTGGCCCTGCAGCTTCCCGGGGATGAGCGCGTCCAAAGGACGCTGTCCCAGCTGGAAACCAGTGGTTGGCGGATGGCGCGGATGGTGGAGCAACTGCTGGATTTTTCCCGCATCCGCTCGGGCGGCTTCCAGATCGAGCCTCGGACGATAGATCTAACGCAGGTGCTGTTGGGCGCAATCGATGAAGTAAAACGCGTCCATGCCAACGCGGACATTGCGTTTGAGGCCGGAAATCCTGTGGAGGTCAAGGCAGATCCGGATCGATTGACGCAGGTGGTGATCAACCTGGTTGGCAATGCGGTGATCCATGGCAAAGAGGGACCTGTTCGTATCGTGTTGGAAAGCGCGACGCAAGGCGCTGTTGTGGTGCGAGTCTCCAACGCCGGTCATATCAGCGAAGAGTTGCTTCCTCGCCTATTCGAGCCATTCAAGGGCGCATTCCACGCCAGCCAGGGACTCGGGCTCGGGCTGTTCATTGCTGACCAGTTCGTCAAGGCACACGGCGGCACGCTGTCGGCGAGCAACGACAACGGGCAAGTCCACCTGGAAGCTCGTTTTGAAAAAATGACATAACCCTGTAGGAGTCTAGATCGGTAAGCACTAGCGCGTCCTTCATTCCACGCACCAATCCGGACATCTTGAGCAACATCATCTTCCACGACCGCTATCGCGAGCGCCATGGGTGAGCAAGGAAGTGCTCACGGGGTAGAGAATTCCGACGGTGGCACGGGACTACCAGCACCCAGATGCACTACGGAGGTGTTGGCCCAGGAGAAGGACGTCTTGGCCCGTTCTATGAGAATGGGTGCTTCGACTTGCACGCTCTAGGCCCAAACTGAACCTGGGAGCATCTGCTAGCGAATCGCCCAGACTTTAGTTAGAGCGATGGCGAAGATTGGCGATAAAGCTGCGGTTAGAGTCTTGTCTCTTGGTTCGCGAGCTTGGGATAGGCCACTTCGGCGCGGATGAGAACCTTTATCTCGCTACCCCCTGTAGGGCGGGTGGCCACCACCAAAGAACCCCCGATCATTGTCGTTCGCTCGCGCATCCCACTGATTCCCCAATGCCGATCAACCTTGAGCTTCTCTTCGGCGATCCCAACGCCATCGTCTTGTACGGTCAAAAGAACGCCGAAATCACAGTACTCAAGCTTCACGTCGATCCGCTTTCCCTGTGAATGAAGACACGCATTGGTGATTGCTTCCCGCCCAATCTGTCGAAGCTCCTCGTACACGATTGGTTGAAGAGGCCTTACTGAGAACGGTAGGTCGAAGTCGCAGAGCATTCCTTGCTCAGCAGCCATCTCCTGTGAATGGCGTCGCAGGAAATCGGGTAGGTCGGTCGTGCCAGCCTCCGGATCGCGGAGGGCTTGAATACGGTCTCGGCCCTCGCGAATCACGTCCTGGGTCCGGTCCAAGACTCGGTCCATACGCCCACTTAAACGCTCCGCGCCGTTGGCGCATCTCAGAACCGATCCTCCATTGGAATTGCCGATGAAATTGCTGACCTTCCTCCTTCTGTCGCTGGTCGCTGTCGCCAGCGTGCCGGCGCTAGCCGCCAACGGCCTTGCCTTCCGCGAGGTGCACGAAGCCACCACCGGCACCGCGATGCCGGCGACGGTGATCTACCCGGCCGCCGGCCCCGCCGCATCCACCGAGCTGGGCCCGTATGGCGTCGCCGCCACGCCCGGCCTGGCCATCGCCGATGGCCGGCATCCGCTGGTGCTGATCTCGCACGGCCACGGCGGCAGCACGCTGGGCCACCACGACCTGGCGACCGCGCTGGCCGATGCCGGCTTCATCGTCGCGGCGATCGAACACGCCGGCGACAGCCACCGCGACCAGAGCGGCTTCGGCACCGAACGCGTGCTGCTGGGGCGCGCCTGGCAGATGTCCGCGCTGCTCGACCTGCTGCTGGCCGACCCGCAGCTCGGTCCGCACATCGATGCCGACCGCGTCGGCGTTGCCGGCTTCTCCGCCGGCGGCTACACCAGCCTGCTGCTGCTCGGCGCCACACCGGACTTCGCCCGCCGCGAGGCGTACTGCGCCGCGCAGCCGGCCGATGCGGAGGTGTGCGTGGAAGTGCCGGCCGTCATCGAACGCCTGCCCGTGTCGCGCGCCACCACCGATCCGCGCATCCGCGCCGGCTTCGTGATGGCGCCGTTTGCGATCTTTTTCGACGCCGCCGCGCTGGCGCACGTCGACGCTCCGGTGTTCCTGTACGGCGCGATGGCCGACCGCGTGCTGCTGCCCGCCTACAACCTGTTGCCGGTGCGCGACGGGCTGCCGCGCCTGCATGCCTTCCGCGGCATCGTCGGCGCCGGCCACTACGTGTTCCTGGCGCCGTGCAGTGCCGGCATGGCCGCCGCCTTGCCCGCGCTGTGCGTGGATCCGACCGGCATCGATCGCGGCGCAGTGCACCGGCAGATCAATGCCGACGCCGTCGGCTTCTTCCAAGAGGTGCTGGCGCCGCGCTGAGCTGTCGCCAGTAATGCCGAAGGCCTATATCTGGGTCCGACCTCCGCAGGTCGAGTCGCCCGACTGCTGGGAAAGCCCGTGTTGCTACGCTAGCCGACTTAAACGGCGCGTGCGGATTTCGCCGCCTCACTTCCGTCGGGCTTTGTGTGCCTAATGCCAGCTTCTGGCCGGTAGCGGTCGTCTGGCAGACAGTGGCGGGGCACCTCAATGTTCTTAGATCCAACATGCGCGGAAGGCCAGTTTCATGGCAAGCTGACCAATTTTCGGGCGACGCCGTACAATTCTTACAGCGACGCTGTCCAAATCATTGTTGCAAGTACAAATTCGAGATGTTCAACGGCTAGGCAGGTGCGATCACTGCGCCGGTTCATGGTGCTGGGCGTATTGCTAGCGATAGCGCTTGTTCCCTCCGGAGGTGATGCAGTACCTCCCGCCACGAGGGCCTATGCAGTTGGCACTCCGGGAACAAGGACAGTCATAGACCGGAGAAGTACTGGCGCGATAGCGGCGTCGCTCTACGGGTGCGAAAGAAGTCGTCAGATCAGAGGAGGCCGATCTCGCCGGGGCAGGGTCTGTGTAGGCACACCCAGGTTCTGCGCAGAGATTCGGGCCAGAAACCCATTGCTCCGGCAAGCCATCTCGGCTGATACGTACCCATTTGCCTTGCTCCGCGTATATGCCCACCGGAGTACCACGTTTAAGCTTTTCAACCACTGCACCGTTGGGAGAGGAGCGGACATTGAGCTGGATGGATTTGACGAAGCGAGTAGACGAAGGCTCGGCACCAGCTTGTGGAGGGGAGGGCGCCTGAGGCTGTTCTACCTGCAAAGATGGCGCCCGCGACGACGTACTCAAGCTACTGCGTACATCGGGTCTGCTGCAGTAGCTCACCATCGTCAGTACAACGATGAAGAAGAACAAAGGGGTGCCACCTCTAGACTGGGACATCTGCTCTATCCCCTATTGCTTACGCATGGCTTCGCTGAAGGCGGAAGCCAGAATGCCAGTGGGCATGGCAATGAGGCCAATGCCAGAGATGGCAACCAAGCCGGCGACGAACTTACCGGCGGGCGTGATGGGGTAAACGTCGCCATACCCGATGGTGGTCAGGGTAATGACAGCCCACCAGAGCGCACGAGGGATGCTACCGAACTTGTCAGGCTGCAGATCACCCTCGATCCAGTAGAGAGCGGAGGCGCCAAAGATCAGAAGCGTACTCGCCAGCCCCAAGGTCACCATCAGCTCGTACTTACGAGAGGCGACTACGCCATAGAGCAGTCCCAGTGCGCTCGACATACGCCCCAGTTTGGCTAGCCTGAGGATGCGAAGCAGCCTTACAAGCCGTAGCGCCATAACGTTGATGGCGAAGAACGGCACCAGGGTGATGACAATAATCAGGAGGTCCAGCAGGGCGCTGGGGCTCAAGGCGAAACGAAGACGCTCGACAGTAGGGCTAACGCCTGCTTCCCTGCGTTCAGCCACGCTCCACAGTCGGGCAAGGTACTCGGCAGCAAACACAATCCCCAGGACCAGCTCGAGCGCACTGAATGTGCCGGCATAGGTCCTTGCCACTCTGGGCTCTGTGCCCACGATCGCGCTTACTGTCGCTATCAGAATCGCAGCCACTAGTAAGCGGTTGGCCGGTGACAGGCCTCTGCCAGGCCATGCCTTCGGATCCAGCTGGATATGGACCTTTTTCCTAAGCGCGTGCCTGGACATACCGGCCTTTCCCCTCTCCCCAGCGGTATCGTGCCAGAAATGTGGCAAGAGCGTGCCGAGCAGGGGTCAGTGACTACCTGATTGTCGGCGGCAATGCATCTGGCCTCACCGTCGATCACCGATATAGACTAGAACTTCAATATCGCCCTGGGGAGGGCACATGACGAACGAATTCGACCAGGTCCCTTTTAGCGACCCGACATTTGCTGACAATCCTGAAAACCGCTGCCCGTGCTTACTGTTGCTCGATACGTCTGGCTCCATGCAGGGCGCGCCCATTAATGAGCTCAACGCTGGGTTGGTCCAATTCAAGGATGAGCTGGCATCCGATGCCATGGCCGCCAAGCGCGTAGAGGTTGCCATCGTCACCTTCGGGCCTGTGCAGGTCGCTACCGATTTCGTCACTGCGGACGCATTCTATCCGCCCAGCCTCACCACGACGGGAGACACCCCGATGGGCGCCGCCATCGAGCAAGGCTTGGAGATGATCGCGCAGCGCAAGTCGACGTATCGTCACAACGGTGTCTCCTACTACCGCCCGTGGGTTTTCCTCATCACCGATGGTGCACCGACCGATTCCTGGCAGCGTGCCGCCCAGCTGGTTCGAGAAGGCGAAGCTTCCAAGAACTTCCAGTTCTTCGCAGTAGGCATCCAGGGCGCGAATATGGAGATTCTTCGCCAAATTTCTGTGCGAGATCCACTTAGTTTGAAGGGTCTCCAGTTCCGAGAACTTTTCCAATGGCTGTCGAACTCCATGAGTGCCGTCTCGCGTTCGACGCCAGGTGACGCGGTGCCGCTCGAGAACCCCGCAGCGCCTGAGGGCTGGGCGACGGTGTAATGAAGCTCCAGGGATGGCGCGCGGCCGCGACGTCGGTCAGAGGTACTTCGCACGTAAAAGGCGACCTGCCTTGCCAGGACTCGCACGCGTTCGATTTGATTGCCGGCGTCGAGGAAGTACTGGTGCTGGTGGCATCCGATGGCGCAGGAAGCGCGGCGCATTCGGATGTGGGGTCTCAGCTAGCGTGCCAAGAGCTCCTAGATTGCATCCGACTCTATTTCAGTGATGGAAAGAGAGTCAGTGATCTGACGCGAGACATTGCACTGGGTTGGCTTGAGAACGCGGCGGCCGTGATTGTACGCGCCGCCGCAGAAACAGAATCCAGTACGCGTGAGTACGCATGCACGCTGCTGGCAGCATTGATATCACCGACCCACACCGCTTATATCCAGGTGGGTGATGGTGCGATCGTGGTGAGATCCGACAGCGACGGCTGGGCCTACGTGTTCTGGCCGCAGCACGGCGAGTACATCAATACGACTGTATTCATCACTGATCCGGTGGCACTGAAAAAGTTCGAGTTTGATGTCGCTAGCAGTGTTATCCACGAAGTGGCTGCATTCACCGACGGCATAGAGAGCCTGGTTCTCCAGTACTCGACCCAGACGGTTCATGGCCCCTTCTTTGACATGATCTTTGGTCCTGTACGAACCCGGCCCCAAGCCGGCTTGGATAAGGGGCTATCTGAGCAATTGAAAGCGTACTTGGAGTCGGACAAAGTCTGCTCCCGGACGGATGATGACAAGACGCTTCTGATCGCCAGTCGGCTTGTCAAAGCACCATCTCGTGCACTCGTCGTCATTGAGGCGTAGCCATGAGTGCGCCTCAGGTAAACGGAAGTCAGGGCCCGGTGAGGCTCGGACGCCAGCTCGGTCGCGGCGGCGAGGGTGCTGTATTTGAGATTGTCGGAAGCCCTGAGAGGGTAGCCAAGATCTACCTCAAAGAGGCCTCTGCTGAGCGATCTGCAAAGCTTATTGCGATGCAGTCATTGCGAACCCCCGCACTCGACTCGTTGACTGCTTGGCCTATAGAGGTACTCAAATCGCCTGGCGGCAAGGTAGCTGGCTTTGTCATGGCCAATATGGCCGCGTCAAAGGATATCCACGCGCTCTATAGCCCTCGAAGTCGGTTAGCTGATTTCCCGAAATCAGATTGGCGGATGCTGGTACGAGCTTCCCTCAACACGGCAAAAGCCTTTGCTGTATTGCATGAAGCAGGCTGTTTGGTAGGGGACGTCAATCATGGTGGCGTGCGTGTTGCACAGGATGCGACCGTCAAACTTATCGATTGCGATAGCTTCCAGGTCACACAGGGCTCAAAGACCTTTGTGTGCGAAGTGGGTGTCGACAACTTCACCCCCGCCGAACTGCAAGGAAAACCGTTCAAGGACACGGTTCGGAGTCAGAACCACGATAACTTCGGCTTAGCTGTCCTCATATTTCAGCTATTGATGATGGGTCGGCATCCATTCGCCGGCAGGTACCGCGGCCCTGAGGATATGCCCACTGATAAGGCCATCGGCCAGTTCAGGTATGCGTACTCCAGAGACACAGCCTCCACCGGTATGCAGGTGCCACCAAATACGGCACCTGTAGCGGTAGCGTCACCTGCGGTCGTGGATCTCTGGGAGCGAGCTTTCGGACGGGCGGGCGTCGCACCTAATGGAAGGCCATCGGCCCGAGACTGGGTCCGGGTGCTGACTAAGCTCGAGCAATCCTTCGCTCGCTGCACTAATAACCCAGCTCACTACTACTACGGGCCATACGGAAAATGCCCCTGGTGTCCTATCGAACAGATAGGGGTGCTTTTGTTTCCGGTGCCCACGGGGTTCGTAATTCCGACCACGGGCGGTGCGTTCAACTTAGAGGTCGTGTGGGCACAGATTAAGAGCGTTGCGCCACCACCCCACGTGCCGTCAGCTTTCCAGTTGCCAACGGCAAGTCCTTCTGCCGCTGCCATTGAACTCAAGGCCGACCGGTCTCGCTGGAAAGTCCTTGGGTATGCCGCGGCGGCGGTGACTTTGTGCTTCGGCCTCTGGATCAATGTGAATTTCTGGATTCCTTGGCTGATCGCAGCATGGTTCACCGGTCGGTGGACCAATGGTGTCTCCACAGGCGATGGCGGCAACACTTTAAAAGTGAGATACGAGAACGCTTACCGTAATCACGAGGCGTTGGCCAAGAAGTGGGCGGCCGATGGGCCCTCTAGCGCGTTCAGTGACAAGCTCGCCCAACTGCAGAAAGTTCGTGACGAGTTGGTTGGCCTCAAAGCACTGCGTGAGCAGCGCTATGCGGCATTGATTTCACGTCGACGTCAGGATGCGCTCCATCGTTACTTGGATGGCTTTCAGATCTACAAGGCCAAAATTTCCGGCATTGGACGAGCAAAGATTGACTCGCTTGAGTCTTGGAATATTGAAACCGCAGCAGACGTAAATTTCAACGCTGTTATGAATGTTCCCGGATTTGGCCCAGCCCTGACCGGTCGGCTTATAGACTGGAGATCAAAGTTGGAGCGAGGCTTTCGGTTTGATCCGAACTCGAGCGTCGATCCAAGGCAAGTGGCGGACCTTGATCGCACAATTGGGGTCAGAAGAGCAGAGCTTCAGGAAGAACTGAGAAAGGCTCCCAGTGTACTTAGCCAACTGCGCGCGAGCATCTTGGCGCGTCGGCAAGCAGTTCAAGAAGCCCTGAACAAAGCAATGCACGAGTTGGCACAGGCCAAAGCTGACTACGAGCATGTGCGCTAGCCCGCCCCCAGCGAATCTTGCCCACATTCTGAGCGAGGCGGGGACGACGCCGTGGCCGACCCTCCAAACAGCGTCGCCGCTGAGGTTAAAAGAAGCCTTCCCTATGTCCACTTCTGGAAGGAAACAGCGTTGCGATCCGGAAACCGACTGCTAAACAAGGTTTCCCGACGCCTTCGCCAGGCTGCCCACCCCCATTTTCACTCAGCCTTGCATCGCGATACGCTGCGTGAAATTTCTTAGAAAAATGACCTTTACCATGCAAGTAATCGACTCGTATCTCCGCAATGTCCCGCCAGGCTACGCACTTCTACTCTCTGGACCCTGGGGTGCAGGAAAGTCCTTCTTCTGGACCCGGTACGCCAGTCAACTAGAGGGCCTGCATGCAGTAACGATATCTGCGGCAGGATTGCAGACTTCTGCCGATCTTGAAGACGCACTTCTCACTGCGTCACTAGCACCACTTGCGAACTCGGTGATAGGAGAAGCAGGCGCGATAATCGGCAAAGCACTTCTGAGAGTAGTGAAGGTCGACCCCAAAGACATCAAACTAAAGGCTGACATATTCCCCGGAAAGTCGGTGGTTTGCATCGACGATGTAGAGAGATTCGCAGGTGCGTTTCCGGCTCTTTTTGGATTTATTGTCAACCTTCTTGATGGGAGCGGCGTCCACTGCATCCTTATTGCAGATGAAGATCGGGCGCTTGCTAACCTAGAGGGATACGCCGCGTACAAGGAGCGAATTGTTGGGAAAACGGTCGTCGTTTCGCCAACCATCCGTGAGTTCTGTGATCAAGTGGTGAAAGGCTTTGGAACTGCACAGTCCCGTCGTGTTTTAGACGGTGGCATGGAAGTTTTGGTAAATCTTATCGTGGGAGCGAAGCTTGCGAATCTACGCACGGTTCGATTTCTTCTGACTGAGCTTGAGGCTGTAGTCCGCGAAATGCCGGCCGCGACAGCTGAGCGCGTTATGAGCAGCAGTCTCCCGTCAGCGATGCTCTTTTGGGCCGTTGCGATCGCCCGTTCCCCCAGCAACATGCAACTACTTGTGCGAGCCTTTCAAGGTGACATTGGGATGGCTATATCTATGGCCAGGAGAAATCAAAGCGAAGACACACGCCGCGATACCCGTGATGAGGACGATGACATTAAGAGATTGTCAGATCTGCTGTATGGCTTGGGACTGGAAGACGCTGCATACAACTGGCCGAATTCTAAGGCGTTCATTGCGCTAGCTAAGGGTGAAGTGTTCGATCCAAACGCTCTCATCGCAGATTTTGGCCTCCTTGACACCGAGGAGTGCGAAGTCGATGACTTAGACCTGTTACGCCACCACTACAAGCAAAATGATACGGATGTGCAACAGGCGATCACGCGATTGCGTGCTGCCGCTATCGATGGTAAGCCAGCAGTATTGGCACACCTCTTCCAAGTGTTTCGCACTGTCTACTATCTTGCGGAGAATCACATCACCACATTCACTCCTCAGGAATGGACGCAAGAGGTGCTAGGAACTCTAGCCAGATGGCGTGAAAATCCCGAACAGGTAGATTCAGGCGAATTTGAAGTTTGGCCAAGCGCGTATAGTCCCGACGAACAGACGGTGATTAAACTCGCCGAAGAGGTAAGTGAAGCGGTAAAGAATGTTGAACAGGGCCGACATCGCCAAGCAGCAGTCAATGGCTTGCTTACTGGTAAGGGATCACCTTCCCAAGACCGTCTACAGGTGGTATTCGCTGATGACACTGATGTTGACTGGTTCTTCTCGCAACTCAAGACCGCCGGTTCTCCAGCAATTCAGAGAGTCTACTCACTTTTCAGCTCACACCTTAGAGTAGTCAACGCAGTACAGTTTGTTGCTGTAGAGGCGCATTTCGCACGAGAACTAGCAGATAAAATTGAAACTCACATCGAGAAGCGCCGCCCCATGCCGGTCCTCGACTCAGAGTTGCACATTCTCGCTCGCCTGCTGCGAACATTTGCTGACAAGATGGATAAGGATAGTGCCGCGCTGCGTTCTCATGCGTGATCCATATGAAGTGGGGGAGGGGAGAGGTTCGCGCCCCGCCTCTGCTTCACGCAGGAGTTCTGGGCAAGAGTCAGATCCAAGATAGTCATCTTCCAGAGATGCTTTTTTGACACTGGTAGTCCGGTAGTCGGTTTGGAGTAACACACGCGGTAGCCTGCTGTCGTAGTTTTCGATCCGATGATTTAGCTAGGCGGATGCTCGATTGCCGTCATCGAGGGGGGCACCATCCAGAATTGGTCGCCTAGATTTGTGGCGATGTTCGCAAATACTGTTGTCAATGCACTGTCAGGCAATGTGTGGGAAGCCGAGAAGCAAAGTTTCCCCTCCTTTGACCCCTGCGCCATCTTCAGGCGTCGAGGAAGCTCGCTCCCAAGAGTGAACTTCAAAATTTCGGCATTGCCCGGGTACTGCAGGGATACCGACGCCATGCTTCTGACGGACGCCCAACACGCATAGCGCCAATGTCCGAGGCTGTAATTAACATCGTGGGGCATCTGCAACCGTGCAAGCTCCCCCAGGTAGACATCGGAAAAATGATGCAGGCGAAGTTGATGCTCCAGATACGCCATTACCTCCTGCGGCAGCAACTCCTGCCATACCCGCAACCAAGTCACGGCATATTCCGGTTCGCGCCCGCGCTGCAATAGATAGTCTGTGAGGCACTTTTCCAGCTCCTCGAACTTTAGCGCTGACCACGTATACGACCATGCCGGCCTATGCCCAGAGACAACAGGGCCCTCCAGTCCAGAATCGACTTGGATCAACCCCAGTGTGGAGAGCGCAGACAACACCGCGTCGCTGCCTTTGGCGGTAGGTGCCACGCGCTTGCGTGAGTGGTGGGCGCGCACCAACGCCAAGAGATAGAGCGCCGCACGACCTCCCAGGTGACCCACGTCGGGCAAGGTAGGGCCGTCGGGGCGGGGCGAACTGGCCGAGTACGGCTTTGCTTTTCTCATGGATCGTACAAAGGCCACCAGGCGGGCAATCCCGGGGAGGGGCGGGCATTGGCATTGCCCACCCTCTAAGAATATCTTAGTATCCAAGTGCCCGTCATTTCGCCATGCTTATTGCTCCAAGAGGGAGCGAACGTGGCCAGGCGGACAGCTGAACACCCGGTTTTTGCTCAAAGGCTTGCCTTTGCGCGTGAGCGCGCGGGCTTGTCGCAGACACAGCTGGGCCTTCTTGCCGGCATGGATCCTTCCGTGGCCTCTCCCCGCATCAACCAGTACGAACGGGGCAAGCACGAGCCCCAATTGAAGACGGCTAAGCAGCTGGCGGACGCCTTGGGCGTGCCACCAGCGTTTTTCTACACCGAGGACGAGTTGCTGGCGCAGCTGTTGCTGCAATGGAACGGCCTGTCGGTCAGTAAGAAGAAGGCCTTACTGAAGAGCCTGGAAAAAGCGCCCCGCGGAAAGCCCGCAAAAAAGGCGCCCAGCCGCTAACGGCGCGATCGACCCGCATTACTCAGGCCTGCGGCGAGCCGGGGATGGGCAGCACCGGATCGCCCTCAAGCAGGGTCGCGGCGGGGTTGTGAGTTGCCTCACCGGCCTGGAAGTAGCCGATCGCCTGAGCCACCGAGCGATGCTCGGTCAGGGCCATTAGGGCGGGCAGGGCGATGCCCTGACGGCCACCCTCGGTAATGAAGCCCGAGCGCAGGCTGTGCCCGGCAAAGTCCCCATTCAAGCCGGCCAGCAGCGCCCGCCGCTGGACGATGGCGGCCACGGACTTGGATGACAGCCCCGGACCCACGCGCTCGCCCCAGAGGCGGCGGAAGAGGGGGCCCTCAGTGATGTTGGCCGCGCGCAGCCACGCCTCGAGTGCGGCGCCGGCGCGGCCCAGCACCGGCTTGTCGGGCGTGGCGCTGGCACTGGGGCCGGCCTGCTGGGTCTTGCTGTGCTCCAGGCGGTAGACGAAGGCTCCGTCGTTGATGCGGCGCAGGTCCTGCCAGTCGGCCGCGGCGATCTCGCTGCGCCGGCGCCCGCCACTGGCAAAGCCGAACAGCAGCAGCGCCGCATCGCGCAGGCCCTCCAGCGAGTCGTCACAGGTGGCCAGCAGCGCCTCGAGCTCAGGACGGGTGATGGCAGTCTTCTTGTGCGGCCGCTCGCCGCGTTTGACCGAGGCCCGGCGCCCGCGCTTAAGCAACTGGCGTACCGCCGGTGATTCGCAAGGGTTGGCTGCCTTGTGCGCCTGGTGGGCGGCCGAGAGCACGGCCACGCGGTGCACGACGGTGCTGAGCTTGAAGGCGCCGGCTTTCTGCTTC
Source organism: Pseudoxanthomonas sp. (assembly GCF_036845285.1). Lineage (GTDB taxonomy): Bacteria > Pseudomonadota > Gammaproteobacteria > Xanthomonadales > Xanthomonadaceae > Pseudoxanthomonas_A. The sequence goes on from NZ_DAIUEE010000016.1 coordinate 67,284, forward strand.
AGGCCGGCAGCCACCAGCTGCGCATCCAGCGCAGGCGGCAGCTCCCAGGCCAGGCCGGCCTTGCCGCGACGGGCCAGATGGTCGACCACAAACTGGACCACGGCAGGTTCCGGTACGGGCAGCGTGATCGGCTGACCGAACCGGCCTTGGAACCAAGCCGCCCAGTAGCGCAACGCACTGGCATAGCTGCGCGTGGTGTTAGCGGCCGCGGCCTCGGCCAGCAGCTCGCGTACGGCCTCGGCGGCGTGCGCCGCCAGCCGGTCCGGGGCGAGGGCAGGGAGGTCGTCGGGACGCGCAACGAGTGTGTTAGATTTCATATGTCGTATGTATTACTTTATATGGAATAGGGCATCTACTTCCGATAACTATCCCTTATCGGCTGTAGATCGGCAACGGGGCAGGGCGCGCGCGTAGGAGGCAGTGAAAATGGCCAGAGGCGTACAGGAAACCGAGGTATTCGAGGCGGCCGACGCCTTGCTTAGCGCCGGCGAGCGTCCCACGGTCGAGCGCGTGCGCCTGCGTCTGGGTCGCGGCTCGCCGAACACGATTGGGCCGCTACTGGACGCCTGGTGGGCCCAGTTGGCCGCGCGTGTGCAGCACCGGCTGACGCTGCCGGCCGTGCCCGAGGACGTCGGCGTCGCGTTGGCCCAGGTGTGGGAGCTGGCCTTGCAGGCGGGGCGCACTCTGGCGGAGGCCGACATCGCCCCGGAGCGGGCGGCCTTGGCACAGGTAGTGGCCACCGTCGATGCGCGCCTCGCCACCGAACGCGAAGCGGTAGCCCAAGCCCAGGCGGCCCAGCAGCAGGCCACCGCCGAGGCCCAGGCCGCGACGGCCGCGCTGGCCATCAGCGAGCAACGCGCCAGCGATCTCAGCGGCCAGGTCCGCCAGCTGCAGCGGCACCTGGAGGAGGCCGCCCAGCGCGAGGCCGCGCAGCACGCACAGCTGCAGGCCGCGCTCACCCAGGCCGAGCAGGAGCGGAGCACGGCCACGCGCGAGCGTGAGGCGCTGCAGGCGCATCTACGCCAGAGCGAAGATCGCGCCTACACCGAGATCGATCGGCTGCGGCAGGAGCTCAAGGCGACCAAGACCCAGCTCAGTACGCAGGCGCGCGAGCATGCCAGCGCGTTGCGCGCCGCCGAGCAAGCCCAGCGGGCCGCGGAGAAAGCCCAGCACGCGGCCGAGCGCAGCAGTGCCGCAGCCCAGGCCCGCGTGCACGCGCTTGCTGCCGCGGCGCCATCGAAAGCGCGCCCTGCAAAGAAGACGGCCACGAGCGCCCGCCGTCGCGCGCCCGCGAGCTGACGCCGGGCGCTGGCTCGCCTCTCGCTTCGCAGGTAAGCTAAGAATTCCTTAGTACTGGATGGTGGAGCTCAGCGATGACGCTGCCGGACGAGCGCACGCGGCATGTGCTGCAAGCGGGAGCCTTCCTCAGGCAGCTGGCCGCCAGCCAGGCCGTGCCGAAACAGGTGCGGCAAGAGGCCTACCGCCTGCTACGCCACTATCCCACCGTCAGCGATATCGAGGCCATTGCCGAGCACGAGGAACGGTTGCGCACGCTGACCCAGTCGGCCTTCGTGCGGCCCTACCTGACCAGTCAGATCGAGCCGGACTGGTTCCGCGGCTACCCGCTCGGCCCCCATCGCCTCTGACGATGAAGCGATCGAGCAGGCCGCGGGGAAGCGGGGCCACGGCGGCCGAAGCGGCGCTGGAGGCTTCGTTTGAACGCGCCCGTGACAGCGCGAGCGAGGAACGCGCCTTCATCAAGCGGCTGATGGATGCGATCGTGTACGTGCATGCGCCGGTGTCGGACGATGCGCGAACACCGCGACTGGTCCAGTTCCGCCATCCTGACGGGTTCGATGCGATCCCTTTCTTTACCTCGCTCGGCAAGGCGCAGGTAGCCAGCTCGGCGGCGGTCAAAATTCTGGGCGTGTCCGGCCGTGAGCTGCTATCCGGTACGCGCGGGGCCACCTTGATGCTCAATCCCAACGACGGTGGCGTTGTCCTCTATCCGGAGGAAATCGCGACGTGGCTGGATAGGGGCTTTCTGGCCAGGGTAGAACGGCTGGCGCCGGCGGAGTTCGTGGTGGGACCTGCCATCGGTGCACCGGCTTGGCTCGCTCCTGCCATTAGCCGCAGCCTCGAGCACGCCACCTTCGTGTCGTCGGCGTATCTGTTGGAAACGCACGCGTCAGCGGGCACCGAACAGCCACCGGGGCTGTTGATCTGGCTGGTGGTCGACCTGGCCTTCGCCGAGCGGGCCGCCCGTCTGGTGACCACTGCCATACAGCCCCTGTGCGCCGAGGTGGACGTCATCATCGACGTGGCGGTCCACGACGTCTCGCAGCCTTTGCCGGCGGGCCTCGATGATCCCCGGATCTTGCCCATCTTCACGAGAATCGCACCCACCTGAGCGCAACTCACCCATCCCATGAGCCCCGAAGAAAAGCTACTAGCACTCCTTCCGGAATTGACCGCAGAAGAGAAGGATCGCCGGACTCGAGAAGGTTTGGCCGACGTCGACGCCGGACGGACGATTCCGCACGAGGAACTGCTGCGATGGGTCAGGCGGCTGTCGGCGCCTTCTTAAGGCTCAGGAGTGTAGAAGCGGGACGCAGTAGCTGAATATGTGAGTTAGAACCCACCCGCATTGCCATCTTCAATGAACTCAATGCGGGCCGCCTCAAGTACAGCCTGCGGATCGTGTGCGAGCACCTCGGCCGGACACTCCCCGTTGAGAAGCACATGCGGGGTAAGAAACCATTCGACTTCACTCCAGCCGGTGGGCGAGCGGTCCTTGTCGAGGTAGCTGCCGTGGTCCCGCATGATGCGCAGCATCTCTGAGAAGTGAGCAACGGGCCATCCGTCTTGCTGAAACTGCCACGCGGGGAATCGGTAGTGGGGCTGGGGGTCGGTGAGATACACCCCGAGCAGCTGCCCAGACTTCCGCATCTCGGTAGCGCCCTCGCCAAGGTCTTCTGCCGTGGCCCAGTTCCTGGACAGCTCGGTGCGCCGTGCTGCGGCCATCGCTAAGATCGATGTTGGGTCAGGCACGCCTGGACTTGAGGTCATGGATCCGTTCCAAATCGGGGCGGCATCAGGCTGCGACGTGCGAGAACCAAGGCCGTCCAGTAAAGCTGTGACATTTCCTGAAGTGGTCTAGTGTTCACCGCCTTTACACCTGCAAAGACCAATCAGTTGATTTGATTGACCCCGCCGGTCAGATCAGCGGCGTGGTTGGCGTGGGACGCCGCCAACAAACCTTTCCGTGCTGTTTCGTACGCCAACAGAGCTGGGCCGCACTGATTGACGCGCCAAGAAAAGGCAGCCACTTTTCGGCGGCCGCCTTTAGACCCGTGCAACGGTCAGCCCCGCGCTCGTGAAGCAGCGCCCTAAAGAACGATGGTCCGTACGCCGGCTCGCGTGTGATGCGTGCGAGTAAGCGATCCAGCTCAGTCCTCATTTACAAACCTCGTGCATCACCGTTCGAACGTCACTCACGCCCTTGCCAGATCACTGAACCGCCCCGGCTTCCGTGGAGGCTGTTTGGTTTAAGTCACGCCGCCATCGCGGCGGGACTGGCGAGTTGCCGGTAGTAGTTTGCCTCAGCTTCTGCGGGCATCCGACCTGTGGCGCGGCCACCTCGGAACGTGGGTAATCCGGGATGATCGCCTCTATCTGATCAGGCTTTGGGGGTACTTGGCGGGCGGTGGGCTCGCCTCCCTTGCCACCATTTTTCCCGACTTTCCCAAGCGTGTTTTCGCTCACTGGTACACCGGAACGCTGCGCTTGCCGCGTGGGAAAAATGTCCATGAATTTGCCAACATCTACGAAAAAGAGGACTTGTTGCTCCATGTAGAAGATGGGAAGTTGATCGGCGAAGAAGTGTGGCGCAAAACTCGCGCCTCAAGACTCGCTGAAGTCGCCTTGGTGACACCGCGGAAAATCGAAGGGCAGCGCAGCGTCGCTCATGAACCGCAGCAGCCTCCAAGTCAACCTCAGCAATCCATTGAAGTTCCGCTTCTGGAGCGAAGCAGAGTTCCGGGCGAATGCAGGCGCGCAGGATGGCGGCGCGGGGCGGGGGGACGCAAGCGGGCGGGGCGGGCGGCGCGACTGGGAGATGTCGCACCCGGCATCGCGGCGATGTCGCATCCGTCGGTCCGCAATCCGCCGATGCGCGTCGATGACGCCGGCCGCAACCCTGTGCAGCCGACCCTGCCCAGGCCCGTTCCATGCCGGCTCTCGCCGCGGCGGTGCGGTGGACGGCGCCGGATGGAGCGGACGCGGCGTCGCCCGCATCGCGTTACGCCCGCCACGCGCCCGAGCGCACGCTGCTGTACGCGCTGGTGCAGGCGCATTACCCGGAGTTCCTCGAACGCCAAGCCGCGCACGACCGTCCCGTGCCGGACTACGTGCGCGCCGAGTTCGATGAGTATCTGCGTTGCGGCGTGCTGGAGCACGGGTTCCTGCGTGTGGTGTGCGAACAGTGCCATGCGGAACGGCTGGTCGCGTTCTCGTGCAAGAAGCGCGGCCTGTGCCCGAGCTGCGGCGCGCGGCGCATGGCCGAAAGCGCGCGGCATCTGGTGGAAGAGGTGTTCGGCGAACGTCCGGTGCGGCAGTGGGTGCTGAGCTTTCCGTATCCGCTGCGCTTCCTGTTCGCCAGCCAACCCGAGGCCTTGGGCCCGGTGCTGGGCCTCGTGCAGCGCGCGATCGCGGGCTGGCTGGCCGATCAGGCCGGGGTGGAACGCCGCGCGGCGCGCAGCGGCGCGGTGACGCTGATCCAGCGTTTCGGCAGCGCGCTCAACCTCAACGTGCACCTGCACATGCTGTGGCTGGACGGCGTGTATGAAGAACGCACTGCGTC
>NZ_DAIUEE010000017.1:0-65645 GCF_036845285.1 Pseudoxanthomonas sp.
GATAGCAGAATCCGCCGATCGCGTTGATGTGCGGCAACAATGCCGGCGTATCCTCCGGCGCCTCCAACAGCACGATGCGCGGATACTCAACAAAGTCCCAGTCGTCAATCTCCAGTCGGATTCTCACACTCCCGCGGGCATAGGGAAGGGGACCTTCGAAGCGGCGAGTCGCCCCCTTCCTGGGCAGGTCGGTGAAACCGCGGTCCCTCAACAGGCGAAGCGCGGCCCCCATCCTTGTTAGATCATGCTCGGAGCCCATGCATCAGCCTGAGTGCGACGCTCCCACGAAGGGGGCGGCTACCTTCTTGGCTTCGGTACTACGTACAACACCACTATCGTCGTTCAGCACCAACGCGGGGTCATTGGCAATACGAGTGCCGAATTGGGCGCGCACGTTGTCCACCGCAGCCTGGCGCAGGCCTGGGCCATAGTGACGACTCTTGTCGAGTTCATGATGAAGTGTGGTGGCCCGTTCACTGGCAAGCCTGCGATCCGCTGCGTCCATGCGATTGAAGTTCTCCTTCCCGATACCCAGTTCGACCACATCCCCTGCCAGCTCTCGTGCCAGGTGAGCAGCGGCGCTCTCCAGTGCCAGATCCTCGCGGCGTGGCGCATACGAAAAATTGCGGGCCACAATGATCATGATAAGGACCGAACTCGGGCCGCCACCATCGCGCCAGTGATAGTCGCGCCAGGCCTTGAAGTAGCGGCACAGGCGTCGGAGCTGGAGGCCACCTTCTCCGTGCTCCAGAATGCGATCTTCGAACCACTTGGCCACATCCTCGGGATCGGAGGGTGTCCACGTGCCATCCCGGCGGGCTACATGGATGTCTTCCATCAGCTCCCAGAATTGTTCGGGCATTTCGCCGAAGTCCACGCTCTCATCCAGCGCGGCGGCCTCTCGCAAGTAGTGGACCTGATTGGTCGCCGAGGCCAGGGCTTTCTCCATCACCTCTACGAAATTCTCCTCGGGCGCGGCGTACAGCGGGATGTCGATGTGTGCCCAGCTCGCGATATGTACCCGCACACATCGCTCAGTCTTGGGGTCCAAATGCCATCCGTGCTCACCACACAGCCGCTTCAACGAGGTCTCAACCAAGTCAAAGTACAGCTTGGCCATCGCTCGTGGTGGTGCATTCTCGGACCACACCGTCACCGGCAGATAAACGCCGAAGTCCCAATCCATTTGCTGTGGGGGTTGATGTGCGCCCTGAATGCAGGTGCCATAGACCCAGGAACCCTGGCTACGGAACTTGGGTTTGACGGCGCGTTCCATGCCCAGAATGGTCGTGGTGGCAGCTTGTATATCTTTCAACAGATGATCGCGGATGGTGTTCTTGGCCAGGATGAGCGCTTTGCGCTGAGCGTCGGTAGGCGCAATACGCCTATCGAAGCTTTCCGGGCTTCCGTCGTTAAGGAACAGCTTATGCAGGCTCAGCATGGGCACTAGCTCCAGAAGGGTGGAAATCGGTCCCGTGATAGAAATGAGGCGGGCGAGGTTGGTGCTGCAGCAGTTCACGGAACGCCGGTTTTCCGAGCCATCCCTTCGCTTGCTGGGTCGCTGAGCCCAGCAGAACTTCTTGCGCGTTCACATCGACCTTGTCCAAGGCAACCGCACGCGCACGCTCGTCGGTCAGATCCTCGTCGATATGGTGGTACTGCCCTTCCGGCAGGCGATGTCGCAGGAGGTGGTGCACGAGTGATTCTTGTGCAGAGATGGCAATTCCAAACAATCGCTTGGGAGTAGCCGCAGGGTTCCATCCCCCCCAGTCCAGCGTGCCCCCGCCGCGATTTCGATGCGGATTCACCGTGAATCGGGAGGACATCGTGCCGACCGCTACGACATGCAGTTGATCTCGCTTGCAGCCCAAGAAGTGCTGGGCTTCGTGCACCGCCAAGATGCCGGGCGCATTGGCAAACAAGCCGCCGTCGATGTACTGGCAGTGGTCGAAGGAGTGGCGGGGGAAGTAGCCCGGCGCTGCACTGGTGGCCAAGGCCACATCGACCAGACGATAGCGCCAGTCACGGACCAGATCCGGGTGATGCGGGGTCTTGAACAGCACTGGATTGCCGGTGCTGTAGTTGATCGCCGGCACCAGCACCGGATGCTTGCACGCCTGGAGCGTGCGCTGGCCAAACAACGCGTCGTCAGCAAGCAAATCGCGCAAGGCCGATTGCGTATAGGGCGCACGTAGGATTCCCCACAGTGACCAGCGCGAGCGAAAAATGTCTTCGCCATGCTGCTCGAACAGCCGCACCATACGTTCGGCGGGCACTTCCAGCGACAGGGCCATCGCCAGGATGCCACCAATGGACGTACCGGCGAGCAAGTCGAAACGACTGGCAATAGGCGCGCCCAGATGCTGTTCCAAGTCCGCCAGGATCTTGGCGGTGAACAGTCCGCGGTAGCCGCCACCGGACAAGGCCAAGATCTGGAAACGCGCCGGATCGTGCGTCGGCACGAGGGCTGGCTGTGCTGCGTCTTCGCTCGATGATGGACTCACCTGTCCCCCTGGCCAATGACTTGCTGATGGCAGTCTGGGAGGACGTCGTCTCACTGGATGCGACGCCTACCGCTGCCCCCTTCGTGCCAAGCTTGGGGTGGTCATCACACTTTCAAGGGTATTTTTGGGGCTTAGAAGGGGGAGGAGAGGGGGGGCCGTCGATGTAATCGCTTACACCGCTCAGCGCAGGGGAGTGCGCGGGCTGGCGCCGAACACCTGGCGGATGTCCACCGGATCGGTCCGCCCATCCGCGTGGACAATTTGCAGCAACGCCTCCTGCACGCGGGACAGCTGGGCCATCGGCAACCGGACGGTGTCTGACCGGGCCGGGTCACACCAGTAGGCGGACTGTGTCAGGGCCACATGCTGGCGACAACTCATCGGGCGCGCGTCATAGATGCCGCAGTGTCCCTCATGCAGGAAGGGGCAGGGCGTGCCATGAAACCTGGCGGGCGCCTCCTGGGTCGGCAATCGTCGATGCGTCGTACGCTTCTCGATCAGCTCGGCCTCAATGGGATACAGGTGTACCTCATAGTGGCAGCAGGAGGTACACCCGGCTTTGCACGCGACGTATGGCGCCAACGCGGCCGAGAAGATCTCCATTTCCTTGTGAAGGGCACGCAGCCGTTTGAGCGAGCTGCCCGGCAGCCGCGCAAGATGTTCGGCCACTCGTTCTTCTCGTTGCTGAATTTCCTTCGGAATGCCGGCAACTAGGCGGTCGAAATTCGACTGTGCATTGTCCTTCGCGATGGCGGGATCGGACTCCGGATTCTCATTCACGACTTACCCCTCTGCTTCATGGTCAGGGCCAGGTTGATTCCAACACCCTGGGCTGTCTGCGACGAAGAAACTCAACTCACTAAGTGCAAAGGAGCGCAGGCGCCGCTGGACATGGTCAATGTACGCATGATCATTGCCGTGCACAGATACCGCGATCCGGTCGGGGGGACTCCGTCGCAAAGTGCTCAACAAGTGATCTTCTTGCTCACCCATGGCCCAGCCATAGATCACCAAAGAATCGCCAAGCTCGCAGAGTGGCCCGTCCGCCACTTCCTGCAGATAGCCGGAGGTGCTGATCGCCTCCCGCTTCTGCGCACTCGTGCCTTCGCACACGAACAATGGAACCGCCTGACCTTCGGTCCATCGCCGTAGCACCGTGGCCAGCAAGTCGGATTGCTCCTGCGCGAGGATCTTGATTTCGTGCCCCGTGCCTGTGCGTGCTAACGCCAGATTCCCATGGGCATAGAAGTACAAGGTGGCCCCCGGCGCTCCATAAGGCTCTTGGAGTCGGCGCCAGTTTTCGGAGAATCGAATAGGACCAAAGCCGTCCTTGAACCAGTTGCCAAACACCTGGTTGCCGCGCATGGCTGCCCAGTAGATGATCAAGTCGTAATTCAGCGACACCACGATGCGAAATTGCCTCAAGAACTCGGCAATCGGTATCAGAGAGGGCGAAGCTTCCTCATAGGTGACATGAATAGCCTGGATGGTTTCGATCAGCGCACTGCGTACTTGCAGGTAAGCCTGCTCGACAGGTCCATGAGCGATGCCCAACGCCACATTGACGAGTTGAGCCTGCCATAGGCGACGCAATACCAGTTCGAAATCCTGCGTCTGGAATCGCGCGAAAACCTCCTGCACTTCTGGGGACAGACGCCCGTAATCGCTGGCGGCAGCGTAGAGCGAGCGGTAGCCAAAGCGCGCATCCACAGCCATGCTGCCGCCATTGCCCACAATCAGGCCATCCTGGAATCGATCACGAATCGTTTGCCAGGGCACAATCTCTTGTCGATGGGCCACCATGGACCGTCTCCTTTCGCCATGCCAGCACTTCCCGCAGGCCTGGATTATGGCCTAAAGGACTTCCCCGCTAACTCTTGGGAAGAAAGATTCTTGAGGTCGGGCTAGACCTAGGAGTCAGCATAGACCAGGCAAATACAAGAGCTGCCCCCTATCAAGTATGGCGGGGCAATCGTGACACCCTCTTTTGCAAGGCTCTGCCTCAGATCAACTCCAGTGCCGGTGACGACATCCAAAAGGTGTCGCCAAGATCAGTAGCCATCGTGGAAAACACTCGGGTAAGCGCACTGTCGGGGAGCGAATGCGAGGGTGAGAAGCATAACTTGCCCTCCATCGCGGCCTGAGCGTACCTGAGCCGGCGCGGCAGCTCACTGCTAAGAGTGAACTTCAATATCTCCGCATTGCCTGGATACTGCAACGACACCGAGGCCATGCTGCGCACGGCCGCCCAACAGGCATAGCGCCAGTGACCCAAACTGTACTGGCTTTCGTCACGCGTCAGGATCGGAGCCAACTCAGAGAGAAAAACGTCACTGAATTGGTGGATACGCAACTGATGCTGGAGGTAGGCCGTTACTTCCTGGGGCATCAGCTCCTGCCATATCTCTAACCAACTCCTCGCGTATGCCGATTGACGACCATCGGTCGTCAGGTAGTGCTTAAGGCAACCCTCCAATTCCGTGAAGGGGGTCTGGGTCCACGTGTAGGTCCATGCGACCTTCTCGCCAGCCACGATATTGCTGTCGGGCTGCGACTGTGGGTCGATGCGGATCAGGCCCAGCATCACCAGCACGGAAAGCAGGGCGTGGGTTGCCTGAGGCGTGGGCGCTAGCCGAACGCGCGTATTGTGCGCATGCACGAGCGAGAGCAAATAGAGAGCGCCACGGGCGCCCAAGTGCCGGACATCGCTGATGATCGGCGCATCGGGGCGGCGTGCGTCAGCCGGGAGCGGCTCTGTGCTGTTCATGATCCGACAAAGGCACCCAGGCCGATCGATCTCGGGGCTGCCGACCCGGGAGGGCCGTTGCCTACCCTCTAAGAATATCTTAGTATCCAAGCGCCCGTCACTTCCGCCATCCTTATTGCTTCCTTGAGGGGGCAAAAGTGGCCAGGCGGACAGCAGAACACCCGGTTTTCGCACAACGGCTCGCGTTTGCGCGCGAGCGTGCCGGGCTGTCGCAAAAACAGCTCGGCATCCTTTCCGGCATGGACCCCGCCGTGGCCTCTCCGCGCATCAACCAGTACGAACGGGGCAAGCATGAGCCCCAGCTCAAGACCGCCAAGCAACTGGCTGAGGCACTGGGCATACCTGCAGCATTTCTCTACACCGAAGACGAGTTGTTGGCGCAGCTTCTGCTGCAATGGAATGGGCTCTCGCTTCGTCAAAAAAAGGACGTACTGAAGAGCCTCGAGAAGGCGGCAACTACACGCAAGCCGACGACTCGCTAGCGACGATCAACGGAGCTCCGATGGGTGAGCTCGTGCGCCTGATACCAAAGAAGTGTGTCGGTACCGCCTGCCGCGTCATACTGGCGCCCATGGCCATGGAAAAGACCTAGCTAGCCAGTGCCCGTGACGGAAACCAATGAGTCCTCAGATACTAGAGGGCAGGGGGGCATTAGGCCTCGACATCAGTTAAGACCGCGGAAGAGAGCTTGCCGGCAGTTGCATTGCGCTAAGCCATGAGAAATCTAGGACACTAGATTTCGCTGCGTAACGAGGTACTGCTGCGTCACTGCACGAAATTTGATTTCGATCCGGTCCAGTACGCGCTCTATGGCAAATGTAAGGTCGCTACGAGGATCATTGCCGAAGACCTCTTGCTCCCAGCAGTCTCCCGGCAGGTATTTGGCACTTGTTTCAACAAACCGCACGTAATCCGAGTACCAGGAAACCGCTGCCGGCGCAGTCGCTCCGTAGAAGTATTCGTGCGCTACCTCGTAGAAGTCTTTTGTGGACTTCCAGCCTGCTGGCAGCCCTCTTCCGCCGTGCGTATCTTCATCGAGCATCTGCTCAATCTTCACCAGTGCCTGCCCACGCACCATGAGCGCGCCTCGGCGAACATCGTGGAGGAAATCGATCACCTCGCTTGGCGCGGTCGACGACTTGATCGCCTTCTTAGTCGCAAGGAAGCCGTCGACGTAATCTTTGTGAGCGGCTTCGATCATGCGGTAGACGGGTGCCACGTGGCGCTCAAACGTCAACCGCTTCCCTTCACGACTCTCTTTATGGAGTCTGCCAATTGCACGAAGTGCACCCAGAACCACTGCCTTTCCCGAGATGCTATCCATGGCTCTCCATCTAAGCGTCCGTCGACCCATCCCGCATATGACACAGCTATGAGCACACGGTCAAGAACTCTTGCATCCACCCTAACCAGCCCAGCGGCTGGGGCGCAGAGGTCGGAGGGTAGTCAGAAGCAACGAAGCCGTCAGTGGGCGCTCTGATCGCATCAACCGTAGGCCTTCTATAGCTGCCGCCAGCCAGTAGTCAGAAGATCGTTAAGGCAAGATCCGGTGAACTCATGCACTTGAGAGTCGTTAAAGATTTGCCTGATCATTGGCCCCATATCCTTGTCGGCGAGTACGAACACTAGGTAAAGCAGGATGGATTTTGCGCGGAAGGCGACGAACCACTCCGTATCACCCAGTTGCTTTCGCCAGACGTGAATGCCTGTATCAAAGGATTTCGTTAGTCCAAGAGGTTCGTCGAAGCTGATGGCGTCCGTGGCGCCCGAGTAGGGCACAGCATAAATCCGCCACGCCGAGGGTACCGCGTGCAGGTCGCGTTTTATCAACAATGCGGCCGCACTTTTTGCCAGCACTGACATCGCGACATACAACGCATCCCTTGTTGGATTTGTCTTCGGCTTTCCAACGAAGAACTCCGGATCAGAGAACTCGGCATAGTCCTTGTCGCGGACATCCAGGAACTTGAAGAATGCCATGTCCCTTCGTGCAAATTTGGGAAGTTTCGAGGAATCCAGTGCCTTGATCGTGATGTGGGGATGTGTGCGATGTTGGTAGTCGTGATGGCCCTCGGTACCGGCCAGGAACTCCAGAAGATCGATTGCCTTGGCCACGTAAGTCTCGGGACCGAAGCGGTTGTTGCACTCAGCATGCGTTGGCAGCTTGCCACCGTAATCGAAACCCTTTGCCTTTGGCTGTGTCCGCGCCATCAGCGCAACCGGGACCGCATGGTCATCGCTGAACGATCCGTCCTTTATCGGCAGCCCGCACAAGTAGCAGATAACAGCAGTCGGATCAGTCATGACGTGCGTCCGCAAATACTCCGTGGCTGCGATTTGAGAGACAAGGCAGGGTGGTACCCAAGGGCATCACTGGCCTAAACGTGGAAAGCGGAGAAATGCAGATCGCGGCCGGGGATTCCGATCCTGCTGAGGACGTCTTCCCACCAACGTGCCGAGTCGGCCAGCATCGAGTCAACCGAGCCCCTGCCATCCTGGCCAACTCCGTTCTGTACGACATGGGCGACGGTGGCCAACTGAGCGCTCCCGTCGGCCTGCTCCAGCACAATCTCCCCGACCATGATCTTGAAGTCCTGTTGCGGCCTACGCAGATGGAAGTGTTTGTTGGCGTTGCAGATCTGATGACAGGCATTGACGATCGTGCTGATCTCACGGAGCGAGCGCATGAAGTTCGTGTCGGAGTCTGTCTGGATGCCCGCCAAGACGACCTTTGCACGTTCGATTAGATCGCGATCGTCCCGGATCGAATGATAGAGCCAGTCGACCAGCGCAATGTTGGTAGACGCAGCATTGATGGCTGCGTAAAGCCTCGCGTCCTGGACATGGAGGATGTCGCGGGGCCGCGCGCCCAAAGGGATCTGCTCTGGGATCGCCCTGAGCAACTCCACCTCCCAGCACAACTTCCTCAGCACCTGCCAGATGTTGATGAGCCCGAGCGTACGGTCGCTGGCATCCCTTGGCGAGACCGGAGCAGGTGGGACTTGTTCTGGATCGTGCGCCATCACGAAGTTGCCTCGGGTTCGGTTGGTGCAGATTTCATCTTGTTATTGAAAGCCTCCGCAAACTCATCATCGCTCCAGTCGCCATCTCCATAGTCGGCGTGGTCATTGAATCGCACGCCATGTTCGAACGAGATGGTGAAGTTCGGCCCGACAAACGGACAAGTCGGCAGGAAGTAGGTCTTGATGAAAGGATGCGTCTCCCAGTCCTGCTTGATGAACAAGTGGCCGCGCGTCCCCTCGATGAACCAGGGTCGCCTGCCGTGGGTCGTGAATTGCTGATCGATGATTTCACGCAGGTGGACAACAGCTGCGAGCGCATCCTCCCGCAGCGAGGCATAGGTTCCCGGATTGAAATGCACGGATCGGTGTCGGAGAGGCTGTAGTGCTCGAAACTCGGCTGCTGCTCCCGGCAAAAGCACACCCCAAGCCTCCAGCGTTTCGATCGGAAGTTGCCAGTTGTCGAAGGAGCTCTTGCGGTAGACCTGTTTGTACTCCTGCGTATTCTTGTAGTCGTCGCGAAGATCCAGGACGAGGTGGTTCAGGATTCGCTCGCCAAGCGTGCAGGCGCCTACGAGCGCGGGATAGTAGGCACCGACAACGAACGAGCACCGGATCTGGTCGAAGAAGTCATTGTGATGGGCCAGGACGGAGAAGGGCTTGAACCCGATCGCAGCAAAATTCTCGATTTTCTTGTCGAGGTTGAGTGCTCCGAACTCACGCCCAAGTCCCGCCTTAACGCGCTCTCGATTCTCCAAGTGAAGGCGCCGCACTTCTTCTGTCCATTCCTCGCCCGGCTCCGCCAACAGGTGGGCGCGCGTATCGAAGTCCAAGCTGTAGCTCAAGTGCCGCCGGCGGCCACGATCCGCGAGTAACGGCTTCCATTCCGCAATGGGCTTTGAGAGGTCGGCGGTGTCGATGGTGAAGCGCGTGGTCGATTCGGATGCCATTCAATGCTCGCGTAAGTGCACTGTCCAGGTTTCTTCAGTCGCGCAACCAGATCTTCGACAATCCCAACGAGGGCGTGGAAGCAGCCCATGACGCTGGCATCAACCTTGTTCGTCACTCAAGGAGGCGACCCGCAGGATTCTCCGCAACGCTTCCTGCCTGAAAATACCCGATCGCCTGGGCCACCGAGCGGTGCTCGGTCAGCGCCATCAGGGCGGGCAGGGCGACGCCCTGGCGGCCACCTTCGGTGATGAAGCCCGAGCGCAGGCTGTGGCCGGCAAAGTCCCCATTTAACCCGGCCAGCACCGCCCGCCGTTGCACGATCGCGGCCACCGCCTTGGGCGAGAGCGCCGGGCCCACCCGGTCGCCCCACAGGCGGCGGAAGAGGGGACCTTCGGAAATGTTCGCCGCGCGCAGCCACGCCTCCAGCGCGGCGCCGGCGCGGCCCAGCACGGGCTTATCCGGCGTGGCGTTGGCACTGGGGCCGGCCTGCTGGGTCTTGCTGTGCTCCAGCCGGTAGACGAAGGCGGCGGCGCCAACGCGGCGCAGATCCTGCCAGTCGGCCGCGGCGATCTCGCTGCGCCGGCGCCCGCCGCTGGCGAAGCCGAACAGCAACAGCGCCGCATCGCGCAGCCCCTCCAGCGAGTCGTCGCAGGTGGCCAGCAACGCCTCGAGCTCGTTTCTGGTGATGGCGGTCTTCTTGTGCGGCCGCTCGCCGCGTTTGACCGAGGCCCGGCGCCCCCGCTTGAGCAGCTGGCGCACCGCCGGCGCTTCGCACGGGTTGGCGGCCTTATGCGCCTGGTGGGCGGCCGAGAGCACGGCCACGCGGTGCACGACGGTACTGAGCTTGAAGGCCCCGGGTTTCTGTTTCAGGCCGGCGGCGATCAGCTGCGCATCCAGCGCCGGCGGCAGCTCCCAGGCCAGCCCGGTTTTGCCGCGCCGGGCCAGATGGTCGACCACGAACTGGACCACGGCCGGCTCGGGCACCGGCAGCGCGATCGGCTGGCCGAAGCGGCCCTGGAACCAAGCCGAGGGTCGGCAGGGATTCGTGAGAAATACAGCCGAATCCGCTTTAAGTTTTTGATGTTGCGTGCTTTTCTTCTTCATACGCCGCTGAGGCCACGAAGTGGCCTATTAGCACTTCGCGTCGAAACTGAATAGACAGAGTCCGCTACCCTCTCGGCTCGGCGATCTGCGTCCAGTGGGGCTCCAAAACGATCTCGGTGAATTGGAGAGGCGCGACCTTACGTTCCAGGTCGAGCGTGTAGTCTCCGAACCGATTGATGTGGCTGGTCCGATACGGCGACAAGCCGCCCAGAACCTCGGGATTCAACTCCATCCCCTCCTCCTGCAGGCTGGCCAACGTGCGTGTCATCTGGTCTACGTTGTGCAGGATGATCATATTGGCCACGAGCTGGTTGTACTTCACGACCTTTCGCTGCTCATGAAGCACGTTCTCGGCAATGATCCCTTCTCCGCCGAAGAAAACCCATTTGACGAAGCCATTGAACTCTTCGCTTTTGTTGGTGGCCGCCTGGATAGTCCGACGCATGTCCACGTCATCGATGTAGCGCAGCAAGAACAGCGTGCGAATGACCTTCCCAAGCTCCCGGAAGGCGAAGTACAACTTGTTCTTCCGGCTGTAGGTTCCCAGCCGGCGAAGGATCGTCGAAGCGGTGATCTTGCCCAACTTGATCGACACCGTGACCCGCAGCATGTCGTGCAGATGCGTTTCGATCAGGCCCCAGTCGATGCTGTCGCCGAACAGCGCCTGGATGTTCTTGTACGGGCGACCCGCCTCCGCGCGGAAGAAGGTCAGATCCTTGATGTTGCGAATACGTGGCATCAACTGAATGCCCAACAGGTAGGACAAACCAAAGACCGGATAACTCTGGGCCTGGGTATCCCCATGCACGATTTCAGGCTGGATATCAGACGTGTTGGCCAGCAATCCGTCCAGAATGTAGATCGCTTCGTGCACACCGCACGGAATGAAGTGACTGAACAGCGCCACGTACTTGTCAGAGACGTGGTAGTAGCCGATGCCGCCATAACCACCGTAGCGGATGTGGTACTCCGAGAGCAGGTTCTGCTCGTACATGCTCCACTTGGTGCCATCGGCCGACGCACTCTTGCCCGAGCCCCAGTAGCCAGGCAGATCGAACTTGTTGAACGTATTGATCACCTGCACGATCGCCTTGTCCAACGTGTCTTCAGTGACGTACTTGAGGTTAAGCCAGGAAATCTGGCGCCGACTGAAGCCCTTGATTGAGCGCGCAGTCTGGGTCGGGCCCAGGTTGCACCCGTAGCAGAACAGCGTAGTGATCACCCGGCGCATGAGATCGTCCACGCGCGCATTGGTGCCCGCAATCGGCCGGAAATGACGGTGCAGCTTGAGCCATTGAGCCGCATCGATCAGCACGTCTACGAT
This sequence comes from Pseudoxanthomonas sp., assembly GCF_036845285.1. Lineage (GTDB taxonomy): Bacteria > Pseudomonadota > Gammaproteobacteria > Xanthomonadales > Xanthomonadaceae > Pseudoxanthomonas_A. Next base: position 11,671 of record NZ_DAIUEE010000017.1, read on the forward strand.
ACTCATCGCCGGCAGCCTCTCGGTGATAAGAGCATCGACCGTGGCAATGGCGCTGGAGATCTCAGGCCGTTGCAGCTTCCGGAGCACCAGGCGCCCATCCACCACATCGGCGTGGACGTTCTCCGGAAAACGTGCATCCACCGTGTCGGCCAGTGAGCTCAGCTCTTGCTGCAAATGGCGCACGAACTCGCTGGCCTCGGTGGCCAGACCAGATACCTCACCGTAGGCCTCCAGTTCCTGGGCGAATGTGGCCTCATCCACCAGTTGCTCTCGGTAATCGTCGTAGCGCTCCCCGTGGGGAATGAACAGATCACCGGATTTGAGTTCGTCTTTGATCTGGGCCAGCACAGCTAGCTCAAAGTACTTGCGATGCACCCAGCCCGGCCCCAGCGAGTCCGCTTTGCGGCCGAAGACGTGCCTGCGCCAGTTGACTGACAACCAGCCCAGATCCTTTTCAACATCCAGACCGATCGAGCTGGCCTCAATCATGTCCCGCCGCTGACCGCGGAGCGACAGCAGAGCAGCGATCATGCGTTCCATGCCCGCGTCCTGGCTGGTGGAGCGCAGTTGCATGATCTCCAGGCAGTTGAACAGCAACGGGCGGACAACGCTGTAAGGCTGGATCAGGAATGGCAGGTAGTTGCGGCCTGCGTACGCCATATGTTCATCGCATTCGGCCAGCAGTGTGGAAATGTCCGCCACCAGACTCAGTCCGATGGCATCCACACGCTGTGTGTCCGTTCCGTCGATCTGATAAGCCTGCAGGATCTCCTTGAGCTGCGCGATAAGCGTATCAGCACGCTTGCCGTGCTCTACTTGGTAGGCCAACAGTCTTTGCTGGGCCGTGTTCTCCAGGTTCTGCATCAGCCGGATGTACAGGTCGGCCGCATCGTCCAATGTCTTGGCGTACTGGGACCGAATGAAGATCGTCGCCAAGGCATAGCGCTTGGCCGGCTTGAGTTCGGCCAGTTCGCTGGCATCGAGCGCACGCGCCATGGCGCGGAACTGCTTCAGCTTCGGAACCGGAATATCCACGGCCGGCAACTGCTGGGCCAGATGTTGCAGGCGTTGGATATGTTGCAGATAAAAGCGCACTTCCTTATTGGTGGGCCGTTTGGGCTCGCGCTTTAGCGCATTCCAGCCGGTATATGTGGCATTGGCCGGTGCGGCCAACAGTTCCTTGATCAAGCTCTTGGCTGGCGCGGTCAAGGCCTCATTGATGCTGCGGTAATACTGCTCATGCACCTGCTCGCGGGCCTGAACCGCAATCTTCTCCAGCGTACTGAAGCCCGGCAGCTCAAAGCGATGGTGAACCAGCTCCTCCAGCAGCACGTTGATGATGTCGGCGATGACATGCTTGGTTTGAGCGGCGGCCTGGGCCACCGTTGCCAGCCATTCCCTCCCGCTGACATCCAGCGGACGAACGCGCAGGAACTTTCGCAGGCGCGCCATATGGGCGCGTTTAGCGCCGGAGACGTCGTAGCGATTCAAGTCTCGGATGGATAGCGCCCGGCGCAGCCCGGCTGCCTGGGCAATATGTTGCCGAATCCGTTCTGGGACATCGGCTAGGATCACGAAGTAGCCCAGCCGCTGGAACATCTTCAGGTGAATGAGCACAGCCAACTGAGTGGTTGGCTGGGTCGCCATGCTACGTGCGAGGCGCACTTCGCCGCCGCTGGGCGTGTAAATCTCGTCCAGTTCCTTGGCCGTGGGATCAGGTTTCAGGCGCGGATACGCGGTCTCGTGCAGCGTCGCCATGCAGTGCCCTGGTCGGGGTTGAGGTCAATCCCAGTGACGCCCGTCCTCGGCGCGCACGGAGGCTTCCAGAAAGCAGTGGTGGTTATCGGCAACGCGATGCATCTCATCCAGCAGCATGGCCATCCTCTCGTCCATGTCCGCGGCGTCGACCACCGGCATCGTGAGTCGGTACTCGCTTCCCTCGGCATCAAGCCGATGGGCTTGAAACGGGGATAGGCACATCGCCTCAATGCGTGCCCGAGCGCGGCCAGCGCCCCTGCCTCGGGGCGTAAACGGGCTCACTAGCAGGCGCAGCGTCAGGCTCACGGTCGCGGCCGGCGCTGGCAGCGCCGCCGAGGCGAGCGCGGGGGGCGGCGCGGCCTGGAGGCCGGCTTCAACGCGTTGGCGGGCGAACGGATCGCGGCCCTGGATGTAACGCATGGCCGAGTGCACGTCTCGCCATCCGACGTACTCCATCAGGGCTTTCACGTCCCAGCCGTTGTCATTGGCCCAGCCCGCAAAGCCCCGGCGAAGGGAATGGCTGCTGTAGCCTCCCACGGCCTCCAGACCTGCGGACTGAAACAGGTCGCGCAGCAAGGGGATCAGGCTGTTCGGATGCAACCCTTGGCTGCCGACGTTGCCCCATTGATCGACACGCCGGAACAGCGGGCCTTGAGTTAGCGCGGCTGCCTGCACCCAGGCCTGCGTGGCACTGACCGCGCACAAGCGCGACAGAGCGGGCACCTTGTACGTATTGCCTGCCGACTGTCTGTCGCCCTTGCTGCGCGGCAGGAAGCAGATCATTCCCTGCTCGGGTACCAGTTCCAAGTACTCAATCTGCAGCCGGATCAACTCATCGCCGCGGAATCCTCGCCAAAAGCCCAGTAACACCAGCGCCTTGTCGCGCATGGCACGCAAGGCATACGCGTGGTCGGCGCGCTCCTGGGCCGCCAGCGTGGCTTGGTCCAGCCACCCGACTACTTGGGTCAGCTGGGCCAGCTGCAACGGCGTGGCCTGCTTTTCGATTCGGGGGTGTAGCGTCTGAATGCCCTTGAGGACCTTGCGTACCAGCGGCGTACGCGTGGGATCGACGAACCCGTGCTCGGCGTGCCAATGCGCCAGTGCTGCCAGTCGTTGCTTCAGCGTGTTGATTGCTGCCTTGGGGGCCTGCTCGGCCAGATAGCGGGCCACGCTATCGGGCGTCGCCGGCAGATGGCCACCCCATTCGACCTCGAAGTGGCGCAGCGCCGAGGCATAGCTGCGCTGCGTGTTCTGACGCGTGGCCGCTTCGAGGTAGCGGTCCACATCGCTCACGCCTGGCAGCACTCCGCCGACGCGCAACCGGCCGGTTGTCGCAGCGTAGAGAGGATCGTGCACTCGGCACGTTGTCCGCCATGGCAACTGGCGATCACCCGCTCCAGTTCCCGGGCCATCCTGCGCAGATCCTCCATCCGGGCCTGGATATCAGCCAAATGACTGCGTGCCAGCCGATCTACGTCCATGCAGGACATCTGGTCGTCCCCGGACAACTGCAGCAGGCTGCGGATCTCTTCCAGACTGAAACCCAGATCCCGGCCGCGGGTAATGAAGCGCAAACGCTCGATATCGGCAGGCTCGTAAACGCGATACCCGCTGCCGGTGCGACCAGGTTGGGGTAACAGGCCGATCCGCTCGTAATAGCGGATGGTTTCCAGATGGCACCCACTGGCCTCGGCGGCCTGACTGATCTTCATGTGGCGACTTGACTCTGTAGTAGCTACGGACTTTACCTTGCCCCCTGTCCAGCCGCCAGCCTCCCGCCCGCGCGCCTCTACCCGTGTCCGGAGCTCTCCATGTTGCGCTCACGCCTGATCCGGTATGCCGCGTATCCCGCCCTGATGGGCGCGGTTCTGGCCGGCACGGCCGCAGTATTGGCCGATGGCCTGCCGGCTTGGCCAACCTTGGCGATCCTGGCGACCGCGGGCATTGCCATGGTGGCGCTGCTGGAGTGGCTGCAGCCCTACGAGCCGTCTTGGCGCCATAGCCAAGGCGACCTCAAAGCCGACTTGATGCATGGCGCCGTCAACTTTGGCCTGCTGGCCGGCACCGCCTATGGATTGCATGCCTTTCGCGGCCTGCTGCCCGCCGGCAGCCTATGGCCGACCCAGTGGCCCCTGATCGGGCAGATGCTGCTGGCGGGGCTGGTGATCGACTTGGGCCTGTATGCCATGCACCGCTTCAGTCATCGGGTGCGATGGGCATGGAAACTGCACGCTATCCACCACAGCGCTGAGCGCTTGTATTGGCTCAATGGAGAACGTCGTCACCCGTTGAGTGCACTGCTGATGGCCGGCCCGGGCTTGGGGTTGACTGTCGCCTTGGGTGCGCCGCCGCTGGTGATCAGTGCGTGGCTGACACTGATGAGTGTTCAACTGGCTTTCCAACACGCCAACTTGGACTACCGCGTTGGCCCGCTACGTCGCTGGCTAGGCGTGGCCGAAGTACATCGGTGGCATCACAAGCGTGACTATGAAGATGCCCAGGTCAACTTCGGCGAGTTCTTCATGATCTGGGATCGTCTGTGCGGCACCTTCCTTGATCGCCCTGAAACGCTGCGCGCCGGCGAGGTCGGGTTGCGCGAGGAAACGATGCCTGCCAGCTATTGGGCGCAGATGTGCTGGCCGTTTAACGAGGCTCCAGATCAACGGGATACGGCCTTTGCGCAATATCTTTGGCAAGGCGATCAAGCGCTACAACAAGGCGATCTCACGACGGCCTACAAACGGTACGAATTGGCCCACGTGCTCTCGCAGCACCGCACGCGCTTGCACGTGCGTAGTCATTGGGCGTTCGCAAGATGGGCGTGGCAAGCCCACGACATGCGCGAAATGGCTGGACAACTGCTGCGCCTGATGGCCGCTGCGACCCTGACATGGGTGTGGATGCCTAAAGGCAATACCGGTGGCGCTCGGGTAAACGCCTTGCGCACGATGCCGATTCCTTCAGAACTGCGTAATTACATGGAGAACACCCGATGAGTGACTGTGGCTGCCATCACGAGGCCAAGAACGCCCAGGAGCGACGTGTACTGTGGATTGCCTTGGTCCTCAACGCGGCCATGGCCGTCATTGGTGGCATCGCCGGCTGGATTGCCCATTCCACAGGTCTGCTGGCTGACGCGCTGGATATGCTGTCTGATGCCACCGCGTACGCCATTGGATTGGTGGCCATCGGACGCACGGCCCGCTTCAAGGCCAATGCCGCTTGGCTCAGTGGCAGCATTCTGCTGGTGCTGGGTATTGGCGTGCTGGTGGAGGTCGGACGACGGGTACTACAGGGCGCCGAACCACTCAGCGGATGGATGATCGGCACCGCGCTGCTATCGCTTGTAGTCAACGTCATCGTGTTGCGCATGCTCTCGCCGCTGAAGTCCGGGGAGGTCCATCTGCGAGCAACGTGGCTGTTTACCCGAGCCGACGTGGTGGCCAACATCGGCGTCATTCTTGCGGGCGTACTGGTGTGGTGGCTGGCCAATCCCTATCCCGACTATGTGATTGGCACCCTTGTCGGTTTGTACGTGATCAAGGAAGCCATCGAGATCCTGCGTGACGCACGTCGGGCCAGCACGCAAGTGGGCAAGCCGACCGCGTGAAGATGCGTGTGCGAGCTCTGCCCGCGTTCCGCTGGCTGCTGGCGCTGAGCCTGGCACTGGGTGCCATATGGCACCCGGTGCTTACGGCGGTGGGCGAAATGCACGAGGCAGCCCATACGTGGTCCGGCGCTCACGCAGTGCTGATGACGTCCCACGCGGCCGCTGATGAGAGCGCCTTGGGCAAATCGCTCCATCAGTTGCATCAACTCGCGCATTGCTGCGCGCACGCAGTCGCCGCTCCGGCGATGACTTGGGCGCCACCTCCTGCTCCGCAGCAGCAGGCCGTAGAGCCACACGCGGTGGAGACGGTGCCCACAGGGCCATTGGTCGATCCGTTCCGACCGCCTATTGCGGGCCAAGCGCTGGCGTAGGCCAGTCCTTAACCCTTGGTCTGAACTTCTGGAGTGTTGCTATGCAAGTGCGACGTGCGGCGCTGGCCGCTTGGTTGCTGCTGGGTGCAGGGATACCTGCCTGGGCGGTCGACCCCATGACATTGGACGACGCATTCGACCGCGTTGCCCAAGCCCATCCAGACCTGCGCCTGGTGCAGGCACGTACCGCGGTACTGGCGGCCGAGCACGAGGGCGCCAATCAGCGCCCGCCTTGGACATTGGGTGCCGAGGTGGAGAATGCCCTGGGTACCGGAGATGCGAGAGGCTTGGACAGCGCCGAGTTCACCGTGAGTCTGAGCTCGGTGCTGGAGCGAGGCGGGAAACTGGATGCGCGCAGGGCCCTGGCGCAGAGCCGCATCGATGCGCTGGCTGTTCAGCGGGAAGCTCGTCGGCTGGATCTGTTGGCTGAAACGGCGCGGCGCTATCTGGCATTGGTTGCAGCGGACAAGGCCGCCAAGATTGCCCAAGTCGATATCCAACAGCGCCAGCGTACCGTGGCCGCTGCTCGTCAACGTGTGCAGGCCGGCGCCTCACCCGAGTCGGTGCTGTTGACTGCACAGGCTGCCTTGGCAAGAGCCGAGCTGGCCCAAGCAAGGGCCTCCCAGCAAGCCAGCGCTGCACGCCAGCATCTGGCCGCCCTCTGGGGGGAGCGTGAACCCGTGTCGGCGCCGGTCGCTGGCAACCCGCTCGCACTACCGGCGATCGGTTCTCTGGAAACCCTTTCCTCAGAACTGCAGCGTTCTCCCGAGCTGGCCCAGTTTGTCGACGAGCGGCGCATTGCCGAAGCACGTTTGAATCTGGCTCGCACAGCAGGCACGTCGGATCTGGCTTGGCAAGTCGGCGTGCGTCGGATGCAGGACACAAGCGACACCGCGCTCGTGGGGGGCATCTCGCTGCCTTTGGGTGCTCGAAGCCGGGCGCAACCAGAGATTCGTGCCGCTGAGGCGGAGTTGGAAGTGCTTTCGATCGAACGTGAGGCGCAGGGAATGGCGTTGTATTCCACCCTGGTCGAAGCCCACGGCCGTTACACCGTCGCCCGTGACGAAGTGGCCCGTCTTCAAGACGATGTGCTGCCCAAGCTGACCAAGGCTGAGCAAGCGGCCGAGCGTGCATATCGCGCTGGAGCCATCAGCTATCTGGAATGGGCGCAGCTGCAGTCCGAAAGGACCGCAGCTCTGCAGCAACAACTGGACGTCGCGCTCGATGCGCAACGTGCCCTCATCGAAATCCAACGGCTCACCGGCCAGGCCATGGTTGCCTCTGCCGCTGCCGCCACCTCCGGAGAGTTGACCCCATGAGCCGTTTCCCCTGGATCGCGCTGGCCCTGACATTGGCCCTGACGGCTTGTAGTGGCCCGGCACCCAATGCCCGTGGCGAGGCCGAAGAAGGCCATGAGGCCGAAGAACAAGGCGAGCACGAAGAACTGCCCCAACAGACCACGATCGAGGCCCAAACGGCACAGTCCGCCGGCATCCGCGCCGCCCGCGTGGGTCCTGGCCAGATCGCCGATGAGCAGGAAGTCCAAGGGCTGCTTACGCCGGTCGAAGGTCGCATCGCCCTGGTGACTGCACGTTTCCCCGGTCCTGTGCGTGCCGTTCGCGTAGGCGTGGGCGACCAGGTCAAGGCAGGACAGGTGCTCGCGACGGTGGAGAGCAACTTGAGCCTGACGACCTATTCCGTTACCGCCCCCATAAGCGGCGTGGTGATGGCGCGGACCGCCTCGGTCGGCACGTCTGCCGCCGAAGGCGCGCCCTTGTTCGAGATCGCAGATCTGTCCACCTTGTGGGTAGATCTGCATATCTTCGGACGGGACGCCGGGCACATCGAAGCTGGTGTGCCGGTGACCGTGAGCCGATTGAGTGATAGCGTTTCCGAGCAGACGACCTTGGAACGCGTGCTGCCCGGCACCGCCACGGCCAGCCAAAGCACGATCGCACGCGCGAGCTTGCGCAATGCCGATGGACGCTGGCGGCCAGGTTCCGCCGTTAAAGCACGCATTACCGTTGATCGCGCAGAAGCGGATCTGGTAGTCCCCGTGACCGCGCTGCAGACCGCCGAAGATCGGGACGTGGTGTACGTGCAACAGGGCGAGGTCTATCACACGCGCCCGGTGAAGCTAGGCCGACGCGACGCCGAACGGGTGGAAGTCTTAGAAGGCCTGAAGGCCGGTGAGCAGGTGGTGGTGGCCCAGAGCTTCCTGGTCAAGGCCGACATCGAGAAGTCCACCGTCGAAGAAGAAGAGTGAGGCCCGCCATGCTCGAACGCCTCATCCATTTTTCCATTCGCCATCGCTGGCTGATGCTGGTACTGACCGCAGCGCTTATTGCGCTCGGCGTGTGGAGCTATCGTCAGCTGTCCATTGACGCCACGCCCGACATCACCAACGTCCAGGTCCAGATCAACACCCAGGCGCCAGGTTACTCGCCGCTGGAAGCCGAGCAACGGGTGACATTCCCCATTGAAACGGCGATGGCCGGCTTGCCCCAGTTGGACTACAGCCGCTCGTTGTCTCGCTATGGGTTATCGCAGGTGACGGTCGTCTTCAAGGATGGGACGGACCTGTACTTCGCGCGCCAGCAGGTCGCCGAGCGCCTGCAGCAAATCACGTCTCAGCTTCCTGAGGGGCTAGATCCTGAGATGGGGCCGATCTCTACCGGTCTAGGTGAGATCTTCATGTACACGGTGGAAGCCGAGCCCGATGCCCGCAAGCCCGATGGCTCCCCGTACACGGCCACGGACCTGCGGACGCTGCAGGATTGGGTGATCCGCCCGCAACTGCGCACCACGCCTGGGGTGACCGAGGTCAACACCATCGGTGGCTTTGAACGGCAGATCCACATCACTCCCGATCCAGCGCAACTGGTAGCCCTGGGATTCACGCTCCAAGACGTTGTTGGCGCGGTGATGCGCAACAACCAGAACGTGGGAGCCGGCTACATCGAGCGCAACGGGCAGCAGTTCCTGGTGCGCGTACCGGGCCAGCTACGGGATGTGGACGCGGTCGGCAGCATCGTGCTGGATCGTCGTGATGGCGTCCCGATCCGCGTGCGCGATGTCGCCACCGTTGGCGAAGGCAAGGAGCTGCGCACCGGCGCGGCCACGCAGAACGGGCATGAGGTGGTCGTCGGTACGGCCTTTATGCTGTTTGGCGCCAACAGTCGCGACGTTTCTCGGGCCGCTGTGGCCAAGCTGGAGGCTGCCAACGCCAGTCTGCCCGAAGGTGTGCACGCCAAGGCGGTGTATGACCGCACGGCGTTGGTAGATCGCACCATAGGGACCGTTGCCAAGAACCTGATCGAAGGCGCGCTTCTGGTGGTGGTGGTGTTGTTCCTGTTACTGGGCAATGTCCGGGCGTCGTTGATCACCGCAGCTGTGATCCCGCTGGCCATGCTGTTCACCATCATCGGCATGGTGCGAGGCAACGTATCGGGCAATCTGATGAGCCTGGGCGCGTTGGACTTCGGGCTTATCGTGGATGGTGCGGTCATCATCATCGAGAACTGCCTGCGTCGTTTCGGCGAGGCGCAGAATGCGCTGGGCAGGCAACTCAACGATCAAGAGCGATATGACCTGACGGCTTCGGCAACGGCGGAAGTCATTCGACCGAGCCTGTTCGGCCTGGGCATTATCGCGGCCGTCTATCTGCCGATCTTTGCCCTCTCCGGCGTCGAGGGGAAGATGTTCCACCCCATGGCCATTACCGTCGTCCTGGCGCTGACCGGCGCGATGATGCTGTCGCTGACGTTCGTGCCAGCGGCCATTGCAACCTTCCTGCGTGGACGCGTGGCCGAGCACGATAACCGACTGATGCGCTGGTCACGAGCTCGCTACACGCCGCTGCTGGATTGGGCGCTACGCCGTCGATTGGCCGTACTGGGCGGCGCCACGGTACTGGTGGTCGCGTGCGGCATCCTGGCCACGCGGCTGGGATCGGAGTTCGTGCCCAGCCTGGATGAGGGCGACATCACGCTGCAGCCGATGCGGATTCCAGGCACGAGTCTGGAGCAATCGGTGGCGATGCAGGAAACATTGGAGAAGCGATTGGCGCAGTTTCCCGAGGTGGCCAACATTTTCTCCAAGATCGGTACCGCCGAGGTAGCCACCGATCCGATGCCCCCCTCGATGGCCGACACGTTCCTCATGCTCAAGCCGCGGGATCAGTGGCCAGATCCCCGCAAGCCCAAGGCAGAGTTGATCGAAGAACTGGAGCAAGCCGCCAAGAAAATCCCCGGTAGCAACTATGAGTTCACCCAGCCCATCCAGATGCGCACGAACGAACTGATCTCCGGCGTCCGCTCGGACGTGGCGATCAAGGTCTATGGCGATGATCTGGATCAGCTCGCACGACTTGCTGGCCGCATCGAGCGGGCAATGCGTGAAGTGCCTGGTGCTGAGGACGTGAAGTCTGAGCAAGTGAGCGGACTGCCGTTGCTCACGGTAACCCCAGACCCGGTAGCGCTGGCACGGTATGGATTGAATCCAGGAGATGTGCAGGAGACGGTGGCCACCGCTATCGGTGGTCAGGTAGCGGGCCAGTTCATTGAAGGCGATCGTCGCTTCGCTCTCGTGGTCCGGCTACCCGAAACATTGCGCTCAGATCCGGCGGTGCTGGCAGACCTGCCGATTCCGTTGCCCGAGGACAATAGTCCCGATGAGTCCAGCCGTGAGGCGACATGGCGTGGCGGTAGCCCTCGGACCGTGCCGTTACGTGAGGTCGCTACCATCCAAGTCGAGCGTGGACCGAACCAGGTGAACCGCGAGAACGGCAAGCGACGCGTGGTCATCACGGCCAATGTGCGCGAACGCGATCTGGGAAGTTTCGTGGGAGATTTGCGCACCAAAATCGGCGAGGAAGTGAAGATGCCGGAAGGCTACTGGGTGGCCTATGGAGGCACGTTCGAGCAATTGATCTCCGCCAGCCAGCGCCTTTCCGTAGTCGTTCCGGTCACCTTGGCTCTCATATTTGCTCTGCTGTTCATGGCCTTTGGGTCGGCAAAGGACGCTGCGATCGTGTTCAGCGGGGTACCGCTGGCGCTGACCGGCGGCGTCATCGCGCTGGCGCTGCGCGGAATTCCGTTGTCCATCTCCGCCGGCGTGGGCTTCATCGCCCTATCGGGCGTGGCGGTGTTGAACGGCTTGGTCATGATTGCCTTCATCCGACGCCTGCGCGAACAAGGCGATCCGCTGGATGAGGCCGTGCGCGATGGTGCGCTCGGCAGGCTGCGTCCGGTGCTGATGACCGCGCTGGTGGCTTCTTTGGGCTTCTTGCCGATGGCTCTCAATGTCGGTGCGGGTTCGGAAGTCCAGCGGCCCCTGGCGACCGTGGTGATCGGTGGCATCTTGTCCTCGACCGCCTTGACCCTGTTTGTATTGCCCGTGCTGTACCGGTGGTTACACCGAGAGCGCGACCGGCCCGTTCTCCCGACCACGGCGCTCGCATGAGGCAGCATCATGCCCAAGCCTGACCTGGAAATTGTGCGTGCGGCGATGTTCGCCGATCCCGGGGTGAAGGCGGTCGACGATCTGCGGTGGATGCCTGCCGCATCCGGGCTGGGCATTCAGGCCACGGTGACAGTGGCCTCATCGGCGGTGGACCTGGCCACAGTGCAGGCCGTCGTGGGCCAGATTCTCGCCACTCAGTTCGGCGTAACAGAACTACACCTGACATTCAACGATCCCGGGCCGGCACCGGCGCAACCGACCCGTGGGCCTATCGAAAAGAGGTAAAGCGGAGGGCGGCATTGCCGCCCTCCGAACCCTCAACCAATCCAACCGAAGGCAAACACCGTTCCCAAGGTCGTGCTGAGCGCTGCTACGCCCCACAACCCAAACGCTGATCCGTCGCAATCGCGTGCAGGTGGCGGCCAGCCTGGGGTCGGCTGGGCACGGAGGAGCGCGTGCTCGCCATAGCAGTGCGCCAGAGAGCGCCAGCAGGCCAAAGGCCAGGCCGAACACCAACGCCTTGTGCAGCCCACCGGGCGCGCCGGCAGCGTGGGAGCAGCACCCGACTAGTCTCGGGACTCATAGACTTGGTGCCCTGGCCAGGCGCAGGCGCCTGCCAGGACAAAGGCCACGCTTTGCCGGGCCCGCGTGAACGCCACGTAGTACTTCGCCGGTGAGGTGATACGGGAGGCGTCAGCGGTGCGCAGGAACTGGGCCAGGGGGCCATTGGGATAGATCAGCACGCGGGAGTATGTCCGTCCCTTGGCTTGTCCAAAGTTGACCGCAGGATAGCCATCGCAGGCTTCCCGCCGGTCGTAACGCAGGACGGTGGGCGCGAACTGCAGTACATATTCTTGCACCAGAGTGGGTGCCACCACATAAATGCCCTCATGCCCGGTCAGCTCGCTATTTCCTGACTCGGTGCGCGGCATCTGCGGATACAGCGCATCGGCCAGATCACACAGCGACTGCGCACAGCGGTGGCTGATCACCCGATGCTGGATCTGACACAAGTTCCGCGCCTGCCAGGCTTGGAAAAGCCCCATCATGGCCACACCACGGTATTGCTGGTGACGCGGAGAATGGTTGGTGGCGTAGGTCGCCTGGCGGGTATCACCCACCAGCGTGATCTCGATGCCGCTGGAGAGCAGGCGCTCGACCAGGTCCAGGTCGTAGCCGGCCAAGTCCTGGACCTCATCGATGTAGAGCTCGTCGTACATGGCCGCCAAACGCTCGATGACACGGCCTTGGGTAAGCTCATCGCAGCGCACGGCAAAGTCAGCGGCGCGATCGGAATATATTCGATCGCCGGCCAGATAGTGACGAGCCACCTGACTACGGGGAGCACGATTGTTGGTCCTGCCCTCAACGAAGAGGATGGACTCCACGCGGGGCTGGGCACACAGCGCCGCCTGATAGGGCCGAATGCACTCGCGCAGCAGAAAGCTGTACCAACTGTAGAGCGACACGTGCGCCGGCACGGCGCCAGCCTGCCGTTCAAACGCGCGCCTGATCTCTTCCAGGTTCTCAAGCGTGTAGGTCAGGATGGCGATCCGGCGTTGCGGGCGCGCCAGGGACTGGCGCACCAACATCGTCGTCTTGCCCGAACCGGCCGCCGAGAGCAGTACCTGATTAGGCGATGGCACGCTGGACATAGTCCGGAAACACGATCGAGTGGGGACTATTGAAGATGGCCAACGCTGTATCGGTCTTGTTGCCCTTCATGAACTTCAACAGCGCCGCCTCATCGGCGAACGTTTTATCCAACACCAGATTCAATTGCGCCAGCGTATTTGCCTTGATCAATTGTTGCTCCAGCGAGGGTGCGTCCTCATCGGAGTCATAGTAGATGTAGTTCAGGAAATCAGCGTAGCGTTCCTGCAGCAGGGCTACGTCGCCGTCGTTGTCGGTAACGACAGCGGTTGGGATATCCAGGCGTTGGGCGATCTGCAGAAATCGCTTGAAGGCCAGGGAGTTGACCGAGATCACGTCCACGCCACGGGCCAACGGCGACACGCCGTGGTGATCCTTGAAGGCTCGCTGGACGATCAACTCGTCCGAGGGGCCCTCGACAAGGATCGCCTGCTTGGCCAGGATCAACCGCAGGGTGTCATGACCCGGCAGCTTCATGAAGTAGTCGTGCGTATCGGTCGGCAGTTGGTCCAGTTTTATGTGTCCGCGTGCACTGAAGAGGATCACGTTGTCCACGCCGAGCTTGTTCAACACGAAGCTGCTATGCGTTGCAATGATGACTTGCTGGGCGGTGGACAGAGCTGCGATCTTGTCGATCAGTTGGGTCATACTGGAGAAGGACAGATGATTCTCGGGCTCTTCTACCAGCAGCACGTGCGCAGCACCGGCCGCGCGCATGGCCAGTTTCATTTTGACCGCACTCTGTTCGCCTTTGCCGGCGTGGGTGAAAGGAAGATCGTCCAGGTAGGGAGACAGACTGGCCTCCCACGTCGACCGCGCCGAGGTGTCCACACCCACGGTCAGCGTCTTATTGCTGACATCGCCCGCATTTTCGGCCAGGAACGTGTTGATGGCCGCCACGTCCGTTTCCTGGGAAAAGCTCTGCCGCATGCGGCGATAACTCAGCGACAAGGCCACGCGCTGAGCCGGAGAAAGCACCTGGTCGATGATGCTGCCGATGTAGCGATCCGTGCCTGAAAAGGTCTTGGCACTGGTGGTATCGATTATCGTGGAGTCGAATGGGATGCTGCGGGCGGTGACGCCATTGTTGGCGAAGGAATACCAGCGGACGGTGTAGTACTCCACCGGCAAGCTGCCCCCCTGGTGCTCGCGCAAATAGGCATCGAACTCGGGGCGATAGTCTTCGTTGAGTTCGATCAGCAGCCGAATGCCGGCCATGTCAGCGCCGAGGGAGTTGTTGGTACCCCGCAATGAAGCCAGGGTGGCATCCCGTCCGAGGTAAGCCTCGATCACGATCCGCGGAGGCGAACCAGGCTGTCCATCCCGCAGACGTGCCAGATACTCGTCGACAGCCGGTTGGTGGAACAGGTAGGGGGTGATTTCGTAGGCGATGCCTCGTCCGTGCAATTGGCCGGTCACGACAGCATGAATAGCTTCCAATAGCGTGGACTTGCCGACCTCGTTGTTGCCCACGATCAGGTTCATGTGGGGGTTGAGCGGCAAATCCAGGTGGCCAAACGCCTTGAAGTTCTCGATGACGACTCGTTCGATCGGCATGGTTCATCCCTGTACGACTGCAGCGCGAGCACGGCGCCCGGAGCCATCCGGACACGCCGGCATGGCGTTCATACTAAACCGGGCCAGTGGGGCGGATTTCGTACGGGTGAGACACCCCGGAGGCGGCTGGCGGCCGATCACGCGGGATAATTCAACATTATCCCGCATAAAGATTTGCCCCGACGAGCGGCTTTCTGTTTGCTTTACTAGTACGTAATTACATGGTATGTAATACATTACGAAATAAAGAGGGGGTGGCACGATGGCGCGCGCAGGGCTCTACAAGAGTGACGTCCAGAAGGCGCGCGACGCGCTGATTGCTCAAGGCAAGAAGCCCTCGGTCGACGCGGTGCGAGTGGCCTTGGGCAACACGGGCTCCAAGACCACGATTCACCGCTACTTGCGTGAACTGGAAGAAGAGGAGGGCGGCGGTCCGGCACGCGCGGTGGCCGTGAGTGAGGCCTTGCAGGACTTGGTCGCGCGCCTGGCGACGCGACTTCAGGAGGAAGCGGAGGCGATCCTCACCCGGGAGCGAGAGCGCCATGGGGCCGAACTTCAGCGTCAGCAACAAGCGCTTTCCGGTGCCCAAGAGGAGGCAGCCGCCTTGAGCAGTCAGCTGCAGCGCACCGAAGCAAGCCTGCACCAAGAGCAAGCTGCTCACGCCCTCCTTCAACAGAATCTAGGTGACAGGATCGCGGAGATCGCCCAGTTGAACGAGCGCATCGCCGGCATGACGGTGCGGCTGGCTGATCACGAGGCGCATACGCGTTCTCTAGAGGACAAGCATGCCCATGCCAGGGAAGCGCTCGAGCACTACCGCACTTCAACCAAAGAGCAGCGCGAGCAAGAGCTGCGCCGCCACGAGCA
Organism: Pseudoxanthomonas sp.; assembly: GCF_036845285.1. Classification (GTDB taxonomy): domain Bacteria; phylum Pseudomonadota; class Gammaproteobacteria; order Xanthomonadales; family Xanthomonadaceae; genus Pseudoxanthomonas_A. The sequence continues at coordinate 26,950 of NZ_DAIUEE010000017.1, forward strand.
TCAGGTCCAAGAGCTGCAAGTAGCCTTGCGTCAGGCCAATGAAGCCTTGGGCGCGAAGAATCAGGAACTGTTGGTGCTGAACCGCGACAATGGTCAATGGCTGGAGCGCCACGGGCGGATTGAGCGGGAGCTTGCCCAGTTGCGACAGGCCCACGAAGGCCAACACAGCGAGGTCGTGGCGTTGCGCCAGACTGCGACAGACCATTTGGCATTGCAGGAGCGCTGGAAGACTGATGCCAAGGCCTTGGATGCCATGCGCAACGAGCTAACTCAAGTCCAAGACACCCTTACGCGGGAGCGTGAGCGCCGTGAGAGCGCTGAAGCTGATGCGTTGCGTGCCAATGCACGTCTTGGAGCGCTAGAGCCCCTCCTGAATCAACTGACGCCGGCACAAAATGCGGTGAAGAAAACCCGGCGCGGCGCTACGCAGGGTGGGGAAGCCGACTAACGAGGCTGCTCGTTTGCCTGTTAGCGGCTAGGGTGACGCTCACCTGTCCAGTACGCCCACTCCATAGGGACGACCCAATCTACAAACAGTTTGGCTACTGACGACTCCGGTGCCAAATGATAGGGCTTGAACATGCCTTGCTCGGACGAACTGGTCATCAGGTAGCGCAGGCGCTTCTGGACCTCCTGAAAGATGGCTTCCCGCACATGGGCGCTGTCGTGCACGCCAAGACGCATCGCCACCGAGGCACCTTGGCGTACCGCCGCCCAGCAGCAGTAACGCCACCGCGCGATCGGCAAGCCCGGCGGCCCGGATTGAAAGACGAACCCCACATCGCGTGCCCAGCTGGGGTCGAAGTGATGTCTGAGCAATTGCTGCTCCAGAAACTGCTCGGTCTCCCAGAGTGCAAGTTCGTCCCACAGCTCCAGTTTCGCGTCCGCCAAGTCCACATCGTTCGCCATATCGCCGAGTTGGTCTTCCAGCACAGGGAGCAGGTGCCTGCGCTCGTGGGTAGACCAGGCGAAAGCCCATTGCAGATCTTCGATGGGCGTGACCTCGGCATCGGGGCGGATTTGCCATCGATCCGCTGGCCAGGGAACTTGGATCAAGGCCAAGTCTCGCAGCGCGTCCAGCACTAGCAAGGTGGAGCGGCGTGTGGGCGCCACCGGTATGCGTCGTAGCTGCGCGGCCAACAGTGCGGCCAGGAAAAGGGTGCCACGAAGGCCCAACTCCTCGATGCTGGCGACCCCAGATGGCGTCATTGACGAGGTTCCGGGCATGCGGTTTCCGGGGATGAGGGAGCGGCGTGGCTCCTGACGGTGGCGGCGCTACCGGTGTCGCCGGTTGCCTCAAAGCTAAGAATATCTTAGTATGCAAGGCAGGGTACATCCGCCATCCTTATGGGGTCTCCATGGGGTGCGCGCGTGACTTTGTCCGTCGACTCAACACCGACCTTCGCTCGACGCCTCAAACAAGCCCGCCTGCACACGGGTTTGTCGCAGAAGGAGTTGGGCATCCGGGCCGGTCTGGATCCTCACGTGGCCAGCCCCCGAATCAACCAGTACGAGCGTGGCAAGCACGAGCCGAAGCTGGAGACCGCTGAGCGGTTGGCCCAAGCGTTGGGTATCCCCGCCGCCTTCCTCTACACCGACGATGATCTGCTGGCCAAGCTGCTCCTGCGCTGGGGCTCGCTAAGCAAGCAGCAGAAGCGCGAGTTGGTGAAGCTGATCGAGGCCACACCCGAGAAGTAAACCGAACAAGCGCTCGCCCTATGGGCCACTCTTCGCCTCAACCCTCCTTTCGGGTGCGACTGGCGGGAGCTGCAGTGGCCGTGGCTAGTGCGACTGACAAGTCGCGGCATCTCAGTCCTGCTTGAGATTTTGTTCACGACCGATACACGCGCGCCTTGTCTAAAGTGATTTACCATGTCGCCCGTGTCAGCCTCCTCACTTCTACTGCGACTGCTCCTGATCGCCATGCTCGTGCTTAACGGCGCGTGGTCGGCGTTTGCGTCGGTCAGTATGAACCCGGTCATGGAAGAGCAGGCCAGCGAAGTGGCTGCCGCGGCGCAGGGCGATGAAGACTGCGTCGCCCATCACAGTGCTGAGCATCATCCCGATGCCACCTCAATTGAAAAGGCTGGCACTGGGCATGGCGACCATGCCGGTCCCGACTGTTGCAAGTCTTCTGCGTGCCGGTGCGCTTGCGTACACGCGTGCGCGAGCGCACTTCCTGCGCGCCTGCATGTTTCGGTGCAAATGGCCTTGGGCCTGGATGTCATGCCGCTGCCCCTAGGGCATGCGGCACCTGCCTTGCCTCATCTGATCCGACCACCGATCGGCTAAGCGTCCCTAGGCGCCGCAATGGCGCCGCTGGTGTGGCTTGCATGCCTGTTTAGGCCAGCCGCCCGCTCTGTACCACCGCCCGCCGGTGGCAACACGACGCTTGGAGCATTTTCATGTCGCATGATGATTTTCGTGGTCCACACGGTGGACCGCTGCTGCCTTCGCGGCGGCGATTTGTCCAGGGCTTGGCCTTGGGAGGCGCAGTCGCAGGATTGGGCTTCTGGCCCAAAGCCAGTTGGGCGCTCAAGGGCCCGGGACAACCCAACGTACTGTCGGGCACCGAGTTTGACCTGACCATCGGCGAGACGCCGATGAACTTCACCGGCAAGACCCGCACCGCGATCACGGTTAACGGGTCCGTTCCGGCGCCGTTGCTGCGGTGGCGGGAAGGCACCACGGTCAACCTGCGTGTCTCCAATGCATTGCCAGCCGACTCCCTCCATGGCACGGACACTTCCATACATTGGCACGGCATCATTTTGCCGGCCAACATGGACGGCGTGCCAGGCCTGAGCTTTGACGGCATCGGACGTGGTGAGACCTACCACTACCGGTTCACCCTGCATCAGGGCGGCACCTACTGGTACCACAGCCACTCAGGGTTCCAGGAACAGGCTGGGCTGTATGGACCGATCGTGATCGATCCACTGGAGCCAGAGCCTTTCAGCTTTGATCGCGACTACGTCGTGATGCTGAGCGATTGGACAGACCTAGACCCGACGGCCCTGTTCGATCGTTTGAAGAAGATGCCGGGCCATGACAACTACTACAAGCGCACGGTCGGCGATTTTGCACGCGATGTGAAACGCAACGGTCTGTCGGCCACGTTGGAAGATCGCAAGATGTGGGGCGTGATGCGGATGACGCCCACGGATCTGTCCGACGTCAACGCCAACACCTACACCTACCTGATGAACGGCACGACCTCTCTGGGCAACTGGACCGGTTTGTTCCGCAGTGGCGAGAAGGTGCGCCTGCGTTTCATCAATGGCTCTGCCATGACGTACTTCGATGTGCGTATTCCGGGGCTGAAGATGACCGTGGTGGCGGCAGATGGCTTGTATGTCCATCCGGTTTCCGTTGACGAGTTCCGCATCGCAGTAGCAGAAACCTTTGATGTGATCGTGGAGCCCTCCGGGCAGGACGCATTCACCATCTTTGCCCAAGATTCCGGTCGCACCGGCTACGTCAGCGGCACGCTCGCCGTGCGCGAAGGTTTACGCGCGCCCGTTCCGTCTGTGGATCCCCGGCCGCTGCTGACGATGGCAGACATGGGCATGGATCATGGATCGATGGATATGTCTGGCGGTAGCAAGGGCATGGAAGGCGGCTGTGGTGCGGCCATGGGCATGCCCGGCATGACCCCACCTGCAAGCGGTAACGCGACCTCGGCCCATGCAGGCCATGCGATGCCCGCCGCCGGCGATGGTGCCATGGCCGGCATGCAGCACGGGGGCATGCAATCACACCCTGCCAGCGAGACCAACAATCCCCTGCTGGACAACCAGGCCATGAGCGTGAGTTCGCGCTTGGATGATCCGGGCAATGGCCTGCGCGATAACGGCCGTCATGTACTGACGTATTCCATGCTCAAGAGCACCTTTGAAGACCCTGACGGACGCGACCCCGGTCGCGAGATCGAGCTGCATCTGACCGGACACATGGAGAAGTTCTCCTGGGGTTTCAACGGTCAGAAGTTTTCCGATGTTGAGCCGCTGCGGCTGAACTACGGCGAGCGCATGCGCATCGTATTGGTCAACGACACGATGATGACCCATCCCATACATTTGCACGGCATGTGGAGTGACGTAGAGGACGACAACGGCAACTTCATGGTGCGCAAGCACACGGTGGATATGCCGCCGGGTAGCCGACGCACGTATCGCGTGCGTGCCGATGCGTTGGGCAGCTGGGCGTTTCATTGCCACCTGCTTTATCACATGGAAGCCGGAATGATGCGCACGGTGAGGGTCGACGAATGAACATCAATAAACGCGATACCGCTCTGACTGCGCTGACGCTGGCTATCTCGCTGGCCCTGGCCAATGCGGCCAGCGCTCAATCCATGCAGCACGGCTCCATGCCGATGGAGCAGGGCGCGCAGACCCAGACTCAGGATCACTCTGCACATCAGGCGCCGACATCAAAACCTGCGCTAGCCAAAAAGCCTGCAACACCGGCCAAGACGAGCGAAGCGATGATCGATCATGCGGCGATGGGCCACGCCGCGCCGTCTGCTGAAGTGTCCGAGCCCGCCATGCAGGGCATGGATCACTCGCAGATGGGGCACGGCTCGCCCGCGAGCACACCTGCAGCGCCCAAAGCGCAGACGCAGTCGATGCAGGGCATGGATCACAGCCAGATGGCAAAGCCCGCTGCAGCCGACACAGCCGGCACGGCCGCGCCCGCGATGCAGGGGATGGACCACTCGAAGATGGGGCACGGCTCGCCTCCGAGCACGCCTGCAAAGCCCAAAGCGCCGACGCAGTCGATGCAGGGCATGGATCACAGTCAGATGGCACAGCCCGCTGCAGCCGACACCTCTGGTGCGGCCACACCTGCGATGCAGGGGATGGACCATTCCAAGATGGGCCACGGTTCGCCCGCGGCCGCGACGCCAGAAGCGGGCATGCAATCGAAAGAGGGCATGGACCACAGTCAGATGGGGCATGGGCCTGTAGCACCAACGCAGCCGCGCACCCCGATTCCTGCGGTGACCGAGGCTGATCGTAAGGCGGCCATCGCGCCCGCACACGCGCATCCGGTACATGACAATTCGATCAAGAGCTATGTACTGCTCAATCGCCTGGAAGCCTGGGACGCCGATCCGGGGACCGGGCTGGGCTGGGAGGGTCAGGGCTGGATCGGTACGGATCTCAATCGCGTCTGGCTCCGCAGTGAAGGCGAGCGCACGGATGGTCAGACCGAGTCGGCTGATCTGGAAGTGCTTTACGGCCGCAGTATTTCCACGTGGTGGGATGTGGTGGCCGGTGTGCGCCATGACTTCAAGCCGGGCGCTTCGCAGAACTTCGCCGCTATCGGCGTACAGGGCTTGGCACCCATGAAGTTCGAAGTGTCCGCCACAGCCTATCTCGGTGAAGGGGGCCAGACTGCCGCCAATGTCGAGGCCGAGTACGAATTGCTGCTGACCAACCGGCTGATCTTGCAGCCGCTGGTGGAAGTCACCGCCTATGGCAAGAACGACCCATTGCGCGGGATAGGTTCGGGTCTGAGTACCGCTGAGGCGGGACTACGACTTCGTTATGAGTTCACCCGAAAGTTCGCTCCCTACATCGGCGTGGTGTACGAGCGCGCGTTTGGCAATACCGCAGACATGCGACGCGAGCATGGCGAGTCCTTTGAAGACACGCGCTTGGTCATCGGCCTTCGTACCTGGTTCTAAGGGGAACTGACAATGAAATCCAACAAGAAGATGTGGGTATGGCTAGGTGCCGGCGTGGCATTGGTTGCGGTGGTCGCAACCGCCACGGTCTCTCTAGGCGTGTACAACGTGGCCGCCGATGATCCGCATAGTCGCCCGGTGTATGCGCTACTTGAAACGGCGCGCGAGCGTTCCATTGAGGTGCGTGCCGCCAAGCTTCAGGTACCCACGAACCTGGATGATCCTGAGCGTATCCGCCAGGGTGCGGGCAACTACAACGCGATGTGCGTGACCTGCCATCTTTCGCCAGACGCGGCGGCCACCGAGATGAGCAAGGGCCTGTACCCCGCGCCACCGAACCTAAGCAAACAACCGGTGGCTCCAGCTGAGGCGTTCTGGGTAATCAAGCACGGCATCAAGGCCAGTGGCATGCCCGCGTGGGGCGGCAGCATGGACGATGAGTTCATCTGGAACATGTCGGCCTTCCTGCAGAAGCTGCCCACGCTGGACAAGGCCGGCTACCAGGCGTTGGTGGCCAGCAGTGATGGTCATTCACACGGCGGTGGTGAGACCGGCGGGCACTCGCATGGGGAGGAAGCGGGTGCAGACCACCATGGCAGCGGTGATGGAGCAGAGATGGGTGATGGCCATGGCCAAGGTCATCAAACCGGTGGCATGGACATGGACATGAGCAGAGCTAAGGAAGGCACCACGCACGTGCATGCCGACGGCAAGACGCACGTGCATGCGGCCGAGCCAGCCAAGCAACCCGCGCAGGCCAAATCCGAAGGTGAGCACGATCAGCACTCCTCCATGCCAGCCAACTCAGCCGAGCCAGCTCCCAAGGCCGATGACGGCCACGACCACCAGCATTGATCCCTTCATGGAGCTGCCCCGGCTCCACGCCCGAGCGCCTCGGCGCTCGGGCATCTCTTGAGGACGCATGATGAATACTTCACGCAGCTGTCTCTTTCTGCTGACCACGGCCTTGTCGCTGACCGCATGCGCGCGCCCCGAATCGGCTGTCAGTACAGAGGCGGCATCGGTCGCCCAATCTCCGACATCGGCGGATGCGCAGCAGGTCGCCCAACCGCAGCGTCCGTTGCCGTTGGTCAAAGTACATAAGAGTGCGACCTGCGGTTGCTGCCAACTGTGGGTGGAGCATCTGGAGAAAGCAGGTTTTACGGTTGAGGTGCACAACAGCGAAGACCTCAACCCGATCAAGGCGCGCTTGGGCGTTCCCTATGGACGCGGCTCGTGCCATACCGCCGAGATCGATGGCTACATCGTCGAAGGTCATGTGCCGGTACAGGACATCCTGCGCCTGCTGCGTGAGCGCCCGGTAGGCCGTGGATTAGTGCTACCGGGCATGCCCGCCGGTTCTCCTGGTATGGAGATGCCCGACGGACGTGTTCAACCCTACACGGTGGAATTCGTACTGCCCGATGGCACCACCCAGCCTTACGTCCTGCACGGTCAACGCAGCTGACAAGTTTGCTCGCGATCCCTTCTTCCAGCCCAGAGTGATCCATGTCCCCTCATTCCCACGATGAAGCAGGCAAGGCGATGCCACAGGGTGCCAGCGATGGTCCAGACTCGGTGCGCGATCCGGTATGCGGCATGCAGGTCTCGGCGGCTAGAACGCCGTACCACGCCCTGCATGGCGGAACGAAGTATCACTTCTGCTCAGCCAAATGCCGAGAGCGGTTCATCACCAATCCCGTCCGCTATACGGACGATGCTCCCCAGCAAGTCGAAGTGACCGCCCCAGTAGCGGTGGCCCTGCCCAGCGATACCCACGCCACGGTCTATACCTGCCCGATGCATCCGCAGATTCGTCAGCCCGGTCCCGGCACCTGTCCGATCTGCGGCATGGCGCTGGAGCCGGAGATGCCGTCGCTGGAGGAGGACGACAATCCGGAGTTACGCGATTTCACCCGACGCTTCTGGTGGACGCTGCCTTTGACGTTGATCGTCCTGGTCCTGGCCATGCTGGGACATCGTCTACCCGGCTTGTCCACGCAGGCGCGCACCTGGATTGAGCTCGTGCTGAGCGCCCCGGTGGTGCTCTGGGCGGGGTGGCCTTTCTTTGAGCGCTGCCTACAGTCCATCAGCAATCGCAGCCCCAACATGTGGACGCTGATCGGCATCGGCGTGGCCGCTGCGTTTGGCTACAGCGTGGTGGCCACCGTGGCGCCCGGCCTGTTTCCGGACTCTTTCCGCGAACATGGACGGGTAGGGGTCTACTTCGAGGCGGCAGCGGTCATCGTCTCGCTCACGCTGCTTGGCCAGCTGCTGGAACTGCGGGCGCGTTCCAAAACCTCGGCGGCTATCAAGTCCCTGCTGGGGTTGGCGCCCAAGACGGCTCGCCGCGTCAAACCCGATGGTGGCGAAGAGGACGTTGCGCTGGATCACGTGCACGTGGGTGATCTACTTCGCGTACGACCGGGCGAGAAGGTGCCGGTCGATGGGGAAGTCATCGAAGGTCGCACCAGTGTCGATGAGTCGATGCTGACCGGTGAACCCATTCCGGTGGAGAAGACTGTCGGTGATCACGTCATAGGCGCCACGCTTAACGGGACGGGCGCCCTGGTCATCCGGGCGGACAAAGTCGGATCCGGGACGGTACTGGCGCAGATTGTGCAGTTGGTGGCCCAAGCCCAGCGCTCTCGCGCGCCGATGCAGCGTATGGCAGACAAGGTGGCGTACTGGTTCGTTCTGGCAGTGCTGGTCACGGCGGTGCTCACGTTCTTCGGATGGGGCCTGTTTGGACCCGAACCGTCCTGGACCTTTGCCGTCCTCAATGCCGTATCGGTCCTGATCATTGCGTGCCCGTGTGCCCTGGGGTTGGCTACCCCCATGTCGATCATGGTCGCCACCGGCCGCGCTGCACAGGTTGGGGTCCTGTTCCGCGATGCTCAGGCGATCGAACAGCTACGTTTGATCGACACGTTGATTGTGGACAAAACCGGTACCTTGACCGAGGGGCGTCCAGCCTTTCGCGACACGCTCTCCTACGCCGGTTTCGACGCCGATCAGATCCTTCGTTTGGCCGGCAGCCTGGAGCAGGGCAGTGAGCACCCCTTGGCCGAGGCCATCGTGGCTGAAGCCCAACGACGTAGCTTGAGCCTGACGGCCGCCCAGGATTTTGATTCGCTCACTGGCCAAGGTGTCCGCGGACGCGTGGCTGATCAGGATGTTGTACTTGGCAACCAAAGCTTGATGGCATCGATAGGGGCTGATGTTGCGCCCTTGCAGAGCAGCGCCGAGCGTCTGCGCAAGGAAGGCGCTAGCGTGATGTTCTTGGCGGTCAATCGGCGCTTGGCCGGCGCCATTGCGGTGGCTGATCCCATCAAAGCCACGACCTTGCCTGCCTTGAACCTGCTACGTGCCGATGGCCTGCACGTCGTGATGGCCTCCGGTGACGCACAGGCGACGGCCGAGGCCGTGGGGCGCACGCTGGGCATCGACGATGTGCGTGGCGGCGTCAAACCTCAGGACAAGGCCGAACTTGTCCAGCAACTCAAAGCCCAAGGGCGTCGTGTGGCCATGGCCGGCGATGGCATCAACGATGCGCCGGCCCTGGCGGCAGCCGATGTGGGCATCGCGATGGGGACGGGCACGGATGTGGCCATGTCCAGCGCCCAGCTCACCCTGGTCAAGGGTGATCTGAGGCGCATCGTGCAAGCCCGTGCCATCTCGTCTTCGACGGTGGCCAACATGAAGCAGAACCTGGGTTTCGCGTTTGTCTACAACGCCATCGGCGTGCCTATCGCCGCCGGCCTGCTGTACCCCAGCTTCGGCGTTTTGCTCAGTCCGATGATGGCGGCCCTGGCCATGAGCCTGAGCTCGGTTTCAGTGGTCACCAATGCCTTGCGTTTGTCCGGCTCCACCGTTGTTGCCACCTCCCACCCTGACCGCGCCGATGAGCCTGCGCGCGGCCATTCCTGTCACTGATGGCTCATATCCCACAAGGAGTACTGCAATGAAGCGTTATACCTCCCTCTCGATGATGGCCCTGTTCCTGATCGCGGGTGCGGCCTTCGCCGGCGGCCAGACCACTACGCCCACCACCGACCACGGTCAGCACAAGCCGATGGATCACAAGAAGCAGGAGCATGGTCAGCACAAGCCGGCCGCGGCCAATGCGGATTTCACCAAGCTCGATACCAACAAGGATGGCGCGCTGTCCAAGGAAGAACTGGCCAAGCACAAGCTTGCGCCGCACTTCGGCATGCTTGATGCCAACAAGGACGGCAAGCTGAGCCCGCAGGAATTCGCTGCCGGCAAGGGTATGTAATTGCTATCTCCCCGGGGGCTGGGTCCTTGGCCCCCGGGATTCGGCGATGTTTTGTCATTCCCACGGAGATCGACATGTCTTCTTCGCACGGTAAGCATGAAAACACGCACACGCAGCATTCAGGGCAAAACGCCCCGCACGGAAGTTCGGGTCAGGCGCATCAAGGCCACTACGGTCGCCTACTGCTAATGATGGTCTTGTCGTTCGTAGCCATGTACGCACTGATGTATGCCATGGTCGATCAGTTGGCAAACGTCTATCACAACGTCAATCAGTTCTACATGGCAGGGCTGATGGTCGCGCCGATGCTGTTGATTGAGCTTTGGCTCATGTCCAACATGTACCCTGATCGTCGGCGTAATCTGATCCTGGCCTGCGTGACCGTGGCGTTCATGCTGTTCTGCTGGTGGGGAATCCGCACGCAGGCTGCGGTGACCGATCGGCAGTTCATCCGCTCCATGATTCCTCATCATGCTGGCGCCATTCTGATGTGCGAGGAAAACCGCCTGAAGGATCCTGAGCTAGTCAAGCTCTGCCAAGACATCATCACTTCGCAGACACAAGAGATCGCCAAAATGAAGCAGCTTCTCGCCGAGCGGTCCCGCTAACGCCCGGCAGTCCTTTGCGTCCGCTATAGGATTAGACGCAGGATCTCTCTGTGTTGATCGCAATAAAGCTGATCTGGATAAATATTTATCCTGCGCATACACGGCTCGCATTCGAATCTCTGTCGCCGCTTGAACAGGAACTACCGAAAGTCGCGAACGCAAGTTGTCTCCAACTCATTTCGCTGGCCAGCTAACCTGCGCCAACACAGCAGGAACTTTGCTGTTGGATAGGAGGGCAAGGCACTGTGCCGTACGAACAGAACACGCAGCAATCACCTGATTTTGGCTGAATCAAAGTGCTGCATTCCAGACACTCATAGAAGAACTGGCACGAGGTCGTGGGCATGGTCTCTGTGGTTCGGTGTCCACAAGCAGGGCACGTCAATTCGCTGGCTAGTTGTGTGTCAGCCACTTTTCTGTCCCGTCTTTGCAGTTGCGGGGAAGCCCGCGTCAGTGATGGCTTTTGCGATCGCTGCTGAATCTGTGCGTTTGGCATCATAGGTAACGGATACCGTGCCGGCACGTGTATCTACGTGTGTAGCCGTCACCCCCGGCACTTTCTCTAGCGCCTTTTCGATTGTGATGCTGCACGCTGGGCACGTCAGATTCTCCACATGCAGGATGACCTGCTGTGGGGTGGCGGCCGACGCCCATGCCATCCACACTGTCATAAGTAGACCAAAAATCATCGCGCGCATACGGCACTCCTTACAAAATCCAGCCTATGTAATAGGGGAAGAGCAGCAGCAACACGATCACACCTGAGGCGATCCAGAACCAACGACGGCGGCGCCTCAGCAATACTGGATCCATACACGCGCCTTCGGTGCTGCAACGCTGCGCATCTGAGCGATATAGTGTCCAGAACGCCCAGCCCAGGCAGAGCACGGTGAGAGCGCTTAGCCAAGGGCGCCAAGCGTCCAATGCGGTGAGATTGGCAATCCACGCTCCACTGATCCCCATCAGAACCAGCACCAAGGGCAGTACGCAACAGACCGACGCCCCGACGGCGGCAGCTGCCGCCCCCCAAATAGCGGGCAGCGAGGATTTAGGTGGAAACTGCTTACTCATGGCGGCATGGTATTCTCCGTATCTAGGTACGGAGTCAAGCTGTGATCAACAATGCGATGACGATCGGTCGGCTAGCAGCCGCTGCGGACGTGCATGTGGAGACGATTCGCTATTACCAACGACGTGGGTTGGTCCCGGAGCCCGAACGCCCGCAGGGCGGGGTGCGGCGTTATGGGGAGGCCGATATCAGCCGACTTCGATTCATTCGGCGGGCACAGGCTGCTGGGTTCCGTCTGGACGAGATCGAGGGGTTGCTGCAGGTCAACGGTCGGAGCGCATGTGAGCAAACACGCTTGCTTACCGAGCAGAAACTGAGCGAAGTTCGACAGCGTATTGAAGAGTTGCAGCTACTGGAAGCCGGCTTGAAACAGTGGGTGAGCGAATGCCGCGCGACCGCGGGTGGTACTTGCCCCGCGCTCGACCGGTTATCCAGTGCCACACGCTAACGCTCAGGCGCTAACACTGAGTGGCTGCGTTTGATCAGAGCTGGTCCCTACCGCACCAACGGCGCGGTGAATTAGGCGAGCCGCCACGCGTGCGGTTGTTTGATCCAAGTCCAGGGGAGGGCACAACTCAGCCACATCCATCAAACGCACTTTGCCTGACGCCATGACCTGGTCCAGCAATGCTTCTACAACCTCCAGGCTCACACCTCCTGGATTGGGAGCGCTGACGCCAGGAGCGATACTTTGCGGCAACACGTCCAGGCAGAGAGTCAGATAGATCACATCTACCGCATCGCACCAGAGTTTCACCAGCTCCGTTTGGGCGTGCCAGTTCCACGCCCTTAGGGCGTCATCGGTGATGTAGTGGGCGCCCTCACGTTCTGCGGTAGCGAACAAGCGCGGTGTATTGCTGGAGCGACTGACGCCAATGCAGTGGTAGTGGAGAGGCTTGCCGCTTCTGTGGGCGTGCTCCAATGCCTGAAGGAAGGGCGTGCCGGAACTCGCACACCCCTGCTCGCGCAAATCGAAATGAGCATCGAAGTTGAAAATGCCAATTCGCGATGATGATGGTCCGAGGTGACCGCAAAGCGCCGCATAGCTGGCATAGCTAATTTCATGACCTCCGCCTAAGCCGACGACCCAATGCCCGCTATCCAAGAGTTGTTGCGCGCGTTGGGAGTAGTGGGCCTGTGCTAACTCCAAGGCCCGATCCTCGCAGACGATATTACCTGCGTCGTAAAGAGGGCGCGCGTGTAGCACGGGCAGGTTGGCCAACGTCCTGCGAAGTGCATCGGGTCCCTGGGCAGCACCAGGGCGTCCGGCATTGCGACGAATGCCTTCATCGCTGGCGAAGCCCAGCAGGGCAATGCCGGGAGCGCCAAGATCCGTGTCCGGCGACACTACCTGATGCCAGCGCTGGGTATCGGCCGACAATGGCAGATCCACGCGCCCAGACCATGCGGGATTCACCTGCGCGTTTCCTGCAATGGCCAGTCCAGGAACGGTTGTAGGCCCCCACGTTGGATGAAGGCCTCGATGGCCTGCATTTCAGGGGCCAGATAGCGGTCCTCGTCGTAGCGAGGTACCAGGGCCCGGACCTGAGCGTGTACCGATTCCAAAGCCTGCGAAGACTGCAGCGGCCGTCGGAACTCAATGCCTTGGCAGGCGGCCAGCATTTCGATGGCCACGATGCGACGCACGTTATCGGCCACCTCGCGCGACTTGCGCGCGGCGAAGGTCGCCATGCTGACATGGTCTTCCTGGTTGGCTGAAGTTGGCAACGAATCCACGCTGGCAGGATGGGAGAGGGTTTTGTTCTCGCTGGCCAGCGCAGCGGCGGTCACGTGGGCGATCATGAAACCTGAATTGACGCCGGGGTTGGCCACCAGGAAGGCGGGCAACCCGGAGATCGTGGCATCGATGAGTAAGGCGATGCGCCGTTCCGACAGTGCGCCAATCTCGGACACTGCCATGGTCAGTTGATCCGCCGCAAAGGCCACGGGCTCGGCGTGGAAGTTGCCACCCGAGATCACCTCGCCGGTATCGGTGAAGACCAGGGGGTTGTCAGACACCGCATTGGCCTCTGTCCGCAGCACTTGTGCCACGTGTTGCATCACGTCGCGTATGGCCCCCATCACCTGAGGCTGGCACCTGAGACTGTAAGGATCCTGCACGCGCGTGTCGTTCTGACGATGCGACTCACGGATCGCGCTACCGGCCAGTAGGCGCAGGTAGTGCTCGGCCACGGCGATCTGGCCAGGCTGGCCACGCACGGCATGGATCCGCGGATCGAATGGCGCATCAGAGCCGCAGGCGGAGTCCACGCTCATCGCGCCGCTCAACACGGCAGCCGAGTAAATCTGCTCCGCCGCGAACAGCGCCATCAATGCAATGCCGGTGGATACCTGCGTGCCGTTGAGCAGGGCCAGACCCTCCTTGGCCGCCAGCCGGATCGGGATAATGCCCGCGTGTTCCAGCGCCTGGCTGGCGGGCAGTACCTGTCCGTCAACCCGGACGTGGCCTTCGCCCATGGCTGCCAACGTCAGGTGCGCCAACGGTGCCAGATCGCCCGAGGCGCCTACCGAGCCTTGGGCAGGAATGCAGGGCCAGATCTGTGCGTTGTAGATAGCCACTAGCGTAGCCAGCGTCTGCTCGCGTACCCCCGAGTAGCCGCGCGCCAGGGACGCAATCTTGGTAGCGAAGATCAGGCGCACGCAGGCATCGTCAAGCAATGATCCCATGCCCACGGCGTGCGAGCGCACCAAGTTGGTTTGCAGCTGCTCCAGTTGCTCGCGCGGGATATGGACTTTGGCCAGTTTGCCGAAGCCGGTGTTGATGCCATAGGCCGGTTCGCCGGCGGCCACGATCGCCTGCACGGTCTGCGAAGAGGCCCGGACGTTGTCCCAGCAATCTGCGTCCAGGGCGATGGGATCAGCCCCTTGCGCGATCTGCCGCAGCTGGGCCAACGTCAGCTGGCCCGGTGTCAGGGTAAGCATGCGATTCACTCCAGAATGGCCGGCAGGGTCAGGTCATGCTCACGGGCACAGGCCAGTGCCTGCTCGTAACCCGCATCGGCGTGGCGCATCACGCCCGTGGCCGGGTCGTTCCACAGCACACGCGCCAGCCGGCGATCGGCTTGCTCGGTGCCATCGCACACGATGACCACGCCCGAGTGTTGCGAGAAGCCCATCCCGACACCGCCTCCGTGATGCAGGCTCACCCAGGTCGCCCCGCCACTGGTGGCCAGCAGCGCGTTGAGCAGCGGCCAGTCCGAGACCGCATCGGAGTCATCGCGCATGCCTTCGGTTTCACGGTTGGGGCTGGCTACCGAGCCGCAGTCCAAGTGATCGCGTCCGATAACGATCGGTGCCTTGAGCTCGCCATTGCGCACCATTTCGTTGAAGGCCAGCGCGGCCTTGTGGCGCTCGCCCAAGCCCAACCAGCAGATCCGTGCGGGCAGACCTTGGAAGGCAATGCGCTTGCGGGCCTGGTCCAGCCAGTGGTGAAGATGCGTGTTGTCAGGAAACAGTTCTTTGACCTTGGCATCGGTCTTGTAGATGTCTTCTGGATCCCCGCTCAGGGCCACCCATCGGAACGGGCCCATGCCGCGGCAGAACAGCGGACGGATACAGGCGGGCACGAAGCCGGGGAAGGCAAAGGCGTTGTCCACGCCCTGATCCAGCGCCACCTGGCGGATGTTGTTGCCGTAATCGATCGTCGGCACGCCCATGGCGTGGAAATCGAGCATCGCGCGCACATGCGTGGCACACGAGGCCGCAGCAGCCTGCGCCAGCTCGCGTCGCTGACCATCGTCACCGCCGCGCGCCTGTTCCCACTGTGAGAGGGTCCATCCGGCGGGCAGATAGCCATTGATCAGGTCGTGCGCTGAGGTCTGATCGGTCACGGCGTGAGGACGCGGACCTCCATTGCGCGCGCGCGCGACGAACTGCGGCAGCAGTTCGGCCGCATTGCCCAGCAATCCCACCGACACGGGGACTGGACTACTTTCAATGATCTGCAAGGCCTGCTCGATGGAGGTTGCCTTGTGATCGACATAGCGCGTGCGAATGCGAAAATCGATTCGCGACTCCTGGCACTCGATCACGATGCTGCTGGCCCCGGCCAAGGTCGCCGCCAACGCCTGCGCACCACCCATACCGCCCAAGCCGGCGGTAAGGATCCACTTGTTCTGCCAGTTGCCACCGTAGTGCTGGCGCCCCAACTCCACGAAGGTCTCGTACGTGCCCTGGACGATGCCCTGGCTGCCGATGTAGATCCAACTGCCGGCCGTCATCTGGCCGTACATCATCAAGCCCTTCTTATCGAGCTCGTTGAAGTGCTCCCACGTCGCCCAATGGGGGACGAGGTTGGAGTTGGCGATCAGCACGCGTGGCGCATCGGGGTGTGTGCGGAAAACACCGACGGGCTTGCCCGACTGGACCAGCAAGGACTCATCGTTCTCAAGCGATCGCAACGTTTCCAAGATGCGGTCAAAGCTTTTCCAGTCGCGCGCAGCACGACCGATGCCGCCGTAGACCACCAGGTCTTCCGGGCGCTCGGCAACATCGGGGTCCAGATTGTTCTGGATCATGCGGTAGGCCGCTTCAGTCAGCCAGCTCTTGCAGTGCAGCTGGGTGCCGATCGGAGCGCGAACGGTGCGCGCAGGGGAAGCGGAGCGTTCCAAGGTATCCATCAAATCCTCAAGGGGTCAGGGGGGCGCCAACCTGGAAGGTGCCCACAAAGCGGTAACGAGATGCCGGGTGAATCAGCCGCACAAAGCTGGCCACCTGTCCGCGCGACCACGTACGTCGGGTCAGCACCAGCAACGGATCGCCTTCGTTGATCTTCAGTTGCGCAGCCAGACGCTTGCTGGCCGTCTCGGCTTCAATCACATGTTCGGCGCGCTCCAGCGGCGCAACGCGCATCAAGTACTGATGCGGAATCTCGGTGTGGAAATCGATGTCCAGGTAATCCGGCGCCACGCTGGGTTGCACAAAGCGATCCTCCAACTGCACGGGCTTGTCATCGCTGTGGTGGAGCAGGCGGCTGTGGAACAGCTCCGTGCCCGGTGTCAGGCCGAAGTTGGTCGTCACACTGGAGCGCGCCTCGACCGTCTCGCAGATCAATACCTGGACCGAGTGTGTCTGGCCGCGGGACTGAATCTCTTCGCGAATGTTGCGCACCTCGAACATCGCCGATTCGGCCTTTGGCCCGGCGACGAACGTGCCCACGCCTTGCACTCGGGTCAGCACGCCGGCGTCGGTCAACTCGCGCAGCGCTCGATTCACTGTCATGCGAGACAAGCCGAACTTGGCCGTCAGTTCGTTCTCGCTGGGGACGCGACTGCGCGCGGGCCAGTCGCCGTTGGTGATGTGACGCAGGATGAAGTGCTTGAGCTTCTGGTAGTGCGGCTTGGGTTCGTCCATGGCCCAAGCATTACATGTCTATACAACCAGTCCAACCACTTTCGATGCTGTGCTGCACAAGCAGTTGACACTAAGAAATTCCTCGTGCTATTGCTGTGGTATAGACAACCTGCGGGTTCGCCACACGCTCATGCCGTCGCTTCGCGTGCTACTGCGTATGTTCCTGATCCTCGTGCTCTGCGCGGATGGGATCCTGAGCGCGCAGGCCACCACGCGGATGGCCGTGCGGCATATTCCTCCCCCAGGTGCGGTGAATGGCACCCACTCGGTGCACGGCGGCGCGCGTGTCAATGAACGCGCCAAGATTAGTAACGATTGCAACAAAATTCGTCCCGGTGGCAAGCAAGCCGGGCAGGGTGATCAGAACGATCATCAGTGCGACTGCAGCACCACCTCCTGCGACTGCAGCTGTGTGCTCACCTTCTTCGCCGGGCGTGTGCCGGTCATCTTTGCCGCCCAGCACGCCCTGACGAGCACCTACCTACCTACGCCTGAGTTGCCGCCGCTGCGACGACAGGTGTCCCGGCTGTTCCGGCCTCCCATCGGCTAATGCTGCTTGGTCGCCATTGATTGGCGACGTCTACGCACGCCCTGATGTCGCATAGGCCCCCACGTCTGGGGCACCAGGGTCATACGCATGCATTGCCCTTCGGGGGAGAGAGAACCCATGTACTTCAAGCGCAATCCTTTGGCGGTATCCGTCGGTGCCCTTCTGTGCGCCGGTTTTTCCACGGTGGCTCTGGCTCAGCAGGCTGAACAGGGCGCCACGAGCGAGTCGGCCAAGACGCTGGACACCGTCCAGGTCACCGGCAGCCATATCAAGCGACTGCAGCTCTCCGGTGTTGGTCCGGTCAGCGTGGTGGATGCCGAAGCCATCGAGCGCTCCGGCGCCACTTCGGTGGAGACGCTGCTGCAGCGCCTGCCGGCCTCGGCCGGCTTTGCGGGCAGCCAGTCCAATGCCTACTGGGCCGAGAACGGCTACGGCACTACTCAGGTCAATCTGCGCGGCCTGGGCATTAACCGCACGCTGGTTCTGCTCAATGGTCGTCGTGTGGTCAATGGTGGCACCGGTGCCAACAGCTCGGTGGACCTGAACATCATCCCGGTAGCGCTGATCGAGCGGATCGAGGTCCTCAAGGACGGTGCCTCCGCTATCTACGGTGCCGATGCCGTGGCGGGCGTGGTGAACATCATCACCAAGAAGAACTACGACGGTGCCGAGGCGGCGGTGCGATACGGACAGACCTTCGAAAGCGATGGCGAAGAAAAGTCGTTCGATTTCGCTTGGGGTATTACGTCAGACCGCGGTTCGCTGATGGCCGGCATCAACTACTCGGAGACCGGCACGGTCAACATGGCCTCACGCGCACCGTGCGGCTTGGGTGAGGTCGACGGGCAACTCGAATGTGTGGGCAGTTCGGCCACCATCGGTGGTCGCGCATTGCTAGCCGACGGCTCGCGCGTGAACTTCAATCAGGATCCCAATGGTGACGGGGATTTCTATGAACCGTATTCGGCGGCCAAACATAACTACAACGGCAATCCCTATCTCAATGCCGTCAATCCGATCAAGCGTTTGAGCTTCAGCCTGTTCGGCGACAGCACGGTGAATGAAACCACGCGCGTGTTCACCGAGTTGATGTTCACCAACCGGCAGTCCGATCAGCTGGCCACGCCCGGCAGCCTGGGTGTCTATCGCCCGATCAACATCGCGGCCAGCCACCCGACCAACCCGACCGGCCAGGACCTGCTGCTGCAGCGCCGCCGTCTGGAAGAGGCCGGCCCGCGCGAGTTCTTCCAGGAAACCAATACCTTCCGCGTGGTCGCGGGCATTGAAGGCCAGTTGGGCATGAACTGGGACTGGTCGGCCGCGCTGAACTGGGGGCGCAACACCGGTGTGGATGGCTCGACCAATGTGGCCAACCTGGACCGGGTGGATGACACGCTCAACACCGCGCTGTGCAGCAACACGCCCGGCGCGGCGATCCCCTGCGGTGACTATCTCGGCTACGGCGACCTGACCCCCGAGGTGCTCAACTACATTCTGTACAGGACGCGCGACAACGGCGGCAACGACCAGAAAAGCTTCACCGCCAACATCAGCGGCCAGCTATTCGAGATGCCGGCCGGTTGGGTGGGCTTTGCCTCCGGCATCGAGGTTCGCAAGGAGCGTGGTTGGCGCGATCCCGATCCGCTGACGGTGCTGGGCATTGCCAACACGAACCAACAGGATCCGATCGCCGGTGAGTACACGGCCAAGGAAGCCTTCGCCGAGTTTGCCGTGCCGCTGTTGCAGGACAGCGTGATCGCCGAGAGCCTGACGCTCAATGCCGCGGTGCGTTACTCCGACTACGATCTGTTCGGCGAAGACGTGAACTACAAGGTGGGCCTGGATTGGCAGATCGTGCCGTCCTTGAAGGTGCGCGCCAACTACGCCACGGCTTTCCGCATCCCCAACATCCCCGAGCTGTTTGGTGGCGTGGCCGAGGGCAACCTGACCACGACCGATCCCTGTAGCGGCTGGAGCAGCTTGCCGGCTGATTCGGTAGTGCGTCAGAACTGCCAGGCGTACGGCGTACCGGCGGGCTACGTGCAGCCGGGCAACACGATCCTGACCACCTCCGGCGGTAATCCTGACCTGGAGCCGGAAGATGCCAAATCCTTGACCGTGGGCGCGGTCTGGACCCCGCGCTTCCTGCCAGGGCTGACGCTGACGGTGGACTACTTCAACATCAAGATCGACAACGCCATCCAGCGTATCGATGGCTCAACCAAGCTGTCGATCTGCTACAACACCCCGGGCTTGGCGCATCCGTTCTGCGGCAATGACAACTTCACCCGCAACCCGATCACCGGTGAAGTGGACTTCCTGTCGTCCCAGCCGGTCAATGCGGCCAACGAGCGGGTACGGGGCATCGACCTGGGTGGTCTGTACGAGTTCGCGGTCGCTGGGTTCGATTCGACTTTGAGTGTGGATGTGTCCTATCTGGACCAGTACGACGTGCGGCCGTTCCCGGGCGCGGAGGTGATCGAGTACGCCGGCAAGATCACCGGTGGCCGTGGCAGCTTTACTCACTGGCGCGCCTTGACCTCGCTGACGATGGAGCGCGAAGCCTGGTCCGGCTCTTACAGCTTGCAGTACATCGGCAAGGCGGATGACATCAACGCCAGCCCCGGCGACATTGGCGATCATGCCCCCAGCGTGACCTACCACAATGTCCAGCTCAAGTACGCACCGAACAAGACCTTCGATGTGTCCTTCGGCATCGACAACCTGTACGACAAGAAAGCCCCGTTCATCCAGAGCTACACCGATGCCAATACCGACACGATGACGTATGACCTGCTGGGTCGTCGTTGGTATGCACGCGTCGGTTACCACTGGTAAGGCCCGCTTCACCTGTCCCCGTCCGTGTGACGGGGGCAGGTGTCGTCTTCCTGTCGAACGAGATCACTATGAAATCGGCTTTCTGGGCGCGTAAGGCCCACAAATGGATTGGCCTGATCATCGGCGTGCAAGCGCTGCTGTGGATGATCAGCGGCGTGTACATGACGGTCATTTCCTTGGACATCATCCATGGCGATCACCTGGCCCATGCGCATCAGCAACCGCTGGTCGCACCCACGCACTTGTCAGGTGAGGAGCTGCAGCGCCGCTACCCGGGCATGACCCAGGTCAAGCTCAAGCGCCTGCTAGAGCGGGATGTCTATGAGATCCATGCCCGCGACAAGATCTACCTGCTCGACGCTACGACCGGCCAGGTGCTCTCGCCGGGCGATCAGCAGATGGCGATCGCGCTGGCCAAGGCGGTGTACCAGGGCCAAGCGCCGGTAGCCCGGGTCGAATGGGTGACGCAGGCGCCGCAGGAAGTCGCCACCCGCCCGGTTCCCATGTGGGCCGTGCACTACGCCGATGCCGGTGAAACGACGTTGTACTTCTCGCCCTATAGCGGCGAGTTGCTCGCGCGCCGGCACAGCCTGTGGCGTTGGTTCGATTTCCTGTGGATGTTCCACATCATGGACTACGAGGCGCGCTCGGACGTCAACAACACTCTGTTGCGCGTGGCCTCGGCGGTCGGACTGGTGTTCGTGCTCAGTGGCGCCTGGCTGTTGTTCTACAGCTTCCGCAGGAGGGCCGCAGCATGACGCCCTGGATGAGAACGCTGCACAAATGGGTCGGCTTGATCATCGGCCTGCAGTTGCTGCTTTGGATGGCCAGTGGCGTGATGATGAGCTGGTTGGATCACGATCAGGTGCAGGGCCATCAGTTCCAGGCCCACGCGCATGCCGCGCATGACTGGCCCGCCAACGCCCGATCGCCGGCCAGCTTTCTGGGTGGCAACAAGAAGATCAGCCGCGTGAGTTCTGGCTGGCTGTTGGACACGCCGGTGTACCAATTGGCCGATGCGCAAGGTGTCACCTTGGCCAACGCCGTTACGGGCCAGCCGATCCCCTTGGATTCGGCCTGGGCCACCCGCCTGGCTCAGGCCTCCTACACCGGACCGGGCACGCTGAAAGCGCCGCGCCTGTTGGAGTGGAGCGGGGAGGTGCGCGATCACGAGGGGCGTCTGTGGCGTGTGGACACCGATGACACGCAGGACACCACGGTGTACCTGTCTGCCCAGACGGGCGAAGTGCTCTACCACCGCAACAAGACCTGGCGTCTATTCGATGTGTTCTGGATGTTGCACATCATGGACTACACCGGGCGCAAGAACTTCAACAACCCGTTGGTGGTCACTGCCGCGATCGGCGGTCTGTGGTTGGCCCTGACCGGGATCTGGCTGCTGTTTGCCAGCTTCCACTGGAGCGAGTTCGTGCCGCGCCGCTGGCGTCCGGCCCGCGAGTTGTCGGTATTCGGTCCGGACGGGACACGGCTGCGCACCGTACGGGCGTCGGCAGGCGACAACGTCTACGTCTCGCTGGCACGCGAGGGCGTGCAACTGCCATCCAACTGTGGAGGAGGGCAGAGCTGTGGTCTGTGCGAGGTGCGCTTCCGCGGCGCGGCGCCCAAAGCCACCGCGGCCGATCGCGCCCACCTGGGCGCCAGCAAGGTCAAGATGGGCTATCGCCTGGCCTGCAACCTGGCCGTGACCGAGGACACCGATGTCGAGGTGGCCGGCGGGGCCAGCCTGTGGACCGAGTATGCGGCCACCGTGGAGCAGGTTACGGCAGTGACCCCGTTCCTGCGCGAGATCGTGCTCAAGCCCGACGAGGCTGCCGGACCGGAGTATCAGCCCGGTGCTTACCTGCAGGTGCACGTGCCCGATTACGACGTGCCTGTTCACAAGTTGGTGCGACCCGAACACCACCATCAGGATTGGGCCGGCGTGGATCTGCCGGAAAAGCTGATCAATCGCGAGCCGGTACGCCGGGCCTATTCCTTGGCCTTGCCCATTGATCAGGCGCAGGGTCGTCTGACGTTGCTGGCGCGCTTCAGTCCCGGCAGATCGGACAAGAAGCGGCAACCGCCGGGCAGGGGATCGACCTACCTGTACACGCTCTCGCCGGGGGATCGGGTTTCTTTCAGCGGCCCCTTCGGCGACTTCGCGCTCAAACCCCACGGGCGGGAGAAAGTGTTCATCGGCGGCGGCGCTGGCATGGCGCCGCTGCGCGCGATGATTCGGACGCTCTTGGCGGGGCAGGGCGGTGAGCGGATCCACTTCTGGTATGGCGCACGCAGCCTTAAGGAGGCACCGTACATCGAGGAGATGGAGCGCCTGGCCCAGCAGCACGAGAACTTCAGCTGGCACTTGGTGCTGTCAGATGAAGCGCAGAACGACGATGCGCTCTTGAGGGGTCTGGTTCACGAAGTGGCCCACGATCGTCTGCTCAAAGCCCATCAGGCCCTGGCTGATTGCGAGTTTTACCTGTGCGGACCGCCGGCCATGCTCAAGGCCACCCGAGAGCTACTGAGCAGGCTGGGGGTACCCGACAGCCAGGTGGCGTACGACGACTTCAAGATCTGATCCCAGCGCCCGCCGGCCAAGCAGGCCGGCGGGCGCCGCGGTGTACCGGATTTCCTGACCGCGCTCGTCCCAGTGAATGGACGTGCCTGAGCCTGCCCGATGAATCAGCGAGTACCCTGGTGACCACCGCACTGGATGAGTGGTTCATCGCCCATGTCTTGCCGCTGGAAGGCCTGATCCACGCCTTTCTGCGCCGGCATGGGCATGAGGACAGCGAGATTCCTGATCTTCGGCAGGAGGCTTACACACGCATATACGAAGCCGCGCGTCGGGGTCTGCCGTCGCAGGCCAAACCTTTTGTCATGACCACCGTACGCAACCTGCTCATTGATCGCATCCGCCGCTCACGCATCGTGTCCATTGAAGCCATGGCCGATGTCGAGCAGGCGGTGCTGCAGAGTGATGAGGTGACGCCGGAGAGGCATCTGGGCGCACGCGATGAGTTGCGGCGCCTCCAGCAAGGCCTGCAGAAACTGCCCGCCAAATGCCGGCAGATCGTCGAGCTTCGCAAGATCTACGGCTTGAGCCAACGCGAAGTGGCCAGCCGCCTGGGCATTGCCGAAGATACGGTGGAGCGCCAGACGTTGTTGGGCATGCGCGCATTGGCGGACTTTATGCTTGGCGGTACCGGCAAGATTCAGCGCCCGGCCCGGCGCTTCAACAAGGAACGTTCGCACCCATGAGCCCGCACAACGACATCGAACAAGTTGCTGCGCAGTGGATCAATCGCGCCGAATCTTCGCAGTGGACCGCGCAGGACCAGAGGCAGCTTGATGCTTGGTTGGGGCAGGATACGGCCCATCGTGTGGCCTGGCTTCGTTTGAAGTCGGTCTGGGATCGAGCCGATCGACTGGCGGCCGTGCGCGGCGTGCAATCACCTCGCACGCGGCGTTGGGCCTCACCGGTGCGTTGGTCAGCGGCCGCGGCGGTGGCAATGCTGGCCGTACTGCTGAACATGCCCTGGTGGGGGCCGGGTACCCGCTACACCACCGAGGTTGGGGGGCGGGAAGTCGTGGCCTTGTCGGACGGTTCGCGGGTGGAATTGAATACGCACACCGAGCTCCGCGCGCAGGTGGATCCCTCGCTGCGCCATGTATGGCTGGACAAAGGCGAAGCCTTCTTCGACGTAAAGCCAGACCCTGCGCATCCGTTTGTGATCCATGCCGGCGACCACAAGGTGGTGGTTTTGGGAACGAAGTTCTCCGTCAGGCAAGAACGCGAGCGCCTGGAAGTGGCGGTGCTGGAAGGCAAGGTGCGCGTCGAGCCGATGGTGGCCAAGCCCGGCCGCCCGCCCGTGATCGTACAGGGCGGCGGTTTGCTGTACAGCAAACCGGCCGGCACGCTCGTAGCGGTGAATGCGCAGGACAAGGTGCGGCGATCCCTGAGCTGGCGCCATGGCACGTTGGAGTTCGATCAATCCACCTTGGCCGATGTGGCAGCCCAGTTCAATCGCTACAACGAAAAGCAGCTGGTGCTGATGGATCCGGAAACCGCCCACATGCGCGTGGGTGGCAGCTTCGATGCTGCCGGGGTGGATGCCTTCGCGCGACTGCTGGCCACGGGCTTCAATCTGCGCGTAGAGACACACGGCGATCAGATTCGTGTCTCGCAACCGCATTGAATCGCCTACAGACATCAATCTGAAATATTTCATACCGGAACTGCGTCGCCATCTCGTCTCAGACATAAGGCCGATTTGCGCCGACCTGGGGAAAATGCATGGCACGTACGAAAGTGGCGAGGACAGCGTTGGCTGTCATGTGTGGTCTGGTCATCGCGGCCTCGGCCGCAGCACAAACAAGCACCTTTGATATTCCAGAAGGGGATCTGAAGGTCGCGCTGGAGGCCTATGCCAGGCAGTCGGGCGTTCGTCTGGTCTACCTGAGCGAAGACGTGCGCGATCGGCGCACCTCCGGGGCGCGCGGTGACATGTCCCAGGACGCGGCGCTGAACCGTCTGCTGGCGGGCACTGGGTTGACCGTCAAGCGGGATCAAAGTGGCGCATTGGCCATCGTCCGCGAGGCGGCAAATGCACCGGCGCCCAGTATCCGCAGCACACCATCTTCCAGCCTAGGGCAAGCCGGCTCCGACACGTACACCTCCACCGTCTCCGGCGGCGCCGACGCCTCCACGACGTCGACCACTGCACCCACCACCTTTGATGCGGTCCAAGTAACCGGCAGCCATATCAAGCGTGCCCAGATGTCCGGCGTGGGACCCACCACGGTCATCGATGCCGAGACTATCCAGAGCTCCGGCGCCGTGTCCGTGGAAACACTGTTGCAGCGCTTGCCTGCATCGGCCGGCGCGGCCGGCTCGCAATCCAACAACTTCTGGACCGGTAACGGTAACGGCACCACCCAGATCAACCTGCGTGGCTTGGGCGTAAACCGCACATTGGTGCTGCTCAACGGCCGGCGCGTAGTCAATGGTGGCACCGGCGCCAACAATTCGGTGGATCTGAACGTAGTGCCGCTTGCCCTGGTAGATCGCATCGAAATCCTGAAGGATGGTGCATCGGCCATCTACGGCGCCGATGCCGTAGCCGGCGTGGTGAACATCATCACGCGCAAGGAAATGGATGGCGTTGAGCTGTCCACCCGCTATGGTCAAACCTTCAAAGGTGATGGCGAGATCGGCTCGTTCAACTTGGCCTTCGGCACCACAGGCGAGCGCAGTTCGATGTCCGGTGCGCTGACCTATGCCGAAAGTGGCACCATCACGATGGCCTCGCGCGCGCCGTGCCCGCTAGGCGTAGTGGCGGGCACGCTGCAGTGCGTGGGCAACTCATCCACCATCGGCGGTCGTGCACGCTTGGCCGATGGCCGGGTAGTCAACTTCAATCAGGATCCCAATGGAGATCCGCGCTCTTACGAGCTCTACGATCCCGCCAAGCACAACTACAACTACAACCTGCTGCTCAATGCCGTCAGCCCGATCAAGCGCATTGGTCTTAGTGGCTTTGGCCAGTTCGACCTGACTGAGAACACGCGCCTTTTCACCGAGCTGATGGCGACCAATCGCCAGTCCAACCAGCGTGCCTCGCCCAACACCCTGGGCGTCTATCGCACGATCCGGATTGCTGCCACCAATCCGACCAACCCCACCGGCCAAAACCTGACCTTGGAGCGCCGTCGGCTGGAAGAGGCTGGAGCGCGCATCACCGAGCAAGAGGTAGACACGTTCCGCACCGTGCTAGGGCTGGAAGGGCAGTGGGGCGATAACTGGGCATGGAATGTGGCGTTGAACTGGGGGCGCAGTTCGGCCACCGACAGCTCGACCAACATTGCCAACCTGGACCGGGTGGAAAACACTCTCAATACCAGTCTGTGCAGCAATACCCCAGGCGCGGCCATTCCTTGCGGCAACTATCTGGGCTACGGCAATCTGACGCCTGAAGTGCTGGACTACATTCTGTTTACCCAGCGTGGCTCGGGTGGCAACAGCCAGCAGGGCTTTAGCGGCACCATTTCCGGCGCCCTGTTCGATCTGCCCGCCGGCAGCGTCGCCTTCGCCTCGGGCGTGGAGTTTCGCAAGGAACGCGGTTGGCTGTATCCGGACCCGCTGGTGGTCAACGGCAGCGCCAACATCGTGCGTCAAGATCCGATCGAAGGCGAGTACTCGGCCAAGGAAGCGTTCGTGGAGTTCGCTGTCCCGCTGTTGCAGGACATTCCGCTGGTGGACTACGCCACCTTGAACCTGGCCGGCCGCTATTCGGACTACGACCTGTTCGGCAGCGACACCAACTACAAGGTGGGGTTGGATTGGCAGGTGGCCGAACCCCTCAAGATCCGTCTCAACTACGCCACGGCTTTTCGCATCCCCAGCATTCCGGAGTTGTTCGGTGGCATCGGCCAAGGCAGCTTGACTACGCTGGATCCGTGCAGCAACTGGAGCACGTTACCGGCCGACTCGGTCATTCGGGCCAACTGCCAAGCCGCGGGCGTGCCGACCAACTTTCGTCAGTTGGGCAACACCATCCTCACCACGACCGGCGGCAATCCCGACCTCAAGCCTGAAGATGCGCGGACCTTCACGGCAGGCTTTGTGTGGACCCCAGGGTTTGCGCCGGGGCTGACGCTCACGGCCGATTACTACCGTATCCGCATCGAGAATGCGATCCGTAGCATTGAAGGCTCGGTCAAGCTGCGTGCGTGCTACACCACACCGAACCTGGCCCATCCGTTCTGCTCGCCGGCCAACTTTACCCGTGATCCGGTCACCGGTGAGGTCAACTACCTCTCGTCCCAGCAGGTCAATGCGGCCAGCGAGGAATCCGAAGGCGTGGATATCGGCGTGCTGTATCAGTTCGATGTGGCCGGCTGGCAGGCCAGCGCGAGTCTGGACGCCTCGTATCTTGAGCGTTACGACGTCACTCCCTTCGCCGGTGCCACCACCATTGAGTACGCCGGCAAGATCACCAGCGGCTTGGGTAGCTACACCCAGTGGCGTGGCTTGGGCTCACTGCGCATGGGCAAAAACCGTTGGACCGGCGTCTATTCGGCGCAGTACATCGGCAGCGCGGACGACATCATCGCCGTGCCCGGCACGATCGGCTCGCATGTGTCCAGCGTGGTGTACCACAACCTGCAACTGAGCTACGGCATAAAGAAGAAATGGGACATCTCCGCCGGCGTTGAAAACGTGCTCGATAAGAAGGCGCCGTTCGTGCAGAACAACCCCAACGCCAACACCGACACCATGACGTACGACTTGCTGGGTCGTCGCTGGAATGTCCGCTTTGGTTACCACTGGTAAGCCACGATCCCAAGGAGCTACACATCATGAGAAACACGCAACTATCCGCCGCACTACTGCTGTTCGCGGTGGCCGGCAGCGCCGGCGCGCACGACCTGTTTGTCGCTTTCTCCAAGCCCGGCACCGCAGCGGGCGAGGCGAACACCGCGTTGGTGAACAATGGCACCTTCGATGAAAGTGCAGGTGCAGTCACCCGAGCGCGTCTACAGGACGTTTCGCTGAGTCAGGGCGGCGCTAAGGCTGCCCCGGACTTGGCCAGTTGGAAAGAGGTCGGCAAGCAGAGCCAGCTCACCGTGCATCCGGCGGGCGAGGGCACCTATCTGCTGGGGGTCTCGACGATGGCTTCCACCAGCACCCGTACGGCCAGCGAGTTCGGTAAGTACCTGGAGTTGGAAGACTTGCCAGATACGCTGGCCACCTATGATGCGAGCAAGTTTCCCAAAGGGGTCACCTATAGCTATACCAAGCATGCCCGTGCCATTGGACAGGTGGGCACGAAACTGACCGACGACTTCGCTGCCTCGCTGGGCTATCCGTTGGAGATCCGCTTGGCCCGCAATCCTGGAAGCGTGAAGGTCGGCGAACAGCTGTCGTTCCAGGTGCTGCAGCAGGGCACGCCAGTGCCCAACCTACGCGTGTACGTCGGTCATCGTGCTGACGCACCGGTCAAGGGTGGGCACGGTAGCGCTACGCTCCTGCGCACCGATGCCCAAGGCCAAGCCAGTTTCCAGGTGACCACCGCCAAGACCTGGTACATCCACACCAATCACATGGTGCCCTCTACACAAAAGGGTTTGGATTTTGTGTCGGATCGGGCGTCGCTGAGCTTTGAGATTTCCCCGCACGCCGGGCACTGATAAGTAAGCATGTAGGCGGTACTCTCCCCTTTGACGCCAGTCATGACTTCTTCCATGACTGGCGTCTTTTTGAGGGGACTTACCTCAAGTGCTCAGTCTGTCTCTCATTGGTCGCCCCGCGCCGCGCGCAATCCACGTCGCCGCACCAGATAGAACGCTGCGGGAATCACCACCATAGAGAGCACCGGTGCGGTGAGCATGCCACCCAGCATCGGCGCGGCGATACGTTGCATGACCTCCGAGCCGGCACCGGCACCGACGAAAAGGGGAAACAACCCGGCCAGGATGACGGCTACCGTCATCGCCTTCGGGCGCACCCGTTGCACGGCGCCTTCGTAGATAGCCTCTTGCAGGGTAGACACATCTTCCGGCGCACCGCTGGCCAAGCGCTGCTCCCAGGCATGACGCAGGTACAGCAGCATGATGACGCCGAACTCAGCCGCAACGCCGCCCAGGGCGATGAATCCGATCATGCTGGCCACCGAAATCGCATGGCCCAGCCCCCAGATCAACCAGAAACCGCCCACCAACGCCAAGGGCAAGCTGAGCAGGATGATGGATACATCGCTAAGCCGGCGAAACACCATCCAGATGACCAGGAAGATGATCGCCAACGCCGCGGGCACCACCCATTGCAGGCGTGCCAATGCCCGTTGCAGATACTCGTACTGCCCCGACCACGCCAGACCATAGCCGGCAGGCAAACTCACCTGGGTCTGTACCGCGGCTTGCAGGTCCTGGACCACCGATCCCAAGTCGCGATCGGCCACATCCACGTAGATGTAGCCCACCAACCGGCCGTTATCGCTCTTGAGCATCGGCGGGCCTGGGCTGATTGACAGCTCCGCCACCTGGCTCAAGGTCAGTTGCACACCGCCTGGCGCGATCAGCGGCAGATCCTGCAAGGCCTGCAACGAGTCACGCTGGTCACGGGGGTAGCGCAAGACGATGGGATAGCGTTCGCGCCCCTCGATCGTTTCCCCGATTGGATCGCCGCCAACGACCGTGGCAATCAGTCGCTGGAGTTGGCCTTGAGTGAATCCATAACGTGCAGCGATTTCCGGGCGCACCTGTACATCGACATAGCGCCCACCCGTGACGCGTTCGGCCAGTGCCGAACTCACGCCGGGCACGGTCTTGGCCACCTGCTCGATCTGCTGGCTCAGACGCTCGATCTGCTCCACATCCGGTCCGGAGACCTTGATCCCAATCGGGCTCTTGATGCCGGTGGCCAACATATCGATGCGATTGCGAATGGGCGGGACCCATAGGTTGGTCAGACCGGGAATCTTGACCGCTGCGTCCAACTCCTGGCGTAGCTTCTGGGGGGTCATGCCCGGGCGCCATTGATCCCGCGGCTTGAAGGTCACGGTGGTCTCAAACATTTCGATCGGTGCCGGATCGGTCGCACTTTCGGCACGGCCCGCCTTGCCGAACACATGCTCAACCTCCGGTACGGTCTTTATCATCCGGCCCGAGAGCTGGAGCAACTGACGGGCCTTGTCGGCGGACAGGCCGGGCAGGGCCGTGGGCATGTACAACAGGCTGCCTTCTTCCAAGGGCGGCATGAACTCACTGCCCAACCGGCTAAAGGGGATCAAGGTGAGCACTAGCAGCAGGCCGCTGAGCAGCAAGGTGACACCGGGATGTTTGAGGACCCACAGCAGGATGGGCCGATAGCCAGCGATCAGGATGCGATTGATCGGGTTCTGCTGTTCCGGGCGGATGTGGCCGCGGATCAGGTAGCCCATCAAGACCGGGATCAAGGTCACCGACAACCCTGCTGCGGCGGCCATCGCGTAGGTCTTGGTGTAGGCCAAGGGCGAGAACAATCGCCCTTCTTGCGCCTGCAGGGCAAAAACCGGCACGAAAGACAGGGTGATGACCAGTAAGCTGGCGAACAGGGCCGGTCCGACCTCGGCCGCCGAGCGGGCCATCAACTGCCAGCGCTCCTCACCCTGAGGTTCCCGGCCGTGCGCCTCCCGCCAGTGCTCCAGGTGCTTGTGTGCGTTTTCGATCATCACCACCGCTGCATCGACCATCGCACCAATGGCGATGGCGATGCCGCCTAATGACAGCAAGTTGGCGGAGATCCCCTGGGCGTGCATCACGATGAAGGCCGCCAGGATACCCAAGGGCAGGGTGATGACGGCCACCAACGCCGAGCGTAGGTGCCACAGGAATAGCAGGCATACCAGTGCTACGACCAGGAACTCTTCGCCAAGCTTGTGGGTGAGGTTGCGTACCGCATCCTGGATCAGCTCGGAGCGGTCGTACACCGGCACCACTTCCACGCCCTCGGGCAAGCTGGATTGCAACGCCTGCAGTCGCGCTTTGACGTTCCGAATGGCCCCCAAGGCATCCTTGCCGGTGCGCAGAACGATCACGCCGCCGGCCACCTCACCTTGACCATCCAACTCTGCGATACCACGACGGAAGACCGGCCCGCGACTGATCGTGGCCACCTCGCCGAGCAGGACGGGGATGCCGTCGTTGCCGGTTACCGGCACCTGTTCGAACGCCTCCTGTGTGCGCAGGTAGCCTTCGCTACGCACCATCAGTTCGGCTTCGCCTTGTTCGATCACCGAGCCACCGGTAGCGCCGTTGGCCGCATCCACCGCCTCGATGAGCTCGGCCACCGTCAGTCCACGGGCCGCCAACGCCTGCGGATCGGGCTGGATCTGCCAGGCGCGCACCGCACCGCCCACACTGGCTACTTCAGCCACGTCCGGCACGGTTTTTAGCTCATAACGAAGAAACCAGTCCTGCAACGCACGCAGCTGCCCCACATCACGTTGACCGGTCCGATCCACCAAGGCGTACTGGTAGATCCAGCCCAGTCCTGTCGCATCAGGACCCAGCGCCGGATTCACATTCGGCGGAAGTCGATCGCGTACCTGGCTCAAGTACTCGAGCACTCGAGAGCGCGCCCAGTAAAGATCAGTGGCATCGTCAAACAGGATGTAGACGAATGAATCACCGAAGAAGGAGAAGCCGCGTACCGCCTTCACGCCCGGCACGGACAACATCGTGGTGGCCAACGGGTAGGTGACCTGGTCTTCGATGATGCGCGGGGTTTGCCCCGCCCATTGCGTGCGGATGATGACCTGGGTATCCGACAGGTCCGGCAGCGCATCCAGCGGCGTGTTCTTTACTGACCAGATACCGACCACCGCCAGCAGCGCGGCGGCAACCAGCACCAGCACGCGATTGGCGATGCAAGCATGGATCAGGCGCGCGATCATGGTGTGCTCTCCATCGCTTCGGACATGACGTCGCTTGCCTGGCAATCAGCGGCTGCGGCGGGGCCGAACTTGGGTACCAACTGCATATCCATGAACGGTGACTTGCCCGGCTTGTCGAAATGCTTCTCCGGCACCATCGGGTCATACCAGTACTGCACCGGGCAGCGCGGCGGCGTAGAGGTGGAGGTGTCTGGCGCGACAGGCGCAGGCTGTCTGGACGGTGACGGCACGACAGTGCGTGGTTCGTGCCCGGCGTCATGGCGCTCGTGCACACCTGATGCGCTGGCAGGGCGTGTCGGTTGTGCAGCACCCAGGCGCTCCAACGCACCGGAGAGACTGGCTTCGGAGTCGAGCAAGAACTGACCCGAGACGACCACGCGTTCACCACCGGCCAAGCCTGCCACGATCTGCGTGCGCCCTTGCACGCTACGTCCCACACTCACCCGCACTGGCCGGAAGCTCCCGTCCGGATCCTGCACGATGACCCGGCTGTCCCGCCCGGTGGCGATCAGCGCCTCCGTGGGAACGACTGGCAGGGCCTGCTCGGCGTCGGGCTGCACCAGAACCTCGGCGAACATGCCCGGCACCAGCCGACGCTGCGGGTTGCGCAGCACAATTCGCGCCCGCTGCGTGCGACTAGCCATGTCGACTTGGGGAAGCAACGCCTGGATCTGTCCGGCAAAGCGCTCTGCCGGCCAGGCACTGACCGTGGCCTGCACTGAGGTCCCCGGCCGCAAGGTGCCCAGCGCTGCCTGGGGCACCGAGGCCTCCAGCCACAGCGTGTCCAGCCCATTGATCTTGAACAGTGGCGTACCGGGCATCACCGTCTGTCCCTCGCGTGCCAGGATCTCGGTTACGACACCACTGTGGTCTGCGCCAAGCACGACGCCATTTCTGGCCGAGGCGCCAGAAGGAACACCCAACGAACGCAACCGTTGTTGCGCCGCACCCTGTAGCTCACGCGCACCCGCGGACTGAGCTTGGCTCAGGGCATGTGCTTCGGCGATGGCAGCGTTCCATGCCGGTGCCTGCACGGTGGCCAGCGCTTGACCACGACGAACCTCGGTAAACGGCGCCTTTACCTGCACGTGGGTGATCAAGCCTTCCATGCGCGCACTGACCACGGTTTCCTGGGTCAGATCCCACGTCAGTGTGCCCGGCACGCGTACGGCAGTCCCTAGTGACTCTACCGTCACTTCCTGAGTGCGTATGCCCACGTTCTGCTGCAGGCGCGGATCGATCTGCGTTCCGCCCCCTATGGCCTCATCTGCGTATTTGGGCAGCAACTCCATATCCATGAACGGAGATTTGCCCGGCTTGTCGAATCGCTGCTCCGGCGCCATGGGGTCGTACCAGTACAGCACCTTGCGTGCTTGATCTGCGCCGCTCGCGCCGGTGGGCGGGGTGGTATCAGAGGTTCGAGTCATCCAGGCGTAGCCGCCGGCAAAGCCGAGCGCCAGCAGCCCGAGGGCCACGGCGAGCTGTGTGAGACGCGTCTTGGTCGGGCTCATGGCGTGTTCTCCTCATGGGGCAGCAGATAGGCCAGTGCCGCCCAGGCACGGCCCTGTTCGCCCAGCAGACGGGCGTTCTCCAGTTGCAATTCGATCTCATCGCGCCGCGCTTCCAGCCACGGCTGCAGGTCGGCACCGGCGCCGTAGGCGGCCAACGCCGTGCGTGCACGATCGCGCGCCAAAGGCAGGCTCTGCGTGTTCTGGCGCTCCAACTGGCCGGTGAACCCGCGCCATCGCGCTATCGCGCGTTGCACCGACTCGGCTTGTATGCGCCGGGCCTCATCGCGCTCTGCGGACACCGCCTCCAGCTCGGCCCGCCGTGCCGCGATGCCTCGTGCTTGGCGGTTCTTCTGGAACAGCGGCAGGCCCACACCCACTTCCACCATGAGCATGTCACTGCGCGCCATGCCGTCGGGCGCGCGCTCGCGACGTCCGTAGGTGAGCTCCACACTCCAATCCGGGCGGGTTTCGGCCACGGCCGCATCCACCTGGGCCTGGGCTAAGCTCTGGCGTGCCTCCCAGCCCAGTAGTGGCGTGTGCTGGTCCAGTTTGGCCAGCAGTTGGGTGGGCTCCAATGGCAACTGCGAAAAATCCGGTGCCGCACCACTGGCCAAGATCGCCTCTGGTGCAATACCCAACCACCGCGCCAGGCCGGCCTGCGCGGCGGCGTGCTCCGCATGTACCTGCTCCAGGCGATTGTCCAACTGCAGTAGGGCGGCCTGGGCGGCAAGCACGTCACTGGCCCCGGCCGTGCCACCTGCCAAGCGAGCACGCGCCGCACGCTCGGCTATGCGTGCCGGCTCGCGCAATCCTTCCAACGCATCTACGGCTTGCTGCGTACTCCACAGCTCGATCCAAGCCAGCGCGGCCGCTTGGGCCACCATCTGCTGTTCGGCCATCGACAGTGAGCGCGCTTGCGCCAGCGTCGCTTGCGCCAGCGCGTGCTCGGCGCGTCGTTTTGCACGCGCAGGAAACTCCTGCATCAGACCGACTTGCTGGGTGGTCATCTCATCGGCCCGCAGGCTGAAGGCATCGGGTCCGCTGACAGGCCAGTTCGCCAGCCCCACGATCAAGCGTGGGTCGGGCAGCGCGCCAGCACGCGCGGCCTCTTCGGTACTGGCATCGATCTGGGATCGGCGCACCTGCAGGGTTGGGGCGTTAGTAAGCGCCCGTTGTAGGGCTTCTGTGTAGCTGATCGGGATAGCGGGCGATGCCGCCACCACAGGACCACTGAGCGCCAGGGCAAACACGAACCCACACGCCATCCTGCGCCTTGCACGCAAGAAGAAAGACATCTCCATAAGACCTCCGGACAAACGACAATGAGCGCGCTGCAACGCATGCAGCACGAGCACGGGTCAATCCAGGAGGGGGCTTAAATCAGCAGGCTACAGAAGCGCTGCAGGGGAGGCGGATCGGACACGCACACCGGAACATCCCGATAGAACTGCGCGTGTACCGGTGGCAAGAGAGCCTGCACGAGCGCGAAGGCGGCCAACGCGGGCTGGTAAGGTACTTGAGGGGCCTTCGCATCGGCCGTGGCGATGTGATCGCGCTGGCAATGCTGGTCGCACAACGCCGGAGCATCGGGATCCGGCGCGGACATCTCTTCGCAACCGACCATCAGCGTCGCTTGTCCAGCTTCCACCGATTCCAGCGGACAGGCGTAAGCCACCAGCGCCAGTTGCTGCAGCAGCAGCGACCACAGTCCCAGCCATGCCAGTCGGGCACGAGAACGGGGTCGCCGCCATCGCCTCAGCAGCTTCACCATGACAGCTCCCGCACGCCCGAAGCAGCGCCTGCGGACGCTGGGCAGATCACGGCAGGGGACGTGCGAGCTCTCATGATGGCCAGTCTAGCCCTCTTGGGGCTGACTGGCATTGATCAGGATCAAGCCCTCGCGCGGACTCAGCTGTGGCATCCGCCGCAGCAGGAGGATGCGGCGGCCGGGGCGGCCGGGGCGGCCGGGGCGGCTGGCGTACCAGCCTCAGAAGGGAGCACGGCAGCGATCACATAGCCTTGCCGCTGGATAGCCTCAACCGCCTGTTCTACGGCAAGCAGGCCCTCGATCTTGACCACGCCACTGCCCAGATCGACGTCCACCTGGGCGTGGGGGTTAAGGGCCTGAATGGCTTGGG
Organism: Pseudoxanthomonas sp.; assembly: GCF_036845285.1. Classification (GTDB taxonomy): domain Bacteria; phylum Pseudomonadota; class Gammaproteobacteria; order Xanthomonadales; family Xanthomonadaceae; genus Pseudoxanthomonas_A. Next base: position 62,452 of record NZ_DAIUEE010000017.1, read on the forward strand.
TCACCGTTCGGACACAGTGACCACAGGTCATACCTTCAACAACGAGATTCATGGACAACCCTCCAAAAGCATCGGCGGTTTGCCGACGCTGTCACGATGAGCCTTCCCACGGTGGGAAGGTCAAGCGACAGGCAAGTTGAGTGGAGAACCGTCCCGTGTTGTTGACCTTCCCATCATGGGAAGGCTCAGGCTACCTGCTCGTTCCTATTGGCCCTTACTCCATGGACATAACGCTCACCTCGCCGCAACCAGTGCCAGCGGCCACCCATCGCTTCAGTGTCGCCGGCATGACCTGCGCCTCATGTGTAGGCCGGGTAGAGCGCAGCTTGCGGGCCGTTGCCGGCGTGAGCGATGCGTCGATCAATCTGGCAACAGAAGTGGCCGAGGTAACCGCGCCGGCGGCCGCGTTGCCCGCCTTGATCGCGGCGGTGAAGCAGGCCGGTTATGAGGTTGCCAGCCATGAGCGGGATCTGATCATCGAAGGGATGACCTGCGCTTCATGTGTGGCACGGGTAGAGCGTGCGCTGCGTGCTGTGCCAGGCGTGATGGAGGTGTCGGTCAATCTGGCCACCGAGCGTGCGCGCATACGGGCCACGTCACTGGTGGAGGTCACATCCCTGGTTGCCGCCGTCAGCGCAGCGGGTTATCGCGCGATCGAACCGCAGACACTGGAAGGCAAGATCGATACAGCGCCGGCGCGCCAGGCGCTCAGTGGTGACACCCTCAAACTGCTGATCTCTGCGGCCCTGTCCCTGCCGTTGGTCGTCCCCATGCTGGGATGGGTCGCAGGTCAGCACTGGATGCTACCGGGCTGGATGCAGTTCTTGCTCGCAACGCCGGTGCAGTTCTGGATCGGTGCACGCTTTTATCGCGCCGGATGGCATGCACTGCGCGCCGGCACCGGCAACATGGATCTGCTGGTCGCTTTGGGGACCAGCGCCGGTTATGGCTTGAGTGTCTATCACTTGTTCAATGATGCCGGACACCACGGCGATGCCGCGCTGTACTTCGAGACCTCGGCGGTCATCATTACCTTGATCCTGCTGGGCAAGTGGTTAGAGGCCCGCGCCAAGCAACAGACCACGCAAGCGATCCGGGCCTTGCAAGCACTGCGGCCAGCCACCGCACGCGTGTATCAGGACGGACAAGAGCGCGAGGTTGCCATTCACGAGGTTGCCGTCTCGGACATTGTCAGTGTGCGGCCAGGCGAGCGCATCCCCGTGGATGGCGTGATCGCGGAGGGCCGCACGCACGTCGATGAGTCCCTGATCACCGGGGAGTCCATGCCCGTGGCGCGCGGGGAGGGCGATCGCGTCACCGGTGGGGCTATCAATGGCGAAGGCCGCATCCTGGTACGCACACTGGCCATCGGCGCCGAAACCGCGTTGTCCCGGATCATTCGCCTCGTGGAGGATGCACAGGCCAAGAAGGCATCTATCCAGCGAACCGTGGATCGGGTGAGCGCGATCTTCGTGCCGGTAGTGATCGGCCTGGCTTTGCTCACGCTGCTCGGCTGGGGTCTGGGAACGGGTGATTGGAACCAGGCGATCCTGAGCGCGGTAGCGGTGCTGGTCATCGCATGCCCGTGCGCGCTGGGGTTGGCGACCCCGACCGCGATCATGGCCGGCACCGGCGTGGCCGCCCGAGCGGGCATTCTGGTCAAGGATGCCGAAGCGCTGGAAGTGGCACGTACCGTAAAGGTGGTGGCCTTCGACAAAACAGGCACGTTGACCCAAGGACGTCCGGTACTGACCGAAGAAACTGCCACCCGTGGCCACGCGGCCGATCTGTTGCCGTTGGCGGCGGCCCTGCAGCAAGGCAGCGAGCATCCCTTGGCCAAGGCCGTACTGAGCGCAATGGGCCAGCGCGCCATTCCGCTCTCACGCGACGTGCAGGCGGTGCCTGGCCGCGGCATCACCGGCAAGGTGGATGGCAGGAACCTGTTGCTGGGCAGTACCCGTATGATGCTTGAGCATGGCGTGGCGCTCACGGCATTGCAGACCCGGGCCGACCTACTCAGCCAGACCGGCCACACGGTGTCCTGGCTGGCAGAGCAGGGCACCGATCATCCGCAATTGCTCGGCATACTGGCCTTTGAGGATCCACCGCGTCTGAGTGCAGCTGCGGCCGTGCAACGGCTGCACGCGCTGGGTCTACGCACCGTCATGATTTCTGGCGACAACCCCGGCGCGGCCGCCTCGGTGGCCAAGGTGCTGGGCATCCAAGAGGTGCGCGCCAATGTATTGCCTGAGCAGAAAGCTGCGTTGGTCGCTGAATTGGCTCAGTCGGCACCGGTGGCCATGGTCGGCGATGGTGTCAACGATGCGCCAGCGCTGGCTGCCGCCAACCTGGGGGTGGCCATGGGAACCGGCACCGATGTGGCGATGCATGCCGCTGGGGTTACCCTAATGCGCGCTGAGCCGGGTCTGATCGCCGATGCCATCGACATTTCCCGCCGCACGACCCGCAAGATCCATCAGAACCTGTTCTGGGCTTTCGGTTACAACGTGGTCGGCATCCCTCTGGCGGCCCTGGGCTTGCTTGATCCGGTCATCGCCGGCGCAGCGATGGCCTTGTCCAGTGTGAGCGTGATTGCCAACACGCTGCTGTTGCGCCGTTGGCAGCCAACCAAGACCGACATGGGAGAGGCATGATGGCAACCAGACGCAGCTCCAAGGCATTGCGGCCCGAACTGGCCGACGCGCGCGAAGCCGGATTGCACAACATCGGCGAGGCCGCCGCGCTCAGCGAGGTCAGCGCCAAGATGATTCGCCACTATGAAGAGATCGATCTGATCCCTCCGGCCGGTCGCACCTTTGCGGGCTATCGCCTTTACACCGATGCCGATGTGCACAGGCTTCGGTTCATTCGTCGTGCCCGCAACCTGGGCTTTTCCATCAAGCAGATCCAATCGCTCTTAGGCTTGTGGAGCGATGACCGGCGAGCCAGTGCTCAGGTCAAGAAACTGGCCCAGGGCCACATCGACGATCTGCAGATCAAGATTACCGAAATGCAGGCCATGCAGCGAACGCTGCGCGACCTAGCCAGTCGATGCCATGGCGACAACCGCCCGGAATGTCCGATTCTGGATGATTTGGCGAGTCCGACGAACGGGCATTGACGTTGCCACAGTGGGAAGCCTGACGCTAGCTATCCCTGCTGGTTGGAGTAGTAACGCATGCATCGACTACATA
>NZ_DAIUEE010000018.1:0-63952 GCF_036845285.1 Pseudoxanthomonas sp.
ACGTCCTGACCCGGGCGGGTATTGCCCGCCCGGCTTCGTCAGGCCGTCGTCCCCGAGAATTCGGGGCTCCAGCGCCTGATGAAGCGACAAGGGCGGACCGGAACCTCGGTCCACCCCTTTTTTGCAGGAATCCCATGCTTTTTCGCAGCGGGATGCTGCAAAACAGCAAAACCTGCGCTATTATGCGCGCCCCTTGAAGGCCTGTTTGGCCCGAGAGGAATCGCATGATCCGCCAGCGCCCCCTGGGAGGCCGCTGGTTCTACCGCGAAAAGAGGTGCAGGAAGCGCCTCGTGTTCGCCAGACACGGAGTGTCGCGTGCCTTCCTGCCAGGCCCTAGGGTCGAGCAGGGCGCCCCGGTGGTTGACGGGGTCTGTCACGCGTCCTATACTTTCATGTCTGGGCGGGCCGGTTTACCGGCTCGCCTAGTTTTTCAGGAAGAATCCCCAGCCGAATCCGGCGCTGCCCGTCCGTGGAGTCCACGCGGATGGTGGGGGCTGGAACAGCTTGGACTAACCGGGGCAAGGCATCCCAGAGGCCGCGCCCGTCGCTCTTTAACGAAGGAACACCGTCATGGCGGACCAAAAGATCCGAATCCGGCTCAAGGCGTACGATCATCGTCTGATCGACCGCTCGGCCAGCGAGATCGTAGAGACGGCCAAGCGGACCGGCGCGCAAGTGCGCGGCCCGATCCCGCTGCCGACCAAGACCGAACGCTACACCGTGCTGACTTCGCCGCACGTCGACAAGGACGCGCGCGACCAGTACGAGACCCGCACGCACAAGCGCGTGCTCGACATCGTCGACCCCAACGACAAGACCGTGGACGCGCTGATGAAGCTCGAGCTCGCGGCTGGCGTCGACGTGCAGATCAAGTTGACCTGAGGCCCACGACCATGACCGCGAAGAAATATTCGTTGGGTCTCGTCGGCCGCAAGGCTGGCATGACCCGCGTGTTCACCGAAGATGGCAAGTCCATTCCGGTGACGCTGATCGAAGCTACCCCGAACCGCATCACCCAGATCAAGACCCCCGAAACCGACGGCTACAGCGCCGTGCAGGTCGTCGTGGGTACCCGTCGCGCCTCGCTGATCACCAAGCCGGTCGCCGGTCACCTGGCCAAGGCCAAGGTCGAAGCCGGTCGTGGCCTGTGGGAGCTGCGCGTGGAAGCCGACAAGCTGGGCGACTTCACCGTCGGCGGCGAGATCAAGGCAGACATCTTCGAAGTCGGCCAGATCGTCGACGTCCAGGGCGTCACCAAGGGCAAGGGCTTCCAGGGCACCATCAAGCGCTGGAACTTCCGCATGGGCGACGCCACCCACGGTAACTCGCTGTCGCATCGCGCGCCGGGTTCGCTGGGTCAGCGCCAGACGCCGGGCCGCGTGTTCCCGGGCAAGAAGATGTCCGGCCACATGGGCGCCGTGACGCAGACGACGCAGCGCCTGGAAGTGGTCAAGGTCGACGCCGAGCGCGGCCTGATCGCGATCCGCGGCGCGGTCCCCGGCGCGCCGGGCGGCGACGTCATTGTCCGTCCGACCACGAAGTAAGGGAGACGACAATGGAACTCGCCATCAACGGTAGCAACAACAAGCTCAACGTCTCCGACGCGATCTTCGGCCGCGATTTCAACGAGGATCTGGTCCACCAGGTCGTCGTCGCCTATCGCAACGCCGGTCGTGCCGGCACCAAGGCGCAGAAGACCCGCGCCGAAGTCAACGGCACCACCAAGAAGTCGAAGAAGCAGAAGGGCGGCGGCGCCCGTCATGGCGCCCTGACGGCCCCGATCTTCGTCGGCGGCGGCGTGACCTTCGCGGCCAAGCCGCGCAGCTTCGCGCAGAAGGTCAACCGCAAGATGTACCGCGCGGCCATCAGCTCGATCCTGTCCGAGCTGAACCGCCAGAACCGCCTGAAGGTCGTGGAAGCGTTCGACGTGGACGCCACCAAGACCAGCGCCCTGATCGAGAAGCTGAAGGGCCTGGACCTGGGTCGGCGCCCGCTCATCGTCACCGAAGATGCCTCCGAACACCTGTACCTGTCCGCCCGTAACCTTCCCTACGTGGAAGTGCGCGACGTGCAGGGCCTGGATCCGGCGGCGCTGGTCGGTGCCGACTCGGTGCTGATCACGGCCGATGCCGTCAAGAAGATCGAGGAGTGGCTGGCATGATCAGCAACGAAAAGATTTTTGCCGTGCTGCGTGCTCCGCGCGTCTCCGAAAAGACCGTGCGCCTGCAGGAACTCTCCAACCAATACGTCTTCGAAGTCTCGAACGATGCCACCAAGGCCGATGTGAAGGCCGCGGTCGAGCAGCTGTTCGACGTCAAGGTCGAGACGGTCAACGTGGTCAACGTCAAGGGCAAGAACAAGTCCTTCCGTAACCGCGCCGGCCGCCGCGGCGACTGGCGCAAGGCGTACGTGCGTCTGGCCGATGGCCAGGCCATCGACGTGTCGGCCAAGGCCTGAGGTAGACCCACATGCCATTGATGAAATTCAAACCCACCTCTCCCGGTCGCCGTTCGGCGGTCCGCGTGGTGACGCCTGACCTGCACAAGGGTGCCCCGCATGCTGCGCTGCTGGAAAAGCAGAGCAAGTCCGGCGGTCGCAACCACCATGGTCGCATCACCACCCGTCATATCGGCGGTGGCCACAAGCAGCATTACCGTCTCATCGACTTCAAGCGCGACAAGGAAGGCATCCCGGCGCGCGTGGAGCGGATCGAATACGATCCCAACCGCACCGCGCACATCGCGCTGCTGTGCTACGTCGATGGCGAGCGCCGCTACATCATCGCCCCCAAGGGCCTGAAGGCCGGTGACCAGGTCATCGCCGGTAGCGATGCGCCGATCAAGGCCGGCAACACGCTGCCGCTGCGCAACATCCCGGTCGGTACGACGATCCACGGCATCGAGCTGAAGCCCGGCAAGGGCGCGCAGATCGCCCGCGCCGCTGGCGCCGCCGTGCAGCTGGTCGCTCGCGAGCAGGGTTTCGCCACGCTGCGCCTCCGCTCCGGCGAAATGCGCAAGGTGCAGGTCGAGTGCCGCGCCACGGTGGGCGAAGTCGGCAACGACGAGCACAGCCTGGAGAAGCTCGGCAAGGCTGGCGCGAAGCGCTGGCGCGGCATCAAGCCGACCGTCCGCGGTGCGGCCATGAACCCGGTCGACCACCCGCACGGTGGTGGTGAGGCCAAGGCTGGCCAGGGCAACCCGCATCCGGTCACCCCGTGGGGTGTGCCGACCAAGGGTTACAAGACGCGCAAGAACAAGCGCACGCAGCAATTCATCGTCCGCGATCGTAGGGGCTAATCGACCATGGCACGTTCACTCAAGAAGGGCCCGTTCGTCGATCACCACCTCGTCAAGAAGGTGGAGGCCGCGGGCGGCAGCAAGAGGCCGATCAAGACCTGGTCGCGCCGTTCGATGATCCTGCCGGAAATGGTGGGCTTCACGATCGCCATCCACAACGGCAAGAACCACGTTCCGGTGCTGGTCAACGAGAACATGGTCGGCCACAAGCTCGGCGAATTTGCCGTCACCCGTACCTTCAAGGGTCACGGTGGCGACAAGAAAGCCGGCGGCAAGAAGTAAGGAGAGATGACCATGGAAGCGAAAGCCATCCTGCGCACCGCGCGCATCTCCCCCCAGAAGGCCCGCCTGGTCGCCGACCAGGTGCGTGGCCTGCCCGCCGAACGCGCCGTCAACCTGCTGAAGTTCTCGGACAAGAAGGCTGCCCACCTGATCAAGAAGGTCGTGGAGTCCGCCATCGCCAACGCCGAGAACAACCAGGGTGCCGACGTCGACGAGCTGAAGGTCAAGACCATCATGGTCGACGAAGGTCCGATGCTGAAGCGTTTCATGGCCCGTGCGAAAGGCCGTGGTACCCGCATTCTGAAGCGCACCAGCCACATCACCGTGGTCGTGGGCGAGGGTAAATAAACATGGGTCATAAAGTTCATCCGACCGGTATCCGCCTGGGCATCGCCAAGGACTGGAATTCCAAGTGGTTCGCCAACAAGCGCGACTACGCCGAGTACCTCGCCGCGGACCTCAAGGTGCGCGAGATGCTTCGCAAGAAGCTGGCGCAGGCAGGCATTTCCAAGATCCTGATCGAGCGTCCGGCCAAGACCGCCCGCGTGACCATCCACACCGCCCGCCCGGGCGTGGTGATCGGCAAGCGTGGTGAGGACATCGAGAAGCTGCGCAAGGAAGTGAGCGACCTGATGGGCGTCCCGGCGCACATCAACGTCACCGAAGTGCGCAAGCCCGAGCTGGACGCGCAACTGGTGTCCGAGTCGATCGCCCAGCAGCTGGAGCGCCGCATCATGTTCCGTCGCGCCATGAAGCGCGCCGTCGGCAACGCGATGCGCCTCGGTGCCCTGGGCATCAAGGTCAACGTGGCCGGCCGCTTGAACGGTGCGGAAATCGCCCGTTCCGAGTGGTACCGCGAAGGCCGTGTGCCGCTGCACACGCTGCGTGCCGACATCGATTACGGTTTTGCCGAGGCGAAGACCACCTACGGCATCATCGGCATCAAGGTGTGGGTCTACAAGGGCGAAATCTTCGATTTCAGCCAGGTGGGTCAGGAGAAGCAGGACGACGCGCGCCCCGAGCGCAGCGAACGTCCGTCGCGCCCGGCTCGTGACCGCGACGCGAGGTAATCAGTCATGTTGCAACCCAAGCGAACCAAGTACCGCAAGATGCACAAGGGCCGTAACGAAGGCCTGAGCTGGAGCGGCAACCTCGTCAGTTTCGGCGAGTACGGCCTGAAGGCCACGGCGCACGGTCAGTTGACCGCGCGCCAGATCGAGGCAGCGCGTCGTTCCATCAGCCGTTACGTCAAGCGTGGCGGCAAGATGTGGATCCGTGTGTTCCCCGACAAGCCCATCACCAAGAAGCCCATCGAAGTCCGCATGGGTTCCGGCAAGGGCAACGTCGAATACTGGGTCGCACAGATCCAGCCGGGCCGCATGATCTATGAAATCGAAGGCGTCAGCGAGGACATCGCGCGCGAGGCGTTCCGCCTGGCCGCGGCCAAGCTGTCGGTCACCACCACTTTCGTGACCCGGACGGTGCGCTAATGGAACTCAAGCAACTCCGCGAGAAATCGGCCGACGAGCTGAAGGCCCACCTGACCGAGCTGCGCAAGGAACAGTTTTCCCTGCGCATGCAGAAGGTGACCGGCCAGCTGCCGAAGACGCATGAAACCCGCCGGGTCCGCCGCGAGATCGCTCGCGTCAAGACCCTGCTGGGCAGCCAGAAGTAAGGAGCGACCAAGATGAGCGATAACAAAGACAAAGCGCAACGCACCATCGAAGGCCGCGTCGTCAGCAACAAGATGGACAAGACGGTCACCATCCTGGTGGAGCGTCAGGTCAAGCACGCCCTGTACGGCAAGTACATCAAGCGTTCCACGAAGCTGCACGCGCATGACGCGGACAACAGCTGCAAGGAAGGCGACGTGGTGCGCGTGACCGAGATCGCCCCGATGTCCAAGACCAAGAACTGGCGCGTGGTGGAAATCATCACCCGCGCGGCTGAATAAGAGGAGATCTGAATCATGATCCAGATGCAGAGCTACCTTGACGCGGCCGACAACTCCGGCGCCAAGGAACTGATGTGCATCAAGGTGCTGGGCGGCTCCAAGCGCCGTTACGCCGGCATCGGCGACATCATCAAGGTGACCGTCAAGGACGCCATCCCGCGCGGCAAGGTCAAGAAGGGCGAAGTCTACGACGCCGTGGTCGTGCGTACCCGCAAGGGCGTTCGCCGCCCCGACGGTTCGCTGATCCGCTTCGATGGCAACGCCGCCGTCCTGCTGAACAACAAGCAGGAGCCGATCGGTACCCGCATCTTCGGGCCCGTGACCCGCGAGCTGCGTTCCGAGAAGTTCATGAAGATCGTTTCGCTCGCGCCTGAAGTGCTCTGAGCGGAGGACATAGAAATGGCAAACCGTATCAAGAAGGGCGACCAGGTGGTCGTCACCGCCGGCAAGGACAAGGGCAAGAAGGGCGACGTGGTGCGTGTGGACGGTGACCGCGTGGTCGTCTCCAACGTCAACATCGTCAAGCGCCACACCAAGCCGAACCCCCAGGCCGGCGTGGCTGGTGGCGTGGTCGAGCGCGAAGCTTCGATCCATATTTCCAATGTCGCGCTGTTCAACCCGGCAACGGGCAAGGGCGAGCGTATCGGTTTCAAGGTGCTGGAGGATGGACGCAAACTGCGTGTGTTCCGCTCCAGCGGTGAGGCGCTCGACGCCTGAGGAATGACATGACCACCCGTCTCGAAAAAATCTACAAGGAAGAAGTGGCGCCGGCTCTGATGAAGAAGTTCGGCTACACCAATCCGATGGAAGTGCCGAAGATCACCAAGATCACCATCAACATGGGTGTGGGTGAAGCGGCGACCAACAAGAAGATCCTGGAAAACGCCGTGGCCGACCTGGCCAAGATCACCGGCCAGAAGCCGATCACGACCAAGTCCCGCGTGTCGGTGGCTTCGTTCAAGATCCGCGATGGCTGGCCGATCGGCTGCAAGGTCACGCTGCGTCGCGCCAAGATGTACGAATTCCTGGACCGCCTGATCAGCATCTCGCTGCCGCGCGTCCGCGACTTCCGTGGCGTGTCCGGCCGTTCGTTCGACGGTCGCGGCAACTACAACATGGGCGTGAAGGAACAGATCATCTTCCCGGAAATCGACTTCGATGCCGTCGACGCGATCCGCGGCATGGATATCGCCATCACGACGACCGCCAAGAACGACGCCGAAGCCAAGGCGCTGCTCGAAGCGTTCAAGTTCCCGTTCCGCAACTGATTCGCTAGGAAAACGACATCATGGCAAAGACCTCGATGGTCAACCGCGACATCAAGCGGGAAAAGCTGGCCAAGCAGTACGCCGCCAAGCGCGACGCGCTGAAGAAGATCATCTCCAGCCAGAACGCGTCGTACGAAGAGAAGGCCGACGCGGTCGTCAAGCTGCAGAAGCTGCCGCGCGATTCCTCGCCGAGCCGCCAGCGCAACCGCTGCGAGCTGTCCGGTCGTTCGCGTGGCGTGTACCGCAAGTTCGGCCTCGGCCGCAACATGCTGCGCAAGGCCACCATGAACGGCGACGTGCCCGGCCTGCGCAAGGCGAGCTGGTAACAACGCCGGGATCTCCTGCGAAAGCGGGGTATCCCTGGAAGGGAAAGACGAGTCCGGCACATGCCGGACTTGTTGTTGTACAATGTTCGGCTCCCGCGACTCGGTCGGGGGAGGGCTGGTGAACCGGCCGCCCGCCTGGGGGGTTCCAGGGACAACACAAGATTTTCGCGAAAGCGGATATCGGTGCTACTCATAAGGCAGACTCTCATGAGCATGACTGATCCCATCGCCGACATGCTGGTGCGCATTCGCAATGCCGCCGCTGTTGGCAAGCCGACGGTGAAGATGCCGTCCTCCAAGATCAAGACCTCGATCGCCAACGTTCTCAAGGCCGAAGGTTATGTCGGCGACGTCCGCGTGACGCCGACCGAGAACAACAAGGCCGAGCTCGAAATCGTCCTGAAGTATTTCGAAGGCAAGCCGGTCATCGAGAAGCTGAGCCGCGTGTCCCGTTCGGGCCTGCGCCAGTACCGTGGCAAGGCTGAGCTGCCCAAGGTCCTCGGTGGCCTGGGCGTCGCCATCATTTCCACCTCGAAGGGCATCATGACCGATGCGCAGGCCCGAGCGGCCGGCGTGGGCGGTGAAGTCCTGTGCTTCGTGGCCTAAGCGAAGGAGCCCAGACATGTCCCGCGTAGCCAAGCAGCCGATCAATCTCCCGAAGGGCGTCGAACTGAATGCCCAGGGCGACACCCTCAACGTCAAGGGCCCGAAGGGCACCCTGTCCATCGCCAAGCCGGCCGGCGTCGACCTCAAGGTCGACAACGGAACGGTGAACCTGTCGCCGGTCACTCCGGCCGACGACGCCATCACCGGCACCATCCGCGCGATCCTGGCCAACATGGTCAAGGGCGTGTCGGACGGCTTCGAGCGCAAGCTCGAGCTGGTCGGCGTGGGTTACCGTGCCGCGATGCAGGGCAAGGACCTGAACCTGTCGCTGGGTTTCTCCCACCCGATCCTGTTCAAGACGCCGGAAGGCATCACCATCGCCACGCCGACCCAGACCGAAATCCTGGTGCAGGGCGCCGACAAGCAGCGCGTGGGTGAAGTGGCCGCCAAGATCCGCGGTTTCCGTCCGCCGGAACCCTACAAGGGCAAGGGCGTGAAGTACTCCGACGAAACCATCATCCGCAAGGAAGCGAAGAAGGCCTAACCGGGCTTTCGGCTTCGAGGAACCAGATCATGAGCATCAAGAACACCGCCCGCCTGCGCCGCGCCAAGTCGACCCGTGCGCACATCCGCGAACTCGGCGTGCCGCGCCTGTCGGTGCTGCGCACCGGTCAGCACATCTACGCCCAGCTGTTCACCGCCGATGGCGCCAAGGTCATCGCGTCGGCCAACACGCTGCAGGCCGATGTCAAGGATGGCCTGAAGAACGGCAAGAACAGCGATGCCGCTGCCCGCGTGGGCAAGTTCATCGCCGAGCGCGCCAAGGCCGAAGGCATCGAGAAGATCGCGTTCGATCGTTCGGGCTACCGCTATCACGGCCGCATCAAGGCCTTGGCCGATGCGGCCCGCGAAGGCGGCCTGCAGTTCTAATCTTGAAAGGCATGGGGGCGACCCCATCCTTGTCCTGCCGGCGCGGGCTGCGCCGGGCGCGGTCGCTCTTCTGCAGCGGCCGTTGCGTCACCGCTCCACACCACAACCATAAGCGGCCACGCCGTACATACCTCATCAACCAAGGAATTCAAGTAATGGCAGAAGAACGTCAGCCGCGGGGTCGTGATCGCGACCGCAACCGCGAAGAGAAAGTCGACGATGGCATGATCGAGAAGCTGGTCGCGGTCAATCGCGTCAGCAAGACCGTCAAGGGCGGTCGCCAGTTCACCTTCACCGCACTGACGGTGGTGGGCGACGGCAACGGCAAGATCGGTTTCGGTTACGGCAAGGCGCGCGAAGTGCCGGTCGCCATCCAGAAGTCGATGGAATATGCCCGCAAGGGCATGCTCAACGTCGATCTGAACAACGGTACCCTGTGGCACCCGGTGAAGGCCGGCCACGGCGCGGCACGCGTGTTCATGCAGCCGGCCTCGGAAGGTACGGGCGTCATCGCCGGCGGCGCCATGCGCGCCGTGCTGGAAGCGGTGGGCGTGAAGAACGTGCTGGCCAAGGCCGTCGGTTCGCGCAATCCGATCAACCTGGTGCGCGCCACGCTGAAGGGCCTGAGCGACATGCAGTCGCCGACCCGCATCGCGGCCAAGCGCGGCAAGAAGGTGGAGGAACTCCTCAATGGCTAACGAGTCCAACAAGACCGTCAAGGTGCGCCTGGTGCGCGGCCTGCGTGGTTCCCGGGCCATTCACCGCCTGTCGGTGAAGGCACTGGGCCTGAACAAGTTGAACGATGTGCGTGAACTCAAGGACAGCCCGCAGGTACGCGGCCTGATCAACAAGGTTCACTACCTCGTCAAGGTCGAGGAGTAATCAACATGCGTCTCAACACACTGAAGCCCGCCGACGGCGCCCGCACCGAACGCACCCGCGTCGGCCGTGGTATCGGTTCCGGCCTGGGCAAGACCGCCGGTCGCGGCCACAAGGGTTCGTTCGCACGCGCCGGCAAGGGCAAGATCAAGGCGAAGTTCGAAGGCGGCCAGATGCCGCTGGTCAAGCGTCTGCCGAAGGTCGGCTTCCGCTCCAAGCTGAAGCTGGATTGCGCCGAAGTGCTGTCGTACCAGCTCGAGAAGCTGGAAGCCGGCGAGATCGACTTCGCCGCGCTGCGTGCCGCCAAGCTGGTGCCCAGCACCGCCAAGCGCGCCAAGATCGTCAAGAAGGGCGAGCTGACCAAGAAGTTCGTGCTGAAGGGCGTGGCCGCCACGGCCGGTGCCAAGGCCGCCATCGAGGCTGCCGGCGGCAGCGTGCAGGAGTAACGGACGCATGGCGCAGGGTAATGCCGCCGGTGCGCTGGCAGGCGCAGGCAAGTTCACCGAACTCCGCCAGCGCCTGCTGTTCGTGCTGGGCGCGCTGATCGTCTACCGGATCGGCTGTTTCATTCCGGTCCCGGGCGTCAATCCCGATGCCATGCTTGCGATGATGCAGGCGCAGGGCGGCGGCATCGTGGACATGTTCAACATGTTCTCGGGCGGCGCCCTGCACCGTTTCAGCATCTTCGCGCTGAACGTCATGCCCTACATCTCTGCGTCGATCGTGATGCAGCTGGGCGTGCATATCTTCCCGACGCTGAAGGCATTGCAGAAGGAAGGCGAATCCGGTCGCCGCAAGATCACCCAGTACTCGCGCATCGGCGCCGTGCTGCTCGCGGTCGTGCAGGGCGGCAGCATCGCCACCGCACTGCAGAACCAGGTCGCGCCGGGCGGCATGCCGGTGGTGTACGCGCCGGGCATGGGTTTCGTATTGACCGCGGTGGTGGCATTGACCGCCGGCACCATCTTCCTGATGTGGCTGGGTGAGCAGGTGACCGAGCGCGGCATCGGCAACGGCGTGTCCCTGATCATCTTCGCGGGCATCGTGGCCGGCCTGCCGGGCGCCGTCATCCAGACCGTCGGCGCATTCCGCGACGGCACGTTGAGCTTCATCTCGCTGCTGATCATTGCGTTGGTGGTGCTGGGCTTCACGTTCCTGGTGGTGTTCGTCGAGCGTGGCCAGCGTCGTATCACGGTGAACTACGCGCGCCGCCAGGGCGGTCGCAACGCGTACATGAACCAGACCTCGTTCTTGCCGCTGAAGCTCAACATGGCCGGCGTGATCCCGCCGATCTTCGCCTCCAGCATCCTGGCCTTCCCGGCCACGCTGGCGATGTGGTCCGGCCAGAACAGCGGCGCGACCACGTGGTTGCAGCGTATTTCCAATGCGCTGGCTCCGGGTGAGCCGCTGCACATGATCGTGTTCGCGGCGATGATCATCGGCTTCGCGTTCTTCTATACGGCACTGGTGTTCAATTCGCAGGAAACAGCCGAGAACCTGAAGAAGTCGGGCGCACTGATCCCGGGTATCCGTCCGGGCAAGGCCACGGCGGACTATGTCGACGGGGTGCTGACGCGACTGACGGCAATCGGTTCGATGTATCTGGTGGCCGTCTGCCTGCTGCCGGAAGTGATGCGCACGCAACTCGGTACCTCGTTCTACTTCGGCGGCACCTCGCTGCTGATCGTGGTGGTGGTGGTGATGGACTTCATCGCGCAGATCCAGGCGCACCTGATGTCCCACCAGTACGAGAGCCTGTTGAAGAAGGCCAATCTGAAGGGTGGCTCGCGGGGCGGTCTCGCTCCCCGTAGCTGAGGTATAATCGCGGGTCTTCCCGCACCAGTCCGGCCCTCGCTGGCCGACTGACTTAGATGGGCGGCTTCCGCGGCGATCCGGCGCGGAGGTGTGAACCAGCCAGTCCCTGCGCCAGAGTAGCGCGGGCGGGGCAGGGCAAGGGGGCAACCCCGGACCTGCGTCAGGCCGGTTCCGTCGCCGGAGCATGGGCACACTCCCCATGCCGGGTCCACGCCGGCTTGTCCGGCTTGGGCTTCCAAGCAATCCCGGGTCTTGCTACAATTTCCAGTTCACTCCGCCTGTCTGCGCGAATCCCGCCCGGGATGCTCGTACACGGGCCAATACTCACAGTTGGAGAACCGCGTCATGGCGCGTATCGCAGGTGTCAACCTGCCTGCCCAGAAGCATGTCTGGGTCGGTTTGCAAAGCATTTTCGGCATTGGCCGTACCCGTTCCAAGAAGGTCTGCGAAGCCGCCGGCGTCGCCTCGACCACCAAGATCCGCGACCTGTCCGAGCCGGAAGTCGAGCGCCTGCGCGCCGAAGTCGGCAAGTACGTGGTCGAGGGCGACCTGCGCCGTGAAGTCGGCATCGCGATCAAGCGCCTGATGGACCTGGGTTGCTACCGCGGTCTGCGCCACCGTCGCGGCCTGCCGCTGCGTGGCCAGCGCACCCGTACCAATGCCCGTACCCGCAAGGGTCCGCGCAAAGCCATCAAGAAGTAAGGGGCGACCATCATGGCCAAGCCAGCTGCTGCCAAAGTCAAGAAGAAGATCAAGCGCGTCATCACCGACGGCGTCGCCCACGTCCACGCTTCTTTCAACAACACCATCGTCACCATCACCGACCGCCAGGGCAATGCACTGTCGTGGGCCACGTCGGGTGGTGCCGGTTTCCGCGGTTCCCGCAAGTCCACGCCGTTCGCGGCCCAGGTCGCCGCCGAGAAGGCCGGCCGTGCCGCACTGGACTACGGCGTGAAGTCGCTGGAAGTCCGCATCAAGGGTCCGGGTCCGGGCCGTGAGTCGGCCGTGCGTTCGTTGAACAACGTGGGCTACAAGATCACCAACATCATCGACGTGACGCCAATCCCGCACAACGGGTGCCGTCCGCCGAAAAAGCGTCGCGTCTAAGGGGGCGATAAGAAATGGCTCGTTATATCGGTCCTACCTGTAAGCTCGCGCGCCGTGAAGGCGCCGACCTGTCGCTCAAGAGCCCGGCCCGTGCGCTGGACTCCAAGTGCAAGCTGGAGCAGAAGCCCGGCCAGCACGGCGCCACCGCCCGCAAGGGCAAGCTGTCCGACTACGCCACCCAGCTGCGCGAAAAGCAGAAGGTCAAGCGTATCTACGGTCTGCTGGAGCGTCAGTTCCGCAACTACTACAAGAAGGCCTCGACCAAGAAGGGCAACACCGGCGAGAACCTGCTGCAGCTGCTGGAAACCCGCCTCGACAACGTCATCTACCGCATGGGCTTCGCCGTGACCCGTCCGGCCGCCCGCCAGCTGGTCTCGCACCGTGGCGTGCTGGTCAATGGCAAGCCGGTCAACCTGCCTTCGTACCAGATCAAGGCCGGTGACGCGATCGCGCTGTCGGAGAAGGCACAGAAGCAGCTTCGCGTGCAGGAGTCGCTGACGGTCGCCGAACAGCTCGACCTGAACCCGTCGTGGGTCGAAGTCGATGCGAAGAAGTTCAGCGGCGTGTTCAAGGCGGTTCCGGCGCGTTCGGACCTGCCCGCCGACATCAACGAAGCGCTGATCGTCGAGTTGTACTCGAAGTAATTCATTCACGCACCCCCGGGCGACCGGGGGACCGCAGGAGACAAAGCAACATGACGGGTATTACTCAGCAAGTGCTGCGCCCCCGCGGCCCGCAGATCGAGCGCCTGACCGGCAACCGCGCAAAGGTGGTCATCGAACCGCTGGAGCGTGGCTACGGCCATACGCTTGGCAATGCGTTGCGCCGCGTGCTGCTGTCGTCGATCCCCGGCTTCGCGATTACCGAAGTCGAGATCGATGGCGTGCTGCACGAATACAGCACCATCGAAGGCATGCAGGAAGACGTGCTGGAAGTGCTGTTGAACCTGAAGGATGTGGCCATCCGCATCCACTCCGGTGATTCCTCCACGCTGAGCCTGGCCAAGCAGGGCCCGGGTGTGGTGACCGCCGGCGACATCAAGACCGACCACAACGTCGAAATCCTGAATCCGGAACTGGTCATCTGCAACCTGACCAAGGACACGGCGCTGAACATGCGCCTGAAGATCGAGCGTGGTTTCGGCTACCAGCCGGCCGCTGCCCGTCGTCGTCCGGACGAAGAAACCCGCACGATCGGTCGCCTGGTGCTGGACGCCTCGTTCTCGCCGGTCCGTCGCGTCGCGTACGCGGTGGAAGCCGCGCGCGTCGAGCAGCGTACCGACCTGGACAAGCTGGTCCTGGACATCGAGACCAACGGCACGATCGACGCCGAGGAAGCCGTGCGCACCGCCGCCGACATCCTCAGCGACCAGTTGTCGGTGTTCGGTGACTTCACGCACCGCGACCGCGGCGCGCCTAAGCAGGCTGCCAGCGGCGTGGATCCGGTGCTGTTGCGCCCGATCGACGACCTGGAGCTGACCGTGCGTTCGGCCAACTGCCTGAAGGCCGAGAGCATCTACTACATCGGCGACCTGATCCAGAAGACCGAAGTCGAGTTGCTCAAGACCCCGAACCTCGGCAAGAAGTCGCTGACCGAGATCAAGGAAGTCCTGGCGCAGCGTGGCCTGTCCCTAGGCATGAAGCTGGAGAACTGGCCGCCGGCCGGCGTCGCCCAGCACGGCATGCTCGGCTGATGATCTGACGCGGGGCTCCTGCGTCCGCGCCGGAGCTCCGTTGCTGTAACCGCACCACCCATGCCGACGGACCGAAGGTCCGCGGTTTTCCGGTCAGGGATGGCCGGTACGGACCACCCGCAGTCCACTGTTCCACCGCCTGGATGGCGACAGCGAAATCCAACGACCTACCATTCACCAGGAATCCAACCCATGCGCCACCAGAAAGCCGGTCGCAAGTTCAACCGCACCAGCGCCCATCGCGAAGCGATGTTCCGCAACATGGCCGCCTCGCTGATCAAGCACGGCCTGATCAAGACCACCCTGCCGAAGGCCAAGGAACTGCGCCGCGTCGCCGAGCCGCTGATCACCCTGGGCAAGATCGATGGCGTCGCCAACCGCCGCCTGGCGTTCTCGCGCCTGCGCGACAAGGAAGCCGTCGGCACGCTGTTCACCACCCTCGGCCCGCGTTACCAGTCGCGTCCCGGTGGCTACCTGCGCATCCTGAAGTGCGGTTTCCGCGCTGGCGACAATGCCCCGATGGCGTATGTCGAGCTCGTCGACCGTCCGGAAGCGGCGGCCGAGTAAGCCCCGCGTCCCGCAGCACACCAGAAACCCCGGCCAACGCCGGGGTTTTGTTTTCCGGCGACACGTTGGATGTCGGGACAGATGCGGCAAACGGCCACGGGGTGACGCGCGGCCCGCCACGCATGGATAATGCGGACAAGACCTCACGCCACCGGTGCCAATGAATCCTCTTCGCTGGAGTTTCCGCGCGCAGTGCTTCCTGGGCTTCGCCATCTGCGCAGGCCTGCTGGGCTATGCGTTGTACGTGCAGTTCGCGCACCAGTTGGAACCGTGTCCGTTCTGCATCTTCCAGCGGTTGGCCTTCGCTGCCACCGGCGTGCTGTTCCTGCTCGGCGCACTGCACGGGCCGCGTCGGCCCGGCGGGCGCAAGGTATACGGCGTGCTGGCATTCCTGGGTGCGGCGACCGGTATCGGCATCGCGGGCAAGCACGTCTGGGTCCAGCTGTATCCGCCGCTGATGCCGAGTTGCGGGCCGGGCTGGGACTACATGATCGAGAACAACACCTGGCTCGGTGTCGTGCAGAAGGTGCTGGCCGCGAAGGGCGACTGCAGCACGATCGACTGGAGTTTCCTCGGCCTGACCATGCCGATGTGGAGCCTGGTGTGGTTCGTGCTGCTCGCGATCTGGGCGCTCTGGATCGGCTTCCGCGCACGCCGGACCTCGACCTTCCGCTGATTTGACGCGGCGCACCAATCTGGCACGATGGTGGGCCACAAGGAGTCCACCATGAATCCGTCCGACCGCAATCTGCGCGCCGTCACCCTGCCGCCCCACTGGGCGCCGGACAGCTGGCGCGCGCGGCCTGCGATGCAGATGCCGACCTATCCCGACGCGGCCGCGCTGGAGTCCGCCGTGGGCGAACTGCGCCAGTTGCCGCCGCTGGTGACGTCGTGGGAGATCTTTTCGCTGAAGAAGCAGCTGGCCGAGGCGCAGGAAGGCAAGCGCTTCCTGCTGCAGGGCGGCGACTGCGCCGAAAACTTCAGCGATTGCGAATCCGGAACCATCTCCAACCGGCTGAAAGTGCTGCTGCAGATGAGCCTGGTCCTGGTCCACGGCTTGCGGTTGCCGGTGGTGCGTGTCGGGCGCTTCGCCGGGCAGTACGCCAAGCCGCGTTCGGCCGATACCGAAACGCGCGATGGCGTCACGCTGCCCAGCTACCGTGGCGATGTGGTCAACGCCCCCGAGTTCACGGCCGCAGCGCGGGTGCCGGATCCGCGCAGGATGATCAAGGCGCACGCGCGCTCGGCGATGACGATGAATTTCGTGCGCGCGTTGATCGACGGCGGTTTCGCCGACCTCCACCATCCCGAATACTGGAACCTCAGCTGGGTCGGTTATTCGCCGCTGGCGAGCGAATACCAGCACATGGTCGTGTCGATCGGCGATGCGGTGAGGTTCATGGAAACCCTGTCGGGCTCGGAAGTGCACAACCTCAACCGGATCGACTTCTACACCTCGCACGAAGCGTTGCTGCTGCCGTACGAAGAGGCGCTCACGCGCGAGGTGCCGCGCCAGTGGGGCTGGTTCAATCTCAGTACGCACTATCCCTGGATCGGCATGCGAACGGCCGCCGTCGATGGCGCGCACGTCGAATACCTGCGTGGCGTGCGCAACCCCATCGCGATCAAGGTCGGCCCGTCGGTCACGCCCGACCAGCTGCTGCGTTTGATCGACGTGCTGAATCCCGAAGACGAGGCCGGACGCCTGACCTTCATCCATCGCATGGGCGCCGCACAGATCGCCGACAAGCTGCCGCCGCTGCTGGATGCGGTGCGTCGGGACGGGCGCCGGGTGCTGTGGGTCTGCGATCCGATGCACGGCAATACGGAAAGCACGAGCAACGGGTTCAAGACGCGCCGTTTCGACAACGTCCGCGGCGAGGTCGAGCAGTCGTTCGACCTGCACGCGGCGGCCGGCACGCGCCTGGGCGGCGTACACCTCGAGTTGACCGGCGAAGACGTCACCGAATGCACCGGTGGTGCGCGCGAACTGACCGACGCGGATCTGGAGCGCGCCTACCGCTCCACGGTGGATCCGCGCCTGAACTACGAGCAGTCGCTGGAGATCGCGATGTGCATCGTGCGCAAGCAGAACCAGTTGGCGGCCCCGTCGGCGCGCTGAGCTGGTATCGGAGCCGCTTTCACGACCAGTGCGTGTGGGCGGCGGCTGCGCCCTGCGGGATGCTCCAGGTCGTGCCCCGTGCGTAGAGTTTCGCAAACTCCGCCGCCGGCACCGGCTTGCTGAAGTAGTTGCCCTGCAGTTCGTCGCAGCCATTGGCGGCCAGCCACGCGGCCTGTTCCGGTGTTTCCACGCCCTCGGCGATCGTGCGGCACTGCAGCTGTGCGGCCAGGCTGATGATCGCCCGGGTAATGGCGGCCTGGTTCGGCTCGGACACGTCGCGGACGAACGACTGGTCGATCTTCAGCACGTTGAAGCCGTAGTTGCCCAGGTAGCTGAGGCTGGAAAAGCCGGTGCCGAAATCATCGATGGCGATGCGCACGCCCAGGGCCTTCAGCGCGCGCAACGTGCGGTCGGTGCGCTGCACGTCGCGCATCAGCGTGGTTTCGGTGACTTCGAGTTCGAGGAATTCGGCGGGCAGGCCGCTGTCCTGCAGTGATTCGATTACCGTGTCCACCAGATCGTCGGTATCGAAGTTCGCGGCGGCGATGTTGACGGAGACGCGGATGGGGGGTAGTCCGGCCTGCTGCCAGATCCGGTTCTGCCGGCACGCCGCGCGGATCGCCCATTGATCGATGTCGACGATGAGGTTGGTTTCTTCGGCGATCGGCAGGAACTCGCCCGGCATCATCAGGCGGTCGCCGCGCTGCCAGCGGGCCAGGCCTTCGACGCCGACGATGCGGCCGCTCACGCAGTCGATCTGCGGCTGGTAGTGCAGGGATAGGTCGCCGTTGCGCAAGCTGCGGCGCAGGCTGTTCTCCAGTTCGATGCGCGCGTCCACGCTTGATGCGAGTTCACGCGTGTAGAAACGCGTCGCGTTGCGGCCGTTGCGCTTGGCCAGGTACATGGCGGCATCGGCACGCATCATCAGCGTGGCGGCGTCGTAGCCGTCCTCGGGGAACAGGCTGATGCCGATGCTGAAGGCCTGATGCAGTTCGTGCGAGGCCACCGTGTAGGGCGTACCGCCGAGCGCCAGCAGCCGGTCCGCGATCTGCAGCACGCCGTCGCGCGTCAGGATGTCGGGCAGCAGCACCACGAACTCGTCGCCGCCGGTGCGGTACACCGTGCCGAGATTGCCGATGTTGCGCTGGATGCGACGCGCCACCTGTTGCAGCAGTTCGTCGCCGATATGGTGGCCCAGTGCGTCGTTGACGTGCTTGAACAGGTCCAGGTCCAGGAACAGCACGGCGATGCCGTTGCCGTGATTGGTGGCATGCGTGATGGCCTGGCCCAGGCGCTCGTTGAGTTGCAGCCGGTTGGGCAGGCCGGTGAGCGCATCGTGGTGCGCCAGGTAGGTCATGCGCGAACTGAGTGCGCGGGATTCGGTGATGTCGCGCAACACCATCACGGTGCCGACCATGCGCTCGTCGCGGTCGTGGATGGACGACAGCGAGCGTTCGACCAGCATGCGGCTGCCGTCGCGGCGCTCCAGTTGCAGGTCGCCGGGCAGGCCTACGGCGTGCGGCTCTTCGTCGGTTGCCTGGGCGTCGATGCGAACCAGTGGTGCGACCCGGTCCAGCGGCTGTTCCAGCGCCTGCTCCAGGCCCCAGCCGCACAGCGCCTCCGCCGCGGGATTCATGTAGGTCACGCGGCTCGCGATATCCACCGTGATCACGGCTTCGCTGATCGACGTCAGCGTGACCTCGGCCAGTTCGTTGGCATCGTGCAGGGCGTGTTCCAGGCGGGCCTTTTCGGTGATGTCGATCGACATGACGAAGAAGCCGCAGACCGCCCCCGTGTCGTCGATGTCGGGCGTGTAGAAGCTGTGCATCCTCCGCGTGCCATCGGCGGTGGTGAAGCTGCTCTCGAACTCGCCATCGCGGCCCGACAGTGCCGTCTCGATGTGGGGCGTGCGCCGGAGATACGCCTCTTCGCCGAAGAGGTCGCGCATGTGGATGCCGGCCTGCGGTGGATTCCGCCACCGGACCTGTTCGGTGAAGGCGCGATTGTGGAAGAACAGCCGGTGTCCGGTATCGAACTGCGCGATCATCGCAGGCAGCCGATCGGTGACGCGCTTGAGGTGATCGCGCGCCATCGCAAGTTCGCGGTGCGCCTGGCGCTGCTCGCCGACGTCGTTGCCCATCAGGTACCAGCCGACGATCTTCCTGCCGGACTCCACGTCGGGCACGAGGTAGAGATGCACCGGTCGCGCCGGCTGCCCCAGTTCGGCCTCCCAGGCGATCCAGTGGTCCGGCGTGCAGTCCTGCATGGCGCGCCGGAGGGCGGCGAGGAAGTCCGGCGCGTGCGCATGCGCATCGTCCACGTGCCGCTCGGTCCATTCTTCCTGCATGCCGGACCACGCGCGGCAGGCGCGATTGGCGAAGCCGTAGTGGCCGCTGCCGTCGATGTAGGCGATCAGGGCGGGCAGGTGGTCGGCGACGGCGTCCAGCAGCGCCCGGCTGCGGCGCTCCGTGCGCGCCAGGTTGTGCAGCAGCAGGAACAGCAGCAGCCCGAGGCCGATGCCGCATGCGCTCAGCAGCCCGATGGATGCCAGCCCCGGCAGGGCATCGCGCAGCGGGGGCGAATACAGGACCAAGCGCCATTCGCTCCCCAGCAGGTGGAGGTCGCGTTGCGCGGTGAAGGCCGGCTGCCAGTGTTCGCCATGGCGATGCGCCAACACCTGGGTCTGGAAGATCGGCGCTGTTCCATGCTCGCGGGACAGCAACTGCAGATCGAATTCGCCGCCATCGGTGCGGCCTATCGCATCCTCCATCACCTGACGCCAGCCGAAGCCTGCGGTGGCGAAGCCGCGCAACAGGCGGCGTCGCGCGTCCACGCCCTCGCGCGCCGCGACCGCATCGGCGTACACGGGCGCGTACAACAGGAACCCCGCCAGGCCGGTGCTGCCTTTCGTGGCGTCGCCCAGCGCCACCAGCGGGGCGGCGGCGAGCTCGCCGCTGTCGCGCGCGGACTCGATGGCGCCGCGGCGCAGCGGTTCCGCCATCACGTCCTTGCCGAGCAGGGGCCGCATGCCGGGCGCGTCGGGATACAGCAGGTCGATGACGACGTATTCGCTGCGATCACCGGCGGGGTGGATGGCGAATGCATCGCCGTAGCGCGCGCGTTGCGCGGCGAGGTAGGCGTCGCGTTGCTCAAGCGGTACACGACGGGCGAAGCCCAGGCCATGCACACCCGACTGGCGCGTGGGCACCTGCAGCTTCTCCACGAAGGCACGGAAGCTGTCCTGCTCGATATCGCCGCGCCCTTCCAGCACGGCGGCGGCGGCGCGCACCGTGTCTTCGTAGGCGTTCATGTGCGTGGACATCGCAGTGGCGATGGCATCGGCGCGTGCGTCGAATTGCGCGCGTGCGTGCTCTCGGGTCTGTTGCCACGCGGTGGCGCCGGACCACAGCGACAGCAGGCAGGCAATGACCAGCACGCCCCACGCCAGTGAATTCAGGTTGCGCTGCCGCCGCCGGGCGGTGGATCCCGATCCACTGAACGCCCGCAGTTCCGATGCCCGGTCCGCGCCTGACTCCACGCGTGCGACCCCCGCCTGCTGGTTGACGGCTATGACGCCACGAACGCGCACCGCCTGCAAGCACTCTCTTGCACGAAAAGACTCACATTTGAGCGGCGGGGGTCAGCGACGGGGTGTGCGCGGTGGCAGCGTGGGCCAGTACTCGGGCGGTTTGCGCGCCCGCGTGCGTTGTTCATAGTCGTAGCCCAGCGCGATCAGCTGCGCTTCGCTCCACGCCGGCCCGATGAACACCAGTCCGAGCGGCAGGCCGTCGCTGTGGCCCATCGGCACGGTGAGGCTGGGGTAGCCCGCGACCGCGGCGGCACTGTAGCCGGCACCGGGGAAGTGGTCGCCGGCCTTGTGGTCGGTCAGCCAGGCGGGTCCGGTCGTGGGGGCGATCAGCGCGACCAGTTGCTGGGCCTTGAGCGCCGCATCGATGCCTTCCGGACCCGCGAGCCGGCGCGCACGGCTGCGGGCCGTGATGTAGTCCGCTTCGCCCAGGCCGCCCTTCGCATTGGCTTGTTCGAACAGCTCCTGGCCGAAGAAGGGCATCTCGGACACGCGATACCGTTCGTTGTAGCCGATCAGCTGCGTCAGCGTGGTCAGTGGTGCCTTGCGTTCCGCCAGGTAGCGCTCCACGCCGTACTTGAACTCGTAGAGCATCAGCTGCAGTTCGTCCGCATTCCACTGGCCGTCGGTGGGGATCTCCGCGTCGACGACGATCGCACCGGCTTCGCGCATCACCTCGATGGCGCCTTCCAGCGCGGCGGCGGCGTCGGGATGGATCGCTGCCTTGCTGCGCAGCACGCCGATGCGCGCGCCTTTCAATGCGCCTGTCTTCAGGCGTGCGCTGTAGTCCAGCGTGGTATTCCAGGCGGCCTGGGTGGTCGCGGCATCCGCCGCATCGCGGCCGGCCAGTGCGGCCAGCAGCAGAGCCGCATCCGACACGTTGCGGGCGAGGGGGCCGGCCGTGTCCTGGCTGTGTGAGATCGGCAGGATGCCTTGCCGGCTCACCAGCCCGACGGTCGGTTTCAGGCCCACCACGCCGTTGATCGCGGCAGGGCAGAGGATGCTGCCGTCGGTTTCGGTGCCGACGCTGACCGCCGCGAGGTTCGCCGAGACCGCCACCGCGCTGCCCGAGCTCGATCCGCAGGGATTGCGGTCCAGCGCATAGGGATTGCGGGTCTGGCCGCCACGTCCGCTCCAGCCCGAGGTGGAATGGGAGGAGCGGAAGTTGGCCCATTCGCTCAGGTTGGTCTTGCCGAGGATGACCGCGCCCGCATCGCGCAGGCGGCGGACCAGGAAGGCATCCTGGGCCGGGCGGAAATCCTTGAGTGCGAGCGAGCCGGCCGAGGTGGCCATCGGCACCGCATCGATATTGTCCTTCAGCAGCACCGGAATGCCGTGCAGCGGGCTGCGCACGGTATTGGCGCGCCGCTCGACGTCGCGCAGCGCGGCTTCCTTCAGTGCATCGGGGTTGAGTTCGATGACCGCATTCAGGTGCGGCCCTGTCTTGTCGACGGCGGCGATGCGGTCCAGGTAGGCCTGCGTCAGGCGACGGCTGTCCAGTTCGCCCGCCTGCATGCGCGCCTGCAGGTCGGCGATGTCGAGCTCGGCGTAGATGAAATCGGTCGGCGCGGGTGCCGTCGCGGCCGGCGGCGTCGCCGGCTGGCAGGCAGCCAGGGCGAGCGTCAGGCAGAACGGCAGCAGGGATCGACGCATGCAATCACCTTCGCGGGGTTGCCGCAGGCTACGCAGCGCCCGGGCCGTGCGTCAAATCTTCTTGCGCCGGCGGATGTCGCGCCACAGGACCCAGACGATCACCAGGTTGACGACCAGCAGCGCTGCGGTCGGCCAGCCGGGGTGGCGGTACAGCGCGTCGATCTCCAGCGGCAGGTAGGCCGCCGAGCCGATGCAGCCCAGCCACGACGCCCAGGCGCGCGCGCGCCACAGGCCCCAGGCTTCAAGCAGGCGCATGCCGGCGTAGACCGCGATGATCACTACCGCGATGTGGACGGACTCGGGATTGATCTTGTCCAGCCACTGCCCCATCACGCCGGGACCGGCGTCGGGGATGAAGCGGGCGACGATCGCCTGCACGCTCTCGCGCAGGCGATCCGGGCCGAGCGCCAGCAAGCCGCCGGCGAAGGCCAGGGCCAGCACGCCCTTGGCGCCCTCGAACAGGGCGATGGCGTGCAGCCCGGGGTGCGCCCTGGGGTCCGGGTTGTACGCGGAGGTCTCCAAGGCGCGGTGCGGCGATCAGGCGGCGCGCGAGGCGCGCTTGCGGTCGCTTTCGGTCAGGAACTTCTTGCGCAGGCGGATTTCCTTCGGCGTGATCTCGACCAGCTCGTCGTCGTCGATGAAGTCCAGCGCCTGCTCCAGCGAGAACTTGATCGCCGGGGTCAGCTGGATCGCATCGTCCTTGCCCGAGGCACGCATGTTGGTCAGCGGCTTGGTCTTGATCGCGTTGACGGTCAGGTCGTTGTCCTTGGAGTGGATGCCGATCAGCTGGCCTTCGTAGACGTTGTCGCCTTCGGCCGCGAACAGCTTGCCGCGCTCCTGCAGCGGGCCGAGCGAGTAGGCCGGCGTGGCGCCCGGCGCATTGGCGATCATCACGCCGTTCAGGCGCTTGGCGATGGCGCCCTGTTCCTTCGGACCGTAGTGGTCGAACACATGGAA
This sequence comes from Pseudoxanthomonas sp., assembly GCF_036845285.1. Lineage (GTDB taxonomy): Bacteria > Pseudomonadota > Gammaproteobacteria > Xanthomonadales > Xanthomonadaceae > Pseudoxanthomonas_A. The sequence continues at coordinate 23,042 of NZ_DAIUEE010000018.1, forward strand.
CAGCAGGCCCGAGCCCTGCGTCAGCGTCTTGAATTCGTTCTGGAAGCCGATCAGGCCACGGGCCGGGATCTGGTAGTCCAGGCGCACGCGACCCTTGCCATCGGGTTCCATGTTCTTCAACTGGCCCTTGCGGGTGCCGAGCTTCTCCATCACGCCGCCCTGGTGGACTTCTTCCACGTCGACGACGAGCTGCTCGATCGGCTCCATCAGCTGGCCGTCGATTTCCTTGATGATCACTTCCGGACGCGACACGGCCAGTTCATAGCCCTCGCGGCGCATGTTCTCGATCAGCACCGACAGGTGCAGTTCGCCACGGCCGGAGACCAGGAACTTGTCCGCGTCTTCCAGCTGTTCGACCTTCAGCGCCACGTTGTGCACGGTCTCGCGCTCCAGGCGCTCCTTCAGCTGGCGGCTGGTCAGGAACTTGCCGCCCGACAGGTCCTTCTGGCCGGCGAACGGCGAGTTGTTGACCTGGAAGGTCATCGAGATGGTCGGCTCGTCGACGGTCAGCGCCGGCAGCGCTTCCGGGGTTTCCAGCGCGCAGACGGTGTCGGAAATCGTCAGGTCCTGGATGCCGGAGATGGCGACGATGTCGCCGGCCTCGGCGCTGTCCTGCTCGATGCGCTCCAGGCCCAGGAAGCCCAGCACCTGCAGCACCTTGCCCTGGCGCTTCTTGCCTTCGCGGTCGATGACGGCGACCGGCATGTTCTTCTTCAGCGTGCCACGCTGGATGCGGCCGATGCCGATGACGCCGACGAAGTTGTTGTAGTCCAGCTGGCTGATGCGCATCTGGAAGGCGCCGTCCGGATCCACTTCCGGCTTCGGCGCGTGCTGCATGATCGCTTCGTACAGCGGCGTCATGTCACCGCCGCGCACGCTGTCTTCCAGGCCGGCATAGCCGTTCAGCGCCGACGCGTACACGATCGGGAAATCCATCTGCTCGGGCGTGGCGCCCAGGCGGTCGAACAGGTCCCACACCTGCTCCACGACCCACTCCGGACGCGAGCCGGGGCGGTCTACCTTGTTGATCACCACGATCGGCTTGAAGCCCATCGCAAAGGCCTTCTGGGTGACGAAGCGGGTCTGCGGCATCGGGCCGTCCATCGCGTCGACCAGGATCAGCACGGTGTCGACCATCGACAGCACGCGCTCGACCTCGCCACCGAAGTCGGCGTGGCCCGGGGTGTCGACGATGTTGATGCGGTTGCCCTGCCAGGTGATGGCGGTGTTCTTGGCCAGGATCGTGATGCCACGTTCCTTTTCCTGGTCGTTGCTGTCCATCACGCGCTCGGCCAGCACGGTGCGCTCGGAGAGGGTGCCGGACTGCTTCAGCAGCTGATCGACGAGAGTGGTCTTGCCATGGTCGACGTGCGCGACGATCGCGATATTGCGGAGGTTTTGGATGGACATGGATTCTGGGATCGGGAAAACGCACCCGGATACCCCCTTCGAAGGGGCAGGGCGCGAGGACGGGGAGGAAAGAAGGCGGCGTATTATAACGGGCTATCGCGCGCTAAGCACCTGATTTTCCGAACAACGCCAGAATGAACGCCGCCAGCGGCGGGCGCTCCCCTTGAAATCGCCCCGTATCGTCGTGATCTGGGAAGCGGAGGGCGCCTGAACGGGCGCCTGTCTTTCCTCTGGCGACCGCCACGGCCGATCGGGCTGCGGTGGTGGCGCGCGATCATCGTTGGCGCTCCCGGCCCGTGCCGGCGCGCGACGGTCGCACAGACCCGCCTGTCCCCTCAATTCACCCCTGGAGAACCACCCGATGAGCCAGTTGACCGCCACTTTCGACACCTCGCGCGGCCCGATCACGATCGAGCTGTACCCCGACAAGGCCCCGCTGACGGTGGCCAACTTCGTCAACCTGGCCAAGCGCGGCTTCTACGATGGCCTGAACTTCCATCGCGTGATCCCCGATTTCATGATCCAGGGCGGCTGCCCCGAGGGCTCCGGCCGCGGCGGCCCGGGCTACCGCTTCGAGGACGAGACCACCAACGGCGTGCGCCATGAGCGCGGCGTGCTGTCGATGGCCAATGCCGGTCCCAGCACCAACGGCAGCCAGTTCTTCATCACCCACGTGCCCACCCCGTGGCTCGACGGCAAGCACACCGTGTTCGGCAAGGTCACCGAAGGCCTGGATGTGGTGGATGCGGTGAAGCAGGGCGACCTGATCACCAAGGTCACCATCGCCGGTGATGCCGATGCCGTGCTGGCCGCCAAGGCCGACCGCGTGGCGGAATGGAACCGCGCCCTGTCGGCGTGATGGCATCGAGGGGCCGGTCTTCACCGGCCCTTCCTTTGTAGGGAGCGCCACCATGAAGGACCGTCGCCTGCGCCTGTTGCGCGTGGCCGTGCTGCTCGTCGCCCCCCTGATGCTGGCGGCCTGTCGCCAGGACGCTGGCACCGATGCCATCGCTGCCGCGCCGGAGGTGGAGGCAGCGAGCGCGGAACGTTTCCAGCAGAGCCTGGAGGGCCTGTGGAGCACCGAGGAAAGCGAGGGCGACGACGCCGAAACGCTGTACCTCTTCCAATGGGAAACGGACGGTGGCCTGCGCGTCGTGCGCGACGGCGCCTGGCTGGACGGAAAGGTCGAGGATGTCGACCTCGACAACTCCACGCTGGCCCTGCACGTGACCTCGGACACCGGGCCCAGCGAAACCGTCACGGTGCGCAAGGTGCCGGACGAAAAAGTGGACGGGGCGTTTACCTTGCGCATCACGTGGGGTGGTGGGCAGACCGAGTCCCTCGGCTTCGTGCGCCGCCTGACCACGCGCGACCGCGAGGGCGTCGCCGAGGCGGTCCGCACCGCTGCCCGGCAGGACGATGCCCCGGGCCGCTGCGACACCGATGCGTCGGCCGGCAGCGTGCGCGCCGCGCTCGTCTGCGGGCATGAGGAGTTCGGTGCCCTGGATGCGGCCATGCGCAGGCAGTTCAAGGAACTGGCGGACCGGTACCCCGACGGGGACCGCACGGTCGCTGCCGCAACCCGGCAACTGGATGCCTGCGATTCGCCCACTTGCCTGCGCGCGGCGTACGCGCAGTGGCAGGCCTATTTCGACGAGAACTACGACCTGGGCGACGTCGTCGACTACCAGTAACGGCGGGCGATCCTGCCGCCGGCTTGGACCATTGGCCAGTCGGTCGCGGCGGGACGCCGTGATACCATTTTGCGCCGCAAAAAAGACGGCGGCGACGCCCCATCACCGTTTCCACGCGAGGTTGTGCAATGCCCCTGCTTGCCCGGCGCATCGGTCGCGCCAAGCCCAGTGCGATCATGGCGGTCGCCGAGAAGGCCAAGAAGCTCAAGGCCGACGGTCGCGACATCATCAGCTTCTCGATCGGGGTTCCGAATTTCCTGCCCGGCGACCACGTCTACCAGGCCGCGCGCGACGCGCTGGCGAAGGACTCGGGACAGTACGGCAGCAACCGCGGCACCGACGCGCTGCTCGATGCCTTCCTGCAGCACATCGAGGCGCTGGGCCTGACCGGCTACACGCGCGCCAACCTGTCCACCGGCATCGGCGCCAAGCACATCCTCTACAACCTGGCCGAATCGCTGCTGGACGAAGGCGACACCATCGTCTACCCGTCGCCGTACTGGACCACCTACGCCGACATCGCCGACATCGTCAACGCGAAGGCCGTGCCGCTGCCGTGCCCGGCCAGCCAGGATTACAAGCTGACGCCGGCGCAACTCGACGACGCGCTGGCGACGCACAAGCCGAAGGTCTTCCTGTTCAACAACCCGTCCAACCCGACGGGCATGGTCTACACGCGCGATGAAGTCGCCGCGCTGGCCGACGTGCTGGTGAAGCATCCGGACACCTGGATCATCACCGACGACATCTACAACCGCATGCTGTTCGACGGGCTGGCATACACCAACTTCGTGCAGGCGCGGCCGGAATTGCGCGAGCGCACGGTGTTCGTCGATTCGCTGTCGAAGACCTACGGCATGCCGGGCTGGCGCGTGGGCTTCATGGCCGGTCCCGAGGTGGTTGCGAAGGCGCTGACCACGATGAACTCGAACCACATCACCAACGTGCCGGAAGTGGTCACCGCCGCAGCCATCGCCGCGCTCACCGGTCCGCAGGACGTGCCAGCCGCGAAGAACGCCGAGTTCCAGGCCAAGCGCGACCAGGTGCTGGCCGCCATGCAGGCGATCCCCGGCGTGGTCTGCCCGCGGCCGCAGGGTGCGTTCTACGTGTTTCCGGACATCAGCTGCGCGTTCGGCAAGTCGCACGGCGGCGTGAAGATCGAAAACGACGTCGACTTCTGCAACGTGCTGCTCGACGCGAAGGGCGTGGCCTGCGTGCCGGGTTCCGCGTTCGGCGAGCCGCGCGCGCTGCGCATCAGCTACACCTGCCCGACGCCGCAGCTGGCGCCGGGGCTGCAGCGCTTCCAGGAATTCTTTGCCGAGTTGAAGTAACCCCACAGGGTGGGCCTTGGCCCGCCATTTCCCCACGCGGCGTGCCTTGGCCCGCCTACGTAACCCCGAGGATCCGCATCATGAAAACCCCCGTCCGTGTTGCCGTCACCGGCGCTGCTGGCCAGATCGGCTACGCGCTGCTGTTCCGCATCGCTTCCGGCGAAATGCTGGGCAAGGACCAGCCGGTCATCCTGCAACTGCTCGAGCTGCCGCTGGAGAAAGCCCAGGCCGCGCTGAAGGGCGTGATCATGGAACTGGAAGACTGCGCGTTCCCGCTGCTGGCCGGCACCATCGGCACCGACGATCCGGAAGTCGCGTTCAAGGACGTCGACGTGGCCCTGCTGGTCGGCGCGCGTCCGCGCGGCCCGGGCATGGAGCGCAAGGACCTGCTGCTCGAAAACGCCAAGATCTTCACCGCCCAGGGCGCCGCGCTGAACAAGGTCGCCAGCCGCAACGTCAAGGTGCTGGTGGTCGGCAACCCGGCCAACACCAATGCCTACATCGCGATGAAGTCCGCGCCCGACCTGCCGGCGAAGAACTTCACCGCCATGCTGCGGCTGGACCACAACCGCGCGCTGTCGCAGCTGGCCAGCAAGGCCGGCGTGGCCGTGGGCGACATCGACAAGTTGGTCGTGTGGGGCAACCACAGCCCGACCATGTATCCGGACTACCGTTTCGCCACCGTCGGCGGCCAGTCGCTGAAGGACAAGATCAATGACGCCGACTGGAACGCGAACACGTTCATCCCGCAGGTCGGCAAGCGCGGCGCCGCGATCATCGAAGCGCGCGGCCTGTCGTCGGCCGCCTCGGCCGCCAACGCCGCCATCGACCACGTGCGCGACTGGGTGCTGGGCAGCAACGGCAAGTGGGTGACGATGGGCATTCCGTCCGACGGCAGCTACGGCATTCCGGAAGGCGTGATGTTCGGCTTCGCCGTCACCACCGACAACGGCGAATACACGATGGTGAAAGACCTGCCGGTCGACGCCTTCAGCCAGGCCGCGATCGACAAGACGCTGGGCGAACTGGAAGAAGAGCGCAGCGGCGTGGCGCACCTGCTGGGCTGATTCCGGCTCCATGAGGTAACGAAACGCCGGGCCATGCCCGGCGTTTCGTGTTGTGGAGATGCGTTCCCGTAACGCACGCAATCCCGCCGATCAATACCCGGGCGCGTTGCGACGCGTGTGGAGTTACGTGCGTTGACGCCTCCTGGGGGCGCCATGCGACCAAGGTAGGAAGGTCGTTGCCATGGTGCAGGACTATGCTGCCCCAGTCGCTGCATCTGGGAGGGGCGCATGGCATACGAAGACGTCTACCGGCGCTCGATCGAGCAGCCCGAGGCCTTCTGGGGCGAGGAAGCGAAGGCGATCCACTGGCACGTGCCGCCGCAGCAGGTGCTGGATTACTCCACCCCGCCGTTCCGACGCTGGTTCGTCGGCGGGCAGACCAACCTCTGCTACAACGCGGTGGACCGCCATCTTGCCGAGCGCGGTGACCAGCTGGCGCTGGTGGCGGTGTCCACCGAAACTGATGTCACCCGCGAGCTGACTTACCGCGAGCTGTACCGCGAAGTGAATGCGTTCGCGGCGGTGCTGAAGAAGCTCGATGTCGGTCGTGGCGACCGCGTCGTCATCTACATGCCCAACATGGCCGAAGCCGTGTTCGCCATGCTGGCGTGCGCGCGCATCGGCGCGGTGCACTCGGTGGTGTTCGGCGGCTTCGCCGCGCACAACCTGGCGCTGCGCATCGACGACGCGCAACCGAAGCTGCTGATCGCCGCCGATGCCGGCAGCCGCGGCGGCAAGATCATTCCGTACAAGCCGCTGGTCGACGAGGCCTGCGCCAAGGCGACCACACCGCCGCCGAAGGTCCTGATCGTGTCGCGCGGGCTGGATCCCGCCGAACCGAACGTGGCCGGACGCGACGAGGACTACGCCACGTTGCGCGAACAGGTCGGCGATGCCGACGTGCCGGTGGAATGGCTGGAATCGAATGAACCCAGCTACCTGCTCTACACCTCCGGTACGACCGGCAAGCCGAAGGGCGTGCAGCGCGATGTCGGCGGTTATGCGGTGGCGATGGCGCTGTCCATGCGCACGGTGTTCGATGTCGGCCCGGGGCAGGTGATGTTCTCCACCTCCGATGTCGGCTGGGCCGTGGGCCATTCGTACAACGTCTACGGTCCGCTGATCGTCGGTGCGACCTCGGTGCTGTACGAAGGCCTGCCGACCAGTCCCGACGCCGGCATCTGGTGGGCGCTGTGCGAGCAGTACAACGTGCGCACGATGTTTTCCTCGCCAACCGCGGTGCGCGTGCTGAAGAAGCACGACATCGATTTCATCAAGCGTCACGACCTGTCCGAGCTGAAGTACCTGTTCCTTGCCGGCGAGCCGCTGGACGAGCCGACGGCGCACTGGATCACGGACGCGATCGGCAAACCGGTGATCGACAACTACTGGCAGACCGAAACCGGCTGGCCGGCGCTGACGCTGCTGCCGGGGCTGGACATGAAGCCGGTGCGGTTCGGTTCGCCCGGCTTCCCGAACCTCGGCTACCGGATGAAGGTGATCGACGAGAGCACGGGCGACGAAGTCGGGCCGGGCCAGAAAGGCGTGCTGGTGATGCAGCCGCCGCTGCCACCGGGCTGCATGACGACGATCTGGAACGACGATGCGCGGTTCCTCTCCAGCTACTTCAGCCACTTCAAGGAACTGCTCTACAGCTCGCTGGACTGGGCGATCCGCGACGAGGACGGCTACACCTTCATCCTCGGGCGCACCGACGACGTCATCAACGTCGCCGGCCATCGCCTGGGGACGCGCGAGATCGAGGAATCCGTGTCCGGTTTCGCGGCCGTGGCGGAAGCGGCCGTGATCGGTGTGGCCGACGAACTGAAGGGGCAGGTGCCGGTGGTGTTCGCCACGTTGCGCCAAGCAACGGACGAGCCGCAGGCGCGCGTGCAGGCGGCCGACGGCATGCGCCGCACGGTGGAGCAGAGCCTGGGCGCGGTCGCGCGGCCGGCGCGCGTCTACATCGTCAACGCGCTGCCGAAGACGCGCTCGGGCAAGCTGCTGCGGCGCTCGCTGCAGGCGCTTGCGCAGGGCGCCGATCCGGGCGACCTGTCCACGCTGGACGACCCCAACGCGCTGGAGGAAGTGAAGCGCGCGTTGCAGCGCGGACCTGACGTCGGCAGCTGATTCAGCGCGTCGTTGGCGAAGGTGCCGCCGGGTCCACGCTGCCATCCAGCGTCCACACCACGTCGCGGCCCTGCGGGTCGCGGCTCAGCACGAAGCGTGCGCTTGCACCGGGCGTGAGCGGCTGCGGTGCGCGTGCATCTTCGTCGCTATCGTCGTTCGCTTCGATCGCCACGCGTTCGCCCGCATGCCCCGGGATCGGCACCACAAACAGGCCGCGTGCATCGATGCTGCGACGCGCCCGCTTCGTCCCGAGGTCGCCGACGTCGGCAATGGCGCCGTCGGTTTCGGTCAACGGATTACGGAAATTGACCAGCAGGTCGGCGCGTAACGGTGGCCGGCCCGGCACGGACAGCGTGCCGCCGCGCACCCGCAGGTCGGGCCACACGTCGCCGTTCTCGGGCAGGTCGCGATACAGCGCCGGCGACACGCCCGCGTGGCTGCCGGTCGCGATGCTGTCCAGGGCCGCCACCAGGCCGAGGAAATACAGCTTGCGCAGGCGCTGCTTCTGCACGTCGCCCTCGATGCCGCCGGCCTCGATCAGCACCGTGCTCGCGCCCCATTGCGTGGTGAGGTCGCCGAACGCGCGCGGGTCGAACTCCTCGTCCCAGCGCGCGATATGCCCGGCGAGGTATGGCTCCAGCGCGGAGCGGATCACGCCAGCGACCTCGATGGCGCGCGTGCGGACGTCGTTGACGTCGGCGGCGTGGTTGTACGGCGGCGACAGCAGGGCGATGGCGGTACCACGGTCGGAGTCGCCCGCGCGGTAGCCCACGCGCTGGTCGTGCAGGTTGAAGCCGTACACCGGCTTCACCTGGTCGAACAGCGCCTTCAGCGTGCGCGCTTCGGGCGTGGCCAGCATGCGTGCATCGCGATTGATGTCGATGCCCTGCACGTTGCGGCGCTGGAAGCGCGCGGCGCCATCGGGATTGACGATGGGGAAGACGTGCAGCGTGGTGCTCGCCTGCAACCGCTTCACCAGCGGATGATCCGCATGGTCGCCGAGGAAGCGGAACAGGTCCGCCAGCGCCATCGACGCCGTGCTTTCGTCGCCATGCATCTGCGACCACAGCAGCACCGGCGTCTTGCCCTGGCCCCAGCGCACGTGGCGCAGCGGGCGATCTTCCACGCTGCGGCCGATCTCATCGATGCGGAATCCGTGACGGCGCTCCAGCAGCGGCGTGGCGACCGACCACCAGTGTTCCGCGTTGAACGTGCGGTCTTCCAGGCCGGCGACACGCAGCTTCGCGTCGTACAGCGCATCGAGGTCGGACAGCCAGGCCGGCGGTGGCGGCACGGGCGCCGTGGCGGCGTCCGCCGTTGCCGCGGGCGTCGCGTCGTGGGTGTTCCGGGCGATGGTGGTGGGGGTCATCATCGTCAACAGCAGGCACAGGGTGAGGGCAGGGCGCATTGCAGCAGCGGTTGGAAAGCGGGCAAGGGCAGGGTCCCCGCATGCGCCGGGGATGTCAAACGCGGCGTGCGCCCGATGCCTGCGTCATGGCGATGTGGCGGACGGGGTTATGCCGGTATAGCGCGCGCGTGGACGGATGAGGCCTCCCAGTGCCTGCTGTTCCAGCGCGTGCGCCAGCCAGCCCGCAAGGCGTCCCGCAGCGAACATCACCAGCGCCGGCGTCGCCGGCAGCCGGTTGAGATGGCAGATCGCGGCGAGCATGAAGTCGATGTTCGGTCGCAGGCCGCTGATCTCTTCGGTAGCGACGATCAGCGGCTCCAGGGCCGCCATGTCGCGCGTGCCGGCGTGCCGCTCGCGTGCGCGCGCCAGCAACTCCGCGCCACGCGGGTCGCCCTGTGGGTACAGCGCGTGGCCGAACCCGGGCAGGTCGTCGCCACGCTGCCAGCGTTCGCTGATGAAGGCGCGCGCCGACGCGGCCTCGCGCGCATCGGCGATCAGCGCATACGCGCGCGCCGTGGCGCCGCCGTGGCGTGGACCCGACAGCGCCGCCAGTCCGCTGCACACGGTGGCGTGCAGGTGTGCGCCGGTCGAGGCAACGACGCGCGCCGCGAACGCGGACACATTGAGTTCGTGGTCCGCGCAGACCACCAGCGCGGCGCGCACCAGCTCGGCGAAGCCGTCGTCGCCAGGTCGCCAGGCCTGCGCCAGCACGCGGTGCACCGGGGCGTCGGACGGCGGCTGCGCGACCAGCAGCGCGGCGTTGTGGCGCAGCAGCCCCGCCGCGATCTCGTGGCGCACGCGCGGGGCCGAGTTGAAGGAGTGGCGGATGTCCAGTGCCAGCAGCGGAATGGCGGCCATCGCGCGTTCGAGCGGCGGCAGCGCGGCGTCCATGGCGAGCGCCGCGACCACTGCGGGCCACTGCGCCGACGACCGCACGGCGAACGGATCCTCGTCGCCGCCGTCCCAGAGTTGCCTGGCCACGTCCTCCAGCGTGGCGCCTTCGTGCACCATCGCGATCGCCGAACGGCCGCGGTAGTACGGGCCATCCGGGCGGATCAGCGAGATCTGCGTCTCCAGCACCGGCAGGCCGCGGTCCAGGCTCTGCGCCGCCCCCCGCGCCGCGCCGCGCCCCACCTGCTTGCGCTGCGCCAGCCGTTCCACGTCCTGGCGCAGGTACAGGCGGCTGCGGTGGTCCTTGCCGGGGCGCGATTCCAGCAGCCCGCGGCTGACGTAGGCGTACAGCGTCGCCTGGCTGATGCCGAGCAACTGGCAGGTTTCGCGCGCGGAGAGCAGGTCGGTGGCGGAGGCCATGCGGAAATATTGATTCTTCCGATCAAGATTGATCAACCCCGCAGATGGTGCCAGATTTGCGTCCCGAAGAGGGGCGTACCCTTCACGCACCTCCGGCGTCCGGCTCGTCCGGTGGCCAGATCGACAGGAGTTCCCATGAGTTCCGTTTCCGCAGGCGCGACATTCCGCGCCGCCCTCGCCGCCGAATCGCCGCTGCAGGTGATCGGCGCCATCAACGCCAACCACGCCCTGCTGGCCAGGCGCGCCGGCTACCGGGCCATCTACCTGTCCGGCGGCGGTGTCGCCGCGGGTTCGCTGGGCCTGCCCGACCTGGGCATCAACACGCTGGAAGACGTGCTGATCGACGTGCGCCGCATCACCGACGTCTGCGACCTGCCGCTGATGGTCGACATCGACACCGGCTTCGGTCCCAGCGCGTTCAACATCGAGCGCACGGTGAAGTCGCTGATCAAGGCCGGCGCCGCCGCCTGCCACATCGAAGACCAGGTCGGCGCCAAGCGCTGCGGCCACCGGCCGGGCAAGGAGATCGTGTCGGCTGGCGAGATGGTCGACCGCGTCAAGGCCGCGGCCGATGCGAAGACCGATCCGGACTTTTTCCTGATCGCGCGTACCGACGCCATCCAGGTGGAAGGCGTCGATGCCGCCATCGAGCGCGCCATCGCCTGCGTCGAAGCGGGCGCCGACGGCATCTTCGCCGAAGCCGCGTACGACCTGCCGACCTACCGACGCTTCGTCGATGCGGTGAAGGTGCCTGTGCTGGCCAACATCACCGAGTTCGGCAAGACGCCGCTGTTCACCCGCGACGAACTGGCGTCCGTCGGCGTGGCGATCCAGCTGTACCCGCTGTCGGCGTTCCGCGCGATGAACAAGGCCGCGGAGAACGTGTACGAAGCGATCCGCCGCGATGGCCACCAGCAGAACGTCGTGGACACGATGCAGACGCGCGAGGAACTGTACGACCGCATCGGTTACCACGCCTTCGAGCAGAAGCTCGATGCCCTGTTTTCCTCCAAGAAATAGCTAATACCCCTTCTCCCTTCGGGAGAAGGTGCCCGAAGGGCGGATGAGGGTACGGCGAAGCCGGCGATGTTCGAACTGCACGGATTTCGCCGAACCCTCACCCCAACCCCTCTCCCATCGGGAGAGGGGCTCCAAATCAAGATGAGGAGTTGAACATGTCAGAGAGCGTCCCTTTCAAGCCGAAGAAATCCGTTGCCCTGTCGGGCACTGCCGCCGGCAACACCGCGCTGTGCACGGTCGGCCGCAGCGGCAACGACCTGCACTACCGCGGCTACGACATCCTCGACCTGGCCACCACCAGCGAGTTCGAGGAAGTCGCCTACCTGCTGGTGCACGGCAAGCTGCCCAACCGCGCCGAGCTGGCCGGCTACAAGGCCAAGCTGAAGTCGCTGCGCGGCATCCCGGCCGCGGTGAAGGCCGCGCTGGAGGAATTGCCACCGTCGGCGCATCCGATGGACGTGATGCGCACCGGCGTATCGATCCTCGGCTGCGTGTCGCCGGAGAAGGACGACCACAACCATCCCGGCGCGCGCGACATCGCCGACAAGCTGATGGCCTCGCTGGGTTCGATGCTGCTGTACTGGTACCACTGGAGCCACAACGGCCGCGCGATCGACGTGGAAACCGACGACGACTCCATCGGTGGCCACTTCCTGCACCTGCTGCACGGCGAGACGCCGAAGGACAGCTGGGTGCGCGCGATGCACACCTCGCTGATCCTGTACGCCGAGCACGAGTTCAATGCGTCCACGTTCACCTGCCGCGTCATTGCCGGCACCGGCAGCGACATGCATTCGGCCATCGCCGGCGGCATCGGTGCGCTGCGTGGACCGAAGCACGGCGGCGCGAACGAAGTGGCCTTCGAAGTGCAGAAGCGCTACGAATCGCCCGACGAAGCGGAAGCCGACATCAAGGCGCGCGTGGAGCGCAAGGAAGTGGTGATCGGCTTCGGCCATCCGGTCTACACCACCGGCGACCCGCGCAACGACGTCATCAAGCACGTGGCGAAGGATCTCTCCGCCGAGCAGTCGAACATGAAGATGTACGACATCGCCGAACGGCTGGAGTCGGTGATGTGGGACATCAAGAAGATGTTTCCGAACCTCGACTGGTTCAGCGCCGTCAGCTACCACATGATGGGCGTGCCGACCGCGATGTTCACCCCGCTGTTCGTGATCGCCCGTACCAGCGGCTGGAGCGCGCACGTCATCGAGCAGCGCATCGACGGCAAGATCATCCGCCCCAGCGCCAATTACACGGGGCCTGAGGATCTGGAGTTCGTTCCGCTTGACCGGCGCTGATCGAAGCCGAACCCGCATGGCGCCAACGTCCCCTCTCCCGCTTGCGGGAGAGGGGAAAGGGTGAGGGGGCTTTTTACACGGGGCCGGAAGACCTGGCCTTCGTGCCGATCGACCAGCGCTGAGGTGCGCGCCACCGTCCCGCGGGGCCGTTTCGACGAAGGTCGGACGGCCCCGTATCGTTTGTGTGACCCGCGTTTGAGCCGCGGAACGGCGAGCCGGGTACTACTGCATCCTTCATGGGGATGTCGCAGCCGCCGGGAGGGGCCCGGTGCGCTGCGCGGGGGGACGCCATGCAGACCATGTGGTGCAAGACCGAGGCAGGACGCAACGAGATCCAGCAGCGCACGCGCAAGCTGCCGGCGGGCTTGCGTTCGATCCTGTTGCTGGTGGATGGCCAGCGCAACGACGACGAACTGCGCGCCATGATGAGCGGGCTGCATGCGCCCGACGATGCCCTGCAGCAGTTGGCGGACGAAGGATTGATCGAGCGGCGCTCGGGCGCGGCCTGGGTACTCGCGGCGGTGGCCGCCCCCAGGACGGGCGAAGGCCTGCAGGCCTCCACGAGGACGCCCGCCGACCGCTACAACCTGCTGTATGCGCGCGTCACCGACGACATCCGTTCGTACATCGGGCTGAAGGGCTACTTCCTGCAGCTCAAGGTCGAGCGCTGCGCGGATGCGGATGAACTGGTCGCGTTGCTGCCCGACGTCGCCACCGCGTTGACCAAGGCGCGCGACCACACCTTCGCCACGCGCTGGCTGGAGGATGTGCGCGCGTCGATGGTCTGACGCGCGCCGCCGCGGCGATCAGCTCAGGCCTTCGGCCTTCAACGCCGCCTGCACGCCTGCATCGGACTCCATGCGCTGCGTGAACGCGGCGAGGTTCGGCAGGCCCGACAGATCCACACCGGTGCGCGCGGCCCAGCGTAGCGTGATGTAGAAGTACGGATCGGCGTAGCTGCGGAAGCCGGCCAGCCACTCGCGGCCCTGCAGCTGTTTCTCCGCGCTTTCGAACAGACCGCGCAGGCGTTTGCGGGCAGCGTCCTTCACGGCATCGAACTGCGCTTCGTCGCCGATGAAGCGTGCCGGTGCGAACAGCGGCAGGAACGCCGGATGCAGGTCGGAATTCACGAACGACAACCACTTCGCCGCCTGCGCGCGCTGCTGCGGCGAGCCATCGCCGGCGAGATGCGCCTGCGGACAGGTATCGGCGATGTAGCCCATGATCGCGGCGTTCTGGGTGAGCACGAAATCGCCATCGACGATGGCCGGCACGGCGCCGGTCGGATTGATCGCCAGGTAGGCGGGTTGCTTCATCTCTGCGGCGGTCATCACCTGTACGTCGAATGGCTGGCCGGTCCACTGCAATGCGATGTGGTCGGCGGTCGAGCAGGCGCCCGGCTTGGTGTAGAGCTTCATGCGGTATCCCCACGAGGAAGAAGAAAGGCCCGCGATTATCGCGGGCCTGGAATGTTTGCAGCGTGATGCTTGGTGCAACGTATCGTGTTGTGCGCGAGGAGTGGGCATCGCGGCGGTTCGCCCTCACCCCTTGCCCTCTCCCGGAGGGAGAGGGGGAGTAGGTGCCATGCGGGTTCGGCTTCGGTGATCGGAACGCCGCGTACGGCATCACGCGTCCGGACGCTCTCGTTTCTAGGAGCGCGGCTTGAGTTTCTGCACGCGCAGGAACGTGTGGTCGCCGATGGTGGCCACGTGGTAGGCGTTGCGCCAGCTCGGGCTGGCGATCTGGTGCGCCATGAAGTGGCTGGCGCCCGGCACGATTTCCTTGCGTTGGCCGGGCGGCAGCGCCCAGTTGCGCTCGGCGTTCAGGGCGACGGTGACCGACTTGGCCCACGCGTCCGGGTTCTTCAGGCGGGTGTTGGGGCCGACGATGGTCGGGGCGAACTGCTTGCGGGCGGTGACCACGGAGCAGACGGAGTCGCCCCACAGACCGCTGTCGCGGCGACGCAGGGCCACTTCGGCGACGGCCTGCTGGCCGCGGAGGGTCTGGTCGCGGGCTTCCAGGTACACGGTGGTGCTGAGGCAAAGCGAATCGGCGGCCGGCTGCGGCAACATCTGCGACAGCCATAGGATCCAGGCCAGTTTCATGGGAACTCCTTGCTCCGTCTTTCCCGCACCCCTGCCTCCCCCGTCACGATGGGAGCGGCAAACCTGGGACATGCGGCAGGGCGTCATGGGGAGGCAGCCTTCACACGGGCTGCCCGGGGACCGGCAAGGCCGGATCAGAGGGATCCGAGCGCCGGGCTCAACCCGCCTGAGACTGGGCGGCGGGCCGGAAAGTGGGCGCAAGGTAGGGGGGGCAGTCCCAACTCGGCCTGAACGGGTCGGCTTGACGCCAGGGGTGCCGGTCTGGCTGGAAACTGTGAGGAACGTCGCAGGGCCGGGCCGGAAAATGGCCTCCAGACCCCATCTACGGGCGCGTCTACAGGCCGGCGGCGAGGCGACTTCCCTGGTCGATGGCCCGCTTGGCATCCAGTTCGGCCGCCACGTCCGCGCCGCCGATCAGGTGCGGCGTCCTACCTGCAGCGATCAGCTCGGCCTCCAGGTCGCGACGTGGCTCCTGGCCGGCGCAGACCACCACATGGTCGACCGGCAGTACCTGTTCGGCGCCGTCCACCTTGATGCGCAGGCCGGCGTCGTCCATGCCCAGGTACTCCACGCCGCCCAGCATCTTCACCTGCTTGGCCTTCAGCGTGGCCCGGTGTACCCAGCCACTGGTCTTGCCCAGCCGGGCGCCGGGCTTGCCGGCACTGCGCTGCAGCAGCCAGACCTCGCGCGCCGGCGGCTCCGGCCGCGGCTTCACCAGGCTGCCTCGGGCCTCGAAGGTCGGATCCACGCCCCATTCGGCCATCCAGCGCGCGGGATCCAGCGAGGGCGAATGGCCCTCGTGGGTCAGGTACTCGGCCACGTCGAAGCCGATGCCGCCCGCCCCGATCAGCGCCGCGCGGGCACCGACGGTGACGCGGCCGGACAGCACGTCCACGTAGCTGACGACCTTGGCGTGGTCGGCACCGGGAAAAGCCACCTTGCGCGGCGTGATGCCCGTGGCCAGCACGACCTCGTCGAAGCCCGCCAGGTCCGCGGCCGTGACCGGCGTCGACAGCTTCACTTCGACCCGCGCTTCTTCCAGCGTGTGGCGGAAGTAGCGCAGCGTCTCGTGGAATTCCTCCTTGCCGGGGATCCGCTTGGCGTAGTTGAACTGGCCGCCGATTTCGTCGGCGGCATCGAACAGCGTCACCCGGTGGCCGCGCCCGGCGGCGACCGTCGCGCAGGCCAGGCCGGCCGGACCGGCGCCGACCACGGCGATCGTCTTCGGCGCGAAGGTTTTCGTGTAGGCGAGGTCGGTCTCGTGGCAGGCGCGCGGATTGACCAGGCAACTGGCGAGCTTGTTCTCGAACACATGGTCCAGGCAGGCCTGGTTGCAGGCGATGCAGGTGTTGATCGCCTGCGGCCGGCCGGCGCGCGCCTTGGCCGCCCACTGCGGATCGGCCAGCAATGGCCGCGCCAGCGACACCATGTCGGCCTTGCTGGCGGCGAGGATGCCTTCGGCCACCTCGGGCATGTTGATGCGGTTGGTCGCCACCAGCGGCACGCGCACATGCGGCTTCAGCTTGGCGGTGACGTCGACGAAGGCCGCGCGCGGTACCGAGGTGACGATGGTCGGCACGCGCGCCTCGTGCCAGCCGATGCCGGAATTGATGATCGTGGCGCCGGCCGCCTCCACCGCCTTGGCCTGAGCGACGATTTCCTCCCACTGGTTGCCGTCGTCGACCAGGTCGATCAGCGACAGCCGGTAGATGAGGATGAAGTCCGGACCGACCGCTTCGCGCACGCGGCGGACGATCTCCACCGCGAAGCGCATGCGCTTCTCCGGCGTGCCGCCCCAGGCGTCGTTGCGCTTGTTGGTGCGCGGGGCGGTGAATTCGTTGATGAAGTACCCCTCCGAGCCCATGATCTCGACGCCGTCGTAGCCGGCGTCGCGCGCCAGCTTCGCCGCGTTGGCGTAGGCGTTGATCTGGCGCTCGATGCCACGGGCCGACAGCGCGCGCGGGGTGAAGGGATTGATCGGTGCCTTGAGCTTCGATGGCGCCACCGTCAGCGGGTGGTAGCCGTAGCGGCCGGCGTGCAGCAACTGCGCGCAGATCTTCGCGCCATGTTCGTGGACTGCCGCCGTCACGAACTTGTGCGGCCGCGCTTCCCACGGCCACGACAGCTTGCCGCCGAACGGCTTCAGCCAGCCCACCAGGTTGGGCGAGAAGCCGCCGGTGACGATCAGGCCCACGTCGCCGGCCGCGCGCTCGGCGAAGTAGGCCGCCAACCTTGGGAAGTCCCTGGCCCGGTCTTCCAGGCCCGTGTGCATCGAACCCATCAGTACGCGGTTGCGCACGGTGGTGAAGCCCAGGTCCAGCGGGGCGAACAGGTGCGGATAGGACGGGGAGTCGGTGGCGGCGGTCGACGTCATGCGGGCGGTGGATACGCGTGCGTATGGGTGGGCGCACGATGCCGCGAATCGCGAGGCCACGCAAGCGTCCCCACGCGTGGATCGGCGGTCAGGGCGAGGCGTGGCGCGCGTCCGGCAGTTCGGCCGGCAGTGCTTCCTGCTCCAGGCAGATCGGGTGCGCGCGGAGATCATCGGCAACGTCGTGCCAGCCCGCACGTTCGGCCCACCGGCACATGGCCGCGAGGACGCTGGCAGGCGGTACGTGCTTCTCGCCACCGTCCATCTGCACTGTGACCGGCGACATGCGCCAGGGCTGCAGCCGGCGTCCGCGCGCCGACGCGGTTTCCGCGAGCACTGCGGCGATGCGGAAACCGCCCTCGTCGATGTCGCCCCAATGCCACACCGGCAGCCCGGCGGGCAGCGCATCCAGCACGCGCGCGTAGGCGCGTCGCCACGCCGGCGACGGCATGCCGCCGGTGTACAGCAGCATCGTGCGGTCGGCACCCGGTGCGCGCGCGGCATCGTGGAAGCTGGCCAGGTTTTCCACGCTGAGCAGGCACGTGGCCGTCGTACGTATCCCCTGGACGGCGTCGATCGGTACGCCGAGGAAGGAGGTGGCCAGCGGCAGGTCCACCGATCCGTCCATGAGCAGCGTCCCTGTGCCGGCGATCAGCAGCGGTTGCGGTTCGCGACGCAGGCCAAGCGCCGCCCAGACATGTTCCTTTTCGATCACGCCGTCCGTCGCCAGCGCGCCACGGGTCAGCAGGTCCAGCCAGGGGGTGAGTTGCTCCAGCCGCTTGCTGGCCTGCGCGCGACCGGCGAACAGCCTCGCGCTCTCGCGGCGCAGGATGCGTTCGTGGGCCGCGTCGGCGAGGCGGGCCTGCACCGCGCGTGCGGCGTCGGCCAGGTCAGGCGCCGCCTCCGGGCCTTGGCCCCGCACCTTGCGGTCGTTTCGCCAGGCGTCCAGCACCTCGCCGAGCACGGGGAAGTGCGGCAACCACGACGACAGCAGGTCGGCCGCTTCTCCGACACGGGCATCGAGCAGCGGGATGCCCAGGTGGTCCGCGAGTGCGTCCAGGTCGATCACCGTCAACCGCAGCAGGCGCTCGCCATCGCTACGATGCCGGTCGCGCTGCACGGCGATCGCGCCGGCACGCTCGGCCAGGGCTACCTGCGCATGGAAGGTGTCGCGTTCGGCCAGCGTGCGCAGCGCCAGATACTCGCGCGCGCTGGCTTCGGTCATCGGCAGCGAGGCGGGAGCGGTGTCGCCCCGCAGCCGGGCGCGCTCGCCCTTGCGCAGCAGCCGCTCCAGCATGCGCTGCGCATCGCTCACCCCGGCGCCTGCTGCCGTTCGATGCGCGCGGTTTCCTCGGCCAGCAGTTCCGGGTGCAGGTCGAACTGGTCCGACAGCAGCAGGGCGCGCGCGGCGGCCTGCACCTCGATGCGTTCGGCCTGCAGCAGATCGCCGTCGCGGAACAGTTCGATGTAGCTGTCGAGCACGCCGCTGAGCGTGCCCTGCGCGGTGTCGGGCGCGGCCAGTACCAGTTGCAGGCCGAGCGAGCGCAGGTAGTTGGTGGTGGCGCGCGCATTCTGTGCGTCGATCTTGTCGCCGAACTCGTCCAGCAGGATCAGGCCCATGCCGCCCGGATGCGCCTCGTTCTTGCCGTAGGCCGCCGCCAGCGCGGCGCCGGCGATCACGTAGAGCGGTGCGCGGTGTTCACCGCCGGAGCCGGAGCGCATGCGTTCGCTCAGCGTGCCGATCACGCGGTCGTCCTGGCGGATCTGCACCTCGAAGCGGAAGAAGCGGCGATAGTCGTCCAGTGGCGACGTCGCAGTGCGTGCGGCGGCATCGTCCTCGATCAGGTCGCGGAACGCCGCGGGCACCTCGCCGGCCGTGCCGAACAGGTGGTCCTCGCCGCCGATCTCCACCGCGCGGCGGATGAAGCGTTCCAGATCGCGGAACTCCGGCACCACCTCGTAGTGGAACTGGTAGCGCTCGTTGTTGGAGAACGGCGGGCTGCTGCGCAGGGTGCGGTTGAGGGTGGCGATCTGCTGGCGCAGGCGGATGAAGTTGTCGTTGAGCGCCGCGGCGACACTGGCGCGGAACGTGTCGACCGCGGTGTCGTAAGCATGTCGTGCCTCGCCTTCGTAGCGCACCAGGTCGGTGTCGCGCAGTTGGGTCAGTTCGCGCCGCAGCAGTGCGAGCGCGGGTCGCCAGGCGCTGGCATCGAAGTCCACGCCCAGGCCATGGTCCCGCGCGTACTGCGCAAGGGTGCTCCAGGCCTCCGGCAGCAGTTTGGCGAGTTGCCGGTCGCTCTCGTCGGCCCGGCGTTCGCAGGTCCTGCCGCGTTCCTCGAGCGATTCGATCTTCGCGTCGAGTTCGTCGCGATGGCGTTCGATCAGGTTGGGGTCGACATCGGGATCCCTGAAGGCTTCCACGGCGCGGCGGGCGACCAGTTCCTCCTGCTGGCGCAGGCCCTCGAGCAGGCGCTCGCGTTCCGTCAGGGTACGGCGCGCGACGGCCTCGTCGCCGATCAGCGCTTCGAGGCGGGCGCCGTCCGCGTCGAGCCGCGCCTTCAGTTCGCGCACCTGCTCGGTCAGGCGCAGCAGGTCGGGATCGAGCATCGCGGCGCGGCCCTGTTCC
This sequence comes from Pseudoxanthomonas sp., assembly GCF_036845285.1. Classification (GTDB taxonomy): domain Bacteria; phylum Pseudomonadota; class Gammaproteobacteria; order Xanthomonadales; family Xanthomonadaceae; genus Pseudoxanthomonas_A. The sequence continues at coordinate 42,816 of NZ_DAIUEE010000018.1, forward strand.
GCGCTGCGCTGGCGCTGCGCCACCTGCCGGTGTTCCAGCACGTGTGCATGCAGCGCATGCGCGACGTCGTCGGCGTCCGCCAGCCGCGCCAGTGCACGCGCGCTGGCCTGCGCCCGCAGCAGCTGCGGTTCGATCGCGCGCAGATCGCGTTCGGCGGACTCGATGTCGCCACGCACGACCTGCAGGCGCGCGCGGCCGTCGGACGCGCCGATTTTCAGGTCGCCCGCCGCCGGCAGGCGCAGGCGCTCGATGCTGCCGCCGCGCGCCAGCAGGCCATCGCGGGTCAGGCCGTGGCGGCTGCCGATCAGTTCGGCTTCGCTGTCCACGCAGCGCAGCTCACCCAGTTGCCGGCGCAGGAAAGACAGGGCGGCGGCGTTGTCGCCTTCCAGCAGGGCGGCGACGCTGCCGGCAGCGGGCGCATCCGCACCGCGCGAGCCGCGTGCCTGGCTGGACAGCGCCAGCTTGACCCCATAGATCGAACGCCCACCCTGGAGGTTGCGATAGAGCTTGACCGCGCGCTGTTCGTCGGCCTCGGGCACCAGCAGCGCCTCGGCGTTGTTGCGCAGGTAGCCTTCGATGGCGAACTGCCAGGCCTTGTCCACCACCTGCACCAGATCGCAGACCGGACGTGCGTCGATGCCTTCGTCGCGCAGGTAGCTCATCAGCCGCATCGTGTCGGCGTTGAGTTCGGCCTGGCCGGCCGCCAGCCGCTTCTGGTTCTGCTTCGCGCCGGCCAGCTTGTCGCGTGCGGCCTCGTACGCGGCATGGCGCTCGCGCGCATGGGCATCGACCGCGGCGATCAGCGGTGCGAGCGACTGCAAGGCCCGCTGGGCATCGTGGAAGAAGCGATCCGCCTCCCACGGCAGGTCGGCATCGGCGTGCAATGCCGACAGTGCCTGGTGCCAGTCCGACCACGTCGCCTGCGCGGACGCCAGCAGGCCGTTATCGACGCTCTCCAGGCCCAGTGCGGCGATCGCGGCGACCTGGTCGCGGGCAAAGGCGGTTTCGCGGATCAATGCCTGCTTCACCTGCAGCAGGCGCTCGCGTTCGCGCTCGGCCAGCGCATCGACGCGGGCCTGTTCCCCGTAACCATCGCTGCCCTGCAGCCGCAGCTGCGCGCGTGCATGTTCTTCCTGCGCGAGATCACGCTCGCTGCGGACCTCGGTGAGCGCGCGCCGGGTATCGGCCAGGTGCACCTGCGCACCGCGGACCTCGTCGCCTGCCTGTTCCAGTTGTTCGCCGTAGAGGTCGCGTGCGTATTCGGCCGCCAGCGCACGGTACGACGCGGCGCGTATCGCCTGCGCGGCGATGCGGTCGTACTGCCGTTCGACGCCTTCGGCAGCGTCGATGCGCTGGCGCACTTGTTCGATGCGGTCGCGGATCTGGCGGAAGCTTTCCAGCAGCGCACGGAAGCGGGCGATGTCGGTGGGCCGGTCCTCGGCGACCAGCGTGCGCACGAACAGGTCCACGTCTTCCACGCGCTGCAGGTTGAGCGCGTTGAGGAAGGCCTTGCGGTAGGCATTGATGTCGGGATTGGCGGTCGGCGAGGCGCGCAGCCGCAACAGCAGGTCCTTGACGAAGCGTTCGGCCACCGTGTGCAGTTGAGGCTGTCCGTTGGCGTCCTTGCAGCGGCGCAGGGCCAGCTCGCGGAACGTCGCCCAGGCCAGCGGCAGTTCCTTGCCCTTGACCTGTTCGAGGTGGTCGGCCAGGTCCAGTGCCACGCCGGGCAGCAGGTACAGCCCGTGCAGCCGGTGGTCGGGTTCGTCCACCGACGCACCCAGCGCGATGCCGGCGGTCAGCGCCTCGCCGGTGTCGGTATCGCGGAATACCAGCGAGATGTACGTGGTGGCGGTACGCCGCTTGCGCCCCTCGTCACCGCTGCGGAACACGCCCAGGCAATAATCGCGGATGGTGCGTGCGCGATGGCTGCCGCCGGCCTGCGCGTTGAAGCGGATGCGGCTGCGGTCGCCACCCAGCAGCACGATCTGCAGTGCATCCAGCAGCGCGCTCTTGCCCGCGCCGTTGGGCGCGATGATGGCGGTGGTGGCATCCAGTTCCAGCGTCTGCGCTTCGAACAGGAAGAACTGCACCAGGTGCACGCGCTCAAGCTGCTGCATCGCCGTCCTCCGTGACGTCATCGTTGTCGCTCGCGTCGTCGTCGCGATTGTGCTGGTCCAGCCGTTGCAGCCACTGTTCGCCGACGATTTCCACGATCGCGGGCCGCACGTGCAGGTGGAACGGCTGCGGATCGTCCGGTTCCGATTCCACCAGCCGGCACGTGCCCCAGCGCTTCAGCGTGCGCGCCAGCTCACGCAGCGCGCCGACATCCGGCATCGGCCGTCCGGCGAGCGCCTGGTAGGCCTCCTGCAGTTCGGGGAGTTCCACGGTGACGACGCCCTCGTCTTCCACCATGCCTTGCCGCATGGCTTCGTCGTAGCGCTGGCGCAGGACCAGCAGCAACAGCGTTTCGGCCAGCGTCACCGGCACGCCTTCGGCATGCGCGGGCAACGCCACCACGTAGCGGTAGTGCGCGTTCCGCTCCAGGCGGATACCCAGCGGCGCCAGCGCGGCCACGAAGTCGTCGTAGTGGTCTTCCACCAGGTGGTAGGCCAGGCGCGTGCTGCGGTCGCTGGCATACAACACCTGTTCCACCACCAGCCGGTAGGCGGTGCGTTCGAAGTCCTGCACGGCGTAGACGCCGTTGGAGAGTTGGCTGAGCGTGGTCCAGCTGCGTTTCATGCGGTTTTCCGTGAAGGCTGGCCGATGCGGCGCACGACGAAGCGTGGCGCGCGCAGGTAGCCGTTGTCGTCGTGCCCGCCGGCGTCGAGCAGGTCGACGCGATAGCCGCGCAACAACCGGCCCAGCGGGTCCTCGCGGCGCAGGCCGCCGATGCGATGGCTGCGCAGCGCGAGCGTGAGCAGGGTCTGGTAGGCGCGCAGGTCTTCGATGCTGGCGATGGAGAGCGTGGCCGACTCGACCTCGTCGCGATGTTCCAGATGCGGACCGACATAACGCGCCATGTCTTCGGCGGTGACCAGGCGCGCGCGTTTCATCCGCCGCAGCAGGCCGAGCCGGGCCAGCTGTTCCGGCGTGGGCGGCTGGGTCGCGTTGGCGCTGCGCGGGATCGGTTGCGCTTTCTGCCGCGGTGGGCGCAAGCGTCCCGCGTCCATCAACGCGCCCGGCGCCACCGGCAGGCGCAGCGCACCTTCCGGCGCGTGCTGCACGCCACGGCAGGCGCGGCGCAGGAGCGTATCCAGCTTGTCCGGCGCGCGCAGGCGGTAGTCGAGGAAGGCCAGGGCCCGCCGGTTCGCCTGGCGGATGTCGTCGTCCAGCCGCCCCAGGTATTCGTCGATGCGATCCAGTTCGCGCAGCCGGCGCAGGCTGCGCGCGAAGCGCTGCTCGCCGCGCCCGGTGTCGCCACCGGCAGCATGTTCCCGGTACCACGCCAGCAGCGCGGTGCGGCGCTCGCCGGTCTCGATCTGTTGCGCGACCGAGAGGATCGCGCTGCGCCGTGCGAGCGGGTGGTCGGCCTTGTGCAGTTCGGCGTAGTCGCCGATGAAGAACTCGCCGACGTAGCGCTCGAACCACTGCCGTGCGAACTGCGCGGTGGACTCGGCCTTGCTCAGCTCCGGCATCAGGTCGCGGACCTGCAGGCTCATCGAGGACAGCGACACCAGCAGGCGCCGCGCCTGGTCGGCGGCTTCGTCCAGCGCATCGCCCGACGCCTTGCCCTCGGCCACCTGCTGGAGCTGGAGTTCGATCGAGCGCATCTTCGCCGACACGAAGGTCGGGCCATGTTCCGCGAACTCGACCAGCAGCGAGAGGAACTGGTGGACGACCGGCGGCATGGTGACCATCTCGCGCGCGCCGATGCGCTCCTGGCGCAGCCATCCGGCCTGGCGGAAACGCTCGTGGATGGTGTTGACGCGCACGGACAAGGGCGTGTCCGGGCTGTCGCCGTCCTCGTCCTCCCACGGATCATCGGCGAGCAGGTAGCGCTCCAGCGCCGCCGTGATCTCGCGGCGCTGGAAGCCCATGCTCGGCGGTACCGGCGCATCGGGCCCGAAGAACTCGTCGAACAGCCGGCACAGCAGCAGCCAGTAATGCTCGCGGTTGGGCGATGCCAAGGGGCCGAACAGGCCGCCGGGTAGCAGCGGGAACAACGCGGGGGGCTGCATCATCGCCGCGTGGACCACCCGGTCGGGCCGGCAGTGCGGGGTGGCAGGCGAGGCGACGCCGGGACAAGAGGCATGGCGGGACCGGAAAGGCGGGCGGATCGCGGCGGGCGGCCACGATATCGCAAGTCGCGTGGCCGCCGGTAGCGCGTCCGGCGCAGCGCGCCATGCCGCGCGCGCCACGTGCATCGACCGGACTACCAGCCGGCGAGCACCAGCTTGCCGATGGTGGTGCCGGATTCCAGCCGGCGATGCGCTTCGCGCAGGTTCGCCGCGTTGATCGGCGACAGCGTGCCGGTGAGCGTGCCGCGCAGGGTGCCGGCATCGATCAGGTCGGCGACGCGATCCAGCAACGCACCCTGTTCGCCCATGTCGGCGGTGCGGAAGCGCGGGCGGGCGAACATCATTTCCCAATGGATGCCGATGCTCTTGGCCTTGTACGGGTCGCCGATGCGCAGCTCGCCGCGCGGTTCGACGATCAGGCCGACATGGCCGAGCGGCGCCAGCAGTTCGCCCAGCTCGGTCCAGTAGCGATCGGTGTCCGCCAGGTTCAGCGCCGCGTCGACGGTGTCGAAGCCCAGCGCCTTCAGTTGCGGACCGAGCGGCTCGCGATGGTTGATCACATGATCGGCGCCCAGCGCCTTGCACCAGTCGATGGTGTCCTGGCGCGACGCGGTGGCGATGACGGTGAAGCCGGCGCGCCTGGCCAGCTGGATCGCGATGGAACCCACGCCGCCGGCGCCGGCAATCACCAGCAGCGACTTGCCCGCGCCGCCGCCATCGATCGTGTACGGCATGCGGTCGAACAGCAGCTCCCACGCCGTGATCGTGGTCAGCGGCAGCGCGGCCGCCTGGGCGAAGTCGAGCGACGCCGGCTTGCGCCCGACGATGCGTTCGTCGACGAGCTGGAACTGCGCATTGCTGCCGGGGCGGGTGATGTCGCCGGCGTAGTAGACGGCGTCGCCGGGCTTGAAGCGCGTCACCGCATCGCCCACGGCTTCGACGATGCCCGCAGCGTCATAACCCAGCATCTTCGGTTGCGCTTCGACCTGCGGTTTCGGCGAGCGCACCTTGGTGTCGACGGGATTCACCGACACGGCTTCCACGCGCACCAGGATGTCGTGACCGCTGGCGGTGGGTTGCTCGAGTTCGACATCGACCAGCGATTGCGGATCGTCGATGGGCAGGTAGCGGGTCAAGGCGACGGCTTTCATGGCGTGGCTCCGGCAGCGGGGGGAAAGGCGGGTACGGGCAGCGGGCTGCGTTCGGAAAAATGGCCTCGCCAGTAAGGGTAGTAGGGATACGGCGCTTCCACCGCGCTGGCGGCGTCCAGGCGCGCGATCTGCTCGGCCGACAGTTGCCAGCCGATGGCGCCCAGGTTCTGCCGCAACTGCTCCTCGTTGCGCGCGCCGACCAGCACGGTCGAGACGGTGGGGCGCTGCAGCAGCCAGTTGATGGCGATCTGCGGCACCTGCTTGCCGGTTTCCTCGGCGACGATATCCAGCGCGTCGATGATGCGGAACAGGCGCTCCTGCGCGACGGGTGGTCCCATGTCGGCCGTGTCATGCAGGCGGGTGGTGGCGGGGAGGGGTTGCCCGCGCCGCACCTTGCCGGTCAGGCGGCCCCAGCCCAATGGACTCCACACCACCGCCCCTATCCCCTGGTCGATGGCCAGCGGCATCAGTTCCCACTCGTAGTCGCGGCCGGCCAGCGAATAGTAGGTCTGGTTGGCGACATAGCGGGTGTAACCGTAGCGGTCGGCGACGCCGAGCGATTTCATCAGCTGCCAGCCGGCATAGTTGGACACGCCCAGGTACCGCACCTTGCCGGCGCGGACCAGGCCATCGAGCGTGGACAGGGTTTCCTCGACCGGCGTCAGCGCATCGAACGCGTGGAGCTGCAGCAGGTCGAGATAATCGGTGCCAAGCCGCGCAAGCGAGGCATCCACCGCCTTCGGCAGGCGGAACCGCGAGGCGCCGGCATCGTTGGGTCCTTCGCCCAGGCGCAGGCCGGTCTTGCTGGACAGGATGACCTGGTCGCGCCGGCCTTGCAGGGCCGAGCCCAGGATCGATTCGGACGCGCCGTCCGAGTACACATCGGCGGTGTCGAAGAAATTGAGGCCTGCGTCCAGGCTGATGTCGATCATGCGGCGCGCCTGCGCGGTGTCGGTATTGCCCCAGGCGCCGAACAGCGGCCCCTTGCCGCCGAAGGTGCCGGCACCGAAGCCGAGTGCAGAGACCTTCAGGCCGGACCGGCCGAGAAAACGGGTTTCCATGGAAAACTCCTCAAGCATTCAAGGGAAGCGGATCAAGCGAATCCGTCGGTCTGCAACGCCGGCGCGGCACCTGTTCCGCGAGTCGCCTGGCGTCGTTCCAGCACCAGCGCCCACAGCGCGACCGCGAAGGCCGACGCCGGGACCAGCGCGGCGACCCAGGGCAGGGCGGACAGGCCCAGTCCCTGCGAGATCACCACGCCGCCCAGCCACGCGCCCAGCGCGTTGCCGAGGTTGAAGGCACCGATATTCAGGCTGGAGGCCAGGCTCTGCGCGCCACTCGCCTTCTGCAGCACCCAGAGCTGCAGCGGCGACACGGTGGCGAAGGCGGCGGCACCCAGCAGGCCGGTGAACGCGATCATCGCCCAGCGGCTTTCCAGCACGAAGGTCATCGCGCCCATCACCAGCGCCAGCAGGGCCAGCGTGCCGAGCAGGGCGGACGCCAGGCGGCGGTCGGCGAAGCGGCCGCCGAGCAGGTTGCCGACGATCATGCCGACACCGAACACCAGCAGGATCGGCGAGACCGCCGCATCGGCGAACCCGGTCACCTGCGTCAGCAGCGGCTGGATGTAGGTGTAGACGGTGAACATGCCGCCGAAGCCCAGCACCGTCATCAGCAGGCCGAGCAGCACCTGCGGGCGTGCGACCACGCGCAGTTCGTCGCGGAACGGCAGCGGCGACGGCGCGCTGCGATCAGCCGGGACCAGCGTGGCGATGATGAGCGTCGCCAGCACGCCGATGGCGGTGACCGCCCAGAACGTCGCGCGCCAGCCGAACTGCAGGCCCAGCCACGCACCGGCCGGCACGCCGAGCAGCGTGGCCACGGTCAGGCCGGTGAACATGATGGAGATGGCCGAGGCCTTGCGGTCCTCGCTGACCATGCCGGTGGCGACCACGGCGCCGACGCCGAAGAAGGTGCCGTGTGCCAGCGAGGTGACCACGCGCGCGGCCATCAGCAGTTCGTAGTTGGGCGCCAGCGCGCAGGCAAGGTTGCCGAGCGTGAACACCACCATCAGCGCCACCAGCACCGCCTTGCGCGGCATGCGGCTGGTGGCGGCCGTCAGCAGCGGCGCGCCGACGAAGACCCCGAGTGCGTAGCCGGAGATCAGCAGGCCGGCGGCGGCGATGGAGACCTGCAGGTCGGCAGCGACCTGCATCAGCAGGCCCATGATGACGAACTCGGTGGTGCCGATGCCGAAGGCGCCGGCGGTCAGGGCATAGAGACCCAGCGGCATGCGCGAGGTCGGGGCGGGGGTAGGAGTCATGGGGGGCAGGGGATCTGGAAAGGCGTGCAGCGTGCCGCTTCCTTGATCCGCAAAAAACCGAGAAAATGGCGAATCACTTTCAATGGAATATTGAAAATGGACCGTGTCGGTGACCTGACGCTGTTCCTGCGCGTACTGGATCTGGGCTCGATCACCGCCGCCGCCCACAGCCTGGACCTGTCGGTGGCCGTGGCCAGCCAGCGCCTGAAGCGGCTGGAAAAAGAGCTGGGCGTGCGCCTGCTGCACCGGACCACCCGCCGCCTGCATGCCACCCCGGAGGGCCTGGCGCTGGCGCAGCAGGGCCGGGTGCTGGTCGAGGAACTGGAGTCGCTCGGCAGCGGCCTGCGCGAGGCCGCCACGGAGGTGGCGGGCACGCTGCGGGTGACGATGTCGGCGTCGTTCGGCCGCCAATACGTCTCGCCACTGCTGCCGTCCTTCCTCGCCCGCCACCCCAAGGTACGGCTGAGCGTGCATCTCAGCGACAACGTGGTGGATCTGGTCAGCGAGGGGTTCGACCTCGCCATCCGCATCGGCGCGCTCGACGACTCGCGCCTGGTCGCACGGCGCATCGCGCCCAACCGTCGCGTGCTGTGCGCATCCCCCGACTATCTGCGCCGGCGCGGCGCGCCTCGGACGCCTGCACAACTGGCCGACCACGACTGCCTGCTGCTGTTCGGCAGCGGCGGTCGCCAGGATGTCTGGCGGCTGGAAACCCCGGATGGCGGCGAGGTCGCGGTACGCGTGCACGGACGCTTCGAAAGCAACTTCGGCGAAGTGCTGCGCGATGCGTCGCTGGCGGGCGAGGGCATCGTGGTGCACTCGTTGTGGCACGTGGCCGACGACCTGCGCGCGGGGCGGTTGCAGGTGGTGCTGCCGGATTTCCCGTTGGCGACGACCGCGATCAGTGCGGTCATGCCGCAGCGCAGGCTGGTACCGCCGCGGGTGCGCGCGTTCGTGGATTTCCTGACCGACCAGTTCGGCGACGACCCGCCCTGGGAACGCGGCCTGGCGGTGTGATCAGTCGGTGTCGAAAGCGAACGCGTCCAGCGCCAACCCACCCATTTCCACGTCGCGATGGAGCAACCGCCCCTTGGCGCCTTCGCCACCGGCGCCCAGCGCCACATGGAGTGGATACAGATGCTCGGTGGTGGGATGGTTCTGGCGCGCGTACGGCAGCGCGGTCCACTCGATGGCCGTGGCCGCGTCGCCCGCCAGCAGCGCGTCGCGCAGCGGATCGGTGAACGCCTCGACCCAGGAAAATGCCGGCGCCCGTCCGTGCTGCCAGTCCAGCGCCCGCAGATTGTGCGAAAAGCCGCCGGACCCGACGACCAGCACGCCGTCCTTGCGCAGCGGTGCCAGCGCCTGTCCAAGTCGGTAATGCCATTCGGCGCTCTCCGCGGGGTTCACCGATAGCGCAACCACGGGAATATCGGACGCCGGATACATGCGTCGCAACGGCACCCAGACACCGTGGTCCAGGCCATGGTGATCGTCCACGCGCGGCTCGAACCCGGCCGCTGCCAGCCGTCCCGCGATGTCATGCGCAAGCACCGGCGCGCCCGTGGTGGGGTAGCGGATCTGGTAGAGCGCGTCGGGAAAGCCGCCGAAATCGTGGATCGTGTCCGGCGCGGGCGTCGCGGTCAGTGTCGGCCGGGCGTGGATGAAGTGCGCCGACGCCACGACGATGGCACGCGGCCTGGGCAGCAGGGTGCCCAACTGATCGAGAAAGCGGCCGGTGGACGAGTCCTCGACCGCCAGCATCGGCGAGCCGTGCGACAGGAAAAGGCTGGGAAGGCGGTGTACGGACGAGGTGGACAGGTTCATGATGCGAGCATCGGTCTCCCAACCGCACTTACCAAGGGTCGTACGTGGACCGGTGTGTTGCCCCCGGCATGCCTTGCGTGGGACGAGTACCTCGCGCCCGGCACGGCCAGCGGCGGGCGGCGGGCGGCGGGCGGCGGGCGGCGGGCGGCGTATCCGAGCCAGTTCTCCTACGAAGTGTTAACCTTACCCAACTTGTTATGGTACCGTTAACACAGTCTTCACGTACCCCCGCATAATCTGTTCAGCAAGGCGACCGAAGCCTGTCGCCTCGAATAACAACTAGAAACGCCGTAAGCCAAGTACTTCGGTTTCTCTACAACTGAACTTTTACAAGGAAAGGAGCTGCAAATGAACAAGAAGATTCTCTGCGCCGCGCTGCTGGGCGGCCTGAGCCTCGCGAACCACGCGGTGGCACAGGAGTTCGATGACCGCTGGTACCTGACGGGTTCGGCCGGCTTCAACCTGCAGGACGATGACCGCACCACCCGCAACGCGCCTTTCCTGGGCCTGGGCCTGGGCAAGTTCATAAGCCCGAACTGGTCGCTGGACGGTGAGCTGAACTATCAGAACCCGAAGTTCGAAGCCAACCGCGATGCGCTGTGGAGCCAGTACGGCATCTCGCTGGACCTGCGTCGCCACTTCGTGCAGGAAGGCCGCGGCTGGAACCCGTACATCGTGGCGGGCCTGGGCATGCAGCGTTCGGAAGAAGAGTCGCTGATCAACGCGTCCAACCAGCGTCGTGACAACAACCTCGCCGCCAAGCTGGGCGTCGGCCTGCAGACCACGCTCGACAAGCGCGTCGGCGTGCGCGCCGAGTTGGCCTACCGTGCCGACTTCGACGACCAGAGCATGGCCGCCCCGCAGGAAGACTGGTTCGGCGACGTGCTGGCCTCGGTCGGCGTCGTGATCCCGCTGGGCCCGAAGGCCGAAGCCGCTGCTCCGCCGGCCCCGCCGGCTGCGCCGAGCTGCGCGGACCTGGACGACGACGGTGACGGCGTCAACAACTGCGACGACAAGTGCCCCGGTTCGCAGGCTGGCCAGACCATCGGTCCGGACGGCTGCCCGGTGCAGGTTTCGATCGACCTGAAGGGCGTCAACTTCGACTTCGACAAGTCGACCCTGCGTCCTGACGCGATCGCGATCCTGGGCGAAGCCGCCGAGATCCTGAAGCGCTACCCTGACCTGCGCGTCGAAGTGGCCGGCCACACCGACCTGTGCGGTGCCGACGCCTACAACCAGTCGCTGTCGCAGCGTCGTGCGCAGACCGTGTACGACTACCTGACCAACAACGGCGTCAGCGCCTCGCGTCTGGTGGGTCCGATCGGTTACGGCGAGAGCCGTCCGCTGGAGCCGACCGCGCAGACCCTGCCGGGCTGCAAGAACGAGCGCAACCGTCGTACGGAACTGAACGTCCAGAACTGATCGGACGCTCTTCCCGCAACACCCGAAGCCCGGCCTTGTGCCGGGCTTCGTTTTTTCCGCCTGCCTGCCTGCGATTTGCGTGATCGCGCTTCCGTCTTTGCGCATCGCCGCGCCGTAGGACGGGCAATTTCTTGCCATGCCATGACGTGCTGCCTAAACTCCGGGCACGTCCAGCCGTGAATCCTCAGGAGTTGTGCCGATGCGTCGTCATGTGTTCGCCAGTGTGCTGTGCATCGCCGCGATTCCCGCCGCCCACGCCGCGCCCGATTGCAGCGGAAGCCTGGTGCCGGCGCCGCTGAAGACGCCCGCCACGGTGATCGCACCGGTCGCGCCGGAATTCACCGCCGCCACCACGCAGCTGGGTGCGCCCTCCGGCGTGCTGGCGGCGCACGCGTTCGACGAGTCGCAATCGGTGGATCGCGTGCTGATGCGCCTGCGGATCGAAGGTTGCCGCAACGTCGCCAAGGCCTTGCCTGCGGCGACCGCGCCCACGGCGGCGGCCGCTACGGCCAGTTCGGCGGCGTATCAGCCGAAGACGGCGCACGACAACACGCCATGGCGGTTCGACATGAGCCAGAACGGCAAGCGGATGACTGCGGACGAATTCGATGCGTGGATGAAGTCCCGCGGCGTGCGCGTCGTGAAGGCACCCGGTGCTCCGGCCGCGGCGCCTGCGCCGGAACCCGCCGAGCCTGCCAAGAAGAACTGATGCACGAACGGCCGGTTTTCCCGGCCGTTTTCCTTTCGGCTTCCATGAAGACGCGCAACCCTCCTTCCCGTGATGCCGCGCGTGCCGGGCGGCCGCGTGCGTCCGCTGCGCAGGGAACCCGCCACGGGCTTGCGCGCGTCCTCTCCAAGCAGGGCGTGTGTTCGCGCAGCGAGGCCGCGCGCTGGATCATCGAGGGCCGGGTGTCCGTCGATGGACGCATCGTGCGCGATCCCGAGTTTCCGGTGGTCGCTGATCGCGCCGTGATCCGGGTGGACGGCCAGGCGAGTGCGGCGCCGGAGCGCTGCTACCTGATGCTCAACAAGCCGCGCGGCCTGGTCACGACGGCACGAGACGAACAGGGACGCGACACCGTCTACCGCTGCCTGGACGGCGCAGCACTGCCGTGGCTCGCGCCGGTGGGCCGGCTCGACAAGGCCAGCGAAGGCCTGTTGCTGTTCTCCAATGATCCCGAATGGGCGGCCCGCATCACCGATCCCGCAACGGGCCCTGACAAGACCTACCACGTACAGATCGACAGACTGCCGGATGACGTCCTGCTGCAGCAATTGAAGACCGGCGTACGCGTCGACGGCGAACATCTGTCCGCCCGCGACGTCCGCGTGCTGCGGAGCGGAGAGCGCAACGCGTGGCTGGAGATCGTGCTGGAGGAGGGACGCAACCGGCAGATCCGCCGTCTGCTGGCAGCGTTCGACGTCGGCGTGCTGCGGCTCGTGCGTGTCGCGATCGGGCCGCTGGCGCTCGGGGAACTGGGCAAGGGCGCGTGGCGCATGCTCGACGCGCATGAGTGCGAGGCACTCGCGCCGACGACCGGGCGCTGATTGCGCGACGACGGTCCGGGTTCGCGGCAGGGCGGCTGCCTACACTCGCTCACGCTGACCCTGGGGAAACCGCCATGTACCGTTCGATCCCGCGCTTGCCGCTGTGCTGCGCCTTGCTGCTCGCCTTCGGCCTGTCGGCAGGCTGCGCGTCGACATCGCCGTCTGCCGCGACGAAGAACACGGCGCCTGACGAGATCGTCACCGTCAAGGTCGGTCCGCACGGGCACCGCTTCGACATGCAGCAGGACGGCCGCAGCATGACGGCCGAGGAATTCGATGCGTGGATGAAGGCCAATGGCATCCGTGTGGCCAAGGGCGCGCCGGTGAAGCCGACGACGACCGCCAGTACCGCCAAACGCGCCCGCTGACACGCGGGCGCATCGGCAGGCAGATCAGCCCTTCACCACGCCCAGTTCGCGACCGATGCGGATGAAGGCGTCGATCGCGCGGTCCAGATGCTCGCGCGTATGCGCGGCGCTGATCTGCGTGCGGATGCGCGCCTGTCCCTTGGGGACCACCGGGAAGAAGAAGCCGATCGCATAGATCCCTTCTTCCAGCAGGCGTTCGGCGAAGCGCTGCGCCAGCGGCGCGTCGTACAGCATCACCGGACTGATCGGGTGCACGCCCGGCTTGATGTCGAAGCCGGCGGCGGTCATTTTTTCGCGGAAGTAGGCGGTATTCGCGGCCAGCGTATCGCGCAGGTCGCCGGCGGCAGCCAGCATCTCGAACGCCTTGATGCCGGCGGCCACGATATGCGGCGGCAGCGAATTGGAGAACAGGTAGGGGCGCGAACGCTGGCGCAGCAGTTCGATCACTTCCTTGCGCGCGGTGGTGAATCCGCCCAGCGCACCGCCCATCGCCTTGCCCAGCGTGCCGGTGATGATGTCGATGCGGTCCAGCACGCCTTTCACTTCCGCCGAGCCACGGCCCGTGGCGCCGAGGAAGCCGGTCGCATGGCATTCGTCGATGTGGACCAGTGCGTTGTATTTCTTCGCCAGTGCGGTGATCTCGTCCAGTGGCGCGATGAAGCCGTCCATCGAGAACACGCCGTCGGTGGTGATCAGCTTGGTCTTGCAGCCTGCGGCATCCGCCGCCTGCAATTGCGCTTCCAGATCGGCCATGTCGCAGTTGGCGTAGCGGAAGCGCTTGGCCTTGCACAGCCGCACGCCATCGATGATCGACGCGTGGTTCAGCGCGTCGGAGATGATGGCGTCGTCTTCGCCCAGCAGCGGCTCGAACAGGCCGCCGTTGGCATCGAAGCAGGCAGCGTAGAGGATGGTGTCCTCGGTGCCGAAGAACTCGGCGATCGTCTGTTCCAGCTGCTTGTGCAGGTCCTGCGTGCCGCAGATGAAGCGCACGCTGGCCATGCCGAATCCGTGCGTGTCCAGCGCGTCCTTCGCCGCCGCAATGATGTCCGGGTGGTCCGCCAGGCCGAGGTAGTTGTTGGCGCAGAAATTCAGCACCGTCCGGCCGTCGGCCAGCGTGATCTCCGCCGACTGCGGGCTGGTGATGATCCGCTCGGCCTTGAACAGGCCCTGGGCGCGGATCTCGTCGAGGGTGGCGGCGTAGTGGGTGGTCAGCGGGTTGGCCATGGCAGAGGCATAAGCGGGAAAGGGGTCATTCTACCCGCCGGCCGTGCGACGCCTTGGCTTCATGCGCATACGGCATAAGCGGCCCCTGTTTCGTCATTTCCCTGCCCGGATGTGCGCCCGCAGCATCGCGTCTCCGGCCCATCGCGGGCCTTCGCACGGGGAACAGCGGTCATGCGGACACGGTCGGGATCGAGCAAGCGGAAAGGCAGTGGCGTCGCCATCCTGGGCGCGCTGGCCTGTTCGCTGGCCGCTCCCGTGTACGCGCATAGCCAACCGACCGTGCAGGAGCTGCTGCAGCGACTGGAAGCCCTGGAGCGCCGCGTCGGCGATGCGCCGGCGACGGTCGCCGCCGAAGGCGAATCCGCGCCGTCCACGCTGGGCGACCTCGACCAGCGCCTGCGCATCCTGGAGCGCCGTCTCGAACTGCAACAGGAAGAAACCGCTGCCAAGGCCAAGGACGCGCCCGTCATCGCGGTGAACGACAAGGGCGCGTCGCTGAAGTCGGCCAATGGCGACTACGAGATCAGGATCCGTGGCCTGATCCAGGGCGATGGCCGGTTCTTCAGCAGCGGCGTGCCATCGGGTACCTACGACACGTTCCTGTTGCGCACCGCTCGCCCGACCATCGAAGGCACGCTGGGCAAGTGGATCGGCTTCCGCTTTACGCCGGAGTTCGCCGGCGACAGCGCCAGCATCGTCGATGCCTATGCCGACCTGAAGTTCTCGCCTGCGGCCACGGTGCGGCTGGGCAAGTTCACCTCGCCGGTGGGCCTGGAGCGGCTGCAGTCCTCGACCGCGCTGTCCGACATCGAGCGTGCATTGCCCAGCGAACTGGCGCCCAACCGCGACATCGGCGTGCAGCTGCAGGGCGAACTGGCCGGCAGCAAGGTCAGCTACGCGATCGGCGTATTCAACGGCACGGTCGACGGCCGGGATGCGGTGACGACGAATCCCGACGATGAGTTCGAGGTCGCCGGTCGCGTGTTCGTGGAACCGTTCAAGGACGGCGCAGGTTTCTGGTCGGGCCTGGGATTCGGTGTCGGCGGCAGCGTCGGCGATACCGTCGGCACGGGCAACAATATCCTGCCGCGCTACCGCACGCCGGGCCAGGTGCAGTTCTTCAACTATCGCAGCGCGGTCGCGGCGAACGGCAAACGCACGCGCTGGTCGCCGCAGGGCTACTTCTACCGCAACCGGTTCGGCCTGCTTGCGGAATACATCGCGTCGAAGCAGGAACTGCAGGTCGGCGCCACGTCCGCGGAGCTGGAAAACACTGCCTGGCAGGCGACCGCCAGCTACGTACTGACGGGTGAGGACGCGAGCTACCGCGGCGTTGTCAGGCCATCGAAGCCCTTCAGCCCCGGCAAGGGCGGGTGGGGCGCGTGGGAACTGGTCGGACGCTACGGCGAACTGGAGATCGACAACGGCGCGTTCCCGCTGTTCGCCGATCCGGTGGTGTCCGCGCGGCGGGCGAAATCCTGGACGCTGGGCGTCAACTGGTACCTCACCAGCAACCTGAAGCTGGTCGTCAATTACCTGGACACGCAGTTCGACGGCGGTGCCGCGGCAGGTGCCGACCGCGAAGACGAAAAGGCCGTGTTCTCGCGACTGCAGGTCGCCTTCTGATCCCCCGGAGACATCGCATGAAGACTTCCTCCATCCGCCGCCACGCGCGCAACGCGCTGCTCGCCTTCGGCCTGACGCTCGCCGCCGCCGCGGGCGCCAAGGACATCAATCTGCTCAACGTGTCGTACGACCCGACACGCGAGTTCTACCGCGAGTTCAACGCCGCCTTCGCCGCCGACTGGCAGAAGACCAAGGGGCAGAAGGTCAGCATCGAGACCTCGCACGGCGGGTCCGGCAAGCAGGCGCGCTCGGTCATCGATGGCCTCGAAGCCGACGTGGTGACGCTGGCGCTCGCCTACGACGTCGATTCCATCGCCCAGCGCGCCAAGCTGTTCCCGGCGAACTGGCAGTCGCGGTTGCCCGAGAACAGCGCGCCGTATACCTCGACCATCGTGTTCCTGGTGCGCAAGGGCAATCCGAAGAAGATCCGCGACTGGCACGACCTGGTGAAGCCGGGCATTTCGGTGATCACGCCGAATCCGAAGACCTCCGGCGGCGCGCGCTGGAACTACCTGGCGGCGTGGGCTTACGGCCTGAAGATCTTCAGGGGCGACGAGGCGAAGACGCGCAACTTCGTGCGCGGGCTGTTCCGCAACGTGCCGGTGCTGGACACCGGTGCGCGCGGGGCGACCACCACGTTCGTACAGCGTGGCATCGGCGACGTGCTGCTGGCGTGGGAGAACGAAGCGTTCCTGTCGATCGAGGAACTGGGACCGGACAAGTTCGACATCGTGGTGCCGTCGCTGTCGATCCTCGCCGAGCCGCCGGTGGCGCTGGTGGATCGCAACGTCGACAAGCACGGCACGCGCGAAGCGGCGCAGGCCTACCTGAAATACCTGTATTCGCCCACCGGCCAGCGCCTGGCCGCCAAGCACTATTACCGTCCGCGCTATCCGCAGTACGCCGCGCCGGACGACATCGCGCGTTTCCCCAAGCTGGAACTGGTGACGATCGACGGCGTCTTCGGCTCCTGGGCGAAGGCGCAGGCCACGCACTTCGCCGACGGTGGCGTGTTCGACCAGATCCAGGCGAAGTAACGTGGCGGCAGTGCACCCCTGGCCGGGACAGGCGCGCCCCAGGCGCGTCATTCCCGGGTTCGGCCTCAGCCTGGGCTATACGCTGGCCTGGCTGGGGCTGATCGTGCTCATTCCGCTGGTGGGCGTGTTCGCCAAGGCCAGCGGACTCGGTGTGGCGGGCATCTGGGCCATCTGGACCGAGCCGCGCGTGCTGGCGGCGCTGCGCATCAGTTTCGGTACCGCGCTGGTCGCCGCCGCGTTCAACGCCGTGATGGGCACGCTGGTCGCGTGGGTGTTCGTGCGCTATCGGTTCCCCGGCAAGCGCGTGTTCGACGCGATGATCGACCTGCCGTTTGCGCTGCCGACGGCCGTCGCCGGCATCGCGCTGACGGCGTTGTACGGGCCGACGGGCTGGATCGGACAATGGCTGGAAGCGGCCGGCATCAAGGTCGCGTATACCCCGCTCGGCATCACCGTGGCGCTGGTGTTCATCGGCCTGCCGTTCGTGGTGCGCGTGGTGCAGCCGGTATTGGCGGAGATCGAAACCGAACTGGAGGAGGCCGCCGCCACGCTCGGTGCGAGCCGCTGGCAGGCGGTGCGCCACGTCGTGCTTCCGACGTTGTGGCCGGCCGTGCTGGCCGGCTTCGCGCTGGCATTCGCGCGAGGCGTGGGCGAGTACGGCTCGGTGATCTTCATCGCAGGCAACCTGCCGGGCGTGTCGGAGATCGCGCCGCTGCTGATCACCATCAAGCTGGAAGAATTCGACTACGAAGGCGCCACCGCGATCGCCGCCGCCATGCTGTTGCTGTCGTTCGCGCTGCTGTTGGTGATCAACACCCTGCAGGCGCACCTGCAGCGCACCGGCAAGCGGGCAGGTGGCTGACGTGGGCGACGCCATTTCCGCCGTCATCGCCATCTCCCCGGAGTCGTCCGCCGTGGAAGCGCCCGCACGTCCCGTCCGCCGCCATGCCGCCACCACCGAACCCGTCTGGGTGCAGGTGCTGCTGGTGCTGGGCGCGCTCGCCTTCCTGCTGTCGTTCCTGCTGCTGCCGCTGGCGCTGGTGTTCGTCGAAGCATTGCGCGGCGGCTGGACGGCGTTCGTCGCGGCCGTCAGCGAAGCGGATGCCCTGGCCGCCGTGGAACTGACGCTGCTGGTGACGGCGATCGTCGTGCCGCTCAACCTCGCGTTCGGCGTCGCGGCCGCGTGGGCCGTCAGCAAGCACGAGTTCCGGGGCAAGCGCTGGCTGGTGACGCTGATCGACCTGCCATTCGCGGTGTCGCCGGTGGTGGCGGGGCTGATCTACGTACTGATCTTCGGTGCGCAGGGCTGGGCGTATGCGCTGATCGATGAAGGCTGGCGGTTCACACTGCCGCTGCTGGGCGAACTGCACCTGCAACTGCCGAAGATCATCTTCGCGCTGCCGGGCATCGTGCTGGCGACGCTCTTCGTGACCTTTCCGTTCATCGCGCGCGAGCTGATGCCGCTGATGGAGCAGCAGGGCACCGACGAGGAACTCGCTGCGCTCAGCCTGGGCGCCAGTGGCTGGCAGACGTTCTGGCGGGTGACGCTGCCGAACATCCGCTGGGCGCTGCTGTACGGCGTGCTGCTGTGCAGTGCGCGCGCGCTGGGCGAGTTCGGCGCGGTATCGGTGGTGTCCGGCCACATCCGCGGGCGCACCAACACGCTGCCGCTGCACGTGGAGATCCTCTACAACGAGTACGCGTACAGCGCCGCCTTCGCGGCCGCTTCGCTGCTGGCGCTGACCGCGCTGGTGACGCTCGGGCTGAAGACCTGGCTGGAATGGCGCCACGGCGAAGCGCTGGCCGCCAACCACCGTCACTGACAGGACATTCTCATGGGCATCAAGATCGAACACCTCGGCAAGCGGTTCGGCAGTTTCGCCGCACTGGACGACGTGTCGCTGGACATCCGCCAGGGCGAGCTGCTGGCGTTGCTCGGACCGTCGGGCTCGGGAAAGACCACCCTGCTTCGCGTGATCGCGGGCCTCGAACATGCGGACAGCGGACGCGTGCTGTTCGACGGCGAGGACGCCACCCGCCTCAGCGTGCAGGCGCGGCGTGCGGGGTTCGTGTTCCAGCATTACGCGTTGTTCCGCCACCTGACGGTGGAGGAGAACATCGCCTTCGGCCTGCGCGTGCGCAAGGGGCGTGATCGCGTGCCCGATGCGGCGATTCGGGCGCGCGTCGCGGAACTGCTGTCGCTGGTGCAGCTGGATGGCTTCGGTGCGCGCTATCCGGCGCAACTGTCGGGCGGCCAGCGGCAACGCGTCGCGCTGGCGCGCGCACTGGCCATCGAACCGCGCGTGCTGTTGCTGGACGAGCCTTTCGGTGCCCTCGATGCGCAGGTGCGCCGCGACCTGCGTCGCTGGCTGCGCGAACTGCATGACCGCACCGGGCTGACCACGGTCTTCGTGACCCACGACCAGGAAGAAGCGCTGGAACTCGCGGATCGCGTGGCCATTCTCAATCGCGGTCGCATCGAACAGCTCGGCAGTCCGGCCGATGCCTACGACGTGCCCGCGTCGCCGTTCGTCTATTCGTTCGTCGGGGCGGTGAACCGCGTGCCGGCGCGGTGGAGCGGTGACGCGTTGCAGGTGGCCGGGTTGCCGCTGCAACCGCGCGGCACGACGGGGCAGGGCGAGGCCGAGGTATTCGTGCGGCCGGAGGATCTGCATCTGGTCGACGCCGGCCCGGCCTGGCCTGCAACGATCATCGACACGCAGCGCACGGGACCGCGCTTGCGGTTGCGTGCCCGCCTGGCCGGAGGCGACGTCGAAGTCGACGTGGAGCTGCCCGCTGACCGCGAGGGTCCGGCGACGGCGCCTGGCCAGCATGTCCATTTGGCACCAAAACGGTTCGGATGGTTTCCCCGCAACGGTGCGGCGGCACCAGCGTGATGCGGCATAACCCCATGAATTGATTGATAAAGAAACCAATATTCGACAGGCACGTCCAGCACTTGACGGGGGCGATTGGTGCAGCGCACTATCGGGCCGCAGTTAAAAAACCGTGAAGCCGTGATGACGGTTCACCTCACGGCCACGACCCCACCCGCCAGGAGAACTCCGGATGACGCCCGCCAAGCTCTGCACCGCCCTCGCCACCGCTCTGTTGCTGTCCCTGCCCATGGCGGCTTTCGCCCAAGAGGCGGAAGAAGCATCTTCCCCCTTCAGCGCTACCTTCGCGGTGACCACGGATTACGTGTTCCGCGGCGTATCCCAGACAGACAATGAACCCGCCTTCCAGGCAGGTGCGTCCTACTCGGCGCCGTTCGGTCTGTATGCCGGCGTGTGGGGATCGAACGTCGACTTCGGCGATGGTGGCCCGAACTTCGAAGTGGACTACTTCGTGGGCTGGAACAAGGACCTCAGCGACAGCTGGAACCTGGATCTGGGTGTCAACCGTTACACCTATGAAGGGGCATCCAGCGGTTACGGCAACATCGACTACAACGAATACATCGCCAAGCTGGAATGGAGTGGTCCGGTGACGGTGGGTGGCATCCTGGCCTACGCCGACGACTACGGCAACACGGGTGCGGAGGAAATCTACGCCGGCCTGTCCGCCAGCTATGACTTCGGCGACTCGGGCTTCTCGCTCGGCGCCAGCACCGGCTATACCTCGATCGATGCCGGCAGCGATGGCCGCGCCGATTTCTACGATGGCTCGGTCACCCTGTCCAAGGGGTTCGGTCCCGCGACCGCGACGCTGGGGTATTACGACACGTTCGGCTCGGATGCTCCGGAGTTGCGCCGCGGCTCCGACATCTACAAGCCGGGCCTGGTGTTCACCATCGCGGTCGAAGTCCCGTAACGCATTGGCTGACGGACATAAGAAAGGGCGCCGCACGGCGCCCTTTTCTTTTCTCCGACATGCCGGCGGGTCAGTTCCAGCTCAACACCACCTTGCCGGCCTTGCCCTGTTCCATCAGGTCGAAGCCCTTCTGGAAATCGTCGATCGGCAGCTGGTGCGTCAGCACCTTGCCGAGCGGGAATCCGCCCAGCACCAGCTGCGTCATCTTGTACCAGGTCTCGTACATCTTCCGGCCGTAGATGCCCTGCACGGTGAGGCCCTTGAAGATGATCTTGTCCCAGTCGCAACCGGCGCCCTTCGGCATGATGCCGAGCATCGCGATCTTGCCACCGTGGTACATGCAGTCGAGCATGTCGTTGAACGCGCGCGGGTTGCCGCTCATTTCCAGGCCCACGTCGAAGCCTTCCATGTGCAGGTCGGCCATCACGTCCTTCAGCGAAGTGTTGGAGACGTTGACCACGCGCGTGGCGCCCATGTCGGCGGCCAGCTTCAGGCGGAAGTCGTTGATGTCGGTGACCACCACGTTGCGCGCGCCGATGTGCTTGCAGATGCCGGCGGCGATG
>NZ_DAIUEE010000019.1:0-56700 GCF_036845285.1 Pseudoxanthomonas sp.
TGATCGCCTGGCGGATCCACCAGGTGGCGTAGGTCGAGAACTTGTAGCCGCGGCGATACTCGAACTTGTCCACGGCCTTCATCAGGCCGATGTTGCCTTCCTGGATCAGGTCGAGGAACTGCAGGCCGCGGTTGGTGTACTTCTTGGCGATGGAGATGACCAGGCGCAGGTTGGCCTCGACCATTTCCTTCTTGGCCTTGCGCGCCTTGGCTTCGCCATAGGCCATCGCTCGGCTGATGTCCTTGATGTCGGCCAGCGTCAGGTGCATGGCCTGTTCGACGGCGATGGTGGCCTCCTGCTCGGCGACGATCTGCTCGCGCACGTCGCGCAGGCCCGACGACCACTTCTGCTTGCGCTTCAGTACTTCATCCACCCAACCGAGGTTGGTCTGGTTGCCTTCCCACGCCCGCAGGAATTCCTTGCGCGGCATCTTGGCGACGTTGGCGCACAGGTGCAGCACGCGACGCTCATGGTCCTTCACCTGCCCCACCACCTCGCGCAGCTTGCGGACCAGCGTGTCGGTCAGCGGCAGCGGCAGTTTCAGGGTGACGAAGGTTTCACCGAGATCGGTACGCAGCTTCGCGACCGCCTTGTTGTCGGCACCATGCTTGGCGTACGACTTCTTGAACTTGGCGTAGCCGTCGGCGAGCACCTGCATGCGGCGCGCGACCTCTTCCGGGTCCGGACCGGTCGGCGCGGCTTCCTCTGCCGCGTCGTCGTCGCCGTCCTCTTCGTCATCGGCGTCTTCGGCCGCATCGGCGACCTCTTCGGCGGCCGGCACTTCCGGTGTCGGTTCCTCGACGTCGTTGAACCCGACGACGACTTCGGCCAGGCGCTTCTTGCCGGCCTTGTGCAGTTCGTACTCTTCCAGCAGCAGCTCGATGGACCACGGGAAGTTGCCCAGCGATGCCTGCACCTGGCCCAGGCCTTCCTCGATGCGCTTGGCGATGGCGATTTCGCCTTCGCGCGTCAGCAGCTCGACGGTGCCCATCTCGCGCATGTACATGCGCACGGGATCGGTGGTGCGGCCGCCTTCGGTATCCAGCGAAGTCAGCGCGGCGGCGGCTTCTTCGGCCGCGGTCTCGTCGACTTCGCGGTTGCCGGTGTTGCCGTCGGCGAGCAGCAGGGTTTCGGCATCGGGTGCGACTTCATGGACATCGATGCCCATGCCGTTGATCATGCCGATGATGTCCTCGATCTGCTCCGGATCGACCAGGTCGTCCGGCAGGTGATCGTTGACTTCGGCGTACGTCAGATAGCCCTGCTCCAAACCCTTGCTGATCAAGAGCTTGATATCGGACTGCTGCGCAGGACGTTCGTTGGCCATGGAGGTTGCGCCACCGGGAGTAAGGAAGGGAGAACCCCGTATTATACCAGCCCGGACCGGCTTGGGTTCCTGCAGCCTGACTCCCGGCAAAGGTGGAACGTCAGGGGCGGAGCAGGAAGGTCACGGGCCCGTCATTGACGAGGCTGATCACCATATGGGCGCCGAAGCGGCCCGTTTCCACCCTGCCCGCATGCTTTTCGCGGCAGAAAGCGACCAGCCGGTTGAAGCCCCGTTCAGCCTCTTCGGGCGGAGCCGCCGTCGTGAAGCTGGGACGCATCCCCGAGCGGGTATCGGCCGCCAATGTGAACTGGCTGACCAGCAGCAACCCGCCGCCCGTGTCGGCCAGGGACCGGTTCATGCGGCCCGCTTCGTCGGCGAACACGCGATAGCCCAGCAGCCGCTCGGCCATGCGTGCGATCTGGGCCTCCGTATCGGCAGGCTCCAGCGCCACCAGGGCGAGCAGGCCGCCACCGATTTCGCCGACGACGAGATCGTCGACCGCCACGGAAGCCCGCGTCACGCGCTGGATCAGGGAAAGCATAGAGAGCCTCCGGGTCGGGGGCGACAGGATAGCGGGGCGCCCTGCAGACAGGAGCGATTGCGCGGGTTGGCTACACTCGGCGGATGAAACCCGACACGCTCGCCGCCATCGGCTACCACGCCGCCTCCCTCCTCGGGCGCCTTCCCTGGTCCTGGCTGCGCACCCTCGGCGACGTCATTGCATGGGCCTGGCGGCGGGCGGATGCGCGCGAAAGCCGGGTGGCCCGCCGCAATCTCGAAATCGCCTACCCCGAGCTGTTGCCCGGCCAGCGCAAGGACCTGCACCACGCCATCCTGCGCACGACCGCCCGGCAGGCGCTGGAAACGCTCCGCTTCTGGACCCGCCCACCCAACGAGAACCTCGCCTGCCTGCGCGAACGCCACGGCGAGGCGCTCTACGACGCCGCGCTGGCCAGCGGCAAGGGCGTGATCGTCGCCGCGCCGCACTTCGGCAACTGGGAACTGCTCAACCAGTGGCTGGCATCGCGCGGTCCGCTCGCCATCGTCTACCGTCCGCCGGCATCGCCAGCGGGCGACGCGTTCCTGTTGCGCGTGCGCGGCGCCGACAACATCCGCCAGGTGCGCGCCGAAGGGCCGGCCGTGCGGCAACTGTGGAAAGTCCTGAAGGACGGCGGCGCGGTCGGCATCCTGCCCGACCAGCAACCCAAGGCAGGCGATGGCGAATTCGCCCTGTTCTTCGGCAAGCAGGCGTTGACGATGACGCTGGTGTCGCGGCTCGCCGAGCGCACCGGCGCCACGGTGTTGTTCGCCTGGTGCGAGAGGATCGGACCTGGCCCGGATTTCGCGTTGCACATCGAACCGGCATCGCCGGCGATCGCCGACGCCGATCCGGTGGCCGCTGTCACCGCGCTCAACGAAACCGTCGAGCGGATCGCGCGCCGCGATCCCGCGCAGTACCAGTGGACCTACAAACGCTATACGCTGCGGCCTCCGGGCAGCGGCGAGGACACTCCCTACCGCTGACGCCGCAGGGGATTGGGGAACACGACGCGACGACGACGTACCCTCGACGCTTTCCACGCACCAAGGACGCGCCAGCCGCCATGAGCGACCACATCGAGAATTCCGCGGCCGACGGCGCGCCGCAACCGGAGTGGCATGCCCTGCCTCCCCGCGGCGCGTGGCTTGCCGCGCTGGGCGGCGCGATGCTCGTGTTCCCGGTGGGTTTCCCGGTGTTCTTCATCGCCCGCGCCACCGATGTGCTGTCGCCCTGGTTGGCCGTGGCGGTAGCTGCCCTGGTGGCTGCCGCGGTGGGCGCGTGGATCGCCGTCAAACGCCACCGGCGTACGCGCTGGCGCCTGGACGACCGCGGTTTCGCGGTGCGCCGCGGCAACTGGTGGCAAAGCGAAACCCACGTGCCGATTTCCCGCGTCCAGCACCTCGACCTCAAGCGCGGGCCGCTCGAGCGCGGTTCGCGGTTGTCCACGCTGGTGGTGCATACGGCGGGCACGCGGATGGCCGCGGTCTCGGTGTCCGGGCTGGATGCCGACGATGCGGAACGGCTGCGCGAACGCCTGGCGACACAGGTCGACCACGACGACGCACTGTGATGGAAGACGTCGCGCAGGACGCATCGCCGGACGAACGCCGCCTGCATCCCTGGTCATGGCTATTCGTGCTGCTGCAGCAGCTCAAGCAGTTCATCTTCCCGCTGGTCGCACTGATCGTGTTCGGCGCCCGCAAAAGCAGTGGCGACGGCGAACTGTGGGCGTCGCTCGCGCCCGTCATCGGCATCGCCGTGCTGGTGGTGCTGGCGATCCTGCAGTACTTCACCTACCGCTACACGATCGGGCGCGACGGCCTGACGGTGCGCGAAGGCCTGCTTCACCGCTCGCGCCGGGAGATCCCGTTCTCGCGCATCCACAACGTGGTGGTCCACCAGTCGCTGCTGCACCGCGTGTTCGGCGTGGCCGAGGTGAGGCTCGAGTCGGCGGGCGGCGTGAAGCCCGAGGCGCAGATGCGCGTGCTCGGCCTGCGCGATGCGCTGGTCCTGGAGAACCTGGTACGGCACCAGGCACGAGGCACCACCGCCAATGCCAACGCCACCGAGTCCGACTCGCCGGGCACCGCGCCGGACGAGCGCGCCACCACCCTGCTTTCGCTGAGCACGATGGAGGTCATCCGGCTGGGACTGATCTCCAACCGCGGCATGATCGTGGTGGCGGCGGGCTTCGGCGCCATGTGGCAGATCCTGCCGGAGAACAGGATCGAACAGGTTTTCCGCCAGGGCGCGCAGCAGGCGTATGGCTATGCCGAAGACCTGCACCTGGGCTGGCTCGGCGGCGCCGCCGGTGGCATCGCCCTGGTCGGCATTGCGCTGACCCTGGTGCGGCTGCTGTCCGTCGCACTGGCCTTGTCGCAGTTCCATGGTTTCCGGCTGACGGAAGAACCGCGCCGCCTGATGGTGGAACGCGGCCTGTTCACTCGGCTGCGCACGAGCGTAGCGCGCCGGCGCATCCAGGCATGGACGCTGCATGAGGGCGTGCTGCACCGCCTGTTCAAGAGGCGCTCGCTGCGCATCGACACCGCGGTGGCGGAGAAGTCCGGCCAACAGGACAGCCGTGCCCTGAAGGACGTCGCGCCTATCGCGCCGCCCGACGTCTGCGATGCCCTGATCGGTCACGTGCTGCCGCAGGTGCAATGGCCACGCGACGACTGGCGGGCCGTGCATGCGTCCGCGCGCTGGCGCCTGTGGCTGCCGTCGCTCGCGTGGCTATTGCCGGCCACGCTGCTGGCTGCGTGGCAGGTGGGCGCATGGGGATGGCTGGGGCTGGCATGGATGCTGTTCGCCGCCGTCGCCGCACGCCGGCAGGCGCATCGCATGGGCTGGACCATGGACGACCAGATCGTGGCGGTGCGCAGCGGCTGGTGGTCGCGCTACTGGCGCTTCGCCGAGATCGACAAGCTGCAGGCATTGCGCCTGTCGCGCTCGCCACTCGACCACCGCTTCGGCACCGCAACGCTGTGGCTGGACACGGCCGGCGCGAACGGGATCGCGGCGCCACTGGCGCTGCGTTTCGTGCCCGTGGCCGATGCCCGTGCCGTCCACGAACGATTGACCACTGCCCTTTCGCGACGCCGCCTGCACTGGTGATCCGGCGACGATACGGACCTTGACCCCATGACACCGCCACTTCCGCTTTCCGCCGTCATCATCACCAAGAACGAGGTCGACCGACTGGGGCGTTGCCTCGCTTCGGTGCAGGGCCTCTGCAGCGAGATTCTCGTACTGGATTGCGGATCGGACGATGGCACGGTCGCGCTGGCGCGCTCGCAGGGAGCGCGCGTCGAACACCAGGATTGGCTGGGTTTCGCGGAGCAGAAGAACGAAGCCATCCGCCGCGCCGCCCAACCCTGGCTGTTGCTGCTGGATGCGGATGAGTGGCTCGCCGACGGCAGCGCCGACCAGCTGCGCGCCCTGTTCGCCCATGGGGGCGTGGAGCAGGCCGACGTGTGGCGCCTGAAGCGGTGCAACTGGTTCCTCGGCCGCATGCTCCGCGGCTTCGAACGCACCGAGCGCCTGGTGCGGCCGGATCATCGTTACCTGCCGATGCGCGTGCACGAGAAACCCGACCTGGCCGGCAAGCGGGTGAAGGACGTCGACATCGTCATCGAGCACAACACGGCACGCACGCTGGAAGCGCACCGTGCGAAGAACGCACGCTATGCGCGCCTCTGGGCCGAGCAGCGGCACGCCGACGGCAAGCGCTGCTCCGCGCTCAGTCCGTGGACCCACGCCGCCGCGTACTGGCTGAAGGCGTATGTGCTGCGCGCCGCCTGGCGCGATGGCCGCCAGGGCTGGTGGTTCCATGCCAGCCACGCACAGGCCGTCATCGACAAGTACCGCCACCTGCATGCGCTGGGGAAGATCCCGTGAGCGGCGCGGCGCGTCCGTTGATCGTGCGCTGCGGTGCGCTGGGCGACATGGTGATGCTGACCACGCTCATTCGTCTGCTGCATGCACGTTACGGCCAGCGCGTCGACGTACTGACCACCGGCGCATGGACACCGCCCCTGCTGGCGCCGATGCCGGAAGTCGGCGAGATACATCTGGTCACCAGCCGCAATACGCCCTACCTGCTGTGCCCGAGCCAGTGGAGCGCCGTTCGCTGGCTGCGCAACCGGGGCCGTGGACCCGTGTACGTGTGCGACACGGATGCACCGACCCTGCGCCTGCTCGCGCGCGCGCCGCTGCATGCGGACGATATCGTGCAGCGGCGCAAGGACGACGACGAGGACAACGGCGTCACCCGCCTGTGGCCCGACCGCTGGCTGCATTTGGGGATGCGCGACCCGGCGCATTCCTATGGGACGGCGCAGGTCGATCCGCAGGCATTCCGTTTTCCGTCGCTGCGCGTCACCGACGAGGATCGCCGCGACCTGGCGCGGTGGCGCTTGGGCCACGGGCTGGAAGGCCCGTGCGTCCTGTTCCAGCCCGGCAACAAGCGCACCCACAAGCGCGGCAACGTGGCCACGGCCTCGCATCCCAAATACTGGCCGCCCGAGGCATGGGCCGAGGTCGCCGCCGCCGTCTGGCAACGCTTGCCCGAAGCCCGCATCGTGCTGTGCGGCTCACCCGCCGAGTACGGCGTGCTGGACGAGATATCGGCCGCCACCGGCCGCGATCCGCGCCTGCACAACGCCGCGCGCGAACTGCCGGTACCGCGCCTGCTGGCCTTGCTCGAACAGGCACACAGCCTGGTGTCGGTGGACACCGGACCGGCACACGCGGCCGCCGCGCTGGGCTGTCCGCTGGTGGTGCTGTTCGGAGCCGCCTCGCCAGCGAAATGGCGCCCGATCGGACCCGGCGCGATCAGGGTGCTGGGTGGAGAGCGCGGCGAATCCAGTCGCGTGCGCGACATTCCTGCAGCCGACGTGATCGCCGCGTGGTCGGCGCTGCCGGCACGCGACGCCGGCTGAGGCGCGCCTTCAGCCGGCCGGATTGCCCGCGGACTTGTCGATGCCGTACGGCGTCCAGGTGATGCGCTGCGTGCGCGTCTGCGCACGGATCGCCAGGTTGCGTTCCACCGACTCGCGCGTCTTGTAGCCGCGCGCGTGGTCCAGGTGGACGCAGACGGCCCGGTGTCGGATCTGCTTGCCGCGGACGCCGTGGTTTTCCAGGCGTTCCCCGAGCTCGCGGTCCGGTCCTCCGTACTTCATCCGCTCGTCGTAGCCGTTGATCGCCAGCAGGTCCGCCTTCCACGCCGACGAGTTGCAGTTGTTGAACGTCGGCTTCGTGGTGGTGATGGTGTCCAGCAACATGCCGCCTACTTCGCCTGCACCCAGTTTCAGCGTATTGGACAGGCCCAGGCGGTCCTGCGCGCGCAACCAGCTGCGGTCGAAGCAGCGGCCATCGCGGATGTCCTCTGCCTCGATCGCCTTGCTGAGCTTCATGCTCAACTTGCAGTAACCGCCCGACAGGAAGCGGCCCGGTTCGGCCTGCTGCGCATGCACCTGCACGAAATCGCGGCGCGGAATGCAATCGCCGTCGGTGAACAGGATGTAGTCGTGCCGCGCCTCCACGATGGCGGCATTGAGGATTTCCTGTCGGCGGTAACCGTCGTCCTCGTGCCATACATGCCGCAACGGCACCGGATAGTCGGCGGCGAAGCGCTCCACCAGCGTGCGGGTCGATTCACGCGACCCGTCATCGGCCACGATGAGTTCGAAATCACGCCACGTCTGCCACCGGTAACCCAGCAGCACCTTCTCCAGCCACTCCTCGGCGTTGTAGGTACTGGCGATGACGGTGATCTTCATGGTGCCCCTCCACACGTCCACTGCGTCGACGCCCCCTCGGCGCGACGCTCATTCCCGCACAGATTGTCCCTCACCCGGATGACAGCCGGTAGTGCCGTCCGTCCCGGTCTCAGGCCGGCCCCCAGTAGCCGATGCGCCGGCGGATCTTCAACTTGCGCCACAGGTTCATCGGCTTGGGCTTGGGGTTGCGTGCGCCCGCAGCGATGAATGCGTCGATGGCCTCCAGCACGCGCTCGCTCGAACGGCCATCGCGGTAGGGATGCATGCCGTCGGCATAGTCGACAATGGCCCGCATAAGTTCCGGCGGCCGCGATAGCGCACGGCGGATGGCCGGCTCGAACTGCGCTGCATCGTCGATGTCGATCAACTGCGGACCCGGGCGCCGGTTCTTGAACGTCACCACCGGCTTGTACGTGAGGAGGAACTCGTTGAGCGCGGACGAGGTATCCGAACACATCATGTCGACCTGCGGAAACAGGTCCAGGATGTTGTCGTCGTCGGCGAAGCGCAGGTGCTCGTTCTCGAGTGCGCGGAACTTGGCCACGGTGTCCGGATTCATCTTGGGATGGAAGGTGACGATCCACGTCAACTCACCGCTGCGCGACAGCCGTTTCACTTCCTCGTACAGTGTCTCCGCCGCACTCCAGGAAGGCGAGAAGGTGGAGTGGTACAGGATGACGGGCGGATTGCGCACCGGCGGCAGTCCTCCCGCGATGTCGTGCATGAAGGGATCGATCTTCGGCCAGCCGGTCTCGACCACTTTGAAGTGGCCGACCCGATCGGCAATCTCGGAAAACGCGCGCGTGTCGTTCGGGCCGGTGGTGCAGTACAGGTCGAAGAAGCCGCGGATATAGATGTGCCGCGGCTTGCCGGCATCGAAACCATGGAAGGTCTCCACCTTCACCCCCGGGAAAAAGTGCGGCACCGCATTGCTACCGGTGATCACCGCAATGGCATTCCATCGCCGCACGTCGTCGGTCGTGGTCAGCAGTTTCTCGTCCGGACGCAGGTCCTCTGCGCCGGGACCATCGAAGAACCATGCCGCCTCGTCGCCGCGCGCACGGATGGCGTCCTGCAGCGGCCGCAGGATGGCGAGCGCGTAGCGCTCCGAACCGTAGAGGAGGTAGTGCTTGGCCATCAGTGTTCCAGTTCGTGGCGGGCGAGCTTGCGGTGCGCGGCATCGACGGAGGCGGGATTGTGCTGCATCTCGTAGTAGCGCATGCGCTTGTAGGCGGCGTAGCTGGCTGCGGTCTGCGCGATGATGAAGCCACGCCAGCCGTCCAGGAAGGCCAGACGCAGCAGGTAGTCCTTGATGAAGGCGGACAGGTAGACCAGCGGTGTCAGCCACATGCGGACCGGTCGCTGCCTGTCGCGCCAGTCGAGCGCCTTCAGTTCGCTGTAGCGCAGCACCTTCAGCTGCTTGTGCACCAGGCTGGGATTGTCGGCATGGTTGAACGGCGCCTTGAATTCCACCGTCTCGCCATCGAACCGCAGGGATTCGTGCACGCGCGCATCGGTCCAGCGTGCGCGGCCACGATGGTAAAGCCGCGCCATCCGCTCGCCGACCATCGGCCGGTACCAGCGCATCGGCGCCCCCATCAGCCAGGTGCGGCGGCGCAGCCAGGCGCCGGCCTTCGCCGACGCCATCAGCCCAGGTAATCCTTCCTGGAGTTGCGCCGCCAGTTCGGGGGACAGGAACTCGTCCGCATCCAGCACCAGGATCCAGTCGTGGGCGGCCTGCGTGCTGGCGAAGTTGCGCTGGGGGCCGAAGCCCAGCCAGTCCTGGTGCACCACCCTGGCGCCATGGGCCCGGGCGATGGCAATGGTGTCGTCGGTGCTGCCGCTGTCCACCACAAGCTTTTCCGCGGCAAACGGAACACTGTCGAGGCAACGGGCGATATTGGCCGCCTCGTTCTGGCAGATGACGACGAGGGAGGCGGGCAAGAAAGACATGCGATGAGCTTAGCTGTTCTTCAGCGATCCAGCATCGGCCCGCACAAGGCGCTCGCCATCAGCAGGGGGACGTCGCTCTATCGCACGTCGATCAAGGGGCCGAGTACGCTCGGCGCCCAGCACACGTGGAACTGGACTCGTCGGAGGAGACGCGCGTGCGGAGACAGCCGTCGAGTCAGCCCCGTCTGACAGCACGGACGGATCTGATCTCGGCCATGCCCCTGTTTCTCTCCGGTCGGGGCTGGCCAACCTGACTGAAGGCTGTCTTGGCGGCTGGCAGTCGCTGACGCCGTCCCGCGGCGTCAGGAAAATCAGTGTCCCACCCAACCGAATGGAATCGGCTCGCGAGCCTTGCTTGCGAACCGCGTCCATCCGCAAACCCCTGGCCCACCACGGATGATAATCCCTTCACCGACCCGGCACCCCGAGACGCCTGTCGCAGGATCCGCCTGCGATGCCTTCTCCCTTCTGCCCGGCTCGACCACACGCCCCCTGAGCGTCGCGCTGGTTTCGATGACGCCGATCTTCCCGGCGAAGGCCGGGCACAGCGTGCGCATCTTGCAACTCTGCAGGGCGATCAAGGCGCTGGGCCACGAACTGACGTTCATCCATGTCGCCTCCAAGCTGGATACACAGAAGCCCGATATAGCGTCGCATGTCGCCTTTTTCGGCGAGCGGCACTTCCTGCATCTGGACAATGGTCCGCGACAGGCTCGCTTCGCCTTCTGGCTGCGGGGCAAGTTGAGACGTCGTTGGCGGAAGATCCTTCGTGGATTCGGGCATGACCATAGCCACTACTCCGGGCTCGACGAGAACTGGCGCAACCCATGGTCACACCAACTACGGGCCATGGATCGGCGGTTCGATACCGTCGTCGTCGAGTACGCTTTCAACTCCCGCGCGCTTGACGCATTCCCGGCCTCTACGCGCAAGTTGCTGGACACGCACGACGCTTTTGCCGACCGGCATCGCCCTTTCGTGGCACGCGGTTTCCGAAAGGGCTACTGGGTTTCGCTCACGCCCCAGGACGAAAACCAGGGCCTGCGTCGCGCTGACGCCGTGATCGCCATCCAGGCACAGGAAGCCGAGCATTTCCGGGAGCAATTGGCACAGTACGAGGTGAGCGAACGCAATCCAGAAATCGCCGTCGTCAGTCATTACATCGGCCTGGACCAGCCCTTGCCCGACCACGGCGTCGACCATGCCGCGCTCTATCTCGGCACCAACATGCTGTCGAATCAGATATCGCTGCGGCAGTTCCTGGAACACGTGCTGCCACGGGTAGTGAGTTCGATCCCGGACTTCAGGCTCAGACTGGCCGGGTCGATCTGCAATTGGGCGCCCGATATTCCCAATGTGGAAAAGCTCGGTTTCGTCGACGACCTGCGTGCCGCCTTCGCCCGCAGTCCTTTGTCGGTCAATCCAACCATCGCCGGGACTGGCATCAACATCAAGCTCCTGGACGCGATGGGGGCCGGCGTACCCACCATCTCCACGGTCACCGGAGTACGGGGCCTGGGCGGAGAATTCAACAACGGCCTGCTGGTGGTGGCCGATCACGACCACGCCGCTTTCGCGGACCATATCATCCGCCTGTCGAAGGATGCGGGCCTGCGCCGGTCGCTGGGCCTTGCGGCGTTCGCCGATGCGCAGCGCTGGAACGAACGGCAGTTGGCCGCGCTGGACCACTGCCTGCGTGGTGATGCGCTTACGGACACCGCTCCCGGCCACGTTGCGCGCTGGCGCGACCGCACGCCCCCACCATTCCCGACCGCCACATGAAACTCCTGTACACCAATTTCCACAGTGGCAGCGGCGGAGGCCACACCACGTACATCCGCGAACTGGCGCGTGGGTTGTCGATGCGGAGGCACGAGGTGCATGTCGCTGCGCCCGAGGACAGCCGGCTGCTGCGTGAAGCACGGGAGACCCCGGGTCTTCACGCCTTCGCTCAAGCCTATCCAAACGGCCCGCGCATGCTACCCGCGCGCAGGCATGCCTGCGCGCGCCTGCGCTCCTATCTCCAGGCGCACCGCTTCGATATCGTGCACGTGAACGGGTCGGCCGATCATCGCCTCGTGATCGCGGCACTGAGTGGCCTGCATCCCCGCCCCTTTGTCGTACTGACCAAGCACAACACCAAGCCAATGCGCGGCCTGCAGCATATGTGGCGCGCCCGTGCTGGAACCGACAAGGTGATCGCGGTGTGCGAATTCGTGCGCCGTCAGCTGATCCATACCGCGTACCGCCGCTGCCAACCGGAAACCATCTACAACGGCGTAGACACCGCGTTCTTTTTCCCCAATGAAGCGATAGACCGTACGGATGAAAGCCAGCTTTGGATCGGCAGCAACGCCGGGACGGCGGACTACAAGGGGTGGACCGACCTGATGGCGGCCTTGGCATTGCTGAAGCCGGACGAACGCGAACGCATCCAGGTCGTCATTGCCGGCCACCCTCCATCGGCGGATCAACGGGCGATGCTCGCGCGATCGGGCTTGCAGGATCACTTCCATTTCCCCGGCCTTCTGGACGACGTCCGTCCGATGATCGCCCGTCTGGATGCCGGCTTCGTACTGTCCCATGACATCGAAACGATCTCATTCGCCTGCCGCGAGATGATGGCAATGGGAAAGCCCGTAATGGTGACGGACTACGCCGGCCTGCCGGAAAACATCCGTCCCGGCACCGATGGCTGGCTTGTGCCCGTGCATGGATATGCGGCGATGGCTGCGGCGCTGCACGACATGCTGAACGACCGCGAAGACCTCCTTCGCCGTGGCAACGCGGCACGCGACCGGGCGATCGCCGAATTCGGTATCGAAACATTCCTCGATCACACCGAGACGGTCTATTTGCGCCTGCTGGATGAGACAACATCACCCGACTCCGAAAAGCCCTACGCTGGACCCCGGGTCCACGAAAAAACTCAGCGGGGAAGAACGCCGTTCGTCGCTTAGCAAGCCCGCATGGACACCAGAGAGGTGTTCCCAACCGGCTGTAGATCTTTCCTGATCCGCTAGACATCTGGAGAACCATTCGCGAGGAACGCCAGCTCTGCAAATGCGCCTCTTGGGCCGAGACAACTGCGTCGAACGGACGCCTGCCAGCCAGTCCGTTCGTACCCGCCTCCCGCTGCCCCTGTGCCTTTTGCCAGTGACTTTCCCAAACTCACGCTGGTGAACGAACCGGACCGGACTCGGCACCGGAAGGCACCATTCCCATGCCCAGCAACAATCCTCCGAACACGACAAACGCACTCGTACTGAGTGCATGGGCGAATATCGACTGGGTCAGTCCCGACACTATGTAGGTCGCCACCAACATGCCGACCGTCCATGCCGGCCCGATGGGCAGGTAGAGGTGATCGCGCCGGATCTGTCGCGCAGCCACCCAGAGCGGCGTCAGGTACAGCATCGCCAGGCCGGCGATGCCGATCAGTCCCATCGTGGCGCCCCACTGCGCAAGGTCGTTGTGCGCGTGACCGAGCCCGCAGAAGTGCCGCTGCACATCCTTGCAATAGGCGCTCGCAGCGACCCGGTCGGCGAAGGTCCCGACCCCGGACCCCATCAGGGGCGACTCGCGGAACGCGTCCCAGGCGACCGAGAGCAACGCTATGCGCGCACTGATGGGCTGATCCACCGCGCCGACGGCGAAGCCGGACACGTCCGCATGCAGTTGGTCGAGCCGGAACCGGCTGGACAGCCACGGTATCGTCCACATGGCGGCGAGCAGTGCAGCCAGCAGGCAGACCGCGCCCCCCAGACGCCACCAACGGCGGCGGGACGCCGTGCCAACCAGCAGCATGAGCATCACCAGCCCAAGCCCGGGCAGAACGCCACGGCTGCCGCTGAGGATGACCACCACGTTGGCCAGCACGATCACCACGGCCAGCAGCAGCCGCCACGGCCACCCGTCGCGGGCAGGACGACAGAACACGGCGAGCACCAGCAATGCCAGCACCGCATTGGCGAACACGATCGGGTTGGCATCGCTGCCGGCCCGTTCGACGCCCAGCGACACCTGCGCGATGGAGACGACGAACGCAATCAGCAAGCCTGCCAGTGCGCCGTACCACAAGCCCGACATGCGGACGCGCGTTGTCCACGCGAGCCACGCACACCACGGCAACAGCAACGCACGCGAAGGATTGTCCAGCACCGAAAACGGCGCGCCATCCTTCCACCTGGACACTGCCACGACCGCAATCACACCTAGCGCGCCGGCCAACAGGACGTACAGCGCACGTGGCGCAGCCCGCCCGCTGCGCCACGCATCAGGCAGCGCGACCAGCGACGCGGCGAGCATCAGCGCGACGAAGACGGAAAGGCCTTTCGGTACGACCAGGAGAGCAGCAGCACTGAAGCCTGCCAGCCATACCAGCCAGCGCGCGACATCCTGTCGACGTGTACTCCCTACCTGCATGCATCGGATCCTACGGTTTGCAACGGCACGATCATGGACACAGCATCCAGAACGTTTCGCAGCGCGAAAGTCTGCGCTTTTTGCTCTGGCCGGAAGTCAAGCCTGCGTGAACACGCCGGCTGCGGCCAAGGCTGAATTATGCCGTATGCGCCGATGCGGAACCCGTACTCTCCCGCGACTCACTCATGTAACGCGACGTCCTGCAACACGATTCACGTTTTACGCAACGCGGCGTAGAAGAATCCATCCATCTGCTGCTCTCCCGGAAAACGCTGTCGGCCGCCGCCTTCCGCGTGGCCCCACGTGTCGTCCAGCACATCCAGCCGTGCGTCGGGATGTCGCACGCGGAAGGCATCAAGCTGCCCGGCGTTCTCCATCCGCAGCAGCGAGCAGGTGGCGTAGGCGAGAACGCCCCCGCTTCGCAACACGTGCCACGCGGTATCGAGCAGGCGCGCCTGCAGGACGGTCAGCGCCGCCAGATCCTCCTCCCGCCGGTGCAGCAGCACGTCCGGCTGCCGGCGCACGATGCCGGTCGCCGAGCACGGTGCGTCCAGCAGCACCGCATCGAACGGCTGTCCGTCCCACCAGATCGCCGCATCGGTCGCGTCGGCGGTCCGCAGTTGCGCCTCCACACCAACGCGTTGCAGCGTTTCGCGCACACGTTGCAGGCGACGTTCGTCCACATCCAGCGCCAGCACCTGCAACGTTGGGTCGCGCTCCAGCACGTGCGCGGTCTTGCCACCGGGAGCAGCGCACATGTCGAGCACGCGCGCGCCAGGGGGAAGATCCAGGAACAGATCCGCGACCCGTTGCGCCGCGCCGTCCTGCACCGAGACATCCCCCGCCGCGAACCCCGGCAATGCCGTGGCCGCCACCGGCGCATCCAGCACCAGGGCGTCGGCCATGCCGTCGACTGGCTCGGCGGCGATACCGGCCTCCAGCAGGCGCTGTCGATACGCATCACGGGTGCCATGCCGCCGGTTGACGCGCAGCCAGAGCGGCGCCTCGCGCTGGCTCGCGGCAAAGATCTCATCCGCCTGCGCAGGCCAGTCCTCGCGCACCTGCTGCCGCAGCCAGGCGGGCCACAGCGCATCGGCGGGCACATCCGGCAGGCCCTCGCGCTGCGCACGCCTGAGCAGGGCATTCACCAGTTTGTCCTGGTGCGGCCGACCGAGCGCACGCACCGCTTCGACCGTCGCGGAGAGGGCGGCATGGGGCGGCAACTCCATCACCACTAGCTGCGCGAAGCCCACATGCAACAGCGCGCGCAGTTCGTTGTCCGCCCGCCCCAGCGGCTTCGCCATCCACGCAGCGAGGGCGGCTTCGCCGCAGGCACGCGAACGCAGCGCCGCGAAGCAGATCGCCTCCAACAGCGCGCGGTCGCGGACGTCTTCGATCCGGGGCAGGTTCGTGGCCAGTTCCGCCTTCAGCGAACGGCCGCGGTGCATCACCGCGTCCACCACGCGGGTCGCGAGGACCCGTACCGCGACCCCGGCCTGGGTGGTCATGGCAGCACCAGGTCGCGCCGCGCGTTGAGGTAGTCCGCCGCGGTGATCGCCTTGCCGCCTTCGCGCTGGACCACGCGCAGGCGAAGCACACCGGCGCCACAGGCGATATCCAGGCCCTGCCGGCTGGCGGCGAGCAAGGTTCCCGGCGCCGCCGCATGCGCCTGGTCGGCCGCGACTGCACCGTGGATGCGCAGGCGCTCGCCGGCGACCTGCGCTTCGGCGACCGGCCACGGGTTGAAGGCACGGACCTTGCGCGCCAGCACCTCGGCGGGTTGCGTCCAGTCCAGCTTCGCCTCCGCCTTGTCCAGCTTGTGCGCGTATTCAACGCCCACCTCCGACTGCGGGTGCGGCGGCAGCCTCACGCCCGCCCGCAGCAGACCCAGCGCATCGCGCAGCACCTGCGCGCCGAGGTCGGACAGGCGGTCGTGCAGTTGCCCGCCGGTATCGTCCGGCCCGATCGGCAGACTCTGCGCCAGCAGCACGGGGCCGGTATCCAGACCCGCCTCCATCTGCATCAGGCAGACGCCGGTCTCGTCGTCGCCGGCCTCGATGGCGCGCTGGATGGGCGCGGCGCCCCGCCAGCGCGGCAGCAGCGAGGCATGCACATTCCAGCAACCGTACTGCGGAATGTCGAGCACGGCCTGCGGCAGGATCAGACCGTACGCCACCACGATCATCACGTCGGGCTGCATTTCGCGCAGCGCGTCCTGGGTGGACTTCTTCTTCAACGACAACGGCTGCAGCACGGGGATGCCACGCTGGATCGCTTCCAGCTTCACCGGCGACGGCGTCAGGCCACGCCCGCGACCGGCCGGCCGGTCGGGCTGGGTGTAGACCGCGACGACTTCATGGTGGGCATGGGCCGTGCGCAGGCAGGGAACGGCGAAAGCCGGCGTGCCGGCGAAGACGATTCTCATGGGGGATGACTTCGGAAAGGAGAGGACGGAACCGGCGGGAGCATCCCGTACGCCCGGTTCCGCGGCGCGGCGATCAGGCCACGTGCTTGCGTTGCTTGGCCAGCTTCTTGCGCACCATCTCGCGCTTCAGCGGCGAGAGGTAGTCGACGAACAGCTTGCCGTCCAGATGGTCCATCTCGTGCTGGATGCACACGGCCAGCAGACCGTCGGCGCGCAGTTCCTGCGCCTGACCCTGGCGATCAAGGAAGCGCACGGTGACCTCGTCGGCGCGGGTGACGTCGGCGAAGATGCCGGGCACCGACAGGCAGCCCTCCTGGTAGACCTGCTCGCCCGCCTTGTCGCTCAGCTCGGGATTGATGAAGACCTGCGGCTGGTTCTTCTCTTCGCTGATGTCGATGACCATGAACCGCTGGTGCACGTCCACCTGGCTGGCCGCCAGGCCGATGCCGGGCGCGTCGTACATGGTCTCGAACATGTCGTCGAGCAGGCGCTGGAATGTGGACGACGTCACATGCCCGGCATCGACCGGCACGGCCTTGGTGCGCAGGCGCGGATCGGGGAATTCGAGGATAGGGAGCAGGGCCATGGTACGTCTCGGAATGGGGGCGCCAGTGGAATCCGGCAAGGCCTCACGAATTCTAACGCGGGCGCTTGCGTTGCGCCGGGTTTTCTGGACTATAGTGCTGACCACCTGTCGGGGAATCAGGTAGATACCGCCATGTTTAAATATTTTCGTACGGTTCTCGCCGTTGCGGCGCTGACCGTCGGCACCTATGCGGCTGCCGCCGAGATGGCGGGAAGCCATCCTGATACCTATGTGGTCAAGCGTGGCGACACGCTGTGGGACATTTCCGCGCGCTTCCTCAAGAAGCCGTGGCTGTGGCCGGAGATCTGGCAGGCCAATCCGCAGATCCAGAACCCGCACCTGATCTATCCGGGCGACGTCATCAGCCTGGCCTACCTGGACCGCGTGGCGGTGCAGCCCGGCCCGCGCCAGGAAGCGCCGCTCAACGCGATCCCGCTGTCCGACATCGAGGCCTACCTGAAGGACCGCCGCGTGGTCGACAGCTTCGAGCAGCTGCCGCATGTCGCCGGCCTGGACGAAGACCGCCTGCGCGGCTCCGGTGGCCACAACATCTATGTCCGTGGCCTGGATGGCGTGCAGGCCGGCCAGCGCTTCCTGGTCGTGCGTCCCACCGCCAAGTTCACGGACAATCCGCGCGCGCAGGACCTCGATTTCCGCGGCCGCACGATCCGCGGCGAAGTGGACCAGTGGAAGGACATCGTCGAGCAGTCCGGCAAGGGCGCATTCCTCGGCTATGAACTGGTCAAGGTCAACGTGGCCACCTTTACCCGCGGCGTCGTGCCGGGCACCGAGGTCAGCACGCTGCTTGCCGATATCGGTGGCCACGAAGTGCGCGTCGGCGACCGGCTGATTCCGGTCGACGCCCAGCCCTACGACCTGCACTTCTTCCCGCACCCGCCCGCCAGCGATCCGGCCGGCAAGCTGCGCGTGCTGGCCGTGGCCGACGCCTTCACCTCGGGCGGCACGCGCGACGTGATCGCGATCTCCGGCGGCCGCCTGGACGGCGTGGACAACGGCACCGTGTTCTCGATCTGGCGCAATGGCAGCCACACCGCCAACCGCATGGCCTACCCCCAATCCTCGCGCATCAGCGAATCGCCGAAGTCGGGCGCCGGCCGGGTCAGCCTGCCCGACGAGTACGCCAGCCATGCGATGGTGTTCCGCACCTTCGACAAGGTCAGCTACGCGCTGGTCATGGAAAGCGCGGAAGCCACCCGCGTCGGGTATGAGCTGAAGCATCCCGACGCGACGTACTGAGCCGCGTCAGGCAATTCCTACGCAAGACCGCGACGGCGCCCGAGGGCGCCGTCGTCATGTCCGGCCTAGTCTGGCCGCATGCCCAACGACGACCTGATGGCGCTGGCCCGCCTGGTACTGGCCGGCGGCCCCGTGCTGCCGCGCCGCCGCCTGCTGGAGCGGCGGGAATCCCCCACTTCCGCGCTCGCCGCCGGTGCGGGCGCATGGCGGACGGAAGGGCTGGACGCCGCCCAGATCGGACGCTTGCAGGGCGCGGACACGGACGGTGCGCTGGCGCGCACCCGGCGCTGGCTGGACGCACCAGGCCATCACCTGATCGGCTGGCACGATCCGGACTACCCCGCGCCGCTACGCGCGATGTCCAGTCCGCCACTCGCCCTGTTCGTCGACGGTGACCCCGCCCTGCTGTGGCGCCCCGCCGTCGCCATCGTCGGCAGCCGCACCCCGACCAGCGGTGGCCGCGACAATGCCCACTACTTCGCGCGCGCGCTGGCGTCGGCGGGCATCGTCGTGGTCAGCGGCATGGCGCGCGGCGTCGATGCTGCGGCGCACGAGGCGGCGCTGGCCGCGGGCGCCGGCACCACGGTCGCCGTGGTCGGCACCGGCCCCGACCTGGCGTATCCCCCGGCCCATGACCGGCTGCGCGACCGGCTGGCGGCGCACGGCGCCGTGGTCAGCGAGCATCCACCCGGCACACCGGCGCTGCGCAGCCACTTCCCGGCACGCAACCGGATCCTCGCCGGGCTGGCGCTGGGGACGCTGGTCGTGGAGGCGGCCGAGCAGTCCGGCGCGCTGATCACCGCCCGCCAGGCCGGAGAGGCGGGACGCGAGGTGTTCGCCATTCCCGGATCGATCCACAATCCCAAGGCCCGCGGCTGCCACCGCCTGCTTCGCGACGGCGCGGCGCTGGTGGAGGAGCCGCGGGAAGTCATCGCCGCCCTCGCCCATTTGGCCGCGAACCTCGCCGACGCCCTGCGGGCGCGGCTCGGCGAGGCTGAATCCGGGGCGATGGCGGGCGCGGGCGAGACGCCCCCTCGACTCGACCCCGACTACCAGTTGTTGTGGCAGGCACTCGGTCACGACCCTACAGGTATGGATCAGCTCGTCTCACGCACCCGATTGACGGCCGCGGAACTGTCCTCCATGCTGCTGGTCATGGAACTGGATGGCTTAGTAACGGCGGAACACGGCCGATACCAGAGAAAGACCGGTTTCTTCACCTCCACAGCGTCGATGACGCAGGCCGAGGGGCAATGAAAGAGAGCATCCTGGATGTACTGCTGTACCTGTTCGAACACTACTTCACCGAAGATGCGGACCCCGTCCGCGACCGCGACTCTCTCCAGAACGGCCTGATCCAGGCCGGTTTCAGCCCCGCCGAAATCAGCAAGGCCTTCGACTGGCTCGATGCCCTGGCCGACCAGCGTCCCGCCGCCTCCACGCCGCGCGTCGGTGGACCGACCCGCGTCTTCCACGGTCCGGAACTTGAGAAGCTGGACGTCGAATGCCGAGGCTTCCTGCTGTTCCTGGAGCAGCACGGCGTCCTCGATGCGGACCAGCGCGAGCTGGTGCTGGACCGTGCGATGGCGCTGGACCAGGACGAGCTGGACCTGGACGACCTGAAGTGGGTCGTGCTGATGGTGCTGTTCAACCAGCCGGGTTCCGAAGCCGCCTACGCGTGGATGGAAACCCAGATGTTTGCCGACGAGCCCGAGCCGGTACACTGAGGCGTTGATCCGCTTCAGGGGGAAGCATGTCGGGTTGGTATTACGCCGACCGGAACCGTGAGCAGCACGGTCCGGTCTCGTCGGATGAACTGGTCACCCATTTCCGTTTCGGACGCGTTGCGCTGGACAGCCTGGTCTGGCGCGAAGGCATGGCGCAGTGGCTGCCGCTACGCGACGTCGCCGACGAACTCGGCCTGAACCCGGCACCCGTCGATGTCGGCAGCACTCCGCCGCCCGTGCCGCAGGCCCCCTCCGCGTCCGCCCCGCATGAGCGCCTGGGGCAGCCATCCGTTGCACCCGCCACCAAGCCCGGCATGTCGGGCGGCAAGATCGCCCTGATCGTCGCGGCCGTGCTGCTGGTGCCGTGCCTGGGTATCGGCGCCATCCTCGCGGCGATCTCGCTTCCCGCCTACAACGACTACACGCTGCGCTCGAAGGTCTCCCAGGCCATCGCCGAGAGCGAGCCGCTGAAGCTGCAGGTGGAAGCGATCCGCACGGGCGAAGGACGCTGTCCGGGCAATGACGAGGACGGCATCGGTGCCCCCGAAAGCTATGCGGGCACCTACGTCACGCGGGTGGTCGTGGGCGAATTCGACGATGGCACCTGCGGTTTCGAGCTGGAATTCGGCAATACCGGCAACGCCGCGATCGATGGCCGCAAACTGTGGCGGGACATGGGCAGCGACCACGACGCATGGAACTGCTCGTCGGAAATCGACAACAAGTGGCTGCCCTT
The DNA here is from genome assembly GCF_036845285.1 of Pseudoxanthomonas sp. Lineage (GTDB taxonomy): Bacteria > Pseudomonadota > Gammaproteobacteria > Xanthomonadales > Xanthomonadaceae > Pseudoxanthomonas_A. The sequence continues at coordinate 20,758 of NZ_DAIUEE010000019.1, forward strand.
GGACTGCCGCGATTGAACGACGTCGGCGCGGCGACGCGGGCCGCGCTTTTCACCGGGGAATGACACGATGACGCAGTGGTACTACGCCGATGCCAGCGGGCAGCGGCAGGGGCCGTTCTCGGCCGAGGAACTGGCAAGCCATGTGCGCCACGCGCGCCTGGGAGCCGCATCGCTGGTGTGGCGGGAAGGACTGCAGGACTGGCAGCCGTTGCGCACCGTCGCCGCGGAACTCGACCTGCAGCTCGACGCCATCGACGCGCCTGCCGCAGATGTCGCGGTGCCGGCGCCCGACGCGCCCTACACGCCGCCGAGCGCGGACCTGGCCTCCTTCCAGCCCGTCGTCGCCGGCCATGTCGTGCAGGCCGGCCTGTGGAAGCGCTTCGCCGCCAGCTGCATCGACAGCATGGTCACCACGATCATCAGCTATGCGCTGATGATTCCGCTGATGCTGATCGGCGTCGGCGTGATGGGGGCGGGCGGTTCCGACAATCCGTTCGCCACGGGCGCGGGCATCGCCTCGATGCTGGCCATCTATCCGATCCTGTTCCTCGCACCGTGCATCTACTTCGGCTGGATGCAGTCCTCTTCGTTGCAGGCCAGCCTCGGCAAGCTGGCGGTCGGCATCAAGGTCGCGCGCACCGACGGCCAGCGCGTGAGCTTCTGGCGCGGCTTCCTGCGCTCGCTCGCCTATCTCGTCTTCAGCATGGTCACCTGCGGCCTGGGCGTGCTGATCTCCGGCCTGATGGTCGCATTCACCGAGCGCAAGCAGGCGCTGCACGACATGCTCTGCGACACGCTGGTGGTGGACAAGTGGGCGTTCACCGCCTTCCCCGAACGCCAGCGCGACGAACTGGGCGTAGTCACCATCGTGATCCTCGTGCTGGCCGCGCTGATGATCGTCGGCAGCCTCGCCATCTACGGGCTGCTGGGCGCGATGCTGATGAAGGACCTCACATGACCACGTGGTACTACGTCGATGCGCAGCAGCAGCGCCAAGGCCCGGTCGATGGCGCCACGGTGGCCGACCTCTTCCGCGACGGCACGCTCAGCCGCACCTCGCTGGTCTGGCGCGAGGGCATGGAGCAGTGGACCGCGCTGGTGAACGTCGCGCCGGAACTCCGGCTGGACGTGAGCGCGCACGCTCCGGCCGCACCCGAGGCGGCCGAAACGCCGGGGGCAGCCGAAGTGGAAGCCGAGCGCCCGCTGACCGGTCGCGCGGTGTTCACCGCCAGCGAGCCGACCTACACGCAGCCCGCGCCCGTCATGCGGGCCGAGTCCGCGATATCGCCGGGCGATTCCCCGTATGCCGCGCCGCGTGCCGACATCGGGGGCCTGGCCTCCGGTACGCCCGTCAGCGGTGGTCACGTGGTCTACGCGGGGTTCTGGAAACGCGTCGCCGCCAGCTTCATCGATGCGTTCGCGATCGGCATCCCGGTCGGCATCATCGCGGCCATCGTCGGCGGACTGCTGGGCTTCGGAAGTTCCTTCTCCAGCGGCTTCTCCGGGGCGAACGATGCCTTCAACGTCGGCGAAACCGCCATCTCCTATGTCCTGTCGGCCATGGCATATGCCTGGTTCCATTCCAGCGCCGGCCTGATGGCCACCCCGGGGAAGCTGGCCATCGGCATCAAGGTCGTGCGCACCGACGGCGACAGGATCAGCTTCCTGCGGGGGTTCGGCCGCTATTGGGCGTCCTTCCTGTCGCTGCTCATCCTCGGCATCGGCTTCCTGATGGCGGCCTTCACCGCGCGCAAGCAGGGCCTGCACGATTTCATCTGCGACACGCTGGTGGTGGACAAGTGGGCGTTCACCTCGCAACCGGAGCGCCAGCGCGAAGAACTGGGCCCCGTGGCCCTGGTGATCCTGATCCTCGGCGGCCTGTTCCTCGTGGGCGCGGTGATCCTGATGATCGTGGGCGTCGCCGCCCTGGCCTCGATGAGCCGGTAAGCCGCCAGGCGGGGCGCCGGGCGTGACCGGGGGCGCGGCCCGGGGGCCGGCTTGGGCGATCCGGCTTGACAGGCCGACCCCGGCCGTGACACCACTATAAAAAGGAAAACTGAACGCCCGGGGCCCCCGCTCCGGGCGTCCGCTTCTCTGGCGCCGGTATCTGGGCCACCCTTGCCGGCCCCGGACGGCCCACCCGAACTCCCCTGAACCCCTGACATGCCCAAGCACCTGCTCATCGTCGAGTCGCCCGCCAAGGCCAAGACGATCAACAAATACCTCGGCAAGGACTTCACGGTCCTGGCGTCCTACGGCCACGTCCGTGACCTGGTGCCGAAGGAAGGGGCGGTGGATCCGGCCAACGGGTTCGCGATGCGCTACGACCTGATCGAGAAGAACGAGAAGCACGTCGATGCGATCGCCAAGGCCGCCAAGACCGCCGACGACATCTTCCTGGCGACCGACCCGGACCGCGAAGGGGAGGCGATCAGCTGGCACATCGCCGAGATCCTGAAGGAGCGCGGCCTGCTCAAGGACAAGCCGCTGCACCGCGTGGTGTTCACCGAGATCACCCCACGCGCCATCAAGGAAGCCATGGGCCAGCCGCGGCAGATCGCCGGCGACCTGGTCGATGCGCAGCAGGCGCGTCGCGCGCTGGACTACCTGGTCGGCTTCAACCTGTCGCCGGTGCTGTGGCGCAAGGTGCAGCGCGGCCTGTCCGCCGGCCGCGTGCAGTCGCCGGCGCTACGCATGATCGTCGAGCGCGAGGAAGAGATCGAAGCCTTCATCGCCCGCGAGTACTGGAGCATCGAGGCCGAGTGCGCGCATCCGCGCCAGGCCTTCACCGCGAAGCTCACCCGGCTGGACGGGCAGAAGTTCGAACAGTTCACCGTCACCGACGGCGATACCGCCGAAGCCGCGCGCCTGCGCATCCAGCAGGCCGCGCAGGGCGCGCTGCACGTCACCGACGTGACCAGCAAGGAACGCAAGCGCCGTCCCGCGCCGCCGTTCACCACCTCCACGCTGCAGCAGGAAGCCTCGCGCAAGCTCGGCTTCACCACCCGCAAGACCATGCAGGTGGCGCAGAAACTGTACGAAGGCGTGGCCATCGGCGACGAAGGCACCGTCGGCCTGATCAGCTACATGCGTACCGACTCGGTGACGCTGTCGCAGGACGCGCTGGCCGAGATCCGCGACGTCATCGCGCGCGACTACGGCACGCAGGCGCTGCCGGACAAGCCGAACGTCTACGTCACCAAGTCGAAGAACGCGCAGGAAGCGCACGAAGCTGTCCGTCCGACCAGCGCGCTGCGCACGCCGGCGCAGGTGGCCAAATACCTGAGCGACGACGAGCGCAAGCTGTACGACCTGATCTGGAAGCGCGCCGTCGCCTGCCAGATGGTGCCGGCCACGCTCAACACCGTCAGCGTCGACCTGGCCGCCGGCAGCCAGCACAGCTTCCGCGCCAGCGGCACCACGGTGGTCGATCCGGGCTTCCTGGCCGTGTACGAGGAAGGCAAGGACCAGAAGGCCGCCGAGGACGACGACGAAGGCCGCAAGCTGCCGCCGATGAAGCCCGGCGACACCGTGCCGCTGGACCGCATCCACGCCGACCAGCATTTCACCCAGCCGCCGCCGCGCTTCACCGAAGCGGCGCTGGTCAAGGCGCTGGAGGAATACGGCATCGGCCGTCCTTCCACCTACGCCTCGATCATCCAGACGCTGATCTTCCGCAAGTACGTGGAAATGGAAGGCCGCGCCTTCAAGCCCAGCGACGTGGGCCGTGCGGTCTCCAAGTTCCTGTCCGGCCACTTCACCCGGTATGTCGACTACGACTTCACCGCCAAGCTGGAGGACGAGCTCGATGCCGTCTCCCGCGGCGAGGAGGAGTGGGTACCGCTGATGGAGAAGTTCTGGGGCCCGTTCAAGGAACTGGTGGACGAGAAGGCCGAGACCGTCGACCGCAGCGAAGCCACAGGTGCGCGCGAACTGGGCACCGATGCCAAGTCCGGCAAGCCGGTCAGCGTGCGCCTCGGCCGCTACGGGCCGTATGCGCAGATCGGCGACAAGGACACCGACGAGAAGCTGGAGTTCGCCTCGCTGCGTCCCGGCCAGTCGATGCACACCATCACCCTGGAAGACGCGCTGGAGCTGTTCAAGCTGCCGCGCAAGCTGGGCCAGGACAAGGATGAAGAGGTCAGCGTCGGCATCGGCCGCTTCGGTCCGTTCGCCAAGCGCGGCAGCGTGTATGCCTCGCTGAAAAAGGAAGACGATCCGTACACGATCGACCTGGCGCGCGCGGTGTTCCTGATCGAGGAAAAGGAAGAGATCGCCCGCAACCGCATCATCAAGGCGTTCGACGGCAGCGACATCCAGGTGCTCAACGGCCGCTTCGGCCCGTACATCAGCGATGGCAAGCTCAACGGCAAGATCCCGAAGGACCGCGAGCCGGCCTCGCTGACGTTCGAGGAAGTGCAGAAGCTGCTGGAAGAGACCGGCAAGCCGGTACGCAAGGGCTTCGGCAAGAAGGCGCCGGCCAAGAAGGCCGCGGTGAAGAAGGAAGCCGCGCCGAAGAAGGCCGCGGCCAAGAAGGCACCCGCGAAGAAGACCGCCAAGAAGACGGCCGCGAAAACCGCGAGCACGAAGACCGCGGCGAAGAAGACGGTGAGCAAGGCCGCCAAGGCCGCCGCCGACGACGACGCACCGTTCTGATCCGCCGCTCGAAGGACACGAGCCGACCATGCCCATCGAACGGACCATCGAGGAAGCGGCCGAGACGATCCGCAGCGGCGGCATCGTCGCCTACCCCACCGAAGCCGTGTGGGGACTGGGCTGCGATCCGTTCGACGAGGGTGCCGTGCACCGCCTGCTGGCGATCAAGCAGCGCCCGGTCGACAAAGGCCTGATCCTGATCGCCGCGACGGTGGAGCAGCTCAAACCGCTGATCGACGTGTCCGCGGTACCGACCGATCGCCTGGCCGAGGTGCTGTCCAGCTGGCCCGGCCCGCATACGTGGGTGATGCCCGCCACCACGCAGGCGCCGCGCTGGATCACCGGCGCGCACCGCGGCATCGCCGTGCGCGTCAGCGGACACCCGATGGTGGTTGGCCTGTGCCAGGCCTACGGCGGTGCGCTGGTCTCGACCAGCGCCAACCTCAGCGGCCAGCCGGCCGTCAGCGAACAGGCGGCGCTGGATCCGGCGCTGCTGTCGCGCGTCGACGCCGTGGTCCCCGGCGCCACCGGCGGCCTGGACCGTCCGACCGTGATCCGCGACGCATTGACCGGCCTGTCGCTGCGTGACTGACGGCCATACGGGCCGCACCCTCGCCTTTCCATCGACCGCCCCGGCGCGCACCATGCGGACATGCGCCACGTATTCCTGCCTCTGCTGATCGCCCTGCTACCCGGGTTGCCGCCGGTCGCTCACGCGCAGCCGGCAACCAGCGCCCAGGTCACCATCTACCGCTGCGTTGCAGCCAACGGCACCATCGCGCTGCGCGACTCGCCGTGCCTGAAGGGCGAACGGCAGGAAGTGCGCGCGATGCAGCGGCCACAGGATCCGCCACGGCCCCCTGCGGCCGCGGCGCCGGCGCCGACCCCGCTTGCCGCGCCACCGACACCGCCCACCCGCGTGGTGTACCTGACCCCGCCGAAGCCGATGTACGAATGCAGGTCGCCCGAAGGCCAGACCTACACGAGCGACAACGACGACGGCAATCCGCGCTGGGTGCCGTACGGCATCGCCTACCCGGCGTATCCGTCATGGCCACGCGGTGGCGGCAGCGTCTCGGGCAGCGTGTCGATCGGCAACGGCAATCTGTCGTTCGAAAGCGGGGATCGCCGTCCACCGCGTCCGCCCGGCGGCGGCCACCCCCACGGCCCCGTGTTCTTCCCCGGTGGCACCTGGGTACGCGACACCTGCCATCCGCTGCCACAGGACGAAGTGTGCGCACGCCTGTCCGATCGCCGCTACGAGATCCTGCGCCGGTACGGCGCGGCACTGCCCAGCGACCGCCGCACGCTAGACTTGGAACAGCGCGGTATCGATGCGCGCCTGGCCAACGATTGCAGATGAGCATGAAACCCGCCGTACGTTCCTTCGTCCTGTTGTCGCTCGCCAGCCTGTCCTGGCCATTCGGCGCCCCAATCGCCCATGCCGACGTGGTCATCTACCGCTGCACCGATGCCAGTGGCGCGCTGACGCTGCAGAACGCGCCATGCCCCAAAGGCATGAAGCAGGAACAGCGCACCATGCAGGGCATCAATACCGTGCCGATGGGTTCGGGCCAGACCGGCACTGCACCCCAGGCGACGCCCACCGCCACGCCTGCGCCCGTGCCGGCAGCTGCGGCCACCACGTCGCCCGGTGCAGCACCGGCGAATGCCCCTGCACCGCTCGCGCCCGACGCCAACCGCCTGCCGCCGCCGGTGCTGTTCCAGTGCACGACGTACGACCGTGGCAGCTACGTCACCGAAGACAACGAACCCGCGTCGCGCTGCGTGACGCTGCGTACCGTGGGGCTGGATGGCAACCCGCAATCCGGCGCCGGCGAGGCCTGCGAGATCGTCCGCGATACCTGCGCGCGGGTACCCGACGGCGCACTCTGCGATGCATGGAAGAAGCGCCGCGACGAAACCGAAGTCGCCTTCCGCTTCGCCCGCCCCGAGAACGCCGAGAAGAACCGCACCGACTACGAGCGCGTCGCGCGCATCGTCGCCGAAAGCAGCTGCGGCCAGTAGACCGCGCTCAGCCGCGTGCCAGCGACTGCAGGTGCCAGGCGTCGCGTAGCTGCCCCTGCATGCCGGCCACCAGCGCATGCATCAGCAGCAGGCGCTTGTCGGCGCCGGGGTGGCCGGCGCGCACGGCGCGCGCAGCGTCGATGCCGTCGCGGTGATACGCCGCCAGGATCTGCACGGCGAGTTCGTCGCGTCCCGGCGCACGCGTGACCGGCTCATGGCCCAGCGCGCGCACCATCGCCTCGGCGGTGGACCACGTCGACCATGGGTTCTGGCCCGTGACCAGTCGGCCATCGACGACCGTGGTGTCCACGTACATCGGGCCTTCGACGTAGTGCGCTCCTTTTTCCCGCAGGCGATCCTGCAGCAGATAGGGGAACCGCACGCGTGCATCCTTGATCAGGAACAATTCCTCCGCGTTGCTGAAACCCGCCACGCGGCGACCGCGCAGCAGCGGCGTGCCATCGTCCAGCGCCACCTCCAGCAGCGCCGCAGGTCCGTGGCAGACGGCGCCGATCACGCCACCCGCCTGGTACACCTGACGCACCAGTCGCTGCACATGCGGGTCGTCGGGGAAATCGAACATCGTTCCCTTGCCGCCAACGAAGTAGACCGCGGCATAGTCCGCAGGATCGACATCGTCCAGCCGCAGGCTGCCATCGAGTTTCCGGCGCGCATCGGTATCGTTGAGGAATGCGTAGTCGGCGGCGACCATGTCTTCGTCGTCGCGCCGCATCGGCGGCGATCCACTGCGGGGACTGGCGATATCCACCTCGTAGCCGTTGGCCTGGAACACGTAGTAGGCCCGCGCCAGTTCCGTCAGTTCGAAGCCTGCCTTCTTCTCCCCATCGGGGAAATGCGCCGTGCTGGTGACCACCGCCAGGATGCGTCCGCGCGTGCGCGGCATGGCATCGCGCGTGAAATCCAGGTCCGCCACCGTGCTGTCCGCACTCGCCGGCGGCTGGCCATCCAGGTCCAGCGTGTACACGTAGGCGAAGCCGCTCACGCCCACGACCAGCATGCCCGCCAGACAGGCCAAGAGTCCGCGTTTGATCCAACGTTTCATGTCCGCTCCCGTGCTTCATCGGTACATGCACGCTATCCGTCGCATGTAAAACGGACTTCAATCGCAATGACGCACGCACTGCGGCATGCCCGATAGACTCCGGCGTTTCCCTCGCAAGGACCTCCGATGCCGCACGACCCGATGCACCGCCTGCAACGCGAGATGCGCGTACTGCGCCTCTATGCCGCCGCGCTGACCCTCGCCTTCGTCGCCGTGCTGCTGACGGCCTTCAAGGCACCGGACCCGCACTTCGAACGGTTGACGGTGGAACGGCTGGACATCGTGGACGCCGATGGCGCGTCGCGCGTGGTGCTGGCCAACCAGCAACGCTTCCCGCCACCGATGTTGAACGGCGAGACCTTCAAGCGCGCCGTCACCCCGGCGGGCCTGGTGTTCTACGACCGCAGGGGCAACGAAGTCGGCGGACTGGCGCTGACCGACGTGGAGGGCGGGAAAGTCTCGGCACTCGCCTTCGACAATCCCAACATGGACGCCATCGGCCTGATGACGCGCATCGGCGCCGACGGCGAGCCGATCAGCAGCGGCCTGCAGATCAACCAGGCCGTGCCGTCGCACGTGAAGGTGCTGGACGCCGCGAAGCAAGCCACGCGCCGCATCGTGGTGCAGAACGAACGCAACGACGCCGAGATCCTGCTGGCCGATGCCAGCGGCAAGGACCGCATCCGCCTGCGCGTGGACCGCGACGGCGACGCCCGCATCGAAGTGCTGGATGCCGACGGCCGCGTGGTGTTCAGTGCGCCGGAGGCGGTGGCTCAGAAGCCGTAACGCAAGAACCCCCCATCCACCGCGATGCATTCGCCGGTGACATAGCTGGCGGCGGGCAGGCAGAGGAAGGCGACGGCGGCGGCCACTTCTTCCGGTTCGCCGATACGGCGCATCGGCGTGCGTGCGACGACTTCGTCGTAGTAGTCCGCATCCGACAGCGGACCGGAGGTGCGGCGCGTGCGGATGTACCACGGCGCGACGGCGTTGACGCGCACGCCGTCCTCGGCCCATTCGGCGGCCAGGTTGCGGGTCAGCTGGTGCAGCGCGGCCTTGGTCATGCCGTAGGGCGCGCCGCTGCGCACGGCGGTGATGCCGGACACGCTGCCGACGTTGACGATGCTCGATGCCGCGTGGCGCGTCAGCAACGGATGCGCATAGCGCGAGAGTTCGAAGGCGGAGAACAGGTTGGTCTCGAAGATGCCGCGCCATTCGTCCTCGGTGTAGTCCACCGCCGCACGGGTGACGTTGCCGCCGGCGTTGTTGACCAGGATGTTGAGGCCGTCGCCGTGGTCTTCCACCCAGTCGAGGATGGCGCGGCGGTCCTCGTCATCGGCCACGTCGGCGGCCAGGGTCACGAGGGTTCGCTCCGGGAACTCGTCGGCCAGGTCGGCGCGCGCGTCCTGCAGCGCATCCTCGTCGCGCGCCACCATCAGCACGTCCGCGCCGAAGTCCAGCAGCTCGCGCGCGATCGCCAGTCCTATGCCCGCGCTGGCGCCGGTCACCAGTGCCAGTTGCCCTTCCAGTCGCCACCGGTTCGCCGCCACATGCGTCTCCTTCATCGATGGGCGTAGCATAGCGTCACGTCACAGGAGGACCGTCGCCATGACCAGGCTCCGCCTCACCCTGCTTGTCGCGCTGCTGCTGGCCTGCGCCGCCTGCCGCGCACCCGGGCCGCCACCGGCCGACGAGCCGCCGGAACCGCAGGCAGACGCAGCCAGCGTGGCGGCCTGAAACAGGCTGACGTCACGCGATACGCGAGGGGAATGACGAACACAGCGGCGGGATGGCCGGCGTGTGCCGCGCGATGGGTCGTCCTGCGATCCTGTCGATGGACATCGCCGATTCCGGCCGCCGGCCCGGTTTGACGCGACGCACAATCCTGCGGCTACACTCCATCGCGTCCCCATCCGCACGACCGGGCACGGCGCGCCATTTCACTTTTCCCGCCTTCTTTCGTCTAGCTGTCTATGGAGCCCGCCCGCCACCCCGCCGACGAGGCCGCCGATCCTGCCCAGGTGGCCGGATCCGCGGAGCCAGCCCGCCCTGCGCCATCGGAGACGGGAGCGAGCCAGGCCGCCGACCTGGTCCGGAACCTCAACACGACCCTCATCCGGTCGCTGCAGTTGCGGCTCGGCTCGTACGAGGACGCCCGCGAAGTGGCGCAGGAGGCCTACGCCCGCCTGCTCCACCTGGGCAACGATCAGGTCATCAGCTTCCAGCGCGCGCTGTTGTTCAAGATCGCCCAGAACCTGGCCACCGACCTGCTGCGGCGACGGGCCTATACGGAACTGCCCGAACCCGACGGCGTGGACCTCTGGCCCGACCCCGGGGCCGACCCGGAGCGCTCGGCCAGGGCCCGCTGGGTGATGGAACGGTTGCCGGCGGTATTGGCCGAGCTGCCACCCAAGTGCGCCGACGCCTTCCGCCTGGTCCGCATGGAGCAATGCAGTTTCAAGGAAGCCGCCGAACGCCTGGCGTTGACGGACAGAATGGTGCGGATCCATGTCGCACGAGCGCTGGCCTTCTGCCAGATGCACTTCGATGAACTCACGGACGACCGGGAAGGCGCTGACCATGCGTGACCACCTCAGCACCACCCGCGCGCAGGCGCTGCAGGAAGCTTCGGAATGGTTGATCCGCCTGGGCGACCACGACCTGCAGGACGCCGACATCGACGCCTGGAACGCATGGATGGAAGCCTCGCCGCTGCACGCGCAGGCCTTCGAGGACGTCCACCTGCTCTGGGATGCCGCCGCCGGCGTCGATCCCGCGCAGGTCATCGCCGCGCAGCAGGCACGCGCCGACAACGAGGCGGCAACGGCCGTGGCCAGCGCGCGCGTGGCGGTGCCGGCACCGGGCGTCACCCATGCCTCCTTCCAGCCCCGCTCGACAACGGCCCCAGCGCCGCGCACGGCAACGCGCACCCGGCCGCGCCGCTGGCTCGCCTTGGCCGCCAGCGTCGCGATGCTGGCCGTGCTGGTCGGCGCGCTGAAGTTCAGCACTCCTGCTGCACCGACCGAGATCCGCCTGGCAGCGGAAACCGGCACGCCGCGCAACATCGATCTGCCCGACGGCTCGCGCATCGACCTGGATGCCGGCAGCGAAGTCGTCGTGCAGTTCAGCAGCCAGCGTCGCCAGGTGGAACTCGTCCGCGGCCAGGCCTACTTCGCCGTCGCCAAGGATCCGGCCAGGCCCTTCGAAGTCCGTGCAGACGGGGCGCTGGCGCAGGCGCTGGGCACGCACTTCAGCGTTGCGAAGCGCAATGAAGGCATCCGCGTGATCGTGACCGAAGGACATGTGCAGGTCAGCGATCTGCGGGCGCATGGCGGCGGCATCGCCAACCACGTCGTGCAGCTCGCCGCCAACCAGAGCGCGACGCTGCGCGAAGGCGGGCCGCTGGACGGTCCAGTCGAGCTCGACGCGGCGTCGACCCTGGCCTGGCTGCACGGGAAGGTCACGTACCGCAGCGAGACTCTCGGCAACGTGGTGGCCGATCTCAACCGCTACTCGCGGCGACCGATCATCCTCGAGGACGCGACGCTGGCGCAGATGCGGGTGACCGGACGCTGGAGCACCACCGACCTGGATGTCTGGCTCGACAGCGTCGCCCAGGCGCTCTCGCTGTCCGTCGTGCGTCGCCAGGACGAGATCCTGCTGGTGTCGACCGTGCCGAGCACCCGCCTGCAGGACGGTAGATCCCCGGCACCGCAGGGCGCCGCGACGGTCCGGAGATAAGGGAGACCCGCAGGAACCTTGAGCGCGCGTGCAGTCCGACCGGGAGCGACGGTTCCCCGCGCTGAGCGACGGGGACAGGGTTCCTGTTGGCTGCGCATCATGCTGCTGCTCGGCCTCACCTGCTTTATCGCGGTCTCGCAGGCCCAGGATCGATCGGCACGATCGTCGTCGTTCTCCATCGCACCGCAGTCGCTGGAGGACGCGCTCATCGCATTCTCCGAACAGTCCGGCATCCAGTTCGTCGCGATCGGCGACCTGAAGACCGCCCCCCGCACTCCCTCGGTGCGCGGCGTGCTGGACAACGAAGACGCCCTGCGCCGCCTGCTCGCCGACAGCGGCTTCGGCTACACCTTCCGCGCCAATGGCGTGGTCACCATTTCGCGCGACCTGCCGGTCCGGCGTCCCTTGCCCGCCACCCAGAAGACGGTGGCGGCACCGGTACCGACCGATCTGGCCGGGGTACGCGTGACGGCCAGGCGTCGCACCGAGCGCAGCATCGATGTGCCGCTCGCAGTCACCGCACTCGACGGCCCGCAGCTCGATGGCATGGGGATCGCCAATGCTGCGCTGGCGATCGATTCGGTACCGGGGGCGTCGACGGTCGATATCGGCGGCGGCTTCACCCAGGTGCAGATCCGTGGCGTGTCGAGTTCGCTGGGCGGCAACGACAATGGCTATTACCTCGACGAGATTCCGTTCACCGGCGTGACGGTGCCGTGGCATCCCGACGCGCGCGCGTTCGACCTGGACCGGGTCGAGGTGCTCAGGGGACCGCAGGGCACGCTGTTCGGCGAAGGCTCGATGGGCGGCACCGTCCGCATCCTGACCCGTAAACCCGAACTGGACCGGTTAGCGCTGCTGGCACAAGGCGGCTGGTCGACCGCGAGCGGCGGCGGCGGCGGCTGGTCGGCGAAGCTGATGGCCAACCTGCCCGTGCTGGAGGATCGCCTCGCCGTGCGCGTCGTGGCAACGGACGAATCGCTGCCGGGGTGGGTGGACGATGCCCGCGATGGTCGCCGCGACATCAACACCCAGCACGTCCGCACTCGTCGCGTCCGCGCCACCTTCCTGCCGGTGCCGCGGTGGCGGCTGGATGCCGCGCACTGGTCCTACCACTCCAGCGCACCGGGCGGCGGCTATGCCGCCGACGATGCCATGCAGGTCGCGTACCACTACGGACGCGACGCCGACTGGACCACCTCCAACCTGGTGAGCACGTACGAAGCAGACGCGTCGGCCATCACCTACACCTATGCCGAAGCGGATCTCGCGCAGCACCAGCAAGGCGAGATCCTGCCGTATACCGCCTACGACGCCGCGATCGACATCGGTGTGCGGACCCACGAGCTGCGCTGGAGTTCGACCGGCCAGCGCACCGTGGCGTGGACCGTGGGCGCTTACCGTCGCCAGGCGCGGCGCCTGGATGCCAGCGCCATCGGCGACGTCGCACCCAGTCGCGCACGCCAGGAAAACGAAGGCGGCGCGGTCTTCGGCGATGTCACCGTGCAACTGCCGAATCCGGCATGGAGCATCAACCTCGGCCTGCGCTACTTCGAAGACCGGGTGCAGGGCGTGTCGCTGACCAGCGATGCGCAGACCACGCTCGACGAAGCGTTCCACAGCTGGAATCCGCGCCTGGGCGTGGCGTGGACGCCGGCGGACGACACCACGGTCTACGCCAGCCTCGCCAAGGGTTTCCGTTCGGGCCAGCTGCAACCCATCACCTCGTTCCTGCTGGCGCAGGCGGCCGGGATCGAGCTGCCGACCCGCATCGCCGCCGACCGCATCGTCACTGCCGAACTCGGTGCGAAGGCGCTGGCACGCGAGGGCCGCGTGCTGCTGGAGGCGGCCGTCTTCCGGAGTCGCTGGCGCGACGTGCCGGTGCGGGTACCGGTGACGGACGTGTTCAACGGCCTGATCAACTCCGATGGTGCGGCGATCCACGGCGCGGAGATCGGGCTGACGTGGAAGCCACACCACAGCCTGTCCTTCCAGCTGGAATCCGCGTGGGTCGATGCCGCCTACACCGCCGACGTCGCCGGCACGGCCATCACGCGCGGCTCGCCGGTCTACAACACGCCACGCCTCACCTGGGGCGCCACCGGTGAATACCAGAGGGCGATCGCCACCGGCATGCAGGGCGTGGCGCGCGCCGGCGTGCGTTACCACAGTGCGCGGCAGGCCTCGCTGACGCAGGGATCGCCGGGCGACGACATCCTGTCGGCGCACGTGCGGCTGGGCGTGGAAACCGCGACGGGGTGGAGCCTGGCGTTGTACGGCGACAACCTGACCAACGAACAGGGCGCCGACGACGCGCGGACGACGCGCGGTGTGGCGACACGACTACGGCCGCGCACGCTCGGCATCGAGCTGGAGGTCCGTTACTGATGCAACAGAAATTTCCGTAGCGAAAATTTCATTTTCGATTCACTTGATCGTCACGGCTTTCTGAGAGGGCTGGACGTTCGCCGCCTGGTCCTCGATCGCGCATCCGCGCCCCCAAGACGCCAGGAGAGTTCACGTGAATCGCATCGCCCGTTCTTCGTCCGTTACCGCCAGAGTGCTTCCTGCCCGAAAGGTCTTGTGCCTGGGTGTCGCCACCGCGCTGCTGTTCGTGGGCAATGTCCATGCGCAGGACAGCGAGGCCAGCACACCGACCGCGACGGAGACGCAAGCAAAGCCGGACAGCGTGAAGGAACTGGGCGCCGTGACGGTCACCGCGCGCAAGCGCAGCGAGCGGCAGATCGACGTGCCGATCGCGATGACGGCGGTGACCGGCGAGCAGATCGACGCGTTCGGCATCACCAACGTCGCCGAGATCATCAGCATGACCCCCGGTGCCGGCTCCGTCGACAACGGCGGCGGCTTCACCCAGGTGCAGATCCGCGGCGTGTCCAGCTCGCTCGGCGGCAACGACAACGGCTACTACCTCGACGAGATTCCGTTCACCGGCGTCAGCGTGCCGTGGTATCCCGAAGCACGTTCGTGGGATATCGACCGCGTCGAAATCCTCAAGGGCCCGCAGGGCACGCTGTTCGGCGAAGGCTCGATGGGCGGCACCGTCCGCATCCTGACCCGCAAGCCCGACTTCAACGAATTCGGCGGCGCCATCGAAGCCTCGGCCTCCACCACCCAGGGCGGCAGCGACGGCTGGGGCGGCAAGGCCGTGGTCAACATTCCGCTGATCGACGACCGGCTGGCCGCGCGCGTCGCCGTGACCGACGAGAAGCTGTCGGGCTGGACCGACGACAACAACACCGGCAACAAGGACATCAACGAACAGCGCGTCAAGACGGGCCGCGTGAAGGTGCGCTTCGCGCCGGTCGACCAGTGGACGATGGACCTGGCCTACTGGACGTACAAGTCCGAAGCACCCGGCGGCGGCAACGGCGCCCTGGACAACCTGACCACCAATTCGTTCTACAGCAACGACGACGAGTGGCACACCGCGAGCTTCGTCAGCACCTACGACTTCGGCGGCTCGGAACTGTTCTATTCGTTCGCCGATGCGGAACTCGACTACGCCAACGACGGCATGCTCAACCCGACCACGACCTACGTCAGCAACATCAACCTGCAGGTGCGCACGCAGGAACTGCGCTGGTCCTCAACCGGCGACCGCACCGTGGACTGGACGGTGGGCTACTACCTGCGCGAAGCCGAGCGCAACGACGCCTCGAAGGTCGGCACTGCGGCACCCAGCAGCTCCAGCCAGACCAACGACGCGTACGCCGTGTTCGGCGAAGTCACCGTCAAGCTGCCAGACCCGCGCTGGGCGGTGACCGGTGGCATCCGCTATTTCAGCGACGACGTGGACGCCATCTCGGTCTCCACCACGCGCACCTCCACGCTCAACGCCACCTTCGACAGCTGGAACCCGCGCGTGTCGCTGTCCTACAAGCCGGTGAACGACACCACGCTGTATGCCAGCGCCGCGCGCGGCTTCCGTTCCGGCCAGCTGCAGCCGATCTCGTCCATCCTGCTGGCCGAAGCCAACGGCATCGAACTGCCGTCGACGATCGATCCGGACTCGATCACCACCTACGAACTCGGCGCCAAGTCGCTGTTCCTCGACGGCAGCCTGCTGGTCGAAGGTGCGGTGTTCTACAGCGACTGGGAAGGCGTGGCCGTGCGCGTGCCGATTACCTCGACCATCAACGGCCTGACCAACTCCAAGGGCACCGAGAACAAGGGCGTGGAGGTCAACGTGGTGTACACGCCCAGCGCGTCGCTGATGCTGCAGGTCGGCGGTTCGATCATCGATGCGACCTACGTGGCCGACGTGCCGGGCACGCCGCTCAACAAGGGCACCGACGTCTACAACGTGCCGCGCAACAGTTTGACTGCGTCGGCTGCCTACAGCTGGGACATCGCCAGCGACCTGCGCGGCGTGGTGCGCTCGGGCGTGGTGTACGACTCGGCGCGCGAAACGGCTCTCACCGCCGGTTCGCCGGGCGACGACATCACCATGCTCGATGCGCGCATCGGCGTGGAATCGGACAACGGCTGGTCGGCCTTCCTGTACGGCGACAACCTGACCAACGAAGACGGCGCACTCAACGCGCGCACCACGCTGGGCGTCGCCAACCGCCTGCGTCCGCGCACCTATGGCGTGGTCTTCCGCTACAGCTTCTAACCCACCCCGGCCGGCGTCCGCTTCGCGGGCGCCGGCCCTCCGACGGGAACGATCACATGCATATCGATATCAAGGTGCCGCGCCTCCATGCGCTGGCGCTGCTCGCCCTGGCGGCCTCCGCGCCTGCGATGGCGGACGCCGCGGACGACCAGTGGCTGGAAGCACCGCACGGCGCGCAGGCGCTGGAATGGGCGCGCGCGAAGACCGCGGCCTCGCAAGCCAAGATCCGTGCCATGCCCACGTACGCGACGGTCAAGGCCGAACTCGCCTCTGCGCTGGCCACCGGCGCGGCCGAGCCGGACATCACGCTGATGGGCCAGCGCGCGCTGCGCTTCCTGCGCGATGCCGAACATCCGTACGGCCTGTTGCAGCTCGCCCGCCGCGGCGACGACGGCCTGCCGGGCGCATGGCGCACCGTGCTGGACGTGGGACAGCTGCGCAAGACCGAGAACGCGCCGCTCGAACTGCAGGCCTACGACCTGTCCAGCGCCTGCCTGGCGCCCAGCTTCAGCCGCTGCCTGCTGCGCCTGTCGCCCGCCGGCGGCGATGAAGTCGAGATCCGCGAGTTCGACCTCGACCAGGCCCGTTTCGTCGATGGCGGTTTCCGCACGCCGAAAGCACGCGCGTTTGCAGAATGGCTGGGGCCGGACCAGATCATGGTCGAGCACACGGCCGATGGCGCGCCGAAGACGATGGCGGGTTGGCCCGCCTCCGTCCGCCTGTGGCACCGCGGACAACCGCTGGCCAGCGCGCGCGAGGTCTACGCAGCGGAACCGTCCGACGCGATCGTGCAGCTGTTCGCCGTGGGCGAAGGCGCGCAGCGGCGCGGCATCATCGTGCGCGCGATCAACTACTCCACCTTCGACGTGTTCGCGGTGACCCAGGACGGCCGCATCGAGCAGGCCGCGTTGCCGCGTTCGCTGAAGCCGATGGCCGTGCAGGCGCTGGTCGGCGACCAGGTGGTGGTGCAGCTCGGCACCGACGAGGTCGTCGAAGGCACGGCGTATCCGGCCGAAACCCTGCTGGCCTGGAACAGCGATCCGTCCGTGCCCGCCGGCAAGAAGGTCACGCGCATCTACACGCCTGCCGACGGCGACTACCTTGGCGGTCGCAGCGACATCGCCAGCGCGCAGGGCAAGCTCGCGTTCGTGGTCAATCGCCGGCTGGTGCCGCGCGTGCTGCTCGCCCACCCCGGTACCGATGGCTGGACCGTCGACGAAGCACTGGCCGGACAGCCGGGCGACACCATCTCGGTGCGCGGCGGCGGCAGTTCCGATGACGAACTGATCGTCGCCACCAACGGCTTCGTCAGTCCGCGCCGGCAGGAACTGTTCCGCCCCGGCCAGCCGCTGCGCCTGCTGGCAAAGGACCGTGCGCTGTTCGAGGAAGGCCGCTACGTCACCGAGATCCGCACGGCCACCTCGCGCGACGGCACCCCGGTGGACTACTACCTGTTGCATCCGAAGACGCCGGCCACCGGTCCGCAGCCGCTCTTCATGACCGGCTACGGCGCGTTCGGCATCTCCTACCGTCCAGGCTATTTCGATTACACGGTCGGTGGTCCTGCGTTCAAGTTGTGGCTGGACCGCGGCGGATCGCTGGCGATCCCCGCGATCCGCGGTGGCGGCGAACGCGGCGAGGCCTGGCACCAGGCGGCCATCCGCAAGGATCGCCAGCGCTCGTACGACGACTTCATCGCCGTCGCGGAACAACTGGTGTCGACCGGCTACACGACGCCGAAGCAGATCGGCGTGTTCGGCATGTCCAATGGCGGCCTGCTGTCGGCAACGCTGGGCACGCAACGCCCGGACCTGTTCGGCGCGGTGGTCAGCGACGTGCCGCTGACCGACCTCATCCGCATGCGCCACATGGGCATGGGCGCGGCGTGGATCAACGAGTACGGCAATCCCGACAAGCCCGACGAAGCAAAGGCGATGCTCGCGTACTCGCCGATGCAGAACGTGCGCAAAGGCACCACGTACCCGCCGTTCCTGGTCACCATCTCGACGGAAGACAACCGTGTCGGCCCCGGCCACGCGCGCAAGCTGGCCTCGCGCCTGTTCGACGCAGGCGCCCCCGTCTACTTCCTCGAGGACGAGGAAGGCGGACACGGCGTCAGCGATGCGTTCCGCAATCCGGAACTGATGGCGCTGCGCATGACCTTCCTGATCGACACGCTGATCCCGGCCCACGCCGGCACGCCCTGAGTGCTGCGCCTCCGGCCCGCATCCGCGCGGGCCGGAGGTCGATCGCATTCAAACGACGGCATCGGGCGTCACGCATCCGCGCCGCCCGCATGGCCATTGGCCTTCCCCGGCCTGCACGCTTCCCCTCGAAAGATCGCGATGCGCGACGTCCCGCCGAGCACGGTGCATCGCATGCGGATACGCGACGCGCCACGCTCTGAACTCGAAGCGTCATGTGCGGAGCGCCGTCGCCTACGGCGTGCGCGATGCCCCAAACGCAACGGGCCGCGCGGTTTCCCGCGCGGCCCGTCGATCACACGATGTCGCTGGAACTCAGAATCCGCAGAAGCAGTACGCCAGGCTCTTCACCGGGGCACCGTTGCGGTCGTTCACGGCTTCGTCGACGAAGCGCAGCTGCGCTTCCATCTCCGGCAGGCTGCGCGCCAGCAGGGCGCGGGCGAAGTCCGAGTCCTTCAACCATGCCGCGCCGATGCGGCTGCCGGCGAGGCCGCTCATGAGCTGCGAGAACGGCGAGGACATCTTCTCGATGTAGCGCACGCGGTAGGCATCAGACTCACCCAGCTTGGCGCGCTTGGCGGCATCAGCCACCGCCGCATCGAAACCGGCCAGTTCGTCCACCAGGCCACGTTCCTTGGCCTGCGCACCGCTCCACACGCGGCCGCGGGCGACGGCGTCGACCTCTTCGACCGGCTTCTTGCGCGCCTCGGCGACCTTGCCGGTGAAGTCGGCATAACCCTTGTCGATGACCGACTGGATCACCTGGCCCACGGCCGGGTCCAGCGGACGGGTGATGTCGAACGCGCCGGCGAAGCGGGTGGTGCCGACGCCGTCGGTGCGCACGCCGATCTTCTCCAGCGTGCGCGGCACGGTGGGGATCATGCCGAAGATGCCGATCGAGCCGGTGATGGTGGACGGGTCGGCGTAGATGCGATCGGCATTCATGCTGATCCAGTAGCCGCCGGATGCGGCCAGGTCGCCCATCGAGACGACGACCGGCTTGCCGGCCTTCTTCAATGCGGCCACTTCGCGGCGGATCTGCTCGGAGGCGTACACGCCGCCGCCGGGCGAATCCACGCGCAGCACCACGGCCTTCACGTCGTCGTCGTCGCGCGCCTCGCGCAGCAGCGCCGAGGTGGACAGGCCACCGACGCGGCCGGCCGGCTGGTCGCCGTCGGTGATCTCGCCTTCGGCCACGATCACCGCGACCTGCGGGCGCTTGTCGAGCGGATTCTTCCTGGCGTCGATCTGGGTCAGGTAGCCGGTCAGGCCGATGGCGCGGAAGCCGGTTTCGGAATCCTCGTCGGCCACGCCGCGCTCGATCAGCAGGTTCTCGACTTCTTCCTGCGTCTTCAGGCCGTCGACCAGCTTCTGCTGCAGCGCGTACTTGGCCAGGTCGCCACCGGCGGCGGCGACGCCTTCGGGCAGCGTGTCGATGCCGGCGGCCAGCGCTTCGGGCGTCGTCTTGCGGACCTTGGCGATGTCGGCCAGCAGCCGCTGCCACACGTCGTTCATCCAGAACAGGTCGGCTTCCTTGGCTTCCTTCGAGGCGCCGTCCAGCACGTAGGGTTCGGCGGCGGACTTGTATTCGCCCACTTTGAACAGGTGCACGTCCACGCCCAGCTTGTCCTTCAGGCCTTCGCGGTAGTACTGGCGGTAACGGCCCAGGCCCTCGAGGACCAGGCTGCCCATCGGGTCGATGTAGACCTCGTCGGCCTGCGCGGCCAGCAGGTACTGCGTCTGGCTCATGTTCTCGCCGAAGGCCACGATCTGCTTGCCCGAGGCACGGAACTTCGCCAGTGCGGCGGCGACTTCGCGCAGCGAGGCGTAGCCAGTCGGCTGCAACTGGTCCACGCGCAGCAGCATGCGTTCGATCTTCTCGTCCTTCTGCGCCGCCTCGATGGCGCGCAGCAGGTCGCGCAGTTGCACTTCCCCGGCGCTCTTGTCGCCCAGCGCCTTGGCCAGCGCGCGGGTGGCGGGATCGGCGGTGAACTGTTCCACCAGGCGGCCTTCCGGCGCCAGCACGAAGGTGGTGCGCTCCATCAGCGGCTTCGTCGCACCACTGCCGGCGGCGATGACGAAGACGATGAAGATCAGGAACAGCAACCCGAAGAAGATCAGGTTGAGGATCAGCTTGCGGGTGAAGTTCAGCACGTCCCACAGGCCGACGAAGAACGTGACGACCGGGCTGCGACGGGGTGCGGGTGCGACTTGGCTCATGGGGAACTCCGGGAAACTGGGATCACTTTAGCGTGTCGTGCGTGAGGCTTTCATGCCCCGTTGGTCACCGTGTCCACGGCGGGAGGCGCGGCAGCGGCCTGCCAGCGCCGGCTGCTGCGCTCGAAGCGCCACCCCAGCAGCACGGCGGCGGCGGTCAGACCGACGATCAGGCCCAGCCACATGCCCTGCGGCCCCCAGCCCAGGCCCAGGCCGAGTCCGGCGCCCAGCGGCATGCCCAGGCCCCAGTACGACACCACCGCCAGCCACATGGGCACGCGGGTGTCCTTCAACCCGCGCAGCGCGCCGGCCGACAGCACCTGGATGCCATCGGGGAACTGGAACGCGGCGGCGAACAGCAGCAGCGTGCCGGCCAGCGCGGCGACGGCCAGGTCGTCGGTGTACAGCGACACGACCAGATCGTGGCCCAGCAACAGGAACAGCGCCGAGCACGCCTGCGTGGCCAGCACGATGACGTAGCCCGCGTGCGCGGCGCGCCTGACGCCCAGCGTGTTGCCCGCACCGACGGCATGGCCCACGCGCACGGTGGTGGCCTCGGCCACGCCCATCGGGACCATGAAGCACAGCGCCGACACGTTGATGGCGATCTGGTGCGCGGCCGCAGGTATGGCGCCGAGGCGTGCGATCAGCAGCGCGGTGACGATGAAGAGGCTGCCTTCCATCAGCACGGTGATGCCGATCGGCAGGCCGGTGCGCAGCAACTGCATGATGGGCGCACGACGCGGCGGGTCGAACTGCGCGAACAGCTGCAGGTCGGCGAAGCGGCGCGCGCGCGTCAGGTAGATCGCGAACGCGATCGCTTGCAGCCACATCGTCAGTGCCGAGGCGATGCCCAGCCCGCCCGCGCCCAGCTCCGGGAACCCCAGCTTGCCGAAAGCCAGCACGTAGCCGACCGGCGCCAGCACCAGCAGCCCGCCGAAGCCGAGGATCATGGTTGGCAGCGTCCAGTGCGTGCCTTCGCTGAGGTAGCGCATGCAGAAGTAGAACGTCAGCGCCGGCACGCCCCAGCGGATGCCGTGCAGGAAGGCGGTCGCACCAGGAATGATGTCCGGCGCGATGCCGAACGCGGCCAGCGCGTACGGCGCCGCGCTGAGGAAGGCGAACATCAGCAGGCCCAGGCCGAGCGACAGCCACAGCGCCTGGCGGAACAGCGGCGCGATCTCGGCACGGCGATTGGCGCCGTCGAGCTGCGAGACCGACGCAGTCAGCGAGATCAGCGTGCCGATCGGCACCATCATCGGCAGCCACAGCAGCGCGGTGCCGACGGTCACCGCCGCCAGCGTGGCGGTGGCGTGGTGGCCGGCGATGACGTTGTCGACGAAGCCGATCAGGCCGGTGGAGACATGGCCCAGCACCAGCGGCAGGGCGAGCGTGCCCGTGGCACGCACTTCCTGGCCGAAGCGCAGGGTCGGGGAAGAAGAAACGGACATGAGGATCAACCGCCGGACTGCGGCCGCGCGGCGTCGCGCTGGCACCGGGTCACGGGAGGCCGGTATCTTACCTGCTCGCCCGCCGCGCCACCCGAACGCCCCATGACCCCATCGCACGATGCCGACGCCGTGCACGCCCGCGCGTGCGAGAACTGCAAGACGCCGCTGCAGGGGGGCTACTGCCACGTCTGCGGGCAGAACGCGCACAACCCGCTGCGCAGCTTCGGGCATGCAGTGGAAGAGGTGTTCGAGTCGTTCTGGCACCTGGACGGCCGCATCTTCCGCACCCTGCGCACCCTGCTCTCCCCGGGCAAGCTGGCCAACGCCTACCTGGCCGGCCACCGCGCGCCGTTCGTGGCGCCGCTGCGGTTGTTCGTCATCCTCAGCGTGCTGACGTTCTTCGTGGCGAAGTTCACCGTGCACCTCGGCGAGGTATCGATGCCGACGCCGCCCCCAGTTGCAGCGGGGAACGACGGCGCAGGTCCCAACTTGATGGCCGATCCGGATGCCGGTGGCGTCGACTTCACGCGACTGAAGACCGTCGAGGAGGTGGTGAAGCTGCGCGACAGGACGGTGGAGGACCTGGCCTCGGTTTACGCCGGGATGCCGGCCGGCCTGGGTTTCATGCGCGAACGCATCCAGAAGAACCTCTTCTCCACCCAGCGCCGCGCGCGCGAACGCATCGCGGAACTGCAACCCGATCATCCTGCGCTGGCGAAGCCGGACCGCTTTCCGGAAGGGAAGCCGCTACCCGGCATCCCTGCCGGCTCGCTGATCACCGTGAACGACAAGCCGTTCGATGCGAAGACCAATCCCGTCGACGTCAGCTGGCTGCCCGGTTTCGCCAATCGCTGGCTCACCGGGAAGCTCGCCCGCGGCGAACAGAACATCCCGCGCATCCAGCAGGATCCGGAGCATTTCAAGAACGTGCTGATCGGCTCGGTACCGTCGGCCTTGTTCGTACTGGTGCCACTGTTCGCGCTGCTGCTGAAGCTGTTCTACATCGAGACACGCCGCGTCTATCTGGAGCACCTGGTGGTGGCGCTCTACAGCCATGCCTACCTGTGCCTGTGCGTGCTGGCGATCTGCATCTGCTCGGCGATCAGCGGGCTGCTGCCGGCGACGGCATGGTGGGGGCGATGGCCGCTGGGCCTGCTGCAGACGCTGATCTTCTTCTGGATGCCCGTCTACCTGTTCTGGATGCAGCAACGCGTCTACCGCCAGCACTGGATGTTCACCGCATTGAAGTTCTCGGTACTCGGTACGCTCTATTTCATGATGCTGGTGACGGCGATCGTGTTCCTCGCGCTCACCACCTGGGTCAACGCCTAGCGATCACGCCGCTGCCGCAACCACGCGCGGCGCTGGCCCGCGGGCACGGCGAGCAGTTCGCGGCGGAAGCCATCGCGGTCCTGCGGCGGCAGGCGCTGCGCCAGCGCGGCCAGGTCATCCCGCTGCTCCGCGTCCAGCTGCCGCAACAAGGCCAGCAACCCGTCGCGCTCGCCAGGCGGAACATAGGCGAACAGCGGCTGCAGCCGCGGCCAGTCCGCGCCGAGATCGGGACCCAGCCGCCAGCCGCGCTGCTGCATCGCGTCCAGTACGGCGAACTGCGTACGCAAGGCGGCCTGATGTTCCGGCGGCAGTGCGGCGATCTCGTTGGCGGCACCGCGCAGGCGCGCGCGCTGCACGTCGTCCAGCGCGCGCCACGCCGCATAGCGGGCGCGGCGGTCTTCGCGTTCGCGCACGCTCAATGCCTCCCACGCCTGGCGCGGCGATGGCGTGGTGTCCGGCAGCGCAGGCGACCGCGCGGCACCCCGTATCGGGGTGGCGTCCTGCGCGAACGACAGCGCGATACCGGCCACGCCGGTCATCAGCATGCACAGCAGGATGCTGGCCGCACGCCGCCTAGCGGTCCGCATGGGCGACCTCTGCAGCGGGTGCCTGCGCGGCACTGCCGGTGGCGACGTACCACGCCAGGAAATCCGCCTCGCGGGCGCGGGGTTCATCGACATCCGCGAGCAGGGCCGCATCCGGATCGGAAGCCGACGGTGCGGCGGTATCGGCGTGGGTCGCTGGTGATCCGGCGGGCGGCAGTTCGTCCACGGTGATCACCGGGTCCGGCGGCAAAGCCTGCACGCCGTCGTCGTCCGCCGGCGCGGCCACCTGCGTCGTCGCTGACGGCAGCGATGAGGAACGCCACCACCAGAAGGCCGCGGCTGCGGCGAGGGCGACCAGCAGCACCACGACGACGGCCATCGGGACCCAGCGGCCCCGGCGCGGCGTTTCGCCTGCGACGGCGGGGATGGCGGTCGCCTCCCGCGGCGGCAGGCGTATACCGGCCAGCGCCTCTTCGCGCAGGCGCGCCAGCGTGGCCAGACGGTCGGCCGGCAGTTCGCGCAGGTGCTGCTGGATGGCCTCGGCCAGCGTGCGCCAGCCGGCGGCATCCGGATGACCCAGCGTGTCGCGCGGGCAGGCGCGAGCGAGTGCGTCGCGGTAGGCGGCGCCTTCCAGCCCCAGCACCCCGGCGGCCTCGGCTTCCTGCAGGCCGCCGGCCAGTCGCAGCAGCAGCGCCGACCGGTCGGCGGGTGCGGACGACGCCAACGCCGAGAAGTCCCCCGGCCAGCGCGCGTTGGGACCGTCCGCGCGCAACTGCGGGGTTGCGGCCAGCAGCGACCAGAAGCGCACCGGCCAGTCGGCCATCGGCAGGGCTGCCGCCTTCGCCCGGAAGGCACGCAGCGCGGCGGCGAGGGCGACATCGCCGCGCTCCGCATCACCGCACTGGAGTTCGGCGAACACCGCGCCCCGGCGCTCACAGCCGCGCAGGAAGGCGGCGAGCGCGGCGGGTGCGGGGGAAGAGGAAGAGTCGGAAGAGGCCATCGTGGAACCGGTTGCGGACGCATCGATCATAGTCACCCGGCGCACCCGTACGGACGCTTGACAGGCCGCCGGAATCTGCTCTCCCCGACGGCACAAGGGTTTCCGGGAAATAACGTTGTGCACAGCAGTCACCAAACCGTCACCGAGTGCCTTCATCCCCTGCCATGGCCCAATGTGTCAGCCGGGTTTCACGGCTAACCCAATGATTTTGATAGAAAAAGACTTGCTGGCACTTTTTTGACCAAGGTGACCCGGATGCTTGCAGGACCGTCATCGCGCCGTGAAGCATTCGCGCCATGCACAGATTTATCCACAGCGCGTGTGGATAAGCCGGAATCTCCTTCTGGGATCGGCACTTGCGTGATTATCGTCAAAAAACTGACAGGACATGAGCGCAACTGCGTGAGACCAGACCTGCGGTCTGGCGGCCCGATACACTGCACCCGATGCCATCCCTTTCCGTCCTGCGCGTCGCCCTGCCGGTCCCCCTGCCGCGCCTGTTCGACTACCTGCCCCCGCCCGGTCACGACGCCTCGCCCGGCGATGTCGGCAAGCGGGTAAAGGTGATGTTCGGGAACCGGGCCCTGACCGGGTTCGTGGCCGGGGTCGATGCGCCGACCGACCCCGGCCTGGAACTGCGCCCGGCCGATGCCCTGCTCGACGACGCGCCTTTGCTGCAGGGCGAGCTGCTGGATTCGCTGCACTGGCTGGCGCGTTACACCCACGCCCCGCTGGGCGAAGTGGTCGCGACCGCCCTGCCCGGCGTGCTGCGCCAGGGCGAGGCGCTGCCGGACACCCACGCCTGGCACTGGCGGCTGACCGAGGCCGGCCAGTTGCAGCGCGACCGCCTGCGGAACGGCAGCCGGCCGCGCCGGCTCGCCGACCTGCTGGCCGGGCACGGCACGCTGGACGAAGACGCGCTGGACCTGCACCTGGACAGCGGCCGCGCCACCGCCCGCGACCTCGGCAAGCGCGGGCTGGCCGAACGCATCCCCGCAGCGGGCACGCCGTCGGCGCCTTCGCCACGCGCGGGGCCAGCGCTCAATGACGAACAGCGGGTGGCCGCCGAGGCGATCGTCGGCACGGCCGGCTTCGGCGCGCTGCTGCTCGACGGCGTGACCGGCAGCGGCAAGACGGAGGTCTACCTGCATGCCATCGCCGACTGCCTGCGCCGTGGACGACAGGCGCTGGTGCTGGTGCCGGAGATCGGCCTGACCCCGCAGACGCTGGCGCGCTTCCGCGAACGCCTCGGCGTGCCGGTGCACGCGCTGCATTCCGGCCTCAACGATGGCGAACGCGCACGCACATGGGCGGCCTGCCTGCGTGGCGAGGCGCGGGTGATCGTCGGCACGCGCTCGGCGGTGTTCACGCCGCTGCCGGAGGCCGGCCTGATCGTGATCGACGAGGAACACGACGGCAGCTACAAGCAGCAGGACGGTATCCGCTACCACGCACGCGATTTCGCGCTGGTGCGCGGCAAGGCGCTGGACGTGCCGGTGGTGCTGGGCAGCGCCACGCCGTCGCTGGAAACCCTGCACAACGCACGCAGCGGGCGCTACGCGCACCTGCGCCTGTCGCGGCGCGCGGGCGATGCGCAGCCGCCGGCGGTGCGCGTGCTGGACGTGCGCAAGCGCGCGCAGCAGGCCGGCCTGCTGGCGGACACACTGCAGGCGATCCGCCAGGCGCTGGACGCCGGCGGCCAGGTGCTGGTGTTCAAGAACCGGCGCGGCTACGCACCGGTACTGCTGTGCCACGACTGCGGCTGGAGTGCGCACTGCAAGCGCTGCGACAGTCCGATGACCGTGCACGCCGGCGGCAAGCGCCTGCAATGCCATCACTGCGGCGCGCGACAGGCGGCGCCACCGGCCTGTCCCGACTGCGGCGGTCTTGCATTGCAGCCGCAGGGCATCGGCACCGAACGGCTGGAAGAACTGCTGATCGAACAGTTCACCGACGTGCCGGTGCTGCGCGTGGACCGCGGCACCACGCAGAAGCGTGACGGCCTGGCCCAGCAACTGGCGAAGCTGGGCGATGCGCCCGGCATCCTCGTCGGCACGCAGATCCTGGCCAAGGGCCACGACTTGCCGCACCTGACGCGCGTGGCGGTCGTCGGCGTGGACGAGGGCCTGTTCTCCACCGATTTCCGCGCCGGCGAGAAGCTGGCGCAGCAGCTGATCCAGGTGGCCGGCCGCGCAGGCCGCGCGGGCAAGCGCGGCGACGTATGGTTGCAGACGCACCATCCGGACCATCCGTTGTTGAACACGCTGATCAACGGCGGCTACCACGCCTTCGCCGAGGCGGAACTGGAGCAGCGGCGCATGGCCGGCTTCCCGCCGTTCGCGCACCTCGCCCTGCTGCGCGCCGAAGCGCAGCACGTCGACGCGGCCCAGCAGTTCCTGCAGGCGGCGAAACAGGCGCTGCGCCGGCACGACGCCGCGCTCGAGATGCACGGCCCATTGCCGGCACCGATGCCGCGTCGCGCCGGCCTGCATCGCATGCAGTTGCTGCTGACCTCGCCCGAGCGCCGCGCCCTCCATCGCACGCTCGACCTCGCCTTGTCCGACCTCCACGCCTTGCCCGAAGCGCGCCGCACGCGCTGGTCGCTCGATGTGGATCCCATGGACCTCTATTGATGACGCAGACGCCCCATGCCGCCCTGACTCCCGCCCAGCGCCTGCGCAGCATCTTCAGCGGCTCGGTCGGCAACCTGGTGGAGTGGTACGACTGGTACGTCTACGCCGCGTTCTCGCTGTATTTCGCCGAGGTGTTCTTCCCGGGCGGCGACCGCACCAGCCAGTTGCTGAAGACGGCGGCGATCTTCGCGGTGGGCTTCCTGATGCGCCCGCTCGGCGGCTGGCTGCTCGGGCGTTACGCCGACCGCCACGGCCGCAAGCGTGCGTTGATGCTGTCGGTGGTGATGATGTGCGGCGGCTCGCTGATCATCGCCTGCACCCCGGGCTACGCGAGCATCGGCATCGCCGCACCTATCCTGCTGGTGCTGGCGCGCCTGCTGCAGGGCCTGTCGGTCGGCGGCGAATACGGCACGTCGGCGACCTATCTCAGCGAGATGGCGACGCGCGAACACCGCGGCTTCTGGTCGAGCTTCCAGTACGTCACGCTGGTGATGGGCCACCTGATCGCGCTGGGCGTGCTGATCGCGTTGCAGCGCGTGTTCCTCACCGACGAACAGTTGCGCGAGTGGGGCTGGCGCATCCCGTTCGCGATCGGCGCGGTAGCGGCACTGGTCGCCTTGTGGTTGCGCCGGAACATGGTGGAAACCGAGTCGTTCTCGCGCAGGGAAACCGGGGCCGCCGGACAGCAACGGAGCGAAGGCACGCTGCGCGCCCTTCTGCGGCATCCGCGTGCCGTCCTCTCCGTGATCGGCCTGACGATGGGCGGCACGCTGGCGTTCTATACGTACACCACCTACGTGCACAAGTTCCTCGTCAACAGCGCCGGCATGGCGGCCGAGACGGCCAGCCTGATCAATGCCGCCACGCTGTTCTTCTACATGCTGCTGCAGCCGGTGGTGGGCGCGCTGTCGGACCGGATCGGGCGCCGCCGCATCCTGATCGCGTTCGGCGTGCTGGGTACGCTGTGCACCGTGCCGATCCTCAGCCAGTTGCAGGACGTGCAGAGCGCCACGCAGGCGTTCTGGCTGGTAATGGCGGCGCTGGTGATCGTCAGCGGTTATACCGCGATCAATGCGGTGGTGAAGGCCGAACTGTTCCCGGTCGAGATCCGCGCGCTCGGCGTCGGCCTGCCGTATGCCCTCACCGTGGCGATATTCGGCGGCACCGCCGACATGGTCGCACTGTGGTTCAAGGACATCGGCCTGGAGACCGGCTTCTACTGGTATGTCACCGCGTGCATCGCGTGCTCGTTGCTGGTCTACCTGTGGATGCCCGACACCCGCACGACCTCGCTGATCGACCGCGACCCCGCCTGACCGGCGGGTGGTGCGTGCGACAATCGCATCCGGTGACAGGAGCACGGAACATGCAGGCAGCACTTCCCCATGTCGTCATCGTCGGCGGTGGTTTCGGTGGCCTCTGGGCCACGCGGGCATTGGCCCGCGCACCGGTGCGCATCACCCTGATCGACCGGCACAACCACCACCTGTTCCAGCCCTTGCTTTACCAGGTGGCTACCGCCGGCCTGTCGGCGCCCGACATCGCCGCACCGCTGCGCCACATCCTGCGCGGGCAGCAGAACGTGGAAGTGCGGCTGGCCGAGGTCGCATCGATCGTGCCGCACGACAAACAGGTGGTATTGGCCGACGGTACCGCGCTCGCCTTCGACTACCTGCTGCTGGCCACGGGCGCGACGCATGCGTACTTCGGCCACGACGAATGGGCGCCGCACGCACCCGGCCTGAAAACGCTGGACGACGCGCTGCAGTTGCGCCGCCACCTGCTGCTCGCCTTCGAGCGCGCCGAAGCGGAAAGCGATCCGGAGAAGCGTGCCGCATGGCTCAGCTTCGCCATCGTCGGCGGTGGACCGACGGGCGTGGAGCTGGCGGGCACGCTGGCGGAGATCGCACGGCATACGCTGAAGAACGAGTTCCGCCACATCGACCCTTCGCAAGCGCGCGTGCGGCTGGTGGAAGCCGGGCCGCGCGTGCTGGCGTCGTTTCCCGAGGCGCTGTCGGACAAGGCACGCAAGCAACTGGAAAAACTGGGCGTGGAGGTCGTCACCGGCACGCCGGTCAGCGACATCACCGACGAGGGCTACCAACTCGGCGACACCTTCGTGCCGGCCAGGACAGTCGTCTGGGCTGCCGGCGTGGCGGCGTCACCGCTGGCGCGCTCCCTGGGCGTACCGCTGGACCGCGCCGGACGCGTGCTGCTGCAGCCCGACCTCAGCGTGCCGGGCCATCCGGACATCTTCGTGGCCGGCGATCTGTCGGCGGTGACGTCGGATGGACGACCAGTGCCCGGCGTGGCGCCCGCCGCCAAGCAGATGGGCCGCCACGTCGCGCAGGTGCTGCGCGCACGCCTGTCGGGCGGCGCGTCGCCCGGCGCGTTCCGCTACCGGGACTACGGCAATCTGGCGACCATCGGCCGGATGGCGGCCGTGGTGGATTTCGGCCGGCTGAAATTCTCCGGCCTGCTGGCGTGGTGGTTCTGGCTGACCGCGCACGTGTTCTTCCTGATCGGCTTCCGCAACCGCCTGGTCGTGCTGCTGAACTGGTGCTGGGCGTACTGGAGCTACCAGCGCGGCGCGCGAATCATCCTGGGGACGGACGAGGAGCCGGATCAGGCCGGATCCACACGGCAGGCATAGCAGCCGCGGCGTGCGTTGTGCACGTGCAGGTAGGCCACGCCTTGTGCGTCCAGCAGGCGTTGCAGGTGGGGAAGCGCATCGATGCCTTCCACCACCTCGGCGTCGAGCATCGCGCCTTCCGTGTCGTAGGCGCGCAATGAAAGCAGGCGGCGCGGAAACGAAGGCGGCAGTGCGCGCCGGAACTCCGCCGATGGCGCCTGCAGCGCGGCCTCGCTGACGAAGATCGGACCGCTCGCGCGATACGGACCGGCGACGTCGTGGTGCATGTAGGGAAGCAGCAGCAGGCTCTCGCCCTGCCTCGCATCCTGGAGCGTCACGCGGCAGGGAAACCCATGGTCTGCATCGGCCACGACGCGGCGGATGTTCCGCGTGGCCAGCGCCGCGGCATCGAGCGAGAAGAGAGGACGGAAAGGGTCGGGCGACAGCCCGCGGATAACGAACGACATGGCGCCACTCCGAAGTGAAGAGGCGCCATGCTCGCGCCGCGCATGCGATCCGGCTATCCGGATCTTGCGCGGCTTACCTGGAGCTCAGCGAATGGCGCGTGCCGTCGGCCATGACCAGCTCGCCATCTTCGATGCGCTCGTTGTCGGCATCGACGGTGATGAACTCGGCTTCGAGTCGGCCAGTGCCCTTGCTGCCTTTCAGGTCGAAGATGTATCGCTCACCCTCCGCCGACCACGACGCGTCGCGATCGAAGGCCGCCTCGCGGATATCGCCGATATAGCGCTGCACGACCGGATGCGCCTGCATCGCCGCATTGGCCTGCAGCACGAAGATGCCATCCTGGCGGGCGAACGTCTCGGGAGCTTCGCCCCGGTCCGTGTCGGTGCGCGGCGATGCGCGTTCGCCTTCCCTCGGGGCCTCGCCTTCGAATGCGATCTCGCGGCCATCCGCCAGTGTCAGCACTCCGTGGCCCAACCGCTCGGTATCGGCATCGACCGTGATGAAATCCGCGAGGATGCGGCCGCTCCCCTTGTCTCCGGC
The DNA here is from genome assembly GCF_036845285.1 of Pseudoxanthomonas sp. GTDB lineage: Bacteria > Pseudomonadota > Gammaproteobacteria > Xanthomonadales > Xanthomonadaceae > Pseudoxanthomonas_A. Next base: position 51,904 of record NZ_DAIUEE010000019.1, read on the forward strand.
CAACTCGAAGACGAACGCATCGGCGCCCTCGGCCTCGCCGCTCGCCATCAGGTCGAGTTCGAACTTGCTCAGCGTGCCGATGTGCTGCTGCACCAGCGGATAGCGCTGCGCGGCGTCGCGCGCCTGGCGGGTGAAGATGTTGTCCTGCATGCCGCCGAACAGGCCGCTGCCAGCGACGCTTTCCTCGGACTCGTCCGCACCGCGCGGCTCGCCTTCGAACGGCAGGCGCTGGCCATTGGCGAGTGTCAGCACGCCCTTGCCCAGGCGTTCGGTGTCGGCGCTGACCGTGATGAAGTCGGCTTCCAGCTGCCCGCGCCCCTTATCGCCCACGAGATCGAACACGAACGTATTCATGCCAGGCGCGGCACCGGTGGCGTCGGTATCGATCTCGAAGGTCGCGATCTGGCCGATGTGCTGGCGGATCAGCGGATAGCGCTGCGCTGCCTCCTGCGCCTGGCGGGTGAAGATGTCCTTGCCCTGCTGCAGCGCCTCCTCGGCGTCGTGCGCGTGGTCATGGATCTCCGTTGCCAGGGCGTCGGCATCGCCCTCGATGGCGTGCACGGTGCCATCCGCCATCACCAGCGTGCCCGGCCCGAGCGCTTCCTGCGTGGCGCTGACGGTGATGAAGCGGGCATTGATGCGTCCCTTGCCACGACTGCCTTCGACATCGAACACCAGCACGTCCGGGCCGGGTTCATCCATGCTGGCCGCGTCGTCCAGCGTCACCTTCCGGATCGCACCCAGGTGCCTCGACACGACAGGATCGCCCTGCATGGCCGCACGCGCCTGTGCATCGTATTCCTCGCGATCGATCGAGAACCGTACGCCGCCCCGCTCGCTGGACGAGGTGGTGTCCGCATCGTTCGCCGCCCATGCCGTTCCGATGCCCGCCAAGGCGATCAGCGCCGCTGCGACTGCAGCGCTGAATCCCACGCCCAGCCACCCTTGCCTTCCCCAACCCATGTGATGCTCCCTGTGCCTGTGTCCGATCCGGAACGTTGCGTAGTGGATCACAGTTGATGCAGCCGATGCACCCGGACAAAAAGGAAGAGGCCCGTCTCCGGGCCTCTTCCGATGCTCACTCGAAGCGGGTCGATCAGGCGGCGAACAGCGCCTTCATCTTCTTCAGCGCGTTGGCTTCGACCTGGCGTACACGCTCGGCGGAGATACCGTATTCGTCGGCCAGTTCCTGCAGCGTGATCTTGCTGTCGCCATCCAGCCAACGGCGCTTGATGATGTCGCGCGAACGGTCGTCCAGGTTCGCCAGACCTTCGCGCAGCAGCTCCATCTGGTTGTCTTCGCTGTCGGCACGCTCATAGGCCTGCGACGGATCCTCGTCGCGCGCGACCAGGTAGCTGGCCGGCGAGGGCGGCGCATGGTCTTCGTCTTCGTCGGACGGCGCATCGAAGCCGATGTCGCGGCCGGACAGGCGCGACTCCATCTCCATCACTTCACGCTCGGACACATTGAGGTCCTTGGCGATGGCGCTGACCTCTTCGGCATTCATCCAGCCCAGGCGCGTCTTCGACTTGCGCAGATTGAAGAACAGCTTGCGCTGCGCCTTGGTCGTGGCGACCTTCACGATGCGCCAGTTCTTCAGGATGAACTCGTGCATCTCCGCACGGATCCAGTGCACCGCGAAGCTCACCAGGCGCACGCCCATGTCGGGATCGAAGCGCTTCACCGCCTTCATCAGGCCGATGTTGCCTTCCTGGATCAGGTCGCCCAGCGGCAGGCCGTAGCCGTTGTAACCGCGCGCGACATGCACGACGAAACGCAGGTGCGAATGCACCAGCTCGCGGGCGGCGTCGAGGTCTTCGTCCTCGCGGTAGCGGTGGGCGAGCGCGCGCTCGTCTTCGACCGACAGCACCTGGATCTGGTGCACGGCGCTGATGTAGGCATCCAGCGAACCCAGGGCACTCGGGATCGGCAGGTTGCTGGTGACCAAGGCGGTAGTGGCAGTGTTCTGGCTCATGGGCAAGGATGTTAGCAGTCGGGGGGTTCGACTGCTAACCACCCAGGAAGTTCCCCATCGTTCCAGCCGTGCAACAACGGCGGCTTCCGATCGAAGTGGACAGAAGGCCTTTTGAATCAGCAGCTTGCGGAAGCCGTGTGCATTGCGTTCCGATCACCCGCCGCCAGCCTGCGAACCTTGAACGCCTTCGTTCAGGTGCGAGATGGCATCGGCACGATCGAAGGTGGCGTGGTCGTCCCCTGCCGCTCCAGGACGGCCGCGGCCAACGGATCCGCGCCAGGCAACCGGGAAGGATGAAACCCGGGGCGCAGGTAGTCCCGCAGATGATGAAGCGTCCGACGCCCCATGCCATGCCCGCCGCCTCCAAGGTGATGCGTCAGCTGTCGCCATGTGGCCATGCGCCACAGCCGGCGGTCCTGTGCGAGCAGCGATGCTGCCAGGGCAGTCAAAAGGAGATAGAAAAGGGTGCTCGTCATCATCGCGCCCAGCAATCGCACCGGGTAACGCGGCGAAACGGCCTGCAGCAGATCGAATGCCACCGCCCGATGCTCGATCTCCTCGGCGAAATGCCACTCCATGAGATCGCGCACGCGCGGATCGGCGCCGGAGAGGATCGATTGCCTCAGGAACTCGTATCCCAGGAACGCGTTGATGTGTTCGACGCAACTCACCAGCGAGACGCGCAGCCACAACGGGGCGATCCGATCCATGACGCGGAAGATGCGACGATCCACCGCCTGTTCGATGCCTCGGTAGGCGTAGCCCTGCGCATCCAGGTTGTCCCAATAGCGTTTGTGCGCCACGCCGTGTTGCGCTTCCTGCCGGATGAAGGCCCGGCAGCGCCGGCGCAAGTCTTCATCGCGCAACTGCGGCAGGCACGCGTTGAGCGTGCGGATGTAGAAGGCTTCGTTCGCGGGCACCAGAATGGTGTAGGCATTGAGCAGTGACGACACCACCTCGCTGCCCGGCAGCCAGTGCTTCGGGATGTCGCCGGGAAGAGGGGAGGCAAATCGCCTGGCCGTGATCGATTCTTCCATGACACCGTCCTCCCCGGACATCGACCGAACTATCGCGCCGTTCAACGTGAAGGAACGCCGCCGGCAGGACCTTGATCAGCCTGCAGGCGATGCCATCGCCTGCGCCTGCCTGATCACGCGCAGCAGGTTGCCGCTCCATATCTTGCGGACGTCCTGCTCGGTGTAGCCTGCGGCGAGCAATGCCTCCGTGATACGCGGAAGTGCACTGACGTCTTCCATGCCAGCGACGCCGCCGCCGCCATCCCAATCCGCACCGATGCCCACATGATCGACGCCCGCAACCTTCAGGATGTGCAGCAGGTGCGCCATGTAGTCGTCGAATGTGGCTCGTTTGACCGGATAGCGCGCCTCGATGACCTGTCGCTCAGCCAGGTAAGCGGTCACACGGTCCGTCGAAAGCGTGCTTTCCGGACCGTACTTCTCGCCAAGGGCATCCATCGCGGCCTCGCGCTCGGGAATCTTGGGGATATTGATGAGATAGCCGCCATAAGCATTCACGTGGATGACGCCACCTTTCGCTGCGAGTTGCCGGAGCCGTGCGTCATCGATGTTGCGGGGATGGTCATACAGCGCATCCGCACTCGTATGCGAAAGCACGATCGGAGCTCGCGATATGGCGAGCAACTGATCGAATACCGCATCGCTGGCGTGCGAGGCGTCCAGGACGATGCCGAGGCGATTGGCCTCCGCGACCAGGGCGCGCCCGGCTGGACTCAAACCTTTCCACTCCGGCCCGGCAGGATCGGTTGATGAGTCGCCGAAGTCATTGTTCCGCACGTGCGTGATCCCGAGCATCCGAAGCCCCAACCCGTAGTAGGCGGTGAGCAGGCTGGGATCGCTGGCGAGAGGCGCTGCGTTCTCCATGCTGATGAACGAAACGCGCTTGCCGGTACGCGCGATGCGTTCCGCATCCTCGGCCGTAAGCGCAAGCTCGATATCTCCCGGGTTCGCCGCAAGCATTTCACGGATGCTCACCAGACGATCCAGTCCGTGATCGCGCGCCGCGCGCTTGCCGGCCTCGTCGCGGGCGCCCTGCGCCGTGTAGATAACCCAGAAACCGCCGTCCAGACCGCCTGCCTTCATTCGTGGAAAATCCACCTGGGACAGGTCGCCTTCGTGCTGGTGGTTGTCGGCAATGCTCCAGCCCGGACGGCGGAAGTTGGCCGGCGTATCCAGATGGGTATCGAGCACAATCGCGTCCTCATGCACGCGGCGTGCATCCACGGACTCGCTCGCTGCGGCACCATCGCTGCAGATCATTGCCAGCACGCTGACCAAGACCACTCGATTCAACGTCATCTATTCGTCCCTCCCAGGATGGAACCCGATTGTTGGCGAAAGCGACACAAGAAAAAACCCCCAACCTTTCGGCTGGGGGTTTTGGGGTAAAGCCCCTGGCGATGACCTACTCTTGCATGGCTTAAGCCACACTACCATCGGCGCGGCTGCGTTTCACTTCCGTGTTCGGGATGGGAACGGGTGGGACCACAGCGCTAATTTCACCAGGGAGAGGGTTGGAGCGTCGCCATCCAGTTAACGGATTAAGGCGCCAATCTCTCATAGGGTCTTGTGACGTAGCGGGCATTGGATTTTCTCTGACGATATCGTCGAGTCCAAGGCCACTTGAGGTTATATGGTCAAGCCGCACGGATCATTAGTATCAGTTAGCTCAATGGGTTGCCCCACTTACACACCTGACCTATCAACCACCTAGTCTTGATGGTTCCTTTAGGGGGCTTGTGCCCCGGGAGATCTCATCTTGAGGCGCGCTTCCCGCTTAGATGC
>NZ_DAIUEE010000020.1:0-47201 GCF_036845285.1 Pseudoxanthomonas sp.
TTGGCGTCGTCGCGCATGGTGGCGAACACGCCATGGAAGTCGCCTTCCATGCGCGCCGTCAGGTCGCCGCGGGCGATCGCCTGCAGCAGCGCGGAGACCTTGCCCAGGTTGTCATGCGCGCTTTCCATCAGTGCGTTCACACTGGCGATCATCTCGCGGAAATCATGGCGGTACCGCGCCACGTCGCCACGCTGGGAGAAGTCGCCTTCGGCTGCCGCCGCGGCCAGGCGCTTGATGTCGCCATTGATCGCCGACAGGTTGGCCTTGCACATGTCCATCGCCTCGGTGATCACGGCCTTTTCGCCCGGCAGGCGATCCATGTCGTCCGACAGGTCGCCGACGGCATAACGCTGCATCAACTCGACCAGCCGCGTCTTCACGTCGACATGCGCGGCCACCAGCGCATTGGTGTCGTGCACCATGTGCCCGTAGTCGCCGGGAAAGGCGGCTTCATCCATGCGGAAGCTGATCGTGCCCTGTTCGTGGCGTTCCGCCATGTGGCGCTGCGCCAGGATCACCGCCTGCACCTGTTCCTGCACCTGCTGCATGCTGTGCGCCAGGCTGCCGCGATCGCCGTCCCGCAGCGCGACGGTCCGGCTGAAGTCGCCGGCGGCGATGCGGCGGGCGATATCGGCCACATCGGCCGGCTCGCCGCCGAGTAGGCGACGCAATGCGCGTGCGATCCATGCGCCCAGCATGGACAGCGCCAGAATGGCGAGCACCGCGCTGAGCCACTGCCGGCGCGCCACGCCGGCCGCACGGGCATCCGCCTCGTCATGCGCGAGCCGATCGGCGGCCATGATGCCGTCGCTGATGGCCGCCATCCGTGTTTCGAGATCCTCGAAGCTGGCGATGAAGTTGGCATAGGTCTGGTCGACGGTGGCGGCGCGGTCTTCGACCTGGCCGATCACGGTGCCGGCGTGGCCGATGTAGCCATCGAGCGCCGGGCCGATCTCCTGCATCGTCCTGGCGGTGGCGGCATCGAGGTGCAGCCTCGCCTGTGCATTGGCGGCGATCGCCTCACGGAACGTGGCGGCGTGCTCCTGCCAGGCCTGGCGCGCGGCGGCGATGCCGGCGGTGTCCTCCTGGCGTCCGGCGAGCATCGCCGCCAGCACGTCGCCGCGCAGCGCGTCGTGCATCATGTCGGCCTGCATGTGGTGGCGAAGCGATCGTGCGCTGGCGTTCTGGTCTTCCAGCGACGTCAGCAGGTCGCGCTGGCCGAGGTGGCCGATCACGCCCATCGCCACCAGCCCCAGCAGGGCGGCGGAAATCAGCGTGGCGAGCATGTGGGTGGTCTTCATGGCGGTTGTCCGGTCAGGGCGGCGACGGTCAGAAGCGCGCCGACACGCCGACGGTCACGGCGTGGTCGGGCGTGCGGTGGTTGAGGCCGGCGCCATAGGCCAGGTCGAGCTGCACGTCGTCGTTGAGCAGCCAGGCGCCTCCCAGGTCCAGCGTGGCGACGGTGCCGCCATCCTCGGCGCGTGCGATCTGCGGGAGGGCGACCTCGGCGAAGGTACGGAACCGGTCCGTCCATGCCTTGCCGACGACCACGCCGAGGATGCCTGCGGTATAGCGACGGCCCTCGTCGTCGCTTTCGCGCACCAGTCCGGGCATTACGCCGAGGGAATAGTCGTCGGCCAGTTCCCACTCGGCGACAAGGCGCACCGACGGACGCACGCCATGGCCGCGGAAAGCGCGGTCGCCGCTGGGCAGATCGGCGTGCACCAGCCAGGCCAGCGACGGTCCGCGTTCGCCGGAGCCGGCGACGTGGTACTTGGCACCGACCGAGATATCGGCCATGCCGCGCTCACGCTCGCCGGCCGCAGCACTGCGCAACCAGCCGTCGCCTTCCAGGCGGAGTTCCCAATGTTCGGAGACGCCGAGGCGGAGCAGGGTGGGGGTGGCGAACGTGCGCGCGTCGCTGTCCTTCTCCCACGCGACGCTGGTTTCGATCTGGACACGGTGCGCACCGACGGTCTGGCTGGATTCGACGAAGTCGGGACGATCGGTGGCGATGGGCTCGGCGGCCTGCGCACCGGCGATCGCGGCGGCGGAAAGGAACAGCGGCAGGACGCAACGTGCGTGAGACATGGAGAGTCACCAGGTTGATGTGGATCCGGTCCGTCATCGGGCCGGTGGCTCCCTAGCTATCGGCGCGAAGTGGCCTGCGCTTGACTCACATTTTTCCCTTTCCATCAGTAACTTGAATAACGCCAGCCGGTGCGTAAGTCGCGGGAAAGCAAACGGCCCGGACATCGCCGGGCCGTCTTTGAGCGGGGAGCCGCCGTCGGAACGGACGGCCGTCTAGAACTCCTGCCAGTCGCCGTCGGCGAGCGCCGGTTCCGGTGCGCGCGTGGCCGGCTTGCGTGCGACCGATCGCGGCGCGGGTCGGGGCTTCGCTGCGGCGGGGGCGACGTGGGCGACTGCCACCGCGTTGCGTGCAGGTGCAGCCGTGGCGGTTGCCTGCAGCTTGAACACCGATACCGACTCGGTAAGCGATTGGGCCTGCTCTTCCATCGAACGTGCGGCAGCGGTGGCTTCCTCCACCAGCGCGGCGTTCTGCTGGGTCGCTTCGTCCATCTGGGTGATGGTCTGGTTGACCTGTTCGATGCCGGCGCTCTGCTCCTGCGAGGCCGCGGAGATCTCGGCCATGATGTCGGTCACGCGCTGCACGCTGGCGACGATCTCGGCCATGGTCGCGCCGGCCTGGTTCACCAGCGCCGAACCATCGGCCACCTTGTCCACCGAGGTTTCGATCAGGCCCTTGATCTCCTTGGCGGCGTTGGCGCTGCGCTGCGCCAGCGTGCGCACTTCCGAGGCGACCACGGCGAAGCCGCGACCCTGCTCACCGGCACGCGCCGCTTCCACCGCCGCGTTGAGCGCCAGGATATTGGTCTGGAAGGCGATGCCATCGATGACCGAGATGATCTCGGCGATCTTCTTCGACGACTGTTCGATGTCGGTCATGGTCGTAACGACCTTGCCGACCACGTCGCCGCCCTGCGAAGCAACGGACGCGGCGCCGATGGCGAGCTGGTTGGCCTGGCGGGCCGACTCGGCGTTCTGGCGCACGGTGGAGGTCAGTTCCTCCATCGAGGCGGCGGTTTCTTCCAGGTTGGCGGCCTGCTGTTCGGTACGGCGGGAGAGGTCGTTGTTGCCGGAGGCGATCTCGCCGGCGGCGGTGTTGATGCTCAGTGCCGCGATCTGGATGCCGCCCACGATCTCTGTCAGCTGGGTGACCGTGGCATCGGCATCGTCGCGCATGGTGGCGAACACGCCGTGGAAGTCGCCTTCCATGCGTGCCGTCAGGTCGCCGCGGGCGATCGCCCGCAACAGGGCGGAGACGTCGCCGAGATTGCCGTCGGTGGTCTCCATCAGCCGGTTCAGCGTTTGCACCATGTCACGGAAGTCGTGCTCGTACTTGTCCGCATCGCCACGCAGGGAGAAGTCGCCTGCGGCGGCGGCCGACGCCAGGCGCTGGATGTCGCCGTTGATGGCGGACAGGTTAGCCTTGCATATGTCCATGGCATCGGTGATGACAGCCTTCTCGCCCGGCAGGCGGTCCATGTCCACCGACAGATCGCCCACTGCATAACGGCGCATCACGTCGACCACGCGCATTTTCACGCCGATATGCTGGGCGACCAGCATGTTGGTGTCGCGCACCATGCGGCCATAGTCGCCGGGGAAGTTGCTGTCGTCGATGCGGAAGCTGATCTGGCCTTCGTCGTGGCGCCGCGTCATCTCGGCCAGCGCCTCGATCAGCGATACGACCTGCCGTTGCATGCGCTGCATGGCGGCCAGCAACTGTCCGACTTCGTCCTTGCGCGAGGTATAGATCTTGCCGTCCAGCTTGCCGGCGGCGACATCGTTCGCCACACGCACGGCTTCGCCCACCGGCTTCACGATCGACCGCGTGATCGACCAGCCCAGCAGCCCCGCCAACGCCAGCACCAGAGCCAGGCCCGTCACCATCGTGGCGACCGTGCGCTGGTGAGCGCGCTCGGACGCGGCGACGTCTTCGGCCAGGTTGTCCACGTTGTACTGCGAGAGCGCCTTCAGGTGCTCGAACAATTCGCGCCGCAACTTGCGCGATTCGCTGCCGGAGACGGCCTGCGCGGCCGCGAAATCGTCGGCCGCCACGGCGGCGGCGATGCGGTCGTGCGCTTCGAAGTAGGCGGCCCGCGAGGCTTTCACCCTCCCGTAGAGCGCCAGTTCCTCGGGCGAGGACTCGGCCGGAATGGCGTTGTAGGCCGCTTCCGATGCCTCGATCAGCTTGCGGGTATCGGCCAGCCGCTTGTCGTAGTCGGCGATTTCCGCTGCATCGCCCTGCTTGGTCAGCTGGGCCTGCTCGTAGGCGCGGAATTCGCCCAGTTGCACGCGCATCTCGCCAAGGTGCTGCACGGCCGGCATCCAGTTTTCGTTGATGTCGCCGATCTGCGTGTCGCTGACATTCAGGCGCCACAGCGAGAAGCCGCCAAGCAGCAGCGTCAGGGCGGTGGTGACGGTGAAGGCCAGCGCCAGCTTGCGGGCGATGGGAAGGTTCTGGAACCAGTTCATCCGGGAGTTCTCCGATAGAGCAACAGAAGCGCGCAGGCGGCGGACATCACGGACCGTGGGCCGAGTCTCCCGGATAGCCTTGAATCCGGAGGGCTCGCATCGCAACGGCGCGACGTCTGCAACGGGGTAGCGGCGCTTGTGACGGCTTCTTTACAACCGTTCGGCAGAAAGGCGGGCCGAGTGGCGAAACTGGTGCCGCGAGCGCGCGCAAATCGTGACGCGTCGCGCGCCAGGGGGCTGAAACGATCAGAAATGCATCTGTGCGCGCAGTTGGAACACGGTCGGGTCGGCGGAGAACAACCCGCGCGTGGCATCCGTCTTCACGACGTTGGCCTGGACCTTGAAGTACGGCGTCAGGTACCAGTTGGCGCCGAGCGTCCAGTTGTGTTCGCGGCCGCCGGCGATGCCGTCGCTGTCCAGGTCGATGCGGCTGTAGCGGGCCAGCAGCTCCAGCGCGCCGTGCTTTCCTTTGGGCCTGGGGTTGGCGACGTTGCCGCCGCTGTAACCGCGCGATTCCCCGGTCGCCAGCCAACTGGCGAACACGTAGCCGCCATCGGCCGAATACGACGGCAAGCCCGGCTCGCGTGTGGTCTCCTGCCGCAGGTATTCGCCCTGCAGCGACCACGGGCCATGGATCCACAGCGCTTCCAGGCCGGTGCGGTCGATGCGCTCCACCCGTGTCAGGGTTCCGGAATCCACCAGGCGCACGCTGGTAAGCGCGGCTTCCGGACGGGCGCGCCATCGCACGCTGGGATGCACGGTGACGCCCAGGCCGTTGACCTCGCTGTCCGGCCGCTCCTGCGCCCCGGCGATGCCCAGGTGCAGCACGTCGCCTGCCGCCTTGCGTGGCGTCCATGCGAGGCGCAGCGCGGCGGTGTCGCCCTTGTTGTTGCCAAGCAGGTCCGATTCGAAGAAGTAGCCCGCGTTGACGATGTAGCGCTCGCGCTCGAACGCCCAGTCGATGCCGCTGCGGCGGTTCTCGTAGAACGCCTGCGTCGGCAGCGCGCTTTCCAGGAAGCTGACGGCGCGCGTGGCGGTGTTGCCCTCGAAGCCCAGCGGCACCTTCATCTGGCCGATGCGCAGCTTGCCGAGGTCACGTCCGAGCAGGGCCTTGGTCTCCACGCGCAACGCCACGTCGTTCCAGCTCCTGGCATGGAAATCGTAGGTCACGCCGAGGTCGTAGACACCCTTCTTGCGCAGGGTCAGGCCGAGTTCCTGTCGCCGCCAGGCGTCGTCGTCCTGCAGGTCGGCGCCGTTGTAGCCGTCGCCGGAAAAGCGGTTGAGGTCGTATTGCAGGTTGCCGCCGAGGCTCAGCTCGGTGCCACCGGCGAAGGCGATCTTCGGCGGCCACGCGGTGGCCCTGGCAGCGCCGTCGTCGGCACGGGCGCCGGCATGCACGGCCAGCAGGGAGAGGGCGAGGGTGGAGAGAACGAGCTTCATGCGGGTGCCGATAGTGTAGGGCGCGCGCCACCGGACGTCGCCCGCGTGGGGCGACGCATCCGCGACAGCGCGAAGAGAAGGGTCAGGCGGCCTGCTGCATCCGGCGCGCACGCACCAGGCCACCGACATCGACGATCAGCGCGACGCGGCCATCGCCGAGAATGGTGGCGCCGGAAATGCCTTCGATGCGGCGGTAGTTGTTTTCCAGGTTCTTCACCACGACCTGCTGCTGGCCGATCAGTTCGTCGACTTCCAGCGCGAGCTTCTGGCCATCGGCTTCCACCACCACGACGAGCGGGTCGGCGTTGCGGTTGTCGCCGTAGCGGTAGTACTGGTTCAGCGCGACGATCGGCAGGTACTCGCCGCGCACGCGCAGCACGCGGCCTTCGCCGCCCACGGTGCGCACGTCTTCGGCCTGCGGTTGCAGCGCTTCCAGCACGTAGGTCAGCGGCAGGATCAGCGTTTCCTCGCCGACCGAGACGGCCATGCCATCGAGGATGGCCAGCGTCAGCGGCAGGCGGATCACCACGCGGGTGCCCTGGCCGGCGGCGCTTTCGAGCTGCACTTCGCCGCCCAGTGCCTGGATGTTGCGGCGGACCACGTCCATGCCGACGCCGCGGCCCGACAGGTCGGTGACGGCTTCGGCGGTGGAGAAGCCCGGCTGGAAGATCAGGTCCCACACCTGCGCGTCGGTGGGATTCTCCGGCACGGCGAGGCCGCGCTCGGCCGCCTTGGCGAGGATGCGGTCGCGGTTGAGGCCGCGGCCGTCGTCGCTGACTTCGATGACGATGTGGCCGCCCTGGTGCGAGGCCGCCAGCGTGATCGTGCCGGTTTCGTCCTTGCCGGCCTGCGTGCGCACATCGGGCATTTCCAGGCCATGGTCGATCGAATTGCGCACCAGGTGCACCAGCGGATCGGCGATGCGTTCGATCAGGCCCTTGTCCAGTTCGGTGCCTTCGCCGATGGTGCGCAGGCGCACCTGCTTGCCGAGGCGCGCGGACAGGTCGCGGACCAGGCGCGGGAAGCGGCGGAACACGGCGTCCACCGGCAGCATGCGCACGCCGATGACGGCTTCCTGCAGGTCGCGCGTGTTGCGCTCCAGCAGGTCGAGGCCGGCGAACAGGCGCTCGCACTGGGCCTGGTCGATCAGGCCGGACACCTGCTTCAGCATGGCCTGGGTGATGACGAGTTCGCCGACCAGGTTGATCAGCCCGTCGATCTTGTCGACGCTGACGCGGATGGAGGTTTCGGCGGCATCGTTGGCGGCGGGTGCCGCTGCGGCAGGCGCCTGCGTGCCGCTGGCGGCAATGGCGGCGACCGGTTGTGCGGCGACGGCGGCGGCTTCGACCGGCACCGCGTTGCGCTGCATCGGCTGGATGTCGAGTTCGCAGTCGTCGACGACCCACGCGAACACGTCGTCCACCGCACTGCGCGGTACCTTGCCGATCAGGCCGAGATCCCACGCCAGGTAGGCTTCCAGCGGATCGATCTGTTCGAAGCCGGGCAGGCGCTCCATGCGGCACGCGATTTCCAGCGGGCCGAGGTGTTCCAGCTCGCGCAGGATGCGCAGCGGATCGTTGCCGCTCATGAACAGCGACGGCGCCGGTGTGAAGCCGATCTTCCAGCCGTCGGGTTCGGCATCGGCGACCGCTGCGGCCACAGGCGCGGCGGCGGCGGGGGCGTCCTGGCCGGACAGCACCGCGTTCAGGCGGTCCTTCATGGCCTGCACAGCGGCGGGATCGGCCGGCGTGCCGTGTTCGGCTTCGGCCAGCAGCGCACGCAGCACGTCGACCGAGGCGAGCATCGCATCGACCGCGGGCGGGCTGACGGCGCGCTGGCCGGCACGCAGTTCGTCCAGTAGCGTTTCCAGCACGTGGGTCATGCCGGCGATGGCGTCGAAGCCGAACGTCGCCGAGCCGCCCTTGATGGAGTGCGCGGCGCGGAAGATGGAATTGATCAGGTCGCCGTCGCGGTTGCCCTGTTCCAGCGACAGCAGGCCGGCTTCCATGGCTTCCAGCCCTTCGCGGCTTTCCTCGAAGAACGTGGCGTGGAAGCGCTGCATGTCCATGTTCATGGCGACGGTGCCCTGGTGCGGTCGGAAGGGAAGCGGAGGAGGTGGGCGATCAGCCCAGGACTTTCTGGACGGTGGCGACCAGTTGTTCCGGGTTGAACGGCTTGACCAGCCAGCCGGTGGCGCCGGCGGCCTTGCCTTCGGCCTTCTTGTCGGCGGCCGATTCGGTGGTCAGCATCAGCATGGGCGTGAACTTGTAGTCCGGCAGGCCGCGCAACGCGCGGATCAGCGAGATGCCGTCCATGTTGGGCATGTTGACGTCGGTGACCACGGCATTGAACTTCTGGCCCTGCGCGCGCCCCAGCGCGACCTGGCCGTCCTCGGCCTCATCCACCGCGAAACCCGCCGAGCTCAGGGCGAAGGCGACCATCTGTCGCATCGAGGCCGAATCGTCCACTACCAGAATGCGTGCGCTCATGCGGCGTTCTCCACTTGTTGCGTGTTGTGTTCGTTGTCGTTGGCCAGGCCGAGCTGCGGCGCGATGCCGAGCAGCCGCGCGGCGTCGCGGAAGCTCTGGCTGACCGCACTGAAATCGGTGGCCAGGCCGGCCTGCTCGCGCTGGCGCACGAAGCTGCACAGCACCTGCAGGCTGGCGGTATGCACGCGCTGCACGGTGCCGGCGTCCAGCGCCAGCGGTCCGGGCTGCGCGACATGCGGGGCCAGGTGCTGCTTGAGGTCGGTGGCGGCCTCGATACCGAGGTCGTCACCCAATGGCACAGCGCTCATCGTGTCTCCGGAAAGGCGGCTCTGGTGAGGTATCGGCGCACGAGGTCGGCTCTTGAGGGACGGGTGTGAATGTGTGACGGCGTTGGGGAAATGCGGGGCGCGACTGGGGAGACGTGAGGCGTGAGCGGAAGCAGGCGCGGCCTGACCTCATTTCTGTCCCCTCGCGCCCGGCCTCACTGCAGGATCTGCGAGGCGTCCAGCAGGATCACCGCGCACTCGTTGAGGCGTGCCACGCCGCGGAACAGCGGGTTGGCGATGCGGCCCACGCGGGCGTTGTCGGGCGATTCGATCTGCTGGTCAGTGAGGTTGGCGACGTCTTCGACGGCCGTCACGCGCAGGCCGAGGGTTTCACCGTGCTCCTCCAGCACTACGATGCGGGTAACGGCATCGACCTCGATCGCGCGGCGGCCCAGGTACAGGCCCATGTCGATCACCGGCACCACCTGGCCGCGCAGGTTCATCACGCCCAGCATGTGCGGCGCCGCGCCGCGCAATGGCAGCAGGATGGCCGGGCGAACCACTTCCTGCACCTTCAGCAGTTCCAGCGCGTAGTGCTGCTGGTCGCAGCGCAGGCGCAGCCAGCGGGTCTTGCGCTCGGTGGCGCGACGACGTTCGCCGGTGTCGACCTGTGCTTGCAGGAAGGGCTTCGCCGGCAGCGGCACGGCAGCGTAGGGCAAGGGAGCGGCGGGCATCGACGGCGGCACGGCCGGTGCCGGTGCCGCCGCAGGTGCCGTGACGCGCGACGTCGGCGCGGCACCGCCGTGCAGGTCGTCGAGCAGGGCTTCGAATTCGTCATCGCTGATCAGGTCGCCACCGGCGCCGGGACGAACCGGTGCGACGGCGAGGGCGGGTGCCGCCGCCGGAGGCGCAGGCGCGGCCACGACCGCAGTCGGCGCGCCGTCGCCATGCAAGGTGTCGAGCAGGGCTTCGAATTCGTCGTCGCTGATCAGGTCGGCTTCGCCGCCGGCGCGCACGGGCGCCACGGCCAGGACGGGTGCCGGAACCGTGGCGGGTTCCGGTTCGGATACCGGCGTGGCCGCCATCGCCGGCTCGGCGGCCTGCACGGTCGGCGCGGCGACATCGCCGAGCAGGTCGAGCAGGTAGTCGTCGAGGACGGCGGGGGTATTCATGCGGCCTGCTCCGTGTCGCGGGCTTCGGTCAGCAGCAGCCAGTCGAGCGCGCGGCGGTAAGCCGACAGACCGCGGCCGGGATACTGCGCGGCGGGGCTGGACCGGGTCAGCGCGTCGACACTGCAGATGCGGGTGTCGTTGGGGATGGCGTCGTTCCAGACGCGCTCGCCGTATTCGTCCTGCATCGCCTTGAGCGTCTCGGCCCCGGTGCGGGTGCGCTTGTCGTGCAGCGTGGGCAGGATCGACACGGGCAACACGCGGTGGCGCGAGCGCTGGATCATCTCCGCGGTGCGGCACATGCCTTTCAGGCCGTGCAGCGCCAGCGGTTCGGTCTGCGTCGGGATGATGACGTGGTCGGCCGCGGCCAGGGCATTGACCATCAGCAGGCCCAGCGTGGGCGGGCAGTCGAACAGCACGTGGTCCCAGGCGTGGCCACCGCGCGCCAGCGCGTTGGACAGGGCCAGGCCGAGTCCGGGCTGGGTGGCGCTGCGGCGCTCCAGCGTGGCCAGCGGCGTCTGCGCGGCGACGAAGGAGAGGTTCTCGATCTCGGTGGCGCGGGCCACGCTGGCGAGCGTGGGCGGCGGCTCGTCGAACAGGTCCAGCACGCCGGTCGGCTGCGGATCGGTGGCGACGCCGAACGCGCGCGTCAGCGACGCATGCGGGTCCAGGTCGATGAGCAGCACGCGATGGCCGCGCATGGCCAGGCCGCGCCCGAGGGCGAGGGTGGTGGTGGTCTTGCCGACGCCGCCTTTCTGGTTGGCGATTGCCCACACGCGCATCACTGGACTCCTTCATGGACCTGGGGCGCCGGCGGCGCTCCGGGCATGGGCGACGCGGCGTGGGCCGGCAATGGCGGCAGCGAGATCACTGACGGCGGAGCGACGGCCTGCTCCTGCGCATGCAAGTCCGGTGCCGGAGCGGTGGGGCTGGCGAGGATGATCAGCAGCACGCGGCGGTTGGCGTTGCGGCCCTCCTGCGTGGCGTTGTCGGAGATCGGGCGGAACTCGCCGTAGCCGATCATCGCCAGCCGCTCCGGCGGAATCCCGTCGCGCACGAACAGGTGCACCACGCTGGCGGCGCGCGCCGACGACAGTTCCCAGTTGGAAGGGAACTGCGCCGTGCGGATCGGACGATCGTCGGTATACCCCTCCACGCGCACCGAGTTGGGCACGTCGGCCAGCACCGCGGCCAGCTTGCCGACGGTTTCCTGCGCCTGCGGATCAAGCGCCGCCGAGCCGGTGGCGAACAGGATGTCGCTGTTGATCTGCACTTCCAGCCACAGCGCCGAGCGCTTGATGGTCACCAGCTTCTCGTCGATCAGCGGCGCCAGCGCGCGTTCCAGGTCGTCGGCGATGCGCTTGAGCTCGCCCTGCGCGGCCTGCAGGCCGTTGGCATCGAGCGACATGTTCATCTGCGAGGCCATCGCCGCCAGCAGCGTGACGTTGGGCGAAGGCGAAGGCGCGGACGGCCCCTTCTTGGCGCCGGACTTGATGGGTGACGGGCGGTCGAAATCGGCGCCCTGCAACTGGTGGTTGCCGACCTGCACCGGGTTGATGGTGCGCGGTGCGCCGCCGAACGCGGCGGTCAGCGAATCGGCCACCACCCGGTACTTGCCTTCATTGACGGTGGAGATGGCGTACATCACCACGAAGAAGGCCAGCAGCAGCGTCATCAGGTCGGCATAGGGAATCGCCCAGGCCTCGTGGTTGACGTGGTCTTCGTGCTTCCTGCGGCGTGCCATCGACGTCGTCCCGGCTCAGTGCAGGAAGCCGGCCAGCTTGGCCTCGATGTTGCGCGGGTTCTCGCCCTGCGCGATGGCGATCAGGCCTTCGATGATCATTTCCTGCTCGCGGCTGCGGCTGCCGATCACGCTCTTCAGCTTGCTGGCGACCGGCAGGAAGAACAGGTTGGCCGACGCGATGCCGTAGATGGTCGCGGTGAAGGCGGCGGCGATGCCGTGCCCCAGCTTGCTGGGGTCGGCGAGGTTCTTCATCACCGCGATCAGGCCGAACACCGCGCCGATGATTCCCAGCGTGGGCGCATAGACGCCCATCGCCTCGAATACCTTGGCGGCGGCGAGGTCCTGGTGCTCCTGGCCGTTGAGGTCGATCTCCATCATGTGGCGGATGGATTCCGGCTCCACGCCATCGACCAGCATCTGCAGGCCTTTCTTCAGGAACGGGTCTTCCTGCTGGTTGACCAGCGGCTCCAGCCCGAGCAGTCCCTGCTTGCGCGCGATGTTGCTCCACTCGACGATCTGCGCGACCAGCGCATCGCCTTCGTTGCCTGGCGGCCGGATCACCCAGCGCGCGATGGAAATCGCACGCTTGAACACCGGCGGCGGCGTGTGCACCAGGATCGCGGCGATGGTGCCGAGGATGACGATGACGAACGCCGCCGACGACCACAGCGACGACAGGCCTGCGCCCTTGAGGATGCTGCCGCCCACCAGGGCGACCAGCGCCAGCAGGAGTCCGATGAGGCTGAAGATGTCCATGTGCTGATCTATCGGCCCGGTTCAGTTGGACTTGAGGTGAAGCCCCTGCAGGAGCGACGTGAGTCGCGACCGGGGTCACACCCGGCTCTTTGTCGTTGTGGGAGCGACGTAAGTCGCGAGCTCTTTTCTTCGGGCATCGAGACACGGTCCTATTGCGTCTCGCGGCCATCGCGACTTACGTCGCTCCCACAACAGCCCGGGTCCCACAGACCGCCATCGCTTCACGCCGTCGCGCGCAGTCCGTCCACGTCGAGGATCAGTGCCATGCGGCCGTCGCCGATCAGGGTGGCGCCGGCGTAGCCGGGCAGGCCGCGCACGGCACGTGGCAGCGGCTTGATGACGACTTCCTCGCGGCCGCGGACCTGGTCGACGATCAGGCCGAAGCGTTGCTCGCCCATCTGCAGCACGACGATGGTGAGCAGCGGCGCCATCACCGGGTCCACGCGCAACCACTGGCGAAGATCGACCAGCGGCAACGTGTGGCTCTGCCGGTCGAGCACGGCCTGGCCGTCGAACCAGCGCAGGCTTTCCGAAGGCGCATGCAGCACTTCCATCACGCGCGCCAGCGGCAGGGCGTAGACCGGTTCGCCGGCCTGCACCAGCAGCGTCGGCAGGATGGCCAGTGTCAGCGGCACGCGGATGACGAAACGGCTGCCGCGGCCGACGTCGGAATGGATGGTGATCTGTCCGCTGAGTTCGCGGATGCGCGACTGCACCACGTCCATGCCGACGCCGCGGCCGGAGATGTCGGTGACCTCGGCCTTGGTGGAGAAACCGGGCAGGAAGATCAGCTGCAGGCATTCGTCGTGGGTCAGGCGGGCGGCGGCCTCGGGATCGATCAGGCCTTTTTCCAGTGCCTTGGCGCGCAGGCGCTCGGGGTCGATGCCGGCACCGTCGTCGCGGATCTCGATGGTGACGAAGTCGCCTTCCTGCTGCGCCGACAGTCGCACGTGGCCGGCGCGCGGCTTGCTGCAGGCCTCGCGCAACGACGGAACTTCCACGCCGTGGTCGATCGCGTTGCGCACCAGGTGCACCAGCGGATCGGCGAGCGCTTCCACCAGGTTGCGGTCGAGTTCGGTATCGGCGCCGACCAGTTCCAGGTCGACTTCCTTCTGCAACTGGCGGGCGACGTCGCGCGCCACCTTGGGGAAGCGCGAGAACACCTTGCCGACCGGTTGCATGCGCGTGCGCATGACGGCGGTCTGCAGGCGTGCGGTGGCGATGTCCAGGCTGCTGACCGCGCGGTCGAGTTCTTCGTCGCGGATGCGCGCGCGCAGGGTC
Organism: Pseudoxanthomonas sp.; assembly: GCF_036845285.1. Lineage (GTDB taxonomy): Bacteria > Pseudomonadota > Gammaproteobacteria > Xanthomonadales > Xanthomonadaceae > Pseudoxanthomonas_A. The sequence goes on from NZ_DAIUEE010000020.1 coordinate 13,706, forward strand.
TTCAGGCGGTTGCGCGACAGCACCAGTTCGCCGACCAGGTTGACGATGGCGTCCAGCCGCTTGGTGTCCACGCGGATGGTCTGCTCGGCTTCACCGCCGGCCTTGGCCGCCAGCTTCGGCGCAGCGGGTTTCGCTGGCGGGGGCGAAGGCGCGTGCACGGTGCGTGGCGGCGGTGGCGTGACGCTGGTGGGCGCGCCGCCGCCATGCAACTGGTCGAGCAGCGCTTCAAATTCGTCGTCGCCGATCATGTCGTCGCCCGACGCGGCCGGGCTGGCGATGGCGGCGACGCGGGGGGCGGGCGAGGAGGTATCGCCCTGCACGTCGAACTGTTCGATCAATGCCTGCGGCGCATGCGGCGGGTCTTCGCCGGCGCCGACGGCGTCAAGCATCTGCTGCAGCCAGTCCAGCGACTGCTGGGCGGCGTCGAAGTGCTGCGGTTCCAGCGTGGCCTTGCCAGCGCGCACCAGCCCGAGCGTCTCTTCGGCCGCATGGCAGAGGTTGACCATCGCCTGGATGCCGAGGAAGCCGGCGCCGCCCTTCAGCGTGTGGAAGCCGCGGAACACCGCGTTGAGCTGCCCGCTGTCGGATGGATCGTGTTCCAGCGTGACCAGCTGTTCGCCGAGCCGGTCGAGGATTTCCTGGGCTTCGATCAGGAAGTCGGCGGCGATTTCTGGGGTGACGGCGGACATGGGCGGGACGGGTACCGGTGCGGGCGATCAGCGGGAGGAATCGAGCAACTGCATCGCGCGGACGTGGCGGCGGCGCAGGAAGCGCCCGAGCACGACATCGCAGACCAGCAGCGAGCCGACGAACAGCAGGACGAGGGGATGGCGGGAACGGCGGGCGGCAGCGGCGGACATGGCGGGTCTCCGGTTCCGCAGCGCGCGTCCCCCGGGGCTACAGCCCCAGGCCGGACAGCAGGTCGTCGGCGTCGCCCTGCGAAAATGCGTTGCGGTCAAGACCAGCAACGGCCGGGCCGGCGAGTTCTGAACCCTTGTCGCGGTTTTTTTCCGGCGGCGGGATGCCGAGCGCGCCGAAGCCTTCGTGCACGCGGCGCACGATGCCGGCCACGCGGCGGATGATCTGGCCGGTGAGGTCCTGGTAGCTCTGCGCCAATGCCATCTCGGACAGGCCCTTGCCGATGCGGTCCACCAGCGCGGCCTGGGCCGGCGACAGGTCGGTGCCCTTCAGTTCGGTGGCATAGCCGCGGCACTGCTCGGCCAGGTCCAGCGTCTTGTGGCTGGCCTGCTCGGTCATTTCGACCACGTGGTCCAGGCGTGAGCAGGCATCGTCGAGTTCGCCTGCATCGGTCGGCGGCAGTTCGCCCAGCGTCTGCGCGAGTTCGCGGGCCAAGCGGCCCAGGCCCTGCATCATCGGCTGCGTGCGCCAGGCGGCGATGGCATCCAGCTCGCGGCGCCAGCCGGCCTCGTCGCCCTGTTCCAGCGCGTCGAGTGCGAACTGCAATTTTTCCACGAGGGCCGCGCGTGCACTGCCTGCCTCGGCGACGGCGTTCATCAGGCGGCCGCCCCGAGGCGTTCGAAGATCTTGCCCAGCTTCTCTTCCAGCGTCTGCGCGGTGAACGGCTTGATGATGTAGCCGTTCACGCCGTTCTGCGCCGCTTCGATGATCTGCTCGCGCTTGGCCTCGGCGGTCACCATCAGCACCGGCAGCGTCTTGAAGCGGTCGTCGGCACGGATGGCCTTCAGCAGCTCGATGCCGGTCATGCCGGGCATGTTCCAGTCGGTGACCACGAAATCGAAGCTGCCCTGCGCCAGCGCGACCAGCGCGGTATTGCCGTCGTCGGCCTCGGCCGTATTGGTGTAGCCGAGGTCGTTGAGCAGGTTCTTGATGATGCGGCGCATGGTGGAGAAATCGTCCACGATCAGGATGCGCATGTTCTTGTTGGTCACGGGTGCTCCGGTGGTGCGTGGACGGTGGGACTGGTGGGGATATCGGCCGGGGGCGGGAAAGGTTGAGGCCAGGGAACCGGGAATAGGGAACAGGGAATGAGGAATCGCGAACGGGGAGCGGTGTTGTTGCGTCCGAAGGAACGCGGACCTGCGGACAACGCAGCGCGCCATTCCCTATTCCCCATTCCCCATTCCCGGCCCCATCACTCGTCGTCTCCCAGACCGGCATCCGCCTTCTCGAACACCTGCAGGCGGCCGCGCAGGCGCACCATCGCCTGGCCATGGATCTGGCAGACGCGCGATTCGCTGACGCCCAGCACCGCGCCGATTTCCTTCAGGTTGAGTTCCTGCTCGTAGTACATCGACAGCACCAGCTGTTCGCGTTCCGGCAACTGGCCGATGCACTTGACCAGTTGCTGGCGGAACTCGCTGCGCTCCAGGTGCTGCTGCGGCGACGGGCCGCCGGTGCGGGTGGTGTTCGGCTCGCCGTGGTCGTCGATGTGCGACTCCAGGCTCAGCACCTGGCCGCGCGCGGCGTCTTCCATCAGCCGCAGGTATTCCGGCAGCGGAATCTCCATGGCGCTGGCCACTTCGGTGGCGATGGCGGCACGGCCGGTGCGCTGTTCGATCTCGCGCACGGTGGCGGCCGCCTGGCGGGCACGGCGGTGGACCGAGCGCGGGACCCAGTCGCCGCGGCGGATCTCGTCGATCATGGAGCCGCGGATGCGGATGGACGCGTAGGTCTCGAACGACGCGCCCTGTTCCGAATCGTAGCTCCGCGAGGCTTCGAGCAGGCCGATCATGCCGGCCTGGATCAGGTCGTCGATCTCCACGCTGGCGGGCAGGCGCGCGGCCAGGTGGTGGGCGATGCGGCGGACGAGGTCGGCGTGCTGGGTGACGAAGTCGTTCGCGCTGGCGCGCTGCACCGCGCGGTACTGGGCGGCGGCGGTGTTCATGCGGCCACCCCGCGCTGGATCAGGCGCTCGACGAAGAATTCCACGTTGCCGCGCGCGCCGACCGGCGGTTGCCAGCGGGCCGTGGTGCGCGCGATCTCGGTGATGGCGCGGGCGGACGGGCTGCCCGGGTAGGCCTTCACGACGGGTTGCTGGCGCTGCACGGCACGGCGCAGCCAGTCGTCCTGTGGCACCGCACCGAGGTAGTGCAGGGCGACGTCGCCGAGGAAGCGTTCGCAGACGCGGGCGAGTTTTTCGTACAGCTTCCGGCCCTCGTTGGGGTCGCGGACCATGTTGGCGACGACGTGCACGCGGTCCAGCCCGCGTTCGCGCGCCAGCACCTTGATCAGGGCGTAGGCGTCGGTGATCGAGGCCGGTTCGTCGCAGACCACCACCACGGTGTCCTGCGCGGCCTGGCAGAAGGTCAGCACGCTGTCGCTGATGCCGGCGGCGGTGTCGACGACCATGAAATCGAGGGCGCGCTGCAGTTCGGAGAACACGTTGACCAGGCCGACGTGCTCGGCCGGGGTCAGTTCGGCCATGTGGCGGAACCCCGACGAGGCCGGTACGACCAGCACGCCCTCGGGGCCTTCCAGCAGCACGTCCTCCAGCCCGCAGCGGCCGGCGATCAGGTCGGCCAGGGTGAACTTCGGCGACAGGCCGAGCAGCACGTCCACATTGGCCAGGCCCAGGTCGGCGTCCATCAGCAGCGTGCGCTTGCCCATCTCGGCCAGTGACACGGCGAGGTTCACCGACACGTTGGTCTTGCCGACGCCGCCCTTGCCGCCGGTGACGGCGACGACGCGCACGGGATGGAAGGCGCCGGGCGATGGCGGGGTGCTGCGGGGATTCGTCTGCAGCGTCTGATCAGGCGACATGGGTGGCCTCGGTGGAGCAGGGTTCGTCGGCTTCGCGGCGCAGCTGGTCCAGCCGCAGCACGAGGTGGGCGCTGTTGGCGCGGTGGAGATCGTCGGGGACGCGCTGGCCGTCGGTCACCCAGGTCATCGGCAGCTGATGGTCGACGACCACGCTCAGCGCGCTGCCCAGGCGACCGGTTTCGTCCAGCTTGGTCAGCAACACGCCTTGCGGCTGCACGGTGCTGAAGCGGCGGACGACTTCGTCCAGGTCGGAGAAGTGCGAGTTCGCGGGCAGGCACAGCAACGTCTTCACCTGGCCGGAGGCGCGCAGCCAGTTGAGCTGGCCGACCAGGTTGCGATCGCGCTGGCCGAGGCCGGCGGTGTCGATCAGCACCAGCTTGTAGTCGCGCAGGCGCTCCAGCACCAGCGCCAGGGCCTGTGCGCTGTCGGCTTCGTGCACGGCGATGCCGAGCTGGCGGCCGTAGCCGTGCAGCTGTTCGCGGCCGCCGACGCGCACCGTGTCGGTGGTGACCAGCGCCACGTCGCGGGCGTTGTGGCGCTGCGCGAAGCAGGCGGCCAGCTTGGCGATGGTGGTGGTCTTGCCGGCGCCGGTCGGCCCGACCAGCGCGATGACGCCGCCGGTATCCAGCAGGTCGGTGTCGAGCACCGGCAGCTTCTTCGACAGCAGGCCCAGCATCAGGCCGCGGCCGCGATGCAGTTCGGTATCGGCGGGGATCTGCAGCGCGATGTCGCGGGTGATGCCGGCGTCGAAGCCGTAGTCCTCCATCAGCTCCATCGCCTGCATGCGCACCGGCGAACCGCGCAGGCGTTCGTCGGTGAGGCGGTGCATCTCGCGCTCGATCATCTCGCGCATGGCGGACAGCTCGCCGCGCATCTGCACCAGTTGCTCGTCGCTCTCGCGGGCCTGCGCGGCATCGTCGGCGACGATGGTCAGTGTCGGCACGGTGACGGCCGCAGGCGCCGGCACGGTCGCGGCGACCGGCGCGCGGGTGGCGTGCAGCGCGACCACCGGCGCGGGTTCGGGTTCCGGCAGCGACACCGGCGGTGCGATGGAAGGCAGCAGGGCTTCCAGGTCCAGGGTGTCGTCGGCCTCGGCGCGCGCGGCGACCGGGCGACGCGACGCCACGACCGGTTCGATGGCGGCGACGGGCTCATTGGCCGGCGAGGCAGGCAGGCAGGCCGCCAGCTTGGCGGCAAAGGATTCGGGTTCGATCAGCAGCGGCGCGATGTCGCGCACGACCGGCATCGGGATGTCGTTGGCCGGTGCCGGCGCACGCGGCGGGACGATGGCAGCAGGTGCCGTGACCGGGGCTGGCGCGGCGGCGGCAGGCTTTGCCGTCTCCGCACGCGGGGCGGCGGGAGCGGCCGGCTGGCGGCGTGCGAAGTAACTGGCGGCGGCTTCGGCGGGCGACAGTGCTGGCGCGGTCGCCGACGGTGCCGGATCGAGCAGCGGATGCAGCGGCGCAGCGGTGGTGGCCGTCGCCGGGCGCATCGCGTCCAGGGTTCGCTGCACCAGCGCTTCGTCGTAGTTGCTGGCGGCGACGATCTCGACGCCATCCTCGGTGACCCGGTTGGACAGGATCACCGCATCCGGGCCGTGCTCCTGGCGCACCATCGCGAACGCGGTGCGCATGTCGGGGGCAACGAAGCGTTTGATTTTCATGGGCGGAAGCCGTGATTCGTGATTGGGGATTCGTGATTGGCAAAGGCAGCACCAGCGGCGGAACGATGGCGTCCTGTTCGTCGGTGCCTATCGGCTTTTTCTTTCAGACTCATTCCCGCCTTCTCCGAATGAAGTGACCCGCTTTTGCCAATCACGAATCACGAATCACCAATCACCAATCCCGGCTCTCAACTGATTGTTCCCACCAGCTTCAACCGCTTGTCCTCGGGAACCTCGCTGTAGGCCAGTACCGACAGCGAGGGGACGCTGTGGCGGACCAGGCGGGCGAGGGCGGCGCGGACCGTTCCCGGTACCAGCACCACCGCAGGCTCGCTGCGGGCTTCCTGCTTGGTCACCACGTCGGCGAGGCTCTGGTGCAGGCGTTCGGCCAGTCCCGGTTCCAGCGCCGCGCCGGTTCCCTGGGTGCTGTCCTGCAAGACGCGTTCCAGATTCGGCGCCAAGGTATAGACGGGCAGTTCCGGCGCCATGCCGGAGATCTCCTGCACGATGAAGCGGCCCAGCGACGTACGCACGGCGGCGGTGAGCGCGGCCGGGTCGGTGTTCTGCGGGGCGAATTCGACCAGCGATTCGGCGATGCGGCGCAGCTGGCGGATCGGCACGCGTTCGATCAGCAGGTTCTGCAGCACGCGCACCACGGTGGCCAGCGGCAGCGCCTTCGGGGTGAGGTCCTCGACCAGCTTCGGCGCGCTGCGGCCCAGCTGCGCCAGCAACTGCTGCACTTCCTCGTGGCCCAGCAGTTCCGGCGCGTGTTCGCGCACCAGGTGAGAGAGGTGGGTGGCCATCACCGTGGCCGGATCGACCACCGTGTAGCCCAGCGATTCGGCGGTGGCCTTCTGGTGCGCCTGGATCCAGACCGCGTCCAGGCCGAACGCCGGGTCCTTGCCGGGGATGCCGTCGATGGTGCCGAAGGCGCCGCCCGGGTCGAGCGCCAGCTCGCGGTCGGGATGGATCTCCGCCGACGCCACCGGCACGCCGTGCACCAGCAGGCGATAGCCGTTGGATGGCAGTTCCAGGTTGTCGCGGATATGCACCGGCGGTATCAGGAAACCCAGGTCCTGCGTCAGCTTGCGGCGCACCGCCTTGATGCGCGACATCAGCTCGCCGCCCTGCTGCTTGTCGACCAGCGGGATCAGCCGGTAGCCGACTTCCAGGCCCAGTGGATCGACCGGGCGCAGTTCGTCCCAGGTCAGCTCGGCGTTGCGGTCGGGTGCGCCGGGACCGGGCAGGGCCGGCACGTCGCCGGTCGCCGCGTCCGGACCCTGCTGGGTCCGCTTCCACATCTTCCAGGCCAGAAAGCCGATGCCGGCCGCCAGCGTCAAAAAGGCGACGTTGGGCATGCCGGGCACCAGCCCGACCAGGCCCAGCACGCCGGCCGCCACGGCCAACGCCTTGTGCTGGCCGAAGGCCTGGCCCATCACGGCCTGGCCCATGTCTTCCGAACGGGAAGCGCGGGTGACCAGCATCGCCACCGCCGAAGAAACCAGCAGGGCGGGCAGCTGGGCGACCAGGCCGTCGCCGATCGACAGCAGGGTATAGGTCGAGGCCGCTTCGGCCGCCGGCATCCCGTGCTGGAACATGCCGACGGCGAACCCGCCGATGAGGTTGATGAACAGGATCAGGATGCCGGCGATGGCGTCGCCGCGGATGAACTTGTTGGCGCCGTCCATCGAGCCGTAGAAGTCGGCTTCCGCACGGACTTCCTCGCGGCGTGCCTTGGCCTCTTCGCGGGTCAGTACGCCGGCGTTGAGGTCGGCATCGATGGCCATCTGCTTGCCGGGCATCGCGTCCAGGATGAAGCGCGCCGAGACTTCGGCGATGCGGCCCGCACCCTTGGTGATGACCACGAAGTTGATGATGGTCAGGATGGCGAACACCACGATGCCGACCGCGTAGTTGCCGCCCACCACGAACTCGCCGAACGCCGCGATCACCTTGCCGGCGGCATCGTGGCCGTTCTGGCCGTTGAGCAGGATCACGCGGGTGGAGGCCACGTTCAGCGCCAGCCGCAGCATCGTGGTCATCAGCAGGATGATGGGGAAGATCGTGAAGTCCAGCGGCCGCTTCACATAGATCACCGCCAGCAGCACCACCAGCGAAATGGCGATGTTGAAGCTGAAAAGCGCGTCCAGCACCGGCGGCGCCAGCGGCACCACGATCATCGCCAGCAAGGCCAGCACGACCAGCGGCGCGCCGAGGCCGTTCTTCAGCATGTCCATCCAGCGCAGGCCGCCGGCGGGCTGGGCGCTCATGCCTGGCCTCCGTGCTCATCGACGTCGACGGTCGGCAGGTCGGGCAGCGGGGCATCGCCCACGCGCCAGGCGCGCAACTGGTAGACGTAGGACAGGATCTGGGCGACGGCGGCGTACATTCTCACGGGGATTTCCCGGCCAAGCTGACCTTCGCGATACAAGGCGCGTGCCAAAGGCGGCGCCGACACGATGGCGATGCGGTGGGCATCGGCGACTTCGCGGATGCGCATGGCCAACTCGTCCACGCCCTTGGCGACGACGGTGGGGGCGCCCATCTGGCCGGCCTGGTACTTCAAGGCCACCGCGTAGTGGGTGGGGTTGACCACGATGACGTCGGCCTTCGGCACGTCTTCCATCATCCGGCGTTGCGACATCTGGTGCTGCATCTGGCGGATGCGGCCCTTCACTTCCGGGCTGCCCTCGCTTTCCTTCATTTCCTTGCGCAGCTCTTCGCGGGTCATCTTCAGCTTCCGCAGCCAGTTCCACTTCTGGTACGGCGCATCGATGGCCGCCAGCAGGATCAGCCCGCCGGTGGTGGCCAGCAGCAGGGTGCTGGTGAATTTCAGGCCGCTGCGCACCGCCTGCTCCAGCGGCATGGTCAACAGCTCGCGCAGCGGGTCGAGTCCCAGCTTCAGGCAGATCGCCGCGGCGCCACCGATCAGGACGACGCGCAGCAGCGACTTCAGCAGCTCGGCGATGCTTTCCGGACCGTACAGGCGCTTGAGGCCCGACGCGGGATTGAGCCGCTTGAAGTCGGGCATCAGCGATTTCTGCGAGAACCGCAAGCCACTCATCGCCGTCGGCGCCGCCAGGCCGGCCAGCACGCAGATGCCGGCCACCGGTGCGATCGCGACCAGCAGCTTCAGCATCATCAGGCCGACGTAGCCGAACAATTGGTCGGGCTGGCGCATCAGCAACGGGTCCGGGCTGAGGGCGACCTTCATCCAGCCCAGCGCGTTGCGCGCCAGGCCCGGACCCATGCCGATGATCGCCAGCACGCCCGCACCGAATACCGCCGCCGTCGCCAGCTCGCGCGAACGCGGGATGTTGCCCTGTTCACGGGCTTCGCGAAGTCGTTTTTCGGTGGGTAATTCAGTGCGTTCGCCGCTTTCGTCCTGCTCAGACATGGCGCATTTCCGACGGGGTCGGCATGGTCCGTGCAAGAGCTGTTCCAGCCGCGGGCGCGGATCCGCCGTGGAATTGTCTAACGTCGCGCAGGCCGGCTAGGATGCCCGCCGATGCTCCGCCTGCTTCGCCACCGCCGTTTCATGCTGCTGCGCCTGCCGTCGCTGGCGGTGCTGTTGCTGGCGGTACTGGCCAACCCCGTGCTCGCCTCGCTGGGCGACCTGCACGAGCTGGGCAACGGCAACGAGCACCTGCACGCCGTCAACGAACATGCCGATGCGGCCACCGGCCACAATCACGCCGATGGCGACGCCGGCGAAGGCGACCTGCTGCATGCGTTGATGCATGCCAGCCACTGCTGCGGCCACCTGACCGCCATCGTGCCGGCGCCGATGCGCGTGCCGGCGATGAGGCTGGCCACCACGGCACCCGTCATGGCGGCGGTGCCGGTCGGGCACGCACCGCGCGGTTCGTTGCTGCGTCCTCCGATCACCGCGTGATGCCCGCGGCGGGCTGACGTCCTGTCGCCCGCGCCCCATCACCGACGATCCGGAGACTTCCCATGTGGTTGCGACTGGCGGCACTGGCCGCCTTCGCGATCGCGCCGTGCGTGCGCGCACAGGTGCCATCGCCTGCTGTTCCCCCTGAAACCCTGACGCTGGACGACGCCATCGCGCGTGTCGCCCGCGTCCATCCCGACCTGCGCCTGTTCGGTGCGCGTACCGAGACGCTGCTGGCCGAACGCGAGGTCGCGCTGTTGCGGCCCGCGCTGCGCGCCGGACTGGACGTGGAGAACGTCCTCGGCAGCGGCCAGGCGCGCGGCTTAGACCAGGCCGAGGTGACCCTCACCCTGGCCGGCGTGCTGGAGCGTGGCGGCAAGCTCGACGCCCGCCGCACCCTGGCGCAGGCACGCATCGATGCCTTGTCGGTGCAGCGCGAAGCGCAGCGCCTCGACCTGCTGGCCGACGTCGCACGGCGTTACCTCGCCGTCACCGGTGCCCGGGCGGCGGCCGAGGTGGCGCGCCGCGACATCGCACAGCGCACGCGCACCGTCGCGGCGGCGCGGCAGCGCCTGCAGGCCGGCGCATCGCCGGAATCCGTGGTGCTGACCGCGCAGGCCGCGCTGGCGCGCGCGGAACTCGCGCTGGCGCGGGCCGAGCAGCAGGCGATAGCGGCACGCCGGCATCTGGCGGCGCTGTGGGGCGAACGCGATCCGCAGTTCGTGATCGCCGCCGGCGATCCGTTCGTCTTGCCGCCGGTGGCGGACATGGCGGAACTGGCCGCCCTGCTGCAGGGCACGCCCGAACTGGCGCAGATCGCCGATGAACGCCGCATCCGCGAGGCGCGCGTTCGACTGGCGCGCACCGCGGCCACGCCGGACCTCGACTGGCAGGTCGGCGTGCGTCGCCTGCAGGACAACGGCGATACCGCGCTGGTCGGCGGCCTGTCGCTGCCGCTGGGCGGCGCACGCCGCGCGCAACCGGAGATTCGCGCGGCCGAAGCCGACCTCACCGCGCTGGAAATCGAGCGCGAGTCGCGCGATGTCGCGTTGTACTCGACGCTGGCGGACGCGCACGGGCGCTATCGGGTGGCGCAGCTCGACGTGCAGCGCACGCGCGACGACGTGCTGCCGCGCCTGCTGCGTGCCGAACAGGCCGCCGAGCGCGCCTACCGCGGTGGTGCCATCAGCTACCTCGAATGGGCGCAACTGCAGTCCGAGACCACCGCAGCGCGCCGGCAGCAACTGGATGCCGCACTGGAAGCCCATCTCGCGCTGATCGAACTGCAGCGCCTCACCGGCCAGGCCCTCGTGGTGCCGCCGCCGATGCTTGAACAAGGAACCTCCCCATGACGTTGCGTCCCCTGATGAGCGCGCTCGCGCTGTCCCTGGTGCTGGCCGCATGCGGCGGCAAGAACGACGGCCACGACAGCGAAGCCGGCCATGGCCACGATGGAGCCGGTGCGCAGGGCGATGGAGACGCCCTGCGCGGCGGGCACGGTGGCCGCCTGCTGACGCAGGCCGGCTTCACGGTCGAGCTGGCCATCGCCGAAGCAGGCACGCCACCCACCTGGCAGGCGTGGCTTTACCGCGACGGCAAGCCGCTGCCGGCCGCGGCGGGCAGCGTGGAGGTCCGTCTGGTCCGCCTCGGCAATGTCAGCGAAAGCCACGTATTGCAGCCGCAGGCCGATGGCAGCCTGCTGGCGAAGAGCGTGGTCGGCGAACCGCATTCCTTCGGCGTCGAGGTGCTGGCGAAGATCGAAGGCAGGTCGCTGCGCTGGACCTACGACAGCTATGAAGGCCGCACCACCATCGGCGCGAAGATCGCCGAGGATGCCGGCATCCGCGTCGCGCCGGTGCAGGCCGGCACGATCGCCGACGAGCATGAAGTGCAGGGACTGCTGACGCCGGCGGAAGGCCGCGTGGCCAATGTCGCCGCGCGTTTTCCCGGTTCGATCCGCCGCCTCGCGGTCAATGTGGGCGATCGCGTGCGGGCCGGCCAGACGCTGGCGATCGTGGAAAGCAACCTCAGCCTGACCACCTATACGGTGACATCGCCGATCAGCGGCGTGGTGCTGGCGCGCAACGCCAGTGTCGGCAGCGTGGCGGGCGAGGGCGCGACCCTGTTCGAAGTCGCCGACCTGTCTTCGCTGTGGGTGGACCTGCATATCTTCGGGTCCGACGCGCAGCACATCGTGCCCGGCGTGCCGGTGACGGTGACTCGGCTGAGCGACGGCGCCACCGCGCAGACCACGCTGGAGCGCGTGCTACCCGGCACCGCGACGGCCAGCCAGAGCACGGTCGCGCGCGCGACGCTGCAGAACGCCGACGGCCTGTGGCGACCCGGCTCCGCCGTGAAGGCGCGCATCACCGTTGAACAGCAACCTGCGGCGATGGTGGTTCCGCTCGCGGCACTGCAGACGTTCCGCAACGGGAATGTGGTGTTCGTGCGCGTCGGCGAGGCGTACGAGGCGCGCCCGGTGGAACTCGGCAAGCGCGATGCGCGGCAGGTCGAAGTGCTGTCCGGCCTGAAGGAGGGTGACCAGGTGGTGGTCGAACAGAGTTACCTGGTGAAGGCCGACATCGAGAAATCGGGGGCCTCGCATGACCATTGAGTACGACACCCCGGAACCGCGCGGCCTGCTGGAACGCATCCTGCGCTTCGCCATCGCGCACCGCTGGCTGATGCTGGTGTCGACGTTCGTGCTGGTCGCGGTTGGCGCATGGAGCTTCGGCAAGCTGCCGATCGACGTCACCCCCGACATCACCAACGTGCAGGTGCAGATCAATACCGAGGCGCCCGGCTATTCGCCACTGGAAGCCGAACAGCGCGTGACCTTCACCCTGGAAACCGCACTCGCGGGTCTGCCCGGACTGGACTACACGCGCTCGATCTCGCGCTACGGCCTGTCGCAGGTCACGGTGGTGTTCAAGGACGGCACCGATGTGTACTTCGCCCGCCAGCAGGTCGGCGAGCGCATCCAGCAGGTGAAGTCGCAGCTGCCCGCCGGGCTGGAGCCGGAGATGGGTCCCATCGCCACCGGCATGGGCGAGATCTTCATGTACACGGTGGAAGCGGACGCGAAGGCACGCAAGCAGGACGGCACGCGGTACACCGCCACCGACCTGCGCACGCTGCAGGACTGGGTGGTGCGACCGCAGTTGCGCAACGTACCGGGCGTGACCGAGGTCAACACCATCGGCGGGTTCGCGCGGCAGATCCACATCACGCCAGAGCCGGCCCGGCTGGTGGCGCTGGGCTTCACCCTGCACGACGTGGTGCAGGCGGTGGCGCGCAACAATCGGAACGTCGGTACCGGTTACATCGAGCGCAACGGCCAGCAGTTCCTCGTGCGTGCACCAGGACAGGTCGCCGACCTCGACGGCATCCGCGACATCGTGCTGGACCGCCGCGACGGCGTGCCGATCCGCGTGCGCGACGTGGCGCAGGTGGGCGAGGGGCCGGAACTGCGCACCGGTGCGGCGACGCTGGACGGCCAGGAGGTCGTGCTGGGCACCACCTTCATGCTGATCGGCGCCAACAGCCGCGAAGTGTCGCAGGCGGTCGCCGCACGGCTGGAGGAGGCGAGCCGCAGCCTGCCGGACGGCGTGCGGGCGGAACCGGTGTACGACCGCACTTCGCTGGTCGACCGCACCATCCGCACGGTGGCGAAGAACCTGGTCGAAGGCGCGATCCTGGTGATCGTGGTGCTGTTCCTGCTGCTGGGGAACATCCGCGCCGCGTTGATCACGGCCGCGGTAATCCCGCTGTCGATGCTGTTCACGCTCACCGGCATGGTGCGTGGCGGCGTGTCGGGCAACCTGATGAGCCTGGGCGCGCTGGACTTCGGCCTGATCGTCGACGGCGCGGTGATCATCATCGAGAACTGCCTGCGCCGCTTCGGCGACCTGCAGCACCGGCTGGGCCGCGTGCTGACGGACGAGGAACGCCTGGATGCCACCGCATCGGCGACCGCCGAGGTCATCCGGCCCAGCCTGTTCGGCCTCGGCATCATCACCGCCGTCTATCTGCCAATCTTCGCGCTCACCGGCGTGGAGGGAAAGATGTTCCATCCCATGGCGATCACCGTGGTGCTGGCGCTGAGCGGGGCGATGGTGCTGTCGCTGACGTTCGTGCCGGCCGCCATCGCGCTGTTCCTGCGTGGCCGCGTGCAGGAGAAGGAAACCCGCGTGATGGGATGGGCGCGGCGCGTGTACGCACCGGTGCTGGCTTGGGCGCTGCGCGCGCGCCTGCCGGTGGCGGGCGGCGCGTTCGTGCTGGTCGTGCTGTGCGGCCTGCTGGCCACGCGGCTGGGCACCGAATTCGTCCCCAGCCTGGACGAAGGCGACATCGCGCTGCACGCGATGCGCATCCCCGGCACCAGCCTGGAACAGGCGGTGCGCATGCAGTCCACACTGGAGGCACGGATCACGCAGTTCCCGGAAGTGCGCCGCGTGTTCGGCAAGCTGGGGACCGCGGAAGTGGCTACCGACCCGATGCCGCCGTCGGTCGCGGATACGTTCGTCATGCTCAAGCCGCGCAGCGAATGGCCGGATCCACGCAAACCCAAGGCGACGCTGGTGGCGGAACTCGAACGGGCGCTGGCCGAGATCCCCGGCAACAACTACGAATTCACCCAGCCGATCCAGATGCGCATGAACGAGTTGATCTCCGGCGTGCGTGCCGACGTGGCGATCAAGCTCTACGGCGACGATCTGGACACGCTGGTGGAGGTCGGCGAACGCATCGAAGCGGTGGCGAAATCCGTCGACGGCGCGGCGGATGTGCGCGTGGAGCAGGCCACGGGACTGCCGTTGCTCACCATCACGCCGGAGCGCCAGGCGTTGATCCGCTATGGCCTGAATCCGGGCGACGTGCAGGACACCGTGGCGACTGCCATCGGGGGCGAAGTGGCCGGTCAACTCTTCGAAGGCGACCGCCGCTTCGACATCGTCGTGCGCCTGCCGGAGGCGTTGCGGCAGGATCCGGCCGCGCTGCATGACCTGCCCGTTCCGCTCGGTGGTGCCGGCAACGAGGACGAGTCGACACGCTCGGCCAGTTGGCGCTCGGGGACGCCGGGCACGGTGCCGCTGCGCGAAGTGGCGAAGATCGAGACCGCGCTCGGACCCAACCAGATCAACCGCGAGAACGGCAAGCGGCGCGTGGTGGTGACCGCCAACGTGCGCGGCCGCGACCTGGGCGGGTTCGTCGACGACCTGCGTGGCCGCATCGGCGCGGAGGTGCGGTTGCCGGCCGGTTACTGGATCGACTACGGCGGCACGTTCGAGCAGCTGATCTCGGCCAGCCAGCGGTTGGCGGTGGTGGTGCCGGCGACGCTGCTGTTGATCTTCGCGCTGTTGTTCTGGGCCTTCGGATCGGCGAAGGACGCCGCCATCGTGTTCACCGGCGTGCCGCTGGCGTTGACCGGCGGCGTGGTGGCGCTCGCGCTGCGGGGCATTCCACTGTCCATTTCGGCGGGCGTGGGGTTCATCGCGCTGTCGGGCGTGGCGGTGCTCAACGGGCTGGTGATGATCGCCTTCATCCGCAAGCTGCGCGAGCAGGGCACGGGCCTGGACGAAGCGGTGGTCGAAGGCGCACTCGGCCGCCTGCGACCGGTGCTGATGACGGCACTCGTCGCGTCGCTGGGATTCCTGCCGATGGCGTTCAACGTCGGCGCAGGCTCGGAGGTACAGCGGCCGCTGGCGACGGTGGTGATCGGCGGCATCGTATCGTCGACGTTGCTGACGCTGGTGGTATTGCCGGTGCTGTACCGGTGGTGGAGCAGGAGTGAATCGTAAGGGGCGCATCCTGCTGCCCGCAGGATGGCCCGTCACCGTCATTCCAGCGGAAGCTGGAATCCATCTCCCGTGAGGGCCGGGTTCTACGGGGCAAGCCAGATGGGTCCCAGCTTTCGCTGGGACGACGGTAGTGGGGCGTGACGCTGCGTTGCTCCCGTCATTCCAGCGGAAGCTGGAATCCATTTCCCGTGAGGGTCGGGTTCTTCGGGACAAGCGTAAATGGGTCCCAGCCTTCGCTGGGACGACGGTGATGGGGCGTGTCGTTGTGTTGCCTCCGTCATTCCAGCGGAAGCTGGAATCCATTTCCTGTGAGGGCCGCGTTCTTCGAGGCAAGCCAAATGGGTCCCAGCCTTCGCTGGGACGACGGTAGTGGGGCGTGCTGCTGCGTTGCTCCCGTCATTCCAGCGAACGCTGGAATCCATTTCCTGTGAGGGCCTGGTTCTACGGGGCAAGCCAGATGGGTCCCAGCTTTCGCTGGGACGACGGTGATGGGGCGTGACGCTGCGTTGCCTCCGTCACTCCAGCGGAAGCTGGAATCCATTCCCCGTGAGGGCCGGGTTCTTCGGGACAAGCGTAAATGGGTCCCAGCCTTCGCTGGGACGACGGTAGTGGGGCGTGACGCTGCGTTGCCTCCGTCATTCCAGCGAACGCTGGAATCCATTTCCCGTGAGGGCCGGGTTCTTCGGCGCAAGCGTAAATGGGTCCCAGCCTTCGCTGGGACGACGGTGATGGGGCGTGTCGTTGTGTTGCCTCCGTCATTCCAGCGAACGCTGGAATCCATTTCCTGTGAGGACCGGATTCTTCGGGACAAGCGTAAATGGGTCCCAGCCTTCGCTGGGACGACGGTGATGCGCTGGGATGACGGTGTCGCGGGTGCGGGAGGTGGATGCCGTCCACGGCAACGCGACCCGGTCCGCTGCTAGAACAGGTCATCCGCGATGACGTAGCTGTCGCGGCCGGCCGACTTGGCGCGGTAGAGCGCGGCGTCGGCGCGCGAGAACCAGTCGTGCCAGGTCTTTTCCTGGTCGCGCAGCAGCGCGGCGCCCAGCGAGATGGTGATGCGGCCGCCGGGGCCGCGCAGGGAGCCGCGTACCGCCTTGCGGATGCGCTCCGTCGCGGACTCCAGCGCGTCGCGGTTGTCCAGTTCCAGCAGCGCCACGAATTCTTCGCCGCCAAAGCGGAACACCTGGTCGTTGCGGCGCATCTCGAAGCGCAGGATCGAGGCCAGGTCGGCGATGGCGGCATCGCCCGCGGCATGGCCGTACTGGTCGTTGACGCCCTTGAAGTGGTCCAGGTCCAGCACCACCAGGCCGAAGCGGCATTCGTCGCGCTGGAACCGCTCGACCGCGTCCGCCAGGGCGCGCTCCATGCTGCGCCGGTTCGGCACGCCGGTCAGCGCATCGATGGCCGCCAGCCGCTCCAGCTGTGCGCGGTCGTCCTGTGTACGGGCAGCGAAGATCAGCGAGAACACCGTCACCAGCAGCGCGCTGACCGCCATCGACAGCGCATGCACGCCATCGTGGAAAAACCCCGGCAGCAACTGCAGGCTGGCGATCAGCAGCAGGTTGCAGACCACCGCCGTCCAGCGGTGGGCGATGAAGAAGTTGGTGAGCAGCACCAGGTAGATCCACCCCAGTGCGGTATGGCCCAGCATCACACAGGCGCCGAACGACGCGCCGGTGTTGAACACGGCCAGGACGTTGCCGGCGCGGGCGTCGCCGCTACGCCACGCGTAGACGACCGGCGAGGTCACCGCCAGCACCACGGCGGCATCGAACGCCGCCATCGCCCAGTGTCCCTGCCAGCCGCGGTAGACGCCGAACGAGGCGATGGTCATCGCCGTGATGGCACCCAGCAGGACGATGATGTCCAGGCGGAAGTCTCGGCGTTTCGGCTTCATGGAAAGGGCCGGATGCGTGCGATGGGGATCGATGGAGATGGTGCTCGACGGAAACAGCGGAAAAGCGGCGCCGACGCGCGGCCCCGCGCAGTGTAGGCGGTTGCCGGATGCCGTGGGTGATGCGCATCACGCTTGCCTTGCGTGGCGGTGCAGCGGCAATCGGCGATCCGCCGCGCGTCCAGGACGATCGTCCCGCGAGGTGCGAGAACGGGAGGAACGACAGGAAGAACAACCGTAGAGGCGGCGGCCGCACGGCGACGCACCTCGCATGAGCGAAAACGGCCTCCCTCGGGAGACCGTCCGCTACGTACCGTCGATCGGGCGCTGCGGCGGCCTCAGGCCGACAGCGCTTCCAGCGTCTTGAACACTTGCGGCACGGCCATCGCCGGCGTCCCGCCGTTGACGGACACGGCGCGCAGGCCGTGCTGGTAGCTCTACCAGATCATCTCGTCGGCATGCTGGATGTCCAGGCCGCGGAATTCGCCGGCGCCGATGCCACGGCTGAGTTCCAGCCGCACCGGTTCGCGCATGCGGCGCAGCGCGGTGTTCATTTCGGCCTCGACCGTCGGCGACCAGCGGGCCGATACGCTCCACAGGGCCGGGAAGGCGATGAAGTTGGCCGCATCCTCGCGCGCCATCCAGAAATAGAAGTCGAGGATGCGCTGGGCGTGCGTCGACCCCTGCGGACGCTCCACCATCGGTGCCTTGCGACCGGTGTAGTCCCGGATCAGCAGGGTGGCGATGATGTCAGCCTTGGTTTCGAAGTGCAGGATCACGCCGCGGGCACTGAGACCGGTTTCCTCGCCCAGGTCCATCAGCGTGGTCTGGTCGAATCCCTTGGTGAAGAACAGCCTGCGTGCAGCGGCGAGCACGGCCTCCCGTGTTTCCTGACTGGTGCGTCGCTTGTGGGTAGGGCTGTGGCTCACGGGCAATCTCCGGTTTGCGGGGGAAGCGCTCCTGCATCGGGCTGGATGGGATCCAGTCCGTGCGCTGGCGTATGTCGCGGTTCCCTCATCCCCATTCTGCACAAATTCATGCAGTGAGTGGAACACACGGCGCAAACGCGATGTGAAACCCGCACGCGGCGCCCGCCGACCGTGCGTTCCGGCCCCCTTCCGGCTGGGTAATCCAGGTTTCGTCAGGCGGTGATCTGGCGCGCCGCGTCAAACGACAGGTCGAAGATCCGCTGCACCGGCGGCCCCAGTTCGCCCGCCAGCAGGGCGAGCAGGAACAGGCCCAGCAGCAGCGCCGTGGGCAGGCCGAGCTGGATCGGATTCAGTGCCGGTGCGGCACGGCCCAGTACGCCGAAGGCGAGGTTCACCGCCAGCATCGCCACCATCACCGGCAGCGCCAGCCCCACGGCGGCACGCAGGATGTGGGTGAACAGCATCGGCGCGACTTCCAGCACCTGCTGCACGTCCGGCAGGGCGGTGCCGATCGGCAGCGAGCGGTAGCTGTCCACCAGCAGCGAGACCAGCGCCAGGTGGCCGTTGACGGTGAAGAACAGCAGGCCGAAGGCGAGGTAGAACCATTGGCCGACGACGCCGGAATTGACGCCGCGCAGGGGGTCCGACATCTGCGCGAAGGCCAGGCCCGTGCCCTGCGAGATCAGTTCGCCGGCCATCGCGCCCGCCTCGAAGGCGAGTCGCAGCATGAAGCCCATGCTGGCGCCGACGGCGAGTTCGCGCGCCACGTTGAGCACGGTGCTGGCGTCGAAGGCGATGCGGTCGGGCGTGCCCGGCAGCAGCGGTGCCAGCGCCATCGCCAGTGCGCCGGCGATCATGACGCGCACGCGCACCGACACCGCGCGCGTGCCGATCAACGGCGCCGCCATCAGCAGCGCGCCGGTGCGCAGCATCGTCCACAGGATGGCGTTGATCATGCCGAAGGCCTGCTGGCCATCGATCACCATCTGGGTGGCGGCATCCATCGCGTCGTGTCCGCCGCGTCAGCCGATCAGGTGCGGCAGCCGCTGGAACAGCGTCGTCGTGTATTCCACCAGCACGCCCAGCAGGTAGCTGCCGGTGGCGAACAGCGCGGCGGTCAGCGCGATGGCCTTGGCCACGAAGGCGATGGTGGGTTCGTTGAGCTGGGTGGCCGCCTGGATCACGCCGACGACCACGCCGACGATCAGGACGACCAGCAGCAGCGGACCACCGACCCAGAGGGCGATCTCCAGGCCACCGCGCAGTTCGGTGAGGGCGGTTTCGGGACTCATTGGATGACCGTGATTGGTGAAGGGTGATTGGTGGTTCGTGAAGAGACAGGAGTGCTATCCATTGATCGGCTTTTGATTCTTCCAATCACGAATCACCCTTCACGAATCACAGCTTCAATTGAAGCTCGCCGCCAGCGAGCCGACGATCAGCACCCAGCCGTCGACCAGCACGAACAGCAGGATCTTGAACGGTGCGGAGACCAGCATCGGCGACAGCATCATCATGCCCATCGACATCAGTACGCTGGCGACCACCAGGTCGATGATCACGAACGGGATGAAGATCAGGAAGCCGATCTCGAACGCGGTCTTCAGTTCGCTGGTGATGAAGGAGGCGACGACGATCGGGAACGGCACGGCGTCCGGACCGGTGTAGCTGCCGTGTCCGGCCAGGCCGGCGAACGTCATCAGGTCGGTCTCGCGCACCTGCGCCAGCATGAAGTCGCGCAGCGGACCGGTGGTCAGCGTCCATGCGGTGGAGAAATCGATCTGGCCGTTGAGGTACGGCGCCATGCCTTCGGCCCACGCCTTTTCACCGACGGGCATCATCACCAGCATGGTGAGGAACAGCGCCAGGCCCACCAGCACCTGGTTGGACGGCGTCTGGCCCGTGCCGAGTGCCTGCCGCAGCAGGCCGAGCACGATGATGATGCGGGTGAACGCCGTCATCGCGAGCAGTGCGGACGGGATGAGCGTGATCGCCGTCATCAGCAGCAGCGTCTGCAGCGGCAGGCTGACCGTGTTGTCGCCGACCTGGCCCACGTCGACCTTCGGCATGGCCGGCAGCGTCGGTGCGGTCGGTGCCGCAGGTGCGGACGCCGTCGGGGCGGCGGGTGCCGTCGCGGCCTGCGCGAACGCCAGCGTCGGCGCGGCCAGCCACAGCACGCAGATCAGGGAGAGGAGGAAACGACGCATCTCAGGACTCTTTGCGCAGGCGCTTGGCCAGCAGTTCGGCGAAATTGGGCATCGTCGGCGCGGGCGCGACGACCAGCGGTTCGGGCAGCGTGTGCAGGGTGGTGATGCCGCCGGCGCTCACGCCGATCAGCAGTTGTTCCTTGCCGACCTCGATCACCATCACGCGCTCCTTGGCGCCGACCGACAGCATCGACACCACGCGCAGCTGTTCGCTGGGACGGATGCCGAGGCCGGCGCCGGGCAGTCGCTTCAGCAGCCAGGCCAGGCCCAGGATCAGGCCCAGCACCAGGATCAGGCCGACCAGCGCGCCGCCGATGCCGGGCGTGGCCGGTGCGTGCTGTCCGATCTTCTGTGCGGGTGCCGCGGCAGTGGCGAGCAGGGCGAAGGCGTGCATGGCGGTGTGCTCAGCGCAGGCGGCGGATGCGTTCGCTGGGGCTGACCACGTCGGTCAGGCGTACGCCGAAGCGATCGTTGACCACCACCACTTCGCCATGCGCGATCAGCGTGCCGTTGACGAATACGTCCAGCGGTTCGCCGGCGCCGCGCTCCAGTTCCACCACCGAGCCCTGGTTGAGCTGCAGCAGGTTGCGGATGGGCATGCGGGTGCGGCCGACTTCCAGCGACAGCGTCACCGGCACGTCGAGGATGACGTCCAGGCTCATGTCCGTTTCCTGGCCGGCGTGGAGGTCGCTGCTGGCGGTCTCGGTGTCGCCGAAGGCGGTGGCGAGGGCTTCTTCGTTCTCGGGAATCATGGCGTGGCGTCCTGGAAGGCGACGGGTGCGAGGGTCTGGCGGGCGATGGCGGAGGGCTGGTGGCGTCCTCCGGGCGGGTGGTGAGCGGTGATCTTCACCGCGTTCTGGCCGTTGGAGATGCCGAATTCGCCGGTGAATACCGGCACCTGCTCGACACAGACCGGCACCGATTTCGGTACGTCGATGGGCAGGATGTCGCCGACCTTCAGCCGGGTCAGTTCGCGCAGGTTGATGCGCTTCTCCGCCAGCACGCTGGACACGGTCACTTCGGCGGTGCGCAACTGCTCGTGCATGGTCACGCGGAAGCTGTCGTCGTCGTGCACGCGGTCGGACTGGATGCCGGCGTCGAGCAGTTCGCGGATCGGTTCCAGCATGGAATAGGGCAGGGTGACGTGCAGGTCGCCGCCGCCGCCGTCCAGCTCCACGTGGAAGCGGCTGACCACCACGTACTCGCGCGGGCTGACGATGTTGGCGAAGTGCGGGTTCACTTCGCTGGTGATGTATTCGAAATCCACCGGCATCACCGGCGCCCAGGCGTCGATCAGGTCGGCGAAGGTCTGCTTCAGCAGCAGCTGGATCACCCGCATCTCGGTGGCGGTGAACTCGCGGCCTTCGATCTTCGCCGGGTAGCGGCCGTCGCCGCCGAAGAAGTTGTCCACCATGGTGAACACCAGCTTGGGTTCGAACACGATCAGGCCCACGCCGCGCAGCGGCTTGAACTTGACCAGGTTGAGGTTGGTGGGTACGTACAGTGAATGCAGGTAGTCGCTGAACTTGACCGTCTCGATGCCACGCACCGACAGTTCGGCGGAGCGGCGCAGCATGTTGAACAGGCCGATCCGCCACGTGCGCACGAAGCGCTCGTTGATCATTTCCAGCGTCGGCAACCGGCCACGCACGATGCGGTCCTGGCTGGCGAAATCGTAGGTGCGCGCCACGGTGGGATCGTGCGGCGGCTCCTCGGTCTCGATCGCGCCGGTGTCGACGCCGTTGAGCAGGGCGTCGATCTCGTCTTGCGACAGCAGGTCACTGGTCATCATGGCGGCGGGGTTCCGTCACTGCATCACGAAGCTGGTGAACAGGAGCGACTCGGCGCAGGGCTTGCCGGTTTCGGCGACCAGCAGCGCCTTCACTTCGCCGAGGGCAGCGTTCTGCAGGCGCTCCTTGCCTTCGCGCGACATCAGGCTGGTGGCATCCTGCTGGGCGAACAGCATCAGCAGGCGCGCGCGGATCGCGGGTGCATGCAGCTGCAGGGCGGTCATCGCTTCCGGGTCGCGCGTCATCAACTGCACTTCCACCTGCAGGTAGCGCGCGCCGCCGGCTTCGCCGACGAGGTTGACGACGAAGGGCGGTTCCAGCGCGAAGTACTGGGCCGGTGCCGGGACCTGGCCCGGCTTCTTGGCCTTGGGCGCGTCGGCGCTTTCTTCCTTCGCGCCATGACTGGTGAAGTACCAGGCACCGCCACCTGCGGCCGCGGCCGCGATCACCGCCACCAGCCCGATGGTCAGCAACGACTTGCCGCCCTTGGGCTTGTCGCCCTTCTCGGTCTTGGACTTGCTTGCGTTCTTGTCGGCGGCTGCCACGGCGGTGGATCTCCTGAGGGGTCAGCCCAGGTGATGCAAGTGGTGTGCCGGGGTGGCGACTGGAGGCCGACGGAGTTTTGACGGGTGGAGGCCGGTGCAGGTTGATGTGGGAGCGACGTAAGTCGCGATATCGAAGCCGAGATCGTTGGCGGCGGACGGTACACCACTACCGATAGATGGCTTTCGCGACTTACGTCGCTCCCACAGTCGGGTCCACCGACAGGTGAACCATCACGCGTACGCGTCGACCAGGCCGTGGGCGGTCATGCGGACGGTGCGGGGTGCTTCGGTGGCAGGTTCGGCGGCATCGCCGGTGTCACCGTCGGCACTGGATCCGCCGCCCCGCGACGGCGGCGCATGCTGCTGGCCCACGTCGGCATGGGCCAGCTGGAAGCCGTGCTGGCCGAGCATCTCGCGCAGGCGGGGCAGGCTGCTTTCCAGTGCCTGGCGGACGTCGGCCTGGGCGCTGCTGAAGTCGGCATGCACGCGGTCGCCGTCCAGGCGCAGGCGGATCTCGACCGTGCCGAGGTCGTTGGGCGTGATCTTGATGTGCGCATGGCCGATCTTCTGGTCGGCCATCCAGCGCACGGCGTCGCCGATGTCATCGTCGAAGTGGCCGCCGTGCAGGTCGGCGCTCGGTGCCTGCGTGGCGTTGACGGTGTCGGTGCGCGACAGACCGAGCACCTGGTTGGATGCGCCGACGCCGGCCAGCAGGTGGCCGGTCGGTGCGGGCGCGTCGCCGTCCTCGTTGCGGAAGGCGTCGACCAGGTCGCGGCCGAGGGTGATCGCCTCGGGCACGGCCGCGGCGACGTGGCCGCTGGCCAGATGCGTGGCGAAGGAGAGCAGGTTCTGCAGCGGCGCCTTGGCATCGATCGCGGTCGCGGGCGTGCTCGTGGCCGCGGGCAGCGGCGTTGCGGCGTTTCCGCTGGCGATGGCCGGGCCGGCGTCGCCGCTGGCGTCCGTCGTCATGTTCGTTATCGGCGCGCCAGGCAGCGCGGTCTGAATCGTCGCGCGAGCGCCCGCCAGCAGGGCATCGGCAACGATGGCGTTGGCCGCCGGCAGCGCGCCGCCGGGCACGGGAGCGCCAGGCGGATCGACCAGTACGTTGGCCGGCGCGTCCGCCGGCAGTATGGCGACGGCGGATGGCAGTTCCAGCAGGACCGGTGGCAACGCGGACGCCACGACGGCATCTTCGGGCTTCTCGTCCTCGACGGATGCAGCCGCAGCCTCGTCCTGCTTGCTGGTGGCCTTGTCCGGACGTTGCCGGACCGGTTCCTTCGTGTCGCTGGCGCGTGCATGGGGGGCGCGCGGCGCGTCATCGCGCTTCACGGGGCGACGGACCATGTCGTCGAACGCCGGCTTCTTCGCGGAATCCTCGCCCGTGGACGCACTGCTGCCCGATGCCGCCGGCGGGGACGGCGACTTGAGGGCAACGTTCAGTGCGGACATCGGCGACGGCATCAGGCGTCCTCGTTCTCGCGGGCGGTCGCGGCGAGCCGGGCACGGCGTGCGCCCACGTCGTCCATCTCGCGCTGGTCGCGGCGATCGACGATCAGTTTTTCCTGCACGCGATAGCTGGCGGCCAGCTGTTCGAGCACCTGCTTGTCGCGGCTGGCCAGCAGCAGGCGGTCACGTTCGATGTCCACGCTGGCGCGGCTGCGGTCGACGTTCTGCAGTTGCTGCTTGAGCGCCTGGTCGATGCGCTCGAGGAAGGCGCGACGGTTGGCGAGCTGCGCCGGACTGGTCGCGGCCATCTGGCTGTTGGCGTAGTCCTCGGCGTACTGGCGCAGTTCCTCCAGCCGCGATTCGTGCTGCGCCAGCGCGTTCTGGCGTTCCGCCAGCTCGCGGGCGACGGAATCCTCGTGCTCCTGGGCGCGGCGCAGCAGGGGATCGATTCGGCGGGATTGCATCATGGCGCGGGTTCCTTGCGTTACTGCGGGCCGGTCGGCAGCGGGATGCCGACGGCGGCATTGCGTTGGACAAGCGATTCCAGGGCGGCCCGGCTGCTTGGCAGGTCGGCGGCGTGCGCGACGTCCTGGCCGAGGAACTCGACGATCTCCGGCCAGCGCTCCAGCGCTTCGTCCACGGTCGGGTCGTTGCCGCGCTGGTAGGCGCCGATGGCGATGAGGTCGCGGTTGCTGGTGTAGGCCGACAGCAGGCGCTTGAGTTTGCGGATGCGGTCGCGCCAGGTTTCGTCGGCGATTTCGGTGACCACGCGGCTGACCGACGATTCCACGTCGATCGCCGGGTACAGGCCGCTGTCGGCGACGCGGCGCGACAGCAGGATGTGGCCGTCGAGGATGGCGCGTGCGGCGTCGGCGATCGGATCCTGGGGGTCGTCGCCTTCGGTCAGGACGGTGTAGAACGCGGTGATCGAACCGCGGCCCTTCGCGCCGTTGCCGGCGCGCTCGACCAGCGCCGGCAGGCGCGCGAACACCGACGGCGGGTAACCGCGCGTGGTGGGCGGTTCGCCGACCGACAGGCCGATCTCGCGCTGCGCCTGTGCGAAGCGGGTCAGCGAATCCATCAGCAGCAGCACGTTCAGACCCTGGTCGCGGAACCATTCGGCGATGGCGGTGGCGCGGTAGGCGCCCTGCAGGCGCGCCAGCGGCGGACGGTCGGCGGGGCTGGCGACGACGACGGCGCGCGCCAGGCCGGCCGGGCCCAGCGTGGTCTCGACGAAATCGCGCACTTCGCGGCCACGTTCGCCGATCAGGCCGACGACGATCACGTCGGCGGCGGTGTACTTGGTCATCATGCCGAGCAGCGTCGACTTGCCGACGCCGGAGCCGGCGAACAGGCCGACGCGCTGGCCCCGGCCGATCGGCAGCAGTGCGTTGATCGCGCGCACACCGACGTCCAGCGGCTGGGTGATCGGTTCGCGCGAGAGCGGATTGATCGCCACGCCGGCGAGGCTGACGCTGCCTTCGGCGCGGATCGGGCCACGGCCGTCGAGCGGCACGCCGTCGCTGTCGATCACGCGGCCCAGCAGGCCTTCGCCGACTTCCACGCCGCCGCGGCGGCGCGAGGGCACCACGCGCGCGTTCGGCAGCAGGCCATGCAGTTCGGCGCTCGGCATCAGGTAGGTGCGCTCGCCGGAGAAGCCGACGACTTCGGCATCGACCCAGCCGCCATCGACGACCTCCACCTTGCAGGTCGCGCCCATCGGCGCTTCGCAGCCGATCGCTTCCAGGGTCAGGCCGACGGCGCGGCGCAGGATGCCCTCGCGGATCAGGCCACGGCCACCGAGTTCGGGATTGATCTGCGCCAGCCGCGCCGACAGGCGCAGGTCGCGGGCGGTCAGCCATTCCAGCGGCTGTGCGCTCATGCGCGTACTCCGCGGTTGAGCACGGTATCCAGCGCGCCGCGCAGGCGCGCCTCCAGGGTGCCGTCGATGCGCACGCTCTCGGCGTGTACGCGCAGGTCGCCGCGGCTCAACGAGGTGTCGGCCGTCAGGCGGGTGTGCGCGGTCATCGCCAGCACCGGCGTCAGTGCGGCGATGTCGTCCGGATGCAGGCGCAGTTCGACCTCGCGCTGCGAGCCGCCGACGGCGTCGAGCGCGCTGGTGGCCAGTTCCTGCAGCAGCACCGGGTCGGTCTGGTAGGCGCGGCCGACCAGTGCACCGGCGATGCGCACGGCGAGTTCGGACAGCGCGGCGACCACTTCGTTCTCCAGCCTGTCGAGCGGGCGCGAGAAGTTGTCGAGGATGCCTTCCATCTGCGCGGCGAGCCGGCGCACGTCCGCCTGGCCCTGCGAGAAGCCTTCGGCATGGCCCTCCGCCAGGCCGCGCTCAAGTCCTTCGCGGTAGGCGGCATCCTGGATGGCCTGGATTTCCTGCAGCGTGGGTGGCACCAGCGGCGGCGCGTCCTGTTCGGCGGCGGCGTCGGACAGCACGACATCGAGCGGCGCCGGCATCCAGCGCAGCGGCGGGGGCGTGCTCATACCATTTCCTCGGCGCTGGCGGTGAGGGCGATGACGCCCTGGTCAGCCAGCCGGCGCACGATGGCGAGGATTTCCTTCTGAGCACCTTCGACATCGGACAGGCGCACGGGACCGCGCGCTTCCATGTCTTCCAGCAGGATCTGCGCCGCGCGCTGCGACATGTTGCGGGTGATCTTTTCCTTCACCTTGGCGTCGGCACCGCGCAGCGCCAGTCCCAGCCTGTCGTTCGGCACTTCGCGCAGCAGCGCCTGCAGTTCGCGGTCGCCGAGGTCGGCGAGGTTGTCGAACACGAACATCAGGTCCTGGATGCGCGCGCCGAGGTCGGCGTCGACCTGGGTGATGCTGCCCAGGATCGCCTGGTCCTGGCCGGAATCCATGAAGTTGAGGATGTTGGCGGCGACCTTGACGCCGCCGATGCTGGACGCCTTGAGGTTCTGGTTGCCGGCGAACTGGCGCTCCATGATCTCGTTGAGTTCGTTCAGCGCGTTGGGCGGGATGCCGTCCAGCGTGGCGATGCGCAGCAGCACGTCGGTACGGGTGCGTTCGGCGAGCAGCTTGAGCGTATCGGCAGCCTGGTCGCTGTCCAGGTGCGCCAGCACGATGGCGATGATCTGCGGATGCTCGTTGCGTACCAGGTCGGCGATGGCGCGTGGGTCCATCCACTTCAGCGAGTCCAGGCCGGTGGTGTTGCGGCCCAGCAGGATGCGGTCGATCAGGCTGCCGGCCTTGTCTTCGCCCAGCGCCTGCACCAGCACCTTGCGCACGTAGTCGTCCGCGCCCATGCCGAGCGAGGTCTGCTTGTCCAGCGCGTCGCCGAAGTTGGACATGACCTGCATCACCTGCTCGCGGCTGATGCCGGAGATGGTGGCCATGGCGATGCCGAGCTTCTGCACCTCCTTGGCGTTCATGTGCTTGAGCACTTCGGCCGCGTCTTCCTCGCCCAGCGAGAGCAGCAGCACGGCGGCGCGCTGCACGCCGGACAGCGTGGTGTCCTGTGCGTTACTCATCGCTGGCCACCCAGTCCTTGACCACCTGCGCGACCTGCTTGGAATCGGTCTTCACGGCCTCGCGCGCCTGGCGCAGGCGATCTTCGTAGGCGTCCGAGGGCAGGGCGCGCATCGGCGGCGCGTGATCGTGCGACAGCGTGGCGACCACGCCGTCCTCGTCGCGGTCGTCCATGACGCTGATGTCGACGCCGTCCTCGTCGACGCGCTTCTGCTTCGCGGCGGGGTTGATGATCTGGCGCATGGCGGGGCGCAGCACGCCGAACAGCAGCGCGATGACCACCAGTGCGCCCAGGCCGTAGCGCGCGATGTCGCGCACCATCGGGTTGTGCAGCCACGGGCTTTCCCAGAACGGCACGTCCACCGGGGCTTCGGTCTCGCGCACGAACGGAGCGTTCATCACCGACACCGAATCGCCGCGCGCGGCATCGAACCCCACGGCTTCCTTCACCAGGGCTTCGATGCGGGTCAGCGTGGCCGCGTCCAGCGCGGTCATCACGGCCTTGCCGTTCTCGCCGGTGCGCGGCACATGGTCGACCAGCACCGCGGCGGTGACTCGGCGCACGCGACCGGCCGGCTGGCGCGTGTGCTGCAGGGTGCGGTCCATCTCGAAGTTGCGGGTCGCGCTGCTGGCGGTTTCCACCGGCGCGGCGGGATTCGGCGTGGCGGCCGCGGCGTTCTGGCCCGGCGGCGTATTGCTGGTGGCGCCGGGCACGCCCTCGGGACCGGTACCGGCGCTGGTGGTGTTCTGGCTGACCTGTTCGCTGCGGATCTTGGCCGGATCGTTGGCGAAGGTCTCGCGGGCTTCCTCGGTGACCGAGAAGTCCATGTCCACGGCGACTTCGGCGTTGACGCGGCCGGGGCCGGTCAGCGGCTCCAGCAGCTCGCGGATGCGGTCGTTGAACGAGGTTTCCAGTTTGCGCACGCGTTCGAACTGCGCGGCGTTGAGCGCGGCCTCGCTGTTCGGGTCGCTGATGGTCAGCATGCGGCCGCTCTGGTCGACCACGGTGACGCGTTCGGGCGCCAGGTCGGGGATCGACGAGGACACCAGGTGCACGATGGCATCCACCTGGTTGCGCTCCAGCATCGTGCCCGAGCGCAGATCCAGCACCACCGACGCACTGGCGACTTCGCGCTGGCGGGTGAACGCGCTGGGCTTGGGGATGGCCAGGTGCACGCGCGCGTCGCGGACCGGGCGCAGCGTGGTGATGGTGCGGACCAGTTCGGTTTCCAGCGCATGCTGGTAGCGCGCATTCTCGACGAACTGGCTGACGCCGAAACCGGGATCGCGTTCCATCATCTCGAAGCCGAGGCGGCCGCTTTCGGCCAGGCCGGCGCCGGCCAGCTTCAGGCGGGCATCGTGCAGGTTTTCCTCCGGCACCGAGATCGCGCCGGAGGCCTGGTCCAGCTGGAACGGGATCTTGGCCGCGCGCAGCATGTCGGTCGCTTCGGCGGTGGCCTTGGCATCCAGGCCGGTGTAGAGCGGGGTGAAGGCCGGCTTCTGCGACCAGAAGAACACCATCATGCCGACCGCGACCGCGCCGGCGATCAGCAGCAGCGTACCCATCTGCCTGAACACGCGCGCGTCCTGGATCTTGGTCAGCGCCGCGCCGGCCTTGTCGGCGGTCAGCGATTCCTTCAGGGCTTCCTTGGACAGCGTGAGGGCCATGGCGACGGGTCGGTTCTAGGGAAGAGGGAAGGGCGCCGCCTTACAGCGGCATGTTCATGACGTCCTGGTAGGCCTGCACCAGGCGGTTGCGCACTTCGACGGTGGCGCGGAAGGCGACCTGCGACTGCTGCGCGGCCACCATCACCCGCGCCAGGTCGGCGCGCGGATCGCCCAGTTCGAAGGCCTGTGCCAGCGCGCCGGAGGTCTTCTGCGCGTTGTTCACGCCTTCCAGTGCGTTCTGCAGGGTGTCGCCGAAGCTCGGTGCCTTGACGCCCGGCTGCTCCAGCCCCACCCGGTTAGGCGTGAATGCGCCCGGGTTCGGCATCGGCTCGAGTGCGCGGGTACCGACCTGGTGCTGGTAACTGCGGATCTGCGAGAGGATGGAGGTGACGTCGGACATGGGCGGGCGCTTCGGTCGTCGGAGTGTCTTGCCTGATCAGTTGCAAGACCCGTGCCGGAAACCGTGCCCGCGCCCAGTCAGTTTTCCGTCGCCAGCGCCACTTCCTCGCGCTCGATGCCGTACTTGCGCAGCTTTTCCACCAGCGTGGTGCGGCGCAGGCCCAGCAGTTGGGCGGCATGCGCCACCACGCCGCCGGCGCGGTCCAGCGCATCGCGGATCAGGTTCAGTTCGATCTGGGCGATGTGTTCGCGCAGGTCGATGCCGGCGTCGGGCAGGCGGTCGGCCGGCATCGCCGCGGCGGCCACGACGGCCGTCGGCAGCGGTGCGGCGGCAGGCGCGGCGACGACCGCAGCCGGTGCGTCGACGACCAGTGCCTCCATGCCTTCCGGCTGGTAGCGCTTGGGCAGGTCGGCCACGCGGACCAGGCCGCCGGGATGCAGCACGGCCAGGCGTTCGACCAGGTTGGTCAGTTCACGCACGTTGCCCGGCCAGGCGTAGGCGCGCAGTGCCTGCAGGGTGTCGCTGGCGAAGCGCACTTCGCCGCGGCCGGTGCGGGAGAGCTGCGCTGCGATGGTCATCACCAGGTCGGGCAGGTCGTCGGCGCGCTCGCGCAGCGCCGGCATCTCGATCGGGAACACGTTGAGGCGGTAGAACAGGTCTTCGCGGAAGTGGCCGTCGGCGATGCGCGCTTCCAGGTTGCGATGGGTAGCGGCGATCACGCGCACGTTGCAGCGGATGGTCTGGTTGCCGCCGACGCGCTCGAAGCTGCGCTCCTGCAGCACGCGCAACAGCTTGACCTGCATCGGCAGGCTCATGTCGCCGATCTCGTCCAGCAGCAGGGTGCCGCCCTCGGCCATCTCGAAGCGGCCCTTGCGGGCGCTCAGCGCACCGGTGAAGGCGCCCTTCTCGTGGCCGAACAGTTCGCTTTCCAGCAGGTCCGGCGGAATGGCGCCGCAGTTGATGGCCACGAACGGCCCGTCGCGGCGCGGGGACTGGTCGTGGATGGCGCGGGCCACCACTTCCTTGCCGGTGCCGGATTCGCCCAGCACCAGCACGGTGGTGTCGAAATTGGCGACCTGCTCGATCATGCGGCGCAGGCGGACGACGGCCGGGCTGTTGCCGGTCGGGCCGCTGGTGGTGACCTGCTGCGCCTGGTGTTCGGTGTCCAGCCGCTTCAGGCTGGCGCGGCGCAGGCAGGCTTCCAGCTGCGCATGGCGGATCGGGCTTTCCAGTGTCCACACGCCGGCCTCGTGCAGGCCGTGGGCGGCGGCGAAGGCGGCGGTGTCGCCTTCCAGCAGCAGCACCGGCGGCGGCAGCTGGGCCTTGCCAAGCCAGGCGAAGAAGCCGTCGGTGGCCTTCTTGTCGTCGAGCGAGCCGACCACCACCGCCAGCCAGTCGTGCGGGCGGGCGCGGCGGACATCCACGTCACCGGCGCTGGAGACCCAGCGGGGTGTCAGGTCCATGAATTCGAGCAGTCCGGCCAGGCGTTCGGCACGCGGGGCGTCGGCGTCGATGACGAGGATGCGGGATTCACTCATGGCGGCGCTCTTTGAATTTTTCGAGGATGGGCAAGACTTCCTGGATGTAGGAAAGCTTGCTGACGAAGTCGTCGGCACCGGCGCGCATCGCGTGTTCGCGGTGCTCGGCGTCGTCGAAATGGCTGGCGATCACGATGAAGGGCGGTGCGTCCTGGGTCTTGATCAGGCGGGTGGCCTGCAGGCCACCCATCTCCGGCATGGCCAGGTCCATCAGCACCACGTCCGGGCGCAGGGTTTCGGAGCGCTCGATGGCTTCCAGGCCATTGCTGGCGCGGCCCACGATGTCCAGCCACTCCACCTTGCGCAGGTGGCGCAGGGCGGCGTTGATGAAACCTTCGTGGTCGTCCACCAGCAGTACGGTGATCTTGCTCATTGCGGTCGTGCTCCGTTATCCGGCTTTGGCCAAGACGGATACGGTAGCGCGTCGGCGTTCCCGGGCGGGAGCGATATCGAGCTGTTCCCGGTACTTCGCCACGGTCCGGCGGGCGATGTGGATGCCCTGGCGGGCCAGCAGGCCGGCGATGGCCTCGTCGGCCAGCGGCTTCCCCGCCGGCTCGGCGTCGATCAGGCGGCGCACCATGGCGCGCACGGCCGGGCCGGACACGTTGGCGCCTTCCAGCCGCACGGCGAAGAAATGCTTCAGCTCGAAGGTGCCGCGTGGGGTCTGCATGTACTTGCCGGTGGTGATGCGCGAAACGGTGGACTCGTGCATGCCGATGGCGTCGGCCACTTCCTTCAGCGTCAGCGGGGCCATGGCTTCGTCGCCCTGCGTCAGGAAGCCGGCCTGGCGCTCGACGATGGCGCGTGCGGTGCGCAGCAGCGTGTCGTAGCGGATCGACAGGCCGCGGGTCAGCCAGCGGGCTTCCTGCAGCAGTTCGCGCAGCTTGCCGGCGCCTTCGGACGGGCCGGCCTGGTCCAGTGCGCGCTCCTGCATGGCATTGACGCGGATGCGCGGGGTGGTGGCCGGGTTCAGCGCGACGCGCCAGGCGCAGTCGGCATGCCAGGCGACCACGTCCGGCACGATGTAGCCGGTCGGGGCCGGAGCCAGCGAGGCGCCCGGGCGGGCATCCAGCGACAGCACCAGGCGCACGCCTTCCATGACCTGGTCCAGTTCGAGGTCCAGCAGCCGGGCGAGGGCGTCGTATTCGTGGGCGGCCAGCAGCGCCATGCCGTCGGTGACGATGCGGTGGGCGACATGGCGGGCCGGCACGCGGCCCTGCAGGCAGTCCAGCTGCACCTGCAGGCATTCGCGCACGTCGGCGGCGGTCAGGCCGGGGAATTCGCCGCGCAGCAGACGGTCGCGCAGGGCGAGTGCGGCATCGGTGGTCAGGTCGAAGCGGGCCGAGGCCAGCAGCGCCAGGGTGTCGGGCGCCTGCTCCAAGTAGCCGGCGTCGTTGGTGTGCTCCAGCCAGAAGGCGACCACGTCGAGCGCGCGGTCATCCAGTTCCAGCGCCAGGCGATCGAGCACGCGCACGTGCGGGTCGCTGGACTCGCCGGCCTCGACGCGCTGCATGCGGTCGTCGTCGCCGTCCTGCCAGCCCGCACCGGGCACGTCCCACAGGCTGGACTCGGGCAGTTCGTCGAAGGCGGCGGTGTCGAGCGCTGCGGCTTCCTGGGCGGGCAGCACTTCGATGTCGCCCGCCGGTTCGGCGTCCTGCGCTTCTTCCACTTCCAGCAGCGGATTGAGATCCAGCGCACGGCGCACTTCCAGTTCCAGCTGCAGGCCGTCCAGCTGCAGCAGCCGGATCGACTGCAACAGTTGCGGCGTCAGGTGGAGTTGCTGCCCGAGCTGGGTGGAAAGTCCCGTCTTCATTCCCGTCGTCCCCGATTCGATGGCGTGCCGAGGTCGGCTTCACATCGTGTTGACACTGTGCGGGGCGGGTGACGGAAAAAAAATCAGGGCGTTTCTGGTCGTGTTGCGGGCACGCCCCACGCGCCGTCAGGGTTTCCCCTACGACGTCGGTTCAATGGCGGGAACGGGCGCCCGGCGCGGCGTTGCGATCACGGGATTCCGTCACGGAAAGGGCGTCGCCCGGGGTGTACTGCAAGGCTCAGGCCAGTTCGTGCTGGTGGCGCGCGGCCAGCAGCAGCAGATCGTTGGCGCGACGGCAGCCGAGCGACTCCATCATCCGCGCGCGATGCGTTTCGACCGTCTTGACGCTGATGCCGAGCTGCGCGGCGATTTCCTTGCTGCTCATGCCACTGCCGAGCTGGCGCAGGATCTCGCGCTGGCGTGGCGACAGCGCCGCGATGCCGGTGGGGCGCTGCGGATTGAGCATCGGTGCCAGCATCTTCGACGACACCTGCGGGCTGAGGAACACCTGGCCGCTGGCGGCGGCGCGCAGTGCGAGTTCCAGTTCCATCGGCGCGGCTTCCTTGACGACGAAACCGGCGCAGCCGCGATCCAGCGCCACGCGTACCTGGTCGCCCCTGCAAAACTCCAGCAACCCGCATGAGCGTTCACTCTCACGCACCTGG
>NZ_DAIUEE010000021.1:0-32179 GCF_036845285.1 Pseudoxanthomonas sp.
AACTGCTCACGCCAACGTCGCTAGTCCCTTGCCGACGAGTTTTTACACAGCCTCGACCCAAAGCGGACATCGATCCATCGGTGAGCCAGCGATCAAGCGAGGACAATCTCCGCCCGCTTCTCGACCAGAAAATCGAGTAGGGCCCTGACCTTAGCAGGCATCTGCTCGCGCGTCGGCGTGTAGAGGTAGAAACCCGCCTGCATGTGTGTCCACTCGCGCAGGACACGAACCAGGCGTCCATCCGCCAAGTGCTGATGAATCGCGATGTCGATGTTCTGCATCAGCCCAAGACCCTGTAGTGCAGCCCGAGTCATGCCCTCATCGTCGTTGGTGGTGAGGTTTCCGGTGACGGCTTGCGTGAAGTGCTGCCCTTTCTTGCCGGGCTCGTTGAAGTCCCAGTCGTGGACCGCGCCACTGCCGGAGTAGCGGTAGTTGATGCAGTTGTGCTGCACAAGGTCGGCTGGCGTCTTCGGAACGCCATGCCGCTCGAAGTACGCGGGTGATCCGACCACTGCCATCGACAGCGTCGGAGTCACCGGCACGGCGACGACGTGATCGGCCAGGCTGCGTCCCAAACGGATGCCTGCATCGCACCCATCGGCAATGATGTTGGACAGCGACTCGGCCATGACAAGCTCAAGCCGGAGCTTCGGATAGCGCGTGTAGAACTCCTCCAGATGCGGCTCGATCAGTGCCTTGGCCGCCATGCGTGAGGTATTGACCTTGATCAGGCCCGTCGGCTCCCCGCTGGCATCGCCCAGGTGACGGACAGCGTGCTCGATCTCGGCAAGTTTGGGCTGCAGGGTATCGAACAGCTGCTGGCCGGCCTCGGTCAGCGACATGTCCCGTGTGGTCCGGTAGAGCAGCTTCACGCCCAGCTGTTTTTCCAACGCCTTGAGGTTCTGGGAGAGCGCCGCCCGCGATACGCCCATCTCCTCTGCGGCCCGCGTGAAGCTGCGGTGGTGAACGATATGGGCGAACCACGCCAGCGAAGGAAGGAGGGAGGGGTCCATTCCTCATTGTAAACACCTCCTTACCAGTGATGTGTCTATTACGGTCTTCCGGACGCCCAAAGCCGGGCGTACCTTGCACCCGTGGGTTCACCTCGGACTCAACCAAGGCAGGACATCAGCCAAGGTCGGCTACGAGACCACGGACAAAGGCGAGACCTTCAAAGGCACGGAGGTCTCACGCCGCAGCGTGGCGGACCTGATCTCCAAGACCATCCTCAACCCGACGCTGCACTCGCACGCCCATCTTGGCGTCGACAAACCCAATACCGACGGTGATAGGCCGTCTTTCTACTGAGATCCCCCGGAGACATAGCCATGAAAACCGACAAGATCAGCATCCCGAACCGCAATGGCCAAGGCATCACGTTGTCGGCCGTCATCAACTATCCCAACGATTTCGACGCGTCGAAGCAATACGCCGCCGTCATCGTCTCCCACCCCGGTGGTGGCGTGAAGGAGCAGACAGCGGGCACCTATGCGCGCAAGCTGGCCGAGAACGGCCTGGTCACCGTTGCCTTCGACCGCTCCTACCAGGGCGAGAGCACGGGCGAGCCGCGCCAACTGGAGAATCCCTACGTCAGCACCGAGGACGTCAGTGCGGTAGTGGATCACCTGACCACACTGCCGTTCGTGGACGCAGGCCGCATTGGCGCGATGGGCATCTGTGCAGGCGCCGGCTACACCGCCAACGCGGCCATCAACGACCGTCGCCTGAGAGCAATCGGCACGGTCAGCGCGGTGAACATCGGGCAGATGTTCCGCAACGGCTGGGAGAACAACGTCAAGGACGCCGACGCGATGCCGTACATCCAGGCCGGCTCCGATGCGCGGACGGCTGACGCATCCGGCAACGGCTTCGCGACGATGCCACTGGCGCCGCTGAAGAAGGAAGATGCGCCGAATGCCGAATTGGCCGAGGCGTGGGAGTACTACCACACGCCGCGTGCCGAGCACCCGAACGCGCCCGGCTATGCCACCTTGCGCAGTCTCGACCAGATCATTACCTACGATGCCTACAACAAGGCCGAAGCCTTCCTGACCCAGCCGATGCAGATCGTCGCGGGCAGCGTTGCGGGCAGCAAGTGGATGAGCGACGACCTGTATGCGCGCGCGGCCAGCCAGGACAAGCAGTTCCACGTGGTCGAAGGGGCCAACCACATGTCGCTGTACGACGTGCCGCAGTACGTGGACGAAGCGGTATCGGTGCTGGCGCCGTTCTTCCAGTCCCGACTCTGAGGCACCGTTATGGCCGTCCCGATGGCGTTGAAATGGGTGGTCGGCGCCGTCGGGATGGCCGCTTTGCTTGCGGCGCTCGTGCCCGTCGCCGTGACGTGGATCGAGCACCAACAGGCGAAGGATCTGGCGGGTCGCGAGCCTTACGCGGCCAGAGCCCACACCGGACGGCGAGTGGCTGTCGTTTACTTCTCGCGCTCGGGCAACACGGGCCTGGCGGCAAGGCACATCGCCAACACGCTGGACGCGGACCTGTTCGAGTTGAAGGCGCCTGATTATCGCTTGGGGCTGGCGGGGTGGTCGCACGCCATGCGGGATGCGCGAGGCACAGAGGCCGACATCTCGCCAAGGACGATCGATCTGTCCGGCTACGACGAGGTCTATCTGGGGTCGCCGATCTGGCTCTATGCACCCGCACCGCCCATCAGGGCCTTCGTGGAGCACAACCGGTTCGATGGCAAGCGTGTGGTGTTGTTCAACACCTACAACAGCGAGTTCAAGCCCGGGTTCATCGCTGCGTTCAAAGTCAGAGTGGTGGAACGAGGCGCGCGCTCGTTCGAGCACAAGGCGGTGCGTCGCGGGCGCATGACGGCGCAACTGCCGCCGGAGGCGATGCTCCGCGAGATTGATGAAGCCTGGTCCTTGGTAGAGCCGGCAGTGGCGCGCGAGGCGAACGTCGAATGATGGAGCATCGATGTCCGCTTCTGGCCGATAGTAGACATCTGCAAGTTCCCTAGACGTTGGAGCTCTGCGTTGGCTGGCGTAACGTCGAAAGAATCACGCAATCGGCCCGCTGTCCGCCGTGGCAGCTGGCGATGACACGCTCCAGTTCATCGGCCATCCGACGAAGATCTTCCTGGCGCGCACGAATATCGGTCAGATGTTTCCGCGCCAGACGGTCGACGTCGTCGCACGACATGCGCTCATCGCTGGCCAGTTGCAGGAGGCTTCGGATCTCTTCCAGGCTGAAGCCCAGATCCCGCCCCCGTGCAATGAACCTCAGGCGCTCGATGTCGACGCTCGTATATACCCGATAGCCACTGTCCGTCCGCGTTGGGTGGGGCAGCAGTCCGATCTTCTCGTAGTAGCGGATGGTTTCAAGGTGGCATCCGCTGGCCTCGGCGGCCTGGCTGATCTTCATGGGGGACGGGCTTGACTCTGTAGTTGCTACAGACTTTACGCTAGTCCGGTTCCCCTGTGCCCACCGGTCCTCGACGGAGAGCGTGCAATGTCTGAATGCTGTGGCTGCGGCAAAGTCGTGGATGTGGCGCGTATGCAAGCCAAGCAGCGCCGGGTGCTGGTCATTGTGCTGATCATCAACCTGGCGACCTTCGCCATGATGGCCTTGGCAGCCTGGCGCTCCTATTCGTCGTCGTTGTTGTCGGGAAGTCTGGACAACCTGGGCGATGCGTTGACCTATGTTGTCAGCCTGGCTGTGGTGGGCGCATCTACCCAAATGAAAGGTCGCGTCGCATTGCTGAAGGGCTTTCTGATCCTGGGGGCGGCGATAGCGGTGGGTGTGCAAATCGTATGGCGCCTGGCCAATCCCCAGATCCCGCTCTTCGAGAGTATGGGCGTGGCCGCGTTGCTGAATCTGGGCGCTAACGCGGTATGTCTGTGGCTGCTGACCCCGTATCGCTCAGGCGACATCAATATGGCCTCGGCGTGGGAATGCTCGCGCAACGACATCTACGAAGGTTTCGCCGTCATCCTGGCCGCGCTGCTGGTTTGGGTGTTTGGCGCAGGATGGCCCGATCTGCTGATCGCGGCCGCGCTGCTCATTCTGTTCCTGCGTTCGGCAACCCGGGTGTTACGCGCGGCGTGGAAGGAGAGCCGGCCCAATCCGGCCCGCTCTCAACCATTGGGTCCGCAGCACGAATAGTCCTGCGGATACGACCCAGCAAATGAGCACGGTTACGACGTCGTGCGAGAGGAAATGCGCACCCCGTAGCTGTTGTCCAATGCCAAACACCAGACCGATACCCGCGCCCAGCACCAGCCCCATCCATCGGTACCGAGGGGCGGCTTCGGCAAAGAAGAAGTACAACGCAAGCCATGCGTATCCACTGCTTGCATGTCCGGCAGGGAAACAACCGCCTGCCAGCATCCGGGAATCAAACAGCGTGATGTAGGGATGCGTTCCGCCAAGACCCACGATGCTCCACGGACAGTCCAACCCTGAGTACCGTTTCAGAATGGACACAAGCGCAGTGGAGGTGACGAGGGCCACCAACAGCCTGATCGCAGGCCCGCGCCACCGCGTGAGCAGGGGGCGCAAGTAGCTCAGCGCGATCAGGATGAGAACCGACAGTGCTCCTAGCCCGGTCATCAGCCGGCCGGCTTTGTGGATGATCCGCTCCGTCCAGAATCCGTTCTTGTAGATCCACTCATTTCCACCGGACGAGTAGATCCACGAGGCGATCCTCATATCCCATTCACCGGTTAGAACGAGGGCAAGCGCCGTGAGCACGGCGGTGGGCAACACCAGGCCCAGCCATCCATTGAAATGAATCGCCGTTGGGTGGCCGCGCTCGGGGGTACCGGTAGCATCCACGGCAAGGCGAGGGCAGGCGGTCTGGGCGTAGGTCTCTTCAATCATTGACGCTCTCGCGCGTAGTGGCCTTGGTTGACCCTCGCCGCGTTCAACGGTCGCGCCCCCCTAGATCACTCTCAGGCCGCGCGTTGCTTGAATCTGACCCTTCTCGATCGGTGCGCAGATCCAGATACAAGCTGTACGCGGCCGTGAAAGCCGGCAGCAGGTTCTGCAGGACGCCGACCGCGTCCTGTTTGGAGGAGAACAGGAAGTAGCTCAACGCCATCAAGCTACCGCACAAGCTCATGTACCAGAACAGGCGCGGGATCACCGGTCGGCCCGCACGCCTGGACGCCATGAACTGGACCAGCCACCGCACCCCGAACAAGGCCGCGCCGGTCAGACCAATGAGTTTCCAAGGCGTGGTGTGCAAGCCCGTCCAGCTCAGCCACAGGATTTCCTGGTCCATGACGTTCATGACTTGGGGCCAGCGCTAAGCTCGCTGGTGGTGGTCACGTGGCTGCGCTGGATCAGCCAGGCCACGCCCATCAGATCGCGGATGCCCACCAGGGCACGGTCCAGGTTGGTGTACTTGGACTGGCCCGATCCCCGCGGCCGGTGAGAGACCGGCACACTGAGGGTCTTCCAGCCGGCGCGCTGCATCAGCGCCGGCAGGTAGCGGTGCATGTGATCAAAGTACGGCAGGTCCAGGAAGGCAGCGCGGTCGAACAGCTTGATGCCACAGCCGGTATCAGGTGTGTTGTCTCGCAGCAACGACTGCCGGATCCGGTTTGCCCACCGAGAGGCCCAGCGCTTGCTGGCCGTGTCCTTGCGCTCGGTGCGCCAGCCGGCAAACAGCCGCACTTGCGGGGACGCGGCCTGGCGAGCCGCTAGCAGCTTGAGGATATCGGCTGGATCGTTCTGGCCATCGCCATCGAGCGTGGCGATCCAAGGCGAGAACGCGTGCTTGACGCCATTGCGGATGGCGGTGCTTTGCCCACTGCGTTGATGGTGCAGCAACACCCGCAGTTCGGGCACCTCGGCTTTGAGCCAGCCGAGCACCTCGCGTGTGTCATCGTCGGAGCGATCATCCACACAGATGATGTCGAAGGCGATCTTGCCGCGCAGGTGGTGCACCACCTCCTGCACGAGCGGCCCGATGTTGCCGCGTTCGTTGAAGACGGGAATGACGACCGACAGACTGGGCATCCGGGGCAGTGACGGGCTTTGCATGGCGAAGGACTCAGCAATTAGGCGCGCGGGAAAGGAGGGGAGAAGTCAGTCTTCGCTGACATCGGCTGACCACGAGGCCGGAACTTCGCAGTCCGGAATCCATGCAGTACCTGGCGCCAAGATCCAAGCGCGCCGATTGGAGGCGCCGATGTCGATAACCTGCGTGGGATCCAGGCAAGGGCCGATGGCTTCCTTGCGCAGGAACAGCCATCGCCTATCGGGGGCCTGCAGCAGCCACGCGTGTGCCTGCTGCCATTGCTCTACCCAGGGCTTCTTGAAACCGAACTCGGTAACCGGTCGGTCGGCTTGGAGCAGGTGCTGTTCGCGCCAGCCGAGCATGGCCAGCTCCGCATCCAGATCGATGGTGGCCTCCACGCGCTGCATCAGCGCTTTGGCAGAACTGTCAGGACTGAGCGCCGGCATGAATCCCACGCCATAGGCGATCCACAGCGAGGCGGTGACCGCCACCAGCGCAAACACCACCCGCCGGCGTGCGGCGACCATCACGACCAGGCTCACGACGGTGAAGGCCAGCAGCCAGCCACTGACCTGCTTGACGGTGCTCATGTCCATGCCGCGTCCGTCGAGCAGGCCTTGCAAGCGCTCGGGCGAGGCGGTCAGCAACCACAGCCCCAAGGCGCCCGTCAGGGTGACCACCACCGATAGGTACGACCACAGCACCGCGCGTACGCCACGCCGGCGCAGC
Source organism: Pseudoxanthomonas sp. (assembly GCF_036845285.1). Lineage (GTDB taxonomy): Bacteria > Pseudomonadota > Gammaproteobacteria > Xanthomonadales > Xanthomonadaceae > Pseudoxanthomonas_A. The sequence goes on from NZ_DAIUEE010000021.1 coordinate 6,719, forward strand.
AAGCCGGCCAACAACGGCGATGCGGCGAGCGCCAGTGCAGGCAGCATCGGGAAGATGTAGACCTCGCGCTTGCCCGGGCTGGCACTGAAGAACACCAGCACCAGCAGCGCCCAGCCCAGCAGCAGCGCGTAACGCGGATCCACGCGCCGCAGGCGCCGCCACCACGCGGGCAGCAGCCAGGGGGCCAGCAGCACTCCGGGCAACCACAGCGTGAGCATGGTCTGCAGGTAGTACCAAGCCGGCTTCACGTGGTGCCAGGCGTTGGCGTAACGCGTACCGGTCTGCTTGAAAAGCATCTCGCGCGCGTAGGTATGCAGCGCCGGATCCGATGAGGGCAGCACGGTGGCCAGCATGGGGACCAGCCAGACGCCAACGCCCAGCAAGAACCCCGCAAGCCCCGCCAGCACATGCACACCCCGATGTGAGGGCAGGGCATAGGGCGACTTCCACCGCACCCACAGCCAGGGCAGGAAGATCAGCAGCGGCAGAAAGCCCACCCCCTTGGTGACCGTACCCAAGCCAGCGGCGAAAGTGCCCAGCATCAGCAGCCACGGGCTGGGCTTGTCCAGCAGATAGCGCACCAATGCCCAGAGCGAGAGTGTCGTCATCCCCACCAACACCATATCGATCTGCGCGCGCTTGGCCTGCAGGACGAACTGGATGCAGACAAACAGGCCCATCACGGCATAGTCGGCCGTGCGATGTCCCCACAGGCGCTTGGCCAGATCCCCGGTCAACCACAGCGTCAGTAGTGCGGCCAACAAGGAGGGCAACAGGAACGCCACATCCCAACTGCGGACCAGCAGGTAGCTGACCGCCTGCAACCACATGAACGTCGGCGGCTTCTCGGCGTACAGCTCAATGCCGCGGTGCGGGAACAGCCACTGACCTGTTTCCACCATGGTCTTGGCGGCCAGGACGAAGCGGGGCTCATCGGCGGGCATCGGCTCCCGCAGTCCCAGGCCTGCCAGGAGCGCGGAGATGACCAGGAGAATCAGTAGCCAGGTTTGCCCTTGGGATGTATCGCGAATGGAATAGCGCATCGGGGTGTCGCTCATGCAAACAGGTGAAGAAAAAAAGAGATCTGGTCGCTACGCACGCGGCCTACCGACGACGGCCCGGTTTGCGTCGGCCATGCGGAGGGATCTGTCGGTAGGTAGGCGGTTGTGAGGGATCTCGGGGCTTGCGATCGGCGTGGCTCTTCGGCGTTGACCGAGAGCCGCGCGCGCCGGCAGAGGGATTGCCAAAGCTATCCAGCACGGGCGAGGACAACGCCCGTCCCTGTTCGATCGAGGACCGGAACTTGGCGGCCGAGACCAAGGCCGCAACAGCGGCCAAGGCCGAGGTCACTCCCAGCCAAGGTGCTGCGCTCTGCATGCCGGTGCGCGTTGCCACGGCGGACTGCAATGCCGCAGTGATGGCGAACAGGGCGCCGTAGATCAGACTCAGTACGATCCCAGTACGCCACCGGGGCGCGCCCGTGGTTTGGAGAGGTCGTGCCATCATGGCTGCTGCTACGGCGAGCGCGTAGAACGGGGCCTCTAGTGCAGCGACGATCGTGCCTGCGGTACCTACGGTTCGATAGGCAATCGTCAGCCCCAGCAACATCAACGGCGTGGCCAACACCAACTCGGGCAGTCGCGGTCGCATAGCGGCCGCGAACTCGACCAGATACCGGCGATCGGATCGTCGGAATGCCACCAACAAATCCAGCGCGTGGAGGGTCACCACCACCCAAAACAGCGAGCCGACCAGCACGATCGTGCTGCTGAGGATGACGGTCAGGCCATCGGGGTGTGGAATCGACATCGCCGATTTCAGGCCCCAGCCCACCGCAAAGATCAGTGCAGCTAAAAGTACGTACGCCATATCAACCTCCAGCCCAGTGACATCAGCTGGCCAAGATGGCCAGCCATGTCAGGGCGGTAACCGCCAACGTCATGAAAACCGCAGCCGAGCCCATGTCTTTGGCACGACCGGCCAGTTCGTGATGCTCGGGTCCGTAGCGCTCGATGACCGCTTCGATCGCCGAGTTAAGTAGTTCGACCGGCAGCACCAGCAAGACCGTGGTGGCCAGCAGTGCACGCTCTACGCCGGTCTCGCCCAGCAGCAGGCCCAAAGGGGCAAGCACCACGGCGAGCACGACCTCAAGCCGAAAAGACGACTCATGCAGCCAGGCCGCACGCAGTCCTTGAGCAGACCAACGCGCCGCCATCATCAAACGCTTGGGACCACGCGGTAGGTGGCCATAACCGTCAGCCATGGGAGATTCCTTGAGAAGAAGTGAGTGCCTGCTTCAAGCGCGAGGCGCGAAGCGGCCTCTTGCCCGGCAACAGATGCCGCGCAAGAGGTGAGGGGCCATAAGGGAGCCTCATGGCGAGGCTCCCGCCGTGGTCTGGCATCCCGAGAACACATCCAGCTTCGGGTCGTAAGCCGTGGTTCTGACCTGCATCAGACCGAGCACCGAATGGAACAGGTTGTCGTGACTGATCGGCTGGCTTGCCCTACTTCGCACGCACGCGGTGTTGACGCCCTTACCGCCGGCCATGCCCGGTGAGAGCCAGGCCACCATCGGCACCTTGATTTGGGTGTCTGGCGCAATGGAGTAGGGCAAGCCGTGTAAATAGACGTTGCCTTCGCCCAGCGACTCGCCGTGATCGGAGACATAGATCATCGCCGTGTCGTGCGTGGTGTCCTGCGACAGCATCTGGATCGTCTTGGACAGGAAGTCATCCGTTTCCAGGATGGCGTTGTCGTAAGCGTTGACGATCTCCTGCCGCGTGCAACTGCCCAGATCCGAGGAACGACAGTCGGGCCTGAACTGGCGCAGCCCTTCTGGATAGCGCTTGAAGTACGCCGGTCCGTGGTTGCCCAACTGATGCAAGACCACCACCGTGTCGCCGGGGTTGTCATCGATCACATCGTGCAAGCCCTGCAGCATCACCGCATCACGGCAGGCCTGGTCATCACACAGCGAGCTTTCTGGCGGCTTGCGGTAGGACTCAAAGGACAAGCCATCGCAGACGCCCTTGCAGCCGGTCTGGTTGTCCCGCCACAACGTCTTGACGCCGGCCCGCTCAAGCACGTGCAGCAGTGACTCAGAACCCACGATGTTCTCGCGGTCGTAGTTGCGCCGGCCCGCAAGGGAGAACATGCAGGGCACGGAGACTTCCGTGTTGGACCCGCACGCGGTGACGTCGCTGAAGTTGATGACATTCAACTTCGAGAGCTGTGGCGTGGTCTGCCGTTCGTAGCCGCTCAGTCCCCAGTTCTGGGCGCGCACGGTTTCACCGACCACGACCACCAGCAGGTGGGGTTTGCTCGATGGCGCATGCACCTGTTGCTTGGCATCGGCAGCTACCACTTGCCGTGGGCCCTTCGGACTCTTGACTTCCTCGCTGAGCACGCGGGAGATGGAGACGATGTAATTGCCCGGTGCGATCAGGTAGCGAAGCGCCTTGTCATTGCGCATCAGCGATGACAGATCCTGGAAGGTCGCCATCACCCCGACGCAGGCGATCAGCAACATCGCGCCCAGGAACAACGTCCGCCGCAACAACGCTCGCTTGATCGACACCCGAGGAAAGTGCACGAGCCACAACGCGGCAGCAGGCAGCACGCCCATCAACAGGACGGTTCCCAGCATGTCCCACGTCAGTAGCTCGCGCGCCTCTTGCGTATCGGTCCTGATCACGTTCCGGACCATGCTCGGATCCAGATAGACCGCGTACGTGCTGGCGAAGTAAGCCGCCGAGGCGGTGGCCACCAGCAGGATCGCCAGAACAGGTCGGGCAATCCAGCGGTTGAGCACCACGCCGAACAGCAACGCATGCAATCCGATCAGGGCGGCGGTCACCCCAATGTAGAAACGCAGTTCTCTCGCCCCGCTCAGGACGCCTGACTCTTTGACACTGGCCCAGAAGGCGCCGTTTGCGGTGAACGCAAAGAATATGGCAACCAACAGGATGACCAGCTCCAGGCTCAGCGCCACCCGCCAACGCGGACGGTGTGCGCTTGTTGAACCTCGGAGCGATGTGTCTTGGAATCGGGCGAACACCTTGCGGAAACTCGCTCGATTCCGGTCAGGCATGGCCCACCTCGCTTTTGCACGAAGTGCGTTCCACCTGCAATGTCACGTCGTGGATATCGAACTGCTGCTCGATCACCCGGGTAAGCTCGACTTGAATCGTGTCCGGATCGGGCACTCCCGCGGCCAGGACGATGTGAGCCGTCAGCACGACCTGCCCGGTCCCTAGCGACCACACATGAAGATCATGGACCTCTTGCACGGCCGGCATCTCGATCAGCCGCTTGCGGATCGCCGCCACATCCATGCCTTCCGGCACACCCTGCATCAGGATATGGCCGGCCTGCTTAAGTAGGGTCCAGGTACGGGGTAGCACCCACAGGCCGATCAACACCGCAATGATCGGATCGACCAGCGTCCAGCCCGTGACCTTGATGACGATCGCACCAATGATTACGCCCACCGACCCGAGCATGTCGCTCCAGACCTCCAGATAGGCACCCTTCACATTTAGGCTGGTGCCACTGCCGGCGCGTAGCAGGCGCATGGAGATCAGATTGACGATCAAACCCAGGATGGCGATGACCAACATGCCCGTGAACGCAACTTCCGGCGGCTCACGGAAACGTCCCACCGCTTCCCACAGGATGTAACCGGCGACCACGAACAACAGACCGCCGTTGATGATCGCGCCGAAGGCTTCCATACGGGCATAGCCATAGGTGCGGCGAGCATCAGCCGGACGTCGACTCATACGCACCGCGATCAACGACACGGTGAGGGCGATGACATCGGTCATCATGTGCGCGGCATCGGATAGCAGCGCCAAGCTATTTGTTACCAGACCGCCGATGATCTCGGCGATGAGGAACGTGGAAGTCAGGCCGAGCGCCCACCATAGGGGCTTCTCGTACCGGATCTCGGACGTTCCATGATCATGCCCTGTGCTCATGCGTGTTCTCCTAAGAACAGATGCAAAAGAGCGGCTAGGAACGGGGTAGGGCGGCGGTGCGTACACCGCCGCCGTGCCCTGTCACGATTTCATGTGCGCCGGGGTGCGATTGAAGCGGGTGTGCACCCACCGGTAGAACACCGGCAGTACCACCAGCGTCAGCAACGTGGAGGAGATGATTCCGCCGATGACCACGGTGGCCAGCGGACGCTGCACTTCCGAGCCGGCACCCACGTTCAGCGCCATCGGCACGAAGCCCAGCGAGGCCACCAGCGCGGTCATCAGCACCGGTCGCAAGCGGGTCAGAGCGCCTTCGCGAATGGCTTCGGCCATGGGCTGACCGCTCTCACGTAGGCTTCGGATGAAGCTGATCATCACCAGGCCGTTGAGCACTGCCACACCCGAGAGCGCGATAAAGCCCACGCCCGCCGAGATCGACAGCGGAATCCCTCGCAGCGCCAACGCCAGCACGCCACCGGTCAACGCCAGCGGGACACCGCTGAAGACGATGAGCGCGTCCTTGGCCGAACCAAAGGCCATGAACAGCAGGGCGAAGATCAGCACCAGGGTCACCGGCACCACGATGGACAGACGCTTACTGGCCGAGATCAGCTGCTCGAAGCTGCCTCCGTACTCGATCCAGTAGCCGGTAGGCACCGTCACCTGTTGATCGATGGTGGACTGCAGTTCGGAGACGAAGCTACCCAGATCGCGGTCACGGACATTGGCGGTCACGATGATGCGACGCTTGCCGTTCTCACGATTGATCTGGTTCGCACCCTCGGAGATCTCCACGCGTGCCACCGAACTCAGCGGTACGACCTGCGCCTGAGCGGCGTTGGCCTGCGTACCCACCGACTCATCAGCCTGGTTGGCCGCGATGGCCGCCGTCAGCGAGATGGGCAATGCCGAGAGCGCAGTGGGATCCAGTCGCTGCTGTTCCGGCAAACGGACTACGATGTCGAAGCGTCGATCGCCCTCGAACAGCTGGCCAGCCACCTCACCACCGATGGCCGTGGCCACGTTGCGCTGCACGTCAGCCGGATTCAGGCCATAGCGTGCCAAGGCATCCCGATCGGGGAGCACCGAGAGCATGGGCAAGCCAGCAGCCTGTTCCAGGCGAACGTCAGCGGCACCGGGTACCTTGCGGGCGGCGGCCTCGATCTTCTGGCCCACTTCCAGCAACGTGTCCAGGTCATCGCCGTACAGGTTGATCGCCACGTCCGCGCGCACGCCCGAAATCAGCTCGTTGGTGCGCATCTGGATCGGCTGGGTGAACTCGTAGTTGTTGCCGGGGATCTTCTTCATCTCCGCCTCAACTTCGGCCACCAGATCCGCCTTGAGCTTGCGCGGGTTGGGCCACAGATCACGCGGCTTGACCATCACGAAGGTGTCCGCCACCGAGGGCGGCATCGGGTCGGAGGCCACTTCTGCCGTACCGATCTTCGACCACACTCGCTCCACTTCCGGGAACTGCAGCAGGCGTTCTTCCACGATGCGTTGCATGCCCAAGGACTGGGTCATGCTGGTACCGGGAATACGCATGGCCTGAAGCGCGAAGTCGCCCTCATCCAGGCTGGGAACAAACTCGCTACCCATGCGAGAAGCGAGCAGGCCACTGCCAACCAGTAGGGCGATCGCGCCGACGGCCACCAGCTTGCCGCTACGCAGGCTCAGATCCAGCAAAGGCTCATAGCGCCCGCGGAACCAGCGCATCAGCCAGTTTTCCTTCTCTTCGACCTTGCCACCGAGCAACATCGCCACGGCAGCCGGTACGAAGGTCAGGGACAGGATCATCGCGCCCGTCAGCGCCAGCACCACGGTGATGGCCATCGGGTGGAACATCTTTCCTTCCACACCGGTCAGGGCAAAGATCGGCAGGTAGACGGCGGTGATGATGCCCAGACCGAACAAGCTCGGACGGATCACTTCAGCCGAGGCGCTGGAGGCCACTTCAAAGCGCTCTTCCAGCGTCATCTCACGCCCGAGTTCGTGCTGACGTTCGCCAAAGCGACGCAGGCAGTTCTCGATGATGATGACGGCACCGTCCACGATCAGACCGAAGTCCAGTGCGCCCAGGCTCATCAGGTTGGCCGACACGCCGCCGCGCGCCATACCGGTCAGGGTGAACAGCATCGACAGCGGAATCACCGCGGCCGTAATCAACGCCGCACGGAAGTTACCCAGCAGCAGGAACAGGATGACGATGACCAGCAATGCGCCTTCGATCAGGTTCTTGGCGACCGTGGTGATCGTGCGATCCACCAGCGAGGTACGGTCGTACACCGGCGTGGCAGTAACGCCCTTGGGCAGACTCTTGGCCGCTTCCTGAAGCTTGGCGGCCGCGGCCTGGGAGACATCGCGGCTGTTGGAGCCCACCAGCATGACCACCGAGCCGAGCACGACCTCGTGGCCGTTCTGGGTCGCCGCACCGGTACGCAGTTCTTCACCGTCGGCCACATTGGCCAGATCGCGAACCCGAATCGGCACGCCATCACGACGGGTGACGACGATCTTCTGGATGGCAGGAATGTCCGAGACCTGTGCCGGCACACGCACCAGGAACTGCTGACCGTTACGTTCGATGTAGCCGGCGCCCACGTTCTGATTGTTGGCCTGCAGGGCCGTGACCACATCTTCAAAGGTCAGGTCCAGCGAGCGCAGCTTGGCCGGATCGGGCGTGACGTGAACCTCACGCTTGAAGCCGCCCATGGTATTGACTTCCGTCACACCAGGAACATTGCGCAGCTGCGGACGAATCACCCAGTCTTGCAGCGTGCGCAGATCGGTGGCGGTGTAGGGCGTGCCATCGGGTTTGCGGGCTTTGGGATCGGCATCGATAGTGTAGGAGAAGATCTCGCCCATGCCGGTGGCAATCGGACCCAGAGTGGGTTCGATACCTTCGGGCATTTGCGCCTTCACCTGCGCTACACGCTCGGAGACCTGCTGCCGAGCAAAGTAGATGTCCGTCCCGTCCTTGAACACGACGGTGACCTGGGACAGGCCGTAGCGGGAGATCGAGCGGAAGTACTCCATCTTCGGCAGACCGGCCATGGCCGTCTCGATGGGGAACGTGACGCGTTGCTCCGCTTCCAGCGGCGAGTAACCTGCCGCTTCGGTGTTGATCTGAACCTGGACGTTGGTGATGTCGGGGGTGACATCGATAGGGATCTGACGGGCACTCCAGATGCCGATGGCGATCAAGGCCACCGTCAACGTCATGACCAGCCAGCGATGATTAATCGCGACTTTTATGATTTTTTCGAGCATGACGGTCTCCTTAGTGCGCGTGTGTCGCGCCGGACTTTTCGATGTCCGCCTTGACCAGGTAGCTCTGGGTCACCACGATGTCCTCGCCGGCCTTCACGCCTTCCAGCACGGCCACTTGCGTGGAGTCACGATCACCCAGCTTCACCGGCCGCGCCGTGTAGGTATCGCCGTCACGCACAAACACCACGTCCTTGCCGTCCATGCTCTGGATGGCCGACTGCGGAATCACAACGCCCGCATCGCTGGTGGACATCGTGATTTGCGCTTTGACTGCAGTGCCTGGACGCCAGAAGCCATCCTCGTTGGGCAGTGCGGCACGGGCGACCAGGCTCTGGCTCGCCGTTGACGTGCTGGGCAGCACGCGTTCGATGGTCGTCGTCGCACTGACGTTGTCGTACAGGCGACTGACCGTGACGGCCACGCCCGGACGCAGGTACTGCGCATCGGCCCCGAACACGTGCAGGTCGACCCACACCTTGGACAGGTTGCCGATCTCAAACAGCGGCTGGCCTTCGGCGGCTACGCCACCGACACTGCCTTGTCGACTGAGGACGACGCCGCTGATCGGTGCGGTGATGGTGTAGGTCGTCAGGCTGAGATTGCTGTGCACCACGGCCAGCGCTTGGCCTTGACGCACGGTATCGCCCACGTTGGCGCGCAGGGCACGCACCACACCCGGGTAGCGCGCAGTGACCTGGGCCACGCCGCCCTCCATCGGTGTCAGCACGCCTTGGACTTCCAATTCGCTCTTGATGGCGCCCTCACTGACTTTCGCGACTTTCACGCCGCTCTTGTCAGCTTCTTCCTGCGGGATCGTGGTCTTCTCGGCACCTTCTTCTTCATGACCGCCGGCTTCCTCACCGTGGCCGGCTTCCCCTTCCTCGTGCCCGGCTTCGCCTTCGGCGCCGTGATCGTCACCCTCAGCGCTGGCTTCTTTGGCAGGCGCCGTTTTCTCTTCCGTGGCGTCCTTGGAACCACCACAAGCGGCCAGCATCAGGACAGCGCCCAGCAGCAACGTCGGAGCTGCAATCTTTGCAACGTTCTTCATTTGGAAATCCTTATGGGGTGGTGGTGCCGCTGGCGACGATCGGCTGCCCGGTCAGGCGCTGGATCTCGATCAGGGCAGCTTGTGCGTCGACGGCCACTTGCAGCTGGCGCACGCTGGCTTCCACGCGTTGCGCCTGCAGCTGCGACCACTCCAGATAGCTGATCGCACCGGCTTTCCACGCGTACTCGGCGGCCTTCTCAGCCTTCTCCAAGCGTGGGATCACGTCGGTACGCAGGCGACCGACTTCCAAACGTGCCGTGGAGTAATTGCCGTAGGCGTTGGTCAGCGCGGAGTACAGATCGATGCGCAGGGATTCGCGTTCGATCGGCGTCATGGCCAGTTCGGCTTCAGCAGCACGGATACCCGGTGCGGCACGGCGTGCCGACCCCAGCGGAATGCTGATGCCGGCCATGAACCCCACATCGCTCGTGGCACGGTTGTAGCGTCCACCGGCCTGCCACTGCAGATCAGGCGTAGCTTGCGTACGCGCCAGACGTAGCTGGGCCTCACGCACACGCTCCACGCCCGCCAACTCAGCAAGCTCGGGCGTGTTCTGCAGGTAGTCACTCAGTGCATTGAAGCTCTGCAGTTCCGGCAGCACCAAAGGATTGCCCGCGGCCACGGTGAAGCTGGGCGTGCGCTCATTCCACAGGGCCGCCAGGTTCTGGCGCGTGGCCGCTTCATCGGCAATGGCGCGATCGCGATCCAGTTCGGCCGTGGCCAAGGCCGCCTGTGCGGTGAGCACGACCGACTCGGGCGAGGCACCGGCGGTCAGGCGGGTACGTGCCGCATCGACGGCGCGCCTGCGTTGGACGATGTCCAACTCGGCGATGCTCTTGCGCTTGGTTGCGGCGGTGACGGCCAGATAGCGCTGCGCCGTCTCGGCCAGCAGGTCCAGCCGTGCCATCTCGCGCTGCGGCGCCAACGTATCAATGTTGGCCAACGCCAGGGCTTGCCGGGCATTGAGCTTGCCGCCGCGCTCGATCACCCCGGCCAGGGTGACGGTGAGCTCGGCCTCGCTGAAACCGCGATAGTTGCCGGTGCCGAGCGTGTTTTCGATGGTTGCGCCGAGTGTCATCGGGGGCTTGAGGGCCGCCGATGCCAGGTTGGCATCCAGGACCTGACGACGTCCGTCGAAGATGCGCAGGTCAGGGTGTGTCGTGGCAACGCGCGCAATGGCGTCGTCCAACGAAAGGGTAGAAGAAGGCGCCGTCCCCGTCTGCGCGTACGCAACGGGCACGACCAAAAAGGCAGCGCATGCTGCCAGTCGCAACCACATGAGGTATCTCCGATTAGGCGAAAAAACGATGCACCGGCAAGCCGGCGTGCAGCGTTAGGCCGTAATCGGGGGACGGGTCAGAGAGAGCGGCTGGAGCGAGTCCAGCGGCTGTACGTCGTGCACAGGAGCGGCCGCCATCAGGGCGAGCGGCTCAACGACAAAGGCAGGTTCGGCCATCGCGACCGGGTGGCCACAGGCGTGGGCGCCATGGACCAGCGCGTGCAACAGGTCGCCGGCAGAGCCGTCGTCCTGGTCACCGGCATCCTGATCAGCAGCCGACATCGTTCCGTCATCGCTGACATCGCAATGCTCGGGATCGGCGTGGCTGGCCGAGGCTTGGGCCGACTCGTGGATATCGCCGACCGCCGCCAACACAGGATTGGCCACTACGGCAAACAACAGCAGTGCCAGCGCCGGGAGGCGCAGGAGACGGCTGAGTTGGCGTAGGGCGCGTTTCATAGTGGGCGTATGGTAGTCAGCTCATTGCGCGTTAGACAATCACGTAATTCAGAAAACAGCGCTTCTTGTTAAGGCGTTACGGTGTAACAGCGCTTGGCGGACGCGAGGGTGTTCGGTATCGTCGGGTCATTCGTGCAAGCCGGGGCCACCGAGTGCGCATCCTGACCGCCAACGCCAAAACCTGGCTCGCCCTGAGCGTGTTGTGGCTGGTCGCGGTGGCAGTGCAGGCCCATCCGGTCCTGACCCAGCTCGGGCAGTTGCATGGCCTTGAGCACCAAACCACTCATCTCAGCGCCACTCAGCACGCGCACGACGCCAGCGGCGATGTGCCCGGTGAAGACGCCAAAGGCGCGCACAGCCTGTTCCATCATTCGGACGTGTGCGCACACGCGGTGATCCTGCCGGACTTCCCGGCACTTGGGCCGCTCATCCCCGGTCAGGCCTATACGCCCATCGCCGCGGTCCTGGCGCTGGCCCAGCGCTCTACGCACCCCTTACGCCCACCCATCGCGTGATCGCGCCGGCGCACGCCGCCTTGGCGTAGCCGCTGCTTCGGGATCGCGTGCGCCGGTCGCAACGACCGTGCTGTCGCGTGGCACTCACTTGCGCTGTGGACACTCAGGTTCATCTGCGCAGCACTTACGAGATCGATATGGATACCTCCCCTGGCAAGTTGCGCCTGGACATTCCCGTTGTGCTTCCCCACGTGCGGGATGCCGCCGATGCGTGCATCGAGCGCCTGCAGAGCGAACTGCTCGCACGCCCCGGTGTGGATCGCGTCCACATTCGACCTGCCGAAGGGGAGGGGCTGGGCCAGCTGTGCGTGCACTTCGATCCGCAGGTGATGTCGCTGGCCCGCATTCGCGAGCTGGCCCAGGCCGCGGGCGCACGTGTCACCGAAAGCTTCGGCCACCTCACCTGGACGGTCACCGGCATCGGACATGAGCGACGCGCCCGCACGGTGGCCGAACAGATGAGCTCGGTGTTCGGCGTGCTGGAAGCCCGCGCCAGCTCGGCCGGCACGGTGTACCTGGAGTTCGAGCGCGAGAAGATCGACGAGGGCGGGTTGGAGGCCTCTCTCAAGCGCATGGGCGTTACACGCGTGGTGACGGGCAAGCCGTCCCAGCACGAGGATCATGCCGGTCATGCGCATGACGGCAAACAAGGGGAGCACGGAGAGGAGAAGCACGACCACGACCACACTGGCGGCCTGCTCGGCCCCAACACCGAGCTGATCTTCGCCCTGACCTGTGGTGCGTTGCTGCTGGTGGGCTTTCTGATCGAGAAGTTCGCCGCCTCATTGCCGGGGTGGTTGCCCACCGCCTGCTATATCGGTGCGTATGTCTTTGGCGGCGCCTACACGCTGCGCGAGGCCTACGACAACCTCAAGCTCAAGCGCTTTGAAATCGACACCTTGATGCTGGTCGCCGCCGCCGGCGCCGCCGCGCTGGGCTCCTGGGCCGAAGGTGCGTTGCTGCTGTTCCTTTTCAGCTTGGGTCACGCGCTGGAGCACTACGCGATGGGACGCGCCAAGCGCGCCATCGAAGCGCTGGCCGAACTCGCGCCGGATACGGCGATCGTCATCCGCGGCGAGTCCACCACCGAGATTCCGGTCGGCGACCTGCAGCTCGGTGATCGGGTACTGGTGCGTCCCAACGAACGCCTGCCGGCCGATGGATTCCTGCTGAAGGGCAACTCCAGCATCAACCAGGCACCGGTGACCGGCGAGTCCATCCCGGTGGACAAGCGGCCGGTGGAGGATGCCGCGCAGGCACGAAGCCGGCCCGACAGCGTCGATGCGGCCAGTCGGGTCTTCGCCGGCACCATCAATGGGGCCGGTGCGATCGAAGTGGAAGTGACCAAGCGCGCCGAGGACTCCGCGCTGGCGCGGGTGGTGAAGATGGTGAGCGAGGCCGAGACGCGCAAGTCGGCCACCCAGCGCTTCACCGATCGCTTCGAGCGGATATTCGTGCCTGCGGTACTGGCGCTGGCGTTCCTGCTGCTGTTTGCCTGGGTGGTGGTGGATGAGCCGTTCCGCGACAGCTTCTATCGCGCCATGGCCGTGCTGGTGGCCGCCAGTCCGTGCGCGTTGGCCATCGCCACCCCGAGCGCGGTCCTGTCCGGTATCGCCCGCGCGGCGCGTGGGGGCGTGCTGATCAAGGGCGGTGCGCCGCTGGAGGATCTGGGTTCGTTGAAGGCGATGGCCTTCGACAAGACCGGCACCCTGACCGAAGGGCGCCCGCGCATCACCGATGTGGTGCCGGTGGACGGGGCGTCGGAGACCGAGCTGCTGCAGGTGGCGGTCGCGGTGGAGTCGCTGAGTGATCATCCGCTGGCGGCCGCGATCGCGCGTGATGGTCGCAGCCGATTGGATGCGGGCAAATTGCCAACGGCCTCGGACTTGGAAAACCTGATCGGCCGCGGCGTCAAAGCCCGTCTGGGCGATCAGCCGGTATGGATCGGCAAGGCCGAGATGTTCGGCGCAGACGGGGTTCCTGCCCTGGGCGCCGCCGCGGCAGAGGCCATCGCCGCGTTACGCGAGCAGGGCAGGACGACCATGGTCGTGCGGTTGGGCGATCGGGAGCTCGGCGCGATCGGCTTGATGGACACGCCACGCGAGGCGGCCAAGCAGGCGCTGGTGCGCCTGAAGGCCATGGGCATCGAGCGCATGATCATGATCTCCGGCGATCACCAGAAGGTGGCCCAGGCCGTGGCCAAGGAGGTCGGCCTGGACGAGGCGTGGGGCGACCTGATGCCCGAAGACAAGGTCGAGGCGATCCGCAAGCTGCGCGAACAGGACAAGGTCGCCATGGTTGGCGACGGCGTCAACGATGCGCCTGCGATGGCCAACGCCACTGTCGGCATCGCCATGGGCGCGGCCGGCTCGGACGTGGCCCTGGAAACGGCCGATGTGGCGTTGATGGCCGATGACCTGAAGCACCTGCCATTCGCCGTGGGCCTGAGTCGTCACACGCGCGGCATCATCCGGCAGAACGTCTTCGTCAGCCTCGGCATCGTCGCCTTCCTGGTGCCGGCCACGATTTTCGGGCTCGGCATCGGTCCGGCGGTGGCCGTGCACGAAGGCTCCACATTGTTGGTGGTCTTCAACGCACTGCGTCTGTTGGCCTATAAGGACAGGTCCTAGCGCCACAGCCTCAAGCTGATGACCTCACGGTCGCGGCAGTGCCACGTCGAGATCCTTCTCCACGTCGTCACGGCCTGCCGAATACGTCGGCAGGCCGCGCCAAGGTCAGGGCTTCTTTCGGGTGCGCTGGAGTTCGGCTGCCACGAGCGCGCTCAGTTGCTGAGGCCCCAGTTCGGAAAGCAGCTTGCCGTTGACGAAGAATGTCGGCGTGCCGCGAATGTCGGCCGCTTCCACGGCGGCCACTTCGCGCTTGATCAGGGTCTCGACGGCCCCGGTCGCCAGATAGCGCTCTGCGCGTGCACGGTCCAGGCCCGCGGCGACGGCGAACTCCCACACCTTCTTCGGGTCCGACGCGCCATGGCTGGCCCAGACAGGCTGGTTTCGCATCAAGGTCTCCAGCACCGGCTCAAACTTCTTCTGTTCCCGGGCCGCTTCCAGCACACCAATCGCTTCCTTGGAGACCTGCCCATGGAAGGGCACGTAGCGGATCACCAGACGCACGTCCTTGGGATAGGCAGCCAGCAGTTGCTTCACGTGGGGATACATCGCGCGGCAGGACTCACAGGCCGGGTCGAAGAACTCCACGATTGTGACCGGCGCCGTTACTGGCCCCAGGGAAGGCGCGCCGGCAGGCGCGAGGGAGGCCGCGCGATTGGGTGTCTGCGCCACCGCTTGGCCTACTGACAGTAGCAGGCTGAATCCAAGCGCGATGAGGATGGATTTGTAAGACATCAGCGGTCATCTCCACACTAAAGAGCAGACATTGTTACGCAAGCCGAAGAGTATGACTATCGACCCCAATCAGCCTCCCCTCGCAAGAAGGGGTCATTGATGTCGTCGCGGTGCAGCGGGCTAGAGAGAGGCTGTAAACGGCGACTAGCCGATCTCCGCGGAACAAACTAAATTCACCACAGAGATCTCGCCGTGGTGAGCGAAGGGAATAGGACCTGACGACTATGGACGTGCGACTCGCAACTTTTAGCAGTGATGAAATCAACCGCTATGGCTACTCAATCGGAGTCCAGGCACTAGCGGGTGCCCTTGAACAGGCATGGGAGGGGACGCCCATGTTCGTCAGCCACGATTATCACCGACTACTAGGAGTATCACGTCCCATTGGCTTGCAGCTCCACGCAAGCCGGGCGCTTCTTAGGGGTGAGATATGCCTGGCTACTACAGACGATGACGTCGTACACGCCGAACTATTCGCTCGTCGATTCTTCGCCAGAAAAATTCTGGAAGTAGATCCAGATGAGAAAGCGGCCTTGCTCGCACTTCTGAAAGAAGCACCCTCAGTGAACTCCTGGATGATGAGAAGGGAATGCGTCACCGTCATCGACGCCGGGATTGCAAAGCGTCAGTTCCCAGATCTCTTCCCAACGAATGACGCGGACAAGCGCAGCCTGATCAACATCAGCGAACTCGATGCGATCGCTCCTGGCGTTTTTAAGATAGGCGAGTTGGTGGTCTTCGCTCATCGCTACTTCCGTCGCTCGCTCTCTCAGATAAACAACACGAATGAGGCTTTCCTACGCAAGTTCATAGAACTGAAGAAAAATTCAGAACTTGTCGTCAAAATCGCGCTCGATCCAGATTCGCTAGGATTAGCCTCTAGCTACTTGACACCCATCGAGCTGGAGTACTGGCGAGGTCCCAAGTTCGATGATGACTTGACCTCCATCCCGGTTGGCGTGTCTGTGCACAAGGCCTCAGAACGCGAGCGCTTTTTCCATTGCGTAGATAGAACCGAATTTTTCTGGCACACACAGAATGGAACGCGATCTTTCGAGTGCGAGGAGTTGTTAGATCAAGAGTCGCTTGGCATTGGCGCTGATGCTTATGGCTGCCGATATGCGCACTCCATCATCGACGATGGCACTGGCTTGCCAAACCATCTTGATGGTGCAATTCGAGTCTACGATACGGAGCAGTACCTGGAGAGGATCGATACAGATATCTCCAAGGCAGGCAAGAAGAGTCACTATGTCAAGCTGTGGCGCGTGGACGGTCCACTGGAGCTAGCAACGTGGAAGGAGCTTGTTTGCGATTTTTATAGGGGCAACCCACTGCCAGGCGAATATCTCAGTGCGCCCCCTCAAGACGCGATGGCGGGCACTCAAGAGCCAGAACTGCAAGCGCCACGTAGCGACCTGATGCCCTTGGAAATTGCAGAGCGGAACAGCGTGCAGATTGCCGTTTCTTATCACTATTCCGATGAATACCCGGACGTACCCGCTTGCGGTCTAGTTCCAGGGATAGGCGTCAACGACAATGGGATATCCATCAAGACGATTGAACTTTCTGCGCTTGACCTTGTGAAGCTCACCCAGAGGGAGCTTGGTCATCAGATTCTTCTATCACCAGACATTGTCCATGTGGCCATTGAAGACATGGATATCAACCATCCGCTTGTGATCTTCAGCGGTGCAAGTGCAGCTACTGCGGCTAACACTTGGAAGTCTGCGCTCAGCAAGATCTGCGAACGATTCAACTCACGGGGCGAAAAGCGCTTTATTACGGCGAATGTGGGAATTGACTACGGCGAAGTAACCATCAGATTTGCTTTCGCTGGATTTGCAGGCCCGCTAGCTAACGCCGCTACCAATCTGGAGGCATTTCCTGCGTCATTGGACCAGATTGGCATCTGGTGCACGTCGAGCTATGACTACCTAAAACAGAATTTCGATAACACTGGACTCGCATCGGAAGTATCCGACTTGTTCCGGCTCGATGGGACTTTCAGGCTAGATAGACCCTACATTGACCCGAGCTTGCTACTGATAGACGAGAAAAATACTGTCTCAATCAGGCTGCCCCCTGAGGAGGTGTTGGTTGCTGAAGCGCTCGACGTCGGCCAACTATCCGCAGTTACATCTGTCTATGTAAGAGCTTGCACATGCGCCGGCTGCAACTCCAGCTATCTAAGTTGTTCCTGCTCCGCTTTGGTGGACGAAGATGTCAGCGTCTCATGCGAGAGAGTAGAAAAGTTTCGGTTGGTCATGACGGAGCGACCTGCCGATAGGCTTCCAGCTTAATGCTGACGAGAGTCATCCTACGAACCTCAGGCTTGAAGACTGCAGTATTTTCGAATGATCCCTGATTCAGCCGATGCCGAGCCTGTCAAGGCTGATCTTCAACAGCTCATCCAGCGGTCGGGCGAGCTAACCGCCCAAATTATCTCGGCCTGGCAATCGGTGGAGCGGCCGAATGATCCGTCCTCACATGCTGCTGAAGGCCTGTGCTCACTGGCCATTGAGCATGCCGTGGCGACCCAGTCACTCCTAGGTGCGTTCCCGGCGTCGGCCATTGCCCTGAT
Source organism: Pseudoxanthomonas sp. (assembly GCF_036845285.1). Classification (GTDB taxonomy): domain Bacteria; phylum Pseudomonadota; class Gammaproteobacteria; order Xanthomonadales; family Xanthomonadaceae; genus Pseudoxanthomonas_A. The sequence continues at coordinate 24,215 of NZ_DAIUEE010000021.1, forward strand.
TCGCCCCCAGTTCGAAAGCCTGGTACGGGCCGTATGGGCCAAGCATGCGGCAAGCCCATCCGATCTGGATCGCCTGATCGCGCCTCTGAGCGCCCAAAGTCAGCAGGCCGCCAAGAAGCTGCCCGCCGTTCCCGAGATGCTGGCGCGACTGGAAGAGCGTGGGCCGCGCGGCGCGGCGGCCTTGCTCGCCAAAGCGCGTTCGCGGTTGGGGGATGGATTGAATTCGTTTGTGCACGGCGGCATCCATCCTTTTGCGCGCAATCGTGATGGCTATCCGATCAGCCTGCTGATCGACATGCAGAAGAACTCCAATGCACTTTCATTCCTGACCTTGATCGTTCTGGTCGAGATCACGCTGGATCCTGACGTCTCGGCCTTTATGGCCACACTGCATCAGGAATTCGACGATGTCTTGCCAGCGTTAGAGCCCTTTGATGTGCCAGCGGCTTGATGGATCGCAGGGCCAGACAAGCGGGCACGTTCCGAAGCCATTGACGGGCATGCTGGCGCGATCAAGGGGCGGGCGTGCGCCTGCTTGTTAGTGACCCCTCTCGGCCCTAAGATCCAGCGAAATCGCAGAGGTGGTTGGCGATACGATGCGCTACTGACGGCGGCGATGGCCCGTCACACGACGCTGGCGCTTGGGACGTTGGACACCATGAGGTGACTGCAATGATCTTCGCAAGATTTGCCCGAATAGCGGCCATGGCTTTGCTGATATCGACCATAGGCGTTAGCGCCCCGGCACAGGCTTCGTCAGCGGCCAACGACCAAGACAAGGCAGTTGAAGCAGTTCGACAGATGTTCGTCGCCTTGACCAATGACGATGCGGCCTTGTTCAACTCCGTCACCTCCGCGGACTTTTACGCCTTTGATGTAGGCAAGCGGTTTGATGGGAATGCCTTATTGCAGCTTGTTAAGCAAGCTCACGCCGCCGGGAAGATCTATGAGTGGAAGGTCACCGAGCCTGAGGTTCGCGTTGATGGAAGCACTGCGTTGGTCACCTATGTAAATCAAGGCTCACTCAAAAATGCGACCGACCTGACGCAGCTGAGCTGGCTAGAGTCGGCAGTAATTCGGAAAGAAGGCGGCGAGTGGCGCATCCACTTTTTCCACAGCACCCGGGTTCCATCGGAATGACTCGGCTAATGTCTAACGGACATGCGGCATGCAATAACCTGAGCGCGGGACGCCCCTGATGACCCTAGTCCGCCGCCAGACATCAAAACGAGAGCTCGATGAGATCATCGCGTACTGGAAGGACTGCCCACGCTGCTCGGGGCATCACGAGGAAGGATCGCTGATTCAGTTCCTGGAGATCTTTACCCCGCATCAGATCAAGGGCGCCATGTACCTTGCTACAGCAGCGGGCAGGCCCAATTACTTCAAGTACCTTTGCGGAATTCTGCATAACTGGCGGCGCGATCTGGAGGCCGGCATTCAACCCCGATACTTCGATATCGACGTCGCTTAGAGCGGCGTCCGGCAGAGCTTGGTAGCCACAAACATGTATTGGGAAGGCTTGCCATCAAGGCGGCTTGTACCTCAGCCAGTCCGCTCGCGTCCTGGCTGAGGAGAGCTTGTTCCTGCCTCAGGTGACGGGTGTCCGGACGACCCAAGCACCTAAGAGGCAGGACCAAAGGCTTTGCGCGATCACCACCGCCGTCATTCCCGCCACATCCAGCGAGATCGCGCCTGTCGCGTAGCCGACGATACAGGCGAGGGCGGCAACCAAGCCGTAATAGCCGCAGGCCGCGGCGAGCCAGCCGCGCTCCCGCACCATGGCGACCGACCATAGCGCGATGCCGGCGGACATCAGCAACGTGCCGACGCCAGCGAGGATCTGATTAGCAGAGAAGGCGAGCAGCACGGAAGCCAGCGCGTCCTCCGGAGATCGCATCAAGGGCAGGGCACGATCCAGGTACTCTCCGATCAGGAAGCCGCTGATCAACGCCGCGCCGAGCATAGCCAGTGCACCCAGCGCGTACAGGCGCACAGCGGTCCATACCCAGCCGCTGCCCGGCAAGCGCCGCGCCACGTAGGCCAGCGAGAGCCAGAGCCCGATCACGCACACGATCATCGCCAGGTGCACGTGTCGGCTCAGGGAGGAGACTTCGCTCAAACTGACCAATCGCGTCGCCACATCGGGACCTTGTGCGGTGGGATGGAACACCATGATCAGAGGCGCCAACACACCGCTGGCGATCAACAGCAGGCCGGGGAGCAGGACGCCGGCGGGACGGGGCAGGGAAGTGCTCATGCGATTCTCCTGAGAAAGAGAGCACGCTAACGGAGGCGGCGAGGCGCTTTCCGGACAATCGCAGCCCAATGTTCGGCAGGGTTCATGGGATGATCCAGGCCATGACCCAGCTCGAGCCCGGCGAAGACCCCCGCAGACGGCGAACACGCCAGGACCTCATGGCCGCGTTCTTCTCGCTGGTGCTCAGCCAGCGCTACCACGAGATCCGCGTGGGCGATGTACTGGCGCGCTCAGGGGTCAGCCGTTCAACGTTCTACGAGCACTTCCGCAACAAGGATGAGCTGTTGGCCGCCAGCCTGGAGGGGCCCTTCCAGACGCTGGCCAACCTGGTGGGCGAGAAGGCGGACGTCAACAAAGTGCAGGCGATGCTGGAGCACTTCTGGCAGAACCGCGCCCTGGCACGGAGCTTATTTCAGGGCATGGCCCTGCGCGTCGTGCAACGAACACTCATGCAGCATGTGGAGAACACGCTGACACAGGATCAGCGCAGTCGTTTGCGGGTTCCGGTACGACTGGCAGCACACGGGCTCGCGGAGGGTCTGTTTGCCCCGGTCGTGGCCTGGCTGTTAGGGGAGGCCAAATGCAGCGCGCAGGAGCTGGCGGTAGCCCTGCAGCTGTCCACCGCCGCGTCAACGCGCGCCCTGCAAACCGGGACCGTGCTGGATCGCAGATGAGGAGAAGATCTTGAAGATGCAACGCATGATTCCGATGCTTCCTGTTAGCAACATGCCGGCGAGCGTGGATTTCTACAAGAAGCTGGGCTTCGCCGTGGAAAAGCGCAACGACGACTGGCGTTGGGCCATGCTGGTCATGGACGACTGCCGCTTGATGCTAGACGAGTCCATCAACCAGCCGCCGGATGCGGCTCGCACGTCAGTGCTGTATCTGTATCCGAACGACATCTTTGCCTATCACCGCGAGGTGCGCAGGCGCGGCCTGGAGATTCCGTCGATCAGCCACCCGTTCTACGGCATGAGCGAGTTCCGGATCGAAGATCTCGATGGCAACCGGCTGTGGATCGGTCAGCGGACGGATACCTGACTCAACGCATCGATGTTCGCAGCTAGAGATAGGCGCCGATGGCTTCGGCGATGGCCTGGCCCACCACGCGATTTCCTTGCGGGTTGAAGTGGATGCCGTCATGCAGCAGGAGCTCGCTCAGACCGGCCGCATTTGCCACCTGGTAGAGATCATTGACGGCGAACCCAAACGCATGGGCCAGTTCGACTGAGGCCTCGTTGTAGCGAAGCAGATCTGCCAGGTAACGCCGCGACGGTTTAGAGGCATTGTGCCGCGCCTCATCGAGGGGTGTTGAGGTGGCCCAGATGACCTGGCATTGGGTTCGGGCCAGCATTTCGAAGATGCCCACCAGGTTCGCTCGGTACTGCGCCAGGCTGCTGACCGGGAAAGTCAGGCCCGGGTTGTAGCGGATGTCGTGAAGCCCGCAATTGAGGTGCACGATATCGCCCACGGTTGCCGGTGCCCATGCTTCGATGTTAGCCCGGACCTGATGCGAGGACTCGCAGTTCTCCCGCGGCGACACGAGGGCAATCCCCTCAAGCTGCGCGCGCACACAGGACTCGGCATTCATCCGAATCGAGTCGCCGATCAAATACACCGTCACGACGACTTACCAGCGCCAGGGAGCCCGCGCATCCTCAGTTGCCCTCAGCCGCCGGTGGGTCCGTGATGACACCCTCGATCCAGGTTGTATACCGGGAGATACGAACGGCGTACCCGCTATCGCCATAGCGGGCGACGTGGGACAGGCCGCTGCGCAGGTAGCGCCAGGAGGCGATCCCGGCCAGCTTCCACTGGCCTGCCTCCTGGATCAGGAGAGGGCCACCGCTATCGCCGCTGCCGGTCATGCCCTCCAGGGGCAGCGCCTGGCCGGGGGCATCGAAGGCGTAGGACAGCCAACGCGCGTCCGTGGCCGATACCACATTCTCTGATCGCCGCAGGGCGGTGCGGTGGGGGCTGTCGGGAATCTCGCCCACGTCTCCGCGCCCGGTCGCTCCCTTGCCGTATTGGTGCAGCGTGCGTCCAAGCTCATCCCCACCTCGGTAGAGCAGGGTAGGCACCACGTGCTCGACAGGCTTACTCAATTGGAGCAACGCCACATCATCGGAGGTCTTGAGGAAATCCATCAGCGCCGTGAGGTCACCGGAAGCCACCGCGGCCTCAGCCAGTGCCGGCGGCAGCGGCTTGTAGCCAGGGTGGGTCACTACGCGCTGCACCGTGTAAGTCTCGCCGGCGATCTCGACCTGGTCGGGCAGCTGAGGGTTCACGGCATGGGCTGCGGTAATCACCCATTGGGGCGCGATCAGCACCCCATGACCTTCGCCAGGAAGGTCTGTCAGTGGAGCGAACTCAGCAGGTGAGACCCGGTAGTCCCTATCCCGCACGTCGCTTCGCACCACCAGCGCCTGGACGGGCATGCAAAGCGCAAAAAGAATAAGAAAAGTCAGTAGTTTCATAGCGCTCGACGCTAGCCAGGAGCAGGCTGGGTCGACAGTGCAGGAGGTCATTGTGGGCTTGCCGCCGTCAGCCGAGGCCGTAATATGAGCCTCGCCATGGGTAATTGAGCCGCGGCTAGAGGGGATAGGAAACGCGTGGAGGACTCAACGCAAGCATTTGCCTGGTCGCTGCTAAGTGCAGTCAGTAGGAAGCTGCCCGCTGACTTCGCCGGGCTCGGGGTTGTTTTCTACGAACAGCTCGATGCACTTCCCTTTCTTGGCTTGCACGTTCCGTCCGACGCCGACATTCCGGTACCGGCAACAGGGCTGGCACAAGCCGCGGAAGTTCTATCACGCATCTCAAGCCTAAGTTCTGGATGGCATGACGGCTTTCACTTCGTCGACGTAAAGCACCAGGCGCTGACGCACCTGTCGCAGTTCCTCTCGCCGCCGCTCCCCGCTGCGCCTCTTGATGGGCCGGCTGTTGGCGGGGCGCGACATATGACGGCAGTCTTGGCAAGTCGTGTCCCGGGCATATGGGGTGTGGGCATCCTGACCCATCGCAATGAGATTGTTTTCTTTAGGCATGGCCACCAAACGCCCGGCGGGATCATTCCATGAGAGCTGTCACTCTGAATTATGCGGAGATCATGCGCTTGATAAAGGCATCCTTCTTCGTAACCGCAGGCTTTGCAGCCCTGATTGTCGTTGGGCGCATGACCCTCGCAGGGCCTCAAAGCTGGGTAATGCTCGCTGCTCAATCCGTGCCCATGGCATTGCTCTTCACAACACTGCTTTTTGGCCTGCTGGCGAATCGACCATGGACCTCTAGGCGCTTGGCTCGTTGGATGGGCCGGCCGAGCATCCACGGCATCTGGTGGGGAACGTTGAATACAGACTGGGTTGATACCACTGGCAGGAGCCTCGCCCCCATCCCGATCATCTTCGTTATCCGGCAATCGTATCTATTCGTTTCAATCCAATCCTTTACCCAGAGCCTTGCTGCACGCTCCAATTTTGAGTTCCTAGGCACCGATGAGAAGACCACGGACATGCACTTGTCTTATGTCTACGAGCTACGTCGCCCGAACGAGAAGAAACTGACCTTCGGTCACGGACAGCTCATCCTGCAGGATGAGGGCAACGTATTGGCTGGGGACTACTGGACCAACTCGCCCACGCAAGGCCAACTTCAGCTACGGTTTGTTACTCAAGCCTGTGACGGCATCAACTCTTACGAATCGGCCTCGCGGGTGATTGCCCGCGTTCGTGATCAAGACACCTGAATGGAAACGCCTATGCCTCTGCGTGCATGGGGATTTCCGCGAGTCGGCCATGGTGCCCCACGCCATACCAGTCAACATCATGATTGCCGACAATGATGAAGGCCATTGGCTCACGATGCGTTAGACCGTGAATGATGCGCCACTGCGTCAGATCTATAGGAGAGGGTTGCGGCATGGCCTCCGGATGGGTATGCCACTCGCCCACATAGTCCAGCAGCTCCTCGCTGGCCCGCCACTGAGCAAGCGCTACCGCTTGGTGGTGTTGTGCCGCCCTGTGAAAGCGCGTGCGAGCACGTGTGTCCTGAGAGGAGGGCACCGTGGCATCTGACACATGCACGTGAGCACCGCGACGGTAGCCCAACAGGATGCCCCCGGCTTCAAGTTTGTGCGGCGCATCTTGACGAAAGGCATGCAGCCTCGCCAGCACCGACCCCTCGACCAACAGCATGCCGCTGGCGGAGAAGGGATGTGGGCCTACGACTGCGCTTGGCATGCGGGGCATCCGGCTAAGGGTTGCAGATCCTGAGACTTCACCTGCCTCGATGTGTGGTTCTCCGCATAGCGCGTGCGAAATCGTGGAGATGGGGCACCGCTCTTGAGCCAGTCAATAATGGAGTCCACGGCCAAGGCCGCCGCCGACATGGGAGCAGAGACCGCGTAAGGGGTGAACGCGTGGCACCCTAGGATCTTGACTTGATCCTGCTCGCGCAGCACCTCGAAACGCGGCGCCCGTGTCCCGTCATTGCGCCGAAGGCACCGAAAGCATGCGAACTTCGCCGTGTCCTGCCACAGGCTTTGAATGCATTGCCCATTACCCAGTAGCCAGACGTGCAGGAGGGGTGGTCGTATGTCTTCCGGAAGGGATAGCCGCTGAAAGTTAATCGCCTCGCTGAAGGCCTCTTCCCCCGTTGCATCAATGACCAAGTCGCCCTTCAAGTCGGCCAATGGGTAAGCGCTACGCGGGTGTGCTGTCACTCGTGAAGAGGGGAACTGGTGTTGGAGCAGTTGCTTGAGCGCCTGCGTTTTGGGCAGCTGGAAGCTTTCAAAGCCCAATAAATGTCGCCCGAGGTTCTCGGCACCCAAGAGATCGGGGTCTACGACAACAAGCTCACCGCTACCGGTACCGGCTCCTAGCTTGGCCAGCGCCTGTACCAGATACCCACCGATGGCGCCGCATCCGATCACCGTGATCTTGCGATTCTTGAGGCTGGGATAGGTCAGATTTCGGCTGTGGACGAAGTCGCTGCTGATTTCCTCCGCTGCCAAGCGCTGAATCGCGAGCGTGTCAGCCTGTCGATGCAGGCTCTGACGCATGAATGTCGGCTTGCGGCGATAGTACTTTCGCTTGACCTCATCCAGCTCGAGCATGAATCCGAACCAGCCTGCGGGCGTATGCAGTAGCACAATCAGATTGGGTTCGGCCAAGTAGGCGCGTTCACCAAGCACCCGCTGTATTTCCCCGTAAGCGTGGCGGTCCCAGCTACGAATCCAGGAGAACATCTCGCCTAGGTGGCGCGGCAGTCCCGTCTTGGGCAATGTGGGCATCGCATCGCTTCGCACGATCCAACACGTGCTCGCAGAGGTCGCCGGTGCAGGCCACCCACGCGCACGGCAAAGACCTTCTATCTCTTCCGCTTTGCTACCAATGGCCAGAGACCGCTGACCAGCATCACCCACCAGCCAGCCTTGAACCTGACGCCCTTGGGACTCAATCGAGCCCAACAGGATTGGCCATGGCATCGGAATCTGGCCGATGTTCCAGCTGGCACCGAATTCGGACTGGAATTCGCCTTGTCGATACTGTGGATCGGTCGCCAGACGATTGAGCTCTTCCGCTGCCTTGTCTAGGCACTGCGCTAGCGCGTGATCGGGGTGGTAGCGATCCAGGATGGCCAGACCTGCGGCCAGAGGGTTCACCCCCGTTTTCACGGACACTTACAAGAAGGCCGATCCAGGCCATGAG
>NZ_DAIUEE010000022.1:0-31431 GCF_036845285.1 Pseudoxanthomonas sp.
GCGACTTCCTTCACCATCTGCGCGCCCATGTTCTCGAACTTGTCGGCCAGTTCGATTTCCTTGGCGACGGAAACGCCGTCCTTGGTGATCGTCGGGGCGCCGAAGCTCTTCTCGAGCACGACATTGCGGCCCTTCGGGCCGAGGGTGGCCTTGACGGCATTGGCGAGAATGTTCACGCCGCGCACCATGCGCGTACGGGCGTCTTCACCGAAACGGATATCTTTGGCTGCCATTGGAAAAACTCCGTGATTCGTAATTCGTGATGAGTGATTCGAGAAACGTCGGGCGGCGGGAATTCGGATGGAGTGGGATCGTCAACGCGGTTGCGCTGCTGCGAATCACCAATCCCCAATCCCGCCTCGGCTTCAGCCGAGGATCGCGAGGACGTCGTCTTCCTTGATGATCTTGTATTCGATGCCTTCGTACTTGTACGCCGAACCGGAGTACTGGCCGTAGATCACCTTGTCGCCGACCTTGACCTTCGGGGCGCGGACGTTGCCGGTGGCTTCGACGAACTTGCCTTCGCCGACGGCGACGACTTCACCCTTGGTCGGCTTTTCCTTGGCGGCGTCGGGGATGATGATGCCGCCGAGCGAGGTTTCTTCGGCTTCGATCGGCTTGACCACCAGGCGGTCGTACAACGGCTTGATATTGCTCATGTCAATCCTCTTAAGTGATTGATTGGACTGGGAAAGGGTCGGGGATGTTAGCACTCCCCTCGGGGGACTGCCAACGCCGCGGGCATGAAAACCCGGCCAGGCCGGGATGCAGGGGATATTGGGTGCGCCGGACCGCTTTCAAGGGCGGCTGCGCATCTTTGTCGCAAGGGGCGCACCGGACAGGTCTGCAATAATCGCCGGCCCATGCCCGTCTTCCTGATCCTGTCCACCTGCCCGGACGCCGATACCGCCCAGCGGCTGGCGCGGACGCTGGTGGAAGAACGGCTGGCGGCCTGCGTGAACCTGCTGCCCGGGGTGGTCTCGACCTACCGCTGGCGGGGCCAGGTGGAGCAGGCGACCGAGGTCCAGTTGCTGGCCAAGACCACCGCCGACCGGCGCGATGCGCTGATGGCGCGGCTGGCCGAGCTTCACCCCTATGAACTGCCGGAGATCCTGGCGGTCGAAACCGCCGCCGGCCTGCCCGCCTATCTGGACTGGGTGGCCGCCGAAACCCGGGCCGACGCCCGCGCCTCCGAGTGACCCGATGACGCTGATCCGCACCCTGTTCGCCTGCCTGCTGCTGCCCCTCGCCTCGCTGATCGCGCCGGCCGCCTCGGCGGCGATCACCCAGGACGACCTGCTGCCGGTGGACGAAGCCTTCGTGCTGACCGCCACCGCGCCGACGCGCGACCGCATCGAGATCCGCTGGAAGATCACCGACGGCTACTACCTCTACCGGCACCGCACCGGCGTGGAGGCCGATGCCGGCTTCGCCGCGCAACCGCTGCAGCTGCCCAAGGGCAAGGCGTACCGCGACGAGTTCTTCGGCGACGTCGAGACCTATCGCGGCGAACTGCTCGCCACCCTGCCCGGCCAGCCGACGACGTCCACCGACAGCGTCACCCTGAAGATCAAATACCAGGGCTGCGCCGACGCCGGCATCTGCTACCCGCCGCAGACGCGCACGCTGAAGGTGGCGTTGCCGGCCGCCGGGGATGGCGGCGCCTTCGTGCCGCTGGGATCCGGCGCGCTCACCGGCGGCCTGCTGGGCCAGAAACCACAGGCCGGCATGGACGCGCTGCCGCTGCCGGCGGAACAGGCGTTCGCGTTCGAGGCGATCGCCTTCAACGGCAATGAGTTGCTGCTGCGCTTCACGCCGGCACGCGGTTACTACGTCTACCGCGACCGCACCTCGATGGCGCTGGAAGGTGCGAAAGGCGTCGCCCTGCAGGCGCCGCGCTGGCCGACGGGCAAAGCGCACCGGGACGAGCATTTCGGCGAAGTCACCGTCTACTTCGACCAGGCCGAAGTGCCGGTGCCGCTGCGACGCGAACATGCCAATGCCGCAAAGGCGACGCTGCGCGTGACCTTCCAGGGCTGCCAGACCGACGGCATCTGCTATCCGCCGATGACGCGGCGGGTGGCGCTGTCGATCCCCGCCGGCACGGTGACGCCGGCCAGCACGCCGGACGTGCCGGCGCCCATTGCCGTCGCGCCGCTGCCGACGAGCGCGACCACGACAACCGCAGACGACGCCCCGGCGGCCTCACCGGATGCAGGTGCGGAGTCGGCAACGACGCCCGTCGTGCCCGATGTCGAACGCACACGCCCGCCCGAAGACGTCCTGGCACGCAACCAGCCGGGCACCACGTCGCTGCTCGTCGCGCTCGCCCTGGCGCTGGTCGGCGGCCTGGTCCTCAACCTGATGCCCTGCGTGCTGCCGATCCTGTCGCTGAAGGCGCTGTCGCTGGCCGAAAGCGGCCAGAACGAAAGCGACGCGCGCCGGCGTGCGCTCTGGTATACCGCCGGCGTGCTGGTCAGCTTCGTCGCCGTCGGCGCTCTGGCCATCGCGCTGCGTGCTGCCGGCCAGGCGCTGGGCTGGGGCTTCCAGTTGCAGCAGCCCTGGATGGTCGGCCTGCTGGCCTACGTGATGTTCGCGGTGGGCCTGAGCCTGTCGGGCGTGTTTGCGGTCGGCCATCGCCTCGCCGGTGCCGGGCATGGACTGGCGTCGCGGCGCGGCCCGGCGGGTGATTTCTTCACCGGCGTGCTGGCGGTGGTCGTGGCCAGCCCGTGCACGGCGCCCTTCATGGGCGTGGCGCTCGCATACGCCTTCACCGCACCCACGCCGCTGGCGCTGCTGGTGTTCGCGGTGCTCGGCCTGGGACTGGCGCTGCCGTTCCTGCTGATCGGCTTCATACCTGCCTTGGCGAACCGCCTGCCGCGCCCCGGCGCGTGGATGGAAACACTGAAGCAGGTGCTCGCCTTCCCGATGTACCTGACCGCCGTGTGGCTGCTGTGGGTGCTGGGCAAGCAGCGCGGCATCGATGCCGTCGGCCTGGCCTTGATCGGCCTGGTGCTGCTGGCGCTGGGACTGTGGTGGTTCCAGCGCGTGCGCTTCGCCGCATCGCCGCTGCCGCGCGTGCTGGCGCTGGTGCTGGCCGCCGCCGCGCTGGTGCCGTTGGCGATGGTGCATCGTTTGCCCGCAGCGTCCGCTGCCGCACCGACGGCGGAAGGCCACGTGGCCTATGCCGCGGAACGCTTGGCGGCGTTGCGTGCCGAGGGCCGCATCGTCTTCGTCGACATGACGGCCGACTGGTGCGTCACCTGCAAGGCCAACGAGAAGACCGTGCTCAGCACCGCCGCGTTCCGCGACCTGCTCGCCACGCATGGTGCGGTGATGATGACGGGCGACTGGACCAACGTGGATCCGGCCATCACCGCCTTCCTCGAACAGCACAAGGCGGTCGGCGTGCCGTTGTACGTGATGTATCCGCGTAACGGCGGCGAAGGCGAGGTGCTGCCGACCGTGCTGACCCACGACACCATGCGGCAGGCCTTCGAACGGGCCGCGCGGTGAAGGTCACTACCCCGCGCATCCTGCTGGTGGCGGTCGCCGCCGCCGGCCTGGGCCTGCTGGCCAGCCTCTGGTTCAACGGCAATCCGCTATGGCGGACCGGCCCCGGCGAGCGCGCACTGCACACCGCCATCAATGCGACTGCGCCCGCCCCTCCGGCAGGCGTGACGCCGGCCGCGATCGGTGACCCGATGCCGGCCGTCGTGCTGCCCGGCCTGGACGGCAAGGTCGTCGATCTCGCCACGCGCTATCGCGGCAAGCGACTGCTGATCAACGTCTGGGCCAGCTGGTGCGGCCCCTGCATCGAGGAAATGCCGGAACTGGAGCGCTTCGCCACCTCGCAGGGCGCCGATGGCGTGCAGGTCATCGGACTGGCGCTCGACACGCGGGACGGGGTGCAGGATTTCTTGGCCCGGGTGCCGGTCGGCTATCCCATCGTGCTGGAGACGCCGGGTCCCGCCGACGCCAGCGTATGGCTCGGCAACGCCAAGGGCGTGCTGCCCTACACCGTGCTGGTCGGCGCCGATGGGCGCATCGAGCGGCAGAAAATTGGACCGTTCCAGCATGGCGAGATCAGCGGCTGGGCGCAGTGACCCCAAACGTCGGCGAAACCGACGCCAACGCGCAGGACAACCCTGCCACACGGCGATGCCGGCACCGTGCGCATCGCTCGCAAGCCCTTGATCCGGCGCACCCGGCGCCGAAAATCAAACAATCGTTTAAATCATGGCGAACTTCGGCGAACTGGACAGCATTACCTGCTTCAAGCAGACTGCCGCCCTTCCGCTGGAGACGCTGATGGCGAAGCTGCTGGTCCTGCATGGTCCCAACCTCAATCTGCTCGGCACCCGCGAGCCGGAGGTCTATGGCCACGCGACGCTGGCAGACATCGACCTGGCGCTGGCGGCACAGGCGAAAAGTGCCAGCCACCAGTTGGACAGCTTCCAGTCCAATGCCGAGCACGCCCTGGTCGACCGCATCCAGGCCGCCCGCACCGACGGCACCGCCTTCATCCTGATCAACCCGGCCGCCTTCACCCACACGTCCGTCGCCATACGCGACGCGCTGGCGGCGGTGGCCCTGCCCTTCATCGAAGTCCACCTGTCCAACCCGCACAGCCGCGAACCCTTCCGCCACACCAGCTATCTGAGCGACAAGGCGGTCGGCGTGGTTTGCGGCTTCGGTGCCGACAGTTACCGCTACGCGCTGGACGCCGCCCTGCTGCGGCTGCCCGCCTGACTTTCTGCTTTGTTCCCTGCGGGGAACAGCGTTCAACCACGAGGCTCCCATGGATCTCCGCAAAATCAAGAAACTGATCGACCTGCTGGAAGAGTCGAACCTGGCCGAAATCGAGATCAAGGAAGGCGAAGAATCCGTGCGTCTGGCGCGCACCCCGAAAGGCGTCTATGCCGCGCCCGCCGCACCGGCCCCGGTCGCCTACGCCGAACCGCGCGCTGCCGCACCGATGCCGATGAGTTCGCCGACCGAGGCCTCGACCGGCGGCACCGCCAAGGCGGGCAACGCCCTGCCGGACGGCCATGTGGTGCGTGCGCCGATGGTCGGCACGTTCTACGCCTCGCCGTCGCCGGACAAGCCGTCGTTCGTCAGCGTCGGCCAGGCAGTGAAAGCCGGCGAGACGCTGGCGATCATCGAGGCGATGAAGATGTTCAACCCCATCGAAGCCGACGTCTCCGGCACCGTGCTGTCGATCCTGGCCGAGAGCGGCCAGCCGATCGAATTCGACCAGCCGCTGTTCGTCATCGGGTGATTGGTGATTCGTGAGGGGTGATTCGCAAGAGCGGCCTCACCAACGACTCGATGTTTGGCGTGACGCCATGGATCTGGTCGTGATGATCTACGCGTACTCGACCGACTTCCCGAATGAGGAGAAGTTCGGACTGACATCGCAGATGCGTCGCTCGGCAATCAGCGTTCCCTCCAACCTTGCGGAAGGCGCCGCACGCAAATCCACCCCCGAGCTGCTCAGGTTCCTGTCCATCGCACGAGGTTCGCTCGCCGAACTGGACACCCAGATCGAAATCGCAGTTCGGCTCGGATTCGCTCCCCAGTCACCAGAACTGCAGTCCACGCTCGACCGCACATTCGCCAGGCTGAATGCACTGATCGCCAGCATCGGCAGAACAACCAGCGAATCACCCATCACAAATCACGAATCACGGCCCTAAACCATGCTCGATAAAGTCGTTATCGCCAACCGGGGTGAGATCGCGCTGCGCATCCTGCGCGCCTGCCACACCCTCGGCATCCGCACGGTCGCGGTGCATTCCACCGTCGACCGCAACCTCAAGCACGTGGCCATGGCCGACGAGTCGGTCTGCATCGGACCGGCGGCCTCCAAGGACAGTTACCTCAACGTCCCGGCGATCATCGCCGCGGCCGAGGTGACGGACGCGCAGGCCATCCATCCCGGCTACGGCTTCCTGTCGGAGAACGCCGACTTCGCCGAACGCGTGGAGCAGTCCGGCTTCATCTTCATCGGCCCCAAGGCGGACACCATCCGCATGATGGGCGACAAGGTCGAAGCGATCCGTGCCATGCAGGCGGCCGGCGTGCCGTGCGTGCCGGGCAGCGGCGGGCCGCTGGGCGACGACATCGTCGCCAACACCAAGATCGCGCGCGAGATCGGCTACCCGGTCATCATCAAGGCGGCGGGCGGTGGCGGCGGCCGTGGCATGCGCGTGGTGCACGTCGAGGGCGCGCTGAAGGCCGCCATCGAGATGACCAAGTCGGAAGCCAAGGCCGCGTTCGGCAATGGCGAGGTCTACATGGAGAAATTCCTGGAGAATCCTCGCCACGTGGAGATACAGGTACTCGCCGACGGCCAGGGCGGCGCCATCCACCTGGGCGAACGCGACTGCTCGATGCAGCGCCGGCACCAGAAGGTGGTGGAAGAAGCGCCGGCCCCCGGCATCACCGAAGAACTGCGCAACGAGATCGGCAAGGTCTGCGTGGAAGCCTGCCTGCGCATCGGCTACCGCGGCGCGGGCACGTTCGAGTTCCTGTTCGAGGATGGCCGCTTCTACTTCATCGAGATGAACACCCGCATCCAGGTGGAACATCCGGTGACCGAGCGCATCACCGGCATCGACCTGGTCTGCGAGCAACTGCGCATCGCCGCCGGCCAGAAGCTGACCATCAAGCAGAGCGACGTCGTGCTGCGCGGCCACGCCATCGAGTGCCGCATCAATGCCGAAGACCCCGACACCTTCATGCCGCACCCGGGCCTGATCCAGCACTTCCATCCGCCGGGCGGCCCCGGCGTGCGCGTGGACACGCACATCTACGAAGGCTACCGCGTGCCTCCGAACTACGACTCGATGATCGCCAAGCTCATCGTGCACGGGCCGGACCGCGACACCGCCATTGCCCGCATGCGCGTGGCACTCAGCGAAATGGTCATCGACGGCATCAAGACCAACATCCCGCTGCAGCAGCGCATCATGCGCGACCAGGGCTTCCAGGCCGGTGGACAGAACATCCATTACCTGGAAAAGCGCCTGGCCGAACGCAAGAACAAGGCGATCTCGCTGGTCTGAGTCCGCCATGCGGCTGAAACAGGAAGGGCCGGGATGTCGCCATCCCGGCCCTTCCTGTTTGCGCGGACGATGCAGTGGCGCGGGGTTACCGGTCCGGCGCCTGCTGCGTTCCCGGCACGGGCGCCGCGCCCAGTGGCGAGGAGGGATCGCCGATCCGCACCACTTCGGACGAGCCATCGGACCACACCACCTTGATGGTGCTGCCGGGCGACAGCGTGGAGAACGGCGTGCCGCTGCGCGCGCGATAGAGCGCGGCGACCTGCGCCGCGCCGAGACGGCGCGCATCGTCCGGCGCATGGATGGTCATGTGCCCCACCCGCGACAGGTCCCGGAAGCCGGGGTCGCGCGTTTCGATGACGATCGTGGCGGCCGCGGCGGCATACGCCACCACCACCAGTCCCCAGACCAGGAGATTCACTCCCGGCCGCGTGCGCTTGTATTTCATCCGTCCACTCCCGGGCGGGCCAGCAAGGTGCCCACCATCTCGTCCACATTGTCCGCACCCTGGCGCGGGACACCGGCGTCCCGCGCAAAGGTAGTGAAATCCTGCGATTCGTCCTGCGAGCAGATGCCGCCGTTCACGCAGTAATTCGTCATCATCGAGCCGCCCGGGCTGCAATCCATGCCCAGCTGGCACGCCGCGATACGCCAGGCGATCTCGCTCAGGTCGCTGCCCGACACCTCACCCAGCGTGTCGCGCCTGCCACTGCCGATCGTCCCCATGGCCGGGGCGATGGCGAGGTAGGCGAAGGGATCCTCGGAATCGAGCACACGCCGCACCAGGTCGCGCCGGTAGTCGTCGCCATCCTGCAGGGGCTGCTCCATCGCCAGCAGCGACGCTTCCGCCGCCAGGCTTCCTGCACGCGCCGCCTGCATCCGCTGGGTGATGACGGTCGGCAACGAAAAGCCATCCTGCGGCACGAAACGCGCGCATCGCTGTTGCAGGCGCTGCCGCGCCGCGAGCATGGCGCTGCCGCTGGACAGGCCGAGGCTCGCGATGGCGCGCGTGTCCTGCGCATAACCGCCAGGATCGGCCGCATAACCGGCGCAATGGTCCTGCACCAGGCTCAGCAACCACATGGCATCCGCATCGCCGGCAGCGGCGAGCGTCATCAATTCACGCGAGTAGGCGAACAGGTCCGTGCTGTCCTCGAATCCGCGGCGCAGCGGCGACAGCGCGGGCAGCGCATTCGCCGACACCGGGCGCAACATCGCCTGGGTACGCGCCGGAGAGAATGGGTCCGCCTCCTGCACCATGGCGCCATCGTCGCTCAACGCGGGCGCATGCAGCAGCGGCCCCGCCTGGCGCAGCGGCATCCACGCCAGCGCACCCAGCAGGCCCACCAGCATCATCGGCATCAGCAGCTTCCGGGGCACGCTTTCATTATCCCGGCGCTTCCCGCGCGTTACAACGCGATGCGCGTGCGTTCACGACCCCGGTCACGCCCTTTCGTCGCCGACCCGCGGTCCGCGAGGCGCGTGAGACAATTCCGGCCCGTTCATCTTCACCGCCCTCGACCATGCCTTACCTGGAACTCTCCCTGCGCTGCACCGAAGCCGAGCAGCCGCGCTACGAGAACGCGCTGGAGGATGTGGGCGCACTGTCGGTCACCCTGCTCGACGCCGATGCCGATACGGGCAACGAACGCGCCATCCTGGAACCCGGCGTCGGCGAGACGCCGCTATGGAAAGCGCTGGTGCTCACCGCGCTGTTCGATGCGGGGACCGATGCATTGGCCCTGCTGGCGGCGCTGGAGGCCTTCGATCCCGGGCTGGACTGGACCCAGGCCGGCTTCCGCCAGGTCGAAGACGAGGACTGGGAACGCGCATGGCTGGACCAGTTCAAGCCGATGCAGTTCGGCGCGCGCACCTTCATCGTGCCGTGGAACCACGATGTGCCCGGCAATGCCGGCGACGATGCGGCGATCGTGCGGCTCGATCCCGGCCTGGCGTTCGGTTCCGGCACGCATCCCACCACCGCGCTGTGCCTGCGCTGGCTCGATGCCCTGGCCGGCGAAGGCCGGCTGCAGGGACAGCGCGTGCTCGATTTCGGCTGCGGCTCAGGCATCCTCGCGCTGGCCGCGCTGAAGCTGGGCGCCGCACGGGCGGTCGGCGTCGACAACGATCCGCAGGCCTTGCTGGCCAGCACCGACAACGCGCAACGCAACGAGGTGGGCGCGGACTTCAGCGTGTACCTGCCCGATGACGAACCCGTCGCGACGTATCCGGTGGTGGTGGCGAACATCCTCGCCTCCGCGCTCGATGCATTGGCCGACACACTGGCCGCGCGCGTGGCGACGGGCGGCCGCATCGCGCTGTCCGGCATCCTCAAGGGCCAGGAAGACGACCTGCTTGTCCGCTATGCGACCTGGTTCGATGCACTCGTGGCCACGCAGGACGGCGACTGGATGCGCATCGATGGCATCCGCCGCTGAGGCCGGCACAGCGTACCGCCGGTCACAACACGCCGGCGGGCGAGCGTGGTTGAATACCGGCCATGTCCATCGCCTGCCCGCATTGCCAGTTCCTCGTCGCGCGTGATCCGCACGCGGGCAATCCGCCAGCGGACTGCCCGCGCTGCGGCAAGCCATTGACGACGGCACGCGAGCCAGTGATGCCGGCACCCAGCCTGGCCACGCTGTTGTATGCAGCGCCGCTGCGGGAAGCAGGCACCGGCGAGCCGCAGGCCATCGAGCGTGACGCCACGGCGCAGCCATCGGTCGAGCAGGAAGCAGCACCTTCCGTCGTCGTTCTGGGCGATGCGTCCCCATCGCTGCCGGAGACAGGGGACGAGATCGCCAGGCCCGACGGTGAGGCCGTCCGCAGCGATACCGTCGAACCCGTCGACCTCACGCCATCCGACAGGATGCCGGTCGACACCGCCGACGGCGCGCCGCCACTCGCCGCACGCAGGGCCGCAGGGCCTCGCTTCCTGCATCGCACGCGCACCACGCCGGTGCATACGCGTCGCGCGCGCGGACAGTGGACCATCGTCACGGCACTGGCGTTGTCGCTGTGCCTGCAGATCGTGATCGCCGATCGCGCGCGACTCGCCACGCAGGCGGGATGGCGACCGGTGGTGGTGACGTTGTGCGGCCTCTTCCGCTGCGACGTGCCGACCTGGCGCGAACCCACCGCCTTCAGCATGCTCAGCCGCGATGTCCGTCCCATCGCCGGGGCGCCCGGCACGCTGCAGGCGCAGGCCACGTTCCGCAACGAGGCGCGCTGGGCGCAGGCATGGCCGGTGATCCTGCTGACGTTGAAGGATGCCGACGGTCGCACGCTGGGCGCGCGTGCGTTGCAACCCGCGGATTACCTGCCGGAAGGCGAGGCGCTCGGCGCCATCGGCCCGGGCCAGAGCGCACAGATGGCCGTGCGCATACGCGAGCCCAGTGCCAGCGTCGTCGCGTTTTCCTTCGACTTTCGTTAAGCCCTCCGGATTCATCAAAAAGCGGATGCGCGCGCCGCGATCAGGCGCTAGACTCGTCCCCCCGCCGAATACCCATACGCACAAGGCGGGCATCTGCATCCGTAGCGCCCAGGGGATCCGATTGAACGCTGCCTCCACCCGCCAGGACACGCCACGCGCCGCGTCGCGGCCGCCGCTGCGCGAACATGTCGCGCAGTCGGTACGCCGCTACCTGCGCGACCTGGACGGATGCGACGCGGACGACGTCTACGAGATCGTGCTGCGCGAAATGGAAATCCCGCTGTTCGTGGAAGTGCTGAACCACTGCGAAGGCAACCAGAGCCGCGCGGCCGCCCTGCTCGGCATCCATCGCGCCACGCTGCGCAAGAAGTTGAAGGACTACGGGCTGGCCTGACCGCCCCGGACGCCGTGGTGCAGCGCGTTATAATCCGCGCCCCGCTCCGCGCCGCCGCTCTCCATGACCCTCGATCTCCAGCCCGTTCGCCGGGCGCTGCTGTCCGTTTCCGACAAGACCGGCCTGCTCGACCTGGCCCGCGCCCTCGCCGCCCGTGATGTCGAACTGTTGTCCACCGGCGGCACCGCGAAAACATTGCGTGACGCTGGCCTGGCCGTGCGCGACGTGGCCGACGCCACCGGATTCCCCGAGATGATGGATGGTCGCGTCAAGACGCTGCACCCGAAGGTGCACGGTGGCCTGCTCGGGCGCGCCGGCATCGACGACGCGGTGATGGCCGAGCATGGCATCGGCGCGATCGACCTGCTGGTGCTGAACCTGTATCCGTTCGAATCGGTCACCGCGAAGGCCGACTGCACGCTGGCCGATGCGGTGGAGAACATCGACATCGGCGGGCCTGCGATGCTGCGTTCGGCGGCGAAGAACTTCGCCCGCGTCGCGGTCGCCACCGATCCGTCGCAATACGCCGGCCTGGTCGCCGAACTGGACGCCAACGACGGCGCGCTGTCGGCGAAGACGCGCTTCGCGCTGTCGGTCGCCGCGTTCAACCGCGTGGCGCAGTACGACGCCGCGATCAGCAACTACCTGTCCGCCGTCACCGACACCTCGTCCGACATCCCGGTGCGCAGCGCGTTCGCCGCGCAGGCGAACGGCAGCTTCATCAAGGTCATGGACCTGCGCTACGGCGAGAACCCGCACCAGCAGGCCGCGTTCTACCGCGACCTGTACCCCGCGCCCGGCTCGCTGGCCACGTTCGAGCAGTTGCAGGGCAAGGAACTGAGCTACAACAACATCGCCGACAGCGATGCCGCGTGGGAATGCGTGCGCCAGTTCGACGCGCCGGCCTGCGTGATCGTCAAGCACGCCAACCCCTGCGGCGTGGCCGTCGGCGTGGCCTGCGGCGACGCGTACGAACTCGCTTACGCGACCGACCCCACCAGCGCATTCGGCGGCATCATCGCGTTCAACCGCACGCTGGATGCGGCCACGGCGAAGGTCATCCTCGACCGCCAGTTCGTCGAGGTGCTGATCGCGCCGGACTACGAGCCCGCCGCGCTCGACTACGCGAAGAAGAAGGCCAACGTGCGCGTGCTGCGCATCCCGCTGGCACCGGCACCGCGCGGATTCATCGACACCAAGCGCATCGGCTCGGGCCTGCTGATGCAGACCGCCGACGATCGCGTGGTCACCCGCGACGAACTGAAGGTGGTGACGAAGCTCGCACCGACCGAACAGCAGTTCACCGACCTGCTGTTCGCGTGGAAGGTGGCGAAGTTCGTCAAGTCCAACGCCATCGTCTATGCGAAGGACCACCGCACCATCGGCGTCGGTGCCGGCCAGATGAGCCGCGTGTACTCGGCGCGCATCGCCGGCATCAAGGCCGCCGACGCGGACCTGGTGGTCGAAGGCTCGGTGATGGCGAGCGATGCCTTCTTCCCGTTCCGCGACGGCATCGATGCCGCGGCCGCCGCCGGCATCAAGGCGGTGATCCAGCCGGGCGGTTCGATGCGCGACAACGAGGTGATCGCCGCTGCGGACGAGCACGGCATCGCGATGGTCTTCACCGGCGTGCGCCATTTCCGCCACTGACGCATCGGCAGCCGAACTTCCCGGGAGCACAAGTCCGCCATGAACCGCCTGCGCAACGCGTTCTCCATCGCCATCCCCTCGATCGTGCTGCTGGCGCTCGGCGGCTGCACGGACACCAACGGCCGCCTCGAGGAAGCCCGCGTGAAGATCGCGGCCACGTTGCCGGCGCCGTACTTCGAAGACCTGGTGACCGAGTCGGTCGCCGTCGATGGCCGGCGCCTGGTGCTGACAGTCCGCAGTCCGGCAGGCAGCGCCGTGAAAACGCGCGAGGCCCCCGGCTTCGACACGCTTGAGCAAAGCGAGCGGATGGCGCTGCGCGAACTGTGCGGACAGCCGGAGATCATGCCGCTGATCGAGACCGATGCAGTGCTCGCACGCCGCTTCGTGGATCGCGACGACGCACTGTTCTTCGATGTCGAGTTCCCTGCGCGCGATTGCGCGAACCCGCCGGCCGAGCCGCCGGCCCAGCCATGAGGAATGTTCCGTGAAAGTCCTGGTCATCGGTTCCGGCGGTCGCGAGCATGCGCTGGCGTGGAAGCTGGCGCAGTCGCCGCGCGTGGACGACGTGATCGTGGCGCCCGGCAACGCCGGCACCGCGACGGAAGCGAAGTGCCGCAACGTCGCCATCAGGGTCACCGACATCGACGCCCTGCTCGCGATGGTGCAGGCCGAAGGCGTGGGCCTGACCGTGGTCGGTCCCGAAGTGCCGCTGGTGGCGGGCGTGGTGGACCGTTTCCGCCTGGCGGGCCTGCGCATCTTCGGCCCCACCGCTGCCGCCGCGCAGCTGGAAGGCAGCAAGGCGTTCGCGAAGGATTTCCTCGCGCGCCATGGCATTCCGACTGCGTTCTACGCGGTGCACACGGACGTGGACGCCGCGCTCGCCTACGTCCGCGAAAAGGGCGCGCCGATCGTCGTCAAGGCCGACGGCCTGGCCGCCGGCAAGGGCGTGATCGTGGCGATGACGCTGGACGAGGCCGAGGCCGCCGTGCGCGACATGCTGTCCGGCAACGCGTTCGGCGATGCCGGTGCGCGCGTGGTGATCGAGGAGTTCCTGGAAGGCGAGGAAGCCAGTTTCATTTCGATGGTCGACGGCACCACCGCGTTGCCGATGGCCACCAGCCAGGACCACAAGCGCGTCGGCGACGGCGACACCGGCCCCAACACGGGCGGCATGGGCGCCTACTCGCCCGCACCCGTGGTCACGCCCGAGGTGCATGCGCGCGTGATGCGCGAGGTGGTGAACCCCACCGTGCAGGGCATGATCGCCGACGGCGTGCCGTTCGCCGGCTTCCTGTATGCCGGCCTGATGATCGATGCCGCCGGCGCACCGAAGGTGATCGAGTTCAACGTGCGCTTCGGCGATCCCGAGACGCAGCCGGTGATGCTGCGCCTGCAGTCCGATCTGGTGGACCTGGTGGAAGCGGCCATCGATGGCCGCCTCGACGCGACCGAGGCGCAATGGGATCCGCGCCCCTCGCTCGGCGTGGTGATGGCAGCGGCGCCGTATCCGGAAACACCGGTGACCGGTGACGTGATCGCCGGACTGGACGGCGTGCCTGCGACCGCCAAGGTCTTCCACGCCGGCACTGCGCTGGATGCGGACGGCCATGTGGTCAGCGCCGGCGGCCGCGTGCTGTGCGTGGCGGCGCTGGGCGATTCGGTATCCGACGCGCAACGCAACGCCTATGCCGGCGTCGATGCGATCACGTGGGCCAACGAGTTCCATCGCACCGACATCGGATGGCGCGCGATCGCGCGGGAGCGCGCTGACCGATAGTGCTTTCTGCGCATGTCATGCCGCTGACACCCATGAGGCGCAGGCTTGCACGCCATGCCGAACCTATCCGACGCGGCCATGGCCTTGCTGTTCCGGTGCAGCGAAGATGCGCTGTACTGGCTCACCAGGGACTCCGAGGGCCTGTGGGACCGGAACGATCTGCCGGGCGAATCGCTGCTGTTGCTCCATGAGATGGAGGTGGCGGGGAATGGGCTGGATCCCGGCAACGACGAGGACGTCGCGCTTTTTCTTCGCGAATTGCGCCGACGCGCACGTCGCGCCGGGCGCGTGCAACGCAACGCAGTCCGGCCCGACCAGGCAGGGGGCGATGCGGAATGGCGACCGGGTACGCCACATTGGGACCGGTTTGTCGCCGATGACGGCGCCCACCCTTTTCACTTGCTGGAGGCGGCGGATTCGCCCACGCCGGAAGCACCCGTCTTCGACCCCTACCATTCCGAAGTTGCGGCATGGGCATGGCTGGCGCGCCATTTCGAACGACGCACCCGCGACATCGCTGCGTTTCTGCTGATTTCTCCGTCGTGGTGCCGGCAGCGCAGGCGCCGCGCCCGCCACGCCGTCAACATCCAATGGCCACTATCGTGCCGGCGCCTGCCGGACGAAGAGCATGAGCGGTCCATCCAGCCATGGCGTCGTTTCAAGCTGCCGCCGCGATCGGCCCCTTCGTATCTATCGCAATGCCCGCTCGATTTCTGGCAATGCCCTCAGCAGCCGGAGCGCGGACAGCTCTGGCTGCTGTGACGCTATCGGCACCCGCGATCACGGCCGAACCGAGCAATGACCTTCAGGCCGACACAAAAAGCGCCGCGTGTTCGCGCGGCGCACTACGCAGGTACTGCGGCGCGATGGCGATCGTCTCGCCCAGCGCCACCGCCGCGTGCCAGGGCCAGCGGGGGTCGTAAAGGACGCCGCGCGCAAGGGCGATGGCATCGGCCTGTTCCTGCTGCAGGATGTCTTCCGCCTGTTGCGGCGTCGTGATCAGGCCCACCGCGATGACCGGCAGGGCGACCTCGCGCTTGATCGCGTCGGCGAACGGTACCTGATAGCCGGGGCCCAGGGCGATCTTCTGCGCGGGATGCAGGCCACCACTGGACACGTGGATGAAATGGCAGCCGCGCGCGTCGAGCGCCTGCGCCAGTGCGGTGCTCTGCGCCAGGTCCCAGCCGCCCTCGACCCAGTCTGTGGCGGAAATGCGGATGCCGACCGCCATCGACGCCGGCACCACGGCCTTGATCGCATCGAACACCTGCAGCACCAGCCGCATGCGGTTCTCCAGCGAGCCGCCGTAGGCGTCATCGCGTCGGTTGCTCAGCGGCGACAGGAACTGGTGCAGCAGATAGCCATGCGCGGCGTGGATCTCGATCAGGTCCAATCCAAGGCGCACCGCGCGGCGCGCGCTGTCGGCGAAGGCGGCGATGATCGCGTCGATGCCGGCCTGATCCAGCGCAAGCGGCGCATGCTGGCCCTGGCTGTAAGGCAATGACGACGCGGACACGGTCTGCCAGCCATGCGCTGCATCCGGGGCGATCTGCGCACCCTGGTCATCCCAGGGGCGCTGCGTGGACGCCTTGCGGCCGGCATGTGCCAGCTGCACGCCGATCGGCATCGCGGAGTAACGGCGCGTCGCCGCCAGTGCGTTCGCGAACGCCGCCTCCGTCGTATCGTCCCACAGGCCGAGATCCGCCCAGCTGATGCGCCCGCGCGGCTCGACCGCGGTGGCTTCGATGATCGCCAGTCCGGCACCGGACTGCGCCAGGTTCGGCCAGTGGAAGGCATGCCAGTCGGTCGCACGACCTTCGTCGGCGGAGTACTGGCACATGGGAGCGATGACGATGCGGTTGGCAAACGTCAGCGGCCCCAGCGCGAGGGGTGAGAACAGGCGGCTCATGGAGGCAGAGGACCGGACGACGTGGGGCGGCCACTATCCGCCTGCGCCGCAGGTCCATCAATGCCATCGACGGAACACTGTCGGGTGCGACGGCTGGCACCGCCATCGCGATTTGCTAGGCTGCGCGCAACCCACGGAGGGCGCATGTCCAGCCACAGCCAGTTTTCGCTGCTGACACAACGGCGGTTCCTGCCGTATTTCACCGTCCAGGCACTGGGCGCCTTCAACGACAACGTCTACCGGCAGGCCATCATCGGCCTGCTGATCTTCCTCGGGGCCAGCACCGACGAGCGCGCGCTGTACGCGATCATCGCGCCGGCCATCTTCATCCTGCCGTACTTCCTGTTCTCGGCGATCGCCGGCCAGATCGCGGAGAAGCTGGAGAAGCAGCGGCTGATCGTCATCACCACGACGATGGAAATCGTGATCATGTCGCTGGCGGCCGTCGGCTTCCTGCTGCAGAACATGCCCGTCCTGCTGATCGCGCTGTTCTGCACCGGCGTGCAGTCCACGCTCTTCGGACCGGTGAAGTATTCCGTGCTGCCCTCGATCCTCAAGCCGGAGGAACTGACGGGCGGCAACGGCCTGGTCGAGATGGGTACGTCGATCTCGATCCTGTGCGGCATGATCGCCGGCGGCATGATCTTCCAGGTGGCCGGCGCACACGGTCCGCAGGCCGCCGCCATCGCCATCGTCCTGCTCGCGGTGCTGGGCAACGTGCTGTCGCGGCTGATCCCGCGCATGGACGCCGGTGCGCCCGACCTGAAGATCAACTGGAACCCGCTCCCCGAGTCGCTGGTCGTACTGCGCATGGCCAAGCAACAACTGGCCGTACGCAACGCCATCCTCGGCGTGTCGTGGTTCTGGTTCTTCGGCACCCTGCTGACCTCCCAACTGCCGACGTACGCCGAACTGCACCTCGGCGCACCCAGCGATTCGGCCACGCTGTACGTAGCGGCGCTCGCGCTGTTCTCCATCGGCACCGGCGTAGGCTCGCTGCTGTGCGAGAAACTGTCGGGCCGCACCGTCGAGATCGGCCTGGTACCGGTCGGCGCGTTCGGCATGACGGCGTTCCTCATGGACCTGTACTTCGCGCGCCCCAGCCTGGCGCCGGTCGGCGGGCTGGACCTCGCGCAGTTCGTGCGGCAGCCCGGCAGCGCGCGCATCATCATCGACCTGGTCGGCATCGGCATGTTCACTGGCATCTTCGTGGTGCCGCTGTTCGCGCTGATCCAGAGCCGCACGCGCACGTCGGAAATGGCGCGCGTGTTCGCCGCGCTGAACATCCAGAACTCCGGCTTCATCGTGCTGGCGGCGCTGGCTGGCCTGGCGCTGCAGCGTGGACTGGACTGGAGCAGCCCGCAGATGTTCCTGGCGCTGGCCATCGCCAACGCGCTGGTCGCGATCTGGATCTTCACGATCATGCCCGAATTCCTGATGCGCTTCCTCAGCTGGCTGCTGGTACGCGGCCTGTACCGGCTGCGCCTGCACGGCATAGAAAAGAACGTCCCGGACGAAGGTCCGGCGCTGATCGTCTGCAACCACGTCAGCTACATGGATGCGCTGATCCTGGCGGCGACGATCCCGCGACCGGTGCGCTTCGTCATGTACTACAGGATCTTCCAGATTCCGGTGATGAGCTGGATTTTCCGCACCGCGAAGGCGATTCCGATCGCCGGCGCGCGGGAGAACCAGGCGTTGATGCAGCGCGCATTCGAGGAGATCGACGCTGCACTGGCGGCGGGCGAGATCGTCGGCATCTTCCCGGAGGGCGCATTGACGAAGGACGGCGACATCGCCGCCTTCAAGTCCGGCGTGGAAAAGATCCTCGAGCGACGGCCGGTGCCGGTCGTGCCGATGGCGCTGAAGGGCATGTGGGCCAGCATGTGGAGCCGCCGCGACACGCGCCTGGGTCGCATGCGTGTGCCGCGACGGTTCCGCGCACATATCGAGGTCATGGCGGGCGAGCCGATGGACGGCGCAACGGTGGATGCAGATCAGTTGGAAGCACGCGTACGGGCGTTGCGGGGCGATGCGGCGTGACGGTTTCGTTAATCGCGCCACTCGGTTAGGCTATTTGAGGGGCTGTGGCAGCAAGCCTTTGCCGCCCGCTGAGAGCATTCACGCCGTTTCACTGCCTTCGGAAGACCAACATGAGTGCCATGCCCCCTCTGCCCTCGCAGCACGCGCCCTATGTCCCTAATCATCTTGTCTGGGCCATCTTGAGTACGCTGTTCTGCTGCCTGCCACTGGGCATCGTCTCCATCGTGTTCGCCGCGCAGGTGGACGGCAAGCGTGCCGCGGGTGACCTGGCGGGCGCGCAGGATGCGTCGAACAAGGCAAAGCTCTGGGCCTTGGTATCCGCCGCCTGCGCATTGGTGCCGCTGGTCCTATACCTGTTGTTCGTCTTCCTGATCGGCGGCGTCGGTCTACTGGGCGGACTGAGCGGCTGAAGCCAAAGGGAATATCGGATGAATTCCATACCCCCCCTTCTAGGTGCCGTCCCCCAGAACATCCCGGGCCATCTGGGCCGGTCGATCACCATCACGGTAAGCGTTCCGGCAAGCCATCGAACAGACGCAACGGCAACAGTGACGCAATGACGAATACGTCCCTACAGCGTGCTGGCATCGCCGTCGCCAGTCTGGCTGGTGTGGCGGCGTTGGCAGTTGGCATATGGTTACTGCGCACCTTCGACCCCAATGCGGTCGGCAATCCCTTTCCCGCCTGCATCTTCAAGACCCTTACCGGTCTCTACTGCGCCGGTTGCGGCGCGACCCGTGCGCTCCACGCACTGGTGCACGGCGATGTAGGCAAGGCGTTTTCGATGAATCCTCTGCTGGTTTTCGTACTGCCGCTGCTTCCGATACTCGCGGCATGGTCGCTAGGCTGGCGTCCAGCGTGGCTCCACCCGTTCGTGCGGCGTGTTTCCTCCCCCATCCTGTGGCTGCTACTGCTCTCGGGATTCTGGATTCTCCGCAATCTGCCCTGGGCGCCTTTTACTTCGTTGGCCCCCGGCTGATACTGCGGCTCGCTGGCCTTGCTCACCCTTTCACGCTGCTATCGCCCTCAACCCCAACCACCCTCAAGGAGCAAGACCCATGAACACGAACACGCAGTACGTCCCCAACCACCTGGTCTGGGCGATCCTCTCCACGTTGTTCTGCTGCCTGCCGCTCGGCATCGTCTCGATCGTGTTCGCCGCGCAGGTCAACGGCAAGCTGGCCGCCGGTGACGTCGCCGGCGCACAGGATTCCTCGGAGAAGGCGAAGAAGTGGGCGATGTGGTCGGCGATCGCCGGCGTGTCGCTGGCGGTGCTGTACATCATCTTCATCTTCGCAATGGGCGGCATGGCGGCCCTGTCGCAGTAAGCACTCTTGGCATGACGCAAAGAAAAGCCCGCGGATGCGGGCTTTCTCTTTGGCCGGCTCAGCTCACCCAGCCGCCGATCACGAACACCGCAAGTACCGCCAGCCACACCAGCAGGATGCGCCAGACAAGGCTCATCGCATCACGCAGCTCGGGCAGTTCGCGCATGGCCTGCACCATGCCCTCTTCCGCGTACTCCTCGGCTTCTTCCGCCAGTTCGCCGCGCACACTGGCGCGTGCCACCTGACCCAGGAATCCGGTGTCGAGACGGAAGCGCGCGCCGCCCGCGTCGCGCCATGTGGAGAACACCGTATCGAAGTTGCCCACCAGCGCCATCGCCAGTGTCATCAGTTGCGCGACCGGCCAATCCAGCGCCGTCTTGAGTGCGCGTGCCCCATTGCCGTTCCGTTCCGGCAGGTCGCTGGCCGATGCGCCCTGCGCCGCCAGCCGATACAGGATCGCACCGACCGGGCCGAGCAACAGGAACCAGAACAGCACGCCGAACCAGCGCTGCAACGCGTTCGCGAACACCGCTTCGACCAGCGCGGGACCGTCCAGCGCCGCGGTTTCGCCAGCCAGTCCGAGCCGTGAAATCGCTGCGCGACGGGTCGGCGCGTCGTGCGCGTCGATGACGGCCTCGACATCCACGTCGAGGTCGCGGGGTCCCCACGCATAGACCAGCACGGCCAGGTCGAACACCAGGCCCACCAGTCCGTACACGGGGCCATCGAGTATCCACTGCAACACGGCGACGACCAACAGCACCGGCACGAGGGCCAGTGCGATGCCGTAGCGCTCCCGCCAGGCATCGCCGACGGACTGGCCCAGCCAGTGCCGCCATGCCGCATACCAGCCGTACTGGCGGAACGACGCGACCAGCGTGGGTGCGACGTGGCCAAGCACCAGTGCAAGCACGACGGCGACAAGCGTGATCGACATGCGGTTCCTCCGGGCCGGATTCTAGCGCGCCGTGCCGTTAACGCCCGGTCTCGACCGGCATGGCCGCGCTGCGCATGCCCGCATGCCAGTGCTCGATCAGCGCACGCGCGATCGAGATGGACGGCGACAGCAACAGGCCTTCGCCGTCATCGCCACCGTCGCGCGCGAGTGCGGCATCGATCTCTTCGAAGGTGAACCAGCGCGCGTCCTCGAGTTCGCCATCGACCTGTGGCGGGTCGGGTTCGGCCTCCGCGCAGAAGCCCAGCATCAACGCCCCGGGGAACGGCCACGGCTGCGCGCCGAGGTAGCGGCACGCGCGCACGCGCACCTGCGTCTCCTCCAGGACTTCACGCACGACGGTCTGCTCCAGCGTCTCGCCCGGTTCGACGAACCCGGCCACCACGGAATACCGCCGCGGCGGCCACGCCGCCTGCCGCCCCAGCAACAGGCGCTCACCGTCGCTGACGGCCACGATGACTGCAGGATCGACGCGCGGGTAATGGTCCTTCCCGCATTGCGTGCAATGGGCCGTGTAGCCCGCGCGCCGGAACGTGATGTCGCCGCCGCAGGCACTGCAGAAGCGGGTGGACGACTGCCAGTGCAGCAGCGCGCGCGCCATCGCGAATACGCCGGACTCGAACGCGGGCCATGCCGCAGCCGCGCGCCGCAGGTCGAGCCACGTGGGCGCCTGCACCGCATGGTGGCGGGCATGCGCGGCGAACCAGGCCACGCCGTCGCGCAATCCCAGGAAGAGGCTGGCACCCGGACCGCCACCCAGTGAACGGCCGTCCAGCGCACGCAGCGATCCATCGGCGCCGGTGAGCGCACGCCCCTCATCGTCCAGCAACAGCACGCGCGCCGCCGGCCATCGACGTGCAAGCGCTTCGGTGTCATCACGCAGTGCGTCGGCGCGATCCAGCGTGTCGCCTGCGAAGGCGAAGCCGGACAGTGGAGCGGAGGATGTGGCGGGACCTGTCACGGAGCGCGGCAGGCGTGGCGTCACATGCTGAAACTGCTGCCGCAGCCGCAGGTCGTCTTGGCGTTGGGGTTGCGGATGACGAACTGCGCACCCTGCAGGCTCTCGCTGTAGTCCACTTCCGCGCCCATCAGGTACTGCAGGCTCAGGGGATCGACCAGCAGCGACACGCCATCGGTATCGACGGCGACGTCGTCCTCGGCGCGGTTTTCGTCGAACTCAAACCCGTACTGGAACCCCGAACAGCCGCCGCCCTGGATATAGACGCGCAGCGCAAGCGATTCGCTGCCCTCTTCCCGGATCAGTTCGCGCACCTTCGCGGCCGCGGCGACCGTGAAGTTCAGCGGCCGGTCGATGGACTGGTAGTCCGGGGCGGCGGGCGCAGTAGGCAGGGAAACGACGGTAGTCATGGCGAAAGGATGGGGGCTGGCGGGAGGCAGTTCAAGCTCAGCGCGCCCCTTCGCCGGCTCCTTCCTTCGCCGTGGCCTGTGTCCACGGGAACGACTGTTCGACGGCGGCGCCGCCCTGGGGCACCAGGCGGGCGATCACCCGGACCGGCTTGAAGCCCGGCGGCAGCAGCAGATCGCCTTCGATCTGCTGGAAATACTTGAACGAATAGGCCACGCCGGGCGCGTTGGGTTGCTGGCGCAGATCCGCCCAGCCCAGGCGCCGCAGCTTGCCGGCCTCGGTGCCTTCCACCGACACCAGCAGGCGACCTGCATTCACCGCGCCTCGGTTGAGGTTCTGGGTGAGGGTGGCGGTGAAGTGCCAGGCCTGCTCGTCCTGGGGCTGCAGGGTGAGTTCGTGGACGGACAGGCCGCGGCGCTGTGCGGTCGCGCCGACGAACCGCTCGTAGAAGGCAACGTCCGTGCGCAGGCCGGCGATTTCCTCGTCACGCTCGGACAGCGTGGCCTGCAGGTCGCGATTGGCGTCGCGGCTGATCTGGTCCGAGCGCGACAGCGTGGCGACCTGCTGCTCCAGCGATTCGATGCGCTGCTGCTGGCCACGAAGCTGGGCTGGCGTGGGGCCTTCGCCCGTGCTTCCCGCCAGTCCGCGCCACAGCACCCAGCCACCGGTCGCAAGCAGCAGGACCAACGCCACGATGGCGATCACCGGTCCCTTGCGGAAGCGCGGCGGCGGCACGGTCGGCGGAAGGGGCCTGGCATTCATGGCCGCAGGATAGCGCGGCCGTTCCCAGCGGGTTCTGAATGGCGCCGTCAGGCGTCGGCGGCCGCCCAGGCTTCCGGCAGCGCCGATGCGTCCCGCGCGCCAGCGTCTGCCGGCACGGCGTCCGCATGCACCAGCCTGCCGGTCAATTGCGCGCCCGCGCTCATCTCCACGACCTTGTAATGCAGGTTGCCGTGCACGCGGGCCTTGGTGGCCAGTTCGATACGCTCGAGCGCGTGGACATCGCCGGTCATGCGCCCATTGATCACCACCACGGGCACCTGCACCTCACCCTCGATGCTGCCCTGCTCGGCCAGCGTCAGCACGGCGCGCGCGCCGTCTTCGGCGATCACCTTGCCCTGGATGTGGCCTTCCACGTACAGCCCTCCACTGAACACCACGTCGCCGCGGATGGTGACCTGCGGGCCGATCAGGGTGTCGATGGCACCCACGTCGGGACGGATGGGCTTGGTCTTGAACATGTCACTTGCCTCCTGCGGCTGTGGCGGTCTTCCAGTCGAGGGCCTGCTCCACCGCGGCGTCCTCGCCATGCAGCGACACCTTGACGCGCTGCGGCGTGAAGCCGGGCGGCAGCATCACGTTGCCGTCCAACTGCTGGAAGTAACGAAAGGAATAGGCCTGCGCCGGCGCGCTGCGCTGCTGATGCAGTTCGTCCCACTGCACGGCGGCCAGCTTGCCCTCGCGCACGCCTTCGACGGTGAAGCGCATCTGTCCCTGGCTGATCGCGCCCCGGTTCATCGTCTGCGTCAACATGATCTGGTAACGCCACGTACCACCGGCTTCGGGCGCGAACTCGGCCACGTGCACCGTCAGGCCCTTGCGCTGGCTGGTCGACCCCACGAGGCGCTCGTAGAAAGCGATGTCGGCACGCAGCGCGGCAATCTCTTCGTCGCGCTCGGCCAACGCCTCCTGGACCTCGGCATTGGCGGCGCGGCTGATCTGGTCGGAACGGGCGAGCGTCGATTCGCGCTGCCGCAGGGTGCGCAGTTCGCCCTGCACGCCTTCGACGTCGCGTTGCGCCTGTGCACGAGCGCGCTCGGCCTGCACCAGGCGCGGCGCGGCCGTGTAACTGGCGGCGAACCAGATCGCCGCCACGCTGGCGAGCCATGCGAGACCCAGCAGCAGCGGGGTGCCACGGCGGCGCACGGCGGCGTCTCGCGGCACGATGCGGAAGCGGGATGGCGCGGGTGCGGGCATGGCAGACAAGCGGCGGGCGGCACTCAGCCGGCAGCCAGACGGGACCCCTATACTCGCCGCAGTGGCGCAAGCCCTCGAGTCTAACGGGAGTGGCCGGGATGTCCGAAGCGCATCTTTTCGTAATTGGGATCCTGTTGGCATGGATGGCCGGGATTCGCGTCTACCTCACCGTTTTCGGCGTCGGCCTGGCCGGTGCGCTCGGCTGGCTCGACCTGCCGCCCGCCCTGCAGGCCACCGAATCGTGGTGGGTGCTGGGTACGTCCGGCGCGCTGGCGCTGACCGAATTCTTCGCCGACAAGATTCCCGGCGTGGATTCCGGCTGGGACCTGCTGCAGACGCTGGCACGCGTGCCGGCCGGCGCCTTCCTCGCCGCCGCGACGCTGTCGCCGGACGGACAGCTCAGTGGTGGCGTGCTGGCCGCCGGCGCCGGTGTGGCCCTGACCAGCCACGTGCTGAAGAGCGGCTCCCGCGCCCTGATGAACACCTCGCCGGAACCGGTCAGCAACTGGGCCGCGTCCATCACCGAAGACGCCGTGGTGGTCGGTGGCCTGGCGTTGGCCTTCGCGCACCCCTGGATTGCGTTGTTCCTGGTGATCGGTGCGTCGCTGCTGATCGCCATTGCCGTGTGGTGGGTCTGGCGCAAGGTGTCGCGTGGCGTGAAGCGCCTGCTGCAGCCGTCGCCGACGGTGCATGCGCCGCCCCCGGCCTCCGGCCCGTGACAGGCGTCGGTGCATCAGGGATCATGGATCTGCCTCGGCCGTGAACTTCATCGCATAATGGGGCTCAGCTTGGGGAAGCCTGATGTCCACGCTCGATCCCACATCCCGTCCGCAGGATGAGCCTTTACGCTCGCGCCTGCGGGCCGAAACACCACCGGCGCACCACTGGCGCCGCTGGGTGGACGATGCCGCCCCCGAGGACGCGGCGGATGCACCCGCAGCCGGAGAGCCCGTCCAGATGACCCAGCCCCCACCCCCTCCTGCCGCGCCACCCGCTGCACCGCTGGCCGCAGCACCGGCGCCCGACGTGCCGGTGGCGCCCGCGGAACCGGTCGACCCGGAATCCCCCTATCGCGTGCTGATCGTCGAGGACGACCGCGGCCAGGCGCTGTTCGCCCAGAGCGTGCTGCATGGCGCGGGCATGCAGGCCGACGTGCAGATGCAGTCCGATGGACTGCTCGACACGATGCGCCGCTTCCGCCCCGACCTGGTCCTGATGGACCTCCACATGCCCGGCAAGGACGGCATGTCGCTGACCATGTTGCTGCGGCAGCAGCCCGAATACCTGCACCTGCCCATCGTGTTCCTGACCGGCGACCCCGATCCGGAGCGCCAGTTCGAGGTCCTGGAAAGCGGCGCGGACGACTTCCTCAACAAGCCGATCCGCCCGCGGCACCTGATCGCCGCGGTGTCGAACCGCATCCAGCGCGCGCGCCAGCGCAACCAGGCCCTGCAGGCGCCCCGTCCGTCGGTGAATACCGACACCGGCCTGCCCACGCGCACCTTCGTGCTGCAGCAGCTCGCCGATTCGCTGCAGCGGCAATCCCGCGGCGGCGTGTTCTTCGTCGAGGTCAACAGTGCGCTCAGCCTGCGCGAACGCTATGGCTACGCAGTGTTCGAACACCTGATGAGCCAGGCCGGCCGGCAACTCGCAGCGGCGGCCTCACCGCATCCGGTGGCCCGGCTGAACGACAACAGCTTCCTGATGCTGGCCGACAGCGTCGACGAAGCGACCCTGGCCGCGCTGGCGCAGCAACTGCGCGACGGACTGGCCGGCCATGAGTTCCAGACCCGCCCCAACGAGATCCTCAAGCTGCGCGGCTCCGTGGGCTATACCGCGATGTCGCTCGGCTTTGCCGACGCCGGCAGCGCGCTGGAAGCCATCGAGCGCGCGGTGCTGCAGGCGCGGCTGAAGTCCGACAGCATGGCCGAGTATGTCCCGGCCGAAGTCGATGACGATGCACCGCGCATCTCGCTGGAAGACGGCCAGTTCGAACTGGCCTACCAGCCGATCGTCGCGGTGGCCGGCAGCGACCAGGCGCAGTACCAGGTGCTGCTGCGCATGCGCCAGCCCGATGGCTCGCTGCTGCCTGCATCGCAGGTCATCCCGGCGGCGGAACTGGCCGGCGGCATTGCGCAGATCGACCATTGGGTGCTGGAGCACGCCCTGTATGTGCTCGCCGAACGGCAGGCGGCCGGACCGTCGCTGCGCCTGTTCGTCTCGCAGTCGCCGCGCTCGCTGGCGCGCGAATCGCACGCGCCGTGGCTGCTCGATGCGCTGCGCGCACGCGGCATCGAGGGCACGTCGCTGGTCATCGACCTGCGCCTGGCCGATGCCCTCATCCACACCGTCACGCTGCGCCAGTTCTGCCAGCAGCTGATGCCCGCAGGCGTGCAGTTCTGCCTGAGCCAGTTCGAGCCGGGCGCCGAAGCCGATGCCCTGCTCACGCAGTTGCCGCTGGGCTTCGTGCGCGTCTCCAGCAAGTACGCCAGCGCGCATGCCGACCCGCTGCTGCGCGACCAGCTGCGCGGCATCATCGACAACGCCCATCGACAGGGGCTGCAGGTGATCGGACAGCAGATAGAGGATCCGCAGGCCGCGGCCGCCATGTGGATGGGCGGCGTCGACTTCATCCAGGGCAACCTGGTGCAGGCGGTCGGCAGCGAACTCGGCTTCGACTTCCACAACGCGGTGCTGTAACGGATGCCCTCGGCCGGTCGCACGCCGGTGATGCCCTGGGTCGCGGTGGCATGTGCCACCGCGTCGTTGACATCGCTGGGCCTGCATTGGGCCGGCGTCGCCGGTCCCTGGCTGCCGGTAGCCGTGGGCGGCGGCGGCGCGGGCCTGGTGGCCGCCATCGCGTCCGCCCTGAACGCGCGCACGGAGGTGCAGCGCCATGCCGGCATCCAGGCACGCGCGGCGATGGCCGAGTCCGAACGTGATGGCCTGCAGCGAGACCTGCAGCGCCATGACCGCCTCGAACAGGAACTGATGCGCGCCAAGCAGGCCGCAGAATCCGCCGCGATGGCCAAGGGCGAGTTCCTGGCAACGATGAGCCACGAGATCCGCACGCCGCTCAACGGCATCGTGCCGATGCTGGAGATGCTGTCGCGCGCGCCGCTTGCGGCCGACCAGCGCGAAATGCTGAGCACCGCGACCGCGTCGTCGCACCAGTTGCTGCGGATCGTCGACGACATCCTCGACTACTCCAAGCTCGAGGCCAACAAGCTCGACCTGGAAATCACCGGCTTCAACCTGCGCGAGTTGCTCGACGGGGTGCTGCAGCTGATGTACCGGCCGGCGGAAAACAAGGGGCTCCGGCTGAGCCTTCAGCTCGACCCGGCCGTGCGCCTGCCGGTGCGCGGCGACCCGGTGCGGCTGCGACAGGTGCTGACCAATCTCGTCGGCAACGCGATCAAGTTCACCGAACGCGGCACCGTCACGCTGGTGGTGCGCAGGCTGGGTGAAACCGCCGCGCAGCACCTGCTCCGTTTCGAGGTGCGCGACACCGGCATCGGCATCGAAGAAGACGCACGCCACCGCCTGTTCCATTCCTTCAGCCAGGCCGACGCATCGACCACGCGCCTGTACGGCGGCACCGGGCTGGGGCTGGCGATCTGCCGGCGCATCGTCGACCTGATGGGCGGCCGCATCGACGTGGTGTCGGAAATCGGCCGCGGCTCCACGTTCTGGTTCGAAGTGCCGCTGATGAAAGTCATCGGCGACCTGCGCCAGCGCGACAACGGCGCGCTGGACCATGGCCGCGTCCTGATCGTCTCGCCCGATGCACGCCTGCGCCAGCGCCTCACGCTGCTGGCCACCAACTGGGGCATGCAGCCGGTCGCCGTCGAAACCACGCAGGAAGCGCTGGACCGCCTGCGCCTGGTGAGCGAACAGGGCCACCAGGACTACCTGGCGGTCCTGGCCGACATCGGCGGCATCCGCAGCACCGCCCTGGCGCTGCATCGGGCCATCGCACGACGCGCGTCGCCCGACACGCTGCGATTGCTGTGGCTGTACGGCGACGAGACGGTACCGGCGGAACTGCATCCGCGCAGTACCCTGCTGTCGCGCCAGTCGCCCGACGCGGACCTCCGCGCCGCACTGACCGGCGCCTCGCCGGAGCCGGAACGCGAGAGCGATGGCACGCCGCTGGAAGAAATTTTCCCGGAGCCGTCCAGTTCTCCCGCGCCGGCCATCGATGGCGCGGCATCCGTACCGGATTCGGACGATCTCTTGCACGCGCAGGCGGCAGCCCCGTCCGCGCCGGCCGAGGAGGCCTTCGCAACGGAGCCGGAACCCGGGGTTGTCAGCGCGATGCGCACCGAGCCACGCCTGCTGCTGGTGGAGGACAATCCGGTCAACCTGCTGGTGGCGCAGAAGCTGCTGTCCGCCCTCGGCTTCAACTGCGAGACCGCCGCCAACGGCGACATCGCCCTCAAGCGCATGCAGGTGGAACACTTCGACCTGATCCTGATGGACTGCCAGATGCCGGTGCTGGATGGCTACGCCGCGACGCGACGCTGGCGCGAGCTTGAGGCGCAGCGCAGCGATGGCGGCCGCCTCCCGATCGTGGCGATGACGGCCAACGCCATGGCGGGCGATCGCCAGCGCTGCCTCGACGCAGGCATGGACGACTATCTGGCCAAGCCGGTCTCGCGCGAACAACTGGAAGGCTGCCTGCACCGATGGCTGCCGGACCGCATGAACTTCGTGCTGCGCAACGCAGCGCTGGTCAAGCCGGCGGAACCTGCCGCGCCCGCGCCGGCCGTGGCCACCGCCCGTGCGCCCGCGCCCAGTTTCCCGGTCCTGGACCAGACCATGCTTGAAGAACTGCGCGAGATCGCCGGCGATGAGACCACGCGCATCATCGCGATCTTCCTGGAGGACGCTCCGCGCCTGATCGGCACCCTGGAGAAGGCCGCCGCCGTGCCGGACCTGGACGCGATGCGCGATGCTGCGCATACGCTCAAGTCATCGAGCGCGAACGTCGGCGCGATGGCGTTGTCGGCCGCCGCCAAGCGTGTCGAGCTGGGCGCCCGCGCCCGCAAGCTGGAGCGCCCGGCCGTAGCCGTGGCGCTGGTCATCGCGGAATACGCGCGCGCGCGCATGGCGCTGCAGGGCTACGCCGCGCAGCAATTGGGTCGGCCGCTGCTTCCGTCCGCGTCGACCCAGGCCGCTCAGTCTTCGAGCTTGGTAAGCAGGTAATTCGGCTCGCCGATACGGTCGATCACCGACAGCTGCGTTTCCAGCCAATCGACGTGCTCTTCCTCGGAATCCAGGATGTGGGCGAACAACTGGCGGCTGACGTAGTCCGCCACCGACTCGCAGTACGCGATCGCTTCGCGCAGCAACGGCAGCGCCTCGCGCTCCAGCGTCAGGTCGCACTCGAGGATTTCACGCGGCGTTTCGCCGATACGCAACTTGCCCAGCGCCTGGAAGTTCGGTAGCCCATCGAGGAACAGGATCCGCTCCGACAGCTTGTCGGCATGCTTCATCTCGTCGATGGATTCCTTGTACTCGTGCTCGGCCAGCTCCTTGAAGCCCCAGTTCTTCAGCATCTTGGCGTGCAGGAAATACTGGTTGATCGCGGTCAGCTCGTTGTAGAGCGCCTTGTTGAGATATTCGATGACCTTGGCGTCGCCTTTCATGGCCATGCTCCGTGGGCGGAAGGACGGCAAAGGTTAGCCCGTACGCATGCCAGGTGACGGAACGCGAATCGTGATCATTCTGCGGCAAGCGTCTCCGCCGACAGGCGGCACGCGCGACGATCAGGCTGCGTGCGACAGCGTCAGGATCGGGAGGAGTGGCTTGCCGGGCGCCGGCTGCGCGGACTGCAGCACGTCCATCGCCATGTCCAGGCAGCTTCCACAATTGGCGCCGGCGCCGGTCCGCATCGTCAACTCGGCCACCGTCGTACATCCCGCAGCTGCGGCTTCGCGGATCTGGTGGTCAGTGATGCCGTTGCAGATGCAGACGTACACGGAGGCGGCAAGGAGGCGGCAGGCACGGGATGGCCCGACGCCATTCCACCTCGAATGAGAATGATTGTCAATTCTTGGCGGGTTCGCCGGCCCCGCCCCGTTTACGCGCGGGCCTGTCGCGATTTCGCCGCCGCGTCGCCTCGGGCGCCCGGGGGTCGGGCAGCTGCGGCGGAATCGCCTGTGCCCCGGCAATGCTCCGGGCGAACGTGGCCAGATGCCCAAGCGCGCTGGCATACACGCGCCGCTTGAAGATCACCACATGCTCCAGCGGGTACCAGAAGTCCACCCATCGCCAGTGGTCGAACTCCGGACTCTCGGTCAGGTCCAGCCGCAGGTGCGCCTCGTCACCGACCAGGCGCAGCAGGAACCAGACTTGTTTCTGCCCGATGCAAACCTGCCGCTCGTTGCGCCTGATCGCCCGAGGGGGCAGCCGATAGCGCAGCCAGCCGGGCGTCACACCCAGAACTTCTACATGTTCTGGCAACAAGCCGGTTTCTTCGCGCAACTCGCGATACATGGCCTCGACGGGCGTCTCGTCCGTGTTCATGCCGCCTTGCGGGAACTGCCAGCCATCCCGGCGCACACGTCGCGCCCAGAACACCCGGCCATCCGGCCGCATCAACACGATGCCGACGTTGGGTCGGTAGCCGTCCGGATCGATCACGATGCGGACTCCTGAAAATCTACTGTCCCGGACTCTGCCATGCCCTGCTGCAGGCGACAAGCGCATCGGCGCAGCTTGACAGGCGGGGGGTCGAAATGAAGAATACGCGGTTCACGCGGCTATGTAGCTCAGCCGGTTAGAGCACAGCACTCATAATGCTGGGGTCGGTGGTTCGAGTCCACCCATAGCCACCACGTGATAGTCCGAAGCAATCCAACGAAGGCCGGCAAGCCCACAAAAACCAAGGCTTCCGGCCTTTCTTGTGTCCATGGCGGTCCGGCGGAATCCATGGCAAGCCGACGGTAAGCGTCGGTAGCTTTGGCGGTAAGCGGTAGCCCACCCAAGTCGTTACCGTCAGAGAGCCTGGGGCATGCCGCTGACCGATACCGCCATTCGCAAAACGAAGCCTGAAAGTTGCGCGATGGTGGCGGCCTGTACCTGATCCTCAGGCCAGATGGCGCGAGATGGTGGCGACCCGATTACCGGTGCCCTCTTTCGGGAAAGCTAAACACCCTCAGCCCGGGCACCTACCCCGACACAGGCCTTGCAGGGGCGCGCGCTGAGCGGGATCGGACTCGCAAGCAATTTGCTGCAGGCATTGACCCCGGCGAGCACCGGAAGGCAGCGCAGACTGCTGGGGCCGAGCGGGCCGGCAACAGCCTGGAAGTCATGGCACGCGAATGGCTGGCCGTGAAGGCTCATGGCTGGACCGAAAGCCATCATGCGAAGCAAAGGGTGCGGCTCGAAGCCCATGGCTTTCCATGGGTCGGCAAAAAGCCCACTTCGGATGTCGGAGTGTCGGACCTGCGGCCGCTACCGAACCGTATGGTGGAGTTACCAGGATTTAGTGGACACCTGAGCGACGAGGCCGATGTGCCGCTTCG
>NZ_DAIUEE010000023.1:0-27257 GCF_036845285.1 Pseudoxanthomonas sp.
CGAAGCGGCACATCGGCCTCGTCGCTCAGGTGTCCACTAAATCCTGGTAACTCCAGAACGGTGCTCGGAACGCTGCCCCTGACGAGCCGAACTGGAGGATGGGCTGGATGCACTCCATGCAGGGGCATCGCTGGACGACGCAATCGGCTAACTACATACGCTTACGTGCTGCCCCGACTTCCCAAGGGTGATCCACCCGATGTAGTTTCGCCGACATGGGGTGTCCCACCGGGGTGGTGGACGCAAGGACTTTGGCCTGCAATGGGCTGGAATGGAGCGAGCGGTGGCGAATTGGATGGATCCTGGTTCCTCGCAAACGGCGATCAGAAGATTTCTTGGAAGGTCCACTGGTTGGTCAACCGGCGCAGGCATCCTGAGCGCCTTGCTTCTGTCGACCACAGGTGCCGTGAGTGCACAGACCATGGACTTGCGTTACGAGAACACGGTCCAAGCAGCGCAGGTCATCAAGGCGTTGTCTGGGGAGATCTTCGGCGAAATCGTCAATGACTACAGCGGGGCCACTTCATTCACGCATATCGACGTAAGTGTGCCGGGTAACGATGGCTTGCCCGTCCGTTTGGGGCGGTCGTTCGCTGTAGAGGACAAATATGGTTTGAACAGCCTTGGTGGCTTCGGCGACTGGGATGTGGATGTCCCCTACATAACAGGCACCTTCAGCTCCTTGGCTGGCTGGACGGTGGACACAGGCTCCTCGCCCAATCGCTATAAACGCTGCTCACTGCCTCGGGTGCCTCATATCTCGAACGCCAACTTCACCGTTGACGAAATTTGGAGCGGCTATCAGCTCAACATTCCCGGAGGCGATAACGGTCAGTTGATAGCCGCCAGCTACTCTGACGCTTATCCCGAGCCGACGGACGGTCTCACCTACCCCTGGATCACCAAAGGCCAGAGTCGCCTGCGCTGCTTAGCACAAACCAAAAATGGTTACACGGGAGAGGCGTTTGCGCTCATCACCTCCTCTGGCTTGACCTACTACTTTGATTGGGGTGTGGAAGTTGCTATTCGGGGAATAGGAAAAGATTCCTCGCGGACTATCGCGCGCAAACGAGTCTATCTGCTGGCAAGTCGCATTGAAGATCGATTTGGTAGCTGGGTCAATTACGCCTACTCTGGTTCGAAGCTGACATCCATCAGCAGTAGTGACGGCAGGCAGATCAGTCTCACGTACTCGGGAAACAACGTCGCCACTGTTTCGTCGTCTGCAGGCGTATGGACGTATCAGTACGATGGCGGAGCGAACCTCATCAAAGTCACGCAGCCCGATGCCTCCAGCTGGTCGTTCGGCTATACAGGTTCGCTGAAACTTGGCCCGCCCCCCACTGTGCCGCCCATAGACACCTGGGGGCCACCTACGTGCGACGAGCAGTTCCCGGCTGAAAGGGCCTATGAGTACCGGGTTACCCATCCAAGCGGCGCGATGGGTACGTTCAAGTTCGAGAATCGAAGGTTCTATAGGGCTCACGTGCGTTGGATGTGTAACAGCACTCCGCCGCCAGAGAAGTACGAATGGCTTGTCGTGCCCAATTACTTCGATTCGTACGCCATCATGTCAAAGACAATCACTGGGCCTGGCATTGCGGCTCAGGTTTACAGCTACGACTATGGCGTCGCCTATGAGTCACTGGGGTTCTGCGCCTCTTCTCCCTACTCGGAGACGAACTGCGTCTTCTACTGTCCGCCCTCAACGATTGGTTGGTGTTCATCTGTGGATGGGCGTTGGGTAACCATTTCGAGACCGGACGGCAGCAAGATCAGACGCTTTTTGGGTGTGCGCTACGGGGTGGACGAAGGACGTCTTATCGAGGAGCAGATACTTGATGCAGGTGGAGCGATTCTGAGCCGCACCACCCACGAGTATGTGAAGGACGAAGACGTCGCGACGATGCCGTTTGGCGCGGTTATCGGGTCAAGACTGACGCCCGATCCCGCCGCATCGAAGATGAGACCTCAGAAGTCGAGAGTCATCATTCAGGACGGTACCGCGTTCAGGTGGGTCGTCGACGAGTTTGATGCCATGGCTCGGCCAGTTCGAATCACCAAGAGCAGCGGAGTTGCGCCGTGAACAATAGCGGAGGCGGGGCATGTCTGGCTCGCTTTCGTAAAGCGGTCAACGTGGCGGCATTTATCTTTATCTCTTGCGCCAACTTTTCCTCGCTGAGGAATCTGGTCTGCAATGGGCTGGAATGGAGCGAAGTCGCGTGATCAAGAGTTCGATCTTCTCGTCATCCAATGCATTCATCCGGAATGCGCGGTGCTTTCGATCATTGGCAGGGTTGATCATGTGCGCTGTCACAGGA
Source organism: Pseudoxanthomonas sp. (assembly GCF_036845285.1). Lineage (GTDB taxonomy): Bacteria > Pseudomonadota > Gammaproteobacteria > Xanthomonadales > Xanthomonadaceae > Pseudoxanthomonas_A. The sequence goes on from NZ_DAIUEE010000023.1 coordinate 2,322, forward strand.
CTCGCCGTGGCGCAAACCCCAAAGTACGGCGTGCATGAAAAGGCAATCGAGCGTGTTAGTGAGGCGCGGGATGTGGCGCCGCTTAAGGTCGATGGGCTGTTTGGCGACGGCTTGAGCATGTACAACGGAAGCGTTGACGTTGCAGTTGCCGATGTTTCCGTGCCAGGAAACTCGGGTCTCCCCGTCGAATTGCGCCGGCGCTTCAATGTGGTCGATCGCCGCGAGACTGCTGCGATCTCCTGGTTCGACCACTTCGGTGGCTTTGCCGAATGGGATCTGGATGTTCCCCATCTGTCCGGGACCTTCGCGGCATCAACGGGATGGCAGGTGAGTGGCTCGTCTCCCAATCAGAGATGCAGCACGACCAGTACGCCACCCGCTCAGACCTACTTTCCTGCCTATCACTACTGGAACGGCTATCGGTTGAATACCCCTGGACAGGGCGAGCGTCCCCTGCTGGCAAGAATGGCGGGTTCGGCAATCCCTACGCCGAGCGACGGAGATGCTTATCCCTGGATAACCAAGGATTTCTGGACCATAAAGTGCAAGCCATCCACCAAGAATGGCTACGCCGGCGAAGCATTCATTGCGGTTTCCCCGAACGGAACCCGCTACCACCTGGACCATGTCATCACGAGGTCGACCAGTTCATCCAAGAACTATGCGGGCAACTCCGAGGTCAGCATCGCTCGTGTGTCGGTGTACTTCGTGGCTACCAGGATAGAGGACCGCTTCGGCAACTGGGTCGACTACGCGTGGTCCGGAGGCAAGTTGCAGAGCATCACCGCAAACGACGGGCGCCAGATCACGGTGTCCTATGACACCTCAGGCAGGATTGTGTCGGCCGTCGCGCCCTCGGGCACTTGGAATTACGGTTATCTCAATGGACGGCTGAGGACCGTGACTCGGCCGGATGCCAGTCAATGGACTTATCAGGCAGAGGGGAAACTGAACCTCGCTGGCGCCGATCCGCTCCCGTCGGATGACCCGATCAACAACTGTCCCGAGAATTTCGACGGTGTGGCCGGCGCATTCATCTACACGATCACGCATCCGTCGGGGGCGTCCGCTCGGTTCGAGTTTCAGGGCGTGCGTCATCATCGTAGCAACACGCCGAAATACTGCGTAAAGCCGAACAACCAGTATGAGTATCTTCAGATTCCCAACTACTCGGACAATTTCACGCTGACAAAGAAAACCATCAGTGGCCCTGGCCTGGCGCCGATGGTGTGGAAATACACGTACGGTTTGGGGGCGGCAGACAGTTACATGACTGACTGCTCCTTGGGCATCGACGAGCTTTGCCCGCCGACCAAACAACAGACTGTTACGGGCCCCGATGGCGTCTGGGAGCGTTATGAGTACGGCATCATGTACGGCCTCAATGAAGGCCAACTCCTTAAAAAGGAAACCGGCACCGGGCCAAGCGACATCCTTCAGACGGAAACGTACAGCTACATTCCGGAGTCGGCGTCGTCATCGCAGAACTTTCCCAATGCGGTCGGTACGGATCCCAGGTCTTTCTCGGACACTTTATCCAGCTCCAAGCTACGCCCGCTGATTACCAAGACGATTCAGCTGCAGGGGATTGGCTTCAACTGGCAAGTGGATCTGTGCGGGACGACCCTCTGCTTCGATGCCTTTGCGCGGCCTGTGCGCATAGTCAGAGGCAGCGCACCCTCTCCATGACGTGTTGCACATTGCAGATCTCTGTACTGGCATGAAATGGTCTCAAATGGATAGGAGCTATATATGAAGCAGCGGACGAGTGCGAAAGTGATGCGGATGACGGGAGTGTTTCTGATGCTGCCATTGGTAGCATTAGCACAGAGCTACACACGAACCGAGACCATCCAGTACCACGATAATACGACGTCATGGGTTTTGGGTCAGACAGCCAAGGTCACTTGCGTGGCACCAGCCGAGTGCACGCCGGCATCTGCCGCGGCAGGCATCGTCATGTCCGAGACGACCTACGACACGTTGGCCCTTCCGACGATCAGCAGATCGTATGGGCGAGTAGTGCAGACTCTGACCTACAACGCCGATGGCACGGTTGCCACGGTCAAGGATGGCAACAACAACACCATCACGCTGTCCAACTGGTATCGGGGCATTCCCCGGTCGATCGCCTATCCGGACACCACCACACAGTCGGCCACGGTCAGTGGAGCGGGCTGGGTCACATCCGTCACGGACCAGAATGGCTATGTGACCGGTTATGGCTATGACACGATGGGACGATTGGCGAGTGTGGTCTATCCTACCGGCGACACGACGGCATGGAACACGACCACGCAGGTGTTCCAACAGATTGCAGCAGCCGAGTACGGCATTCCGGCCGGTCATTGGAGGCAGACGGTTACGACGGGCAATGCCGTCAAGATCAACTACTACGACGGGCTGTGGCGCCCATTAGTCACGCGTGAGTACGATGCAGCCAACGAAACGGCGACCAAGCGCTTTCAGCGGTTCACCTACGACCACGCAGGCCGGACGACCTTTGCGTCTTATCCCGGCATCACCGATGCGCTTACGACGGGCACTTGGACGGCTTACGACTCGCTGGGGCGTCCCACGTCTACCAGCCAAGACAGCGAGTTGTCTCCAAGCCTGCTGACGACCACGATCCAGTATTTGACGGGCTTCCAGCAGCAGGTGACCAACCCCCGTGGCTTCTCGACATTGACGGAGTACCAGGCATTCGATACGCCCTCGACTGACAGTCCCAATGAAATCACTCAATTGGCTGGTGCCGATACATCGGTGACCGAGATACATCGAGATATCTTCGGCAAGCCGCAGCGAATTCGTAAGCGCAACGCCAGCGGAAGTCTCTTCATAGACCGTAATTACGTCTATCACGCCAATCAGCTGCTGTGTAAGGTCGTGGAGCCTGAAACGGGCGCCACGGTCATGGGATACGACGGTGCGGGGAACTTGACGCACAGTGCGACTGGTTTGACCGGTTATGGCGATCTCAATTATTGCAATCAGGCGGAAGCGTGGGCGAGCGGACGTGCTGTCGTCAGGACCTACAACAGTATGAGCCGGCTCACGTCGCTGACTTTCCCAGATGGTCGGGGAAACCAGGCGTGGACGTACGAGCTTGATGGTTTGCCGAAAACGATCACCACCAACAACGTGAGTGGTAGCGATCAGGTGATAAACCGCTATTTCTACAACAAACGAAGGCTGATGCGAGTTGAACAGAGCGAGCAGCCCGGCTGGTACAACTGGCAGCTCGAGACCGTTTTCGACGGTAACGCCAGTGTCGCTCAGCAGCGCTATCCGACCGGCTTGGAGATCAGCTTCGCCCCAAATGCCTTGGGTCAGGCCACCGAGGCTCGTGACCAGTCCACCTATGCCTATGCATCAGGGGCGAGCTATTACCCGAATGGTGCACTGAAGCAGTTCACCTACGGAAACAGCATCGTACATTCGATGTCGCAGAACGCCCGGCAGCTTCCGGCACGCGTGACCGATAGCTCCAGTGTGCTCGATTACGACTATGGATATGACGCCAACGGCAATATCGGTCATATCTATGACTACATCCCTGATCTGACCCCGGGTGCTACGCCCAAGCATCGATGGATGTACTACGACGGACTCGACCGGCTCACCTCGACGGGCTCGGCGATGTTCGGTGGCGATCATTGGCATCGCTTCACTTACGACGCGCTCGACAACATGAAGTCGTGGAAACTGGCTGGCGTCAAGGACTATGCAGAGTATGTCTATGATCCGCAGAACCGCCTGGGAAACATCAAGAACAGTGGTGGAGCCACGGTCGTGGGCTTGGGCTACGACGCCCAGGGCAATCTGCAGAACAAGAACGGGCAGATGTACTCCTTTGATTTCGGTAACCGTCTGCGTGAAGTGACGGGTAAGGAGTATTTCCGCTATGACGGGCAAGGACGTCGCGTCCTGGCATGGAGCCCGACGACAGGCAGCGTGCTGTCCCAATACAGTCTGGCGGGGCAGGTGCTGTATCAGCAGGATGATCGACGGGCTATCGCCAGCGAGAATATCTACTTTGCTGGCAGCCTCATTGCGCTGCGTGAGCGTGCCTACTCGGGTTCGACCTACAACGTGAAGTACCAGCATACGGACGCACTCGGAAGCCCTGTTGCAGTGACCAATGCGGCTGGTGCGGTCATCGAGCGGAACGACTACGAGCCTTACGGCACCATCATCGGAAAGCCCAATTACCAGGGCTTTGGCTTTACGGGGCATTTGCAGGACAGCGAGACTGGCCTGACCTACATGCAGCAGCGGTACTACGATCCGACAGTGGGGCGGTTCCTGTCGGTGGATCCGGTAACGGCGTATAGCAATCCGGTGGGGATGTTCAATCGGTATCGGTACGCGAACAACAACCCTTACAAGTTCACTGATCCTGATGGGAGGTTTCCAACCTGTGATCAAAGTGCGTGTTACGTAGATTGCTCTAGCACGCTTACTTGCGTGGCGAGCTACCTATATGTTGGGTCCGTAGCGATCGGTCGCTTGGCTGAGAATGCCGTTCTGAGTGTTTTGCCGATAGCACAGCAGTCTGAGTCGAAGGAACCTGTGCCTGAAAACGGAGGCAATGAACCTAATTTCACGGACAGTGAAGGAAATAAACCTTCGTTCACGGGTGAGCCTGGATCAACAGTGAGGGGCGGCACAGGTAGCCGTACTTATGGTGAGGATGGGTATCCGAAAACTGACCGTGACACACCTCACCCGGATGAGAAAGGAACAGGCAGTAGAGATCATGTACACGATTGGGGGCGGCCTGCAGGTGGTGGCGCTCCGACATCTGAAGATCGTGGGCCGTCACGTGACCCGAAGCCCGGTGATCCGCCCGAACCACGAGGTCCTAACATTCCTCCTCCCGAAAAGACTCGATGAGATGATCCTATGACAGGTAACAGTGACCTCCATGCGGACGACATAGGCCAAGTGGTTGGCGTCAGTCACCATGACGGAAGTATCGAAGGTATAAATTTTGGAAAAGACTCCGTTGATATAAATATTTCCAGTAGCTATGGGGAGAAAAATACTGTTTGTCTTGTTGGAGTTCGCTACTTCATTGCAAACGGGCTTAGGGAGGGGAACGTCGTTGATAGGATGTATTTATGGGATGCGGAGAAAGCGCCGGATTCAATCATGAAGAGGGTGATGCAAGCGCTATCCATTGATTTGCCAAATGTAATGCAGGAGCGTGCTAGTAAGAATTCGAAAATATTTCTTATGGAATGCTCATATGGTGCGGAAATATTTTCTGTTCTGCATCATGGCATTCAACTAAAAGGACCGGGTTCAGTTAGCGATGAACCATGAAGCACAAGGCTCGCATTGCGGGCCCTGTCGTTTCTGAAGTTCATAGTCCGGCTTGAGCCGCAAACCCCGCCCCCCCCCACACCCCGGCTTCCCAACGGCTTACCACCCCATCCCCAACACCCCCGCATTGACCCCGGCCCACCCCAGCCCCTAAAATTCGCGGCTCCGCCGGAATAGCTCAGTTGGTAGAGCGGCGCATTCGTAATGCGTAGGTCGTAGGTTCGATTCCTATTTCCGGCACCAGTCGTGACAAAGCCCCGCTTCGGCGGGGCTTTGTTTTTCCGGGTCTCGCCCGCGGAGACGGCGGGCCGATACAGTAGCCGCTCGCCTTCACGACAGGTTCCCCGTGGCCAAGACCTCCGCCAAGTCCCGCACCGCCTATGTCTGCACCGAATGCGGGGCGGACCACAGCAAATGGCAGGGGCAGTGCGCCGACTGCGGGGCGTGGAATTCGCTCAGCGAGATCGTCCTGGAAACCGCTGCCGGCGCGCCCGCCGCCGCCCGCCGCTCCGGCTGGGCCGGCAAGGCCGAGGCGCCGAAGATCACTGCGTTGAAGGACGTGCGCCACAGCGAAGAGGCGCGCGTGACCACCGGTATCGGCGAGTTCGATCGCGTGCTGGGCGGTGGCCTGGTGGAAGGCGCCGTGGTGCTGGTGGGTGGCGACCCCGGCATCGGCAAGTCCACCCTGCTGCTGCAGGCCCTGGCCCGCATGTCGGCCAGCCTGCCGGCCCTGTACGTCACCGGCGAAGAGTCGCTGGCCCAGGTCGCCGGCCGCGCCGTGCGCCTGGACCTACCGCTGGACAATCTGCAGGCGCTGGCCGAGACCGGCATCGAAAGCATCCTGCAGCACGCCTCGGTGGCGCGGCCAAAGCTGATCGTCGCCGACTCCGTGCAGACGCTGTGGACCGAATCGCTGACCGCCGCGCCCGGCTCGGTCAGCCAGGTGCGCGAGAGCGCCGCGCGGCTGGTGCGCTACGCCAAGGAAACCGGCACCGCGGTGTTCCTGGTCGGCCACGTCACCAAGGAAGGCGGCATCGCCGGCCCGCGCGTGCTGGAGCACATGGTCGATGCCGTGCTGTATTTCGAGGGCGAGAGTGGCAGCCGCTTCCGCGTGCTGCGCGCCTTCAAGAACCGCTTCGGCGCGGTGAACGAACTGGGCGTGTTCGCCATGGGCGAGAAGGGCCTGAAGGAAGTGCCGAATCCCTCGGCGATCTTCCTGTCCGGCAGCGCCCAGCAGCCCGGCAGCTGCGTGATGGTCACCCGCGAAGGCACGCGCCCGCTGCTGGTGGAAGTGCAGGCGCTGGTCGACAGTTCGCCGTTATCCAACCCGCGCCGCGTGGCGGTAGGGCTGGAACAGAACCGCCTGGCCATGCTGCTGGCCGTGTTGCACCGGCACGGCGGCGTGGTGGTAGGCGACCAGGACGTGTTCGTCAATGTCGTGGGCGGCATCCGCGTGCAAGAGACTGCGGCCGACCTGCCGGTGCTGCTGGCGGTGCTGTCCTCGCTGCGCGACCGCTCGCTGGCCGAGAAGACGATCGCTTTCGGCGAAGTCGGCCTGTCGGGCGAGATCCGCCCCGTGCCGAACGGCGAGGAACGCCTGCGCGAAGCCGCCACGCACGGCTTCAAGCGCGCCATCGTCCCCAAGGGCAATGCGCCGAAGTCGGGCACGTTCAAGGGCCTGGAGGTGGTGGCGGTGGAACGGTTGTCGCAGGCGCTTGAAGCGGCGGCGGAGTAGGGCGCACGCGGCTGTTGTAGGAGCGACGTAAGTCGCGACCGTGAAAATGAATCGCTGCGGAGGGTCTGTATAAGCGCCAGCCGTGCGGTCGCGACTTACGTCGCTCCTACAAGAAGCGCGTCGCTAGAAGCCTCAGAGACGCATCCCCAGCCAGATCACGGCTTCGGTCGACGCTCGCACGACCGGGGTCAGGACCGGCGGCCAGAAGGCGCCGGCCTCCATCGCATCACGCCCGTGATCGTGGTGCTCCTGTTCTTCCTCGACGATGCGCGACACGGCGTCGAAAGCATCCGGATCGGTGATTTCAAGCTGCCGTCGTTGTTCTATAAGGTGCTGCAGTACCACGCTTTCGACGGCGTAGGTGGTGGCCGCGATGGCGGACGGCCCCAACAGGCCGGTCAGCAGCCCCAGCGTCCAGCCGCCGACGCCGCACAACGCGTAGCTGTGACAGCGACGGATACCGCGTGCCTTGAGGCGGTCATGAAACAAGGCGCGATGACCGAGTTCGTGTGCAAGGAAATGCCGGAGCAGCGGCACCAGCTTCGGCGCCGTCCAGCGTGCGACCAGGATCTGTGCGCGATAGATGTTGACCGCGCCGTGTTCGCCCGCGTGGTCGACCTTCAGGATCCGGTCCCCCAGATGCGACCTCAACCGCGCCTCAACACCATCTCGTAGACGAACTTGCTGCCGAAGAACGCCAGCAGCAGCAGCACCATCGCCGCCAGCGTCCAGTGCACGGCCTTGGCGCCGCGCCAGCCGTAGCGCCAGCGGCCGACGAGCAAGGCGCCGAACGCGAGCCACGACATCACGCTCAGTACGGTCTTGTGGCTGAGCTTCTGGACCAGGAAGTTCTCGACGAACAGCACGCCGGTGAGCAGCGTGGCGGTCAGCAGGATGAAGCCGACCGTGATGGTGCGGAACAGCAGGTCTTCCAGTTCGGTCAGCGGCGGCAGCGCACGCAGCCAGAGGTGGAATTCGCGCCGGCGCAGGGCGCGTTCCTGCGCCCACAGCATCACCGCCAGCAACGCGGCGATCGCCAGCGCGGCATAGGCGAGCAGCGCCAGCCAGGCGTGCAGTTGCAGGCGCCAGTCCAGTCCGCTCGCGGCCTGGTGGCCGTAGACGTGGTAGATCGCCAGCAGCGCGGCGGCCAGCGGGAAGGCGACCACGCCGAGGGCGGCCATGCGGCCCTGGATCGCGACCAGCAGCGTCATCACCGCCATGCCCAGCGAGACCAGCGACAGCGCGGCGAAGAAGTGCATGTCCGGCCCGCCGGGCGTACGCCAGGCCACCAGCAGGTGGTAGGTGCCGTGCAGGATCACCGCCCCGAGCGCCGGCCAGACCCACGGACGCGGGGCATCGCCGGTGTCGCGAGCCACGGAACGGACCAGCAGGCCAGCGGCCAGCAGGTAGAGCGCGACGGCGATGAGAATCAGTGTCATCGGAGAAGTGTCGCACAGTGTCCGCGCGCGGCGCAGTGTCCGGGCGACGCGGGACGGGCATGGCGGGCGGGACCGCTATAATCGCCGTCCGTTTTCCCTGGTCCTGCCTGCCCTCATGTTCGAATCCCTGACCCAGCGACTCTCCGGCACCATCGAGCGCCTGCGCGGCCGCGGCCGCCTGAGCGAGGAGAACATCCGCGAGGCCACCCGCGAAGTCCGCATCGCCCTGCTGGAGGCCGACGTGGCCCTGCCGGTGGTGCAGGCGCTGATCGAACGCATCAAGGTGCGCGCCGTCGGCCAGGAAGTGCTGAAGTCGCTGACCCCCGGCCAGGCCCTGATCAAGGTGGTCCGCGACGAGCTGACCGCGGTGATGGGCTCGCAGGCCAGCGACCTGAACCTCAACGTGCCCGCACCCGCCGTCATCCTGATGGCCGGCCTGCAGGGCGCCGGCAAGACCACCACCGTCGGCAAGCTGGCCAAGCACCTGCGCGAGAAGCGCAAGAAGAAGGTCATGGTGGTCAGCGCCGACGTCTACCGTCCGGCCGCCATCGAGCAGCTGAAGACGCTGGCCCAGCAGGTGGACGTGCTGTTCTTCCCGTCCGATGCCGGACAGAAGCCGGAAGCCATCGTGCGCGCCGCCATCGACGATGCGAAGAAGTCCTTCGTCGACGTGCTGCTGGTCGACACCGCCGGCCGCCTGGCGATCGACGAGGCCATGATGGCCGAGATCAAGGCGCTGCACGCCGCGGTCAAGCCGGTGGAGACGCTGTTCGTCGTCGACGCGATGACCGGCCAGGACGCGGCCAACACCGCCAAGGCCTTCAGCGAAGCACTGCCGTTGACCGGCGTGGTGCTCACCAAGACCGACGGCGATGCGCGCGGCGGCGCGGCGCTGTCAGTGCGCTATATCACCGGCAAGCCGATCAAGTTCATCGGCGTGGGCGAGAAGCCCGATGGTCTGGACGTGTTCCACCCCGAGCGCGTGGCCAACCGCATCCTCGACATGGGCGACGTGCTGTCGCTGGTCGAGCAGGTCGAACAGAACGTCGACCGCGAGAAGGCCGAGAAGCTCGCCGCCAAGGTCATCAAGGGCAAGAAGTTCGACCTCAACGACATGCGCGACCAGCTGGAGCAGATGCAGAACATGGGCGGCATCAGCGGCCTGATGGACAAGCTGCCCGGCATGGGCCAGATCCCCGAGCATGTGAAGCAGCAGGTGCAGCAGGGCAAGGAAGTGCCGCGCATGATCGCCATCATCAATTCGATGACCAAGAAGGAGCGCCGCAACCCGGCGCTGCTCAACGGCTCGCGTCGTTCCCGCATCGCCAAGGGTGCGGGCCTGACCCCGGCCGACGTCAACAAGCTGATGAAGCAGTACCAGCAGATGGAAAAGATGATGGGCAAGCTGGCCGGCGGCGGCATGAAGGGCATGATGCGCAACATGAAGAGCATGATGGGTGGCCGCGGCGGCATGCCGTTCCGTTGAGGTTTCGCGCTGTTGCTGTTGTAGGAGCGACGTGAGTCGCGATCGCGCACCAACCGTCGTCAGTTCAGCGTCGCCCCGTCAACGCTTTCACGGCGATTTTGTTCTCCCGGTCGCGACTCACGTCGCTCCTACAGTGGCATCAGGAGTCGCCCGCATGTTCCCTGCCTTCCTCAACGGCAAACCCGCCAGCGCCGACGACCTGCGCGCCCTCGCGCTGGCCAACTACGGTCACTTCACCTCGATGCAGGTGCGCGATGGCGCCGTGCAGGGCCGTGCGCTGCACCGGCAGCGGCTGGAGGAAGCGACGCTCGCGTTGTTCGGCACCGCGCTGGACGGCGACGATGCGCTGAAACAGGCATGGCAGGCGATGGGGCGGGCCGGCCTGCAAGATGCATCGGTTCGCATCACCGTGTTTTCCACGCACTTCGATTACCGCGATCCTGCGCGCGCAGTTGCGCCCGACGTGCTGGTGACGCTGTCGCCGCCGGCGCCCGCAGACAGGCCCGCGTTGCGGGTGAAGTCGTATCCGTTCGTGCGCCCGCTGCCGCAGATCAAGCACGTGGGTACGTTTCCCTTGTTCCATTACCGCCGGCAGGCACTGGCGGACGGCTACGACGATGCGCTGTTCGTCGATCCGGCTGGCCGGGTGGTCGAGGGTTCGATATGGAACCTGGGCGTGTGGGACGGGGACACCGTGACCTGGCCGGAGGGGCCGGCCCTGCGCGGGACGGCCGAACGCCTGTTGCAGGCGGCCCTGGATCAGGCCGGCATTCCGCAGCGGCAGGCCCCGGTGATGCTGGGCGAACTGGGGCGCTACCGGGCGGGCTTCGCCTGCAATGCCGGCGGCCTGCAGGCAGTCGTGGCGGTCGACGCCGTCGCATGGGGCACTGATACCGCCCTGATGGCGCGTCTGGCGGCAGCCCTGGATACCCAGCCCTGGGCGCCACTGGCGTGACCCGCCGGGTCGCCGGCTGGGCGGGGTTTTCCTGACCGATTCAATGGCTTAGAATAGCCGGCTTACCTCGCCATTCTGGCGACTGGGCAGCACTGGAAAACACCATGGTCAAGATCCGTCTCACCCGCGGCGGCGCGAAGAAGCGCCCCTTCTACCACATCATCGTCACCGACTCGCGCAGCGCGCGTGACGGCCGCAACATCGAGCGCGTGGGTTTCTACAACCCGGTCGCTGCCGGCGCAGAGAAGCGTGTCGAACTCGACATCGCCCGCGTCGACCACTGGGTCGGCAACGGCGCGCAGCTGACCGAGAAGGTCCGCAACCTGTACAAGGAAGTCAAGACCGCTCCGGCGGCCTGATGGCTCCGGCCGCGCGTACTGCGCGGCCTACCGTACGCATGAACACCGAGCGCCCACCGACCCCGCAGAAAATGATTCTGCTGGGAAGGCTTCTGGGCGCTTTTGGTGTGCGCGGCCAGATCAAGATCGAATCCTGGACCGAGCCGCGCGACGCGATTTTCCGCTATCAACCGTGGACGCTGCGCGATGCGACCGGCGCCGAGCGCGCACTGAGCGGCGCGCGTGGCAAGGCCTCCGGCAAGCATCTGGTGGCGACGCTGCCAGGCGTGGAGGACCGCGACCAGGTGGAGGCGTTGCATGGGCAGGAGATCTTCGTCCCGCGCTCCGCATTGCCGCCGCCGAGTGCCGGCGAGTTCTACTGGGTCGATCTGGAAGGGCTGCGCGTGGTCAATGCCGACGGCACCGACTTCGGTACCGTCTCGCACCTGTTCTCCACCGGCGCCAACGACGTGCTGGTCGCGCGTGGCGATCGTGAGCGCCTGATTCCCTTCGTCGAACCCGATTACGTGCGCTCGGTGGATTTCGAGGCCGGCATGGTCACCGTGGACTGGGATCCCGAGTTCTAGCCGCCTCGCAGGCGTCCGCTGCGGCGGTTACCCTGCGTCCCTACCGAGTTGCAGCCGATCGCCATGCGCATCGACGTCATGACCCTGTTCCCCGACTTCATCGCCCAGGCTGCGGCCGTGGGCGTGGTGGGGCGTGCCCAGGAGCGGGGGTTGCTGTCGCTGCACGGCTGGAACCCGCGCGACTACGCCAGCGGCGGCTACCGCCGCGTGGACGACCGCCCGTTTGGTGGTGGCCCGGGCATGGTGATGATGATCGAACCGCTGCAGGCCTGCCTGTCGGCGGTTCGAGCCGCGGACGTCGCGCCGGCGCCCCTGATCTACCTGAGTCCGCAGGGCGCGCCGCTGACACAGAAGAAGGCGCGTGAACTGGCTGCGCTGCCGCGCATGATCCTGCTGTGCGGCCGCTACGAGGGGGTGGACGAGCGCTTCATCGACGCCCAAGTGGACGAGGAGATTTCCATCGGCGATTACGTGCTGTCCGGCGGCGAACTGGCCGCGGCGGTGCTCATCGATGCGGTGGGCCGGCTGCAGGACGGCGCGTTGAACGATGCCGATTCGGCCGTGCAGGACAGCTTCGAAGGCGATGGCCTGCTGGATTGTCCGCATTTCACCCATCCGTCCAGCCATCCGCTGGGCGAGGTGCCTGCGGTGCTGCGTTCGGGCGACCATGCTGCCATCGCCCGCTGGCGGCGCCAGCAGGCGCTGGGCCGGACCTGGCTGCGCCGGCCGGATCTGCTGGACGAAGCCGGCCTGTCCAAGGCTGACAAGGCCCTGCTGGCAGCCTTCCGGGCCGATCTCGCCGACGGGGAAGGGGCGGGCTAGCCAGCCCCGTCGGGAATCCGGTAGAATGCGCGACCCTTGGGCGGGTCTCGCCCGGGATCCCATAAGAATATCGTGCAGCGCAATCCAGCGACTGCATCAGTTTCCGCTGTCGCAAGACACGATCACGCATACAAGCATTGGTGCCAACATGAGCAAGCTCCTCCAGGAATTCGAAGCCTCCCAGATCACGCGCGAGCTGCCCGCGTTCGGCCCCGGTGACACCGTGGTCGTCAACGTGAAGGTCAAGGAAGGCAACCGCGAGCGCGTGCAGGCGTACGAAGGCGTCGTCATCGCCAAGAAGAACGCCGGCCTGAACTCCGCCTTCACTGTCCGCAAGATCTCGCACGGCTACGGCGTCGAGCGTGTCTTCCAGACCCACAGCGCCACCATCGACTCGGTCGAAGTGAAGCGCCGCGGCAAGGTCCGCGCCGGCAAGCTGTACTACCTGCGCGATCTGCAGGGCAAGGCTGCCCGCATCAAGGAAGACCTGGCCGCGAACGCCGCCGCCAAGGTTGCCCGCCAGGCCGCCGCTGCCGCCGAGTAATTCCGGCCCAGCGTGCCGTAGGAACGGCCACCCTCGGGTGGCCGTTTGCGTTTCCGTCGAGCGCGTTCCGGTGCAGACTGGCGCGAACGGCCACGGAGCGTCCCATGCACACCCCGCGATCCTGTTCCTGGGTATCCTGCTGATCGCGGGCTGCGTGAGCGATCCGATGGCGGCGAACGGTCCTTACGTCACCGCGCCGTTCGCCTGGTGTGCCGACGAGGCCCGTACCGCCGCATCGCAGCCGATACCGAAGGACGCCACGCCCACACAGCGACGGGCTGCCCGCGACTTCCACATGTCCAAAGCCTGCCGGCGCGTACGGACACAAGAGCGAGCTGCCGTTTCCCGTCGTCCCTTCGCGCCTGCCCTGAAGCGACCGTACTTCGTATTCCGATGACCGAATCCACCGATGCTTCCGTCCGCCTCGACCTGTGGCTATGGGCGGCCCGTTTCTTCAAGACGCGCAGCCTGGCCAAGCAGGCCATCGAGACCGGCAAGGTCGACGTGGCCGGTCAGCGTGCGAAATCCTCGCGTGCGCTGCGGACAGGCGACACGCTGGTGGTGACGCGGGGCGACGACGTGTTCGAGATCGAAGTCCTCGCGCTCAGCGACAAGCGCGGGTCGGCGACCGTGGCGCAGGCCCTATATGCAGAGTCGGAGGCGTCGCGTGCGCGGCGTGCTGCGGCGTTGGCGGCGCGGCAGGCGGAACGTGCGGGCTACCAGGCGCCGCAATCGCGTCCGGACAAACGTGCGCGACGGTTGATCCGCGCGCTGGGCGACATCGACGCCCTGTAGCACTGCCGCACAGAAAGAAGGGCGCCGATGGCGCCCTTCCTCATTCCTGTTTCGGTGTGCGCAAACGTCTCAGCGTCCGCCGCCGAACATGCCGCTGCCGATCTTGAGGATGTCGCCCAGTCCCAGTTGACCGTCGCCGTCCTGGTCCAGCACGGCGCCCAGCAGTCCGCCGCCCAGGCCGCCCTGCTGCTGCACTTGGCGCTGCTCCTGTCCGAGCACTTCGGCCAAGCCGAGCGGGTTGTTCTGGGCGCTGCCCTGGCCCATGCGCTGGGCGAGGAAGGCGAGCACGATCGGGGCAAGGATCTTCAACAATTGCCCGGCCCGTTCACCGCCGAGGCCGGTGGCCTGGCCCAGGCCGAGTTCGGCACGGTTCTGTTGGCCACCGAAGACATGGCCCAGGATGCCTGCGCCATTGGCCTGCGGCGATGCCGCGCCACCGAGCACCGCGCCCAGCACGCTGCCGATGTCGAGGCCGTTGTGGTTGCGCTGCAGGGCGCCGAACAGGGCTTCCGCTCCCTGCGGCTGCGCCGCGTTGCGCCCCAGTGCGCCCAGCAGCAGCGGCAGGGCCGCACCGACGGCACTGGAGGCCTGCATCTGCCCGATACCCAATTGCTGCGACACCTGCTGCAACGGCGCGCCCTGGAGCTGGGCGAAGAGTTCTTCTGCGAGTGACTGGTTGCTCATCGTATGGCCGTCCTCCTGGACGAGTGTGATTGGCGACGATCATCCTATCGTCAAATTATGTGACCGCCGCCTCACACTGGCGTTCGCCGACCGACGGCCCAAAGCCGGCCTGCATGCCGTCGGAGGTGCAGGCCGGCCGGCGATGCTTCGACGCTCAGCGCAGGTCGAAGCGATCCAGTTCCATCACCTTGGTCCAGGCGGCGACAAAGTCGTCGACGAACTTCGCCTGGCCGTCGCGGCTGCCATAGACCTCCGCCAGCGCCCGCAGTACGGAGTTGGAGCCGAACACCAGGTCGGCGCGCGTGCCGGTCCACTTCACTGCGCCGGTTTTGCGATCACGGCCTTCGTAGCCGTTGGCGCCGGTCGCTTTCCACTCGGCGCCCATGTCGAGCAGGTTGACGAAGAAGTCGTTGCTCAGCGTGCCGGGCTTGTCGGTGAGGACGCCGTGCTGACCGCCGTCCGCATTCGCCCCCAGCACGCGCAGGCCACCGACCAGTGCGGTCATCTCCGGCGCGGTGAGTGTCAGCAGCTGCGCGCGATCCACCAGCAGGTGTTCCGCCGGCACCGCCGAACGGCCCTTGAGATAGTTGCGGAAACCGTCGGCGAACGGTTCAAGCACCGCGAAGGATTCGACGTCGGTCTGGTCGGCACGCGCATCGGTGCGGCCCGGATGGAACGGCACGGTGACCGCATGGCCGCCGGCCTTCGCCGCCTGCTCGATGCCGACGCCGCCCGCCAGCACGATCAGGTCGGCCAGCGACACCTTCTTGCCGCCGGCGGCATCCGCGTTGAACTCCATCTGGACGCGCTCCAGCGCCTTCAGCACCTTGGCCAATTGCGCGGGCTGGTTGACCGCCCAGTCCTTTTGCGGCGCGAGACGGATGCGGGCGCCGTTGGCACCGCCGCGCTTGTCGCCGCCGCGGAACGTGGAGGCCGACGCCCACGCGGTCGACACCAGTTCCGCCACCGACAGACCGGACGCGGCGATCTTCTGCTTCAGCGCATCGACATCGCCGGCCTCGATCGTGGCGTAATCCGCCTTTGGCAGCGGGTCCTGCCACACCAGTTCTTCTTTTGGCACTTCCGGACCGAGGTAGCGCACGCGCGGGCCCATGTCGCGGTGGGTCAGCTTGAACCAGGCGCGCGCGAAGGCGTCGGCGAAGGCCTGGGGATTCTCGAGGAAGCGCCTGGAGATCGGGCCATAAATCGGATCGAAGCGCAGCGACAAGTCGGTGGTCAGCATCTTGGGGCGCTGCTTCTTCGTCTTGTCGTGGGCGAACGGCACGTCCTCGGGCGCGTCCTTGGCGACCCACTGGTGCGCGCCGGCCGGCGACTTCTCCAGTTCCCATTCGAAACCGAACAGGTTCTCGAAGAACTTGTTGCTCCACAGCGTCGGCGTCTGCGTCCACGTCACCTCGATGCCGGAGGTGATGGCGTCGCCGCCGCGGCCGGTGCCGAACGTGTTGTGCCAGCCGAAGCCCTGCGCTTCCAGTTCGCCGGCTTCCGGTTCCGCACCGACGTTGTCGGCCGGACCGGCGCCGTGCGTCTTGCCGAAGGTATGGCCGCCGGCGATCAGCGCGACGGTTTCCTCGTCGTCCATCGCCATGCGTGCGAAGGTATCGCGGATGTCCCTGGCCGCGAGCAGCGGATCGGGATTGCCGTCCGGACCTTCCGGATTCACGTAGATCAGGCCCATCTGCACGGCGGCCAGCGGATTTTCCAGCCGGCGCGAATGGACATCGCCGTCGGCATCGTCATCGGACACCAGCACGCCTTCATCGCCCGGTTTCACGACGCCTTCGGAACCGTGCGCATACCGCACGTCGCCGCCGAGCCATGTGGTCTCGCGGCCCCAGTACACATCCTGGTCCGGTTCCCACACGTCCTCGCGACCGCCGCCGAAGCCGAAGGTGCGGAAGCCCATCGTCTCCAGCGCCACGTTGCCGGTGAGGATCATCAGGTCGGCCCAGGAAATGGCCTGGCCGTACTTCTGCTTGATCGGCCACAGCAGGCGGCGCGCCTTGTCCAGGCTGACGTTGTCCGGCCAGCTGTTCAGCGGCGCGAAGCGCTGCTGTCCGCGCCCGCCGCCGCCGCGTCCGTCCTGGATGCGGTACGTACCCGCGCTGTGCCACGCCATGCGGATGAAGAGGCCACCGTAGTGGCCGAAGTCGGCGGGCCACCAGTCCTGCGAATCCGTCATCAGGTCGCGCAGGTCTTTCTTCAGTGCGTGGTAGTCCAGCGTGTTGAAGGCCTCGGCGTAGTTGAAGTCGCCCGGCAGCGGATTGGAACGCGAGGAGTGCTGGTTCAGCAGGTCCACGCGCAACTGGTTGGGCCACCAGTCGCGGTTGCCAGTGCCGCCACCGGCGGTCTGGTGGAACGGGCACTTCGATTCGGTGGTCATGGATTTCCTTCCTTTGGCCGTCGGGGATGGGTGGGAATGTCGATTGAGCGGATGGACTGCAAGGCGATGCAGCGCGAGGTGAGGTCAGTCGCGCGCGGGGGGAGGAGGCGGGGGATGCAGGCGGGTCGGCAACGATGGCACTGGCATGGCTGACGTCCTTCCAGGGCGTTGGCGGATGGCGACCAGACTAGGCAGTGCAGACGATCAATGAAAATCGTTTGTGACGAAGAGTTCGATAGTGCTTCTCAATGGTGCGTTGCGCCATTGCCGGACTCCTGCCGCACGCATCACGATACTCCGCGTGCGTTACGCGGATGTTGTAGCGACGTGCGCAGGGAAGTACCGCGGTGACCGGTCGCGGCGATGCGCCTCGTTCAATCGCGTGACGCGCGGGTCAGAGCAGTGCTTTCAGTCGGTACAGCGCTTCCAGCGCCTGCTTCGGTGTCAGCTCGTCCGGGTCGATCGCGGCGAGTGCTTCCTGCGCAGCCGACGGCGTGGCGGCGAACAGGCCGAACTGCTGCGGCGCGTCCAGTGCCTGCGGGGCCATGTCCGACGCATGCGTTTCGCGGCCGCGCTGTTCCAGTTCCGCCAGGCGGCGTCGCGCCTGCTGCAGCGTGGCCTTCGGCAGGCCGGCCAGTGCCGCGACCTGCAGGCCGAAGCTGCGATCGGCTGCGCCATCCTTCACCGCATGCATGAAGACCAGCGAGTCCCCGTGCTCCACCGCATCCAGGTGCACGTTGGCGATGCCGCTGCCGGATTCATTGGCCAGCGCGGTGAGTTCGAAGTAATGGGTGGCGAACAGCGTGTAGCAGCGGTTGCTGGCGGCCAGGTGGCGCGCGACCGCATCGGCCAGCGCCAAGCCGTCGTAGGTCGACGTACCGCGGCCGATCTCGTCCATCAGCACCAGCGACTGGGCGGTGGCGTGATGCAGGATGTAACTGGTTTCGGCCATTTCCACCATGAAGGTGGATTGCCCGCGCGCGAGGTCGTCGCCGGCGCCGATGCGGGTGAGGATCCGGTCGATCGGGCCGATCACCGCGCGCGCGGCCGGCACGAAGCTGCCGATGTGCGCGAGCAGCACGATCAGCGCGTTCTGGCGCATGTAGGTCGATTTACCGCCCATGTTCGGGCCGGTGATCACCAGCATGCGGCGCGCGTCGTCCATGCGCAGGTCGTTGGGTTCGAATGGCTCCTTGCGTACCGCCTCGACCACCGGATGGCGGCCGCGTTCGATGCACAGGCCGGGCGCATCGCCGAGTTCGGGCTGCGCCCAGTCCAGCGCCTGCGCGCGTTCGGCGAAGGCGGCCAGCACATCGAGTTCGCTCAATGCCCCTGCGCAACGCTTCAATGGTTCCAGGCGCGCGTTGAGCGTGTCCAGCAGCGCGTCGTACAGCAGCTTCTCGCGCGACAGCGAGCGCTCGCGCGCCGACAGCACCTTGTCCTCGAACTGTTTCAGTTCCTCGGTGATGTAGCGCTCGGCGCCAGTCAGCGTCTGCCGGCGCGTGTAGTGCACCGGCGCCTTGTCCGCCTGGCCCTTGCTGATCTCGATGTAGTAGCCATGCACGCGGTTGTAGCCGACTTTCAGCGTGGCGATGCCACTGCTCGCGCGTTCGCGCGCTTCCAGGTCCACCAGGAACTGGTCGGCATTCGTGCTGAGCCGGCGCAGTTCGTCGAGTTCGGCGTCGTAGCCGTCGGCCAGCACGCCGCCATCGGTGAGCTTGAGCGGTGGCTGCGGTGCGACGGCGGCGAGCAGCAACGCGGCGGTGTCGGTGTGTTCCCCGAGTTCGCCAGCCAGCGATTGCAGGCGCGGCGAATCCAGCGGTTGCAGGTGCGCGCTCACGTCGGGCAGCAGCGCCAGGCCATCACGGAGTGTGGACAAGTCGCGCGGGCGCGCCGAGCGCAGCGCCACGCGGGTAAGGATGCGCTCGAGGTCACCCAGTGCCCGGAAGCCGGTCCGCAGGTCGCGGTCCGTGCCGTGGCCGATCAGCGTCGCCACGGCATGGTGGCGTTCGCCGAGCAGCACGCGGTCGCGCAGCGGGCGGTGCAGCCAGCGACGCAGCAGGCGGCCGCCCATCGGCGTGACGGTGGTGTCCAGCACCCCGAGTAGCGTGTGCCGGGTGTCGCCGTCGACACGCGTGTCCAGTTCCAGGTGGCGGCGGGTCGCCGCGTTCATCGCGATGGCGTCGCCGGCCGACTCCACGGCGATGGCCGTCAGGTGGGGCAGGCGCTGCTTCTGGGTTTCTTCCACGTAGCCGAGCAGCGCGCCCGCAGCGCCGGTGGCCAGCGCCTTGTCGTCGATGCCGAAGCCGGTCAGGTCGTGCAGGCCGAAAAAAGCGAGCAGCTGCCGGCGCCCGCTGTCGGGGTCGAACAGCCACGGTGCGCGGCGGCGGATGCCGGTGCGCTGCTGCAGGAAGGCCGGCAGGCCTTCTTCGTCGGGGATCAGCAACTCGGCCGGTTCCAGACGGGCGAGTTCGGCTTCCAGCGCATCGTCGCCGTCCACCTCGTTGACCATGAACCGTCCGCCGGCCAGGTCGGCCCACGCCAGTCCGTAACCGGAGCGCCCACGGCAGAGGGTCATCAGCAGCGTGTCGCGGCGCTCATTGAGCAGCGCTTCGTCGGTCACCGTGCCCGGCGTGACCACGCGCACCACCTTGCGTTCCACCAGTCCCTTGGCCAATGCCGGGTCGCCGATCTGCTCGCAGATGGCCACCGATTCGCCCAGCGAAACCAGCCTTGCCAGGTAGCCCTCGCAGGCGTGGACGGGAACGCCTGCCATCGGAATCGGCGCGCCACCGGAACTGCCGCGCTGGGTCAGGGTGATGTCGAGCAGCCGTGCGGCCTTGCGCGCGTCGTCGTAGAACAGCTCGTAGAAATCGCCCATCCGGAAGAACACCAGCAGGTCCGGATACTCCGCCTTGGCGGCGAAGAACTGCTTCATCAGGGGCGTGTGTTCTTGGGAGGCCTTCCCGCTATTGGCTTTCAAAGCAATATTCCATATAAATCATAGTGATAACGAAAATCTTGGCTCATGTATGATGCCGAGTGTGGACATCTCGATGCATCTGGAAGCGCCGGACTGTAGCGCCAATGTCCGGAGTTACAGTAGGGTGACCCAAATAGGCTTATGCGCGGAGCTACGGCATGGAAAGCAAGGTGTTTCGTAAGGTGTCGCTTACCTCGACCATTGTGAAGGAACGCCTGAGTTTTGACAGGGTTCCTCGCGCCAACAGCAGAGGCCAGATCATCGATTTTGACCCGAATGAGGGCCAAAAGCGCTTCGTGGTGTTTGATAGCCACGGGGACGCTCCAGTGGGCTTCGGGGTTGCGGTCAATCGCACCAACATGTCTTACATCCTCCAGCGCCGGGTCGGGCAGCGGGTGCTCAAGGCCACGATCGGCAACGTGCGGGACATGCCGCTGGCCAAAGCCCGCTTGGAAGCCCAGAAGGTCCTGGAAGGGATGCGGGCGTCCAAGCAGAGCCCGGCCGAAACGCGTCAGGCGCTCGAAGGCGACCTTCGGGTGGCCGAGATGACCCTGGCCGAGTGCATTGCGATGTATCGCACACACTTGGTAGAGCGGAAGACCAAGCCGGCCAAAGACAGCACCCTGCGCGGCTTGGAGCAGGCAGAAAGGCGTTTAGGCCGAAAAGGGGTAGAGCTGATCGCTCGGCAGGTGGGTAGCCTGATCACCGAGTCCGCCATTCTGGATTCCTTTGACGCGTTGGCGTCAGGCCGGCGCGCCCTGCGCGAGGGCACCACGCGGGCGAAGATGGACAGACAAGCCTTCGAGCAGCCTACGGTTACGACGGCAGAGCTCACCTTCAGGTGGGCCAGTCGCGCCGTGGCTTACTCCATGGAACGCGAGGAGCGCGTTGCAGCCAATCAGAGGCGCGAGACGAGTTTGCGCCGTAATCCTTTTCTGGTGCTGCGGGATGAGGGGCGCTATCGCACCAAGCAACAACTTGAGCAGCACTATGAAGACCAAGGTGCGCGCAACCCGATGCAGCTGCGAGATGGGTCGCTTGGAAGGTTCCTCGACGCCCTGTGGCAGCGGCGCAAGACCGACAACTACCGCACCGCGTGCGACTACCTTCTGCTGACGCTTCTGTGGGGTACCCGTCGTGGGGAGGCCGCGCCCTTGCGTTGGCGGCACAGGATCTCAGATCGCCAAGCCCAGGTATGTTCGTGGGTGGATCTGAAAGATGGCTGGGTCAGCTTTTTCGATACAAAGAACCGGTTCAAGCACACCCTGCCGTTGGCGCCCTGTGCTCGGCGCATTCTGGTGCTCCGGGAGGGGTCCACGGGCGAGTGGGTATTTCCCGCGCGCAGCAGTCGAGCAAAGCAGGGGCATTACTTGGATAGCAAAGCGATTCTCAGCGGCCTTCGTCAGGATGCACAAATCGGGGAGCTGCGAACCCACGATCTGCGCCGGACTTTCTCCACCATTGTCGAGGAGATGGCTTCGTATGCAGTGCTCAAGCGCATGCTGAACCACCGAGCATTGTCCGACGTAACTGGCCGTTATCCCAAAGTTGATTCAGAGCGATTGCTGGAAGAAATGGCCCGGGTAGAGAGAGCCATTGTTGGTGCGGCACCCGTTGTCGCTGCTGCGCTCATGCCTGCTCCGTTCGGGCCAGCCTGATACCCGGCAGTCGTCTTAGAGGTGTGTTACATATCACCGAAGCCAGCCACCCCGCAGGTCGAAAAAACATGCCAATTGATGTCTGGGGAATACCCAAGCGGTTGACCAAAGCCGCGGTTCGCGGCATGAGTTCCCACCAGGTTGAGGAAATCCGCGCGAGGCTGAGCAGGCGAGGTCCAGATGCGGACTTCACCGCAGTGGAAGCTGCAATCTATCTGGGCCGAAGCGAGCGCACACTGAAGCGCGCGATCGACGCTGGGGTTGGGCCAAAACGCGAGAAGAACCCGGATGTCACGGGCAGGGGGGCAGTGAACCGTCACACCCATTTCCCCAAGCGCGAACTGGATAGTTGGCGCGCAAGTCTGTATGGCTTTGCCAGTAGCCTCCAGAGCACATTCGGCGACTTTGAGTCCTTGACGGAGGACCAGCCCTGGGTCGTGGCTGAGGGTAGGGTGTTTTGCCACTTGATGGATGTTGGCGACATTGATGATGTCCTGGCGCTGCTGGCCGAGGGGCTGGTCGAGTTCTATCGCCTTGATGAAGCGCTGCTACAGCGCTGGGCATCGCTAGACTTGCGCAATATCTATTGTGAACAGTTCGAGATGGTTGTCGACCGCGTTCTGGCGAGTGTGAGATCAGCGGGCGAAAGAGACTCATTGTTGAATGAAACCGTTGAAGTTTCCAAGAAGGGAATGCGTAATCCTCTCTGAGAGTTTTTGCCTTAAGTTTCCACACTAACTGTGGCAAATCCATTTGCTAATCGCTAAAGCTGTCGCTTGATAGTGTGTGTCTGAAGACTACAAGGATGATGTGTGATGACGCCAATAGCCGAAGCTTTTTATAAGTCTGAGTTGGCTGATCTTCACCGGAGGCTTCTGCAACACCCAGTGGCGCAGCAGAATCTTAGTGGCGATCGAATAAGATTCGACGGTCGTGTACTTGGCATCGATATCGATCAGATTGAGTTCCCCTCGTTCGAGCTTTCTGCGCACGAATTCGCCCAGCTGTTTTGTGTTTTCAATGGGAGTCGTGTCCATGCGCAGGTGGAGCGCCTTGTGGGCGGCGACCTGTCCCCGCCTGGGTACTACCTGACCATCATTAATACACAAGTTATCGCGCCCGGGCATAAGAATAAGTTGGGTATCGTTCAGCGAGAAGGGGTGAGCTCTGAACTTTTCATTTCGGACATGCACATCGATCATTTCTATCTAGATGCTCATGGAGCTCCGGCGCTTCTCGGCACCATTTCGTTTGCGCTCTGCGCGATTGCAGCACTACGCGCAGGATTGGGTCGCATCACGTTGATTGCCGCGGACGGTCGAGGTGGGGGTGGATTTGTTGGGATAAAGGTTTGGCCTAAGTTTGGCTTTGACGCACCCCTAGACGTAGGAGAGATTGCTGCGGATGAGCGCTTTTCTGCGTGTCACACCGTGCAGGATTTGATGGCCGTAGATGCGGATTGGTGGGCCATCCATGGCACCCAGAGGCTCATGGCCTTCGATTTGACGCCCTATAGCATATCTTGGGGAAGTCTGCTAGACTATTTGTGCAAAAAGATATAGGAGTTGCCTGTCATGACTAAGTTTCGTTCTTGGGCCATTGAGCAGCCCGCGCCTTCCAAATTGAAGGATGCGGGTGAGCGTCCTCGTGTCTTGAAGATTTCAGTCAAGAGCATGCCAGTGATGAACGCCGGAACGCAGGCACAGTTTGAGGCGCTCGCTCGCCGACCCCGGAAGGGCAAGCGCTATCCAACGATGATGGAAGCCCCGGATCTCTGATTAAGGGCAGCGAGATTTGCCCCTCCTGATAACTTGAGCTTCGGTCAAAAGGGCCCCGCATAGTCGGGGCTCTTTCGTATTTCATAGCTGAGAATGAAACAAGCCCTACGTCATTCAATAGGGCGGTCGCGCGCAGAAGTGCGAAATCTACGTTTGGGGCGATCTCGCCCCATGCCGCCTGTCGGGAAAACTCCCTCGTGCTTCCGCCGAAGCTGTTTGCGTTTGTCCACACTCGATTACATATGCTCGGACCTGCCTGGGAATGGCCGCCGGTTTCTGTCCATCTCTTGCTGGAAAGATTGCGGCTCCTAGTTGTAGTGTCCGCCTCTCGAACAACGGCACTGGGCCTGAGACGGTTGAAGGAGAGTGGCTATGAATAGCGCGAGTGCGATGACTGGAGAATATGCTGAGCGTGTGGAGGAGATGAGGTGTGCAGTAGAAAAGCTGCCTGCCAATCTCATCGAGCTGGGACGCAGCTATGACTATCCGCAGCTGCATCGGGCGTGCGTGGATGGGGAGCTTGAATTGGTCAAGGGACTGCTCGATGTCGGACTATCGGCCGATGCCTACACCTATACCAACGATGAGGGCGATTGGCCGCCTCTGAGGTGGTTAGCGGAAGCCGAGGACATGGATGCGAAACTCAAGATCAAGGTCGCAAAGCTTCTCTTGAAGAAAGGTGCCTGCATCGACGAGGGGGACGCTCTTGAGGCCGCAGAGGATGCGGATGATGAATCCTTCGCAGCCTTCTTGGCGGCCGCAGGTGCGACGTCCATCTAGCGGCTACTGCGAGCGCCGCTCCTGCCGTAGACTCAGCTCATCCCGGTCTTCGGCCCATATCAAGATAGGTTATTCCTTAGCATGAGCAAGCCAACACTCGATACTATCGCTGCCGCCAAAGCAAAGCTGGAAGAAGAGCTTCGTAAGCTCGAGCAGCAGGAAGCTCAGCTGCGTCAGCAGCAAGCAGCTGATGCGTTTGGCGAGGTGATCAGCCTGTTGGGGCAGTATGGCCAGCACTTTAGTGCCAAACAGAAGGCCGAGGTGGTGGCCGCTGTGGGTGCCGGCAGTCAGCCCCGGACAAAGAAGGAGCTTGGCACCAAGGAGGTCGCGCCCAAATACTGGCTGCCGCATACGCAGGAGACATGGGCAGGTCGTGGCCGGCCACCGCGAGCCTTCACTGCGTGGGAGGGAACCGCTGCCTACAAGGAGTGGAAGGCCAAGCACCCCAGTGAGAAGTTCCCCAAGTTTCCGGGCTGAGACTGAAGTGAGTCAGGCCGGTCTAGCAAAAGGCCAGGATCAGTAGCGGCCATCAATCAGGCGGCCTCTGTCGTCATCGAACTCATCCGGGTTCACCCCCGTTTTCACGGACACTTACAAGAAGGCCGATCCAGGCCATGAGG
>NZ_DAIUEE010000024.1:0-17272 GCF_036845285.1 Pseudoxanthomonas sp.
CCTCCTGCTGATCGCATGGATGCTAGACCTTGTCCACAGAATGCTGGTAACTCCATTCCGACCGGCGACCCAAAGCACGATTCAACGCCTCAAGCAGGATTGGACCGGTGAGGTCGAACTCCCGTTGACTCGCACCCACTCCGACATCAAGACAAGCTCACTTGTCCGCATTGACCTCATGGGGTCGGGTTCCACCCTCGGCATCCATCCGGTTGCGCTCCGCGTGCAGCGTCTCGACCTGCTCCTTGGTCAATCCGTTGTGCAGCACTTCCTTCAACGCATTCAACCATGGGATACGCGATACATCGGGCAGGTCGCGCACCCGCAAGCGAAGGTCGTAGCGTTGGTCCGACGTCATGTCCAGATACGCTTTCGCGGATGGGACGGCGGGTACCGGCAGTGGCGGCGCCAACATGAAATAGACCGCACGGCCGATAGCGGACGGAATCACGCTGCCATGGTCCTCGCCGGCGATCTCGATGAAGCGCGTCTCCATGCCATGCGCTTTCCCCACCTGTTCGGCAATGCTGCGCGCGTTGTCGACCTGGCGACGTTCCCGCAGCGCAGCCATCATGCGTTCGGCATCGGGTTGCACCCGCATGGACGGCGACGGCGTCTGTTCGTACTGGCCTGCCGTGACCAGCAGCCGGAACAGCGTCCCTTTCGTCGGCTTGGTGGCGCCCAGCCGGTCCCGGATCGACGGATCGAACCACACCGAGGGGCTGGCGGCCATGTACGACTGGAATGCCTCCGGCTTCGTTGCAAGCGCATGCAGCACGAACAAGCCGCCAAACGAATGCCCGAAGATTCCCTGGCGCTTCGGATCCGTCTTCGCCAGCGACGCGATCTTCGGCTTCAGGTCCTGCTCGATGAAAGTGAGGAAGCCATCGGCGCCACCGCTGGGCGCCTGGACACGCGGGCTGCGGCTGCCTGGCGGCGTCAGGTCCAACGTGCGCTCGATGCCGATGTCGACGCCCTCGGGATAGCCGATGCCGACCACCACGGTGGCGAGGTCCTTGGGGACGTCTGGCCTGCGCTCCAGCGCGCGCACCGACTCGAGTGCCGTGAGGAACATCGCGTTGCCATCCATGACGTAAAGCACGCTGTAGCCGCCGACGGGCGCCGGCTTCGCGGGAATCGCCACGAAGACCCGATAGGTCCGCTCGCCCGCGCTGGACGTGAGGTCGAATTGCTGCGCGCCGGGCACCACCAGGGCTTCTGCCGCCGCGGGCGCCGCCACCGTCAGCAGCGCCAGCACGGCGACCAACCACTCCATCCTCACCCATGCCTTCATCGTCTGCTCCACTCCCCTGCCGATCCGGGCATGCGCGACGTCGCCGCGCATGCCACCTGCATCACCAACGCTTGTCAAAGGACAGCACCAGCGTCCGACCCATTACGTTGGCGTTGGTCGGATCATAGGGATCCGCCAGCGCATCGTTTGCGGCGGTGCCGCCATCGATGAATGGAGGCGCGGCATCGGTGAAGTTCAACGCCGTGAAGTTCAACCGCGAATCGGTGAACAGACCACCCAACCCGGAAAGATCGTAGCCGATGTTGAAATCGAAGGTCTTCCACGCATCGATCTTCACGGGACGCGTGATGGCGACAGGGACGCCGACGGCATTCGGCTGGAAGCAGCCCGAGGCGCACTCGTAGTCGTCGACGTAGTTCATCGTCAGCGACGCATTGAGGTTGCCGTAGTTCCAGCGCACGCCCTGCATGGAGCGCAGCGGCACCGGATTGCCGACCGCACTGTACTTGCCCAGCTGGTCGACGAAGCCGGAGCCCGGCGTGGCCTCGACTTCATACGAGTTCAGCCAGGTGCCGCGCGCGAACAGCTCCAGCGAACCGGCCCGGTCGGGTTCGAAGCGGTAGCTGAAATCGAAGTCCATGCCATCCATCTTCAGCGCTGCCAGGTTGAGCTGGGTGGCGTTGACGATCATCGCCACGTCCCCTGCTGCCTGCACGGGGCCGGCACCCAGTTGGCCGAGATAACGTGGATCGTTGTTGATGATGTCCTGTACCCGAGCCAGGCTTGGATTGATCTCCAGGCTATCGAGGTAAGGCGTCGTGCCGGTGGCGAACAGTTGCGCCAGGATGCCGCCCAGCTGGCCAGCCTGGATGCGCACGATGCGGTCGTCGATCTTCAGGTTGAAGTAGCTGGCGCCGACATGCAGGCCGGGCAGCCACTCCGGCTTCCAGTCGAAGCCGAGCGTCCAGGTCTTCGCTTCCTCTGGTTTCAACGTAGGGCCGGCGCCGCCGGATATGACGATGGCCGTGAACGTACAGTTGCCTGCGCCACCCGGCGTCCCGGTCACTCCATTGAGCGGGACCAGCGTGGTGGCGCAGGGGGCGGTGTACAGGTCGGCACGCATGAACGCGCCGTTGCCGCCGGTGATCGGCTGCACCCCGTTGTAGGCGTAGCGCATCGGCGGTGCGTGGAACGAGCTGCCCCAGCTGCCACGCAGGGTCAGGCCGTCGGTCGGCTTGAAGTCGATGCCGACCTTTGGATTGAACGTGGAAAAGTCGCCCATCCCGCGGCCCCGCTCGTAACGGCCGGCGATGGACAGGTCCAGCTTCTTCGCAAAGGCCATCGCGTTGTCGTTGCTGATCAGCGGGAACGCCAGTTCCGTGAACAGCGCACCGACATCGCGCTCGGTCGTGCCGAAGGCTTCGTGCCGGTCGGACGTCGAGCGCCAGTTGAAGTCCAGCTGGCCGCCGATGTTCTCGCGGCGCCAATCCACGCCAGCCGCCAGCTTGGCGGTGCCGCCCGGCATCTGGAACAGGTCGCCGTCGACCTTGAAGCTGGCCTGCGCCAGCCACGACGTGAACTTCAGGTCCTCGTAGCCGATCAGCTGGGCCAGCACCGCGTCCGGCAACGCATCCGTGGTCCACGGATTGAACGCGGTGTAGTTCAGGCCGGCGCAGTAGTTGCGCGCCGCCACGGAGGCATTGGCCGCCAGGCCCTGGCTGCACTGGATCGAGGTCGGTGCCTGCACCTGCGAACCGCCCGCGCCCGGCAGATGGTCGTAGATGTTGGCGTTGCGCTGCACGTCCGAGTCGCGGCGCTGTTCCTCGCGGCTGTAGGACAGCGCGGCTTCACCGCGCCAGCTGCCGGCCAGATCGAACACGGCGCCGAACGACGCAGCGAACGAGTCGGCCTCGATCTCGCGCTGCAGCGGACGATCGTCGATCAGCACACCATAGTTGTTGGCGACTCCGGGAATGAAATACGGGTTGTTCGGACCCACCGTGCCATAGAGCGCCTGGTAGCCCTGGTTGTAGGTGCCGCGGCGCTGCGAATAGCGCAGGTCGCCGTTCCACTCGAGGGCTTCGCCCACGCCATGCTCGAAGCTGAAGAACGCGCTGTGGCGTTCCATCTCCGGCAGGATGTCGACCATGTCCCAGGCGTTGTAGGTGTTGCCGACGCCATCGGTCACCGCAATCAGGTTGCCGGCCGTCAGGCCCGTGCCTGCGCCGCCGGGGACGCGACGCGCGACCACGCCGTTGCCGGCCGCAGTGCCGTTGAACAGGTTGGCTTCCGCGCCAGCGCGCGCGGTCATGCGACGCCAGTTGATGCCGCCGCGGTCGCTGAAGTCGCCGCCGTTATAGATGTCGCGGTCGTTCGCCAGCACGTTGTCCTGGCGGTTGTACTCGTAACCGGCGATCAGGCCGCCGCCGTCCCATTGCGTACCCCAGGTCTGGCCGACCTGCAGTTGCTGGCCGCCGCCCTGGCTGGTGGTGCCCAGGCGCACGCTGGTGTGCGCGCCGTCGTCGCTGCGCTTGAGGATGATGTTCACCACACCGCCGACCGCATCGGAACCGTACACGGCCGAGGCACCGTCCAGCAGCACCTCCATGTGCGACACCGCATTGGTCGGGATGGATGAGATATCAACGAAGTCGCCGTACTGGCCGGAAGCCGCCACGCGCCTACCATTGACCAGCACAAGGGTCGAGAGCGCGCCCAGGCCGCGCAGGTTCACGCCCTGTCCGCCAGTCATGTTGGAACCGGCAACGCTGGAATCCTGGCCGCCCTGGACGTTGTCGGACATACCCACGCCGCCAGCGAAGTTCGCCGGCAGGTCGCGCAGGAAATCGCCGATGGTCGCCTTGCCACTGTCGCGGATCTGCTCGGCACTGATGACCTGCACCGTATTGCCCGCAGGCTCGGCGCCGCGGATGTTGGTACCCGTCACGACGACCGTGTCCAGGTCCTTCGCCGCGGCGGGAGCAACCTCCTGCGCATGCAATGCCCCGGCGATGCACATCGCCAACACCGACACACCGCCGGCGACCCCACGCGTACGACCTGCTCGACTGCTCATCATTCCCCCGAGGCTCGATTGGCTGACAGATGTATCGGTTGTGCCGGTTCCCTGCTTCCGGGCGTTGTCCCGCTGCCCATCCCGTGACGCGACGGTGTCCAGTGCGCGCGTGGAACCACACGAAATTTCGTTAGAACGGCACCCGGATAACAGCAAAGTGACAGCGCACTGTCAAGAATAATTACGATATTTTTTGCGCATTCCTGCTCTGCGCGTCGTCGATTTACAGAGAAATTACCTGATTTACATTGATAAACAATCAATTACGTGGAACCGGCCGCAGCGGGCACCTAGAAAGTTATCGAAATTTCATGCCCTGGTGCTGCACTGCGCCAACGGCGCGCGCTTGATTTTCGAAATTCCCCGCGCACACTGGCCCCATGAACCTCCAAGTCGCTCCGTCGTCCGCTCGCACGCTGGCTCGCCGCGCCTACCAGCGCCTGCGCCGCGACATCGTCCACGGCCAGCTCGCGGCCGGCAGCAAGCTCAAGCTGGAAGCGCTGGTCCAGCAGTACGACATCGGCATGTCGCCCCTGCGCGAAGCGCTGGCGCGCCTGGTCGGCGACCAGCTGGTCAAGACCGAGGATCAGCGCGGCTTCTGGGTGGCGCCGTTGTCGCTCGACGAACTCGACGACATCTCGCGCGTACGCAACCTGATCGAGACCGAGGCCCTGCGCGTGTCGATCGAACGTGGCGGCGCCGAGTGGGAGCAGCGCTTGCGAACGGCGTTCGAGGCCTTGAGCGAGATCGAGAAGGACGTGACCGAACTAGCGCCAGCGCTGCCGCAGCAGACCCTGGATGCGTGGGAGGAACGCAACCACGAGTTCCACACCACGTTGATCTCCGCCTGCGACTCGCCGTGGCTGATCAAACTGCAGGAACTGCTCTACCACCAGGCCGAACGCTATCGCCGCGTATCGCTGAGCGCGTCGCGCGGCAAGCGTTTCGTGCACGACGAGCACCAGGCGATATTCGAAGCCGCCGTCGACCGCAATGCATTGCGCGCATGCCGCCTTACCCAGGATCACCTCATGCGGACCTACGATGAAGTGCGCAAGGCGATGGCCGCCCTCGAAGCGGCCTGACGCCGGCCTCAGCCGGCAGCGCAGATCCGCGGCTGGGTCTCCAGCAGTTCCCACGTCTTCTCGAACCCGGCGACGGCCTTTGGGTCGAACGCCTTGACGCCCTCGGACACGTACAGGCCGACGATCAGGTCGCCCTCCTTGCCGTAGAAGGCCAGGATGCGGGTGAACGTGTCGGCGTCCCTGGTCGGCAGCTTCATCGCCCAGATCTGGTCGACTTCCTGCGGCGTGATGTGGCCGTGCACGCCGGCGCCTTCGTCCGCATACATGTCGTACCAGATCAAGCTGCTGCTGGCCTGCGTCTGCGGCACCGTGCTCGGAAAATTCCAGGCATGCATGCCGCCGGAGGTGAGGACGATGCCGATCTTCGTGTCGGCGCCCCAGGCGTCGACCGACTTCCATACCTGGTCGAAGAACAGCCGATTGGAACGGACGCCGTAGGCCTGCTTCCGATCCAGTGCGCTGACGACCGTCGCTTCCTTCATGCGGAACAGGCGGCTGACCGGCGGTGGTGGCGCGCCCGGGCGCGTCCGCGCATAGTAGTGCTGGATCACCTTGGCGTCGTCGGCCGAGGCGCAGGTATCGAAAGCGTGGGCGTGGCCGGCCAGGCCCAGCGTCGCGAGCAGCGACGCCGTCAGCAACAGGTTCTTCATGCGATGGCGGTTCCGTTGGGAGGAGGACGACTGACGGCGTCAGCCGATCGATTCGGGATCACCGGCAGTGAGGTAATCCCACATGCGTTCGAGCAGGCGCCCATTCCAGGTGGCGCGCGCCTGCGACTGCGCATCCGTGAAACGGGTGGGTCCGACCGACGTCGACAGGCAATCGAGTTCGACACGCGATGCGTCTTCGAGATACCACGCCAGCACGACCGCCGCCTGCAGCGATTCGCCCGCCGTCACCGCGCCGTTGCCGCGCATGACGATCGCGCGCGCATCGCCGAGTTGCGTGGCCAGCTGCGCCGCCTGCTCATCGCTGCGCAGCAGCAACGGGTCGTCCCACAGGGGTGGCTGTGGATGAAAGTAGCTGCCGAATCCATGCCGCGCGACCGGCGTCAGGCCGAGCACGCTCAGGCTCATCGTCTTCGGCGGCTGCACGCGCGCCACGCCACCGACGTCGGGGCGCAGGCGATAGATCTCGCGGTGGATGCGCACCTCCGGCAATACACCGTCCGGCAGCGGACCCGTCAACGGCACCACGCTGCAGGCGTCGTCGAGCGCCACCAGGCCGAGCGGGCGCGAGGGCGCGACCAGGAACGTGTCCGCATCGATGCGCGCACTGCAATGCCCGTAGGCGTGCACCAGTCCATGCCGGCCGAGTGCGCGCGCCGCGATACGGACCGTCCTAGACAATGCGTCGATGCAATCCGTCACGACTTGAATTCCTTGATCCCCGGCTTGGCGCCCCACTCGCAGAAACCGGGCGGCGCGAATTCGAACTGCCGCTCGCGGTACATCAGTTCGTCGGCGATGGAGCGCACGCCGGACGAGTACTCGTACACCATGCCGTCCGGCCCTTCGAAATAGAGGAAGCGCGCGGACGAAGTGGGATGCCGTCCTGGCCCGAACACCACCGGGATACCCTGTTCGCGGATGAAGTGGAACGAGCGCTGCACGTCGTCCGACGTTTCGACCTGGTGGTTGATGTGCTGTATGCCGGCGCGGTTGGTCGGGAACAGCGCGATCTTGTGGTGGATCTCGTCGATGCGCAGCAGCGGCGCGTCGCCGATGCGGTCGCTGACGCGCGCATTGCAGACCGTGGTCCAGAACGCCTCATCGCGCACCGCGTCGGTCGTACACAGGCCGACATGGCTGAAGCCGGTGATGCCGGCATCGCGCTCGCCGCGGTAACGGCGCGCACCCATCTGCGGCCGCCACACCAGTTCGATCCGGTTGCCGGTGGGGTCGCGGAACGCCACGAAGTCGCGCACCTTGCGTAGCGCCGCCTCATCCGCGGTGCCGCGATGCACCGGGTGGCCCAACCTTTCGAGCTCCGCGCCGGCCGCATCGAGCTCCACGCGGCTGTCGACTTCGAACGCCACCACCTGGTCGGCGGGATCGCCCTCGAAATAGCACAGCGTGTGCTCGCGCTGGTCGGACTTGAAATGCACCGCGCCGCGGCTGCGTTCGCTGATCTCCAGCCCGAGGATCGCCGTGGCGTAGCGCGTGGCGCCTTCCAGGTCGCGCGTACCCAGCCTGACGTAGCTGACGTCGCGCAGGTGGATCACGGCCGCGGCACTCCGCGCAGGGACGGCCTCGCCGGCGCAGCGGCACGGCCGTCGAGTTCGGGCACGCGGCATTCACTGCCCCAGCTGCAATGCGACGCAGGACCGTCGGCAAACTGGCGCGGACGCGGCGGCGCAGCGGGATCGACCTGCCTGCCTTCGGCGACGAAGGCGTACAGCACCTCGTCCGGCCCGCGGAACGTCAGGAAGACCTGGTCCGACACGGGGCGACGGCCCGGTCCGTGCGCGATCGCTTCGGACTCCTCCGGTCGCAGCCGGTAGAACTGCTGCATCACCTGATTGATGCCTTCCACGCCGAACTCGACCGCCAGCACACCGGCGCGCGAGGCGGGATGCAGCGCCAGGCGGTGATGCGCGCCATCGAAACCGAGATAGGCGGCATCGCCTATCCAGTCGGCAATGCGCATGCCGAACACCTCGGCGAACAACATCTCATCCGCGGCGACATCGGTGCTGCGCAGCGATACGGCAGCCAGGCCGGTAATTCCCGTGTCGCGCGCGGGAAAGAAACGCCACGCCTGGTGCTGCGGACGCACCACCAGTTCCACGCGCACGCCGCCATGCGTGGTGAACGCGGCAAGCGCGCGCACGTTGCGGCGCGACGCCAGCGCAGGGTCGCGTACCAGCGCGATGCCACGCGACTCAAGTATCGCGGATGCGGCCAGCAGCACCGCGTCGTCGCGCACTTCCAGTCCTACCGCCTGGCGGCGCGCGTCGTCTTTCGCGAAGACCACGCTGTACTGCCGCTCGTCCGAGCGCAGCGCGATCTCGTCTGCGCTCTCGTTCGCCACCTGCAACCCCAACTCGGCGACGGCGAACCGGCGCGCCGCCTCCGGATCACGCGTCCCAAGGACGACATAACGCAGTTGTTCGATGGCGATCTGCATGGCGCTACCTGCTGGATGGACTGACCGGAAGATGCCTCATCATGCCCGCGGCGTCGCGCTCAACCCAAGCGGCGCTGCACGATGCGGGCGAACACGCTGGCCGCGACAGGCAACAACTGGTCGTCGAAGCGGAACGTCGGGTGGTGGCACATGGCGCTGTCCATGCCGAGGAACAGGTAGGCACCCGGCCACTGCTCGAGCATGTACGAGAAGTCGTCGGAGAACGGGTACGCCCGCATGTCGGTCTTCACGTTGTCCGCGCCCAGCACGTCGGCGATCGCCTCGGCCGCCAGCGCCGCCTGTTCGGGCGAGTTGATGCACGGCGGACAGGAATGCGGGATCTGCAGATCGATCCTGCAGCCGGAGATCTGCGCCTGGCCTTCGCACAGGGCGCGCAGGCGCTTGAGCAGTTCCTCGTGCACGTCCTTGGACAGCGAGCGCATCGTGCCACTCAGCGACGCCGTGGACGGAATGATGTTGTGGGTGGTGCCGGCCTGCAGCCTACCCACGTTGATCAGTGCCGCTTCCATCGGGTCGATGTGGCGCCCGACGATGGCGCTGATCTCGACGGCCAGGCGTGCAGCGACCTGCAGCGGATCATTCGCACGGTGCGGGGCGGCGGCATGGCCGCCGACGCCTTCGATCTCGATCTCGAACACCGCCAGCGACTGCAGCGTCGCACCGGCGCGCACGCTGGCCTCGCCGCCCTTGAGCGCGGGCATGTTGTGGAAGGCATAGACCTCGTCGCAAGGCCAACGCGTGAACAGGCCATCCTCGACCATCTTGATCGCGCCGCGGCCACCCTCTTCGGCAGGCTGGAAGATCAGCACCACGCGGCCGGTGGCCGGGGGATGGGCCACCAGGTATTGCGCCGTACCCAGCAGGACCGAGGTATGGCCGTCGTGACCGCAGGTGTGGGCCACGCCCGGACGCTGCGAACGGAACGGCAGGTCGCTCTGTTCGTCCATTGGCAGCGCGTCCATGTCGGCACGCAGGCCGATGGACATGCCCGGCTTGCCACTGTCGATCACCGCGACCACGCCGGTGCCACCCAGGCCGGTATGCACCTGCAGGCCCAGGCCCGTCAGGACCTCGGCGACCAGCGCGGACGTCCGCTCCTCCTCGAATCCCAGCTCGGGCCAGGCATGGATGCGATGGCGCCACTCGGTCATGCGGGGCGCGAGGGCAATCAGGGGATCGAGCACGGTGGCCATGCGGACAGGAACTCCATTAGTAAAAGGACCGGACGGCGCGATAAGACCAGAGCCACCCGCGCTTGTCAAACATAATTTCGATATTTACGCGACAACCATCCAGAATTCGTGCATTATTCGGTTCCATCGACGTAAGAATTTCGACTTTATGTCCTGACATCCTCTCCTGGACTCGCCGCGTCACGCCATGGCGCTGGTCAGGAATTTCGTAAATCCGAATGGAATCCCTCACGGACCACCCATGACCCTTCCCGCCGCACAGCCTCACTCCTCCACGCTTCCCGTCGTGACGCATTACATCGGCGGCCAGCCGGTGACCTCGTCCCGCCCCTTGTTCGCCAACATCGACCCTGCCACCGGCCAGGTCGTCAGCCAGGTGCACGAAGCCGATGCCGACACCGTCGACCGTGCCGTGCAGGCGGCCCGCGCCGCGCTGCAGGGGCCGTGGAGCACGTTCACCGATGGCCAACGCGCTGCGGTGCTGCGCAAGGTCGCCGATGGCATCCGTGCGCGCTTCGACGACTTCGTGGCAGCCGAAGTCCGCGACACCGGCAAGCCGGTCGACCTGGCGGGCCATCTCGACATTCCTCGCGGTGCCGCCAACTTCGACGTGTTCGCCGACCAGATCGCGCAGTCGGCCACGGAAGCCTTCCGCTCCCCCACGCCCGACGGCGGCACCGCCATCAACTACGGCCTGCGCACGCCCCGTGGCGTGATCGCGGTGATCTGCCCCTGGAACCTGCCGCTGTTGCTGATGACCTGGAAGGTCGCGCCGGCACTGGCGTCCGGCAACACGGTGGTGGTGAAGCCGTCGGAAGAAACGCCCAGCACCACCACCCTGTTGGCCGAAGTGATGAACGATGCCGGCGTGCCGCCCGGCGTGTTCAACGTGGTGCACGGTTTCGGCCCCGACAGTGCCGGCCAGTACCTCACCGAACATCCCGGCGTGAACGGCATCACCTTCACCGGTGAAACGCGCACCGGCACCGCGATCATGAAGGCGGCTGCGGTCGGCGTACGTCCCGTGTCGTTCGAACTGGGTGGCAAGAACGCGGCACTGGTGTTCGCCGACTGCGACCTCGATGCCGCCGTGGCCGGCATCACCCGCTCTGCATTCCTCAACTCCGGCCAGGTCTGCCTTGGCACCGAGCGCATCTATGTCGAACGGCCGATCTTCGATGCGTTCGTCCTGCGACTCAAGGAGGCGGCGCAGGCGCTGAATCCAGGCGATCCGTGGGACGAAGACACGAACTTCGGTCCGCTGATCAGCCAGCAGCACCGCGACAAGGTGCTCTCCTACTACGCGCGCGCGCGCAACGAAGGCGCCACCGTGGTGACCGGCGGCGGCATCCCGCAGCTGCCGTCCACGTTGTCCGGCGGCTGGTGGGTGGAACCCACCATCTGGACAGGCCTGCCCGTCAACTCGACGGTGCTGACCGAGGAGATTTTCGGGCCGTGCTGCCACATCACGCCGTTCGACCGCGAGGAAGACGCCATCGCCGCCGCCAACGACACGCCGTACGGACTGGCGACGTCGATATGGACGCGCGATGTGTCGCGCGCGCACCGCGTCGCCGCTGCGATCCAGGTCGGCATCGCCTGGGTCAACAGCTGGTTCCTGCGCGACCTGCGCACCGCTTTCGGTGGCGCCAAGCAATCGGGCATCGGCCGCGAAGGTGGCGTGCACGGCCTCGAGTTCTACACGGAGTTGCGCAATGTCTGCATCAAGCTCTGACGCCGTCCGCCAGGCGGCGGACCTGCTCGGCCACGCCCTGGATGCGCGCGCGCCTTGCGATCCGGTCAAGCCCTTGATCGAAGCGGAAGGCATCGACGCCGCCTATGCGGTGCAGGCCCTGCTCACGCGCGCCGCCGAACAGAGCGGCCGTCGCGTCGTCGGCCGCAAAGTGGGCCTGACATCGGTCGCGGTGCAGAAGCAGCTCGGCGTCGACCAGCCGGACTACGGCATGCTGTTCGACGACATGGGCTATGGCGACGGCCAGGAAGTAGCGCTGTCGCGCCTGATCCAACCCAAGGTGGAGGCCGAGATCGCCTTCGTGTTCGAACGCGACCTCGACGTCGAACAACCGACGCTCGGCCACGTGCTGAATGCCCTCGGTTACGTGCTGCCGGCCATCGAGATCGTCGACAGCCGCGTGCGCGACTGGAAGATCAGCATCTTCGACACCATCGC
Source organism: Pseudoxanthomonas sp. (assembly GCF_036845285.1). GTDB lineage: Bacteria > Pseudomonadota > Gammaproteobacteria > Xanthomonadales > Xanthomonadaceae > Pseudoxanthomonas_A. The sequence goes on from NZ_DAIUEE010000024.1 coordinate 11,951, forward strand.
CGACAACGCATCGTCGGGGCTGTACGTGCTCGGTGGCACACCCAAGAAGATCGACGCGTTCGACCTGCGCCTGTGCGGCATGAGCCTGGAGAAGGCCGGCGAACCCGTGTCGGTCGGTTGCGGCGCGGCGTGCCTGGGCAATCCGCTCAACGCGGTGCTGTGGCTCGCGCGCACCGCCGCGCGCACCGGCCGCCCGCTGCGCGCGGGTGACGTGGTGCTGTCGGGTGCGCTCGGCCCCATGGTGCCGGTCGCCGCCGGCGATGTCTTCGAAGCCCGCATCTCCGGCCTGGGCCGGGTGGCGGCAACGTTCTCCAGGGAGTGACGCGATGGGCAAGATGAAGGTCGCCATCATCGGTTCGGGCAACATCGGCACCGACCTGATGATCAAGCTGCTGCGCCAGGGGCGCAACGTGGAAATCGCCGCGATGGTCGGCGTGGACCCGGAATCGGATGGCCTGGCGCGTGCGCGCCGGCTCGGCGTCGCCACCACGCACGAAGGCCTCGATGGATTGCGCGCGATGCCGGAGTACCGCGACATCGCGCTGGTGTTCGACGCCACCTCCGCCGGCGCCCACCTCCGGCATGCCGAACAACTGAAGGCCGACGGCAAGCGCGCGGTGGACCTGACGCCGGCCGCCATCGGTCCGTATGCGGTGCCCGCAGTCAACCTCGACGAACACATCGACGCCGGGAACCTCAACATGGTGACCTGCGGCGGCCAGGCGACGATCCCGATCGTCGCAGCCGTCTCGCGCGTGGCGCCGGTGCGCTATGCCGAGATCGTCGCCAGCATCGCCAGCAAGTCGGCCGGCCCGGGCACGCGCGCCAACATCGACGAATTCACCGAAACCACATCGCGTGCGATCGAAACCGTCGGCCGCGCGGCGAAGGGCAAGGCGATCATCGTGCTCAATCCGGCCGAGCCGCCGCTGATGATGCGCGACACCGTGTACTGCCTGACAGAGGGCGGCGACGAAACCGCAATCCGCAGCTCGATCCAGACCATGGTCGCCGCGGTCGCCGGCTACGTGCCCGGTTACCGGCTGAAGCAGGACGTGCAGTTCGAGAAACTCGATGCCGCCGCCTGCGCCGCGATCCTGCGCCAGCCGACGGCGGCGGCAGGCCTCAAGGTGTCCGTGTTCCTGGAAGTGGAAGGCGCTGGCCACTATCTGCCTGCCTACGCCGGCAACCTCGACATCATGACGTCGGCGGCGCTGGCCGCGGCCGAGCGCATCGCCGAACTGGCGCACTGCAAGGAGGTCGCGTGATGGACACCGCGAACGACACCCCGCTCTACATCCAGGACGTCACCCTGCGCGACGGCATGCACGCCATCCGCCACCAGTACGGCCTTGACCATGTCCGCGCGATCGCACGCGCACTGGATGCCGCCGGCGTCGCCGCGATCGAGGTCGCGCATGGCGATGGACTGGCCGGGTCCAGCTTCAACTACGGCTTCGGCCGCCACACCGACCTGGAATGGATCGAAGCCGTCGCCGGGAGCGTGACGCAAGCGAAACTGACCACGTTGCTGCTGCCCGGCATCGGCACCGTGCACGAGCTTCGCGCCGCCGTCGCGGTGGGCGTGCGCTCGGTCCGCGTGGCCACGCACTGTACGGAAGCCGATGTCGCGCGCCAGCACATCGAGGAGGCGCGCCGGCTCGACATCGACGTCGCCGGCTTCCTGATGATGAGCCACATGACGCCGCCCACCGCCCTCGCCGAGCAGGCGAAGAAGATGGAAAGCTACGGTGCCTGTTGCGTCTACGTCACCGACTCCGGTGGCGCACTGACGATGGATGCCACCCGCGACCGCGTGCGCGCACTTCGCGATGCGCTGAAGCCGGAAACGCAGATCGGCATCCATGCCCACCACAACCTGTCGCTCGGCGTGGCCAATTCGGTCGTCGCCGTCGAGAACGGCGTGACCCGCGTGGATGCCTCGCTCGCCGGGATGGGGGCCGGCGCCGGCAATGCACCGCTCGAGGTCTTCATCGCCACCGCCGAACGCATGGGCTGGACGCATGGCTGCGACCTGTTCACGCTGATGGACGCCGCCGAAGACCTGGTGCGACCGCTGCAGGATCGTCCGGTCCGTGTCGACCGCGAGACGCTGAGCCTCGGCTACGCAGGCGTGTATTCCAGCTTCCTGCGCCACGCCGAGAAAGCCGCTGCCGACTACGGTCTGGACGTACGCTCGATCCTGATCGAGCTGGGCGAACGCCGCATGGTTGGCGGGCAGGAAGACATGATCGTCGACGTCGCGCTGGACCTGCTGGCGCGCAAGAACACCCGGGTGGAAGCCGCATGATGCATTACGACCTCGCCTCGCTCGCCGAGCGACTGGACGGCGCCGCGCACGATGCCACCGCCACGCCGCAGCTGGAGGAAGCGCTGACGCTTGAGCAGGCGTACGCCATCCAGCGCCTGAGCGTCCAGCGTCGCCTGCAGCGCGGCGAACGCCGGATCGGCATCAAGATGGGCTTCACCAGCCGCGCGAAGATGGTGCAGATGGGCGTGTCCGACATGATCTGGGGGCGACTGACCTCAGGCATGCTGGTTGAGGACGGCAACAGCATCCGCCTGCGCGACTACGTGCATCCGCGCGTCGAGCCGGAAGTCGCGTTCCTGATCAGCCGTCCGCTGTCGGGCCGCGTGACCGCACCGCAAGCGCTGGCCGCCGTGGAAGCGGTGGCGCCTGCGTTGGAGATCATCGATTCGCGCTACCAGGATTTCCGCTTCTCGCTGACCGACGTGGTGGCGGACAACAGTTCGTCATCCGGGTTCGTGGTCGGACCGTGGCGCTCGGCGGCGACCGACCTCGACAACCTCGGCCTGGTGATGGCCTTCGATGGTCGTCCGCAGGCGTTCGGCTCCACCGCGGCGATCCTCGGCCATCCGCTGCGTTCGCTGGTGGCCGCGGCACGCGTCGTGGCGGAAGCGGGCGAAACCCTGCAGCCTGGCGATATCGTGCTCGCCGGTGGCGCCACCGCCGCCAGCGCGCTGCACGCCGGCATCCATGTGTCGCTGGAGGTCGAATCGCTCGGCCGCTGCGGCTTCCACGTCGAGGAGTAACCGATGCCCATCCTTCATGCCCACATCCTGGCCGGCCGTACGCAGGAACAGCAGCAGGCGTTCGCGCGCGCGGTGACCGACGCCGCCACCACCCACCTCGGCGTGCCCGCGACCGCCGTGCGCGTGCTGATCCACGAAATCCCACCGGCACAGTGGTACACCGCCGGCGAACCGAAGGCGCCACCGGCGGACATGGGCTAAAACACCTCCACGCCCGACGACGTTCCCCGCACCTCCGCATGCCCCAGCAAGAGCCGCCCATGTCCGATGCATCGACGCCTTCGCACGCCGCCACGTCCACGGATTTCCCGCCGAAGCTGTGGATGTTGCTGCTGGTGGTACTGGTGGCGACGGCGGTCGCGGAGTGGATCGGCCCGATCAGCATTCCGCTTGGCCCGGCCAGCATCGTGATCCTGCCGATGCTGATGACCCTGTTCGCGACGACCGCGCTTGCCGCGTGGCATGCGCGCTTCCCCGCATGGCTGCAGCTCGGACTTCCGCTGCAGCACTACGCCGACAAGCTGCTCGGCACCGCGCTGCTTCTTTTCATCGTCAAGCTCGGCCTGATGGCCGGCTACAGCATCGAAGCGCTGCGCAAGGTCGGCTGGGCGCTGGCGTTCCAGGAACTCGGCCACGCGTTCGGCACCATGGTATTGGCGCTGCCGCTGGCGCTGCTGCTCGGCATCAAGCGCGAGGCGGTCGGCGCCACCTTCTCCATCGGCCGCGAAACGGCGATGGTGATCATCGGACAGCGGTACGGCCTGCAATCGGCCGAAGGCCGCGGCGTACTGGCCGAGTACATCACCGGCACCGTGCTCGGCACGGTGTACCTGTCCCTGTTGGCGAGCGCGGTAGCCGCCACCGGCATCTTCGACATCCGCTCACTGGCGATGGGCGCGGGTATCGGCTCCGGCAGCATGATGGCGGCGGCGCTCGGCCCGATCACCCACGGGCAGTCGCCGGACTTCGTGCGCGAGCTGACCGCCATCGCCGGCGCCGCGAACCTGATCGCCGGCGTGGTCGGCTTCTACTTCGCCGCCTATATCACCCTGCCCGCGTGCAGTTGGTTGTACACCCGTCTCGAACCCGTACTCGGCCGCACCGCGATCGCGCGCCGCGCGCCGTCAACCCGCGATCTCGACGTCGCCGCCGCACTCGAAGGCGAAGACGATCGGCCCACCCTGCGCGACAGCCTGCTGGCACTGGCGCTGATGGCTGCCGGCATCATCCTCAGCAACTGGATCGGGCACGGAATCGCGCCGCTGCAGACATTGCCGGGCGTGACGATCATGGCCTGCATCGTGCTGGCCGGCTTGCTGCTCAAGCAGCTCGTGCGCAAGCTGCCGCTGATGCTTTTCCTCGCCATCGGCGCGACGCTGGTGACCATCCCCGAGGGCTGGCCGTTGGCCGCACGCACCGCGGAGTTGATCAACCAGGTGCAGTTCATGAGCATCACTACCACCGTGCTCGCACTGGCAGGCTTTGCGGTGGCGCGCAAGCTGCCGATGTTCCGCCGCCTCGGCTGGCGCATCGTGATCGTGTCGCTGATCGCCGCCACTGGCGCGTTCATCGGCTCCGCGACGATCGCCGAACTCTTCCACTGATGTCGAACCCGGAGGCACCTTCCATGTCGAGCGACACGGATACAACATGGGCGCGGTCGGTGCAGCTGCTGCACTGGCTGGGTGCATTGCTGATCGTATCGGTCGCCGTGATCGGGCTGGTCATGGTCGATCTCGAGCGCGGCACGGATCTGCGCAAGACGATGTTCGCCCTGCACAAGTCGATCGGCATCACCGTGCTCGCACTCGCCATCGTGCGTATCGCCCTGCGCATGGCGACGCGCACACCGGATCCGCTGGCCGGACCCGCATGGCAGTTGCGTGCCGCACGCGCGAGCCACCTGTTGCTCTACACGCTGCTGTGCGCAGTGCCTTTGTCTGGTTGGCTGCTCAACTCCGTCGCCGGCCAGCCGTTGCCCTGGTTCGGCCTGGTCGACCTGCCCTCGCTGGCGGCAAAAAATGGCGACCTGCGCAAGCCGGTCGACACCGCGCATGTCGTGCTGTTCTGGTCGCTGGCAAGCCTGGTCTGCATGCATACGGCAGCGGCACTGCATCATCACGTTTTCCGCAGGGACGAAACGCTGCGCCGCATGCTGCCCTGGCGCACGCGACGCGCCGACTGACAAGCGCGCATGGCAGTCAGCACGTTCGACCTGTTCAAGATCGGCATCGGTCCCAGCTCATC
>NZ_DAIUEE010000025.1:0-17065 GCF_036845285.1 Pseudoxanthomonas sp.
GTCGGTGACCACCACGTTGCGCGCGCCGATGTGCTTGCAGATGCCGGCGGCGATGATGCCGATCGGGCCGGCGCCGGTGATCAGCACGTCCTCGCCCACCACGTCGAACTCCAGCGCGCAATGCGCTGCGTTGCCGTACGGATCGAAGAACGCGGCCAGCTCCGATGGAATCTGGTCCGGGATCGGCCACAGGTTGCTGGCCGGCATCACCATGTACTCGGCGAACGCGCCGTTGCGGTTCACGCCGATGCCGACGGTGTTCGGGCACAGGTGCTGGCGGCCGCCGCGGCAGTTGCGGCAATGTCCGCAGACGATATGGCCTTCGGCCGACACGCGCTGGCCGACCTCGTAGCCGGTCACGGCGGAACCGAGCTGCGCGATGCGGCCGACGAACTCGTGGCCGATGGTCAGGCCGGGCTTGATGGTGCGCTGGCTCCACTCGTCCCACAGGTAGATGTGCAGGTCGGTGCCGCAGATGGCGGTCTTCTCCAGCTTGACCAGCACCTCGTTGGGGCCGGGCTGAGGAACCGGCAGTTCCTCCATCCAGATGCCTTTGCCGGCCTCGCGCTTCACCAGCGCCTTCATCGTCTGTGCCATCGGACGTCGATCCAGGGTAATGAGGGCGCGGATTATACGCCCCGGCCCCAGACGGCCCTGCTGCAATGCCTCTTGACCAGTCCAGGCAGCCACGTGGCAGGGCGGTGTAGGGCATAAGTCATGGTCGGCCCGGATGACGGGTTCATTACAATCGTGACTTTCCTGACAGTCCCGGGGTTTCCATGCGTCCGAACCTGCTCGCCGCCGCCATTGCGGTTCCCTTGTCCCTGCTCGCCGCCCAGGTCGCCCATGCCGGCGAGGGCATGTGGGTGCCTCAGCAGTTGCCGGAGATCGCCGGGCCGCTGAAGCAGGCCGGGTTGAAGTTGTCGCCCCGGCAGCTCTCCGACCTCACCGGCAATCCGATGGGCGCGGTGGTGGCGCTGGGCGGCTGCACCGCCAGCTTCGTGTCGCCGAACGGCCTGGTCGTGACCAATCACCACTGTGCCTACGGTGCGATCCAGCTGAACTCCACGCCGGAGAACAATCTGATCAAGAACGGCTTCAACGCGCCGACGACGGGCGATGAAGTCAGCGCAGGTCCGAATGCGCGTGTGTTCGTGCTCGACGAGATCACCGACGTGACCAAGGACGCGCAGGCTGTCATCGCTTCGGCTGGCACCGACGCCCTGGCGCGTACCAGGGCGCTGGAAGCGTTCGAGAAAAAACTGATCGCCGACTGCGAAGCCGATGCCGGCTTCCGCTGCCGCCTGTACAGCTTCTCCGGCGGCAATACCTATCACCTGTTCAAGAACCTGGAGATCAAGGACGTGCGCCTGGCGTACGCGCCCCCGGGCAGTGTCGGCAAGTACGGTGGCGACATCGACAACTGGATGTGGCCGCGCCACACCGGCGACTTCGCGTTCTATCGCGCCTACGTGGGCAAGGACGGCAAGCCGGCGGCGTTCTCGAAGGACAACGTGCCGTACCGGCCGAAGCACTGGCTGGAATTCGCCGACAAGCCGCTGGGCGAGGGCGACTTCGTGATGGTGGCGGGTTATCCCGGTTCGACCAACCGCTATGCGCTGGCGGCCGAATTCGACAATACCGCCGCGTGGACGTATCCCACCATCGGCCGCCACTACAAGCACCTGATCGCGCTGGTCGGCGAGGCGGGCAAGAAGAATCCCGACATCCAGGTCAAGTACGCCAGCACGATGGCCGGCTGGAACAACACCAGCAAGAATTACGACGGCCAGCTGGAAGGCTTCAAGCGCATCGATGCCGCCGGCCAGAAGCAGGCCGAGGAAGCGGCGGTGCTTGGCTGGTTGAAGGGGCAGGGTGCCAAGGGACAGGCCGCGCTGGCCGCGCACGCCCAACTGATCGACCTGCTGGAGCAGGGCAAGGCCACGCGCGACCGTGACCTGGTGCTTGGCCAGTTCCACAACACCGCGACCGTCGGCACGGCGGCGCAGCTGTACCGCTTGTCGATCGAGCGCGAAAAGCCCAATGCCGAGCGCGAATCCGGCTACCAGGACCGCGACCTGCCCGCCATCGAGGGCGCCCAGAAGCAACTGGAACGCCGCTACGTGCCCGCCATGGATCGCCAGTTGCAGGAATACTGGCTGGGCGAGTACCTCAAGCTGCCGGCTGGCCAGCGCGTCGCTGCCGTGGACACGTGGCTGGGCGGCAACGACGCTGCGGCGGTGAAGCGCGCGCTGGACCGCCTGGCAGGCACCAAACTCGGCAGCACCGAAGAGCGCCTGAAATGGTTCGCTGCGGACCGCAAGGCGTTCGAGGCCAGCAAGGATCCGGCCATCCAGTACGCCGTCGCCGTCATGCCGACGCTGCTGAAACTCGAGCAGGAGCGCAAGACGCGCGCCGGCGAGAATCTGGCGGCGCGTCCGGTGTATCTGCAGGCACTGGCCGACTACAAGAAAAGCCAGGGCGAGTTCGTCTATCCGGATGCCAACCTGTCGCTGCGCATCACCTTCGGCAACGTCATGGGCTACGCGCCGAAGGACGGCGTGGAGTACACCCCGTTCACCACGCTGGAAGGCGTGGTGGCGAAGGAAACCGGTGCCGATCCGTTCGACTCGCCGAAGGCGCTGCTCGACGCCGTGGCCGCCAAGCGTTACGGCGGATTGGAAGACAAGCGCCTCGGTTCCGTGCCGGTGAACTATCTGTCGAACCTGGACATCACCGGCGGCAATTCTGGTTCGCCGGTGCTCGATGCGCACGGCAAGCTGATCGGCCTGGCCTTCGATGGCAACTGGGAGTCGGTCAGCTCGAACTGGGTGTTCGATCCGAAGATGACCCGCATGATCGCCGTGGACGGCCGCTACCTGCGCTGGATCATGCAGGAGGTCTACCCGGCGCCGCAGTTGCTGACGGAAATGGGCGTCGGCAAGTAACACCTGCAACCGAGCCGGCAGGCACGCGACGGGAGCGGTTATCATCCGCTCCCGTCTTCGTTTCCGGCGTTCGGAAACAGGACCGCTTCTCCCGAATGGACACACCGACGCATGCGCATCCTGCTTGCCCGCCATGGCGAAACGCCGTGGAACGCCGAAGGCCGTTACCAGGGCCAGATCGACATCCCGCTCTCGCCGGTCGGTGAAGGCCAGGCGACCGCGCTGGGCCAGCGGTTGAAGGACGTGCGCATCGATCGCGCGGTGGCCTCGCCGCTGTCGCGTGCGCAGCGCACGGCGCAGCTGGCATTGGGCGAATCACGCGCGGACATGCTGCTCACCGATCCCGAGTTGCAGGAAATTGCGCACGGCGAGTGGGAAGGGCTGCTGGCCAGCGAGATCCAGGACAAGGATCCCGCACGCCTGCTCGCCTGGCGCGAAGAACCCGATACGGTGCTGATGCCGGGCGGCGAATCGCTGCGCCAGGTGCTCGATCGTTCCTGGCGCGGCCTCGCGCGTGCCGCCGAGGGCCTGGGTGACGACGACACGCTGCTGATCGTGGCGCACGACGCGGTCAACCGCGTCCTGCTGTGCCGCATCCTGGGCCTGCCGATCGCCAAGCTGTGGAGCTTCCGCCAAGCACCCACCACGCTCAACCTGCTGGAAGGCCCGTCGGTCGACCAACTGGAAGTCGTGCGCCTCAACGACTGCGCGCACCACACACCGTTCTTCGGCGAAGCGAAGCATCGCGCGCTGTAGCTTCGAGTCTCGGCGACGAGCATCCGAGAACGAAGCCGCATAGGCTGGAACGCGACCTGGTTCGGCTCGGCCATCGCACATATCGAAGCATGCCGCTGACATGACATCTCCACCGCGCACCTTGGGCGACTGGCTCGCCTACATCGAGCAACAGCATCCCAGGTCCATCGAGATGGGCCTGGACCGCGTGCGCGAGGTCGCGACGCGGCTGTCGCCGGGCAAGCCTGCCGCCCGCGTCATCACCGTCGGCGGCACCAACGGCAAAGGCTCGACGGTCGCGTTCATCGAGGCCATCGCCCGTGCCGCCGGATGGAAGGTGGGCGCGTACACCTCGCCGCACCTGCTGCGCTACAACGAGCGCGTGCGCGTCGATGGCATGGAGGTGGATGACGCCTTATTGGTCGAGGCGTTCGAGGTCGTGGAAGCGGCGCGCGGCGATACGCCGCTGACCTATTTCGAGTTCGGCACGCTGGCGGCCTTGTGGCTGTTCGAACGCGCGGAACTCGACCTCGCCGTCCTGGAGATCGGACTGGGCGGACGACTGGATGCGGTGAACATCGTCGATCCGGATGTCGCCGTCATCACCACCGTCGACATCGACCACACCGACTGGCTGGGTCACGACCGCGAGACGATCGGCGCCGAGAAGGCCGGCATCGCCCGTGCATGGAAGCCACTCGTGCTGGGCGAAGCGGATTCGCCCTCCAGCGTGCTGCGCCATGCCTACACCATCGGCGCCAACGCGTTGCGTCTTGGCAGCGATTTCTTCCATGAGCCGATCGACACCCAGCGCTGGCGCTGGCGCGAAGTCGGCGCCGAACTGGAATTGCCGGCACCGGCGCTGTCCGCACCGTCGCAGCGCGCGAATGCGGCGACCGCGATCGCCGCGCTGCGCGCGTTGCCCGGCGAGACGTTGCCGGACGATGCGTTCGCACAGGGTGTGGCCTCGGCAGCGTTGCCGGGTCGGCTGCAGCGGCTGGAGCGCAATGGCGTGGAGGTGGTGCTGGATGTCGGCCACAACCCGCAGGCGGCGCGCGAACTGGCGGCATGGCTGCAGGCGCATCCGATCAGCGGCACGACCCGCGTGGTGTTCGCCGCGCTCGCCGACAAGGATGCGCGCAGCGTGGTCGACGCGTTCGCCGGTGCGTCGCTGCCGTGGTTCCTGGCGGGGCTGTCGTCGGGTCCGCGCTCGCAGACGGCCGAACAACTGGCGGCCCGACTGGATGACGCGATCGCGGCGGCGGCAAGCCTGCACGCCAGCGTGGACGACGCCTTGCGTGCCGCACTCGCTGCGTCCGCAGCCGGCGACCGCGTGCTGGTGTTCGGTTCGTTCCACACCGTCGCCGACGCACTCCACGTCCTGCATTCAGGTCGATGACGGGGAGCGCGCCGGGGCGCGCCGTATAATCGCCGCGGCATTCCCGCCGCAGCTGCCGTGGACCTGGATGGATACTGCCTTGAAACAGCGCCTGATCGGCGCCGTCGTGCTGGTGGCGCTGGCCGTCATCTTCCTGCCGATGCTGGTGAAGGGGCCCGCGCCCGACAGCGGCGTGTCCGATGTCCCGCTCGACGTCCCGCCTGCCGCCACCGGCGAATTCGAGACGCGCGAACTGCCGCTGGTCACGCCGGGCAATGCGCCGGCCACCGGCGCGGTAGGCCTCCAGGGCCGGATCGCCGCGCCCGCTGCGGAACCCGCACCTGCCGATGGCGTGCGGCAGCCGGCCGGGACGGCCGCGGGCAATTTCGCCGTCAGTTTCGGCGCCTACGCGACGAAGGCGGATGCCGATGCCGTGCTCGCCAGAGTGAAGCAGGCGACGCTGCCGGGTTTCGTCGAACCCGCCACGATCAACGGCACGCCGGCGTTCCGGGTCCGCGTGGGTCCCTACGCCGATCGTCCCCAGGCGGAGGCCGCGCGGCTCGAAGCCGTCAAGATCCGGGGTGATGTCAACGCCCAGGTCGTGACGCTGGATGCTGCCGCGACCACGCCGACCGCCGCGCCTGCACCGACCCCCTCCGGTTCGGTCGCGGCCCCCGCCACGCCTGCCGTCACCACGCAGGCGCTACCGCCCGAACCCGTGAAGCCCGCGCCGAAGCCGGCCGTCGCCGAGACGCGGCCTGTCACCGCGACGCCGGTCGAAGCCAAGCCGGCTCCGCCGGCCAGCAAGCCGGTTGCCGCGACACCGAAGCCAGAGGAGGCGCCCAAGCCGGCGGCCTCCGGTACGGGCTTCGCCGTGCAACTCGGTGCGTTCTCGAATGCGGCCGATGCCAATGCCCTGCGCGACCGTGCGCGCGGCGCCGGCTTCAGCGCCTTCGTCGAACAGGTCCGCACCGACAAGGGCACGCTGAGCCGCGTGCGCGTGGGTCCTGTCGCCAACCGTGCCGATGCCGACCGGTTGAAGACGCAGGTGGCGTCGAAGATCGGCGTCGACGGCATGGTGCGTCCGCATCCTTGATGGCGCGCTCCTGCCGACGGTCTGATCGCGGCCGCTTCGCGTGAGTGCGCTCGACCTGACGTTGCTGGCCATCGTCGGTGTGTCGACCCTGTTCGGGCTGATGCGCGGCTTCATCAGCGCGCTCGCCTCGATGGTTGCCTGGCTGCTGTCCGGCTGGGTGGCGTTCCACTACGGCGGCGATGCGGCGCACTGGCTGTCCAGCGATGGCCCGCCTTCGGCCAGTGAACTGCTGGGCGGCTACGTGCTCAGCTTCATCGGCGTGATGATCTTCGTGGGCCTGATGGGATGGGCGATCCGCCACCTGGTCAAGTCGGTCGGGCTGTCGGGCCTGGATCGCATGCTGGGGCTGGGGCTGGGGCTGGCACGCGGTGCATTCGTCGCCTGCATCGTCCTGCTGCTGACGGCGTTCACCGACCTGCCCCGTGAGCCTGAATGGCATCGCTCCTCCGTCGTGCCGGTGCTGCTGCCCGGGGCGCAATGGCTGTCGCAGTGGCTGCCGGAATGGACTGTGCAGGAACTGGACTTTGGCAACGGGCGCCCGGCGGGCGATAATGCGGGCCTGAAACACCTGTTGCCCCTGCCGCTGGAAGACACCGGCGCACCACAGGATGGCAGCCCCTCGTCCGCCTCACCCGCGTCGAAACCGGAGTAGATCCCCCATGTGCGGCATCGTCGGAATCGTCGGCAACCAGAACGTTGCCGGCCAGCTTTATGACGGGCTGACCGTCCTCCAGCACCGCGGACAGGACGCCGCCGGGATCGCCACGGCCGACGGCACGCGCCTGCGCGTGCACAAGGACAACGGATTGGTGCGCGACGTCTTCAGCGCCAAGGCGATGAGCGTGCTGGAAGGTCGCGTGGGTATCGCGCACTGCCGCTATCCGACCGCCGGCTCCGAGGGCATGGACGAAGCGCAGCCGTTCTACGTGAATTCGCCGTATGGCATCGCGCTGGCGCACAACGGTAACCTGATCAACACCGAGGCGCTGCGCCAGGACGTGTTCGCGCAGGACCGCCGCAACATCAACACCGATTCGGACAGCGAAGTGCTGCTGAACGTGTTCGCGCACGAACTGGACCTGCAGCGCACGCTGACGCCGGAAGCGGCGATTCGCGCCGTCGCCGGCGTCCATCGCCGCGTCAAGGGCGGCTACGCCGTCGTCAGCGTGGTGCTCGGCCTGGGCCTGGTGGCGTTCCGCGATCCGCACGGCATCCGGCCGCTGGTGCTGGGCAGGCGCGAGCACGGCGAAGGCACCGAATACATCATCGCGTCGGAATCGGCCGCGCTCGACATCCTCGGGTTCGTGCGCATGCGCGACGTGCAGCCGGGCGAAGCGATCGTCATCACCGCGCGCGGCGAGATGTTCAGCGAGATCGTGGCCGAGGCGCCGCAACATGCGCCGTGCATCTTCGAGTACGTCTACTTCGCGCGTCCCGATTCGATGATCGACAACGTGTCGGTGCACAAGGCGCGCATGCGCATGGGCGTGAAACTGGGCGAGAAGATCCTGCGCCTGCGTCCGGACCACGACATCGACACCATCATCCCGATTCCGGATACCTCGCGCGATGCCGCGCTGGAGATCTCCAACGTGCTGGGCGTGAAGTACCGCGAGGGCTTCATCAAGAACCGCTATGTCGGCCGCACCTTCATCATGCCGGGGCAGGGCGAACGGGTGAAATCGGTGCGCCGCAAGCTCAATCCGATCAACCTGGAGTTCCGCAACCGCGTGGTACTGCTGGTCGACGACTCCATCGTGCGCGGCACCACTTCCAAGCAGATCGTGCAGATGGCGCGCGATGCGGGCGCACGCAAGGTCTACCTCGCCAGCGCGGCGCCGCCGGTGCGTCATCCCAATATCTACGGCATCGACATGCCGGCCGCCGACGAACTGGTCGCGCATGACCGCACCGTCGAGGACATCGAGCGGGAACTGGGTTGCGACTGGTTGATCTACCAGGATCTCGAGGATCTCGAAGCCGCCGTGCGGGAGGGCAATCCGAACCTGGCCGAGTTCGATTCGTCCTGCTTCGACGGGAAGTACGTCACCGGCATCGAGCCGGGGTATTTCGAGCGCATCGAGCAGGCCCGCTCGGACGAAGCCAAGCGCAAGCGCCGCGTCGGCTGACGCGGCACCGCGCGGCATGACCACGTTGTTCGAGGCTGCGTGCATCTGCCTGGATGCGGTGGACGTCGACGCGAAGGTCGCGTTGACGCAGCGGTACGCGGACGCGTTCGCACGTGGCGAACTCGACGTTCCTGCCGAAGCGGTGCCTCCCGATCCGATCCGCGCACCTGGGCGGCCTCCGAGGCCGACGCTGGTGCATCCGCGCGCGTTGCCGCGTCGCGGTCTCGGTAGCGTGCAGGGACGCGCGGCGTTCATCCACGCCATCGCGCATATCGAACTCAATGCCATCGACCTGGCGTGGGACGCGGTGTACCGCTTCCGCGGGCTGCCGGACGCGTTCTACGCCGATTGGGTGGGCGTGGCGCACGACGAGTCCCGCCACTTCGTGTTGCTCCGCGCGCGCCTGCGTGAGCTGGGCCACGACTACGGCGACTTCGATGCCCATAACGGCCTGTGGGAGATGACCGAGAAGACCGCGCACGATGGTCTCGCCCGGATGGCGCTGGTGCCGCGCGTGCTGGAGGCGCGCGGCCTGGACGTGACGCCGGGCATGATCGTCAAGCTGCGCGACCTGGGCGACGAGGCCACGGTGGCGATCCTCGACCTGATCCTGCGCGAGGAGATCGCGCATGTCGCCGCCGGTTCACGCTGGTACCGCTGGTACTGCGCGCAACGCGGCATCGAACCACGCGCGCGCTTCCGAGAACTGCTGAAAGAGTACGCGGGCGGCTACCTGCACGGGCCTTTCAACATCGAGGCGCGTCTGATGGCGGGCTTCGATGAGGATGAGCTGGCGGCGCTGGAGGCGCCGTAACTGGCTGCACGGGCCAAGCCCGATAAGAAAGATGTGGGAGCGACGTAAGTCGCGATGAATGGCCGCGATGTCATCATCGCGACTTACGTCGCTCCCACGTCAGGAATCGGACGTCCGCGTCGTATCAGAGCGCGTCGAGCGTCATCCCGTCCGGCGCCACGCGCAGCACCGAACCCTGTTCGTACCAGTCCCCGAGCACGATGCGCCGGCAGTTCCGCCCATCGACACTCAGCTCGTGGATGGCGGGGCGATGCGTATGGCCATGGATCATCGTGTCGATACCGAACTGCGCAAACGTCGCATCCACGGTGGCAGGCGTCACGTCGGTCAGCGTCTCGAACTGCGCCTTGTCGTTCTGCCTCATGCCGCCCTGGTGTGCCGCACTGGCGGCACGGGCCTGCGCGGCGAAGGCCAGCCGCGCGGCGAGCGGCTGGGCGAGGAACTGCGCCTGCCATGCGGGATTCCGCGTCTGCGCACGGAACGCCTGGTAGGCGGTATCGCCCGTGCAGAGCAGGTCGCCGTGCATCAGGACGGCGGGCTTGCCGTAGAGCATGATCACGGCGGGGTCGGGCAGGATGCGCATGCCTGCGCGGCGGGCGAACGCGTCGCCAAGCAGGAAGTCGCGGTTGCCCCGGATGAAGAACACCGGCACGCCGGCATCGCTCACTTCGCGGATTCGAGCGGCGACGTAGGCGCCGGTTTCGGACGGGTCGTCGTCGCCCACCCAGGCCTCGAACAGGTCGCCGAGGATGTAGAGCGCATCGGCCCGGGTGGCTTCCTTCTGCATGAACGCGCCGAACAGCTCGGTAACGGCGGGACGCTCGGCGTCCAGGTGCAGGTCGGAGATGAAGAGCGTGGTCATGGATGGATTCTAAGGCCTCCCTGCAGGAGGGGCTTCAGCCCCGACCGCCTGCCGGCCATGCCGAGGTCGCCAAAGTTCGTTACCCGGCACGGCCGCACCCGCACAAGCAGTCGGCCGCCCGGCAGCAGTGGTCGGGGCTGAAGCCCCTCCTACGGGTTAAAATCGCTGCAAACCGCATCAAGAGTTCCTCCATGGCCTGCCGTACCCGCTTCGCCCCCAGTCCCACCGGTTACCTGCATATCGGCGGCGCCCGCACGGCGCTGTACTGCTGGCTGGAGGCGCGCCATCGCGGCGGCGATTTCATCCTGCGGATCGAGGACACCGACCGCGAACGCAGCACGCAGGCCGCCATCGACGCGATCCTCGATGCCATGGACTGGCTGGGCCTGGGCTACGACGAAGGCCCGGTCTACCAGACCCAGCGCATCGATCGCTATCGCGAGGTCGCCGAGCAACTGGTCGCGTCGGGCAAGGCCTATTACGCGTACGAGACGCGTGAAGAACTGGATGCCATGCGCGAGGCCGCGATGGCGAAACAGGAGAAGCCGCGCTACAACGGCGCCGCGCGCGAACAGCAGCTGCCGCACCGCGACGATCCGAACCGGGTGATCCGCTTCAAGAATCCGCTCGATGGCGTGGTCGCGTTCGACGACCTGATCAAGGGCCGCATCGAGATCGCCAACAGTGAACTCGACGACATGGTGATCTTCCGGCCGGATGGCTATCCCACGTACAACTTCGCCGTCGTCGTCGACGACTGGGACATGGGTATCACCGAGGTGATCCGCGGCGACGACCACATCAACAACACGCCGCGCCAGATCAATATCTACGAAGCATTGGGCGCGCCGGTGCCGAACTTCGCGCACATGCCGATGATCCTGGACGAGCAGGGCGCCAAGCTGTCCAAGCGCACCGGCGCGGCCGACGTGATGCAGTACAAGGACGCCGGCTACCTGCCGCATGCACTGATCAACTACCTGGCGCGACTGGGCTGGTCGCATGGCGACCAGGAACTGTTCTCGCGGCAGGAGCTGATCGACCTGTTCGACGTGAAGGACGTGAACTCCAAGGCCGCGCGCCTGGACATGGCCAAGCTGGGCTGGGTGAACCAGCACTACCTGAAGACCGATGCGCCAGCCGACATCGCGCCGCACCTCGTCTACCAGCTGGAGAAGCTGGGCGTCGACCTGTCCGCAGGTCCCGCGCCCGCCGACGTGGTGGTTGCGCTGCGCGATCGCGTGCAAACGCTGAAGGACATGGCCGAAAAGTCGATGGTCTGGTACCAGCCGTTGACCGTGTACGACGAGGCTGCCGTAGCCAAGCATCTGGGGGCGTCGGCCCGTGCGCCGCTGGCCAAGGCCCGCGAATGCCTGGCAGCGCTGCCGGCGTGGACTGCCGAAAGCGTGTCGGCGGCGCTGCACGAGGCCGCAGCCGCGCTCGAACTCGGCATGGGCAAGGTGGCGCAGCCGTTGCGCGTGGCGATCACCGGCACCCAGGTCAGCCCCGACATTTCGCAGACCGTCTACCTGGCCGGCCGTGAGGAAGCCTTGAAACGCATCGATGCCGCACTTATCAAGACAGGTGTGATCGCCTGATCCGGGAGCACCCATGCCACACGCCCACGCCTGTACCGATCCCAAGCACCATGTCCACGACGCGAACGCGTTCGTGGCGGCGGTGGAGCGTGCGTGCCAGGAGCGCGGCCTGCGGCTGACGCCGATCCGCGCACGCGTACTGCAGCTGATCGCCGAAGCCGGCAAGCCGGTGAAGGCCTACGAACTGCTGGAGTGGGTGCGTGCGACCAAGGGCGTCGGCGCCGATGCGCCGCCGACGGTGTACCGCGCGCTGGATTTCCTGATGGCCAACGGCTTCGTGCACAAGCTCGAATCGGTGAACGCTTTCGTCGCCTGCCACCATCCCAACAGCGCCCAGCATTCGGTGCCGTTCCTCATCTGCGACCGCTGCCACAGCGCAGTGGAGCTGGAAGACCGCGAAGTGGTCAGCCAGCTGGAACAGCGCGCCAAGGCGCTGGGCTTCCAGCCGCAGGCGCAGACGTTGGAAGTGCATGGGCTGTGCGCGCGCTGCGCGGCGGCTGCATAAGGCATTGCTGGTTGGGGGAGCGACGTAAGTCGCGAGCTCTTCCTCTGGCAAAACAAGAAGCTCGCGACTTACGTCGCTCCCACACCAGGCTTCTTCAGGCCGCCGCCGGCACCGCCTTCGGCGACGACTCCCTGATCGGCAGATTGGCGATGGCCGCAATCAGCGCCAGCGCCATGTCCGCATACCACATCCACGTGTAGTCGCCGAAGCGTTCCAGCGCGAGTCCGCCAAGCCAGGCGCCGAAGAAGCCGCCGATCTGGTGCGACAGCAGCGTCAGTCCGAACAGCGTGCCGAGGTAGCGCGGGCCGAACAGCTTGCCGACCAGGCCGGCCGTCGGCGGCACCGTCGCCAGCCACGTGAAGCCGAGCGCGGCGGCGAAGACGTAGAACGTCAACGGCGTCGGCGGCGCCATCAGGTAGAGCGCGATCATCACCGCGCGGCTCGCATACATCACCGCAAGGATCCACTTCATGCGCACCCGCTGTCCCAGCGCGCCGGCGACGAGGCTGCCGGCGATGTTGAACAGGCCGATCAGCGCGATCGACACGGCCGACACGCTGGCCGACAACCCGCACAGGGCGATTTCGCCGGGCAGGTGGGTCACCAGAAAGGCGATGTGCACGCCGCAGGTGAAGAAGCCGAGGTGCAGCATCCAGTAGCTGCGGTCGCGCAGCGCGATCGCGACCTGCTGCTTGAGGGTGATCTCGCCAACGGCGGTCGCGATGGATGCCGTCGCTGCCGGCTTGGCCTTGCGGCGCAAAGGAAAGGCCAGCGGAATGGCGAGCAGGGACGTGACGGCGAGCATGTACATCGCGCTGGCCCAGCCGGCGACCGCGATCACCGCCTGCACCAGCGGTGCGAAGACGAACTGCCCCAGCGAACCGCCGGCGTTGATGAAACCCGCCGCGAAGGATCGCTTCTCCGGCGCCAACTGCTGCGCGGTGGCGCCGATCAGAATCGAGAAGCTGCCGGCGCCTGCACCCGCCGCCGTCAGCAGGCCCAGCGTGAACATCAGGCCCCATGGCGAGGTCAGGTGTGGCGTCAGCGCCAGGCCCAGCGACAGCAGCACCGCACCGGACACGAGAACCCCGGTGGAGCCGCGCTTGTCGGCGATGGCACCGAAGACGGGTTGTACCGCGCCCCACGTGAACTGCCCGATGGCCAGCGCGAAGCTGATCGACGCGATACCGATGCCGGTGTCCCGGTGGATCGGTGAAACGAACAGGCCCGTGGTCTGGCGTGCGCCCATCGTGATCGTCAGCGTCGCCGCAGCCGCCAGCAGCAGGCCCCAGTGCATGCGGGGAGCAGCGTTCGCGGCGGTGGCCTTCACGCCGCCTCTCCCAGGTGCCCGCGCAGCAGGGTATCGAGGTGATCGAGGTCTTCGTGCAGGCGCCGCATGCCGGCGTCGCCCAGTAGCGTGTCGATGGTCGCCTGGGCGCGTTGCCAGCACGGTTTCGCGGCGGTCAGCTTGTCCCGGCCCGACGGGGTGAGGCCGATCATGCGCTGGCGCGCGTCGCGGCCCCGTATCGTTTCCACCAGGCCTGCGTCGACAAGCGGCGACAGGTTGCGTGTCAGCGTGGTGCGATCCATGCCCAGCTCATCCGCCAGGCTGCCCAGGACGCGTGGTTCGCGCTCGGTGCGGCGCAGGATCGAATACTGGTTGAGGCTCATGCCGACGGTGGCCAGTTCATGGTCGTAGATCTGCGTTACCCGACGGCTGGCACGCCGCAGGCGGAAACAGGTGCACGCGCTGGACATGACGGGTGCGGGCGAAGGCGTCATCGGGAGGCCCGGCAAGGGTTTGCGCAATTATGTGTATATGCACGTAATGCATGTCAAGAAGGGCGGCTGCCATGCAGGCCAGCCACCCCGGGGGAGAACGTCAGCGGGGGATCAGAAGTACGCGCGGATACCGAAGGCCACGCCGCGACCTGGCAGCGGCGCATAGTCGCGCAGCAGCGAGGTGTGCGGGCGGGCTTCCTCGTCGGTCAGGTTGCTGCCGTCCAGGAACACCTCCCAACTCGACGCGGTGCGATCCCAGCGGTACGCCACGTGCGCATCGACCAGCGTATAGCCGGCACTCGATGTTTCGTTCTGCGCCACGTCGTCCTGCTTGCTGTAGCGCACCGCACCCAGCGACGCACGCCAGCCACCCAGCGACCAGCCGAGATCCGCGCCCACGCGCATCGGCGCGATGCGGGGCAAGTAGCCGCCCTGCGCGATGTCGACTTCGTAGCCATGCGTGTGGTCGCCATGCGGCACCTCGAACGCGACCGTGCGCAGGCCGCTACCGTCGAGCTTCGCCCGCACGTAGTCGCCGTATACGCGCAGGTCCCACGCGCCCGCCGCGGTATCCGCAAGCTGGATCTTCGCTTCGGCTTCCGCGCCGGTGAAGGTCGCGTCGTCCTGCGTCCACAGGCGGACCGGATAGCCTTCTTCCTCCACGCCGGTGTCGGTGAGGTAGATGAAGTCCTTGAACCTCGTCTGGTAGACCGCAAGCTTCAGGTCCACGCGGTCGGTGTGCCAGTGCGCGCCGATCTCCGCACGGACGCCCTTCTCGGTATCCAGTGCGGTGTCGCCGATCTCGATCGACTGCGTGGCCACATGCGTGCCGCCCGCGAACAGTTCCTCATTCGTTGGCGCACGCTCGGAGCGGTCCAGCCCGAAGCGCAGGTCGAAGCCGTCGCTCAGGCGCCAGATCGCCGCCGCCGAGAGGTTGGTGGCGCTGAAATCGGTCGAGGCGCGATCATCGGGCTTCAACTTGACCTGGTCGTAGCGGCCGCCCAGTTCCAGCTTCCACGGGCCGAAGTCCTTCTGCTGCAGGACGAACAACCCCACGGTGTCGGTGACCGTGGAAGGCACGAAGGCTTCCGCGCCGACCGCACTGAAATCGGTGCTGCCGAACTGCAGCCCGAACGCGCCGCGCCAGCCGTTCCAGGTCTTCTGCACGGCTTCCAGGCGCGCGTCGTAGCCTTCGTTGGTGAAGCGCGTGCCGATCTCGCCGCCTTCCAGCTCGACATGCTCGTAGTCGTTCCAGGCGGCGCGCAGGTTGATGCTTTCCAGGAAGGAAACCGGGGCGTAGATGCCGGCCTTCATGTCGAGGCGATTCTGCACCATGTCGATGCGCACCGGACCTTCCTCGTGCTCCTCGTGGTCGTGGTCTTCTTCGCCGTCATGGTCGTGATCGTGGTCGTCCTCGCCATGCACGTGCGCACCGGCGGGAATGCCGTAGTTGCTGCGGTAGGTGCTCGCTGCCAGACCGAAATAGCCGCGATCGCCCAGATAGGTGGCGCCGATCGCGCCGGCCTTCGTCCTGACCGAACTGTTGGGCAGCGTGCCGTTGGGCTGGGGCGCTTCCTCGTGCTCTTCGCCTTCTTCGTGGTCGTGCAGGATGGCGACGCCGGGAATGTCGTAGTCGCCGGTGTCGCGTACCAGGCCATCGACATGCAACACCCAGTTCCCGTTCACGCCGTCGAGACGGAACATGCCGGTGCGCTCGTCATTGACCGTGTTGCCACGCACTTCCGCACGGCCGCTGAGCGGCTGGTCGGGAATCGACTCGGCCAGACGGCCATCGACCACGTTCACCGCGCCGCCGATGGCGCCGCTGCCGAACAGCAGCGTGGCCGGGCCTTTCAGGACTTCGATCTGGTCGGCGAGGAAGGGTTCGATGCTGACCGCGTGGTCGGCGCTGACGGTGGACGCATCCATCGAGCCGATGCCGCCGGACAGCACCTGGACACGTGGACCCTCCTGGCCGCGGATGATCGGGCGGCCGACGCCGGTACCGAAGTAGGTGGTCTGCACCCCCGGCAGCTTGGCGACGGTCTCACCCAGGGTGCCGGCCTTCGCCTTGTCCAGGTTTTCCCCGTACAGCACGTCGACGGGCGTGGCCACGGATTCCGCATTCCCCTTCAGCGGCGAGGCGGTCACGACCACGGCGTCCAGGTCCTTGGGCGTGGTGCCGGAGGCGTCGTCGGCCAGTGCCAGCGGCGAGGCGAGCGCCAAGGCGAGGGCGGCGGCGAGCGAGGTGGGGGCGGGAATCAGGCGGGGTGCGTTCGGCATGGGAGGGTGGTACTCGTGAGGGGAGATCAATGATGTTATATTATACCAATAGTGACAATATAACTCTCCCGGAAGTCATACTCGCCTCCCATGAAGTCCTCCTTTCGCTCTTTCCTCGACCGTTTCGCTGCCGCGGGTTCGCTGATGTGCGCGCTCCATTGCGCCATCACGCCGTTGCTGTTGGCGGTGATTCCCTCGCTGGGGCTGTCGATCTGGCTGGGGGATGGCTTCGAACGTGGCTTCGTCGTGTTCGTCAGCGTGCTGGGACTCTTCAGCCTGATCTGGGGTTACCGTCGCCATCGCGCCTTCCGTGCGCTGGGCATGTTGCTGTTCGGGCTGGCGGCGCTGTGGGCGGGCGTGTTGTATGCGCCCCTGCACGAGTCCGCGGTCCCGCACGCCATCGTGATGACGATTGGCGGCATGCTGGTGGGCCTGGCTCACCTGTTGAACCTGCGCCTGAACCACTGGCACGTCCACGACGCCAGCTGCGCGCACTGACCCTGCCACGCCGTGCGACAGGCGCCGGCAAGGCCCCGCTGTGATAGGCTTTGCGGCCTCGCGAGCAGCCCTCCGGTCCGGTTGGTCACCGCGCAACCGCCCCTAGCCGGGCGGACTTTTCATTGAATCAGGAGAACAACGATGGGCAAGGGTGATCGCAAGACGGCAAAGGGCAAGCGCTATTCGTCGAGCTACGGCAATGCGCGCAAGAGCACCGTCGCCAAGGCCGCCGTGGCTGCTACCGCCACCGCCAAGAAGGCCGTGGTGAAGGCGCCGGTCAAGAAGGCCGTGGCCAAGAAGGCCGTCGCCAAGGCGTAAGCCATTCCGCGCCGGCCCGTCCCGGCAGCGAACACGAAACCCCGGCTCCGGCCGGGGTTTTGTTTTTGGTAATTCCTAGCCAAACCGGACCAAATCTTCGAGGATTTGGTCATGAAGCA
>NZ_DAIUEE010000026.1:0-16244 GCF_036845285.1 Pseudoxanthomonas sp.
CAATCGTGCCCACGTTCACGTGGGGCTTGGTGCGTTCGAACTTACCCTTTGCCATTGTCTTTACCTCTGTGATTCGTGATTCGTGATTCGTGACTGGCTGGAAGCGGAACCCGTGCTCTTGCGAATCACGAATCCCGCATCACCAATCACGGCTTCTAGTTCTTCTTGACGACTGCGTCGGCGATGTTGGCCGGCGCTTCCGCGTAGTGGTCGAACTCCATCGAGAACGTGGCGCGACCCTGCGACATCGAACGCAGCGTGGTGGCGTAGCCGAACATTTCGCCCAGCGGCACCATCGCGGCGATCACCTTGCCGGACGGACTGTCGTCCTGACCCTGCAGGATGCCACGACGACGGCTCACGTCGCCCATCACGTCGCCCAGATAGTCTTCCGGGGTGACGATCTCGACCTTCATCATCGGCTCCAGCAGGACCGGCTGGGCCTTGCTGAAAGCTTCCTTGAAGGCCATCGAGCCGGCGACCTTGAACGCCATTTCATTGGAGTCGACGTCATGGAACGAGCCATCGACCGCCTTGATGGCGATGTCGACCACCGGGAAGCCGGCCAGCGGGCCGCTCTTCATGGCGTCCTCGATGCCCTTGCCCGCGGCAGCGACGTATTCCTTCGGCACCACGCCGCCGACGATCGCGCTCTCGTACGAGAAGCCGACGCCACGCTCGACCGGCGACATTTCGATGACGATGTGGCCGTACTGGCCGCGACCGCCCGACTGGCGCACGAACTTGCCGTCCTGCTTCACCGACTTGCGGATCGTCTCGCGGTAGGCCACCTGCGGCTTGCCGACGTTGGCTTCCACGTTGAACTCGCGCTTCATGCGGTCGACCAGGATTTCCAGGTGCAGCTCGCCCATGCCCGAGATGATCGTCTGGCCGGATTCCTCGTCGGTCTTGACGCGGAACGAGGGATCTTCCTGCGCCAGGCGGCCCAGGGCCAGACCCATCTTTTCCTGGTCGGACTTGGTCTTCGGCTCCACCGCCATCGAGATGACGGGTTCCGGGAACACCATGCGCTCCAGCGTGATGATGTGGTCGAGCGAGCACAGCGTGTCACCCGTGGTGACGTCCTTCAGGCCGACGGCAGCGGCGATGTCGCCCGCGCGCACTTCCTTGATTTCATCGCGCTGGTTGGAGTGCATCTGCAGGATGCGACCCACGCGCTCCTTCTTCGACTTGACCGGGTTGTACACCGCGTCGCCGGAGTTCAGCACGCCCGAATAGACGCGGAAGAACGTCAGCGAACCCACAAACGGATCCGTCATGATCTTGAACGCCAGCGCCGAGAACGGCTCGCTGTCGCCCGCCTTGCGGCTGTCTTCCTTCTCGTTCTCGTCGATGCCCTGCACCGGCGGACGATCGGTCGGCGACGGCAGCAGCTGGATGACGCCGTCGAGCATCGCCTGCACGCCCTTGTTCTTGAACGCGGAGCCGCAGTACACCGGGATCACTTCGACCTTCAGGGTGCGCTCGCGCAGACCGGCGATGATCTCCGCCTCGGACAGGTCGCCCTCATTGAGGTACTTGTCCATCAGCTCTTCGCTGGCTTCGGCCGCGGCCTCCACCATGAAGGCGCGATCCGCCGCGGCCTTGTCGGCCAGCTCGGCGGGAATGTCGCGGTACTCGAACTTGGTGCCCTGCGAAGCGACATCCCAGTGGATGTACTTCATCTTCAGCAGGTCGATCACGCCCTCGAAACCGTCCTCGGCGCCGACCGGCACCTGCATCGGCACCGGATACGCACCCAGGCGCGTCTTCAGCTGGTCGACGACCTTGGCGAAGTCGGCACCGGTACGGTCCATCTTGTTGACGAACGCGAGACGCGGCACGGCGTACTTGTTGGCCTGGCGCCACACGGTCTCGGACTGCGGCTGCACGCCGCCAACGGCGCACAGCACGAACACCGCACCATCGAGCACGCGCAGCGAACGCTCGACTTCGATGGTGAAGTCGACGTGGCCGGGGGTATCGATGATGTTGAAGCGGTGCTGCGGCAGGGACTTGTCCATGCCCGTCCAGAACGCCGTGGTGGCGGCGGACGTGATGGTGATGCCGCGCTCCTGCTCCTGCTCCATCCAGTCCATGGTCGCGGCACCGTCGTGCACTTCACCGATCTTGTGGCTGACGCCGGTGTAGAACAGGATGCGCTCGGACGTGGTGGTCTTGCCGGCGTCGATGTGCGCCATGATGCCGAAGTTGCGGTAACGCTCGATGGGAGTGGTGCGAGCCACGACAGTCTCTCTTTTCTGATGGAGGGCCGGCGGGATGCCAGGGCCTTCCGTGGAGGGCAGATCTTCAGATGGCCGAATGCCGCCTTTCGGCGGCCTTCGGAGCGGAGCGCGGAAGCGCGCTCCAAGGGCACCTAGATGGTGCCGAAGGCCCTTGCTTGCAAGGGCCCGGAGGCCGTTACCAGCGGTAGTGCGCGAACGCCTTGTTCGCTTCCGCCATGCGGTGGGTCTCTTCACGCTTCTTGATGGCGCCGCCGCGGTTCTCGGAGGCATCCAGCAGTTCGGCGGCCAGCTTGCGCGGCATGGTGTTCTCGCCACGCTTGCGCGCGGACTCGATCAGCCAGCGCATCGCCAGCGCCATGCGGCGCGACGAACGCACTTCGACCGGCACCTGGTAGGTGGCGCCACCGACGCGGCGCGACTTCACTTCGACGGCCGGGGACACGTTGTCCAGCGCCTTCTCGACCAGCTCGAGGGCGTTGGGGTTCTTCTCGCCGATGACATCCATGGCGCCGTAGACGATCTTCTCGGCGACCGACTTCTTGCCGCTCAGCATCACCATGTTGATGAAGCGGGCGATCGTCTGGCTGCCGTGCTTGGGGTCCGGCAGGATTTCACGTTGGGGGGCAGAGCCTTTGCGCGACATGATTCTTTTTCCTTAAGCCTTGGGACGCTTGGCGCCGTACTTGGAACGGCCCTGGCGACGCTTGGCGACGCCGGAGGCGTCGAGCGAGCCGCGCACGGTGTGGTAGCGCACGCCCGGCAGGTCCTTCACGCGGCCGCCGCGCACGAGCACCACGGAGTGCTCCTGCAGGTTGTGGCCTTCACCGCCGATGTAGCTGATGATTTCTTCCTGGTTGGTCAGGCGCACCTTGGCGACCTTGCGAAGGGCCGAGTTCGGCTTCTTCGGGGTGGTCGTGTAGACGCGGGTGCACACGCCGCGACGCTGCGGGCAATTGTCCAGCGCGGGCGACTGGCTCTTGTACGTGGGGGCCTGCCGCGGCTTGCGGACCAGCTGATTGACGGTTGCCATAGTGGATTCTTCGTGTGAAGGCCGGAGCCTTGTTTGACATGAAAACGAAGGCAGGCCGCAAGACGGCCCACCTAGACGGAAAAGTATAGCCGGCAACCCGCCCGACCGTCAACGCGACGGAGGTGGGTGCCTGCCAACTGACTGCGATCCCGCCCTTCCTGGGCCGAAAACGAGGCGCGTCCTGCGCCTCTTTTCGTGGTCTGGGACGGCCCGGAGGCCGTCAGGTAGTACGGTTTAGCTGGCGCTGGACTCCTCGCCCGCGTCGTCGGTGGTCGCGACCGCGGCCACCGGAGCGGACTCGGCGCTGCCGCCCGACAGGGCGTTCACTTCCGCCTCGGTCAGGCCCGAAGCGTTGCGACGGCGCTGGTTGTGGTACGCCAGGCCGGTGCCGGCCGGGATGAGTCGGCCGACGATGACGTTTTCCTTCAGGCCGCGCAGCGTATCGCGGGTACCACGGACCGCAGCTTCGGTCAGCACGCGGGTGGTCTCCTGGAACGACGCCGCCGAGATGAACGACTCCGTCGCCAGCGAGGCCTTGGTGATGCCCAGCAGGACCGGATCGTACTTCGCAGGCAGCTCGTTGCGCGCCAGCAGCTTCGCGTTCTCTTCGATGAAACGCTGCTTCTCGACCTGCTCGCCGGCCAGGAACTTGCTGTTGCCGGCGTCGGTGATTTCCACCTTGCGCAGCATCTGGCGGGTGATCACTTCGATGTGCTTGTCGTTGATCTTCACGCCCTGCAGGCGATAGACGTCCTGGATTTCCTTGACCAGGTAGGCCGCCAGCGGCTCGACGCCCAGCAGGCGCAGGATGTCCTGCGGACTCGGCTCGCCGTCCACGATGGTTTCGCCCTTGGCCACGTGCTCGCCTTCGAACACGATGATCTGGCGGAACTTCGGAATCAGCTCCTCGTGCTCCGAACCATCGGTGTCCTTGATGATCAGGCGCTGCTTGCCCTTGGTGTCCTTGCCGAAGCTGATGACGCCGGAACGCTCGGCCAGAATGGCCGGATCCTTCGGCTTGCGGGCTTCGAACAGGTCGGCGACGCGCGGCAGACCACCGGTGATGTCGCGGGTCTTCGACGCTTCCTGCGGCACCTTGGTGACCACGTCGCCCACGCCGACGGCTGCGCCGTCCTGCAGGTTGACGATGGAGCGCGGCGGCAGCAGGTACTGCGCCGGCAGGTCGGTACCCGGGATGCTCAGGTCCTTGCCGTCCTTGTCGACGATACGGACGATCGGGCGCAGGTCCTTGCCCTGCGAACCGCGACGCTTCGGATCGGTGATCTCGCGCGAGGCCAGGCCGGTCAGGTCGTCGGTCTTCTCGATGACGGTGACGCCGTCGACGAAGTCCACGAAGCGCACGAAACCGGCCACTTCCGACACGATCGGGTGGTTATGCGGATCCCAGTTGGCCACGGCCTGGCCAGCGGTGATCTGGTCGCCGTCCTTGACGTTGATGGTGGCGCCGTAGGGCAGCTTGTAACGCTCGCGCTCACGGCCATGGCCGTCGAGCACCGACAGTTCGCCCGAACGCGAGACCGCGACCAGGCTGCCGTTCGCGTGTTCGACGAACTTCAGGTTGTTGAACTTGATCGAGCCGGTCGTCTTGACGGTGATGTTGTCCACGGCGGCGGCACGCGATGCGGCACCACCGATGTGGAACGTACGCATGGTCAGCTGCGTGCCTGGCTCGCCGATCGACTGCGCGGCGATGACGCCGACCGCTTCGCCGATGTTGACGATGTGGCCGCGGGCCAGGTCACGGCCGTAGCAGTGCGCGCAGACGCCGAAGTTGGATTCGCAGGTGATGGTGGAACGCACCTTCAGGGCCTGCACGCCCGCGTCTTCCAGCTTCTGCACCCAGGCTTCGTCGAGCAGCGTGTTGCGGGTGACGATCGGATCCTCGTCGTTGCCCGGCAGGAACACGTCCTCGGCCACGATGCGGCCCAGCACGCGGTCGCGCAGCGGCTCGACCACGTCGCCGCCTTCCACGATCGGGGTCATGGTCAGGCCTTCGGTGCCGCCGCAGTCGACCTCGGTGATCACCACGTCCTGCGCCACGTCGACCAGGCGACGGGTCAGGTAACCGGAGTTCGCCGTCTTCAGCGCGGTATCGGCCAGACCCTTGCGGGCACCGTGGGTGGAGTTGAAGTACTCCTGCACGTTCAGGCCTTCGCGGAAGTTCGCCTTGATGGGCGTCTCGATGATCGAACCGTCGGGACGGGCCATCAGGCCGCGCATGCCGGCCAGCTGGCGGATCTGCGCCTGGCTACCACGGGCGCCGGAGTCGGCCATGATGTACAGCGAGTTCATCGACTTCTCGTTGATGGTCTCGCCCTTGGCGTTCTGCACCTTGTCGGTACCGATGGTGTCCATCATCGCCTTGGCGATGCGCTCGTTGGTGCGCGACCAGATGTCGACCACCTTGTTGTAGCGCTCGCCGGCGGTGACCAGGCCGCTCTGGTACTGCTCCTGGATCTCCAGCACTTCCTGTTCGGCTTCGCCCAGGATGCCCTTCTTCTCGGCCGGGATCAGCATGTCGTCGATGCCGATGGAAACGCCGGCGCGCGTGGCGTACGCGAAGCCGGTGTACATCAGCTTGTCGGCGAACACGACCGTGTCCTTCAGGCCCAGCATGCGGTAGCTGGAGTTGATCAGGCGGCTGATGGCCTTCTTGTTCAACTCGGTGTTGACCAGCGCGAACGGCAGTCCGTCCGGCAGAATCTCGGCCAGCAGCGCGCGACCGATCGTGGTGTCCACGATGCTGCTCTGCTGGCTGCGGCCGCCGTCCTCGTCGATCACGGTACCGCTGATGCGGACCTTGACCTTCGCGTGCAGCTCGACGGCGCGGTTGTCGTAGGCGCGCTTGACCTCGGCGATGTTGGCGAACGCCATGCCCTCGCCCTTCTTGTTCTCCAGCGCGCGGGTCATGTAGTACAGGCCCAGCACGACGTCCTGCGACGGCACGATGATCGGCTCGCCGTTGGCCGGCGACAGGATGTTGTTGGACGACATCATCAGCGCACGCGCTTCCAACTGGGCTTCGAGCGAGAGCGGCACGTGGACGGCCATCTGGTCACCGTCGAAGTCGGCGTTGAACGCGGTGCAGACCAGCGGATGCAGCTGGATGGCCTTGCCTTCGATCAGCACCGGCTCGAACGCCTGGATGCCGAGGCGGTGCAGCGTCGGTGCGCGGTTCAGCAGCACCGGGTGCTCGCGAATGACCTCTTCCAGGATGTCCCAGACGTCGGCTTCTTCGCGCTCGACCAGCTTCTTGGCGGCCTTGATGGTGGTGGCCAGGCCACGGCGCTGCAGCTTGGCGAACACGAACGGCTTGAACAGTTCGAGCGCCATCTTCTTCGGCAGGCCGCACTCGTGCAGGCGCAGGGTTGGGCCGACCACGATGACCGAACGGCCGGAGTAGTCGACGCGCTTGCCCAGCAGGTTCTGGCGGAAACGGCCCTGCTTGCCCTTGATCATGTCGGCCAGCGACTTCAGCGGGCGCTTGTTGGTGCCGGTGATGGCGCGGCCGCGGCGGCCGTTGTCCATCAGGGCGTCAACGGACTCCTGCAGCATGCGCTTTTCGTTGCGCACGATGATGTCCGGGGCGTTGAGCTCCAGCAGGCGGCGCAGGCGGTTGTTGCGGTTGATGACGCGGCGGTACAGGTCGTTCAGGTCGGAGGTCGCGAAGCGGCCACCGTCCAGCGGGACCAGCGGACGCAGGTCCGGCGGCAGCACCGGCAGCACGGTCATGACCATCCATTCCGGACGGTTGCCCGATTCCAGGAACGCTTCCATCAGCTTGATGCGCTTGGTGAGGCGCTTGAGCTTGGTCTCGGAACCGGTGCTGGCGATTTCCTCGCGCAGGTTGACCATCTCGGCCTGCAGGTCGATCGTGCGCAGCAGGTCGTAGACGGCCTCGGCGCCCATGGCGGCGTCGAAGTCGTCGCCGTGTTCCTGGCGCGCCTGCATGAACTGCTCTTCGGTCAGCAACTGGCGGCGCTCGAGCGAGGTCAGGCCCGGCTCGGTGACGACGTAGGCTTCGAAGTACAGCACGCGCTCGATGTCGCGCAGGGTCATGTCCAGCATCAGGCCGATGCGCGACGGCAGCGACTTCAGGAACCAGATGTGCGCGACCGGCGAGGCCAGGTCGATGTGGCCCATGCGCTCGCGGCGGACGCGCGCGAGCGTGACTTCGGTGCCGCACTTCTCGCAGACCACGCCGCGGTGCTTCATGCGCTTGTACTTGCCGCACAGGCACTCGTAGTCCTTGATCGGGCCGAAGATGGCCGAGCAGAACAGGCCGTCGCGTTCCGGCTTGAAGGTGCGGTAGTTGATGGTTTCCGGCTTCTTCACTTCGCCGAAGGACCACGAACGGATCAGGTCCGGCGAAGCCAGCGCGATCTTGATCGCGTCGAAGTCCAGCGTCTGGCGCTGCTGGTTGAAGAGGTTGAGCAGGTCTTTCATGGTGTTTCTCCGTCAGGAGGAAGCTTTGTCGATGGCGGGTTGACCAGGGTCGATCGGCGCGGCGGCAGGTCAGTGCGGCCGCGCCACATCGGTCAGTCTTCCAGTTCCATGTTGATGGCGAGCGAGCGGATTTCCTTCACCAGCACGTTGAAGGATTCCGGCATGCCCGCGACCATCTCGTGGGCGCCGTCGACGATGTTCTTGTACATCTGGTTGCGGCCCTGCACGTCGTCCGACTTGACCGTCAGCATTTCCTGCAGGGTGTGCGCCGCGCCGTAGGCTTCCAGCGCCCAGACTTCCATTTCACCGAAGCGCTGGCCGCCGAACTGCGCCTTGCCGCCCAGCGGCTGCTGGGTGACGAGCGAGTACGGACCAGTGGAACGCGCGTGCATCTTGTCGTCGACCAGGTGGTTCAGCTTCAGCATGTGCATGTAGCCGACCGTGGTGTGGCGATCGAACGCCTCGCCGGTGCGGCCGTCGTACAGCTGGGTCTGGCCGCTGATCGGCAGGTCCGCGAGCTCGAGCATGTGCTTGATCTCGGTTTCCGCCGCACCGTCGAACACCGGGGTGGCCATCGGCACGCCGTCGGTCAGGTTCTGCGCCAGCGCAATCAGTTCCTTGTCGCTGAACTGGTCCAGGTCCACGCGGTCCTCGCCCAGCTTCTGGTCGTGGTTGTAGATCTGGGTCAGGAACTTGCGCAGGTCGGCGACCTTGGCCTGGGCTTCCAGCATGTTCTGGATCTTGCGACCCAGACCCTTGGCGGCCCAGCCCAAATGCACTTCCAGCACCTGGCCGATGTTCATGCGCGACGGCACGCCCAGCGGGTTCAGCACGATGTCCACGGTCTCGCCGGTGGCCATGTAGGGCATGTCCTCGACAGGCACGATCGTCGACACGACACCCTTGTTGCCGTGGCGGCCGGCCATCTTGTCGCCCGGCTGGATGCGGCGCTTCACGGCCAGGTAGACCTTGACCATCTTCAGCACGCCCGGGGCGAGGTCGTCGCCGGCGGTGATCTTGCCGCGCTTGTCGGCGAAGCGGCGCTCGAACTCCTTCTCGTGCGCCTGGATCTGCATCTGGGCGCGCTCGATGGCGTCGGACGCATCATCGTCCTTCATGCGCAGGGTGAACCACTCGGACTTCTTCAGGCCGTCGAGGTAGGCGTCGGAGATCGCGTCGCCCTTCTTCAGCGTGCCCGGACCGCCGTTGGCGACCTTGCCGACCAGCTGCGAACGCAGGCGGGCATAGATGGCGCCTTCGAGGATGCGGAACTGGTCGTCGAAGTCCTTCTTGACGCGCTTGATCTCGTTTTCCTCGATCTGGCGCGCACGCTTGTCCTTCTCGATGCCGTCGCGGGTGAAGACCTGCACGTCGATGACCGTGCCGTCCATGCCCGGCGGCACGCGCAGCGAGCTGTCCTTCACGTCCGACGCCTTCTCGCCGAAGATCGCGCGGAGCAGCTTCTCTTCCGGCGTCAGCTGGCTCTCGCCCTTCGGCGTGACCTTGCCGACCATGATGTCGCCGGCGCGCACTTCCGCACCGATGTACACCACGCCGCTCTCGTCGAGGCGGTTCAGCGCCTGCTCGGAGACGTTCGGGATGTCGGCGGAGATTTCCTCCGGCCCCAGCTTGGTGTCGCGCGCGACGCAGGTCAGCTCTTCGATGTGGATCGTGGTGTAGCGATCCTCTTCCACCACGCGCTCGGAGAGCAGGATGGAGTCTTCGAAGTTGTAGCCGTTCCACGGCATGAACGCGATCAGCATGTTCTGGCCCAGCGCCAGCTCGCCGATGTCGGTCGAGGGACCGTCGGCCAGCACGTCGCCGCGCGCGACCACGTCGCCCACGTTCACCAGCGGACGCTGGTTGATGCAGGTGTTCTGGTTGGAGCGCGTGTACTTGATCAGCGAGTAGATATCGACGCCGGCATCGGTTTCGCCGGAGATTTCGACCTCGTTGACCTTCACCACGATGCGGCCGGCGTCGATCTGCTCGACCACGCCGCCGCGACGGGCGTTCACGGTCACGCCCGAGTCGCGCGCCACGGCACGCTCGATGCCGGTACCGACCAGCGGCTTCTGCGCACGCAGCGTCGGCACGGCCTGGCGCTGCATGTTGGCGCCCATCAGCGCGCGGTTGGCGTCATCGTGCTCCAGGAACGGCACCAGCGCCGCGGCGACCGACACGGTCTGCATCGGCGAGACGTCCATGTAGTCCACTTCGCTGGGCGGCTTCAGCAGCGACTCGCCCTGGTAGCGGCACGGCACGAACTGTTCGGTCAGGCGGCTCTTGGCGTCGTGCAGCGCGTTGGCCTGCGCGATGACGTACTCGTTCTCCTCGATCGCCGACAGGTATTCGATCTCGTCGGTGATGGTGCCGTCCACGACCTTGCGGTACGGCGTCTCGAGGAAGCCGTAGTTGTTGGTGCGCGCGTACACGGCCAGCGAGTTGATCAGGCCGATGTTCGGGCCTTCCGGCGTCTCGATGGTGCAGACGCGGCCGTAGTGGGTCGGGTGCACGTCGCGCACTTCGAAGCCGGCGCGCTCGCGGGTCAGGCCGCCCGGGCCGAGGGCCGAGACGCGACGCTTGTGCGTGACTTCCGACAGCGGGTTGTTCTGGTCCATGAACTGCGACAGCTGCGAGGAGCCGAAGAACTCCTTGATCGCGGCGGCCACCGGCTTGGCGTTGATCAGCTCCTGCGGGGTCAGGCCCTCGGACTCGGCCATCGACAGGCGCTCCTTCACCGCGCGCTCGACGCGGACCAGGCCCACGCGGAACACGTTCTCGGCCATTTCGCCGACCGAACGCACGCGACGGTTGCCCAGGTGGTCGATGTCGTCGACGGTGCCACGGCCGTTGCGGATCTCGGTCAGGACCTTGATGACGTCCAGGATGTCCGAGGTCTCGCCCAGCGTGGCGACCAGGCGCTTGGCTTCTTCGTCATTGCGCGCGCCGAAGTACTTCTTGTCATACAGCACGGCTTCGCCGGTGGTTTCCTTGCGGCCCACGCGACGGTTGAACTTCATGCGGCCGACGTTCGACAGGTCGTAGCGCTCGAAGGTGAAGAACAGGTTGTGGAACAGGTTCTGCGCGGCGTCCTTGGTCGGCGGCTCGCCGGGACGCATCATGCGGTAGATCTCGACCAGCGCTTCCAGCTGGGTCTTGGTCGGATCGATGCGCAGCGTGTTGGACAGGTACGGGCCACGGTCCAGGTCGTTGACCCACAACGTGCCCACGGCGTCCACGCCGGCCTTGCGGAACTTGGCCAGCTGGTCGTCGCTGATCTCATCATTGGCCGCAGCCAGCAGTTCGCCGGTGTTGGCGTCGATCACGTCGTGCGACAGGATGCGGCCGACGAGGTATTCATCCGGCACGGCCAGCGCGGCGATGCCGGACTGCTCCAGCTGCTTCACGTGGCGCGCGGTGATGCGCTTGCCGGCTTCCACGATGACCTTGTCGCCATCGGCCAGGTCGAAGTTCAGCGTTTCACCACGCAGGCGCTCGGCGACGAGTTCCAGTTGCACGCCTTCCGGCAGGATGTGGAAGGTGTTGACATCGAAGAACTCGTTGAGCATTTCTTCGTTGTTGTAACCCAGCGCGCGCAGCAGGATCGAGACCGGCAGCTTGCGGCGGCGGTCGATACGCGTGAACAGCGCGTCCTTCGGGTCGAACTCGAAGTCCAGCCAGGAGCCGCGGTAGGGAATGATGCGGGCGCTGTACAGCAGCTTGCCCGAGCTGTGCGTCTTGCCGCGGTCGTGGTCGAAGAACACGCCCGGCGAACGGTGCAGCTGCGAGACGATGACGCGCTCGGTGCCGTTGACGATGAAGGTGCCGTTGTCGGTCATGAGCGGGATCTCGCCCAGGTAGACCTCCTGCTCCTTCACATACTTGATGGCCTTGGTCGACGACTCGCGGTCGTAGATCACCAGGCGCACGGTCACGCGCAGCGGGGCGCCGTAGCTCAAGCCACGGTTGCGGCACTCGCGCTCGTCGAACACGGGCTCGCCGAGCTTGTAGCCGACGTATTCCAGCGCGGCGTTGCCGCTGTAGCTGGCGATCGGGAAGACCGACTTCAGCGCGGCATGCAGGCCACGGTCCTCGCGCTTGGCGGGATCGGTGTGCTCCTGCAGGAATTCACGGTACGAATCGACCTGGATGGCCAGCAGGAACGGGACCTCGAGGATCGACCGCTGCTTGCCGAAATCCTTGCGGATGCGCTTCTTTTCGGTGAACGAATATGTCGTCATGTGACTGTGCCTCTGGCAGCGTGGGTCGCGCGTCCGCGACCACACGGGGGACATTCTTTCGAACGGGGGAATTTCCAGTTGGAAGTCGCTGGTATTGCCGGCACCAGCACGCCTTCTGCCGCTACTTCCAACTACAAACTCGCGTTTACATCGCTACGCGTTGAAACGACCGAAGGCCAGGGGCTTTCGCCCCCGGCCTCGGGTTGTCGCCTGAGTGAACGGGCGACGGATACGACTTACTTGACTTCGACGCTCGCACCAGCGGCTTCGAGGTCCTTCTTGAACTTGTCGGCGTCTTCCTTCGACACGCCTTCCTTCAGCACGCCGCCGGCCTCGGTGAGGTCCTTGGCTTCCTTCAGGCCCAGGCCGGTGATGGCACGGACAGCCTTGATGACGTCGACCTTCTTGGCACCGGCGTCCTTCAGGACGATGGTGAACTCGGTCTGCTCTTCGACCGGGGCGGCAGCGGCGGCCGGGCCGGCAGCGGCGGCGACCGGGGCGGCGGCGGAGACGCCGAACTTCTCTTCGATGGCCTTGACCAGCTCCATCACTTCCATCAGGGTCTTGCCGGCAATGGCGTCGACGATCTGTTCGTTGGAAAGGGACATTGTGTTTACCTTTGGAAATTATCTGGGATTAGGGTTCGTAGAACCGTAAAGACGTCGAACTCAGGCTTCGGCCGGGGCTTCGGCAGCGGCTTCCGCCGGTGCTTCGCCACCACCCTGCTTGTCGGCCACGGCCTTGACGGCGCGGGCAAACATGGACGCAGGTTCGGCCAGCACGCGGGCCAGCATGGCCAGCGCCTGATCACGGGTCGGCAGCGACGCCAGGACTTCCACATGGCTGGCCGGATACAGCTGGCCACCCACGGAGACGACCTTCGGCTGAAGCTTGTCGTTACCCTTGGCGAATTCCTTGATCAGGCGTCCGGCAGCGCCGGGCTCCTCGGTCGAAAACGCATACAGCAGCGGACCGACGAGCTTGTCCTGGACAACCTCGAATTCGGTACCGGCGATGGCACGCACGGCCAGCGTGTTCTTGACAACTTTCAAGAACACACCGGTCTCGCGGGCCTTCTTGCGCATCGCGGTCATCTGGGTGACCGTGGTGCCTGCGTATTCGGCAGCGACCAGGGAGTGCGCCTTGGCGGCGACGTCTGCCAGTTCGGCGACTACTTCTTGCTTCTGGGACAGATTGAGAGCCATACACTCCTCACTAATTGACTCCGCTTGCGGCTCCTGCCGCTCGCGGTCCTGGACGGCGCCCATCCTGGATGCCGGGGACTTGCGGTCCCGTCGGTGGCCTGTCTGACTGGCCGGCCTTGCGGCCAGCACCAGAAAACTTCCAGAAGGCGGCACCATCTGCGCAGGCGCACTCCCTTGCGGGGGTGGATTAAGCGATCCCGCTAGCCACGACGGCGATTCCCTGCCAACACGAGCCTCCGTGCCCGTCGTCGTTGCGCGCTGACCGCACCTGCGGTCTTTGACGGCTGTCGCTTGCGCCGGTCTCCCGGTTTGGGCGACTGCCCTCAAAATTTTTTCCGTCGTTCCCGCGAAGGCGGGAACCCGGCGACTTTCTTGTTTCTACTGCGACTCAAACTTCAAGTCGCTGGATCCCCGCTTTCGCGGGGATGATGTCCCGGCAAAGGCGCTCGCGCAGGGCGCGAGCGCGCCGGATCATCACTTCAGGGACAGCGAGGACTGGTCCACGGTCACGCCGGGGCCCATGGTCGAGCTGACCGAGATCTTCTGCAGGTACTGGCCTTTGGAGGTGGCCGGCTTGGCCTTCACCAGGTCGATCAGCAGTGCCTGCAGGTTCGACTTCAGCGCGTCGTCTTCGAAGCTGGCCTTGCCGATGGTGCAGTGGATGATGCCGGCCTTGTCGGTGCGGTAGCGCACCTGGCCCGACTTGGCATTCTTGACCGCCTCGGCCGGGTTCGGCGACACGGTGCCGACCTTCGGGTTCGGCATCAGACCGCGCGGGCCCAGGACCGTACCCAGCTTGCCGACCACGCGCATCGCGTCCGGCGTGGCGATGACCACGTCGTAGTTGATGTCGCCGGCCAGCATCTTCTCGGCCAGGTCGTCCATGCCGACGGCTTCGGCGCCAGCGGCGGCGGCTTCGTCAGCCTTGGCGCCGGCCGGGGCGAACACCGCTACGCGGACCGACTTGCCGGTGCCGGCGGGCAGCACGGTCGAACCGCGCACCTGCTGGTCGGACTTCTTGGCGTCCACGCCCAGGCGCACGGCCACGTCGACGGACTCGACGAACTTGGACTTGACCGCGGTCTTGACGATCTTCAGGGCCTCGTCAATGGCATACGCCTTGCCGGGGGTCACGGCGGCCAGGATGGCCTTCTGTCGCTTGTTCTGTGCCATCTCTTAACCCTCTACCGTCAGGCCCATGGAGCGGGCGGAACCCGCGATCGTGCGCACCGCTGCGTCCAGGTCGGCCGCGGTCAGGTCGGGTTCCTTCGCCTTGGCGATGTCCTCGAGCTGCTTGCGGGTGACCTTGCCCACCTTCTCGGTGTTCGGGCGCTTGGAGCCGGACGTGATGCCGACGGCCTTCTTCAGCAGGATCGACGCCGGCGGCGTCTTCGTGATGAAGGTGAAGGTACGGTCGGAATAGGCCGTGATGACCACCGGAATCGGCAGGCCCGGCTCCAGCTTCTGCGTGGCGGCGTTGAACGCCTTGCAGAACTCCATGATGTTCAGGCCGCGCTGACCCAGCGCAGGACCGACCGGCGGCGAGGGATTGGCCTGACCGGCCTTCACCTGCAGCTTGATGTAACCGACAACTTTCTTTGCCATGCGAGTACTCTCCGGGTGCTAGCGCCTGGGTTTCAGGCTCCCCATCGGACCGGGAAAATCACGCGTCCCGGTATCGCGTTTTCTCGAACGCGCCAATGGCCACCCGAGGGCAGGCCATGGCTCCTGCCCGGCATCGCCGTCAGGGAGCCGCGCAGTATATCAGGGTTTTACGGTCCCGGCTGAATGCGCCGGACTGCCGGTTCAGGCCTTCTCGACCTGCCCGAATTCCAGCTCCACCGGGGTGGAACGGCCGAAGATCAGCACCGCGACACGCAGGCGGCTCTTCTCGTAATTGACTTCCTCGACCACGCCGTTGAAGTCGTTGAACGGACCATCGGTGACGCGCACCATCTCGCCCGGCTCGAACAGCACCTTGGGCTTGGGCTTCTCGACGCCCTCCTGGACGCGGTCGAGGATGGCAGCCGCCTCTTCGTCACGGATCGGCAGCGGACGATCGGCCGTACCGCCGATGAAGCCCAGCACCTTGGAGGTGTCCTTCACCAGATGCCAGCTTTCGCTGTCCATCCGCGGGATGCCGCCTTCGTCATGGGTCTCGATCTGGACCAGCACGTAGCCGGGGAAGAACTTGCGCTCGGAACGGCGCTTCTGGCCGGAGCGCATTTCCACGACCTCTTCGGTCGGGACCAGCACATCGCCGAACTTCTCCTGCATGCCGTCGCGGACGATGCGGTCGCGCAGGGCCTGGGCCACCGACTTCTCGAAGCCCGAATACGCATGGACCACATACCAACGCTTCACTGCGGCACTCTCCTCAACGACCAAAATTCAGGAACAGCTCGATCGCCTTCTGGATGCCGAAGTCGAAGGCGGCCAGGATCAGGCTGAGAATGATCACCACGATGACGACGACCCACGTCGTACGGGTCGCCTCCTCGCGCGTCGGCCACACGACCTTGCGCAGCTCGAAGCGGGACTCGACCAGGAACTCGCGCGTGTCGCGCCCCTTGCCGGTCTGCAGGAACACCAGCGCGCCCAGCACCAGCCCTGCGACGACGGCCAGTGCACGCACCGGCGTGGCCCACTGGCCATTGAACCACCACCATGCGACCAGGCCACCGACGACCAGCGCCAGCGCCAGCGCGTACTTGGTGATGTCAGCTGCGGGCGTGCCGGCTTTGGATTGTTCGACCTTGCTGTTCAAGTCAGTTGTCGCTCTTTGCTTTGGGGAGCGCCGGGGATCCGGACTCCGCGGGGAAGGAAGTGGCACGCCAGGAGGGACTCGAACCCCCAACCTGCGGTTTTGGAGACCGCTG
This sequence comes from Pseudoxanthomonas sp., assembly GCF_036845285.1. GTDB lineage: Bacteria > Pseudomonadota > Gammaproteobacteria > Xanthomonadales > Xanthomonadaceae > Pseudoxanthomonas_A. The sequence goes on from NZ_DAIUEE010000026.1 coordinate 16,072, forward strand.
CTCTGCCAATTGAGCTACTGGCGTATCGATTTGCTACAACCTTCCCTTAGACGGCGAAGGCGGACCGAGGTTCCGGTCCGCCCTTGTCGCTTCATCAGGCGCTGGATCCCCGAATTCCCGGGGACGACGGCCTGACGAAGCCGGGCGGGCAATACCCGCCCGGGTCAGGACGT
>NZ_DAIUEE010000027.1:0-7725 GCF_036845285.1 Pseudoxanthomonas sp.
TTGGCGTCGTCGCGCATGGTGGCGAACACGCCATGGAAGTCGCCTTCCATGCGCGTGGTCAGGTCGCCCTTGGACAGCGACTGCAGCACGCCGGACACGGCTTCGACGCTGCCGGCGATCGCGGCCAGCAGGCCGTTGACCTGCTGCGACAGCATCAACAGGAAGCCCTGCTTGCCGGTTTCGGCGATGCGTCCGCTCAGGTCGCCGTTTGCGGCGGCCTGCACGATGCGGGTGACTTCCTGCTCGACCATCACCTCGTGGGTGCGGTCCGCCCACTCGACCACGTAGCCGACGCGCTGCCCCTCGGCATCGGTTACCGGATTGATGATCAGCTGCATGATGCGGCCACCCACGCTGATCTGGGCGCGGTGGGTGCCCTGCAGCTGCGCCAGCATGCGCGCCTGGTGTTCGGGTTTCTTGTGGAAGACGTCGATGCTGCTGCCCACCACGGTGCGCACGTCGAAGGCGGACAGGTCGCGGCGCAGGTCCTGCTCGGCGTCTGCCAGCATCTTCAGCAGCGGGCCGTTGGCGTACACGATGGTGCGGTCGGCATCGGCGATCATGACGTTGGCGGTCACGTTCTCCAGCGCGGTGCGGATGCGCAGGCTCTCCTTCGCCACTGCGGCGTCGCGTTCGATGCGCTCGCGCAGATTGGCCTGCATGCTGCGCATGGCCTTCATCAGGGTGCCGATCTCGTCGTCGCCCCCGGCATCGATCTGGCTGTCCAGCTTGCCGCGTGCGATGTCGTCGGCGATGCGCACGGCGCCTGCCAGTGGCGTGGCGACCTGCCGGCGCAGCAGCCAGAACACCGCACCGCACAGCAGGGCGGCGCCCAGCACGCCCACCGCGATCACCGTCCACAACACGGCGCGGGCTTCCTGCATCAGCACGGCGCGCGGTACCACCACGCCCAGCGCGAAACGCTCCTGCGCATCGCCGATCTGCAGCGGCACGTAGGCTTCCATCACCGCTTCACCGGCCGCATTGGCGGATTCACGGAACACCGGCTCGCCGGCGGCGATCTGCTTCATCACCTCGGCAGCCTGCGCGCCGGCAAAGGGCTTGCCGACCGAGGCGGCATCCTGGTCGGCGATGACCACGCCGGCCGGCGTCAGCAGGCGCACGAAGCCTGCGTCCATCGGGGTGAGCCTGGCGATGCGCTCCTGCAGCGACTGCAAGGCGAAATCGACGGTCATGACGCCGACGTACTTGCCTTCGTCCAGCACCGGCGTGGACAGGGTCGTCATCAGCACGTCCTTGCCCGCGATCTTGTAGATGTACGGTTCGGCGACGACCGGGCGCTTCAGTTCGCGCGGTTTCAGGTACCAGTCGCCGGCGCCGGGGACTTCGTAGTCGCGCAGGGCCTCCAGCAGTGGCGCGCCGTCGCTCCACGCCCAATAGCTCATGAAGCGGCCGGTGTCGTCGTGACCTTCGGCCGTGCGGTAGTCCGCATCCTTGCCGTCGAAGGCATCGGGTTCCCACAGCGTGCCGACCCCGACCCATTCCGGGTGCGCTTCGAGCTGTCGCTTGAAGATGGCGCTGGCCACCGTGCGGCTTGGGCCGTCGCCCGCGCGCAGCGCGAGCAGCGCACCGGCCAGTGCTTCATTGGTATCGAACGCGCCTGTCAGTTCACCCTCGATGCGCTGCGCTTCGAGTCCTGCGAGGCCTTCCATCGTGGTCCGCGCCCCGGCCAGCAATGACTGGCTGCTGCGTAGGTAGCTGGCCGCCGCAGCGACGCCGAAGGCCAGCAGGGCGACGACGGCGGTGCCGTACATCACGCGCGTGGCGATGCTGCGGGAGGAGAAATGGGTGGAAGCGGGTGACATGGCGGCCTCGTGCAGATAGGGCGGTGCGGCGACCCCTGCGCGTGGCGGCCGGGCGGCCATGCCGGTGTCGCGGGAGCGTTACAGGCGGTATCGGCGGCAGCGCGGCGGGATTGAGGCGGCAACCGTCAATGCCGACGGATGGCGGTCGAAATGTCGACGCCGGTCACGCAGCGCCGCGCTCGCGGGCGCTGCGCTGGCGTTCCAGGCGGAAGATATAGCGCTGGATCAGCGCATCGCCGCCGCGCGGCATGTCGGTGAACTGGCAGCCCGCGCGCCAGCTTTCGCTGCCGTTCTGGTTGAGCTGGCGGTGCAGGCTCTTGACCATCAGGCGCACGCATAGCGGCCCGCTGTCGGGCAGGTGCAGCAGGCTGCCGGGAAACTCGTTGTAGGGCCGAAGCGTGGGTTCTTCCGCCTGCACGGCCAGCGCGATGCCGCCGCCGCTGACGTCGAGCACGCGGTAGTGGCGGTACGTGGTCTCTCCGTCGGGCTGGCGCTCGGGGATGCCGCACTCCATCGGCTGGGTCACCGGTACCTGCAGCCGGTAGAACTCGCGGCGCTGCAGGCGCAGCACGCTGTCCGGCAGCGATGCGCGGAACGCGACCTGGCCATCCTTCTGCAGGCGCTGCAGGTCGTACAGCTTGAACTGCACGTGGATGCGTTCCAGCCGCGACACGCAGGTGACGTGGCTGGCCTCCTCGAGGCTGCGGTTGATGGCTTCCGAGGCACTGCCGTCGATCAGCACGCCGTCCTCATCGTCCAGCACCTCGATGATCGAGGTCGGGAACGTATGGTTGCGCGGCAGCGCACAGCCGCTGACCAGCGCCCGCTTGTCGATCAGCGACTGCAGGATCTGTCGGATCGCGTACTCGCCGTGCACCAGGTACTTTTCTTCTTCGTCGTACCTGACGGGATCGGCCAGAGGGGCGTCGCTGGGCTCGGTCATGCGGGGCGGGAGCGTCAGGGCAGGGAAGGCGTCACAGACCGTATCGGCGTGCTCCAGCGCATCTTTAGCCGCCCGTGCGGCTGGAAAACGGCAGGCACGCGAGCGTCGGAGGCGGCCAGCCAACCGCTTCTGCCGGCATTTCCACCTGCAGCGCGTGCACCGGCTGGTGCACAATGCGGCGCCTGGAACCGACGTGGATGCATCATGGACATCGAAGCCCTCTTGAGTGCCGCTCTGCGCGAGGCGGGTTACGGGCCGGATGCCATCGGATCGGCGATGCCACGGATCCTGCGCATCCTGGAGGCCGAGGATGTGCGCATCGAACTGGGGCGCGCCCTGTCGCGCAAGGAGCGCGAATTCGTGCGCCTGCAGCTCGAACTGGGACTCGGCGTGTCGGAAGTGGTCGCCGGCCTGAAGAAGTAGGCGACGATCCGCGCACGGGGGCGACGTTCCCCGTCAGGCGAGCAGCTTCATGCCACTCGAGAAGCGCCGTTCGACACCGCTGAGCGGATCGACGAAGGCGAGTTCCCTGGCCAGGAGTTGCAGCGGCTCCGGATACTCGCCTGCCGTGCGGTCACGCAGTGCCGGATAGACCGGATCGTGGGCGATCGGCGCTCCCAGTGCCGCCATGTGGACACGCAGCTGGTGCTTCCGGCCGGTGACCGGCGTCAATGCGTACCGCCAGCGATGCCCGCCGCGCGCGATGACGTCGATGCGGGTTTCGCTGTTCGCCGGCCCCTCGATTTCCTGCATGCGGAAGAAGGGCTCGCCGGCGACCATCCGGCTGGAGCGCGTGCAGGGAAACACGACGTGGGGCAGGGGCGGTGCGAGCGCTTCGTAGGACTTCAGGATCCGCCTTTCGCGGAACAGCGCCTGGTAGCGCGCCCGGCTGTCCGGATTAGTCGAGAACAGCACCAGGCCGGCCGTATCGCGGTCGATGCGGTGCAGCGGCACCAGCACAGCGTTGCCCGTGCGGCGGATCAGGCGTCCCAGCAGCGTTTCATGGACATGGAGTCCTGCGGGCGTGACGGGCAGGAAGTGCGGCTTGTCGGCCACCAGCAGATCGGCGTCGGCATGGATGATCGCCTCGTCGAAGGGAATCGCCGGCTCGTCCGCGACTTCGCGGTAATAGTGGATTCCGGTGCCGACGCGGTATGCCGTCGTTGCCGTCACCGGCGTCCCGCCGGCATCCAGGACCCGGCCACGCGCCATCCTTTCGAGCCACTGCGCGCGCGGTACGCGGGGAAACCGTTCGCACAGGCACTCCAGCACGGTGGGCCATGCCCCGGGCGGCAACTGCAGGCTGCTGGCGGCGAGTCCATCGATGCAGGGCGGGCGCGTGCGCATGCGAAGCAGTGTGCCACGCCGTGATCCGCACCCTCACGCCCTGCGGACGACGATCATCTTTTCCTGTGTCATGTCGCGCATGGAGTAGGGAATGCCACCCGTGCCGTATCCCGACTCCCTGCGGCCTGCGAATGGCATCCAGTCGGTCCGGAACGCGGTAGGGTCGTTGATCATCACGGCCGATGCGTCGAGGCGGTCGGCGGCGCGCATGGCGATGTCGATGTCCTGGGCGAAGATGCTGGCCTGGAATGCGGTGGGTAGCGCGTTCGCGCGGGCGATCGCATCGTCCAGGTCGTCGTAGCGGTAGACGGCGACGACCGGGCCGAACACCTCCTGCGTCGAGATCCGGGCATCGGCGGCCGGATCGAGCAGCACCGTGGGCTGCAGGGTGGTCTCGGACAGGCGCTTGCCGCCGGTCGCGAGCGTCGCTCCGCCGGCGACCGCCTCATCGATCCACCCGGCAACCCGGTCGGCCTCGCGGGGCAGGATCAGCGGCCCGACCTCGGTGTCCGCCAGCGTCGGGTCGCCTGTCCGCAGGCGTTCCACACGGGCGATGAGCATCCGGGTGAAGTCGTCGGCGATCGCCCTGTGCACGAAGACGCGCTGCGTCGATACGCAGACCTGTCCCGCATGGTAGAAGCCGCCCTTGACGATCGGCTCGATGATTTTTCCGAGATCCGCGCTGCGGTCGACGATCGCCGGCGCCGCGCCGCCGTGTTCCAGGGCCGAGCGCGTACCGTGGGCGATCTTGGCATGCAGCGACCAGCCGACCTTCGCCGACCCGATGAAGCTGAGGAACGCGATGCGCCGGTCGGTTGCCAGCTTCTCGGCCAACGCGTTGCCTTCCGGCACGAAGGTCTGGCACCAGGGTTCCGGCAGGCCGGCCTCGTGGACCAGGGCGACGAAGTCCAGGCAGGAGAGCGGTGTCGTCGCCGCCGGCTTGACGATGACCGGGCAGCCGACCGCGATGGCCGGCGCGACCTGGTGGACGATCAGGTTCAGCGGATGATTGAACGCCGAGATCGCCGCCACGATGCCGATGGGTTCCTTCACGGTGAAAGCCCAGCGGTTTTCCGCCGCCGCCGACAGGCCCATCGGGATCTCGCGGCCGGCGAAATTCCGCAGTTCGTCGGCGGCATTGTGGACGCCATCGATCGCGCGGTTGGTCTCGACGATGGCATCGGGAAGCGGCTTGCCGCCTTCGCGCGCGATCTGCATGGCCAGATGGTCGCGCCTGGCATCCATCAATGCCGCAAGCCTGCGCAGCACCGCGATGCGCTGGTGCGGTTTGAGCCATCCGTCGCGGTCCTTGAATACGCGCTCCGCTGCCTGCAGCTTGCGTTCCAGCGCCGCCGCATCGTCGGTCGCGATCCCGGCGATCGGAGCGCGATCAAAGGCCTGTACGACGGTCAGCATGAGGCTTCTCCCCGTTTCACTTGCAGTCCAGGTCGGGCGCACGGTTGCGCAATTCGTCGACCAGCACGCGGGTGTTCTCGGAATAGTCGATCGGCACATCGACAAGGTGGACGCCACCGCCCGCGAAGGCGGCTTCGAGCACCGGTACGAGTTCCTCGACCGCGTTCACCCGTGACCCCTTGGCGCCATAGGCCTGGGCATAGCGCACGAAATCGGGATTGCCGAAGCGCATGCCGAAATCCTCGAAGCCATCCACCGCCTGCTTCCAGCGGATCATGCCGTAGGCGCTGTCGTTGAGGATGACCACGACCAGGTTGAGCCCCAGCCGCACGGCCGTCTCCATCTCCTGCGAATTCATCATGAAGCCGCCGTCGCCGCACACCGCCATGACGCGGCGGCGCGGATACAGCATCGCCGCCATCATCGCCGACGGCAGGCCGGCGCCCATCGTGGCGAGCGCATTGTCGAGCAGCAGCGTATTGGCCACGTGGGTGCGGTAGTTGCGGGCGAACCAGATCTTGTACATGCCGTTGTCGAGGCAGACGATGCCGTCGTCGGGCATGACCTGGCGGACGTCGTGGACGATGCGCTGCGGCGTCACCGGAAAGCGGTCTTCCCCGGCGCGGTCGTTGAGGCGCGCAAGGATCTTCTGGCGCAGCCCGATCATTCCCTCGTCCGGCGACAGCCGGCCTTCGAGTCGCCCGGCGAGGGCTTCGACCGATGCCCCGATGTCGCCGATCACCTCGATGTCCGGGTGGTAGACCTGTTCGACGGTGGCGGACTGGTAGCCGACATGGATGACCTGGGGTCCGCCGTCGTGCTTCATCAGGAAGGGCGGCTTCTCGACGGTATCGTGGCCGATGGCGACGATCAGGTCGGCGCGCGCGACGGCCTCATGGACGTAGTCGCCCTCCGAGAGCGCGGCGGTCCCCATGTAGAGGTTGGAGCCGCCGGCGACGGCGCCTTTGCCCATCTGGGTATTGAAGAAGGGCAATCCGGTGCGCGTCACGAAGTCCGACAGCGCGCCGGCGAGCCAGGGTCGGCTGCAGGCTGCGCCGATCATCACCAGCGGCCGCCTGGCGGCGAGGATGGTGTCCGCCGCCCTGTCGAGTGCGGCAGGAGCGGCGAGCGGGCGCTCGATTGGATGCACCGGGATGATGGATGCGTCGTCGACTTCCTCCGCGGCGACGTCTTCCGGCAGTTCGAGATGCACCGGGCCAGGCCGTTCGTCCATCGCCACGCGGAACGCATCGCGTACCGTCGTGGGGATCGCCGCCGCGCTGACGATCTGGCGCGTCATCTTGGTCAGGGGCTTCATCGACGCGACGATGTCGACAATCTGGAAGCGCGCCTGCCTGGCGCTCATCACCGCCTTCTGGCCGGTGATCAGGATCATCGGCATGGCGCCAAGGTGCGCATAGGCCGCGCCTGTCGAAAAGTTCAGCGCGCCCGGACCCAGCGTGGCCAGGCAGACGCCGGGCCTTCCCGTCAGCCGTCCGTGCGTCGCGGCCATGAAGGCCGCTGCCTGTTCGTGGCGCGTCAGGACCAGTTCGATGCGCGAGGTGCGAAGCGACTCGAGGAAGTCGAGGTTCTCCTCGCCAGGTACCCCGAAGATGCGGTCCACGCCTTCGTTCTCGAGTGCGTCGACCAACAAGGCCGAACCCTTGCGCATAGCTTCGATCTCCATGGAATTGAGTCAGTCGGAAGTCGATGACGTCATGGAGGATCGAGTCTAGCAAGCGAGGTGTTAACGCCACGGGCTTCAGGCGATCGAACGCTTGCGCACATGGTCGGCCGGCGGATGCGCACCTGCGTGATGCGTCGGTGCATCCAGGGCGTCAACAGGTTGCCGACCATGGCAGCGATGCCCCGCAGAATGCCGCGCACGACCCGGCATACCGGGTCGCGTGCGGTGGCCTGGATCAGAACTCCTGCCAGTCGCCGTCGGCGAGCGCGGGTTCGGGCCTGCGCGCCACCGGCGTGCGGGCGGTGGCCCTGGCGGCCGGCCTGGGCGCCGCCACGCTGGATGCAGTGGCCGCCTTGCGTACCGGTGCGCTGACCGTGGTCTGCAGCTTGAACACCGATACCGACTCGGTCAGCGACTGCGCCTGCTCTTCCATCGAACGGGCGGCGGCGGTGGCTTCTTCCACCAGGGCCGCGTTCTGCTGGGTGGTCTCGTCCATCTGCACGATG
>NZ_DAIUEE010000028.1:0-7248 GCF_036845285.1 Pseudoxanthomonas sp.
TGCCGATGTAGCCGGTGAAGCGGTGGTACTTCTTGTCGGCCAGCTTGTTGCCGGTCACGTGGATCTTCTCGGCATTGATCACCACCAGGTAATCGCCGGTATCGACGTGCGGGGTATAGACGGGCTTGTGCTTGCCGCGGAGGCGACGGGCCAGCTCGGTGGACAGGCGACCGAGGGTCTTGCCTGCTGCGTCGACGACGTACCAGTCGCGCTGGACGGTCTCGGACTTGGCGGTAAAGGTGCTCATGTGGATCTCATGTGTCTGGTCGGGCGGATTCCGCGGTTTCCCGGGCGGAACTTTGCCACGCGTTGTGAAGGGTGGAACGGAAGAGGCGGGATTGTACGGGGGCTTGCCGCAGTGCGCAAGTCGGCCCAACCCGAGCCGGGACGGACCTCCCGCGGCAAGCGCCCATGCCCGGGAGCCGGCACAATGCCCGCATGAACACGCGGACTTTCTCCCCCCTCGACCACTGGCTGGTGGAAGCCCAACGCGGCCTGGACACCGTCTTCGGCAATCCGCCGGCCCAGCGCACCAATCCGGCGGGGAACACCCCGGAGGTCGCTCTCGATCCCGCCGAACAGCGCCATGCTGCCGGCCTGATGCGCATCAACCATGTCGGCGAGGTCTGCGCCCAGGGCCTGTACTTCGGCCAGGCCGCCGTGGCCCGCGACGATGCCACCCGTGCCCACCTGCTGGACGCGGCCCAGGAAGAAACCGATCACCTGGCCTGGTGCGCCGACCGCCTGCGCGAACTGGACAGCCGGCCCAGCCTGTTCAATCCGCTCTGGTATGCCGGCAGTTACGCACTCGGCGCGCTCGCCGGCCTGCGCGGGGACGGCTGGAGCCTGGGCTTCGTGGTGGAAACGGAGCGACAGGTCGAAGCCCATCTGGATGAGCACCTGGAGACCCTGCCGCCGGCCGACCTGCGCAGCCGCGAGATCCTGCAGGTGATGAAGGCCGACGAAGCCCGCCACGCCGAACATGCCGAAGAGGCCGGCGCCCGCCTCCTGCCTGCGCCGATCCCGGCATTGATGGCAGGCGCCTCGAAGCTGATGAAGGCCGTCGCATACCGGCTGTAGGGCGCGCCTCGGCGCACCATCGCCGATTCCACGTACCCACGCTTTTCAGCGGCGACGCTTAGCCGGCCTGCCGCGTCGACGGAGCGTTCCGGGGGGCGGGCCAAGGTCCACCCAACGTGCTGAATTCTCGCTGGCGACGCGCGACGCATGGGTTCATGCGGTCGTGCGCGCGGCGCACGCTACGACGCGAGCTTCAGGCCGATGATGCCCGCCACGATCAGGCCGATGCAGGCCAGCCGCGCGGCGGTCGCCGGTTCCTTGAACAGCCACATGCCGACGAAGGCCGTGCCCACGGCGCCGATGCCCACCCAGATCGCATAGCCCGTTCCCAGCGGGATGTGCCGCAACGCCGCCGCCAGCAGCCAGAAACTGCCCGCCATCGCCACGCCGGTGACCACGCTCGGCCCCAGCCGGCTGAAGCCCTCGGAATACTTCAGGCCCACGGCCCACATCACTTCCAGCAGTCCCGCCAACACCAGATAGACCCATGCCATACGTCACCTCCTCAGGTTGATTGCCCGGGCCACAACGCAAGAGCGGCCCGGAACTCGCGTTCCGGACCGCCGTCGGTCCTGATGCGCGGCTCGCGCCGCGGGCGGGTCGTCCCGCCATGTGTACGGTCAGACTGGCGCAGGCCATCCGAACCGGATGTAACCCGCACCGGCCGCCAACCCGTCATTCCGGCAGGTTGCGCCCGTGGTACAGCTCCTCGATCTCCCGCTTCAGGCGCGCCTCGATCTTCATGCGCTCCTTGAACGACAGGTTCTTGGCCTTCTCCTCGAACAGGTAGTTGTCGAGGTCGAACTCCTTCAGGTGCATCTTCGTGTGGAAGATGTTTTCCTGGTAGACATTCACGTCGAGCATCTCGTAGCGTGACTTGATGTTCTTGGCCAGGAAATCCTGGATCGAATTGATCTTGTGGTCGATGTAGTGCTTCTTGCCCTTCACGTCGCGGGTGAAGCCGCGCACGCGGTAATCCATGATGACGATGTCGGATTCCAGGCTCTCGATCAGGTAGTTCAGCGCCTTCAGCGGCGAGATCACGCCACAGGTCGCCACGTCGATGTCCGCACGGAAGGTCGCGATGCCGTTGTCCGGATGGGTTTCCGGATACGTGTGCACCGTGATGTGCGACTTGTCCATGTGCGCCACCACCGCATCGGAGATGATCTCCTTGCCCGCATCCTTCTTGTCGATCACCGGCTCCTCGGAGATGAGGATCGTCACCGACGCGCCCTGCGGGTCGTAGTCCTGGCGGGCCACGTTCAGGATATTGGCACCGATGATCTCCGCCACGTCCGTCAGGATCTGGGTCAGGCGATCGGCGTTGTATTCCTCGTCGATGTATTCGATGTAACGGCGCCGCTCGTCCTCGGACGAGGCGTAGCACACGTCATAGATGTTGAAGCTCAGCGCCTTGGTGAGGTTGTTGAAACCTTGCAGACGCAGGCGAGGCAGGGGTTTTACCACGGCGGTGGTCCCTCGTCGGGGGAGTCGGATGAGGGGGCGGATTATGCGTCATAAGGGGTGACAGCGAAATGTCCGCGCGCCACCCGTCGGTGCGCCGGCACCATACTGGCCCAGCCCTTGCATGGCCTGCGTTTGCCGTGGGCTACGTATTCGGACTAAGCTTCCTGAATTACAAGCCGTGACCACCATGAGCCCAGGCATCCCCCTTGTAGCCCCCGCTCGCACCGCCGCCAGCCCGCTGACGCCGGACAACGCCACGCTTGAGCGCTTCTTGGCCCACAGCCACAGGCGTCGCTACCCGGCCCGCGCCGATGTCTTCCGGCCGGGCGACCCGGCGGGGACGCTCTATTACGTGGTCAGCGGCTCGGTCAGCATCATCACCGAGGAAGACGACGACCGCGAACTGGTCCTCGGCTACTTCGGTTCGGGCGAGTTCGTCGGCGAAATGGGCCTGTTCATCGAGTCCGACCGACGCGAAGTCATCCTGCGCACGCGCACCCAGTGCGAACTGGCGGAAGTCAGCTACGAGCGCCTGCACCAGCTCTTCCTGGGCACGCTGTCGGCCGATGCGCCCAAGCTGCTGTACTCGATCGGCGCCCAGCTCTCGCGACGCCTGCTGGACACCAGCCGCAAGGCGAGCCGCCTGGCGTTCCTGGACGTCACCGACCGCATCGTGCGCACGTTGCACGACCTGGCACGTGAGCCGGAAGCGATGAGCCATCCCCAGGGCACGCAACTGCGTGTCTCGCGGCAGGAGCTGGCCCGTCTGGTGGGTTGCTCGCGCGAGATGGCCGGCCGTGTCCTGAAGAAGCTTCAGGCGGACGGTTCGCTGCACGCGCGCGGCAAGACCGTCGTGCTGTACGGCACCCGCTGACCGCATAGGCGTGCGGCCGGCCTTCAGGGGCCTGCCGCGATGGGCGCCTTCCACCGCCAATCATTCGACACCCGCAACGCAGAGCATCGCGCCGTCGACGATGTCGCTGTCCCGCCGGTCTATCGCGGGCTGCATGCGACTGGAACCGACGACAACCAGGCACCACGCCGAAGCGCATGCGCTCTGATGCGTCCGCGGCTTCTCCGGAACCTCGCTGCGATCACGGCACGCCGAACGCGGCGTGATCAACCCACGGCCTGTATCCTGTTTCCCGATACCCACGGCGCCCCACGCCGACTGGATGCCTCGGGATGGAGTTTGGAAGCGCGTTTTTCTGGTTCGTCCTCATCGGGCTCGGCGCGCAATTGGTGGACGGCGCGCTCGGCATGGCGTTCGGCCTGATCTGCTCGTCCATCCTGCTGAGCATGGGCCTGCCGCCTGCCGCGGTGAGCGCCAGCGTGCATGCCGCGGAAGTAGTGACCACGGGCGTCTCCGGCGCTTCGCATGCCTACTTCCGCAACATCGACAAGCGGCTGTTCTGGCGTCTGACGATCTCCGGCTCCATCGGTGGTGCGATTGGCGCCTATGTGCTCACCCGCTTGCCGGGCGATGCCATCCGTCCGTTCGTCTATCTGTACCTGCTGGCGCTGGCCGTACTGATCCTGGTGCGCTCCTTCGGACGCTGGATGCCGCGCGAACAGGTCAAGCGCGTGCCGGTATTGGGCTTCTTCGCCGGGCTGCTGGATGCCACCGGCGGCGGCGGATGGGGGCCACTGGCTACCTCCACGCTGCTGGCACGCGGCGGGCAGGCCCGCACCACCATCGGCACGGTCAGCGCCTCCGAGTTCGTGGTGACGCTGGTGGTGTCGCTGACTTTCCTGTTCACCATCGGTGTGCAGCATCTGGAAATCGTGCTCGGGCTGCTGGTTGGCGGCGCCATTGCCGCACCGTTCGCGGCCTGGTTCGTGCGGCACGTTTCCGAGCGCATCGTGCTGAAAGTGGTCGGGCTACTGGTCCTGTGCATCAGCCTGTACCAGATCGGACGCGCCTGGCTCAGCTGATTCGCTCCGCACGCACCTGTGACGGAGACGCGGGCCGGCTTGGCCGGCCCGCGCACCTTGCCGCACGTTCTCAGCGGGCCGTACCCATCTGGTCGCGCTGTTGTGCGACCTGCTGGTCCGCGACGTGCTGCTCCTTCTGTTGCCAGCCCTGGCCCGCCGGCGTCTTCAGATAGTCGTCCAGCGCCTGCCGCATGGCCCGGTCGTCGCCGCCATGCATGGCGGAGAACATGCGGTCCACGAACGAGCGCTGCGCATCCTCGCCCCGCGCACTCTGCGACGTGCTTTCCGCGGGCGTCGCGTCGCGCACCACAGCTGGCGTGGCCGTTGCCATCGCAGCACGTGAGCGGTCGCCGTACTCACCATCCACTTTCAGCCCACGATCCTCCTGGAACGCACGCAACGCGTGTTGGGTCTGCGGACCGAACTTGCCCGACGTGGTCTCCAGCGGTTGGCCATCGGCACCACGGTAGCCCAGCTGGTTGAGCTGCTGTTGCAGTTCGCGCACCGACGCGCCCGACACTCCATCACGCAGCACCTCGGCCGAGGTCGCGCGTGCGGGCACGGCCGCATCGCGCTCCGTGCCTTGCAGGTGCAGCAGCGGATCCACCTGCCGGCCGTCGCGCCACATTTCGAAGTGCAGGTGCGTGTCGCCCTGTGCAGGCGTGTTGCCGGTCCGGCCCATGGTGCCGATCTGCCGCCCGGCTTCCACGCGCTGGCCATTTCGCACGCTGAACTCGTCGAGATGGAAGTACTTGGTCAGCGTGCCGTCGTCATGCCGCACATGCACGGTGTTGCCGGCTGCATCGTTGTTCGGGCGCACCACCACGGTACCGCCCGCGACGGCCACGACCGGGTCGCCGACGTTACCCTCGATGTCGATGCCGCCGTGGCGGCGGCCACCACTGCGCGGCGTCCCGAATTCGCCCCGACCTTCGCGCGGCTTGTCGGCCTGGTTGATGTCGAGATTACCCGGTGTAGGCCACGCCAGCCCGCCCTCGCGCTGCTGCGCCTCCACCGATTGGGCACGATTGCGCTCCTGTTCCGGCAACGCGAGTTGCAGCGCGATCGCTTCGCGCGTGCGTTCATCGGCGTTGCCGGTGGCTTCCAATTGATTGGCGACCTGGAAGGCGCGCACTGCCTCCTGCGTCTTGCCCCCGTAGATACCCGAACGCGTCTCCAGTTCCGCACCCCGACCATCGCGGAAGCCTAGCTGGTTCAGCGACGTCTGCAGGGCGCGCACTTCTTCGCCACGTTCGCCGCTCTGCAATACGCCGTCGGCGAGCGGCGACGTACGCTCACGGACGGCGGCATCGGGCTGACCCGCCTGGATACCGCGATCGGGGATATTGATGGCGGCAAACTTGCCATTCCAGTATTGCGCGTATGTCGTCGCCAGATCGCGATCACTGAGTCCACGCAGGTCGGAAGGTGCGCGACCGGTCAGACGCTCTACATCGAGGTTGCTGATGTTGTTGAGGATATTCCTGCGCGTATTGGTGCGCGTGAATTCGCCGTCCTCGATGGCATTCTGGATGGACGCGTAGCCGGCGGCGCCTTGCTGATGCGCCAGGTAGAGATCCAGTCCGCTCGGCGTCTCGTTTCCGGAAAGGAAATCGTGACCGCTGCGGGCCTGGCCACGCGAGATGTCGCCGAGATTGTCGGAGTACAACGCCGCCGCCGCGCGTGTGTTTGCCACTGGATCGAACTCCCGGCCCGATATTCCATATTGTTCGGCGGTGTCCGGCATAAACTGGAACAGGCCCTTGGCGCCGCTGGGATTGCTCGCGTCGGGATTGAAGCGGCCGCCCGTCTCGATATAGGTGAACCGCAGGAAATCCTCGCGCGGAATGCCGCTTTCCTGCGCTTGCCTCTCGATGATGTCGAGGATCTGTTCACGGGTGTACTGACTGGCCATCGTTGGCTCCTTTGCTGATGTACGCGACCGAGAGGTCGCAGGACGTCAACCGGGCCCCTCCGTGGGCCTGATGCAAGTCGGTCAACTGGAAATCGGATTACTTGCCGTAGCGTTCGCTCGTCTCGTCGAAGGTATAGACCACGTCGTCTGTTGCCGTCATGTCGCGGACTTTTCCGGGCGACGCGATGGTCGTTCCCTTGGACGACACCTTGAGGCGGGGAAGGCCATCACCGACCTGCTCGAACGTCAGCGTTCCGGTGCTGGCGACACACGGCATCACTTGCCCGCCATCGCATGCGTCGCTGTTGTCGTCGCTGACAGGGATACTTCCCAGGTAGCCCCACTGCCTGAAACCGAGCTTGTCCACACTGCCTGGATCGAACAGCAGCAGGCTGAACATGCCCACCTCGGTTCCGTTCATGAAATCCCGGGTGGGCACTGCCAACAGGTAGCGCCCATCGCCCGTCGTGAACGACTGCGACTTCCTCGCCTCATCGATCTGCTCGGGTCGGCCCATCCTGCCGAACTCGCCGACATAGCCGTCGGTATCCGGCTTCGACCATTCCTGCTTGCCGTCATTCTCGACACGCGTGAAGGTCGCCTGCGAGATGGCGACATATTCGGGATCCATCATGCCGTTGTCGCCCTCCGGACCCTCGCCTTGGCTCTTGCTGCCGAAGCCAGTGAAGTAATGCTTTCCTTTCAGATCGAACGCATGGCCGTACCAGTAGCTGACGGTGGCGCCACCGTCGATCGTGTAGCTGACCGCACCATCGCCGTCGCGCTGGTAAATGAAAGGTAATTCCTAGCCTTTCCGGACCAGAGTGGGCCGTAGTTGCTGGATCGAA
>NZ_DAIUEE010000029.1:0-5260 GCF_036845285.1 Pseudoxanthomonas sp.
CATCGGTGGGCTGTCGCTCACGCGGTTGCTGGATGAATTTTGCAGGGCCGACTACATAGTATGAAACGAAAACACGCTATTTTTGCTGTGCCGGCCGCGGCCTCCGCACTGCTCCTTCCGGACCAGCTGGCGGCGAAGGCTGCCGACGCTGTTCGCGAGTTGCTGGCCGAAGCCGCGGCCGCCAACACCACACGCAGCTACGCCACTGCCCTGCGTTACTGGGCGGGCTGGTATCAGGCGCGCTACGGAGCAGAGATGACGCTTCCGGTCGGTGAAGCCACGGTGATTCAGTTTCTCGTCGATCACATCGTGCGCAAGAGCAAGACCGGGTATGTCACGGAGCTTCCCACTGAGGTGGACGCAGCACTCGTCGCAGCGGGCCTCAAGGCGAGTCTCGGGACCCTGAAGCTGTCCACGGTCACCCAGCGAGTTGCCGTGCTATCGACAGCTCACAAGCTCAAGCGTCTCGACAACCCCTGCGAGCTGCCCACCGTACGGACCTTGCTAAGTCGCGCTCGACGATCCTCAGTAAAGCGCGGTGAACGTGCTAGCAAGAAGACCGCGATTACTCGCGTGGAACTGGAGGCCATGTTGGCGACCTGCGATGACTCTCTCGAAGGAGTTCGCGATCGCGCCCTACTCTGCTTTGGCTTTGCGAGCGGCGGACGTCGGCGTAGCGAGATTGCCGCAGCGGATATGCGGGACCTTCGGAAGTCCGGTGATCAGAACTATGTCTATCGCTTGGAGCACAGCAAGACACAGCAATCCGGTGTGACCGCCGGATCCACACCGGATAAACCGATCATTGGGCGCAGTGCCGTCGCGCTTGCAGAGTGGCTTGGGGCGGCGAAGATTTCGGAGGGGCCGATCTTTCGGCGCATCTGGAAGAACCGGGTCGGCCCCGCCCTACTCCCTGGTTCGGTAGCGAAGATCGTCAAGCGGCGGGCGGCACTGGCGGGGCTTAACGGGGACTTTGGGGCGCATAGCCTTCGGTCTGGTTTTGTGACCGAGGCTGGGAAACAGGGGGTGCCGCTTCCGGCGGTGATGGCTATGACTGAGCATCGTTCGGTAGCGAGCGTCGTGGGATACTTTCAGGCAGGGCAAGCTGAAGACAATCCCGCAGCGCGTCTCCTGAAGTAACAGCAAATCTCAACAGCGAGAGCAGGGTTTCAAGAACCGGGGGCGTCACGAGCGTCAGTTTCCCTGCGCGATTGCCTGCAGTGTCGTGGTTCGAGTTCAAATACATCATCTTTGCGTGTAGAACAAAACCAAACGCTGCAATAGGAGAGCAAATGGACGATTCTGTACTTCTACGCTTTCTGAACAATGGACTCATTAATGTTGGAGGGGAAGATACCAAGCTTGAGAAGCTTTCGCAGGCGGCCCAGGATCTCGCAAACGCGCTGAAAAAGACGCCATCGAAGGCTCTGCGCTTCTCTCTCATCGCATTCGATCCCGAAGCGCCGGAGAGCGATCCTGTTGTCGTTGAGGCACTCGCCGCACTTCAGGCGCGGTGGACCACCTATCGCAATACCTTTTCTTCCACTCCGATCGCTGTCATCCGGGCGATTCTGCTTGACGCTCTCATGACAGCCGCAGGGGATGACGATCGCGTTGGCGTCTGCTTCGTCGCGTCTGCCCGCAACGCCCTGCCGCTTCTGCGTGCGGACAACGAGCGCGGTATCTGGGTGGATGTCGTCGCGCGCATTGAGGCGCAGGTGGATATCCGCGCCGAGGCGGAGTGGACGACTCCGGCGTCGATATCGGTTGCGCCGATGTCATACGTGCCGCCGCAGATCGAGGCACCGAGCGTGACTGCGGCGACTACGGAGCGAACCAAGCTTGAGCAGAGAATGAGGGCGGCCGCTGGCCCCCAAACTCACGATCCCCAGCGGGGACAAAATTTCGCAACCGGCGGAAACCAGCATTGGCCACAGCAAAACCAGCATTGGGTCCATGAGTTCGGACGTTTGTCAGCAGACGCGATCGCCGATACGCTCGATGCTGTGGTCGCAGAGATCGAAATCACGCAGCCGGATCTGGCCGCACCCTTCAACCAGTTGGCGAAGAGCGTATCTACCTATGTCGACGATACCCTCAAGGCTGTAAGTGTCGCGACCGCAGGCCTGCAGCGCCGCACCAACCTGCTGTGGTGGAAAGAAGCTTTCTTCTCTACTTCGGCGCGAAAGAGCTATCGCGAACTTCCTGTCACCGTCGCAGCTGCCCACATGGCGCTAGATCTGTTCAACGAGGTCCCATTGTTTTCCCCCGCCAGCGTCACCGCCTTGCTCAGTGAGGCGGTGCTGCGGCTACCTGGGACCGAGCACGGCAATGACCGGAGCATTCGAGATCTCGTCGCTGAAGCGCAGGACGAGGCTAGCCTCGCACCGCTCCGCTCTGAGGCGGCCAATTTGGTTGGTGCTCCCGAAGGCCGCGGCCCACTGCTCGCGTTGATAGGTCATTCAGACCACGCGAAGGCGCGCGCCGAGGAAGCCTTTCAGATAGTGACCGGAGTGCCAGCGGACGCCCGCCTCAATCCCGTCGCATGGGCGACCTGGATTTTCCGCGAACTGCAGGCGTCGAAGGCTGCTTCGGACGCGTCGCCGCAGAAGCGGCGCGCCAAAAAGAGCTGACGCATGGACAAGTGCAAGCGGGAGACTTGCTTCGTCCCGGACATCGGACGCGCTTGCCAAGGACGGTCATTGCCACGGCATGTTCATGGAAGTGCTGGACCTGCAGTTCGGCAGCAGCGCGGAACTGCTCACGCGCTCTGCGTGACTTGCCTTCCGAAGTCAGCTTGAGGCCATTGAAGAAAAGCGCCTCACACACCTTTTCTCGATCGGCACGGCCATCGCGGGTGTGACTCGCCCGAACTAGAGCCTTTTCCGTTGATCGACCCGCAAGATATTCGACGATCGGACCAGGCCAAGTGCTTGCGTCGTCCGAAGACAAATCGGTCTTCGGCCAATCATTGGCGATCAGCCCATGAAGCAGCGGGAGGTATGGGTCATCATCCGGCCGAACGGGGGATTTCTCAGCCAGTTCCACAATGCGACCGAGCGCCGCCTTGGCGTCGGCAGCACGACCTTCGGCTAGAGCCAGCATCGCCTGCATCTTGAGCGCGGGACCGTCTTTTGTATCGGACGTCGGTTCGAACTGCGCGCGTGCTCGTTCGTGTTGGCCCGCCGCCGCATAAACTTGGAATCGTCTGCCCGGCGTGGCTGTCGCGACGTCGCTTGCGATCGACTCCAATACGCGAAGTGCCTCGTCGGCGCGTCCTGCCTCCAGGAACGCATAGAGCCATTGATCCAGTGCATGATCGAGCCAACCTTTCACGTTCTTCGGCGTCTCTGCGGCTTGTCGGTGGCCGGGGTCCAGGTCCAGTTGCTGAGCGCGTGCTTTCTCTGCCGCGAACGCCGACGCATGCAGCCTTAGTGCATCGTCCAGGTCGCGTTGGGCTCGCTCACCCAAGGCGCGAGGCGCCGCCTTTGCCATCGCGAGCAGACTGCGCGGTTGCGGCGTAGACGTTCGTACCGGACACGCCAGAGATTCAATGCTGCCATCCTCGAGCACGGCCACCGCCTCATACGGATCAGCGACCAGCAACGTACCGTTCGGTGCGAAGGCCCAACCCCAAGGCGGGCTGGGTAGCGTGAGGCGCGGCAGGAGCGAGATTTCATCACCAGTACGCTTTATCTGCGCCAAGAGACCGGCATCGCCCACGGTGAAAATCGAACTGCCGAGCATCACTGTACCGAAGTGTGGTGTATCGACGAAGGCAACGACGTCCTCGCCCCATTCTCCAAGTGCCGACTCGCGCCCTTGGTCGTCGACGAATCCGACGACGCCGTCGTAGTGCCAACGGTCCGTTCCATACAGCCACCCGTTCTCAACGCGCAGATACGTACTCGTGCCGTATTCCGGCCGACCATCTTCAGGCACCTCCACGGGAAACCCGGCGGGTGTTGGAACACGGCGCGCTCGCTCCCATTCAACGCTGAGTTCGCCCATGCTGGGGCTGACGTACAGTCCATCCACGATGCCGTGCTCGTCTCCGCATCGGCGAAGATGATCGGTCAGACACCGATGGAAGCAGTTGAACGTGATCGTCTGGATCTCGTCGGCTGCGTTGCCCTCGGGCTGACGTGGGTGGAGCGACTCCCCTGCCCTCTGGCGCACCAGGCCCGACCAATGCATGCGCTGAACTTTGCGCAGCTCCTTCTGAGTGTTCGAATCGGACTGTGCCGACGGAGCCAGCGCAGCGATCACAGCAATCTGGGTTTCCCAACTGGGATGGTTGAGATGGGCTCGGAGCAACGCCGCATTGCCGATCGGATCGAGACAACCAAGCCACTTCGCGGCCTCTCCCGCTTCCGACCAGTTGATCCCAGATAATCGCTTCTTCGCCGGTGGACCCAAGAGAACTGCGGCGTTCGGTGTCGAGCACAAGCTCTGCGGCAACATCGAAAGCTCGATGTCGGAGCGTTCGAGCAGGAGGACCGCGGCATCAAGCGCATGAGCGCTGCCTACCCGCATCACGACTTGCGCGGCGGGAAGGGACAACTTGTCATTGGGCCTATTGGCCAGCTCCCAAAGTTGCTCTGACGCAGGGCCTGCAGCCTTGTCGAGGCTGTTCAGCAATTCGAGAAGATCGCCACGAAGCGCCTGTGGAGCCGACTCGTCCATCACACGCTCGACGATCGCGAGCACCGAGCCTGGCTTGATCTGTTCGAGCGATCCGTCCTTCTCGCGTAGTTCAGCGACCGCTTCCGCCGACACACGACGCTCGCCGTAGGTCGTCACGAGTTCCGTCACGGCCTCGTGTTGAACCCAAAGCGACAGGACGTTGCCGGGACCGGTGTCATGACCTAGGACACGGATATGGCTCTCCTCGGGCGAGACCGGAAAACAGTCGCGCACGACGCTGAGTTCGCGCGCAGCAACGTGCCCGGGAACGTTGGCCACCAGCGCTTCCGCGCCGATGGCGACGCGAGCCCCGCGTTCGTTCAGTACCAGAGGGCGCAGTCTGGCCGGGCGGATACGAACGACGACGCGTCCACCCCCCGCCGGGAACAAGCCTTCCCGTTCGACATCGAGTTCGACTTTCGCACCCATGCGTTCCAGTAGCGGAAGGAAGCAGCGCTGCAGGAACGCCACACTCGGCGCCAACATGTTGTGGGTGCCGCCGCACAGCGCCAGGCGACTGGGTATAGGAAATTCAACCGCCCTTTTCGCCCAGTCTGCGCGGTAGCCGGAGGCG
>NZ_DAIUEE010000030.1:0-4680 GCF_036845285.1 Pseudoxanthomonas sp.
GCGATCGGAAGTTCCAAGCTCTTTCACAACCGTCCGTGATTTCGGGGTAGAACCCTCCTCACCGCGGTCACTCTCATAATTATCGTAAGCGTCTTGCGCAGCTTCTTCTGCTGCATCCTGCGCCAGTCGATCAGCCTGCTCTTGGCGGGCTTGAACGAACGCTTCGCAGCCTTCGATGAAGGAGCTGAAATTGCCCGTGCAGTCGGACGCGCTCGTGGCGTCCTGATCCTGCCCCCAGGAGAAGCCGGCTTCGTGCCCCGAGCAATCCTTGGTGCATACATAGTTTCCAGCGTCTTCCACCGAGAAGGCATCGACACTGCTGGTTTCGGCGCCCACTCCATTACTGTCGGCGCCGCGGCTGCTAAAGACCTCCTGCCGTGCTTCTTCGGCCGCTCCTTCTCGAGCGTCAGAGTCGTCCTCGGGATAGTCCTGCATATCCTCATAGTCTGCGTAGCGGCCCGAGCCGCTACCGCCGCAGCTGGCGAGCAAAGCCACCAAGAAGGGAGCCGCTACTCGGATACCTATGCGCGCGCATCCCACTGGTGGCTTCACTCCGTAGCCTCCATGAGCGCGGCATGATGCATGGGATCTTTGGCTTCCAGCGCCGAGAAGACG
Source organism: Pseudoxanthomonas sp. (assembly GCF_036845285.1). Taxonomy (GTDB): domain Bacteria; phylum Pseudomonadota; class Gammaproteobacteria; order Xanthomonadales; family Xanthomonadaceae; genus Pseudoxanthomonas_A. Next base: position 616 of record NZ_DAIUEE010000030.1, read on the forward strand.
CGCTCCACCATGCCCCGGGACATGGCAGGGAAGTCGGAGAATTCAAGCAGCCTGAGTGTGGAAACGCTGTGCGAGCCTTCATCCGCGTAGCGAGCCACGGCCGCGCTCAGTGCGGCATCGTCAAACAACGCATCCAGTTTGGCTTGGTAGCCGCTGGCGGCGGGCTTTCGGAACCCTAGATACATCTCCAAGAAACGCCTCACCAAGTTCGGGCAATGAATATAGTCGTCCACATCCTGACTCTCATTGGCAAGGATCTGGCGAAGGCAATAGAACACATGGTGATAGTCCGAGCGAAACCTCACCAGGTGACTGGGTAGTGCGCTCAATTGACTGTGTCCGGTGGCAGGACGGTGAATCAAGAAGCCGGCATGATCCTTCTTGAACTTGGTGCGATCGGTCCATGTCTGCTTGATCGCATTGAAGAACTCGGAGTTGTGGGTGGAGACGAATGCCTGTTTGCACTCGATGAGCAGGGTCGTCAGGAGCGAAGAGACGTCGTAGATATGGTTGGCATCCAGACTGCAAATAGGATCATCCACAAACACGATGGTATCGCTCAGTAGTTGGCCCCTCTGCCTTAGGCTCACCAAGAAATAGGACAGCGAAATCGCCGTGCGCTCACCATCGCTCATGTTCGTGGCGGGAGTGCCCTCGCGCATGAATTGAAGGCGCCCGTCTTGCGCTTGCTCAACCGACAGACGCGTTCCCAGAAGTCGCCTTAGGTGGCCGTTGATCTCGCTGGCGGCCACTGAGCTGCGCTGCAACTCTGTGTTGGCTGCCTCCAACCCTAGTGCTACACGCTGGCCAACACCCGTCACCCTGCCCAGCTTATCGCCCGCTCGGTCCAGCTTCTCGACCAACTCTGCTGCGCCAGGATCGTGGATGAATCGGGCAGCGAAGTGAGCTTTGACGGCATCGGAAGATGCTTGGCGACGGGTTGCCATCTCATTGCATGCCAGGTTGTGTTCTTCCTTGGCTTGGTTGAGCTGGGCGACGATGGCGGTCAGGCCGGGGAGGCGGTCCTCCACCGCGTCGACGGCGATGGATGACTCCATGTTTTCGATCTTCTGACGCAGCAGGTCCAACCATGCGGCATGGATCTGGTTCTCTCGCTGTTCCCAGGATTGATAGTTCGTGAGTGCAGCGGTGACCTTGGGCCACACCTGGGGCGACCACTCCCGCTCATGAGGTATCACCGGTGCCGGCCGCGGCTGTTGAAGCTGGGTGATCGCGGCTGAAATGGCCGCGTCCTGCTGGCGATACTCGTCGGAGAAATGACGTGCGTAGGCTTCAAGGGCTTGCTTCGCGTCTCCGCCGCAGAATGCGCAGTGGGTGGTGTGCTCATGAAAGCCTAAGCCTGCTCGGATCCAGTTGCTTAGGGCCGGGTGGTCGGTCAGGCGCTTGATGGCTGTCTGTTGCGGCGTTTTCGCCAGAAGCCCCTCGATGTCCTGCGGCATCGGAAGGCGAGATGGAAGCGCTAGCAAGGTGCTCAGAATAGGTTTGAGAACACTTTGGTCCCTGGCTTGCGTGATGGCAGCGTCCAGTGCTGCCTCATCGAGTACGTGCGCGGCAGGCGATCCGGTCTTCTGAGCCAACGCGCGAAGATCAGGGGCTCGGAAGTTGCGAATACCCAAGACGTTGCCGCACTCGCGTGCTAAGTCCGTAGCGGCCTTCTCGCGTGCCGTGGTGGCCTCATCCTGTGCCTTCTTTGCGGCGCGATACATCGTGGCAACGCGTTCGCGCCGCTTGGTCAGCATGGCAATGCGATTGCTGAGCCTGATGTTGTCTGCGCCGACGATGAACAAGGCGGGGGCTCGGGTGTAGTCCTCGCGTTGGAGGTTGGTATCGATGAAATCACGATTGAAGATGCAAACCGGAAACCGTGTGCGGTCCTGGTCCTTCTGGCTATCTAGAACGTCTTCCCCAACGCGTATGCGAGCGCGAGCGCCTAGAGGCAGCCGGGGAGATCCGGAGGGCGTGAACAGCGCGAAGACGCGGGACAAAGTGGTCTTGCCAGAGGCATTCCAGCCATACAAGAGGTTGTAGCGGGCGAAATCCGGGGCGCCCCCAGCTCGCCCATCAAAGCCGTCCCACACTGCGGCCTGAGTAACAGACTCAATGCGTCGAAACATATCCGCCCCCAGAACTGGAATTCTTCCCCGTCTGCAGTCTTGCACGCTTTGGGATGAGCGGCTCGCTCAGCCGGATTGGCGGTGAGCGTTCAAGAGCCGCTCCCGCCAGACTGCTTAGCGCTGCTTACAGCCGAGGCAGATCGTTTGAGGCGCTCACAGGCGTGGTCGGCTTGGACCGGGGCGCAGGGGAGCGGTGCTGGATCGAAGAGACTTGGCCTGCCCTGCTGCACTGTGGCGTCCCAGCCACGTATAGGCATCTGGAACGATATCGGCGATCTTGAATGCCAGTACCTGTCGGAAATGCTGGGGGTCCCATCTGATGTGGTTGAGGTCTTCCACCGTTAGCCCGATGAACGCTTCGTTGATCGGGGTGGAATGCAGGTCGAGCAGGGCAATGAGCCGGTCCACTTGTTCGTCCCGCTCTGCAGTGTCAATGCCGGTATGGGCCTGCTTGTCATCGAAGCGCTCAAAGTAGGTCAGCGTACTGGGGCCATCGTGGGTGTCCTGGCGACCGGAGTGCAGGCGCAGTCCGTGGGTTCCAAGCCAGTGCGCGTTGACCTCTACCCACTCCTGCAAGCTCAGTATGAAGTGCTGACGCTCGATAACCGCGATGCGCAACTTCAAGCGGTGAAAGTTGGGGATCTCGTCCTCTGGTTCCAAGCAGGTGGGCAGAAGATTGAGCGCAGGGATGAGGTGGTCTTGCGTCCAGGGCATGGATGGTCCGCTGTGAGTTCACCTCAGTGATAGCGCAGATCTCGCCTGCGTCAATTGACGGTGCATGGGTCATCACATCCACCACACCACACACCGCTCACAACCTGCCGCGGGCGCGCTCGTTGGGCGCCTGGGGCGTGAGCCCGTCCAGCGAGGCCGCCTGGCGATAGGCGTAGTGGGCATCGAGCCAGGCTTCGCCGTCCTCCATGATGTCGTCCAAGGCTTCTATGAGCACGCAGCGGGCGTGGTGAGGGTTCCATTTGATGGCATTGAGGTCGCAGACCACCTCGGCAATCAAAGGCCACTGGTGCTCAAACGCTACCTCGCTGAGCTGCCTGATCAATGGCCTGACCGCGGCGTGTCGGGTGGCCGGTAGGCCGGCCTCTTCAAACAGACGCGTCTGGATGTCGTTGTCGGCATAGACCATGACTACCGATCGGGGACCATCGGGTAGCCAGCTGCGGTCCAACAGAAAGCCCTGATCTTGGAGCCAAGAGGCGTTAAGTGAGACCCATGAGGACAAGCAGAGCATCACGTGCTGTTGCTGGAGTTTTGAGATCTGACTCATGATCGGGGAAAAATCGAGCTCGTTGGGATAGCCGGGTGGCAGGTCTTCGGGCAATCCCTCCAGGGCGATCTGGATCTGGATCTGGAGTTGGAGCTGGTGGCTGGTGGCTGGTAATTGATTTTTGCATGCGCTAGAGCTAAGGCAGCGCGTGTGCCTGTCAAGCTCGAAAGTGCGAGGCACTACGGGATTTGCGCATCCGAGGGCCAACTTCCATGACCGGAGGGCGACGGAAGAAGCAAACGCTATAGCCTGTTTTGACGCAGCGCAGAACACTGTCAAGCCTGAAGGTGTGATCTATCGCCAGATCAGTGCATGTGGATAGATATGCGGCCTGACTGGAATGTGCAATCCAGAGAGAAGAGAGATTTAGGGTTTACTTTAGGATGGTCTGGTGTACTGTTTTTGGGTGGATTTGAGTGGCACTTCTTGATGAATTTACGATTGGTACAGAAATCTCAAATGTGTAAGTTTCTGACGCATACGTAATAAATTAGGATTATTTAGATAATACTCTCAAGGCTCAATCACGCGTATGGTTTTGCGATTTTCGACGCGCAAGGAGTTGAATATAAAGAGGTTAGGTGAATTTTTTTGGTAATTCCTAGCCTTTCCGGACCAGAGTGGGCCGTAGTTGCTGGATCGAAGTCT
>NZ_DAIUEE010000031.1:0-3794 GCF_036845285.1 Pseudoxanthomonas sp.
CGCCTCCGGCTACCGCGCAGACTGGGCGAAAAGGGCGGTTGAATTTCCTATACCCCATGTGTCGCAACGAATGGCACCCGCTCAACCCGTGGGATGCGCGTGTCGATGCGGATACACCGTTGCAGCCCGACGGAATCGGGTCTACCGACCCGACCCGGCGACGAGATCATCCTGATCCAGATAGAAGACGTTGCGGTCCGGGTCTTCGAACATCGCCATGAACCCTCCCCAAGGCTGCCTCGCCGGAGACATCGAGAAATGCACGCCCAACGCCGCCATCCGGGAATGCTCCAAGGTCAGATCGGAAACGCAGAACCCCACGCCCGTATGGCGTCCAACAAGACCCTCTTGTCCCGCATCCGGCACAGCAATTCCCAACCTTGTGCCGCCCGCGGAGAACGCGGCAAAGCGGTGCTGTGGCGAGGAAAACTGGAGCGTCAGGCCAAGCACCTCTGAGTAAAAGCGCGTCGCGACGGCCAGGTCGCTGACGAACACATTGATGTACTGGATTTTCATCATGTCCATGCCTTCGTTTGCGTATCGTGATACTGGGCGGCGGCGCAACGGCGTTGCCCATCGGTATATCGGCAATCATCGGCCGTGCGGTATCGGCATGCGCCGCATGCCCGACGCGGAAGTCCCGGCACGACGCAGGCTTGACCGCCCAGGCCCCGACTGGATGCCGCGCAATGCGAGGAGTTCCGCACCCATTACGCGAGTCGGCTACCCGATCGCACGCCGTTACCTCGCGGGCAATCGGGCGTTCAGCTCGGCCGAAAGGTCCGCTGTCGTGCGCGCGCGCTTTGCCTCCAGACAGTGTGACTTCGCCTGCGATCCGAGCCACTGCTCATAGCCTTCCGTCTTGATCGTTGCGAAGTCGCTCCACCCTCGGATCCGCCCCTCGCCCGTCGACTGAAACTGCCCGCAGAGCATGAAGTACATCGTGCCGTCGTCGCCCTCCTGGTAGCGAAGATGAACGTCGCGAACTTCAACCCGGCGATTCCCTTCACTGACAGTGAAGTCCGACGCCGCCGACGCCAGCAGGAACTCCCGCGTTTCGGCATCGACCGTGACGTTTTCCATCGCGATGGCCGTGCACACGAAGCACAGGAGGAATGCCACGTGGAGCGATCGGTACGGCTTTGCATGATTCATGTCTTGGCCTTCGAGTGGAAAGTGTGAACCCAATGGCAGGCAGGGGATGCCCGGTGATCGACTACGCCCGATGCGTACCGAGCCCTACCGAGAGAAGGGTTCGAGAACGATCGGTTCAGGCGTGTGAACTGGAGCTCCTGGCAAGGCAGAGGATGGCGATCGGACATCCGTGACTCGTGCCCATTTCGTTTCTCGCCATCTCGTCGCGCTGGGGTGGGATCGCGTCTCGGCATCCGGTTGCTCACGTGTTTGCCGGGAGCCAGCCCGGCGCTGCAACCAATGGAAGAAGTCTCGAATCCTCCAGAGCCGCCACGCGATGCCCGATGCCGGAGAGATAGTCCGGATTCGAGGCGAACGCCAGGAACGAGGCGGCACTCGCCTGAAGGACCAACAGGGCCGCGTCCCAGCGCTCGTCGTCTGGCCCGATGAGAAAATGACCTCCCCGCCCATCGAAAAGGACCTTTCCGCCCGAACGCTCGAGAAACGGACGTGTGTGGGCGACATAGCGCCGGTACGCCGCCTCGCCCGAAATCGGGTCCGGCGGTGCGATCGCGGGATAGGCCGAATAATCGGCAACGGATCGAAAGCGCATCAGATTCAACATGACGACCGGTCCGTCGATCATTCTCGAGAAGAACAGGCGGGCGAGTTCCTGCGAGGGCTCCAGGTACGAGGACGTGGCTGGCATGACGTTTCCAAGGGATGAGTAAGGAACGGGAGGCATCGTCCTGACGTGAGGTGTTCTCGATCCGCGCTATCGGGATGCGCGCGCGAGTTCAGGCTGCAGCGCATACGAGCGTCGGGCCTGCCACGGCGCGACTTCCTCCTGTTCGATCAGGGTGATCGCATGAAACGTCACGCTGAGGGAAGGGAGCGCGGCGGCGATGTCCTCAAGAACGAAGACCGCGCTCGACGCGTTCCTCGGATGCAACAGGGTGATGTGAGCTCCCTGGGACTTCGCGCCCGGTCCGAGGATGGACGTCCTCAGATCCTGATAGGCTGCGCAACCCTCGGTTGCACGAAGCAAGACACAGCCGTCGGAGAGGACCCGTGGTCTTCCGAACTGCAGAGTGATTGACGGCGCGCTCAGCGACCGCAGTCGATCCCGAATCATCGGCCATGGCGATAGCTCGTCATCCCGACACAAGGTCACATGCGCCCGGATCAGGGCGTACTGCACCGGGTCCAGCCGCTTCCTGACACGCTCCACGACGGAACGGGCGTCTTCCGGAAGAAACAGCGTCAACTGACGTCTCATCGTTCGCAGCTCCCTGGGCTATCCCCGATCCCATGACGAGCCGGCGCTTGCCCGAGGAAGCGGCGGGCGAGTTCTCGAGCCTGACGTGCGACCCCGAAGCTGAGCGCCGCTTCGGCACGCGCCGCAAACCGTTCGGGCGAGCGTCGGAAGCGCACGCCGATGACGATACTGGCTATCGTCGCGCCGGCGAACAGCACGACGGTCGTCGTTGCGCCGAGCAGGCCGAGCAGGTTGAATCCGAAGCACGCCCAGCTGCGCGATGAGTTGGCGCAGTGCGAGCACGTCGTCGCCGGCGGCGTCCATGACGCGGTCCGCGGCGGCGAGATCGAGCGCGAAGTCCTCGATCGGCAGCGCGTCGCGGATGCGCCGGCTCTCGCCGCGGTAGAACGAGATCGCCACGTTGACCGCGATGCGATGCATCCACGTGGAGAAGCTGGCGCGCCCGTCGAAGCGCTCGTATGCGCGCCACAACTCGATCACGATGTCCTGGATCAGGTCGCCGCGGTCTTCACGTCGCGCGCAGTACGCGCTGGCGATCTTGTAGAGGATCGGTTTGTGCCGTTCGAGCTCGGCAACGAAGCGGTCCTGCGGCGGGAGTGCGGGCACGGCGGTTCCGGTGGGGCGCGCGGATCGGGGATCGATCCGTTGCGAAGGTTATTCGTCGTGGCGGGGGGAAATATCACAGCCGCGGAAAACTCCTTCCCCGGGCATGGCATCGGCGTGGATGCCTTGCCGCTGTCCGCCGCCGCCGATCGCCTGTCCGGCGGACGGCCGGACAGCGGCGGCGGGCGGGAAATCGTATGCAAGCCATTGATTTTAAGTCATGTTGGGAATGGCATGGTCTTCGCATATCGAAGTCCGACTTCTGCTGGACTGCCCCATGATCCGCGACACCTCCGCCCAAGACCGCGTCATCCAGGCCACGCCGGCCGCGAAGACGCGCCGCTACGTCCTCATCGGTGCCGCGGCGCTTGCAGTCCTGCTGCTGTTGTTCGCGCTGCCCACGCTCGGACGCTGGTTCGGTGCCGAGCGTTCCGTCTCGGCCGAGCGCCTGCGGTTCGCCACGGTCGAACGCGGCGACCTGCTGCGCGACGTGTCCGTGCAGGGCCGCGTCGTCGCCGCCGTCAGCCCCACGCTGTATGCGCCGGTGGCCGGCACCGTCACGCTCAAGACCCGCGCCGGCGAAACGGTGAAGCAGGGCGATCCGCTCGCGCTGATCGACTCGCCCGAACTGGCCAATGAACTGGAACGGGAACGCGCCACGCTGCAGGAACTGGAAGTGGAAGTGCAGCGCCAGCGCATCGCCAGCGAACGCCAGAAACTCACACGTGCACCTGCACATGCTGTGGCTGGACGGCGTGTATGAAGAACGCACTGCGTC
>NZ_DAIUEE010000032.1:0-3576 GCF_036845285.1 Pseudoxanthomonas sp.
TCTGGTGATCCAGAATTAAATTCCTTCGCGCCCCTTATGTCGCGCAAATCCTGAACCCACATTCTCCAAGTAAGTCGCTGATTTCGCTGTCGTAATCGTGATATTTCGCATATAAATCATGGCGTTGACGGCTGCGAGGGGCGCGTTTCATGGATCACCTGGAGGGTGCGGGCTTGGCGCGGGGAGATCGGGTTGATTTCGACCGCCGTGTGCGTCTGGAGTTCCGTGGTGCGCAGATCAGTTCAGACGGTGGCCTGCTGGTGATGCGCGAGCTTGATGACGTGCTCGGCCTGTCCAATCTGGCGTCGGAGGCGCTGCGAGACAGCCGCACCGGGAAGAACACGCTTCATCGGCTTGACGGATTGTTCCGGCAATCGGTTTTCGGACGACTGGCCGGATACGAGGATGTGAACGATGCCGACCGCTTGGCCCTCGATCCCGTGATGCGTCAGGTCGTTGGCGGCAGGGCCGTCGAGGCGCAGGCTGCTTCGGCATCGCAGATGGGACGGTTCGAGACCGAGACGCTGGCTTTGCCTGAGAACCGGGCGGCGCTGGCCGATCTGAACGGCCAATGGATCGACCGGTTTCATGACCGCAACGGGTTGAAATACATCGTGCTGGACATGGACAGCTCGGTCAGCCCCACTCACGGTGATCAGGAAGGTGCTGCCTGGAACGGGCATTTCGACTGCACCTGCTATCACCCCATCTTCTTGTTCAACCAGTTTGGCATGCTGGAGCGCTGCGCCCTGCGTAACGGCAATGTCCACAGCGCCGATGGCTGGCGGGATGTCCTTGATCCCGTCATTGCCCGATATGCTGGCCGCGACCTTGGTGGACGCTTCTTCCGGGCCGACGCTGCCTACGCGATCCCCGCGATCTATATGCGGCTGGAAGAAGCCAGGTTCTTCTACGCCATCCGTCTGCCCGCCAACGCCGTCTTGCGCGAGAAGATCGCGCATCGGCTGACACGGCCCGTGGGACGGCCTTCGCTGACCAAGGTCAAACGGTTCTTCGAGGACTTCGAGTATCAGGCGGCGTCCTGGGACAAGCCGCGCCGCGTCATCGCCAAGATCGAATGGCATCCGGGCGAGCTGTTCCCCAAAGTCGGCTTCATCCTCACCAACCTGCCGATGGAGCCAGACTGGGTGGTGAGGTTCTACAACCAGCGCGGCACCGCAGAGCAGCACATCAAGGAAGGCAAATATGCCTTTCGCTGGACGCGGCTGTCATGCCGGAAGTTCCGCGACAACGAGGTGCGGCTGCAACTGCACGCGCTGGCCTACAACCTGGCAACCTTCCTGCGCTGCATCGAACTGCCCGAGGCCATGGCGGACTGGTCGTTGACCAGCCTTCAACTCAAGCTGATCAAGATCGGCGCCCGCGTCGTCCGCCACGCCCGCGCCATTACCTTCCAGTTGGCCGAGGTCGCCGTCACCGGCCCGATGGTCCGGGCCGTCCTTGCCGCCATCCGCCGTCTTCGAACGCCTCCGTCATGCGCATGACCACGATCCATGCCCAAGCTGAACGAAAGCGGCAGGACAGGTCCGTCTGCCGCGCGGAGAAGCGGCTCTGCCGGGCCAGAATGCTGCGGGTTCGAGGCTTGATCCACCCGACTTCGGCCGTTTGCGCGACGACAGACACCGCTCGGGGCGAAAAACGCTTGCCCAGCGAGCAAAATCAGGCGATCTTGAAGTCAAGCGGCAGGCCACTTGGGGAATGTCGGTTTGTTGGGGATCGGCCTTGAACACGATCGTAATGCGATGACCACGCCCTCCGTGACGGACCAGCCATCCGTCGAGGGGGGCAGCAAGCCTCATGCCCGAACCTGGGTTTGCTGCTATTTCGGCAAGAAGGGCGTCAATCTCATCGAGACGACGCGATGCCGCCGCGACGTCGCCTTGCGTCGACTCAACGATGTGATCGACAAGCTCGAGCAGGTCGCGCTTGACCAAAGGGTGGCGGATTAGGCGCATTAGTTGCCTTCAACGTGACCCGCCCTCGCGCTCTGCGCCAGATGCGCGCGAGCGTCCGCGGTCAAGCTGTTTTCTGCGCTTATGGGTTCCCAGGCCTCTAGCGGTAACGTGAGACGCCGCTGCACCTCGACTTCGAACAGAACCCGTTCCCTTTCCCGTGCCGCCCGAGCACGCGCCATTTCTCCAGAAACGGCAGCGCTGATGTTGGGGTATTCACCGCTCTCGACAAGTTCGCGCGCGAACGCAAAGGCTGTGTCGCTAAAGCTTACACTCTGCTTGTGGACGCCCATCAAGATCTCCTGGCTGGTGGTATACTGGAGCACCATAGCTGATCCTCGTCTTGGACTCAATGTGGATACAGTCCGACTAGGCAAACGGGTCCAATCTTGCATTTGATGCACGAAAGAAGATGACTGCACGCAATTCTACCTTATATGGTATAGAAAATCAGCGAGAGCCCTATATGTTCGATTCAATTGGTCAGCTCGAAATCTTCCCGAGGACGCTTGACCTGCGTCGGATCGACGTGGCCCGCAACATGCGGCGGTATTATCGTTTGAGTGTTCAGCGCGATTTGTTCGGGCGGGCTTGTCTCATACGGGAATGGGGAAGAATTGGTGCGCGCGGCCAATCATTGATTGAGCGCCATGACGACGAGGGCAAGGCGATTACTTCGCTAATGCGACTTGCTGCACAGAAGCAGCGACGGGGCTATCAGCGATAGGGCTTCGTCGGGTCAGAGAGCTCGTCTGTTCGATGCTTACCAAGCGCAACTGAATCCGACGCTATGTCGGATTTTCAGAGCTGGTCCATGAGCGATAGAACGGACTTCTATAACTCACCGACGGACCTTGCGATAAAACGGAAGTTTGAGGACTCGATTTCGGTGGATGTCTTATCCTGCCAGCCAACTCTGCTTCGACCTGTTAGCTTACGCCAAAGCATCGTACTTTTGGGGCTGAGCCTTACGATCCGTACTTGCGGGTCGACCATTACTCAAAGCGCATCGCCGGGCTTCTTATTGACGGCGAGGGTTCACTTTCCTGCGAACCGAGTCGTCCTTTCTCGGCAACCCGGTTGTGGCATCGAACCTCGCAGCACGTTTTAGCCCAAACCATTTCCATCATGCTCTTTTGATCGCTGGTGGCGTCTCGACTTTGCAACCATTCGCAGGGCAGTTCCCTTTCGGTCTGTCCCGGCAGCCCGCCTCAATCATCGCGCTGACCCTCATCGACAGAACGGTCGCTTAATTTTGGCACGCAGTTGTTGACATGGCCCCTCCCTCTTTCCGGGTTTTCTTTCTCCCTGGGCCTGACACTGCCATTTGCTCGTTTGAGCGGTTCTGCCCTGCCGCTTCCCGTGATCCCGGCTCAGGCACCTCCCTTCGACGGACAATCCCCTAAGCCTGTTCGGCCTCTGGCTCGCAACCCCGCTCAGGTCCGGGCCGTGTTGGTCGCGTGCCGCTCCCTGCCCGCACCACCCCGGCCCCTCGGGGGTTTCCGGTGACCCAAGTGCCACCGTGCAAGCCTCAACCGACAGGCTTCATTCGGGTCTTGTCGAAGGGATGGTCCCTTCAGCCAGATACAGGAGCTTCACATGC